>NZ_AYVL01000013.1 GCF_000502835.1 Mesorhizobium sp. LSJC280B00
GGCGGCCGGCGCGGGCTCGAACTGACGCCGTCGCCGGTGCAGCGCGAGGCGGAGCGGCTGGGCATCGAGGTGCGGTCGCCGGTGTCGCTGAAGAGCGAGGCGGAGCAGGAGGCGTTCCGCGCCTTGCGTGCCGACGTCGCCGTGGTCGTCGCCTACGGATTGCTTCTACCCAAACCCATTCTCGAGGCGCCGCGGCTCGGTTGCCTCAACGGTCACGCATCGCTATTGCCGCGCTGGCGCGGCGCTGCCCCTATCCAGCGCGCCATCATGGCCGGCGATACCGAAACGGGCATTATGGTGATGCGGATGGAGGAAGGCCTCGACACCGGGCCGGTGGCAATGGTTGAAAAATGTCCCATTGGACCCGACATGACGGCCGGCGATCTGCACGACCGGCTGATGGTCCTCGGTGCTGCGCTGATCGTGCAAGCGCTCGAACGGCTGGAGCGGAATACGCTGACATTTACCACACAGGCGGAGGTGGGGGTGACCTACGCCAAGAAAATCGATAAATCGGAGACTCGCATAGACTGGCTGCGACCTGCCGGCGACGTGCACAACCAGATTCGCGGCCTGTCGCCCTTTCCCGGTGCATGGTGCGAGGCCGAAATCGGCGGCCGCGTGGAACGGCTGAAACTGCTTCGCTCGACGCTCTCGCAAGGCGCCGGCGAACCGGGAGGAATTCTCGATGACCGGCTGACGGTCGCCTGCGGGTCAGGCGCGATCAGGCCGGTCGAAGTTCAACGTGCGGGCGGAAGGCCCATTGCCGCGCAGGAGTTTCTGCGCGGGGCCAAGCTCGAAAAAGGAATGAAATTGTCATGAGCATGATGTCCATACGCGCGGCGACGCCGCGGGACCGCGAGGCGATCCGCCTTGTCGAAGAACACGCGTTCGGCCAGCAGACGGAGGCCGGACTGGTCGACGCGCTGGTCACCGGCGGTGATGCCGTCGTCGAACTGGTGGCGGACGAAGACGGGCAAGTGGTCGGCCATATCCTGTTTTCACGGCTCTTCGTGCAGAATGGCGGCAAGAGTTTCCCGGCGGTGGCGCTGGCGCCTCTAGCGGTCGAGCCGTCGTTCCACGGCACCGGCATCGGCGGTGCGCTGGTCCGCGAGGCGCATATCCGCCTGAAAGCTGCCGGCGAGACGCTCGCCGTGGTGCTCGGCGATCCGGCCTATTATGGGCGTTTCGGCTACAGCCGTGCCCGTGCCGCGAAATTCGACAGCGACTACCAAAGCGAGGCTTTGCAGGCGCTTGCCTGGGGCGAGGCGCCGGAGACCGGCAGGCTGGTCTACGCCTCGGCCTTCGGCTCAGCCCTCGCCGCCTGATTTCGCCTCGATCCGGGAATGCCGCGTTTTCGCCTCGACATCGAATATGACGGCAGTCTCTTCGCCGGCTGGCAGCGCCAGGCCAACCAGCCATCGGTGCAGCAGGCGATCGAGCAGGCGATCGAGAAGTTCTGTGGTGAGCAGGTTTCGCTGCGCGCCGCCGGCCGCACCGATGCCGGCGTCCATGCGACCGCTCAGGTGGCGCATGTCGATCTGATCAAGGCATGGCCCGGCGACAAGGTGCGCGACGCCGTCAACGCGCATCTGCAGGCGGCCAAGGTGCGCATCGCCATCCTGAAGGCCGCCGTCGTGCCGGATGGCTTCGATGCGCGTTTCTCGGCGATCAGCCGCCATTACCTCTACCGCATCGTCAATCGCCGCGCGCCGGCGGCGCTCGACAAGGGCAAGATCTGGTGGGTACCGAAGCAGCTCGATGCCGGTGCCATGCACGAAGCGGCAAAGGTGCTGCTTGGCCGGCATGATTTCACCACCTTCCGCTCGACCCAGTGCCAAGCCACCAGCCCCGTCCGCACGCTCGACCGGCTGGATGTCAGCCGGGCGGGCGATTTCATTGAGGTCCGCGCTTCGGCGCGGTCATTCCTGCACAACCAGGTGCGCTCGATGGTCGGCTCGCTCAAACGTGTCGGCGAAGGCGGCTGGACTGTTGCCGACCTCAAGGCGGCGCTTGAGGCGCGCGACCGTGCGGCCTGCGGTCAGGTGGCGCCGCCCGACGGGCTGTTTCTCGTCGGCGTCGATTATCCGACGCCTGGCTGATCCGGAACGCTGATCCCGAGCAGCGCCTGCAGGCCGAACAGGACGATCAGCGACGCCACGAACATGCCGGCAAAAACGGCGCTGCCGGCGGCCGCACCCCTGCCGATCGCAACGTTGGTCATCCGCCAGGTCAAGACCATCGACAGCGCGAACAACAGCAGCGACACGAGTCCGGAGACTTCGTTGGCCGACGTCAGGAAAAGCCGGATCAACGCCGATGGCAGCATCATCCAGGCGATGATCGCCGAGGCCCAATTGCTGGCCACGACATAATGGACGAAACGGCCGCCGACGCCGACCCGCGGCGCCACCAGGGCGAGGCCTATGAGCGGCAGCACCCAGGCGCCGATATCGACGGTTGCCAGGCGGATCAACATGCTGAAACGGCCGACGAATGCGTTGGGATCGCCGATTTCGTTGGCAATACCGACCCAGCCGACGATCAGTGCCGGCGCCGCGACAACGATGGCAAAAAAGGAGTTCCAGAATCCGTCCGCCGAAAGGTCGAGCAGGCGAAATCCGTCGGCCTTGCCGAGCATCAGCCGCCAGGCACCGGCAAGCGAAGCGTAGGTTTCATCCGCTGAAAGCATCACTAGGATATGTCCTGCGCAAACCAGTCTTCAACGAAGCGCAGATAAATCTGCGTCAGCGTCTCGAGGTCGGCAATCGCCACGCGTTCGTCGACCATGTGCATGGTCTTGCCGACCAGTCCGAATTCGACCACCGGACAATAATCCTTGATGAAGCGGGCATCGGAGGTGCCGCCGGAGGTGGAGAGCGCCGGCTTCCTGCCGGTCACCGCCTTGATCGAGCCGCCAAGCGTCTCGATCAACCTGTCGTCGCGTGTCAGGAAAACATGGCTCGGCCCGTCGCGCCAGACGANCGCCAGACGATCTCGTAGTCGACCGGCGTCTTCTTGCCGGCGCGGTATTTCTTGCGTTTCGCCGCCCGGTCGAGGCGGTTGTGGATCTCGGCCTGGATCGTCTCGGCGGTCCATGTGTCATTGAAGCGAATATTGAAGGTAGCCGCCGCCTTCGCCGGGATGACGTTGGTGGCAGGATTGCCGACATCGATGGAGGTGACCTCAAGATTGGTCGGCTGGAAATCCCTTGTTCCGTTGTCGAAGACGGGGTCAAGCAAGGCGTCGACCAGCGTCACCAGGCCGCGCACCGGGTTGTCGGCTAGCTGCGGATAGGCGGCGTGTCCCTGGCGGCCGTTGACGACGACCGTGCCCGATAGCGAGCCGCGCCGGCCGATCTTGATCATATCGCCGAGCGCGTCGGGATTGGTCGGCTCGCCGACGATCGAGGCATCCCATTTCTCGCCCTTGGCGGCCGCCCATTCGAGCAGCTTCGTCGTGCCGTTAATCGCCGGCCCTTCCTCATCGCCGGTGATCAGCAGCGAGACCGACCCCTTCGGGCCGCCCTTCTGCGCGATATGTCGCGCTACCGCCGCGACGAAACAAGCAATGCCGCCCTTCATGTCGACGGCGCCGCGGCCGAACATCTCGCCATTGGCGATCTCGGCGCCAAAGGGTGGGTGCGTCCAGGCTGTTTCATCGCCCACCGGCACGACATCGGTATGGCCGGCAAACATCAGATGCGGGCCGTTGCCGGAACGCCGCGCGTAAAGGTTCTCTATGTCAGGTGTGCCGGATTCGGAAAACACCGGGCGCTCGACGGCAAAGCCGAGCGGCTTCAACATTTCTTCCAGCGCGCTCAGCGCACCGCCTTCGGCGGGCGTCACGGAAGCGCAGCGGATGAGAGCAGCCAGATTTCTGGTCGGATCGGTAGGCAGCGTCATGGGCAAAAGCGATAGTCGAAAGCGCAAGGCCTGTCACGGCCAGACATAAGGGCCAGCCATGCCGCCGACATTATGGTTTTCATGCCGTATAGTTGCGGCAAGGCCTCTCGACCAGGACAGGGCCATCGCATGATCACGCATGGCAGGACGATCGTAATCGCCGGTGCCGGCAGTATCGGCTGCTACGCCTCCGGCTGCCTGATACTTGCCGGGCGAAAGGTGGTTCTGCTGGCGCGGTCTCGCATCGAGANGAGAAGGCGCTGCAAAAAGGTGGATTGCGCATCACCGACCGTGATGGCCGCGACCGATCCGTCAAGCCGGAGGCATTGTCGGTCACCGCCGATCCGGCCGCGGCATTCCCCGGTGCCGATGTCATCCTGCTAACGGTCAAGAGCGGCGCGACGCAGGACATGGCCGGGCTTATTGCGGCCCATGCCCGACCGGATGCGGTGGTACTCAGTCTGCAGAACGGCGTCGACAATGCCGATAAGTTGCGAGCCCATCTCGCCGCCCGGCGGGTGCTCGCGGGCATGGTGCCGTTCAACGTGGTCCAATCGGCGGAGGGCGAATTGCCGCTTCGTCTGCACCGCGCCAGCGGCGGCAAGGTGATGATCGAACAGGGTCCGACAGGCCTTGACGAACTGCTTGACGTTGAGGGCTTTGCCGTCGCCACGCATGGTGACATCGAAGCGGTGCTATGGGGCAAGCTGCTGCTCAACCTCAACAACGCGCTGGTGGCGCTTTCCGGCCTGCCGCTGGCGGCAGAGCTTGCCGATCGCCGCTGGCGGCTGATCCTGGCCGGCCAGATCGACGAAGCATTGGCGGCAATGATGGCGACGGGCATCGAACCCGCTCGCATCGCCGGCCTGCGTCCCGCGCTGCTGCCGAAAGTGCTTCGCCTGCCCGACTGGCTGTTCAAGTTCTTGGCGCGGCGGATGCTTGCCATCGACCCTGCCGCGCGTTCGTCGATGTGGGATGACCTTCAGCGCCGCCGGCCGACGGAGATCGGCGAACTGCAAGGCGCGGTCCTGCGTTTGGCCGAAAAGGCCGGCACGCCGGCGCCGTTGCTGAAGCATGTCACGGCACTGGTGCGCGCGGCCGAGCAGAAGAGGCGCGGATCGCCCTGCCAGACGCCGGAAGCCGTTGTCGCGACCGTCAGATCGTAGCCCGCACAGGCGCCCAGTAACGGCCCTTGCCGGTGCGCTTGGCTTCGTAGAGCGCATGGTCGGAACAGGTGAGCAGGATTTCCGGATCGCCTCCGTCGGCGGGTGCGCATGCGCTGCCGACGCTCAAGCCGACATGGATGGCGGAGCCGACTCCGAGGTCGAAGGGCACCGAGACCTTTTCGATGGCCCGCTTTGCCAGGTAGGTGGCCTCGATCTCCGAGGTTGCGGGCAAAAGAATGACGAATTCGTCTCCGCCGATACGGAAGACCACGTCCCCCGGACGGAAGCCGCGCTTCAATCGTTCGGCCACCTTGCGCAGCAGCACGTCGCCGACGGCGTGGCCAAAACGGTCGTTGACCTGTTTGAAACCGTCGAGATCCATGCTGAGCACTGCAAACGGCTTGCCGCCATTGGCGGCCGGCGCCGCAAGGTCGCGGCACATGTCGCGCAATTTCTCCTGCAGGAAGATGCGGTTTGGCAGGCCGGTCAGCGCGTCCTTGATGGCCAGGTCGCGATTGTCCAGTTCGGCGCGGATCATGCGGGCATTGATTGCGTGGTTCTGAAGCAGCACGATGATGACGCCGGCCACATAGAACGGCGTTTGAATTCCGACGATCGGCATTCCGGGCGCCGCAGAAAACAATGCACCGACCACGTAAGGCAGGCTTACGGCCAACATGACGAATATGGCGAAGCGCGGGGTCGCCGCATTGCGTGACGACACCACGCCGACGACGCCTGCGACATTCAAGGCGGCAAGTACGGAAAGCGCCATATTCCCGCTGGCAACACAGCCATAGCAGCCGAGGCCGAAAACGACCGACCAGACGCCGCTGGCTGCCATCAGGCCCGCCAGCGGCCCTTTCGAGCCGCGCCTGCGGGCCTGCTCGCATTCCCGCATCAGCAGAACGCGGACGGTGAAAAGCATCAGGTCGGCGGCAATCCAGGCGTAGGGCCACCAATCCCCGGTGGCAAGAGCGGCGCTGACCGCAACCAACAGAACGCTGATGGTGCCGAACAGGACCGCGAATTTGCGCTCGAAGGTGGTGTCGAGAAGCCGGGCGCGGACAGCTTCCGGTTCCAATTTCATCGGCGAAGAGAACCAGGCAAACAGGCGAGCGGCGGCGCTCCACGTTTTGCGCGGCTCCTTGGTGGTCAGGGATAGGTCGCTTGCCAGTCGAGCGCTCCGTGCCGGTCGACACAGTCTTCGCCGGCATGCTGGGCCAGGGTGATTAACATTCGCTTAGAGCATCCGGCGCAAAACCGGGCTTTCGGAACTCCCCGTTCCGCCGCTCTGGAGCAATTCCAGGAAAAGTGTGAAGCGGTTTTCCGTCCGGAATTGCGTCAAAACAAAAAGATAGAGCGGTTCGGCGTTTCTGCGAAACGATGAACCGTTCTAGCGGATCTGCCGCCGGATGGCCGGTTTTAGCTTGCCGGCCCCGGTTGTCTGCGGACTGCAGGCCGACGCGGCGGACCCGGCTCGGGATAGGTCTTCGCCGCACGTGCCGGCTGCCCATGAGGGGTTTCGATCAGCGTGATCTTCTGCCAGATCTTTCGCGAGAGGTTCGAAGCCAGGTTCTCGATGTCGTTGACGCCGTCGATGACCACGGCGTCATTGACCGACTGCGCAAACAGCGCGGCGATCTTGCCGGTGATCGACAGCATCTCGGAGCAGTAGTCGAGATAGCGGGCAAGGTCGGCGGCGTTGGTGATGCGGGCTGGCGAATGCGCAGTCGGCTTGAAACTGGCTGAAAGCGTTGCCGGATCCTTGGTCAGCTGGTGCATGTCGATGACGTGGATCAGCGAACGCAGCCCGTGGAGCTGGCGAAACACCCGCTTGCGCTTGATCCGCTCCTCGGAGCGAATCAGGGCCAGAAAGCCCAGCACCGCGAGGATGATCATGTTGAGGGAGGCTTCGATGCCTTGCACCGACTGGAAGGCATCGTGGTTTCCCGAGATGCGGCCGAGCGGCAGGATTGTGCCGACGAACAGGAACATCAGCGCTCCGACGACGAAGGCGGCGATGATGAGGCCGCGCAGCCACCAGATCGGCGCCTCCAGCGCCTTGGCTGCCTTTGCCAGATCGCGCGACAGCGACACGAGCTCGGCGGCGACGCCGCGCAAGCCGGCATCGGGAAAACGCTCGGCGACGCGCTCTTCCAGCCGTTCGGCGGTTTCGAGGATCAGTTTCGAATCAAGCGAGCGGTAGCGCATGACGAAATATCCGATCGGCGCTCAGGGTTCGGCCGGTGCGTTGGTGCGCTTGCCGTAGCGGTTGGGTCCCGGCTGCCCGGGAAATAGGCAAAGCACGAGGAAAGCGATAATCGAGACAACCGGCACGAACAGCACCAGCGCCGCAACGCCCGGCTTGTCGAGGTCATGCAACCGCTTCACCGCCAGCACCACGTTCGACCAAAGCGAGGCAATGAAGGCGATGAAGAAAATGAACGACCACATGTTGCTCTCGGTAGTGCCTTCCGGAACCAGCGTGAAACGGTAGAGTGGGAGGGCCTGTATGATGGCCACCAGCAGTCCTCCCAGAAAATAGGCCGCGCGGCTGACGCGGCCCGAAGTTCTGAAGAAAAGCCAGATGAGGTCTGATCTGTCAGGCAAGCGAATTCCGTCCGTATTCGTTGAGAAAGATCAATCGCGCAGCAATTCGTTGATCGATGTCTTGGAACGGGTTCTGGCGTCGACCCGCTTGACGATGACGGCGCAGTAGAGGCTGGGGCCGGGCTCGTTGTTTGGAAAAGGCTTGCCCGGCAGCGAGCCGGCGACGACGACGGAATTAGGCGGCACCTCGCCGTAGAAGATCTCGCCGGTGGCGCGGTCGACGATCTTGGTCGACTGGCCGATGAAGACGCCCATGCCGAGCACCGAGCCTTCGCGAACGATGCAGCCTTCGACCACTTCGGAACGGGCGCCGATGAAGCAATTGTCCTCGATGATGGTTGGGCCGGCCTGCATCGGCTCCAGCACACCGCCGATGCCGACGCCGCCCGACAGATGCACATTCTTGCCGATCTGGGCACAGGAGCCGACCGAAGCCCAGGTGTCGACCATGGTGCCGCTGTCGACATAGGCGCCGACATTGACGAAGGACGGCATCAACACGGCGCCGGGCGCGACATAGGCGGAGCGGCGCACGATCGACGACGGCACGGCGCGGAAGCCCGCCTTCTCAAAATCGACGGCGCTCCAGCCGTCGAACTTCGAAGGCACCTTGTCCCACCATACCGCCTGACCGGGACCGCCCTTTATGATCTCCATCGGGGTGAGCCGGAAAGACAGCAGCACCGCTTTTTTCAGCCACTGGTTGACGTGCCATTTGCCGTCGGCCTGCCGCTCGGCGACGCGGGCGACGCCCCGGTCGAGCAGGTCGAGCGCCGATTGGATGGCCTCGCGCGTCTCGCCGCGGGTTGCGGTCGAAATCGTGTCGCGTTCCTCGAAGGCGTTCTCGATGATCTCCTCGAGGCTCGCGAGATCGGGCTTCGACATGAATTCGCTCCATTACCAAGCTGTTAAGGGCCGGCGCCTTAACCTGTTTGAAAGTCGCGCGGACCCTATGTGAAGGCTTGGGGAGGGTCAATCGCAGCAGCGTCACGGGACGGCGCAAGTGAATGATTGGACGGGTAAAGCAAATATGACTCCCATGGAAAAGGCGGGATGGACGCCGCTGCCGCATTCGGACGAGGATCTGGAGCGGTCGAGAAGCGTGCCGGACACGCCGCAAACGCGCGCGGAGACATACCGGCTGGCCTGGAACGATCCCGATTTCATGACGCGGCGCGAGTTGCGCGCGGTCAGGCTGCAGCTCGAACTGCTGAAACCGGAGATGATCCTGGCCGAGCGCGGCATCCAATCGACCGTCATCCTGTTCGGCGGCGCCCGCATTCCCGAGCCCGGCGGCGAAGCCTGGGCGGCCAAGAACGAGACGCAGAAGAAGAACCTCGAGCAAAACAGCAAATATTACGAGGAGGCGCGCAAATTCGCCCGCCTCTGCTCGCAGCAGTCGGCCACCTCGTACTATCGCGAATTCGTCGTGGTGACCGGCGGCGGGCCGGGCGTCATGGAGGCCGGCAATCGTGGCGCCGACGATGTCGGCGCGCCTTCGATCGGTCTCAACATCGTGCTGCCGCACGAGCAGGCGCCAAACGCCTACGTGACGCCGGAACTCTGCTTCAACTTCCACTATTTCGCGATCCGCAAGATGCATTTCGTCATGCGTGCCAAGGCCGTTGCGGTGTTTCCAGGCGGCTTCGGCACGATGGACGAGTTCTTCGAAACGCTGACCCTGATCCAGACCGGCCGAATGGAACGCGTGCCGGTCATCCTGTTCGGCAAGGCTTTCTGGGCAAGGGCGATCGACCTCGATTTCCTCGCCGAGCAAGGCACGATCACGCCCGGCGACCAGGATATCATCGATTTCGTCGACACTGCCGACGAGGCCTGGGGGATCGTCAGCCGCTTCTATAAACTTTGACATGCAAGCAAGGACTTGAAGCGCGCCGGCTGCCTCAAGCAGGGACTTCCACGATCGCCGTGAGAAAGCCGGCGAGGTCGTCGGTGACGAAGTCCACATCGTCCTCGTTGGCCGGGTCGCGTTCCCAGATTTCCGAGAAGGTCGGCTCGAAATTGCGCGGCACCACCAACACTGTGGTCATGCCCAGCGATTTCGGCACCGACAGGTTGCGGGCAAGATCTTCGAACATCACCGCATTTTGCCCGGTAACGGCGTGGAGTTCGGCAAATTTCTCATAGGATTGCCGCGCCGGCTTGGGGTTCAGTCCGGCTGCGACGATATCGAAAATATCATCGAAATGCTCGAGAATGCCCAACTGCCGCGCGGTGCGTTCGGCATGCCGGCGATCCCCGTTGGTGAAGATGAATTTACGGCCGGGAAGCTGGCGAATGGCGGTGCCTAGGACGGGATCTGGAACCAGCCAGGAATAATCGATGTCGTGGACCTTCTCGAGAAAATCGTCGGGGTCGATGCCGTGGCGCGTCATCAATCCGTTCAGCGTCGTGCCATATTCGCGGTAGAGCTCCTTTTGCAGCTTGCGTGCTTCCTCGCGCGGCAGCGTCAGCAATTCTCCGACGTAGGCGGTCATCTTCACATCGATCTGCGAGAACAGATTCGAATGGTGCGGATAAAGCGTGTTGTCGAGATCGAACACCCAGTCGGTGACATGGGCAAAGCGGGCGGGGTCGGGAAGTGTGGTCATACGTCCTTATGGCACGAAACGATCTTTCTAACAGGAGGTTTATCCACAACCTATGCGCGCCCTGGGTAGTAAAAATGGCGCCATGATTAAAATCTTAAGCATCGCCGAAAGGTGACATTCAGCGCTTTGCTGGAACCAAGGCGGACCAGTGGGAGCAAGCGATGAATCGCATATTTCTAAAGTCTGCCGCCATCGCTTTCGCCTCCGTCGCGGTCTCGCTTTTGCTGACGCTGATCGTCGTGCCGGCAATGGGGTTTCCGATCAATCGCACCATTTGGCTGACATCCACCGTGTGCCCGCTCGCGCTTGCCTGGAGCGTCGGCGCCTATACGTTCTGGCAGGGCGAAAGGTTGCAGACCGCGCATCGCGAGCTCGCCCGCGCCCATGCCCAACTCGCCGCCGCGCACAGGCGCTTGGCGGAAAAGGCGAGCCGCGACGACATGACCGGCATGCTCAACCGCGAAAGTTTCTTTGCCGCTCTCGACGGCTCTCGGCGCAAATCCGATCGCGGGGCATTGCTGATCGTCGATGCCGACCATTTCAAGACCATCAACGACAGCTACGGCCATCTGATCGGCGACGATGCGCTGCTCCTGATCGCAAACGCGATAGAGCGTGGCGTGCGCAGCGGCGACGTGCTTGGCCGCATCGGCGGCGAGGAATTCTGCGCCCTTCTGATTGGTGCCACCGAACACGAGGCCAGGCGCATCGCCGAGCGCATCCGCCGTGAAGTCGAGCGTATCCGTTTCCGGCCCGTCGACGAACGAACGGTTCCGCTGACAGTCAGTATTGGCGGCATCACCTGCGGCAGAGACGCCGCAGTGTCGGAGCTAATGCGCGCCGCCGACCAGCGGCTCTACGAGGCCAAGCATCGCGGCCGCAATCTGTCGATCATCGACCGCGATATTTCCGAAGCCGCCTGAGCTCGGCCCTAAGCCTTCTGCTGCATTCAACCGCGCCGCTGCCAGACTGTCAAAATCCGAAGATGGCGATGCGGAACAGCAGGGCGGCCGCCGCCAGCGCCACCAGAGCGATGCCAAGGCCAATGGGAGAGCCCCAGCCATACCACTCCATCGCCAGCTTGGCATATTTGAACTCCTCGGCCGGTGTGAGTGGGCCGCGCGTCGGGGTCTGATTCATGTTTCACTCCTTGCAGGCTGCGACAGGCCTTGCCTTGCGCCTGATGCAGCATATTACTATAATGGACGTAATGTTAGGCAGATTGATAGTTAGATGGTCGAAATAAATTCGTCAAGCATGAATCGGGCCGACATGAAGACCGCCATCAGCCTTGCCATTATGGGCTGGCAGGACGCGACGCAGGCTTATGACGAGGCAGTGGGCGATAGGCTTGGGCTGAGTATGGCGGAACGCCATTGCCTGGCGCTGCTCTATGGCGGCCCGCGATCGGCTGGCGAGGTCGCGGCCGCAACAGGATTGACGCCGGCCGCGGTCACCGCGCTGATCGACCGGCTGGAGGCGCGCGGCCTGCTGACACGAACGCGCAGCCTTGAGGACAGGCGCAAGGTGGTCATAGAGGCGACGGAACTCACGCGAGAACTATCGACGCGCTATTATGGCGCGATCGCGCAGGAGGGGGAAAAGGTGATCGCCACATTCAGCGACACTGAGCTCGCCACGATCCTGCGCTTCGTCACGGCGTCCCTCGACCTTCAGCGCGACCAACTGGCCCGGCTGAAGGCCGAGGCGTTGGAAACAGCCGACAGCCTATAGGCTCGCCGGGTCGAGCGCTGGCTCGCCTTTGCGGCGCGCCACGATCGCCGCAAGATCGGCGGTCTCGAAAGCATCGCGCAGGGCGTCGAACGACGGCAGCACGAAATAGGCGCGCTGGAACTTATCGATCTCGTAGCCGGTGCGCATTACGGTTTCCAGGTCGAAGGGGACATGGTGCGCCTCGCCGCCTTCGACCGCGAACTGAAGCTCGGTGAAGGATGACATCAGCCCGGCACCGAAAGCCTTCAGCGGCTGGCCCGGCTCGCGTATCAGCCCGTATTCGACGGTGTACCAGTAAAGCCTGGTGATCATCTCGTCGCCGCCGAGCGCAATCACGCTGTCGGCCTTTTTGCCATACATCTGCATGAAGTCGGCAAAGACCGGCTGCGTCAGGATCGGCACGTGACCGAAGAAATCGTGGAACATGTCGGGCTCGACGATGTAGTCGAGCTCCTTTTGGGTTCGCAGCCAGTTGGTGACCGGGAAGCGGCGGTTGGCGAGGTGGTCGAAGAACGGCTGGGCGGGGATGAGCCCCGGCACGGCGACGATCTCCCAGCCGGTGAGCTTGCGCAGCTTCTCGCTGACCGCACCGAAATCCGGGATCTTGTCGAGAAGGCCGAGCGCCGCAACGCCATCGAGATAGGAATGGTGGGCGAGCTTCCTGGTCAGCTTCGTCTGGCGGTCGCACAGCGTGCGCCACACCGCCTGTTCTTGGTCGCTATAATTGTAGCCCTGCGCCACGGTGAAATCGGCACGGCAGACCGAATAATCGCCGCGAAGGCCTCGCGCAGCGCATTCGCGGGCATAGTCGGCAACGTTCATTGTCATGGCTTGCTCTCCCTGGAAATCATGATCAGCGGATTGCCGGAAATTCTAGCGGGATGGCGCGAGGCAAATCAGCTTTGATGGTGGCTCAAATGCGGGGTTGGAGGTAAAAGACTCCACGGTCGAGCTTTGGGAGAGTGAAAATGCCTCAGTTTGATGAATTCGAGATCAAGATGCTCGACATCCTGCAACGCGACGGGCGCAAGCCGGTCTCCGAATTGGCGCAGGAGATTGGGCTGTCGACGACACCTTGCGCGCGGCGCTTCGAGGCCCTTCAGCAAGCGGGCATCATAAAGGGCTTTGCTGCGGTGCTCAGCCGCCGCGCCGTCGGGCTGATGGTCGAAGTGTTCATCCAGGTGCGCCTCGTAACCCACAGCGACGGCTCGCCCGAAACCTTTATCGCCGCCGTGCAACGCATGGACGAGGTGTCGTCGTGCTGGACGATGACTGGAGACTACGATTTCCTGCTGCATGTCATGGTGCCGTCGGTCGACGAGCTCAATGCCTTCGTCATGCACCGGCTGATGCGGCTCGAAGGCGTGCGCGACGTACACACGCAGCTTGTGCTGCAGAACATCAAGGGGCCTGGCCATGTCCCGCTTGCACATCTCAGACGATAGGCATTTCTGCGGAAAAGCTGCACACAAACTGCTGAAGCGAGCCAATCTCCAGAGCTAGATCGCCGACTACGACATGCGGACCGCCATTGCATAAGGCCCGCCATGAAAATCGTCTTGATCAACCCGCCGCATACCGCCATCGGCAGCCGTGTGCCGGACGACCATCTGCCGCCGCTCGGCTTGCTGGCACTGGGCGGTCCGCTGATCGACGCGGGACATCAACTACGGCTTGTGGACGCCGAATTCGGGCCGATGGCGCTTGCCACGCTGGTCCGGGACGCCTTGAGCGACCATCCCGACTGCATTCTGATCGGCCATTCCGGCTCGACCTCTGCACATCCGACAGCCCTGCTGATCGCCGGCATGGTCAAGGACATCGAGCCAGCGACAATCCTGATTTATGGCGGCGTGTTTCCGACCTATCACTGGCGCGACATACTGGCCGAAACGCATGCCTTCGACTTCATCGTGCGCGGCGAGGGCGAGGCGACAATCGTCGCGCTGGTCGAAGCGCTTGAGAAACGCAAGCCGCTGTCGGACGTGGCGGGGATCGCTTTTCCTGACGATTCGCGCCGTCCTTTTGCCACCCGGCCGGCAAGGACGACGCCAATTTCGACGATTACCGCATCGGCTGGGAACTGATCGACTTCAGCCGCTATAGCTATTGGGGAGACAAGCGTGCGGTGGTCATGCAGTTCTCGCGAGGCTGTCCGCATCTGTGCAACTATTGCGGCCAGCGCGGCTTCTGGACGCGCTGGCGGCACCGCGACCCCGGGAAGTTCGCGCGGGAGATTGCCTGGCTACACCGCGAGCATGGCGTCGAGCTGATCAACCTTGCCGACGAGAACCCGACGTCGTCCAAAAAAGCCTGGCGCGCCTTTCTCGATGCGATGATCGCCGAGAATGTGCCGGTGCTGATCGTCGGCTCCACCCGCGCCGACGACATCGTCCGCGACGCCGACAGCCTGCATCTCTATCGCCAGGCCGGCGTCATCCGCTGGCTGCTTGGCATGGAAAATACCGACGAGCAGACGCTTGCATTGATCCGCAAGGGCGGCAGCACCTCATCCGACCGCGAGGCGATACGGCTGCTGCGCCTCAATGGCATCTTGTCGATGGCGACCTGGGTGGCCGGTTTCGAGGACGAAAGTTTGCGCGACCTCTGGCGCGGCTTCCGCCAGCTGATCGCTTATGACCCCGACCAGATCCAGGCGCTCTATGTAACGCCGCACCGCTGGACGCCGTTCTTCAGGATTGCCAGGGACCGCAAGGTGATCCAACTGGACGCCCGCCTGTGGGACTACAAGCACCAGGTGCTGCGGATGACGCGCCTCAAGCCGTGGATGTTGTTCTTCGCCATCAAGCTGATCGAACTGGCCGTGCAGTCGCGGCCCAAGGCGCTGGCGCGCATCCTGTTCCACAAGGATCCGGAGCAACGGCATTCGATGCGCTGGTACACCAAAATGGGCCGCCGCGTCTGGTTCCGCGAAGTCTGGGGCTTTCTGGTCCGCGACCGCCGCCTGAAAAATGGCCCGACGCTCGCCGAATTCTGGGGCGCGCCGCAAGACGAGGAAGAGGAATCGATGGTTGTCGAACGCCTGTCGCGTCAGTCCGTGACCGCTATTTCGCCAAACGCCTGAGCCCCTCAGACACCCGGCCTCACGGCACGATCAGCGTGCCGGCGCCGTGTTCGGTGAACAGCTCGAGCAGCACCGCATGCGGCGTCTTGCCGTTGAGGATGACGACGCCTGCGACGCCGCGCTCGATTGCCTCGATGCAGGTCTCGACTTTGGGGATCATGCCGCCCGAGACAGTGCCGTCCTTGATCAGGGCCTTGGCCTCGGCCACGGTCAACTCGTCGATCAGCTTCTTGTCCTTGTCGAGCACGCCGGGCACGTCGGTAAGGAACAGCAGGCGCGTCGCCTGGCAGGCGCCGGCGATGGCGCCGGCAAAAGTGTCGGCGTTGATGTTGTAGGTATGGCCGTCGCGGCCGGGCGCCACCGGCGCCAGCACCGGGATCATTTCGGACCGCGCCAGGAGGTCGAGCAATGTGCGGTCGACCTCGACAGGCTCACCAACGAAGCCCAGGTCGAGCACCCGCTCGATGTTGGAATCCGGATCGATCATGGTCTTGCGCGCCTTTTCGGCAAACACCATGTTGCCGTCCTTGCCGCACAGCCCGATCGCCCACTCGCCCTCGGCATTGATCAGCGCGACGATCTCCTTGTTGATCGACCCGGCCAGCACCATCTCGACAATCTCGACGGTCTTCTGGTCGGTGACGCGCAAGCCGCCCTCGAATTTGGATTCGATGCCCATCTTGCTGAGCATGGCGCCGATCTGCGGCCCGCCGCCATGCACGACGATCGGGTTGACGCCGGATTGTTTCAAAAGTGCGATGTCGCGGGCGAAAGCCTTGCCGAGCGCGATGTCGCCCATCGCGTGGCCGCCATATTTCACCACGACCGTCTTGTTCTCGTAGCGCTGCATATAGGGCAGCGCCCTTGAAAGCAGCGCGGCCTGCATTTCGGCGGTGGCGGCGACATCCGTCATCGGCGTGGTTCCCAGCTTGGCATGAACGGCGGCGTCTTAGCGAGAATTGGACGAGGGGGCAAACGGCTTTGCTGTCACGATCGATCAAATCACCGCCTATGCCGGCCGCTGCAGCGGCGCCCGTCGGCCCAGCCAGCCCGAGATCCTTTCCATCTGCGCGGCGAACGACAAAAGCGTTTCCTCGTCGCCGGGGCGGCCGGCGGCCTGGACGCCGAGCGGCAGGCCGGCATCGGTGACGTAAACCGGAAGCGTGATCGACGGTTGCCCGCTGACGTTCTGGATCGCCGGCCAGTGGGTGAACCACAGGCTCTTGTCCATCAGCTGGCCGAATAGCGGCTTGAACTTCAGCAGGCCGGCGAGGCGCAGTCTGTCCAGAACATTCTCGATGAATTCGTCGGCGCCTTTCGGGTCCATGGTGCCGCAGGCGAGCGGCGGGTGCGCGATGACAGGCATCAGCACTGCATCATAGTGCGCGGTTTCGGTGATAAGCCGGCGCGAGGTTGCGTGCAGCCGCTGCAGGCCGGCATAGATTTCGCCGGCCGAGAGAATTTCACCGAACCGGCTCATCACGCGCGTGGCGCGTTCGATGTCGCCTGAGATGGAGCGGCCGACGCGCAAGGCCTCGCCACGCATCGTGCCGGCCACCGCCGCAGCGACGGTTCTGGCGAAATCGGCGATGAAATCGCGATCGATATAGGGCAGGTCGATCTCCTCGACGCTGTGTCCGCCTTCGCGCGCCAGCCCGATCGCCGCATCCAGAGCTTTCAACGTCTCTTCCGATATCGGCAGGCCGAGCGGCGATTTTCGATAGAAGGCGAGCTTGAGCTTGCCCGGATCGCGCCCGGCGGCCGCAGTGAAACTGCCGTTCGGCGAGGGTGCCGCGTAGGGCGACAGCGGGTCGGGCCCGTGGGTCAGGTCGAGCAGCAGGGCCGTATCGCGCACCGAGCGGGCCAGCGCATGGTCGACGACGAAGCCGTACCAGCTTTCGGTGACGAGCGGCGTCAAGGGTACGCGGCCGCGCGAGGTTTTCAGCCCGATCAGCCCGGTACAAGCCGCAGGCACCCTGATCGAGCCGCCGCCATCCGAGGCATGTGCCACCGGCACGACGCCGGCCGCGACCAGCGCAGCCGCACCGCCTGAGGAACCGCCGGTCGTATGCGCGGTGTCCCATGGGTTGCGGGTGATGCCGAAAGCCGCCGATTCGGTCACCAGCCTCAGCCCGTGTTCGGGTGCGGTGCTGGTGGCGATCGGAATCAGGCCGGCGGCCAGATAGCGCTCCGTCATCACCGAGCTGAAATCGGGGGTGAAGGCCGGGATGCGGCTGCCGCCATGCGTCGGCACGCCCTTCATAGCGATGCCAAGATCCTTCAGCGCAAAGGGCACTCCGGCAAACGGCAGCTTGCGATCGACGGTTTTCGCCCGCGCCCGCGCCGCCTCATAGAGCGGTTCGGCGATGGCGTTGATCTCCGGGTGGGTGGCCTCGGCCCGGGCGATCGCCGCATCGACGAGATCTTGCGGTGTAATGTCTCCCTTGTGCACGAGTGCGACCTGGCCGGTTGCGTCATGCTCCCACAGAACCCGCTCGATCGACATGGTCGCCCTCCCGCTCATTGCAAGCTAGCGGGCGGCGATTTCATTGGCAATCGACGCTGGCGCTGCCGGTGCGCAAGACCATTTCAGTCGTTGCAAATACATTGCAATCGCCTAATTTGGCGGCGGATGACGCCGCAGGACATCAGCAACCTGATTGTCCGGACTTCGATGAAGGACCGGGCTGCGTTCGATCTGCTCTACCGGCAGACCAGCGCGAAACTTTTCGGCGTCTGCCTTCGTGTATTGAAGGATCGGGGAGATGCAGAAGAGGCGCTTCAAGAGGTCTTCGTCAAGATATGGACGAAGGCGGACCGTTTCGCCGTTTCGGATCTGAGCCCGATCTCTTGGCTGGTGGCCATTGCGCGCAATCATGCGATCGATCGGATCAGGGCGCGGCGAGAGCCTGCCGCCTATATCGATGCCGCGCTCGACGTGGCCGATCCGGCGCCGGGGCCGGAGGCCATGGCCGTGGCGGGCGGTGAGTCCGAACGCATCTACCATTGTCTCAAGGAATTGGAGAAGGACCGGGCGGCGGCCGTCCGGGGCGCCTATCTGGATGGCAAAAGCTATGCCGAACTGGCGGAGCGCTATGGCGTACCGCTGAACACGATGCGGACCTGGCTGCGCCGCAGCCTGTTGAAACTGAGAGAATGCCTGGAAAGATGACGCTGGCTGACGACAATGGACCGGAACGTGGGGGCGACGACCTGTTCGCCGCCGAATACGTTCTTGGCGTTCTGGCCGCCGATGAACGCGAGATCGCGTCGCGCCGCATCGATGCGGACGCCGCCTTCGCGCGCCTTGTCGATGCCTGGGAGGCGCATCTTTCGCCGATGGCCGCCGCCTATCCGGAGACAGAGCCTCCGATCAGGGTCAAGGAAGCATTGGACCGCCGGCTGTTCGCTGCAGAGCCGCGCGCCGGCCTGTGGTCGAGCCTTGGCTTCTGGCGCGGTCTTGCCGCCGCCGCCATTGCGGCACTGGCGATCTACATCGCCGTGCCTTACTTCCGCCCGTCCACCGAACCGCCGCAGGCGCGGCTTGTCGCCTCGCTGGCGGCCGAAGGCAGCGACGTCAAATATCTCGTCGTCTACGATGCCGCCCGTCACGAGGTCGGTCTTTCCCACGTTTCCGGCGAGCGGGCCGCCGGCAAGGACTTCGAGCTGTGGATGATCGAAGGCAAGAAGGCGCCGGTGTCGATGGGCGTCATCCCGGCCGGTGCGACCGCGCATTTGGCCATCCCGCCCGCCGTCCAGGAGAAATTGGCGAAAGGCGCCGTGCTTGCGGTCAGCGTTGAGCCTGCCGGCGGTTCACCGACCGGCCAGCCGACTGGACCGGTGGTCGCAGCGGGCGATCTGAAGAGCATCTGACCGCTTCTCATCTCCGGAAGCAGACCTGAAATCTATCTCCCGCGATTGAAACGCCTGCAAAGCTTGTTGGCGGCTGTCGATCCGCGCCGGGCAAATTGCAGCGACAAATATTTTTTTGCGGAGAGGACGAAACTCCAGCATTTCTATCGCGTATCTCCTTGCGTTCCCAAATGAGGGGAACGATAACCCGAGGAGATTGAAATCATGCGTAAATTCGCCACCCTTTTGCTTGCCGGCACGGTCGCCATATCCGCGCTCGCCACCATTGCCTATGCTCAAAATCCGATGGTCGGCGGCGCCGCCATGTATGCCCAGAAAAACATCGTCGAAAATGCTGTCAACTCGAAGGACCACACGACGCTGGTCGCTGCCGTCAAGGCAGGCGGCCTGGTCGATACGCTGCAAAGCGCTGGCCCCTTCACTGTGTTCGCGCCGACCAACGAGGCCTTTGCGGCACTTCCAGCCGGCACGGTGGAGACGCTGCTCAGGCCTGAAAACAAGGACAAGCTCGTCAAGATCCTGACTTGCCATGTCATCGGCGCCAAAGCGATGGCCGCCGACGTCGCCAAGATGGTCAAGAACGACGGCGGCACCCACAAGGTCAAGACGGTCGGTGGTTGCGAACTGTCGCTCAAGGCCGACGGCGGCAAGGTCACCGTGACCGACGAGAACGGCAACGTCGCCAATGTGACCATCGCCGATGTCGAGCAGTCCAACGGCGTCATCCACGTCGTCGACAAGGTTCTCCTGCCGAAGATGTAACAAACGCACGCTGCCGGCGAAGATATCACTAAGGGCCTCCCTGCGCACACTCCGCGCCGTTCACGCAAGATGTGGATAGGCGCGGAGTCCCGCTTTGAGGACAGCGATCGTCACCGGCTTTTGATTTCCGTGTGGCGGTCGAATTTGGCACAAGCAATGACAGGAGGAATGGCCATGAACCGTCGCGAGCTTCTTTTGAGTGGTGCGGCAGCCATTGGCGTTGTCGCAGGCGCCACCGCGCTGCGCATGGGCGGAGCCCAGGATGCACGCGCGGCTGAGACTTTCGAGGTTACCAAGACCGAAGCCGAGTGGCGCGCCATCCTGTCCGACGCGGCCTTCAATGTGCTGCGCAAGGAGGGCACGGAATACCCGGGCACCAGTCCGCTGCTCAACGAGCACCGCAAAGGCATCTTCGCTTGCGCCGGCTGCGGCCTGCCGGTCTATTCGTCAGAGACCAAGTTCGATTCCGGCACTGGCTGGCCGAGCTTCTGGCAGGAAATCCCGAATTCCGTCGGCAAGACCGTGGACAGGTCTTTGGGCATGACCCGCACGGAGGTCCATTGTCGCCGCTGCGGCGGCCATCTCGGCCACGTATTCGACGACGGTCCGCCGCCGACCGGGTTGCGACACTGCATCAATGGCGTTGCCTTGACCTTCAAGCCGGCGACGGCGTGAGGACGGCTGCGACCCTGACTTTGTCGGAGCGCGAGAGGACTTCGTAATGGTTGATTTTGCGCATGACCCCGAAAATCGCTTTTCGGGGTCATGCGCGAGGGCGCTAGGCGGGGGATCCAGCGCGCCTCAATGGCCTCCGCCACCGCCGCCCTGAGCGGCTGGCTTGCGGATCACCAGGGTGAAGAGCCCAAGCGTCGCGAACAAAACCGTCAGCATGAAGAATACGTCCATGAACGACAGCAGCGACGCCTGCTGCTGGACCATGCCTGACAGTTTGGAGATGGCCGCCTTGGAGGCGTCGAGCCCGGCGGTCTGCTCGAAGTTGAGCGTCATGTTCTGCAGCTTCTGCTGCGCAGCGGCACTTCCCCATTGCACGTGCTCGGAGAGCCTGGCGTAGTGGAAGGCATTGCGGTCGATCAGCACGGTGTTGATGACTGCCAGGCCGACGGCGCCGCCGAGATTGCGGGTCAGGTTGAACAGGCCAGACGCATTCTTCAGCCGCTCCGGCGGCAAGGTTCCGAGCGCAATGTTGTTGATCGGCACCATGCAAAGCATCATAGAGCAGCCGCGCAGGATCTGCGGGATCAGCAGTTCATAGAAATCCCAGTCGGCGGTGAGATGCGTCATCCACCAGGTCCCCGTGGCGAAGCCGAAGAAGCCGATCATCATCATGATGCGCGGGTCCATCTTGTTCGACAGGATGCCGGAGATCGGCGCAGTGAAGAACATGGCCAGGCCGCTGACGAACAGCGCCTCGCCGATCATCATCGAATCGTAGCCGCGGATCCGCCCCAGGAACACCGGATAAAGATAGGTCAGACCGTAGAGGCCGATGCCGACGACGAAGGAGAACAGCGAGCCGAAGGCAAAATTGATATTGCTGAAAGCCCTCAGATCGACAATCGGCTCCTCGGCGGTGAACACGCGCCAGAAGAACAGCACCGCGCCGAAGGTCATGATGACGGCGCAGATGAACACCGCCTGATCCTGCAGCCAGTCGTTGTTGGGACCTTCCTCCAGCACATATTCCATGCAGCCGAGGAAGGCGGCCATGCCGGCAAGCCCCCACCAGTCGAACTTGCTGAACAGCTTGAGATTGGGTTTGTCGAAGTCGATCAGCGACCAGGCGGCCGTCGTCACCAGAATGCCGGGCACGACGTTGACCAGGAACAGCCAGTGCCAGGACATGGCATGGCTGATATAGCCGCCGACGGTCGGGCCGATGGTTGGCGCCAGCGTCGCTACCAGGCCGATCATCGGCGAGACGATGGCGCGACGCGACGGCGGGAAGATGGTGAAGGCGGCTGCAAAGACGCTCGGGATCATGCCGCCCCCGATGAAGCCCTGCACGGCGCGGTAGACGATCATCTGGTCGATATTGGTTGCGGTCGCCGCCAGCGCGCTGGCCGCGGTGAAACCTGCCGCCGAGATTGTGAACAGCACCCGCGTCGACAGCATCCGGCTGAGGAAGCCCGACAGCGGGATCATCACCACCTCGGCAATCAGATACGCCGTCTGCACCCAAGGAATCTCGTCCGAACTGGCGCTCAGGCCCGCCTGGATCTCGGCCAGCGAGGCCGAGACGATCTGGATGTCCAGGATGGCCATGAACATGCCGAACACCATTGCCAGGAAGGCGATGACGCGGCGTGTCGAGATGTGGTCAACCGGCACCGGCATGGCTGGCGTCGGCGCCGATCCTGCAGTTAGGGTTGCGGTCGCCATGACCCTTTGCTCCCGGTTCCGCTTTACTTCGATGCCGAAGGCGCCGTGCGGCTGTCGACGGCGACGACGACGCTCAGGCCGGCGCGCAGCTTGCCCGTCTTCAGCACATCCGCGGGCACGTCGATGCGAACCGGAACGCGCTGCACCACCTTGGTGAAATTGCCTGTGGCGTTCTCCGGCGGCAGCAGCGAGAACACTGCTCCCGAAGCCGGGGCCAGCGACGACACGGTACCCTCGATGTCCTGACCGTCGATCGCGTCGACCGACACTCTGACCTTTTCACCAGGCACCAGCCGGGCAAGCTGGGTCTCCTTGAAGTTGGCGACGATGTAGAGCTTGTCCATTGGCACGATGACGGCGAGCTTCTGTCCGGGGCTGATCAGGTCGCCCTGCTCGACCGAGCGGTTGCCGACCACGCCGTCATAGGGTGCGCGCAGCACGGTGAAGGACAGATCCCGCACCGCCTTGTCGTGGGCAAGCTGCAGCGAGGCCAGCGTGCTTGCCGATTCCGCCCGCTGCGCCTGAAGCACGCCGATATTGGCCTGAGCCGCCGCGATCTGCGCGTCGGCGCCGGCTAGTGCGGCATTGGCTTGCTCGACCGCCGTCTGGGCATCGTCCAACTGGGCCTGGGTACCGACGCGGGTCTTGAGCAACTGGGCGGCACGAACCTGAGCTCGCTTCGCATTATCGGCCGCGGCCTGGTCGGCGGTCTTCTGCGCCTGCGCCTGCTTGAGCGAGGCGCGCGCCGCCTCGGTCTGGGCATCGATGCGGTCGAGCGTCTTGCTCAACGTGGCGATCTGCGCCTCGGCCTGGGCAACGGCTATCTTGTAGTCGCCGTCATCGACGATCAGCAGCGGGTCGCCGGCCTTCACCTGCTGGTTCTCGGTCACTTTGACCTGATCGACATAACCCGAGATTTTTGGCGAGATGAACGCCGTGTCGGCCTGGACATAGGCATCGTCGGTCGTGATCATGAAGCGCCCGTCGGTCCAGTAATCATAGCCATACCAGGCGCCGGCGCCCAGCAGGGCCAGGCCGATGATGGGCAGCAACATCGAGCGCATCGACCGCTTCTTCTTGGCGGGAGCCAGCGGGGTGACGTCGGCGGGCTTGAGAGGGGTTTCCGGCGCTTCGATCGCAGGCTGGACCTTGGCACTGGGGAAGGGGCGGACTTCGGCACTGGTGGGCGCGTTCGAGGACATGATATCTCTCTAAATTAACTGGCGCTGAATTTCGTCAGACTGAACCGTTCGGTTCGATCTCGATATTGACTTAGCGCTTAAAGAGGCCCATATCAAGAGCAATCGAACCGGATGGTTCGAATTATTTTACGAGGTGTGACATTATGGCCGAAGCCCCCAAGGCCGCTCCTTTGCCTGATTCAGGCCCATTGCCCAGCGCCGGCAAGGACCAGTGCGATCTGCTGGACAGTCTGCCGCGCGGCCGCCCGGCCGCGGGGCAAGACCCGGTCAAGCGCAGCCAGATCATCGAGGGTGCGCGCCGTGTCTTCATCGATAAGGGCTTCGAAGCCGCGTCGATGAACGACATTACGCGCGAGGCCGGCGTGTCCAAGGGCACCATCTATGTCTACTTCGCCAACAAGGAAGAGCTGTTCGAAGCGCTGATCGAGGAAGAGCGCGGCACGATTTTCAAGAACATGTACGAAGTGCTCGACCAGATTGGCGACCTTCGCCAGACGCTGGTGAAGTTCGGCATCGTGCTGTCCATGAAGATCACTTCGGCGAGGGTCATCCTAGCGCAGCGGACGGTGATCGGCGCGTCGGAACGCATCCCGGAGCTTGGTGCCCGGTTCTACGAACGCGGCCCGAAGCGTGGCCATGACAGGGTCGTCGTTTTCCTCAACATGGCTATCGAACGCGGCCTGCTGAAGATCGACGACGTCGAGCTTGCCGCCTATCAGTTCACCGAGCTGTGCCTGGCCGGTCTTTTCCGCCAGTGCATTTTCGCCTATCGCACCAAGGCGCCAAGTGCGGCCGAGATCGAACACATCGTCAGGTCGGGCGTCGATGTGTTCCTGAAGGCCTACGGCACCGAACAGCTTGCAGAGCAGGAACGGGTCTCCAGCCCCGCCTGACAGGCTGCCAGGGTCGGTGGCCTATCCGCCATTGGCGGCGAGCACGATCGCCGCACGCAATCCCTCGAGGCCCTCGCTCTTTTCCGACGACGTGGCGAGCACGAAGGGAAATGCCGCCGGGCGTTTCTTGATCTTCTGGAGCGTTTCCTCGATCAGCCGCGGTACCCCCGCCGCCTTGATCTTGTCGGTCTTGGTCAGCACGATCTGATACGACACCGCCGCCTTGTCGAGCAGCGACAGCACCTCGTCGTCCTTGGCCTTGATGCCATGGCGGGCATCGATCAGCACGTAGACGCGCTTCAGCGTCACCCGGCCCTTGAGATAGTCGAACACGAGCTTCGTCCACTCGTCGACCTTTTCCTTCGGTGCCGTGGCGTAGCCATAGCCTGGCATGTCGACCAGCGCCATCGGCGGCAGATCGGCGCCTTCTCCCGAAAATCCGCCAGGCACGAAATAGTTGAGCTCTTGTGTGCGGCCCGGCGTGTTGGAGGTGCGCGCCAGCCCCTTTTGGTTGACCAGCGCGTTGATCAGCGACGATTTGCCGACATTGGAGCGGCCGGCAAAGGCGATCTCGGGTGGACCCTCCGGCGGCAGGAATTTCATCGCCGGCACGCCGCGGATGAAGATCCAGGCTCGCGTGAACAATTCGATGCCGATCGTGGTCTTGTTCAACGCGTTCAAACCGCTGCCTCCAGAAGAAAAATGTTGCTGCCACGAATGGCATCGAGATTGCGGCTGATCTTTTCCACCGGCCAGTGCCACCACGCTAGCGCCAGCAGCCGCCGGATGGTCCTGTCGTCGAAGCGCATCTTCACCACCTTGGCCGGATTACCGGCGACAATCGCATAGGCTGGCACATCGTGCGTCACCACCGACTTTGCCGCGACGATAGCGCCGTCGCCGATTTTCACGCCCGGCAGCATCACCGCTTCCATGCCGATCCAGACGTCGTTGCCGACGATTGTGTCGCCACGCACCTCCTTCGACCATGTCGCCGGGTCGAAGCCTTCCTCCCACCCGTGACCAAAGATGTTGAACGGATAGGTCGAAAAGCCGGACATGGCGTGATTGGCGCCGTTCATGATGAAGCGCGCGCCTTCGGCAATGGCGCAGAACTTGCCGATGATCAGCCTGTCGCCGATGAACGGATAATGATGCAGCACGCATTTTTCGGCGAATTTGTCGGGTCCGTCAGGGTCGTCATAATAGGTGAAGTCGCCGATCTCGATATTCGGCGCCGTCACCAGCGGCTTCAGAAAGCCGACGCGCGTGTGCAACGGGATCGGATGCTTGATCGATGGATTGGGTCCGGTCATATCGAGCTCCGTCGGCAACTGCCAGCCAGGTCAAAATAGCGCGATCCGTCCGGCAGTACCAATCGCTTAATCCAGGCGGGCAGCTTGTGCAAAAAGCCCCGGACGAGCCGGGGCTTTCTGGTTTCGCACTATCGGAGCGCCGGCTATTCCGCCGGCGACGGTTTCTTGCGGAACAGCGCGACCAGATTGTCCCACAATTCGATCTTGGCGCCTTGCCGCTTCATGATCACGCCCTGCTGCAGGATCGACAGCGTGTTGTTCCAGGCCCAGTAGATGACGAGGCCGGCCGGAAAACCCGCCATCATGAAGGTGAAGATCACGGGCATCCACGTGAAGATCGCCGCCTGCGTCGGGTCCGGCGGCGTCGGGTTCATGCGCATCTGCAGGAACATCGTCACGCCCATGATCAGCGGCCAGACGCCGATCATCAGCATGTGCGGCAAGGTAACGGGGATCAGCCCGAACAGGTTGAAAATCGATGTCGGGTCCGGCGCCGCCAGATCCTGGATCCAGCCGAAGAACGGCGCGTGCCGCATCTCGATGGTGATGTAGAGCACCTTGTAGAGCGAGAAGAACACCGGGATCTGCAATGCCACCGGCCAGCAGCCGGCGAGCGGATTGATCTTCTCGGTCTTGTAGAGCTCCATCATCGCCTGCTGCTGCTTCATCTTGTCGTCCGCGTATTTCTCGCGGATCTCGAGCATCTTGGGCTGCACCTTCTTCATGTTAGCCATCGACGCATAGGACTTGTTGGCGAGCGGGAAGAACAGCGCCTTGATGATGACGGTGGTGGCGAGGATCGCCAGACCGAAATTGCCGAAGAATTTGTAAAGCGTGTCGATCAGCCAGAACATCGGCTTGGTGATGAAATAGAACCAGCCCCAGTCGATCAGAAGGTCGAACTGGCGGATATGACGGTCCTTTTCATAGGCGTTGATCGTCGAAACTTCCTTGGCGCCGGCGAATATCTCCGATTCCACGGTCGTCGATTGCCCGGGAGCGATCGTGACCGGATCGGACAGGAAATCGGACTGGTAGCTGTGCGGGTGGGGCCCGCTCTTGAACTCGAAATAAGAGAATTTGGGCTGAAATTCGCGGCCGGCAGGCGGCACCAGGGTCACCGCCCAATATTTATCGGTGATGCCTAGCCAGCCGTCGGTCGACTTGCCTGGCTTGTATTCCTTGTCCGATTCGACCTTGGAGTATTTGTACTCTTGCAGGCCTTCGCTGCCGGTAACACCGATCAGGCCTTCGTGCAGCACATAAGTGCTGGCGATAGCCGGCTTGTCGAAACGGGTAACGCGGCCATAGTTCGACAACGTCGCGGGTGCCGAGCCCCCATTCTGGACCGTGTCGGACACGGTGAACATATATTGGCTGTCGACAGAGAAGGTGCGCTTGAAGGTCAGGCCCTTGTCGTTGGTGAAGGTGAGCGTCACTGGCGTCGCCGGCGTCAGCGTCGCATTGCCGTCGGTCTGCCAGACCGTGTCGGGGCCGGGCAGCCTGCCCACATCCGGCGTGCCGGAAAAGCCGATCTCGGCGAAATAGCCGTTCGGCAGGGACGCCGGGTTGAGCAACGCGATCTCGGGCGAAGTCTTGTCGACCGTCTCCCTGTAATGCTTGAGCCGGAGGTCGTCGAGGCGCGCACCGGTGAGGTTGATCGAGCCTTCGAGGCTCGGCGTGTCGATCTTGACGCGGCTGGTCGAGGCAATCGCCTGGTCGCGGCCGGCGGGCGTCACAGCGTCGCCGCCAGGCGCGCTCGGAATGGCGCCGGGCTGCACCGGTGTTTCGGTGGCGCCCGGGCTGGTGCCTTGGGCGGCCTTCTTCTGCTCCGCCACGCGCTGCTCTTCGATGCGGGCGGCTTCGCGCTGCATCTCGCTGCGCGGCATCACATAGAAATATTGCCAAAGCGCCAGGATCAGCACCGACAGTGCGATGGTGATGAAGAAGTTGCGGTTGTTTTCCATCGAAGCCCTTGGCCTATCGTGTTCCACGCAATCTGCGGGAGAGTTCGGCCTTCAACTGGCCGAACGGAGTCGTAAGCACGTCTTCGCGCCCGACGATGACATAATCATTGCCGGGCACCATGTCATCCGCGGCATGCGTGCGCACGGCCTCTCTCAGCCGCCGCCGGATGCGGTTGCGAACGACGGCGTTGCCGACCTTCCTGGTGACCGTATAGCCGACGCGCGGCGCCTCGCTGTCGCCGCGGCCCAGGACCTCGACGAGGAAAAGCCGCCCGCGGCGCTTTTCGCCACGGCGGACGGCCAGGAATTCCGCGCGCTTCAGAAGCCGCTTGGGATGGGGACCCGTTGGCTTGCCGGTTGCGGGCAACGATCTTGTCTCTCGCTTGGTGCTCAGGCGCTGAGACGCTTGCGGCCGCGGTTGCGGCGGGCTGCGACGACGCCGCGGCCACCTTTGGTGGCCATGCGGGCGCGGAAACCGTGCCTGCGTTTGCGAACGAGTTTGGACGGCTGGTAAGTACGCTTCATTTGTTTAAATACCGCGGGGTGCGGCCCTTCTTGATTCTGTCACTTTGTAACAGGAGCTTTGCCGGGCCGGTTTTGGCGCGATCGAAACCGCGCCGGGACGAATGGCCCGAGCGTGAGCGGGCTTATAGAAAGAAGGGTTTTGGAAGTCAATCCAGCGTGTCGGGCCGGCATTGTCGGACCGGCATCGAAGTCTTGCGGCCCTTTGTCCGGCTTCGACCAAGGATGAATTTGGCAAAAAAGCCGCAATCGCCTAATCTCACCCGATCAAGCGATCGTGAAGACGAGCAGTCCCTAAGACAAGCAGCCGTGATGACAGGCAGCCGTGACGACGAGCATGAGTGAAGTCCCAGCAACCGACGAAAGCATCGCCCAGGCGAAGGCGGCCACCCGCAGGGTGCCGCTGGCGCGCGGCCTGTCGACCAAGTTGCTGCTGCTCACCATCGTCTTCGTGCTCTTGGCCGAAATCCTCATCTTCGTGCCCTGGATCGCCAGCTACAGGCTGAGTTGGCTGAAGGAGAGGCTGAGCACCGCCGCCGCGGTTTCCATCGTCCTGGTGCAGGGCGAACCTGCCTCGCTGTCGCGTGCCGCCCAGAACGACGTACTGATGGCGATCGGCGCCAAGGCGATCGCCGTGCGCGACGGCGGCGTCTCGCGGCTTCTGGTCGTGGCCGAAATGCCGCCGCAGGTCGACGAGCATATCGATATCGCCAATGTCGGCATGATCAAGGGTATGACCGGCGCGCTGGACACGCTGTTTTTCGGCGGCAAGCGGATGCTGCGCGTTTTCGGGCCGGTCGGCGACAGCGACAAAGAATTCGAGCTGATCATGCCCGACCACCGCCTGCGCAATGCCATGCTGATCTATTCGCGCAACGTCGCCTTCGTCTCGCTGCTGATCTCGCTGTTCACCGCCATGCTGGTCTACGCCGCGATAGACCTGATCATGATCGGCCCGATCAGGACGATGACACGCTCGATGCTGTCCTTTTCCGAGGCGCCCGACGATCCCGGTCGCATCATTCACCCCGCCGCCCGGGCCGACGAGATCGGCGTCGCCGAACGCGAGCTGTCGCAGATGCAGGAGCGGCTGCAGAAGATGCTGACCGAGCAGAAGCACCTGGCCGATCTCGGCCTGGCCGTGTCGAAGATCAACCACGACATGCGCAACATCCTCGCCTCGGCGCAACTGATGTCGGACCGCCTGCGCCAGGTCAAGGACCCGACCGTGCAGGCCTTCGCACCAAAACTGCTGCGCGCGCTCGACCGTGCGGTGTCCTACTCGGAGGGCGTGCTGGCCTATGGCCGCACCCAGGAGCCGCCGCCGTCGCGCCGCAGGCTGCGGCTGCGCCAGCTGGTCGAGGACGTCCAGGGCCTGCTCGACATCGAATGCGGCATCGAATTCGTCAACGCCGTCGATCCGGTGCTTGAGGTCGACGCCGATTCCGACCAGCTGTTCCGCGTGCTCACCAATCTTAGCCGCAACGCCGTGCAGGCGATGGCGGCCGACACCGAGAGCGCCGTGGTGCGCCGCTTGACCATATCGGCCGAGCGCATCGGCAGCGTCAGCCGCATCGTCGTCACCGACACCGGCCCCGGCCTGCCGCCAAAGGCGAGAGAAAACCTGTTCGCGGCATTTCGCGGCTCGGCCCGCAGCGGCGGCACCGGCCTTGGCCTGGCGATCGCCCATGAATTGATCCGCGCCCATGGCGGCACGGTGGAGCTGGTCGAAAGCATCGGCGGCCGCACCACATTCGCGGTCACCATTCCCGACCAGCCGGTCCGGCTCGACCAAGCCCGCAACGGTCTGCGCCGCCCGGCGTAACGAACCGTTTGTTTACGGACCGTTTCAATTCGCAAATGGTTGGTCCGAGACTACGAGCCATCGGCTCGGCCGCCGTGCAACGGCGTGTTTCGTTACGGGCCGTTCCGATTGGCAAATGACTGATCCAAGACGACGACCTATCGGCTCGGCCGCCGCGTGACGCGATCTTGCCTTCGCCGGCCGGCGCATGACGGCAAAACATGACGGCAAAACTTTTGGCCAGGATCGGCTTGCTTTTCGCAAATTCAGTCGCTAGGGAACAGCTCACATTCGCGGCCGGTCGCCAGGATCGGATCGCGGGGCTATGCAAAGCATGGCCTGTTGCGCGCCCGTAGCTCAGCTGGATAGAGCACCAGACTACGAATCTGGGGGTCAGGAGTTCGAATCTCTTCGGGCGCGCCATTAAACTCATGCCTACCCCGGGAACATAGGTAACAGAATCTACCACCGGTGGCCTGAAAGTCGCGAGGGCTGAGCGCCATCCATGCCAAAAAGGAGATCGTCAGCTAATGCTGCTCAGTCGGCCTGCTTAATCTCCAGGCCCGGTTCAGTCGGCGGGCCTGGCGTGCAATCCTGGCCAGTGCATTCCTGCACGGGATCTTTCGCCGGCGGGAGACAATTTTGGCCTTCACAATGAACGGGCGGCTGCGTTGTTGCGGCTTTATTGTTCTGCGGCACAGGCCGATCCTCAGCGCGAACGGCCGGCATTCCAAGTTCGATCATGGCCGTGCACAAGAGCGCAATCCGAAGCAAATTCATTTTCGCCTCCGCAACTGACAGCGAGACGCAGATTATACCTTCGAACTGCGGCCAACATCCTGTCACCCGCGAACGGCGTTAACAGCGCGTTTCATTGCCGGTCGGAAGGGCGTACCGATTGCGATCGAGCGTCGTCCTCTTCCTGGCAAAATAGCGCCAGAAACGGGGCTTTCGGCCAGAGGTGACTGAAGCCAACCTTCCGATTTTCCTGTACACCTGTTCGAAGGGTTCGAGGTGCGTTAGGGCCTCGCATATTCGAGTTCTTTCACGGGGGAACGTACATGACGGCATTCAACAGCGTCCGCTTCCGGGTCAAGCCGGGTAGTGAAGATGAATTCATCGAACTGTTCAGCAGCGCTGCGCGCAATTTCGAGGGATTGCGAAAAATGGCTCTCATCAAATCGGGAGATGGCGCCTTCTTCTCGATTGGAGAGTGGGACACTTTTCAGCACATGGTCGCTGCCAGGCCCAAAATGCTGGGCAATCTTGATCGGTTCCGGCATACGTTGCAGCAGCTTGAGGGCGGATATACGGATGCTGTTTCCGGCGAGGCTGTCTTCGAAACGGACGGCAGGAGCAGCGGCAGGTCGGTATAGTTTCGCACTTCGAAAAGCTTATGCTCTGCGCCACTTCCCGGCTCTATTACCTAAACCGCACATTCCCCCTGGAAAGCTCTGCCACCGACCTGCATCCCATCAGCCGCATGTCGCGTTCGATCTCGGTTCGCATCAGGCCGAGCGCCCGTTCGACGCCGGCCTGTCCGGCGGCTGCCAGCGGGAAGAGATAGTAGCGCCCGACGCCGACGGCCTTGGCGCCCAACGACAGGGCCTTCAGCACATGCGTGCCGCGCTGGACGCCGCTGTCGATGATCACGTCTATCTTGTTGCCCACTGCGTCGACGATCTCCGACAACTGGTCGAAGGGGCTGCGCGAGCCGTCCAGCTGCCTGCCGCCATGATTTGACAGAACGATACCGGTGCAGCCGATGTCGACGGCTTTTCTGGCATCGGCGACGCTCATGATCCCCTTCAGGCAAAACTGGCCGTTCCAGAAGCGGACCATGTCTTCGACGTCCTTCCAATCCAGCGACGGCTCGAGGATCTCGGTGAAATAGCGGCTGATGGAAAGCGCTCCGCCGCCGAGATCGATATGGCCGTCCAACTGCGGCAGGCTGAACTTTTCGTGCGTCAAATAGTCGATAGCCCATCTCGGCTTGATCGCGAACTGCATCATGCCGCCGAGCGTAAGCCGAAAGGGGATGGAAAAGCCGGTCCGCAGGTCACGCTCGCGGTTTCCGCCGGTGACGCTGTCGACCGTCAGCATCATCACGTCGACGCCGGACGTCTTGGCGCGCTCCATCATGGCGCGGTTCAGGCCGCGATCCCTGTGGAAATAGAACTGATAGACCTGCGGCGTCCTGTGCTTGCGGACTTCCTCCAGGCTGACCGTGCCGAGCGACGAGACGCCGAACATCGTGCCGAACTTCTCCGCCGCCGCGGCGACGGCGCGCTCGCCGCTATGGTGAAACAGTCGCTGGAGAGCCGTCGGCGAACAATAGACCGGCATCGCCAGCTTCTGGCCCATGACGGTGACCGACATGTCGACCTGTCCGACGCCGGCAAGGACGTTGGGGACGAGATCGCAGTCCTCGAACGCCGCCGTGTTGCGCCGCAGCGTCGTCTCGTCGTCCGCGCCGCCATCGATATAATCGAAGATCGGACCTGGCAGGCGCTGTTTTGCCAGCCGGCGGAAGTCCTGAAAATTGTAGCAGCTTTGCAATCTCATGAAATCAATCGGGTATATGCCGGGCCCGATGTCAAGCCTGTGCCATTGTCGATCGCCGGCGCTCTCGCCTCAGCCCGCCAGAGCGCCAACCGACTCCCGCTCCACCAGCGGGCATTCGAGCTTGGTGATGGGATAGCGGCCACGACCGGGAGCAGCGGGGACTTCGAGCTGCTCGATCGCCCATTGTCCCATCGCCATATGCGGCAGGATCGACGTCGTCAGCGGCGGGAACAGATGCCGCGCGATCTCCTCGTCGTCATAACCGATCACCGAAATATCCCGGGGGATGTGCAGGCCGGCCTCCTTTAGCGCCTCGTAGCAGCCGATCGCGGTGCGGTCGTTCTGGCAGAAGATCGCGGTCGGCCGGTCCTTCAGCGCCAAGAGCTTGACGGTCGCGGCATAGCCGGCGCTCGCCGACCAATCGCCTTCGACGACCAGCGCCGGGTCGAACGGAATGTCGGCCGTCGCCAGCGCCCGGCGGTAGCCCTTCAGCCGGTCCTGCGCCGCTTGCATCCAGGGCTCGCCGGTGACGGTGGCGATGCGCCGGTGGCCATGGCCGATCAAGTGGCGGGTGGAGCTCTGGCCGCCGGCGATCTCGCTCGGCACCACGGCGGGGAAGGCATAGTCGGCGGTGTAGCAGTTGAGCAGGATGACCGGAATGTCGAGGCCGTAGAGATAGTCCGGCGCGACGATCTCGCGGGTGAAAATGGTCATGTAGATCAGCGCCGAAATGCCCCGCTTGGTCAGTGCCGCGATGGCCCGGGGCTCCATCACCTCGTCGCCCATGGTTTGCGCCACCAGCAGCACATTGCCGGCGTTCCACGAGGCTTGCCGCGCCCCTTCAATGGCGACGACCGCCTCCGGGCTGGTCGCCAACTGGTCGACGGCAAAGCCGATCACGCCATCCAGCCCGTCGAATGCGGCAACTGGGGCCCGCAAGGCAGAAAACACGGGCGGCGAATAGCCCAGCGTTCGTGCGGTCTCAATCACTCGCTCTCGGGTTTGCTGCGACAGCCTGATGCCTGGCGTGTTGTTGAGGACGAACGAGACCGTCGCCTGCGAACAGCCGGCGGCCCTGGCGATGTCGGTCATGGTGACGCGGCCCTTGGGGTTTTTCCCGGACGGCTTGCGCCGCCTGGTACCCTCAAGGATGGGATCGCGCAGTGGTTCGTTCATGTCATTCGTCCCTCAAATCTCGCATTTATAACGCGAAGCGCTACTAATAGATATAAGCGCCCTCTCAGGTGATTTAGTCGCCAATCCAAAACGGTTGTGACTGGGGAGGCCTCTCTCGTTTGTGGCGAGTATCCCGATCAACTAATACTCTTTACTAATATCTGGCATCCCTATAACGTCAATCCATCATGCCCGGACGACATCGGACCGCGCGTGTTCGGAACGCGAGCCAGCCTGGTGTCGGACGGTTCCCGTCAGCCGGAGCTCGCCTGCCGTTTCGAGGAAATGTCAGACAAATCGGACTATTTACGAACGACGAATGAGTCTCTAAAGTCGACGATCGCGGCTGGAATGGCGTCGTTCTTCGCTGCCGAAACCCTGAGGAGGAGGGCGTCCAAGCCGCGCCGGCACGTTCATCATCAGCGAAATTACTGAGTCAAATGGGAGGTTGAATATGAAATCTGCGATACGAAATGCGTCCGTCGCCGCTGCGGCCCTGCTGCTCGGCCTGTCCGTCAGCGCAATTGCGCGGGCCGACGACAAGCCGACACTGGCCTTCGTCGTCAACGGCGCTTCCGATTTCTGGAAGGCTGCCGAAGCCGGCGTCAAGAAGGCTCAAGGCGAACTGCCCAATTACAATCTCGAACTCAAATATCCGGAGCAGTCCTCGGTCGCCATCCAGCAGCGCCTGATGGACGATCTGGTGACGGCCGGTGTGAAGGCGATCATGGTCTCGGCCGTCGATCCCAAGACGTCGACCGACGGGCTGAACAAGATCGCCTCGGAAACGGCGTTGTTCACCACTGACAGCGACGCACCGCAGACCAAGCGTGTCGCCTATATCGGCTCTTCCAATGTCGATGCCGGCAAGCAGGCGGCAGAGATCGCCAAGAAGGCAATGCCCGACGGCGGCAAGTGCCTCGGCTTCGTTGGCCTGCTCGGCGCCGACAATGCCAAGGAACGCATCCAGGGCATGAAGGACGGCCTCGCCGGCACCAAGATCGAATTGGTCGACGTGCGTGGCGACGACATCGACCAGGCCCGCGCCAAGAAGAACGTCGAGGACGCGCTGGTCGCCAGCCCCGACGTCACCTGCATGGTCGGCTTCTACTCCTACAACACGCCGCGCATCTATGAAGCGCTGCGCGATGCCGGCAAGCTCGGCCAGATCACCGTCGTCGGCTTCGACGACGATCCGATCACGCTGGGCGGCGTCAAGGAAGGTACCGTCGCCGCCACCGTCGTGCAGCAACCCTTCGAATGGGCCTATCAGGGCATGAAGCTGATGGCTGCCTATCTCGAGGGCGACAAGTCGGGCGTTCCCGCCGATGGCCTGATCATCGTGCCGACCAAGATCATCGGCAAGGACGATGTCGACGCCTACGCCGCCAACCTCAAGGCGATGTCGGGAAATTGAGCGAATAAGTTGCGCCGGCTCAAGGGTTCGCCCTGAGCCGGCGATTCTATTGACGCGCCTCGCAAGGCCCGTCAGTCTGAGGCCAAAACGGCTCACCGGCTGCTGTCAGGCGTGATGAATTATTCCGACCCATCCATCGTTGCATCCACGGCCGCTCCGTTCCTGAGCCTCGACGGCGTGCGCAAGACTTATCCCGGCGTTGTCGCGCTGGACGGGTTCTCGATCGAGGTCAGGCCCGGCGAGGTCATCGGCCTGGTCGGCGAAAACGGCGCCGGCAAATCGACGCTGATGAAGATCCTCGGCGGCGTGACCCGGCCGGACACCGGCACCATCACCGTCGATGGCGTCGCCCATGACAGTCTGACCGTCGAAGCCAGCATCGGTTCGGGCATCGCCTTCGTCCACCAGGAACTCAACCTGTTCGAGAACCTCGACGTCGCCGCCAATATTTTCTTCGGCCGCGAACCGCTGCGCGCCGGCCCGTTCAGGCTGGTCGACCGCGCCAGGCTGCGAGCGCTGGCGGCGCCGCTGCTCAAACGCGTGGGCGCCAATTTCTCGGCCGATACGCCGGTGTCGGCGCTGTCGCTGGCCCAGCAGCAAATGGTCGAGATCGCCAAGGCGCTGTCGATCGAGGCGCGGCTGGTCATCCTCGACGAACCGACATCGAGCCTGCCGATCGCAGAAACCGACAAGCTGCTCGGTGTCATCAAGGCGCTGAAGGCAGACGGCATCAGCGTCATTTTCATCTCGCACCGCCTGCACGAGGTCGAGCGCGTCGCCGACCGCGTCGTCGTGCTCAGGGACGGCATGCTCGCCGGAACCTTGCCGAAGAGCGCCATCAATCACGACCAGATGGTCAAGCTGATGATCGGCCGCATGCTGAAGGAGAGGGAGAAGGCCGCAGAATCGGCGCGCCCGCCGGGCTCTGTCGCGCTGTCGGTCAAGGCCATTCGCACCGCTGCCTATCCCGACCGGCCCGTCGACCTCGATGTCAGGCATGGCGAGATCCTCGGCCTCGCCGGTCTCGTCGGCTCCGGTCGGACGGAGCTGGCGCGCGTCCTGTTTGGCATCGACAAGAGCTTTGGCGGCTCGTTCCAGCTTGACGGAAAAGATCTGGTTCTTGGTTCGGCCGCGGACGCAGTGGCCAACGGTATTTTCCTCGTCCCCGAGGATCGCAAGCTGACCGGCATCCTGCTCGACCTTTCGATCGCCCAGAACATCTCGCTGCCCAATCTGCCGGCACATTCGCGGCGCTCGCTGGTCTCGGCCAGCGCCGAGGCCGCCACCGCCGAGAAGCAGAAGACCGATCTCGGCATCAGGGCGCCCTCCGTGCAGACGCGTACCGGTACGCTGTCGGGCGGCAACCAGCAAAAGGTCGTGCTGGCCAAATGGCTGGCGATGAAGCCGAAGGTGATGATTCTCGACGAACCGACCCGCGGTATCGACATCGGCGCCAAGGCCGAGATCTACGGACTGATGCGGGCGCTGGCCGATGCCGGCGTCGCCGTGCTGATGATCTCCAGCGACATGGAGGAGGTGATCGGCGTTTCCGACCGCATTGCCGTCATGCATGAAGGCCAGATCTCGGGCATTCTCGATAAGGACCGGTTCAGCCAGGAAAACGTGCTGCTGCTGGCGGTCGGCAAGCAGCCGAAGTAGTTCGCANATTCTCGATAAGGACCGGTTCAGCCAGGAAAACGTGCTGCTGCTGGCGGTCGGCAAGCAGCCGAAGTAGTTCGCAGGCACTGGGAGAAGACGATGAGCAAGAAAGATCTCGGCCTGCTGATCCTGATCCTGGTGGTCGGTGCGGTGGTGGCGATCATCAACCCGCGCTTCCTGCTGCCGATCAATCTCGCCAACACCTCGAACCTGATCGGGTTGTTCGGCATCCTGTCGATTGGCCAAGCCTTCGTCATCATCACCGGTGGCATCGAATTGTCGGTCGGCTCGGTGGTTGCGCTGCTCGGCGTGCTGTTTATCGACTTCATCGCCACGCGCGGCATGGCCTGGCCGGTCGCCCTGCCGCTGATCCTGGTGCTCGGCGGCATCATCGGGCTGGCGCATGGCTGGCTGATCACCCGGCTCAAATTGCAGCCTTTCGTGGTGACTTTGTGCGGCCTGTTGATCTATCGCGGCGTGGCGCGCTTCTACACCGCCGACGGCACCGCCGGCTTTGCCTTCGGACAGAACTTCCCGGAACTCGAGTTCCTGACGGCGGGGCGGTCCTGGGGCGTGCCGAACAGCTTCATCGCGCTGATCGTCATCGCCGTCGTCATGTGGGTGGTGCTGCACCGGTCGGTGTTCGGGCGCTATCTCTATGCCATCGGCAAGAACGAGGAAGCGGCAAAATATTCCGGCATCCGCACCGGCCGCATCGTCATGGCCGCCTATGTCATCTGCGGCGTGCTGACGGCGCTGTCAGCTATCTATTTCGCCATGTACACACGCTCGATCTCGCCGGCGAGCCACGGCCAGTTCTACGAGCTCTATGCCATCGCGGCCGCGGTGCTCGGCGGCTTCTCGCTGCGTGGCGGCGAAGGCTCGCTGATCGGCGTCCTGCTCGGCACGGTGCTGCTGCAGGAGCTGCAGAACCTCGTCAACCTGCTCGGCATCCCGTCCTCGCTCAACTTCGCCGTCATGGGCGGGGTGATCCTCATCGGCGTGCTGGTTGACCAGCAATGGGGCGTGTTCAGGGCGCGGCGGCGGATGCTGGAAGCCACACGCAAGGGCGTGGCGGGTGCTGCCGCTGAGTGACGCAAAAATAGCTGGATGAAATACGCCGACTGCCATGGCAGGTGGCGTGAAAGAGTCAACCGGAGCTTCGCGACAGCAGTTCAGGTCGGTCTCTATTTGGAACGAAAACCCGTATCTGAGCGTTTATTTAAGCTTTGCTACGCGGAGGCGTTCCATGCCCACGAATCCAGTTAGTACCGCCAAAGTAGGAACTCACCCCCTCCACCCGATGCTGATACCTTTTCCTGTCGCGTTTCTTGTCGGTGCGTTTGTCACCGACCTGGTTTTCTGGGGGACTGCCGATGCCTTCTGGGCACGAGCATCGATGTGGCTGATCGGGGCAGCCATAGTAATGGCCCTTATCGCTGCGACAGCCGGTTTTATCGACTTCCTCAACGAGCCGCGCATTCGCGCCTTGTCCGACGCCTGGTACCACATGCTGGGCAACTTGACCGCAGTCGTTGTGGCACTGATCAATTTCTACCTTCGCTATGCTCAAGGCGCCGAAGCGGCGGTCCGACCATGGGGCGCGCTCTTGTCGTTCATAGTGGTCTGCATACTGCTGTTCACCGGCTGGAAGGGCTGGGAGATGGTCTATCGGCATCACGTTGCAGTTCTGGATACACCAGCGGATGCGCCAGCGAAGCCTTCGACAACCACTGCCACGGATACTCGTCATGCTGGTCGGGACCGGCACGCCGCATGAGGCCATAATCCAGAAAAGTGGATACCGGTTTCCAAAAAGATATCGGTTAGACAAGTAGCGCCCATACCGAATGCATCGGGTGGGCGCTATTTTAGATAAGGCCCGACATGTCGGAGAAGGCCATGGCCTTGCGCAGCATCTCGGCGAAGCGCTCGCCGGCCGCTTCACGAGGGCCGCTATTGTCGATCGAGGTGACACCCGGTCCGGACAGCGCCACATTGGCGCTGCGCGCCAGCCGTGCCAGCACTTCGCCGCGCGATTCGCGACCGCGCAATGCCAGCCGCTCGGCCAGGATATCCGGTGTAGCCGTGATTTCGACGACAGCCAGATTGGCGTAGCGTTCCCGCAGCGCCGGGATGATCGCGCGCGAGACGTTGGCGATCGCGACACGGCCGTTTGAGACCGACCAATCGACTTCGGCCGGGATGCCATAGCGCAGGCCATGCGCCTCCCAGGAAATCGCGAAGGCGCCATCCGCTTCGGCCTCGACGAAGGCAACGTCGGCGAGCGTGTCGTGATCCTCGGTGGCCGCATCGCTCGGCCGGGTGATCACCCGGCGCACGAACTCCAGCCGGCTCTCGTCGGCAAACACGGCGCGCGCATAGCCGATCACCGTGTCCTTGCCGGCACCGCTCGGCCCGACGACGGCGACGAAGACACCGTCGCGGATCGGAAATCCCGTAGCGGACAATTCACGCTCGACCGATGCCGACACCATCATGCGACTCGGCGTCCCTGCCGCCAGACCGTGCGGACGACCGGGACATGGTCGTCGACGCGCACGCGAACCAGATCGGCGCGCCGGCCGGGCTCGATGACACCGCGATCGGTGAGGCCGACCGCCTCGGCCGGGTTCTTCGAGACCATCGCCACCGCCTGTGGCAAGGAAATGCCCTCGACCACGTCGCCGAGGAAGAAGGCTGACTGGATCAGACTGAAGGGAATGTAGTCCGACGACAGGATATCGAGCAGGCCATCGCCGGCCAGCGTGCGGGCCGAGACATTGCCCGAATGCGAAGCGCCGCGCATGACATTCGGCGCGCCCATCAAAACGCCGAGCCCTGCCTTTTTCGAAGCCCGAGCCGCCTCCTCGGTGGTTGGGAACTCGGCGACACGGACGCCTTGCTCGATCGCTTCGTCGACATGGCCGACGGTCGCGTCGTCATGGCTGGCGAGCACGATGCCGCGCTCTTGGCAGGCAGCGGCGATGAAGCTGCGATTCGGGCTCGAGTTCTTCGCCGATTCCGCCATCCGCTTTTCGCAGAATTTCTGGAAATCGCGATCGGTCAGCTTCAGCTTGCGCTGGTAATAATAGGCATAGGTTTCGAGATCGACGAATTGCCGCTGTCCGGGCGCATGGTCCATCAGCGACGCCAGCCTGACCCGCTCGTCGCCGTCGAAATTGGCGAAGGCCGTGAGGCAGTCCGGCGCCGAAACCTCGCAACGCAGATGGAGGAAATGGTCGGCCCTGAGCCGGTCCTGCTGCACGCTGTCCTCGATCGCGTCGGCCAGCTTGCGTATGTCGGCGGCCGTCAGGTCGGCATCCTCGTCCATGCCGACACGCAAAGCGTCGAGCACGGTGGTGATGCCGGCGGTCGCCACCTGCGCGTCATGCGCGAGCACAGCTGCGATCGGGTTCCAGCGCACTTTCGGCCGCGGCGCGTAATGGCCTTCGAGATGATCGGTGTGGAGCTCGACCAGGCCAGGGATGATGAAGTCGCCGCCCATGTCCTCGCCGCTGCGGCCGGGTCCGGCATCGATGGCGGCGATCATGCCGTCGCGCAGCACGATCGACCCTTCGACGATCTGGTCGGCGAGCACGATCCGGGCGTTGTCAAGAACAGTCTCGGCGGTCATTTCAAGCAGTCCTTGCAGGATTTTGCAGCCAACTGGAACCAATTGGCGTCGTACAAATGCGGTTAGAACAAATAGTCATTTAGGCAGTTCTTCTGGTCAGGCAGTTCTTCTGGCCGGGCGGCGCCCGAGCGCGTGATGGGACAGCACCATGAACGGTGCGCCCGGTTCAGTTTCCACAAACAGCGTCAGCGCGTCCACCGCCACCGGCCGTTGCAGCACGTCCGCAAACAGGCTGTCGATTGCTAGGCGAAGACGAGGGCTTTCCTGTGACGACACCCGGCCGGACAGCGTCATATGGAAGCGAAACGTCTCGAAGACATAGGGATAGCCCCACTGGCAGAGATTGCGGAACTCGTCGGGCTTCAGCGAATCGGGGCTGCGCCGTTCGATCTCGGCTTCCGTCAACGGCGCGCGGAAGCGGTCGAAGTCGCGCACCACGTCGTCGGCGAAGCGGTTGAGCGCCGGCAGCGGTGCTTCCGGCAACAGCGCGAAGAAGCCGTCGATCTGGCTGACGACGAGGCGCGGGATCGTAACCACCGGCGTCGCCTCGGCAAAATCGTCGAGTGCTGCACGAAGCGAGGTTTCCGTCTCGGTGGAGGCCAGTCTGAAGGGCGCCTTCAGTGTCGCATGAAAGCCATAGCGGCGCGCCGAGGCGGTATGGAAGGCAACTTCTGCCGCCGACAACTCGCCCGCAGCCTCGACCGGCTTTGTGGCGGCACCGAATGGGTCGCGGCCGAGCCAGTTGGCGGCGATCCGTGCCAGCGGTTCGTCTTGTCGGGGGGTGAAATAGATCGCGTAGCGCATCGAAGTTCCTCGTCAGCCCCGCTGCCCATAGGCGATTTGCATGACGAAATGACGAAGCTGGTGATTGCTTCTGATAACAAAGTTGTCCAGGCGGGTCATTAGCCGACGATTTTTTCGCCTTGGACCAGCGGATGAAGGCGAAGCGAAAAACCTGTTAGGCCTTCATCAGCCATTCGTGCTCGGGCGCGTTGTGGAATTTCCACGTCCGCTTCGGTCCGGCCATGACGTTGAGATAATAGAGATCATAGCCGTGGCAGGCTGCGCAGGGGTGATAACCCTTGGGGACCAGCACGACGTCGCCATCCTCGATCGCCATCGCCTCGTCGAGCGAACGAGCACCGTTCTCGTCGGCATCGGTGTAGACGCGCTGGAAAGCAAAGCCCTGTGGCGGGTTGAGACGGTGGTAATAGGTCTCCTCGAGATAGGATTCAGCCGGCAGATTGTCCTGGTCGTGCTTGTGCGGCGGATAGCTCGATGTGTGGCCGCCGGGTGTGATGACCTCCACCACCAGCAAGGAATCGGCCGGCTTGCCCTCCGGCAGGATGTTGGTGACATAGCGCGTGTTGGTGCCTTTGCCGCGAACCTCCTGGCCGAGATCGTCGGGCCCGATGACACGGACCGGCAGACCGCCGCCCAGTCCTGGCGCCGAACAGACGGCAAGTTCGAGATCGGTATCGGCGCTCACCGACCACTCCGACCCCTGCGGCACATAGACCGACCACGGCTTGCCCTCGAACGGCGACATGCGTTCGCCGAGCAAGCCGAGATCCTTGCCGCCGGCCTTGGCCTTGCCCTTGCCGGTGACGAACACCAGGCAGACCTCACGATCCGCGGTTTGCCCGGAAGCGCTCTCGCCGGGCCTGAGCCGATGCAGATCGAAGCCGACATAGGTCCAGCCGGCGCTTTGCGGCGTCACATGGGCGATGCGGCCGTGGCCCTTATTGGCTTTGACGAGCAGTTTCGACATGGTCATTCCTTCGGTTTGGCGTCTGCCGATGGCTCGTCCTCGTCAGCCGGCTTGTAGAGGTAGAAAAACTGCCAGACGGCATAGCCGGCGAAGCCGAGCGCGATCACGCCCCAGAACGGCGTGCCGGTGGCGAATTCGATCACCGACCAGACCAGGCAGACCGCGACAACGGCGACGCGCCGCCACAGCGGCCGGAAAAACGGGTGCTCGGAGTCTTTCATCGGATCAACACCTTTCCTTGCGAACTCTCAAGCATTGGGAAAGCCCTGTGTCTCCACCGTATAGCCGGCCGCCGTCATAGCCCGCATCAATTCCTTGTAGCCGACCTGCGCCATCTTGAGCGGCGGGTTCTTCTTCGGATCCTGCTCGGCCTCGACCACGAACCAGCCTTCATAGCCATGGTCGGCGAGCCTCTGGACGATGGCGCCAAAATCCAGCGAGCCATCTCCCGGCACGGTGAAGGCGCCAAGTGCCACCGCGTCGAGGAACGATTGCTTGTTGCGATCCAGCTTTTGGATCACCTCCATGCGTACGTCCTTCACATGCACGTGGTTGATGCGCCGGTGGTGGTTGTTTATCGCGCGCAGCACATCGCCGCCGGCAAAGGCCAGGTGACCGGCGTCGAGCAGCAGCGGAATGCCTTCGCCCGAATAGCGCATGAAAGCGTCGAGCTCCGGCTCGGTCTCAACTACTGCCGCCATATGATGATGGTAGGAGAGCGGCATGCCTTGCTCTGCACACCATTCGCCGAACTGCGTGAGCCGCCGGGCGTAGGCTTTCATCTCATCGTCCGAAAGCCTCGGCTTGGTGGCGAGCGGCTTGGAGCGGTCGCCCTGGATGGAGCGGCCGACTTCACCATAGACGATGCAGGGCGCATTCACCGCCTTGAACAGGTCGATCATCGGCTGGATGCGATCCTTATTCCCCGATATATCCTCATTGACCAGCGTCCCGGAGAACCAACCGCCGCAAAGCGTCACGTCGGCCTCTCTCAGGATCGGCAGCATGATCTCCGGATCGTTGGGAAAGCGGCGGCCCATTTCCATGCCGGTGAAGCCAGCCGAGCGCGACTGGCGCAGGCACTCCTCCAGCGACACATCATCGCTGAGTTCGGCAAGATCGTCGTTCCACCATGCAATGGGGGACATGCCCAGTTTGGCTTTCAAGTCGTCACTCCAGTTTCAGACATTCGAGGCGCGTTCGCGGATGGCTAAAGAACCCGCCCGCTCAGCGCTTCCTCGTATTTCTTGCGCGCCGCATTCACTTGCGGCCGTGCCGAGACTTCCGGCACTGCGACATCCCACCAGCTTCCACCGGCCTCGGTCGAAACCAGCGGGTCGGTGTCGATGACCAGCACGGTCGTTCGCGTGTTCTTCTTCGCTTGCGCCAGCGCCGTTTCCAGCCCGGCGATCGATGGCACTTTTTCGGCAATCGCACCCATGCTCGCAGCATGCGCGGCGAAGTCGATCTCGGGCAAGGTTTCGTGACGGGCGTCCTTCAGCAGATTGTTGAAGTTGGCGCCGCCGGTCGCCATCTGCAACCGGTTGATGCAGCCATAGCCGCGGTTGTCGAGCAGCACGATGGTCAGCTTGAGGCCGAGCATCACCGAGGTCGCGATCTCGGAATTGAGCATCAGGTAAGAGCCGTCGCCGATCATCACCACGACCTCTTCGTCCGGCTTGGCCATCTTGACGCCAAGCCCGCCGGCGATTTCGTAGCCCATTGTCGAGAAGCCGTATTCTGCGTGATAGGAGCCGGGCGCGCCCGCCTGCCATAGCTTGTGCAATTCGCCGGGCAAGCCGCCGGCGGCATGAAGCAGTACCACGCCGGAGCCCATGGCGCGCTGTACTGCGCCGATCACTTGCGCGTCGGACGGATAGGCGGCATTGGTCGACGCCGTCACCTTGTCGGCATCCGCTTGCCAGTTCTTCTTGCCCGTGATCGCATTGTCGGTCCAGCCTGAAGGGGCTTTCCAGCCTTTCAGCGCCGCAGCGAGTTCGGCGAGCCCTTCCGCCGCATCGGCGACCAGCGGCAGCGCCTGGTGCTTTCCGGCGTCAAAAGGCTGCACGTTGAGCCCGATGATGGTCCTGCCGGCATGCTTGAACAATGCCCAGGAGCCGGTGGTGAAATCCTGCAGTCTGGTGCCGACGGCAAGCACGACGTCGGCCTCTTTGGCCAGCCTGTTGGCCGCCGAAGTGCCGGTAACGCCGACCGCGCCCATGTTCAACGGATGATCGTCCGGGAGCGAGGATTTGCCGCCTTGCGTCTCACAAACTGGAACGCCGGCGCCTTGCACCAGTTTTGCCAACTCCTCGGATGCCTGCGAATAGAGTACGCCGCCGCCCGCGATCACCAGCGGCTTTTTCGCCGCTTTGAGTACCGCGACTGCGGCCGCCAGTTCGTTGCGGTCCGGGCGCTGCCGTCGCGGCGTCCAGAGTCGCTCGGCAAAGAAACTCTCGGGGTAGTCATAGGCCTCGGCCTGCACGTCCTGGCACAGCGCCAGCGTCACCGGGCCGCATTCGGCGGGATCGGTCAGCACCTGCATGGCGCGGTTGAGCGCCGGCATGATCTGCTCCGGCCGCGTGATGCGGTCGAAATAGCGCGACACCGGGCGGAGGCAGTCATTGACCGTCGCCGTGCCGTCGGAAAAATCCTCGGCCTGCTGCAGGACGGGATCGGGAATGCGATTGGCGAAGACGTCGCCGGGCAGAAACAGGACAGGCAACCTGTTTACATGCGCAAGTGCCGCAGCGGTCACCATGTTGAGCGCGCCGGGGCCGATCGAACTGGTCGCGGCCATGAAGCGACGGCGGAAATTGGCCTTGGCGTAGGCGATCGCCGCATGCGCCATTGCCTGCTCGTTATGGGCACGGAAGGTCGGCAGTTCGTCGCGAACCTGGTAGAGCGCCTCGCCGACGCCGGCGACATTGCCGTGGCCGAAGATCGCCCAGACGCCGCCGAAGATCGGCACTTTCCTCCCGTCCATCTCGGTCATCTGTCGAGCAAGAAAGCGGGTCAGCGCCTGCGCCATCGTCAGGCGGATTGTCTTGGTCATGTCGGTTCCTCCGCAGTCCTTATGCCGCGCCTTCTTATGCCGCTTTGCGGCCGCGCGCCGCAAGCCATGCCTCGGTCAGTCTCTCGAAGCGAGATGCCATGTCGGCAACCGCTTCATCGTCTGACATCTTGCTGGCAAGCCATTGTTCGGCCGCGTTGATGAAGATGGTGCGGCCGACGGCAAAGCCCTTGACGATAGACGCCTTGGCGGTGGCAGCAAAGGCCGCTTCCAATTCGTCCTGCGGCGCTTCGAGGCCAAGCAGCACAATCCCGCGGCACCACGGATCGTTCTTCAGGATCACCGCCTCGATCTTTGCCCATGCGCCGGCCGATGCCTGCGGTTCGAGCTTCCACCAATCGGGCTTGATGCCGAGTGCGTAGAGTTCCTCGAGCGCGCGCGGGATGGTCATGTCGTCGAGCCTGCCGTGCTTGCCGGCGATGATCTCGACCAGAAGTTCTCTGCCCACTTTCCGCGCGGCCTCGAACAAAGCGCGCAGTTTCTGCTGCTGTTCGCTCTTCAGCGCCGCGGGATCGTCGGGATGATAGAAGCACAGGCACTTGATGCAGTGGTCGACCGGCCATTCGGTCAGTTGCGAACCTATGTCTTGCGAGAACTCGAAGCGAAGCGGCCGCGAACCCGGCAACTCGACCGGCCGGCCGAGCCAGGCGAAGGAATGGTGGGCGAATTCGAACATCGCCTCGCGTCCGTATTTTTCGTCGAGCAGCATGCCGTAGCCGGCGCGGCCAGCCGCAACCTTGGCCGCAGCCTTGACCGTCAGCACCTTGAAAGCTGGGATTCGCGACGGATCGGCGCCGGCTTTTGCCGCGACATCCTCCAGCTGGACGCGGTGGTCGCAGGCGAACGCCATCAGCGAGGGGATGTCGCGCCGGCGCGTGGTCGCCCAATGGATGTGATTGATCGCCTCGTCCTTGCGCAGCGCCAGATGCTTGCTGCCGTTTTTCAGGAAGAACTGCAATTCCTCGAAAGTCGGGTATTCCGGTGCGCAGAGCAGCCGCGACACGGCAAAGGCGCCGCAGGCATTGGCCCAGGTCGCCGCCGTCGCCAGGCTTTCCTCGCCGAGCCAGCCGCGCAGGAAGCCCGACATGAAGGCGTCGCCGGCGCCGAGCACATTGTAGACCTCGATTGGAAATCCCTTGCCGACGATACCGTCCTCGAGGTCGTCGCTGATCGGCCCGTCATAGACGATGCAGCCCATGGCGCCGCGTTTCAGCACGATGGTTGCCGCCGACAGCGAGCGGATGGTTTTCAGCGCGCTCAGGCAATCGTCTGCGCCCGAGGCGATCATGATTTCCTCTTCGGTGCCGACGATGAGATCGCAATCGGGCAGCACCGTCTTCAACTGCGCCGAGACGCGGTCGGATTTCACATAGCGCTCGAAGCCTTCGGCGTGGCCGGCGAGACCCCAGAGGTTGGGGCGGTAGTCGATGTCGAACACCACCTTGCCGCCCTTGGCTTTCATGACACGGATCGCCTTGCGCTGGGCGGCGTCGCTGTTGGGCCGTGAAAAATGCGTGCCGGTGACGACGACCGCGCGTGCCGAAGCGATAAACGCCTCATCGATATCGTCTTTCGAAAGCGCCATGTCGGCGCAATCGCTGCGATAGAAGATCATCGGCGAGACGCCTTCATCCTCGACCGACAGCAGCACCAGGGCGGTCAGCCGCTCCGGATCGGTCTTGAGGCCTTGGACCGAAACGCCCTCGCGGGTCAGCTGCTCGCGGATGAAGCGGCCCATCTGCTCATTGCCGACGCGGGTGAGCAGCGCCGAGCGCAGGCCGAGCCTGGCAGTACCGACCGCGATATTGGCCGGACAGCCGCCGACCGACTTGGCAAAGGAAGTAATGTCCTCGAGGCGCGAGCCGATCTGCTGGCCGTAGAGATCGACGGAAGCGCGGCCGATCGTGATAATGTCGAGCGGCGAATATTTCGCTTCCACGGCTTCGCCCATTCGAACCTCCCATCGGCTTTGTTGTCTTGGGTAACACGCGCGAGCGGCAGCGTGGCGCCAGCAATATGAAATAATAATTCCAATCCATAGTCAATATGGAACGAGCATTCCCAAAGCTGAAAAGTGCTGTGCAAGGCTCGCGCGTTCAGAAACTTTGAAGTCAGACGAACGTCAAGTATCTACCGCTGAAACCAGCTGATTTACCAAGGAAGCGGGCCATCATCGTTGAAGAACCCGGCGGTCGGGCCATCGGCGTCCAAGGTCGCCAGGTGAATGACGATCTCGGCCGCCTGCTGCACCGTGCGGTGACCTTTATACCCGTTGAGATCGGTGGCAGTGTAGCCGGGCGCCGCGGCGTTGACCTTGATGCCTTGGGGCGCGAGCTCCCTGGCGAACGCCACCGTGATGGCATTCAAGGCTGTCTTGGAGCTGCCGTAGCCCATCATGTTAACGGCGTGGTTCGCAGTGGCGGGATCGAGCGCCCGGCCGATGGACCCGGTGGAGCTGCTCACCATCACGATCCGGGCAGCAGGTGCTGCTAGCAGCAGCGGCAGGAATGCCTGGGTCACGCGGATCGGGCCGAAGACATTGACGTCGTAGGTGGCCTGGATGTCGGCGATCCGCTGCTGGCTCGGCGGCAGGTCGTAATTGATGGCGACGCCGGCGTTGTTCACCAGCACGTCGAGGCAGGGGCTGGCCTGCCTGAATGCCTCGGCTGCCGCCTTCACCCTGTCATCCCGCGTGACGTCCAGCTCAAGCCACTCCACGTCGAGGCCTTCGGCGCGCAATGCCTGCGCCGCCGCCATGCCGCGTTCGGCGCTCCTGGCGCCGAGCCAGACCTTGAAGCCCATGGTCGCCAGTCGCCGGGCGATTTCATGGCCTATACCCTTGTTGGCGCCGGTCACCAGCGCGCTTTTCGATGTTCTCATAATCGGTGTCTCCATTTTTCTTGTGGAAGACCCACAAATGGTGCGAGGCAGCGGGCGTTGCGCGCCGGAAATTCTCCGGCTCTTGCCTAATCCTCTCACGCTGTTGCGCCGCCGGTGCGAATGCGCGATGCTGGCGCAATGAGCAAGGCGCTGCAGGAGTTGATCGAGATCGCCGGCCGCCATGCGCGCGGGCGACGAACAAGAACGGCGGTTCCCCGCGTTTCGATCGGCCGCAGCGAAGTCGCCACGCCGCCATTGTCAGGGGTGTGGGGGTCGGGGATCTTATTCGTACTGCAGGGCGCGAAGACGGTTCTGATCGGCGACCGAGCTCTTCGTTACAATCCGGCCAGCTATTTCATCTATACTGTCGAGACGCCCACCATCAGCCAGATAATCGAAGCGAGCGCGGCGCGTCCTTACCTGGCCATTGGCTTGACCCTTGACCTGCAGGCCGTCGCCGCGCTCCTCGTCGAGCACGCGCCGGCCCTCAGTGGCGACAGTTTCTCCACCTCTCCCGCTGATGACGATCTGCTCGACGCGTTGCGTCGAATGATGCGGCTGCTTGACCGGCCAGCGGAGATTTCCGTGCTCGCGACCATGATCGAGCGAGAGATGCTGTTTCGGCTCCTGCAAGGCCCCCAAGGCGGAAAGCTTCGTGAACTTGCGCGCGCCGATGGCCATCTGTCCCGGATTGGCCGGGCGATCGCCTGGATCCGTTCGCATCCCCATCAGCCGGTCCGGGTCGGCGATCTGGCCGAGATTGCCCGTATGAGCAGTGCTGCGTTTTATCGTCACTTCAAGGCGGCGACGGCCATGAGCCCAATCCAGTATCAAAAGCAAATCCGCTTGCTGGAAGCCCGCCATCTGCTGATTGCCCAGCCGGGCAACGTCGCACGTGTCGCCTTCGCCGTCGGCTATGAGAGTGCTTCCCAGTTCAGCCGGGAGTATGCCCGCCAGTTCGGGTCGCCGCCTGCCCGCGACGCAGCGCGGCTTTCGGCAGAAGGCGAAACCGCAATAGAGGTGATCTAAGGCTTGCGCTTCTTGCCAGTATCGCGCCGCTTCTCGCCGACCGCGACGGTCAGCGCCATAGCCAAAGCCATCGTCGCCGACAGCGAGCGGAAGCCGGCGAAATCGGCCTCGGCGACCTCGAACCAGACCCTGGCGAATTGGGCGAGTGGCGAAAAGGAGCTGTCGGTAATCGCCACGATCGGCACGCCTTGCTCCGAAATGACGCGCGCCTCCTCGATGGTGGCCGGGGCATAGGGCGAAAAGCTGATGGCGATCACGGCGTCCCTTGGAGAGGCAAAGCCGATCATCTCTGCATTGAGGCCGGCGGCCGATTCGATCAGCTGGTTGCGGATCTTGAGCTTGCCCAATGCATAGGCGATATAGGAGGCGACCGGGTAGGAGCGCCGCTTGGCCAGCACGTAAATGGTTTCGGCCTTGGCCAACACGGTGATCGCATCTTCGAAATGGTCTTCATTCAGCGTGCGCGAAATGTCGTTGAGCGAGGTACTGGCTGCGGCAACAAAACCGTCGAAAATCGCGCGGTGGCCGGCGCCTTCCTCGGCCTTGGCGCGCAATGCCGCCAGCCTTTCATCATAGGATGAGTTGCGCTCGCGCAGGCGCTCGCGAAACACCAACTGCAGGCTGGTGAAACCATCAAAACCAAGCTGCTGGGCAAAGCGGATCAGGGTCGAAGGCTGGACACCGGCGGAAGCGGCGATGCTGGCAGCGGTGCCGAAGGCGATATCGTCTGGGTTGTCGAGCGCATAGGCGGCGATCTGGGCGATACGTTTCGGCAGGCTGTGGCGCCGCTCCAGGATCGTCGCCCGCAGCGTCTCGAAATCGCGCGGCACCCGTTCGTCCATCGTCGCTCCGCCCAGGCTCATCGTCTGGTTCCCTCTGTGCCCCATCATAGCGGGCCTGTGCAAGAACACCATAAAAAATGAGACAAGCGTTCCATCTGCAGACAAAATGGACTAATTCATCCACACAAATTTTGCACACAGGGAGGCAAGCGGATGGTCGGGGTAGGTCTTATCGGCACGGGTTTCATGGGCAAGTGCCACGCCATTGCCTGGAACGCGGTCGGCACCGTCTTTCCCGAAGTGGCCAAGCCAAGGCTGGTCCATCTGGGCGAGGTCAACGAGGATCTTGCCAAACGCCGTGCCAGCGAATTCGGCTTCGCCAAGGCCTCCGGCGATTGGCGCGCTGTCGTCGACGACCCGGAAGTCGATGTCATCTCGCTGACCACGCCGAACCAGTTCCACCCGGAAATGGCCATCGCCATCCTCGAAGCCGGCAAGCATCTGTGGTGTGAAAAACCGATGGCGCCGAGCTTCGCCGAGGCGCAAGCAATGGCTGCGGCGGCCCAAAAGTCCGGCAAGGTGGCCGCGCTCGGCTATAACTATATTCAGAACCCAGCGATCCGCCATATCGGCGCGCTGCTCGACGAGAAGATCATCGGCGAGGTCAACCATCTGCGTATCGAGATGGACGAGGACTTCATGGCCGATCCGGAGGCGCTGTTCTTCTGGAAGCACGAGGCGGCGTCCGGCTACGGCGCGCTCGACGATTTCGCCGTGCACCCGCTGTCGCTCATCGCCGTACTGTTCGGCCGCGTTGCCCGCGTCATGTGCGACATGGCCAAACCCTATGCCGACCGCCGCGTCGCCTCGGGCGGGCGCCGCGCGGTCGAGACCTACGACATCGCCAGCATCCTGATGCATCTCGAAAACGGCATCGCCGGCACGCTGCTGGTCAACCGTTCGGCTTGGGGCCGCAAAGGCCGGATCGCCATCCAGATTTTTGGCTCGAAGGGCTCGATCCTGTACGACCAGGAGCGGATGAATGAGTTCCAACTCTATCTGACGGCCGACCGGCCGACCGAGCAAGGCTACCGCACCATCCTGGTGGCGCCGCATCATAAGCCTTATGACGCCTTCCTGCCGGCGCCCGGTCACGGCCTTGGCTTTAATGATCTCAAGATCATCGAATGCCGGGAGCTGTTGACGCGGCTTGCCGGCAAGCCGGCGCGGATCATCGATTTCGACGAAGGCCTGGAGATCGAGCGCACGGTGCACGCGATGGCGCGCTCGTTCGCGGAACAGCGCTGGATTGCGGTGCGGTAGTAAGCCCGCGCTGGTCTCCCCTTCTCCCCTTGTGGGAGAAGGTGGCCGAGCGAAGCTCGGTCGGATGAGGGGTGTTGGACGGATCGCTACAGCGAAGAAATAACCGCTTAAAATCCCTCAATATTTTTGCGCCGAGTTTCTTCCAGCACCCCTCATCCGGCTCGGCGCTGCGCGCCGATCCACCTTCTCCCACAAGGGGAGAAGGAGAAGTGCTCACGCGGCTCCCGGGCGATCGGCGATCATGGCACGTCTCGCCGACCGGCGCTGCTCGACGGCGTCGGCAAGGCCGTGCAGCACCGTTTCGGTGGTTTCCCAGTCGATACAGCCGTCGGTGATGCTCTGGCCATAGACGAGCGGCTTGCCGGGCACGACGTCCTGCCGGCCGGCGACGAGGTTGCTCTCGATCATGATGCCGACGATGCGCTCGTCGCCCGCCGCGATCTGGCCCGCCATGTCAGCCGCCACCAGCGGCTGGTTTTCCGGCTTCTTGCTGCTGTTGGCGTGGCTGACATCGATCATCAGCCGCGGCGCCACGCCGATCCGGCCGAGCTCAGCGCAGGCAGCAGCAATGCTTGCCGCGTCATAATTCGGCACAATACCGCCGCGCAGGATGACATGGCAGTCCTCGTTGCCGGTGGTCGTCGCGATGGCGCTGCGCCCGCCCTTTGTCACCGCCATGAAATGATGCGGCTGGGCGGCGGACTTCACCGCTTCGGCGGCAATCCGCAGATTGCCGTCGGTGCCGTTCTTGAAGCCGACCGGGCAGGACAGGCCTGACGCCAGCTCGCGATGGATCTGGCTCTCTGTCGTGCGTGCGCCGATCGCGCCCCAGGCGACGAGGTCGGCAATATATTGCGGGGTGGCCATGTCGAGGAATTCGGTGGCCGCCGGAAGGCCGAGATTGTTGACGGCGGAGAGCACGTTGCGGGCCATCCGCAACCCCTTGTCGATGTTGAAGCTGCCGTCGAGGTCGGGATCGTTGATCAGGCCCTTCCAGCCGACCGTCGTGCGCGGTTTCTCGAAATAAACCCGCATCACGATCTCCAGCCGGTCCGACAGGCTTTCACGCAGCGATGCCAAACGGCTGGCATAGTCTACGGCGGCGGCCGGGTCGTGGATCGAACAGGGGCCGACGACGACCACCAGCCGATCGTCGGCGCCGGTCAGCACGGCGTGGATGGCATTGCGTGATGCGGCAACGGTGCGCGTCGCCGTCAGCGTGCGCGGTATTTCCCGCATCACCTCGTCGGGTGTGCTCAGTTCTCTGATTTCCTTGACCCGAAGATCGTCTGTGGTCGTCAACACGGCTTCTGCTCCTGATTGGGAGACCTGCCGGCTGAAACAAAAAAGCCGCCAGGTCTGGCGGCTGTTCGGATGTTATTGCTGCAATCTTCAGATCGAGCGCAATCCTCCCGCCGCCAGCGAGCTCAAAAAGTACCAATATGTGGCGGTCAGGTTGATCATGAGGGCTGATATAGTCGATGCGGATGCGCTTGTCACGTGCCTGGTGAGGAGGAGGTTTACTCCAGCCCATTCGCGATTGGCTGAAGCCCCCCGAACTTCGTCATCCCAGGGCGAAGCAGGAGCGGAGCTCCGTCGCGGAGACCCTGGGATCCATGCCGTTGCCTTGGCCAAGGAGTGCTGCGGAACTAAATTCTGCATTGTAGCGACGCCTAGATGTCACGGCATGGATCCTCGGGTCTGCGCCGCGTCGCTGCGCTCCTTGCTCTGCCCGTGGATGACGAAGTGATGGGCGGCGTTCCGCTAGACTTGCCGGCGTTATTCCGGTGACGCCCCGGCGATGCTCTGATCGTAGTCGACCAGCGACCCGGTCATGACGCCGGACTGCGGGCTGATCATATAGCTGATCAACCGGGCAAGCTGCGCCGGCTTCACCAATTGGCCCATCGGCTGCGCGGCTTCGGCCTTCTCCAACCAGTCCTCCGGCGCGTCGTGCCATTTCTTCTGCACGATCGCCTCGCCCTCGGTGTCCATCCAGCCGGGCAGCACCGCATTGCAGCGGATGCGATTGCCGCGATAGGCATTGGCGACATTCTTGGTGAGTGTCGCCAGCGCTCCCTTGCTCGACGAATAGGGCGCCAGGAACGACTGGCCGCAATGCGCCGACATCGACAGCACGTTGACGATCGAGCCCGGTACCTGGCGCGCCAGCAAATGCGCCACCACGCCCTGCATCAGGAAAAACGGGCCGCGCACATTGGTCTGGAATATCTGGTCGAACAGATCCTCGGAGGTCTCGACCAGCGAGCCGCGAGCCGAGGTGGCAGCGGCGTTGACCAGCGCGTTGACGGTACCAAAATGGCCAATCGCCGTTTCGACCGCACGCTTGCAGTCGGCCACTTTTGAGACGTCGGCGCTGATGAAGATGGCATCGACGCCTGCCCCCTTGAGGATGGCGACAGCCTTGTCGCCCTTCTCCTGCGAGCGGCCGATCAGCGCCAGCGCCCGGCAGCCCTCATCGGCCAGCGCTTCGGCGACGGCAAAGCCGATGCCTTGTGCGCCGCCGGTGACGATGGCGCGTGTTTCGGAATTGCGACCGGCTGAACCGTTCATCGCCTTGCTCCTGTGCTTGATAGTCAGATTGTTTTGTCGAGGCGGATGGTCTTGCCTTCCTTGGCCGATTTCAGCGCCGCATCCGCCAGCCTGAGCGCCACCAGCCCGTCCTTGCCGCTCGGCGTCGCCTTCTTGCCTGACGTCGCTGCCGCAATGAAGGCAGCGATCTCGTTAGCATAGGCGTCGAGATAACGGGTCATGAAGAAATCGTGCAGCGGCGGCCGCGTATAGCCTTTCTCATTGGCCAGTTCGATCGACACCGGCCGCTGGTTCTCGGCCGCAATCATGCCTTTCGAGCCATGCACCTCGATGCGCTGGTCGTAGCCGTAGGTGGCGCGGCGTGAGTTGGAGATAACGCATTGCTTGCCGGAGGCAGTTTCGAGGATGACGCTGACGCTGTCGAAGTCGCCGGCCTCGCCGATCTTCTTGTCGACCAGCACCGAAGCATGCGCGCTGACCGCCACCGGCTCCTCGCCGAGCAGGAAGCGCGCCATGTCGAAATCATGAATGGTCATGTCGCGGAAGATGCCGCCCGAGCGGCCGATATAGTCGAGCGGCGGCGGGCCGGGATCGCGCGAGGTGATTGTCACCATTTCGACAGTGCCGATGGCGCCGTCGTCGATCGCCTTGCGCACGGCGGCAAAATGCGGATCGAAGCGGCGGTTGAAGCCGACCATCAGGGTGGCGCCGGCCTTGTCGACGACGGCCAGGCAACGTTCCACCCGGGCGGCGTCGAGGTCGATCGGCTTTTCGCAGAAAATCGCTTTACCCGCTTTGGCGAAGCGTTCGATCAGATCGGCATGGGTATCGGTCGGCGTGCAGATGACGACCGCATCGATATCGCCGGCCTTCTCGATGGCATCGATGCTGCGCACTTCGGCGCCATAGGCAGAGGCCAGATCGGTCGCCGCCTTCTCGAAGGCGTCGGCAACTGCGACCAGCCTGGCCTCAGGATTGGAACCGACGGCGCGAGCATGGACCTTGCCGATACGGCCGGCACCGAGAAGAGCAAAGCGAAGAGGCATGAAGAGTTTTCCTTTGAGAATGGTTCGGAAGGGAGGGCGTGTTAGCGCCTGTGGCTCGGCGTTGGCCGTTACGCCGCAAGTTCCGCCTGCCCGGTCTTGGCGCCGGTGATGTAGGAGACGATATCGTTGCCGTCGGTGTCCTGCTTGCGCAAATTGGCGACGATGCGGCCGCGCCGGAAAACGACGATGCGGTCGACCAGGTCGAACACCTGGCGCATGTTGTGAGAGATCAGGATCAGCGGTTCGCCATTCTCCTTCAGCGTGCGGATGATGTTTTCGACCTGCATCGTCTCCTGCACGCCGAGTGCCGCCGTCGGCTCATCCATGATGATGAGCTTGGAAGCAAAGGTCGCGGTTCTGGCAATTGCTACGCACTGGCGCTGGCCGCCCGACATATGACGGATGGTGTTGGAAAGATTGGGGATCTTGACCGCTGTCCGGACCAAGGCTGCCTCGGTCGCCTTGCGCATGAACTTGCGATCGAGGATCGAGAAGGGCCCGAGATTGAAAAGCACCCGCTCGCGGCCGAGGAACAGGTTCGACGGCACGTCGAGGTCGTCGGCGAGCGCCAGGTTCTGGAACACCGTCTCGATGCCCGCCTCGCGGGCTTCGATGGGGCCGGCAAAATTCACTTCCTTGCCGTCGAACCACATCCTGCCGCTGGTGCGCTGCTCGACGCCGGTGATCTGGCGTACGAAGGTCGATTTGCCGGCGCCATTGTCGCCCATGATGGCGACATGCTCGCCCTTGCGCAGCTCGAAGTCGGCACCCTCCAGCGCATGGACGCCGCCATAATACTTGGTCAGGTTTTCGGTTTTCAGGACGATGTCCGACATGATCAAGCCCTCATTGCCCGCAGGCGTTGGCGCCACTGGTCGAGAACGACTGCGCCGACGATGATCACGCCTTTGACCATCTCCTGATAATAGGCGTCGAGGCGCAGAAAGGTGAAGCCGGAGATGATGACGCCGAAGATCAGCGAGCCGATCACTGTCCCGATAATCGAACCGCGGCCGCCCGACAGCGAGACGCCGCCGATAACCGCCATGGCGATCGCGTCGAGCTCGTACATTACACCCATGCCGGCCTGGGCGGTGAGATTCTTGGAGCTCAGCACCACGGCGGCGAGCGCGGCGAGGACGCCGGCAATGACGTAGACGAGGATCTTGTGGTTGGCGATGTTGATGCCGGACATGCGCGCGGCGTCCTCATTGGAGCCGATTGCATAGCAGTGCTTGCCATATTTGGTGTAACTCAGGATCAGCTGGAACAGCACTGCGAGCGATATGAAAATGATGACCGGCATCAGCCCCTTGCCGATGACGGCGAAACTCTCGGTCGGAAACGAGATCGGCTGCCCCTTTGACCACCATTTGGCGATGCCGCGCGCGGTGACCATCATGCCGAGCGTGGCGATGAACGGCGGGATGCGCGTGTAGGCGATCAAAGCGCCGTTGACCAGGCCGGCAAGCAGGCCGCAGCCGATCGCGACCAGCACGGGCACGATCACCGGCAGGTCGGTCCAGCCCTGGGCGATGAACATCGCCTTCGGGTTCGGGTTGCCATTGACGGTCGCCACCTGGGCGAAGCTCATGGCTATCATCGCCGTGGCGCCGACGATCGAACCTGAGGACAGGTCGATGCCGCCGGTAATGATCACCTGCGTCACGCCGATGGCAATGATGCCGACTATCGACACCTGCAGGATGATGATCTGCAGGCGCGCTTCGTTGAAGATCGCATCGATATTGTCGCGGGTGTTGAACAGGAAGCTGTCGCCCAGGAAAACCCGGCCGATCAGCTCGAAAGCGCCGACCAGGATGACGAGCGCCAGGAAGACGTTGAATTCGGCCGGCCATGCGCGCCGTTTCGCATCATAGCTGAGCCCGCCGACGCCGTGAGATGTCTGTGCCAATCGTGCTTCCTCCGTCAGCCACGGTCTCCACTCGGCGCTGTTCAGGCCGAGAGGGAAAAAGCGGAGCGGCGCTGTCTTACTTTGGCGCGCCGCTCCGTATCGGACAGGTCCGCCTCAGTTCTTCTTCAGGAACTTGTCGATATTTGCCGGCGTGACCAGCTGGAACGGGATGTAGACCTTGTGCTCGACCTTCTCGCCCTTCGCCAGCTTGAGCGCTGCGTCAAGCGCGCCGGCACCCTGGCCGGCCGCGTCCTGGAACACCGTCGCATCGAGGTCGCCCGCCTGCATCGCGGCAAGCGCATCCTGGGTAGCGTCGACCCCGCCGACGACAACCGACTTCATGTCGATGTTGGCGGCCTTCATCGCCTGGATGGCGCCGATGGCGCTTTCGTCATTATTGGCGATGACGCCGTCGAACGGCTTGCCGGTCGACAGCCAGTTGGTCATCAGGTTCTGCGCTTCTTCGCGCTTCCAGTTCGACGTCTGCTTGTCGATGATCTTGATGAAGCTGCACTCCGGCGTGGCGATCACGTCGTCAATGTCCTTGGTGCGCTGCACCGCTGCCTGATTCGACAGCTCGCCCATGATCACATAGACGTTGGCTTCAGTCTTGCCGGCCTCCTTGAACAGGCGGCAGACCTCCTTGGTCTCGAGCGTGCCGGAATCGGCTTCGTTCGAGGCGACGAAGGCCTGGTTTTCGGGCAGCGTGTCGACGTTGACCGGCTCGCGATTGACATAGACCAGTGGAATCTTGGCAGCGGCGGCTGCGTCCGACATCGCCTGAGTCGCCGAGGTGTCGACCGGGTTGACGATGATGGCGTCGACGCCTGAGGCGGCGAAGTTCTTGATCTGGTCGAGTTGCTTGGCGACGTCGTTCTGCGCATCCTCCACCTGCAGCTCGACGCCGTCCATGCCCTTGGCCTGTTCAATCATGCCGTTGCGCAGCACGGTGAGAAAATTGTCGTCGAACAACGCCATCGACACGCCGATCTTGGCAGCAAAGGCGGACGAACTCATCAGCGCCGTGAACGCGACGCCCAAAAGCAGTTTTTTCATTTTATTTCTCCTCCACATTGGTGTCCGGCTGCACCGATCTACCCGGAATCCCCGATCTCGCAGGGAATTCTCTCCCGATTGCCATTTTTAGTTCCGGAGGCATTTGCCTGAAACAGATCTTCCGGAACGAAAGAACCAAAATTCTCAGTTGGTGAAATATTTATTCCATTTCGCTTGGGCGTCAAGCGAGATTTCGCCATGAGGAATGGATTTTCGGCATTTCGAGCGCTTTTAGACGGACGCTAACGCAAGCCAGGCCTGAAAGCGTTCTGATAGATTACATCATGTCTGCCGCCGATGACCGCGACGTCAGATGTTTTCCGGCAGATAAATGTCGAAGGGCAGAAAGGTCTGGCCCGGCGCATTCGCAGCGCCGGTCTCGATGGCATGCGCCATCAGCCCGACAAGCTCGCGGCAAAGCGCCGCCAGTGGCGTCGAGATCACCATGGTCAGGAAATTATCTGCCAGCGCCGCGCGGGAGTCGGGCGTGATCTCGTTGCAGACGACCGCCGGCATCTCAGCCGGCTTTGCCTCCCTCAGCGCCGAGATCGCGCCTTCCATGCCGCCACCGGCGACATAGCAACCGGCGAGATCAGGGTGGCGGGCCAGAAGCTCGATCATTGCATCATGCGTGATCTGGTTCGCTTCCAGATTGACCAACGTCTCGAGGAGAGTGAATTCCGGCGCCTGCTCGCGAAAGAAGGAGCGAAAACCGATCTCGCGAAGCTCATGGCCATGGAAGCGATGGCTGCCGACGAAGAGGGCAACCTTGCCAGGTCTCTTCGCGGCCTTCGAGATCATCCAGGCAGCGGTGCGGCCGACCTTGCGATTGTCCAGGCCAACATAGCCCTCGCGAATACCGGACGCAAAGTCGGAAAGCAGGGAGAACACCGGTACGCCATTGGCTTTGAGAGCCTCGACGGCGACCGTCAGCGTCGGGTGATCAGGCCCGACCAGGGCGACGGCCCTGGATTTGGCGGCCAGCTTGCGCATCCGCTCGACGATCTCGTCCGGCGCCAGCGAAGCGGCGAAGTCGATGGTGGCCACGCCGCGAAAGCGCGGCGACTGCGATACCGCCAGTTCAAGCTCGCGGGCAAATTCACTGTAGAAGACGTCCTCCCGTCTCAACAGCAGGAACCCGAGCCGGTATTCGGGCAATTCATGGCGCATCCGCTGCTTGATCAATCCGGCTGCGTGATAGCCGATGCTGGTCGCGGCCTCATAGACGCGGCGCGCGGTTTCTTCGCGCACCGGCAAGCGGTTGTTCAGCACCCGGTCGACGGTGGCAACGCTGACCCCCGAAATGCGCGCCAGGTCGGTGATCGTCGGCCGTTTCGCCATCGCTGCCTCATTCCACTGTTTGGCCCTTTTACACCATTCTGATGGAAAATGATAGAAACTATCTTTGTGATATTGAGCCTATCAGGGCTCGGCGTTATTTTGAACGCTGACCGAATATGATCGAGGCCTCCGCCATGGTGGATATTGGACTCCGAACCGGGAATACGAGCTCCGCAGCGGCGTCCCGACGCGACTACAGCCTGATCGGCCGCGACGCGAAGCTTGCCGTCGAGAGCGGGCTGGCGGCGGCCGAGTGGTATCACACCGACGTGCCGCGCAAGGAGATGAAGGAGCTGATGCAGCGCTCCGACGGCCCGGCGATCCGCGATACCATCATCTGGCTCGGCACCATGATCCTCAGCGGCGCCGGCGCCGCCTGGTTCTGGGGCAGCTGGTGGTGCGTGCCGTTCTTCTTCGTCTATGGCGTCCTCTACGGTTCCTCCACCGATTCACGCTGGCACGAATGCGGCCACGGCACCGCCTTCAGGACGCAGTGGATGAACGATGTGGTCTATCAGATCGCCTGCTTCATGATCATGCGCAATCCCGTGACCTGGCGCTGGAGCCATACGCGCCACCATACCGATACCATCATGGTCGGCCGCGATCCGGAGATATCGGTGATGCGTCCGCCCGATCTGCTGCGCGTGGTGCTCAACTTCGTCGGCATTCTCGACGCCTGGCACGCGATGAGCGACATGCTGCGCAATGCAGCCGGTATCGTCAGTCCGGCCGAAAGAACCTTCATTCCCGACCAGGAGCAGCCGAAGGCAATTCGCATTGCCCGCATCTGGACGACAATCTATGCCGCGACCATTGCGCTGGCGCTCTATACCGGCTCGTTCCTGCCGCTGATGCTTGTCGGGCTGCCCAGGCTTTACGGCGCGTGGCACCATGTCATGGTCGGCCTGCTGCAGCATGGCGGCCTGGCTGAAAACGTCACCGATCACCGGCTCAACAGCCGCACCGTTTACATGAACCCGATAAGCCGCTTCATCTACTGGAACATGAACTACCATGTCGAGCATCACATGTTTCCCATGGTGCCCTATCACGCGCTGCCCAGGCTGCACGAACTGATCAAGCACGATCTGCCGGCGCCGACATCGTCCATCCTGGCGGGCTACCGCGAGATGATACCGGCTTTCCTGCGCCAGCTGCGCAATGAGGATTATTTCATCAAGCGCGAACTGCCGCCGACGGCGAGGCCCTATCGCGAGGACTTCCACAACGACAACGCTACCGCTGCGGTGGCTGCCGAATGACAAGCCCATGCCGAGGGTGCCAAGTATTGGGGGAGCCGTAGATGAGCGACTGGGTCGAGGCCTGTGACGCCGAGGACATCGACGAAGAGGACGTGATGCGCTTCGACCATGGCGGCCGCACCTTTGCCATCTATCGCAGCCCCGACGACGAGTATTTCGCCACCGACGGGCTTTGCACGCATGAGAAGGTGCATCTGGCCGACGGGCTGGTCATGGACGACATCATCGAGTGCCCGAAGCACAATGGCCGCTTCAACTACAAGACAGGGGCTGCCAGGGGCGCGCCGGTCTGCGTCGATCTAAGAACTTATCCGGTCAAAGTCGACGCCGGCAAAGTCCTTGTCCGGATTGGTTGATGATGACGAAGGGAATGGTCATCATTGGCGCCGGCGAATGCGGCGGGCGCGCCGCCCTTGCGCTGCGCGAGCTCGGCTATGATGGCCCGGTGACGCTGGTCGGCGACGAGCCGCATCTTCCCTATGAGCGGCCGCCGCTGTCGAAAGACGCGATGGTCGCCGACGCGCCCCTGCTCAAGGCGATCGCCAGTGAGGCGGTCCTGGCCGAAAGATCGATCAGGCATATCCATTCGGTCCAGGCGGTGGCGATCGTCCGAGAGGCGCATGTCGTGCGCCTCTCGGACGGTTCCGTCCTGGCCTACGACAAGCTCCTGCTGGCGACCGGTTCGGTGCCGCGCAAGCTGCCGATGCCGGGCCTTGGCGGGCGCTGCGTCTACCTCCGGACCTTCAACGACGCGCTGGCCATTCGCGCCCATCTCAGCGCCGGAAATCGCATCGCCATCATTGGCGGCGGCTTCATCGGGCTTGAGCTTGCCGCGGCGGCACGCAGACTGGGTGCGGCGGTCACAGTTATCGAGGCGCAGCCGCGCATCTTGATGCGCGGCGTGCCGGCCGAGATCGCTGAGGTCATCCATCAGGCGCATGAAGCCGAAGGCGTGAAAATCCTGTGCGGCGAGGGCATCGCCGCCATTGCCGATGATGGCGCCGAAGTGCGCATCGCGCTCGCCGGTGGACACGACATTGTCGCCGATCTTGCCGTGATCGGCATCGGCGCCGTGCCGGTGACCGGACTTGCCGCGGAGGCGGGGCTGACCGTCGACAATGGTATCGCCGTCGACGCCGAGCTTCGCACCAGCGACCGGGATATCTTTGCCGCCGGCGATTGCTGTTCGTTTCCGCTCGCCGTCTATGGCGGCCGGCGCGTGCGGCTGGAAGCCTGGCGCAATGCACAGGAGCAGGGCGCGCTTGCCGCCAGGAATATGCTTGGCGCCGGCGAGTCCCATGCGGCGGTGCCGTGGTTCTGGTCGGATCAGTACGGCCTGACCTTGCAGATCGCCGGCCTGTCGGACGAAGGCCGCAGCATCGTGCGCCGCGACCTCGGCGACGGCGCCTTCATCCTGTTCCACCTCGCCGAGGACGGCAGGCTGGTTGCGGCAAGCGGCATCGGCCCCGGCAACGCGGTCGCCCGCGACATAAGGCTGGCCGAGATGCTGATTGCGAAGCAGGCAAGGCCGGCGCCGGAAGCGCTAGGCTCGCAGACCATCAAGTTAAAGTCGCTGCTGGCGGCTTGATCCGCCGCGTGGATAATTGGCCGAGCGCGTTCGGCTAGAACAGCGCCTTCAGCTCCGGCAGCTTGTCGTTGACCAGCCAGCCATAGTAATTTTCCTCGGGCAGTTTTTCCGGCTCGCCCGCAGCGCGGCGCTTGTCGTTCTCGGCCTTCAGCGCATAGGCGCGCTGTTCGGGGTTGCCGACATTGTAGAGCGTCGACGTGATGCCGGGATTGCCTGAGATGTCGAAGCCGGCAATGCTTCTATAGGCGTCGATCGATTTCCGGATTGTTGCTGCGACATAAGGCAGTGTCAGGTCAGGATCCATGATGGTCTTGTAGACCGCGTTGGGATCGCCGACGTCGAGTTCCGGCAGGCCGGAAACCTTGTGCACGAGGTCGCTCATTTGCAGCGCCGTCAGCGGATTGAGCTGGCCAAGGCCAAAAGTCTGGCCGGCATAATAAGGCTGGAAGAAAGTGGCGCCTAAGCGGTCGTTGGGAAAGCTCTCGCCGTCGACGGTCTTGCCGCGGAACGACCGGTTCCACACCTGTTCGCGGCACTCCCACAGATCGTAGCTGTCGGACTTCCCTGCGCATTTCGCAAATTGCGGCCGCTGCACGAAATCGGAGATGTCCTCGCCATCATAGGCAAAGGAGAGCTTGCTCGACAGATACGAAATCGCCTTGACGTAGTAGGTCTGCAGCCGGTCGTAGGCATCGACATTGTAGGTGTGCTCGCCGACGATGGCGCCGACGATATGCATTGGGTCGATGCCATAGGCCGCGGCTGCCTGCTTGATCTTGCCGCGCAGCTCGGCATCGTTCTGGAGCAGCGCAAAGACTTTGCGGTATTTCGCCTGGAAGGTAGTGTTGGTCGCCTGGGTGCGCCGGCTCGAAGCGCCCGGTATGTCGGGCTGCTCGGTGTTGCGGTTGCCCGGCGGCACCATCGTTGCCGCTTGCGCGGCGAACATGGCTGCCGCCAGCGTCAGCCCCAAAATGACGAGGATCAGTTTTTTCATGCGCCGCCGCCCAAATAGTCGCCGGCAAACTAGGTAATGCTCCACCGGGAGTCGAGAGACGCCTGCACCCGACGGGACGAAAGCTTGCCGGATGCTTCCATTTGGCCACACATCGGGAATGCTGGGCCAAATTGGGGAGGCCGGGAGCAATTCCCCGACCCTCTGCGAGAATGAAGCGTCTCCTACAGGATGAAACGCGACAAGTCCGTGTTTCTGGAGAGGTCGCCGACATGCTTCTCGACATAGGCGGCATCGATGGTCACCGAGGTGCCGTTGCGGTCCGGCGCGTCATAGGAGATATCGTCCAGCACCCGTTCCATCACCGTCTGCAGCCGCCTGGCGCCAATATTCTCGACGCTGGCGTTGAGGTCCACGGCGATGCCGGCCAACGAATCGATGGCGTCGTCGGTGAAGACCAGATCGACGCCTTCGGTCTTCATCAGCGCAATATACTGCTTGATCAGGCTGGCTTCGGTCTCGGTGAGGATGCGGACGAAATCGCCCTTCTCCAGCGCCCGCAGCTCGACGCGGATCGGCAGGCGGCCCTGCAATTCCGGCAGCAGATCGGAGGGCTTGGCGACGTGGAACGCACCCGAGGCGATGAACAGGATGTGGTCGGTCTTCACCGGTCCGTATTTGGTCGCAACCGTGGTGCCTTCGACCAGCGGCAGCAGGTCGCGCTGCACACCTTCACGCGAAACACCGGCACCGATGCCGCCTTCGCGCGAGGCGATCTTGTCGATCTCGTCAAGGAAGACAATGCCGTCGTTCTCGGTCGATTCGAGTGCCCTGCGCACCACCTCGTCCTGGTCGAGCAGCTTGTCGGACTCGTCGCTGATCAACAGCCCGTAGGACTCCTTGACGGTCGTCTTGCGCATCTTGGTCTTCTGGCCGCCCATTGCCTTCGACAGCATGTCGTTGATGTTGAGCACGCCGATATTGGCGCCCGGCATGCCGGGGATCTCGAAGCCGGGCATGCCGCCATTGCCGGTATCGGCCACTTCGATCTCAATCTCCTTGTCGTCGAGCTCGCCGTCGCGCAGCTTCTTGCGGAAACTGTCACGGGTGGCCGGGCTCGCCGTCTTGCCGACAAGCGCTTCGAGCACCCGTTCCTCGGCGTTGATGTGGGCACGCGCCTTGACGTCCTCGCGCATCTTCTCGCGAACCAGCCCGATGGCGATCTCGACCAGGTCGCGGATGATCTGCTCGACATCGCGGCCGACATAACCGACCTCGGTGAACTTGGTGGCTTCGACCTTAACGAAAGGCGCACCGGCAAGGCGTGCCAGGCGGCGCGAAATCTCGGTCTTGCCGACGCCGGTCGGGCCGATCATCAGGATATTCTTCGGCATCACCTCTTCGCGCATCTGGCCCTCGAGCTGCTGGCGGCGCCAGCGGTTGCGCAAGGCAATCGCCACGGCACGCTTGGCGTCTTTCTGGCCGATGATGAAGCGGTCGAGTTCCGAAACGATTTCGCGAGGAGAGAAGGTGCTCATGTCACTAAATTCCACTTTGCCACTGCCGAATGGACTCGAACGGATGCAGCAGCATGATCACGTTGAGTGTCAGATTGTCCCGGATGAGATAGCCGACACCGAATTCGAAGATGAGGGCGAGGGTTACGACCACCCATATAGGAAGCCTTCGCGCCATGACAAACCCCAGCACCATGGCCAGCGTGTCCGACACCGAATTGATGATGCTGTCGCCATAATAGTCGAGCGAGATCGTGCCGGCGCGATAGCGATCGATGATGAAAGGGCTGTTCTCGAGCAGCTCCCAGCCGCCCTCTATAACCACCGCAAAGGCCAGCCTGAGCCCGATCGGCGAGCGCGGGAAAAGGAACCACGCCAGCGCATAGAACAGGAAACCGTGAATGATGTGCGAGAAGCTGTACCAGTCGGAAATATGCTGGGAATTCTCCGAGCTTTGCACGATGCCGTGCCACAGCTTGACATAGCCGCAGGTACAGATCGGCGTCCGCCCCATGCCGTAAAGAACCCCGGCCTGGAAGATGACCAGGCCGAGAACCAGCAGAAGCCCCATTCGCCAACTGTCGTAGTAGGCCGAGACGGTTTTGTCGCTGGATACGCTCATGCTGCTATTGCCCCTCTTCTGCGTCACCCTGTCCGGCATCACCCTCTGGGGCATCAATCGCCATCAGCACGGCATCGCCATATTCCGACTTCCTGCGATCGATAGCCGTGAAACCGGCCTTTTCATAGGCACGGATAGCCCGTGCATTGGCGGGGTCCGGGTCGATGATGACGCGCGGCGTACCTTCCTCGAAAAGCTGCTCGACGAACTGCCGGACGATCGCCGAGCCGTGGCCGACCCCGACAAGCTCCGGCACGCCGATCGACAGATCGATGCCGAGCGTGCCGAACGGCTGGTCGCTATAGGGATGGCCGTCCTCCAGATGCGGATCGTAGCCCTGCAAATAGCCGATGGGCTTTCCGTCGAGCTCGATAATCAGCGGCTCGACCGAAATGCTGTCGATATGCTCGCGGATCTCCGCAATCTCGGTCTCTGGGTCGTTCCACCATTTGGCGACATGCGGCTCGGCAAGCCAGCCGGCGATCATCGGCAGGTCCCTCTGGGTCACCGGCCGAAAACCATAGCGGAGGCTCCGCTCAGGCGGCATCGAGGGTTTCGACGACGAAGTTGTTGTTGGTGTAGACGCAAATGTCTGACGCGATCTGCATCGCCTTGCGGGCGATCTCCTCTGCGCCCTTGTCGCTGTCCACCAGCGCGCGTGCCGCTGCCAGCGCGTAATTGCCGCCCGAGCCGATGGCCATGACGCCAAATTCGGGCTCCAGCACGTCGCCGGTGCCGGTCAGCGCCAGCGACACCGACTTGTCGGCCACCAGCATCATCGCTTCCAGCCGCCGCAAATAGCGGTCGGTGCGCCAGTCCTTGGCAAGCTCGACGCAGGCGCGTGTCAGCTGGTCGGGATATTGTTCGAGCTTGGCTTCAAGCCGCTCGAGCAGAGTGAAGGCATCGGCGGTGGCGCCGGCGAAACCGGCAATGACGTTGCCGCCCTTGCCGATGCGGCGCACCTTCTTGGCGTTGCCTTTCATGATCGTCTGGCCGAGGCTGACCTGGCCGTCGCCGGCGATCACCACCTTGCCGCCCTTGCGCACGGTCAGGATGGTCGTGGCATGCATGGTCAGTTCATTCGACATTTTCTGCTCCGATAAGCACCGATCCCATCGAGGCGATCGGCGCGTTACGAGTGACTTGATCGGCCATATGTATGCATAGGCCGGACGATTGCAAACCGGCCATCCGCCGGGCCGGACTGTGCTCCGCAGCGGTAACTGGCAATCGCCGGATCATGCTGCTAGAAGGCTTTCGTTTTCAGGCATGTGAACGCCTGAATCGTGCAAAATCTGAGACAAGGATGAGGTCATGGCGCCCCGTTCCGCCGAGATAAGCCGCAAGACCAGGGAAACCGACATCGCCGTATCGGTTCAGGTCGACGGCTCGGGCAAATCCGACATTTCGACGGGCGTCGGCTTCTTCGACCATATGCTGGACCAGTTGTCGCGCCATTCGCTGATCGACATGACCGTGAAGGCCAAGGGCGACCTGCACATAGACGACCACCACACGGTCGAGGATACGGGCATTGCGCTCGGCCAGGCGCTGGCCAAGGCATTGGGCGAGCGGCGCGGCATCATGCGCTACGCCTCGATCGATCTCGCCATGGACGAGACACTGACGCGGGCGGCAATCGATGTCTCCGGCCGGCCTTTTCTGGTCTGGAATGTTTCATTCTCGTCGCCGAAGATCGGTACGTTCGACACCGAGCTGGTGCGCGAATTCTTCCACGCGCTGGCGCAGAATGCCGGCATCACGCTGCATGTCACCAATCATTACGGCGCCAACAACCACCACGTCGCCGAGACCTGCTTCAAGGCCGTGGCGCGTGTGTTGCGTTCGGCACTTGAGCGCGACCTGCGCCAGCCGGACGCGGTTCCCTCCACCAAGGGATCCCTGAAAGGGTAACGCCATGGCCATCTATGTCGTAATGGAGCCGCCAGGCCGCAGCGAAAGCGTGGACACTACCTTTATCCGTGACGGCTTTGCCTGGCTCGGCTTCCTAGTGCCGCCGCTGTGGCTGGCCTGGCACCGGCTGTGGGTCGAGGCGGCATTGGCGTTTGTCGCCATGGGCCTGCTCTCGATGCTGGGCGAAAGGCTGGACCTGGAAACAGCCGGCTCGCTTTTATCCCTGCTTGTCATGCTCTTTGTCGGACTGGAAGGGCAGGGCTTGCGGATCGCAGCCCTGCGCCGTCGCGGCTGGCATGAATGGGGCGTGGTCGAGGCCGACAGGCTCGACGACGCAGACGTCCGCTATGCATTGGAAGCCGATGCTCAGTCGGATGAACAACCGACGGTGCAACGCATCGTCCCAGACGCAGCACATGCCCGGTCGGCGCAGATGGGCCTGGCGCTGGGGCTGAACCATATTCCGGGAAAGCCCTGAGATGAGGGTGGCGATCATCGATTACGGGTCGGGCAATCTGCGCTCGGCCACCAAGGCCTTCGAGCGTGCTGCGCATGAAGCCGGCATTGCCGCCGCGATCGAACTCACCGCCGATGCCGAGCGGGTCAGGACCGCCGACCGCATCGTCCTGCCCGGCGTCGGTGCCTATGCCGATTGCGCCGCTGGACTGCGTGCGGTCGCCGGCATGTGGGAAGCGGTCGAGGAGGTGGCGATCGCCAAGGCTCGGCCGTTCCTCGGCATCTGCGTCGGCATGCAGCTGATGTCGGAGCGAGGCCTGGAAAAGACCGTCACAAAGGGCTTTGGCTGGGTCGCCGGCGACGTCAAGGAGATCACGCCGGCCGATCCGACACTGAAGATCCCGCAGATCGGCTGGAACACGATTGACCTGAAGCGCAAGCATCCGCTGTTTTCCGGCATTGCGACGGGTGGCAAGGGACTGCACGCCTATTTCGTCCACTCCTACCATCTCGATGCACGGAAGGAGGATGAGGTGCTGGCGGTTGCCGACTATGGCGGCCCGGTAACGGCCGCTGTCGCCCGCGACAACCTAGCCGGAACGCAATTCCACCCCGAGAAGAGCCAGGCGCTGGGCCTGGCGCTGATCACCAATTTCCTAGGCTGGAGGCCCTGAACCATGAGCAAGAAGGGCTATTGGATGGCAATGGTCGATGTCCACGATCCCGAGATCTACAAGCAGTACATCGAGGCCAATGCCGCGGCTTTCGCGAAATACGGCGCGAAGTTCCCGGTGCGCGCCGGGCGGTACACCAGCCCGGAAGGACCGGCAGGCAATCGCCACGTGCTGGTGGAATTCGAATCCTATGAAAAGGCGCTGGAATGCTACGGCTCGCCTGAATACCAGGAGGCCTTGAAGTACAGGCTCGCCGGCTCGACCGGCCACTTTGTCATCGTCGAAGGCGCCTGAAGGTGTTTCTGTTTCCGGCGATAGACCTCAAGGACGGCAAATGCGTGCGCCTCAGGCATGGCGACATGGCGACCGCCACCATCTACAATGACGATCCCGCCGCTCAGGCGCGCGCCTTCGCAGAGCAGGGCTTCGAATGGTTGCACGTCGTCGACCTCAACGGCGCCTTCAAGGGCCAGAGCGTCAACAGCGCCGCGGTCGGCGCCATCCTGAAGGCGACGAGCAATCCGGTGCAGCTCGGCGGCGGCATCCGCACCCTGGCGCAGATCGAGGACTGGCTCGACCGTGGGCTGGCCCGCGTCATTCTTGGCACCGTGGCGGTGCGCGATCCGGATCTGGTCAGGCAGGCCTGCAAGGCATTCCCGGGCAAGATCGCCGTCGGCATCGACGCCAAGGGCGGCAAGGTCGCGGTCGAAGGCTGGGCTGAAGCCTCGAGCCTCGGCGTCATTGAACTGGCGAGGAAATTCGAGGGTGCCGGCGTCGCCGCCATCATCTACACCGATATCGACCGCGACGGTGTGCTGACCGGCATCAACTGGGACGCCACCATCGATCTCGCCGACGCGGTGTCGATCCCGGTTATCGCCTCGGGCGGGCTCGCCTCGATCGCCGACATCGTGCGCATGACCCTGCCCGATGCCCGCAAGCTCGAAGGCGCGATCTCCGGACGCGCCCTCTACGACGGCCGCATCGACCCGGCCGAGGCATTGGCGATCCTGCGTGGCAAACCGATGGCAGGGGTGTGAAACGTGAAGGTCTCGATTATCGTTGCTCCCTACGACAGCGGGCACTATCACGAAGGGTGCGGCCAGGGGCCGGACGCCATCATCGGCGGTGGGCTGGTCGAAGCCCTGACCGTGGCTGGCCATGACGTCGCCGTCGAAGATATCGGCAAGGTCGGAGACGAGCAGGGGCGCGAAATTGCAACCGGCTTCGCCGTCTGCAACGCCGTCGCGACCAGGGTTAACCTCGCCCGCGATGGAGGACGCTTCCCCATTATCCTTGCTGGAAATTGCCTGGCCGCCGCCGGTGCGGTCGCCGGTGAAGTTGCGGATTCGATCATCTGGATCGACCAGCATGGCGATCTCAACACGCCGGAGACGTCCTCCTACGGCTTTCTCGACGGCATGGCGCTGGCGGCGACGCTCGGGCTCTGCTGGCATCCGATGGCGGCAGCAATTCCGGCGTTCCGGCCGATAGACCCGGCGCGCTGCATGCTGGTCGATGCCCGCGACCTCGATCCCGACGAAAAGCGACTGCTGGAAACTTTGCCGATCGTGCGCACCGAATGTGCCGGTGCACTCGATATGATCGGAAAGCTCACGGCGACAGGGACTGTGCGGGCGCATCTGCATCTCGACCTGGATGTCCTCGATCCGGATGTGTTGCAGGTGAACCGCTACGCGCACCCGGGCGGCCCGAGTCCGGAACAGCTACGGCAGCTTGCCTGCGGACTGGCCAGGTCAATCCCAATCGTCGGCGTGACGCTCTCGGCCTACGACCCGGCCTTTGATTCCCAGTCCGAAGTTCCGCCCGTCGTCGGCCAGCTGCTTGTCGACTTTCTTGCGGCGATCGAGAGGATCTGATGCTGAAAGCCCGCGTCATCCCCTGTCTCGACGTCAAGAACGGCCGTGTCGTCAAGGGCGTCAATTTCGTCGACCTGGTCGATGCCGGCGATCCCGTCGAAGCGGCAAAAGCCTATGACGCGGCCGGCGCCGACGAGCTCTGCTTTCTCGACATCACCGCCTCGTCGGAAAACCGCGAGACCATTTTCGATGTCATCGCCCGCACCGCCGAACAATGTTTCATGCCGCTGACCGTTGGCGGTGGCGTCCGTCAGGTCGCCGACATCAGGAAGCTGCTACTGGCCGGCGCCGACAAGGTGTCGATCAACACGGCGGCGGTGAAGACCCCAAATTTTGTCGCCGAGGCTGCCGACAAATTCGGCAACCAGTGCATCGTCGTCGCCATCGATGCCAAGAAAGTGTCCGCTGCGAGCGAGGCTGATCGCTGGGAGATATTCACCCATGGCGGCCGCGAGAAGACCGGCATCGACGCCGTCGAGTTCGCTCGGCGAGTGGTCGATCTCGGCGCCGGCGAGATCCTGCTAACATCGATGGACCGCGACGGCACCAAGGCCGGCTACGACATAGCCCTTACCCGCGCGGTCGCCGATGCCGTACGCGTGCCGGTCATCGCTTCCGGTGGCGTCGGCACGCTCGACCACCTTGTCGAAGGCATTCGCGACGGCCATGCCGGCGCGGTGCTGGCGGCGTCGATCTTCCATTTCGGCACCTACAGCATCGCCGAAGCCAAGCTGCACATGGCTCAGGCCGGACTGCCGATGCGGCTGGACTCGCCGGGTAATCGGTCCTAGAGCCTTTCCGGCTAAGAAGAGGCTGTAAACGCCGTCATGACCGAGTTCTCGCTCTCCGAACTGGAGAAGATTATTGGCGAACGCGCACGTTCCGGCGATCCGGATTCGTGGACGGCCAAGCTCTTTCAGCGCGGCATGAGCAAGGCAGCGCAGAAACTCGGCGAAGAGGCGGTCGAAACGGTGATCGCAGCCGTCAGCGCCGACCGGGACGCGCTTGTTTCGGAAAGCGCCGATCTCATCTATCATTGGCTTGTCGTTCTCGGCATAGCGGACATTCCGCNGACGCGCTTGTTTCGGAAAGCGCCGATCTCATCTATCATTGGCTTGTCGTTCTCGGCATAGCGGACATTCCGCTGAGCGATGTGCTCAACGAGCTTGAACGCCGCACCGGTCGTTCGGGCATCGCCGAAAAGGCGTCTCGGCTGGACCGGGGCTGATCGCTGCGGAGGAACTCGATGGACCAGCTCGCTCCTACCGAGAAGTATTCACCCTATCGTTTCTTCTCGGCCGAGCAATGGTCGCGGTTCCGCGCCGATACGCCGATGACGCTCACCGAGGACGAGGTCCGTCGTCTGCGGTCGCTGAACGATCCGGTCGATCTCCACGAGGTCGAGCGCATCTATCTTTCGATGTCACGGCTGTTGTCGGCTCATGTCGAAGCCAGTCAACTCCTGTTCAGGCAACGCCAGGCCTTCTTCAACGCGCTGGACGCGGCCAAGACACCGTTCATCATCGGCATTGCAGGTTCCGTGGCGGTCGGCAAATCGACCACGGCGCGCGTGCTAAAGGAGCTGCTGGCGCGCTGGCCGTCGAGTCCCAAGGTCGACCTGGTCACCACCGACGGTTTCCTGCTGCCGAACGAAATCCTGCGCCGCAACAATTTGATGGAGCGCAAGGGCTTTCCGGACAGCTACGACGTCGGCGCGCTGCTGCGCTTCCTGTCTGGCATCAAATCGGCGCAGCGCAACGTCCGCGCGCCGGTCTATTCGCACCTGACCTATGACGTCATTCCGGGCGAGTTCCAGACCATCGACCGGCCCGACATCCTGATCTTCGAAGGCATTAATGTCCTGCAGCCGGGCAAGCTGCCCAAGGACGGCAAGATCGTGCCTTTCCTGTCGGATTTCTTCGACTTCGCCATCTATATCGATGCCGAGGAGGCGCTGATCCATCACTGGTATATCGCCCGCTTCATGCGGCTGCGCGAAACCGCCTTCCGCGACCCGGCCTCCTTCTTCCACCGCTATTCGCAACTTTCCGAGGATGCGGCCCGCGCCATCGCCGAGGGCCTGTGGACCAACATCAACCTGAAGAATCTGCGCGAGAATATATTGCCGACCCGCGCCCGTGCCGATCTCATCCTGCGCAAGGGCGCCAACCATCTGGTCGAGGAAGTGGCGCTTAGGAAACTGTGAAATCCCGGGACATTCCTTAAAGTCATCTTAACCCAGTCTTTCTATTGTCGGGCCTGATCTGCGGGCTCGGCAAACAAATGAATGCGCCATTCCTAAACATCGATCAGCCGGCAGCTGACCGCATCGCACGTCCGGGCAGCGGCGGCGCAACGATTGCCCTGATCGTGCCTGTCCACAATGAGGAAGGCGCAATTGCTCCATTCCTGAAGGCGGTATGCGAAAGCACCGCGCCGCTGAAGGACAAAGGCGTTGCCCTCGAGTTCATCTTCGTCAACGACGGCAGCAGCGATACGACGCTCGAAAAGCTGATCGAAGCCCAACAAACCGATCCACGCATCCACGTAATCGACCTTTCACGCAATTTCGGCAAGGAAGCCGCGATGACCGCGGGGCTCGACAGCTGCGATGCCGATGCAGCGATTCCGATGGATGTCGATATGCAGGATCCGCCGCATGTCATTCCGCTGCTTGTGGAAAAGTGGCGCGAGGGTTTTGAGGTTGTTCTGGCCAAGCGAGCCAATCGGTCGAGCGACAGCTTTCTCAAGCAGCGCTCCGCCTCGATGTTCTACCGCGTTCACAACTGGATCGCGCAGCAGAAGATCCCGCACGATGTCGGCGACTTCCGTTTGATCGACCGCCAGGTCATCCAGGCGCTGCGGTCTTTGCCCGAACGCCGTCGTTTCATGAAGGGCCTGTTCGCCTGGGTCGGGTTCCGCACCGCAAGCGTCGAATATGTCCGCGATCAGCGCATCGCCGGCCAGTCGAAATTCTCCGGCTGGAAGCTGTGGAACTTCGCGCTCGAAGGCATCACCAGCTTCTCCACCGCTCCGCTTGAAATCTGGACCTATGTCGGCGCGACGATTTCCGCGCTGTCGTTCCTCTACGGCCTGCTGATCGTCGCCAAGACAATGATCTTTGGCGTTGATGTGCCCGGCTACGCCTCCCTGCTGGTCAGTGTTCTTTTCCTTGGCGGCATCCAGTTACTCGGCATCGGCATCATCGGACAATACCTCGGCAGGGTCTACGCCGAGATCAAGCAGCGTCCGATCTACATCGTGCGCCGCAAATATGAGGGAATGAGCTGATGGAGATCGACGCCTACCGACAGATGGCCGCCACCGAAGACGAGCATTGGTGGTTCTGCGGGCGTCGCGCCATCGCCGAGGCGGTCATTCGCAGCATCGGCCTGCCTGAAAACGCGCGCATCGTCGAGATCGGCGCCGGCACCGGCGGCAACATCCGGATGCTGGAGCAGTTCGGCGCAGTGACGGCAGTCGAGATGAGCGATCTCGCGCGCAGGATTGCCTGGGAAAAGACCGGCCGCGACTTCCTCGCCGGACATCTGCCGGACAACATTCCTGTCGCGCCGCAAAGCTGCGACCTCGTCTGCCTGTTCGACGTGCTGGAGCATGTCGCCGAAGACGAGGCGTCGCTTGCCGCGATCCGCCAAGTGCTGAAACCGGGCGGCAGCGTCGTCCTCACTGTGCCCGCACACCAATGGTTGTGGAGCACGCATGATGTGGGGCTGCATCATATGCGGCGCTATTCACGCAATCTGCTGCGTGAACGAATCGAAAGGGCTGGTTTCGCGATCGACCGGCTGAGCTACACAAATGCCGCGCTCTTCCCGGTAGCGGCGCTGGCACGACTGGTGGACAGGTTGCGCAAGTCGGCCTTGCCAGCCGGCCATGCCACGCCGCCAAAACCACTGAATGCGGCGATGAAGGCAGTCTTTTCGGCGGAAGGCCGCATCATACCAAATGCAAGCTTGCCCTTCGGGGTTTCGCTGCTGGCGGTATTCCGCGAGGACAGCGCCGTCGAAACCGCTCGCCTCGACGAGAAATTGGCAGCTTGACCGCGTCATGGGCACCGGCTCGTATCGTCGACTATCGCGCTTTGCGCTGATTGGCATCGCGTCGACGCTGATCTACGCCGTTTGCGCTTTTCTGCTGTCGCGTGGACAGGCAACGGCGGCCCTGCCGGCGGCGCTCACATCGTTTGCGGCCTACGCCGTCGCCGCGCTGTTCTCCTACACCGGGCATAAATATTTCACGTTCACCTCGGGCGGCAGCCACGCTATGGAATTGCCCCGCTTCCTCCTGCTCACCGCTTCCGGCCTCGCCGTCGCGATCGCCCTGCCGGGGCTTTTGACCCAGATGCTCGGCGTCCCTGCCGCAATCCCGATCCTGCTCACCTGCATTGCCGTGCCGGTCATCAACTATGTCGTCCTCGGGCGGTGGGTGTTTCGTGGTCTCTAGCGCGCGATCCCTCAGTGAACTGCTGCCCGGCGCCAACCGCTTCTCGCCCTTTGTGGGCGTAGCGGGTGCTCCGTTGCTGCTGGCCAGTCTGGTCGTCACATACGCCGTCTGGCTATCGACCGTTGCAATTCCGACCAATGTTGACGTGTCGTGGCTTCTGGTCGTCTGCGACCGCCTGCTTGGCGGAGAGCGGCTCAACACCGACATCGTGGAGACCAACCCCCCTTTCTCGATCTGGCTCTACATGCCGTTCATGCTCCTGGAAAAGCTCACTGGCATGCGTGCGGAATTCTGGCTGACGCTTGGCGTCGTTTGCCTGAGCCTGGCCAGTCTTTCCGTTTCCGTCCACATTCTCGCGCGCGATGAACCGGTCTGTCGGCAGCCCCATGCGCTGTGGGCGGCAGCGGCGGCCCTGTTTTTGATCCTGTGTTTCATGCCGGATCAATTCGGCCAACGCGAGCACTTCGCATTGGTTGCCATTCTGCCTTGGGTGGCGTTGCAATGCACACGTCAGCGGAACCTGGATTTCAGCGCGGGCTCGCGCCTGGAGCACATGGTCGCGGGCTTCGGCGCGGCGGTCGTGGTCATGGTCAAGCCGCCCTATTTTGTGCTGGCCTTCATGTTGCCGTCGCTCTGTCTTGCGCTTGAAAGGCGGTCGCTGAGACCGCTCTTCGTCGCAGAGAACCTGGTGGGCGCTGCGATCGTGGCCGCCTATATCGCGTCCATCGCGCTCTTCGACCGCGCTTACGTCAGCGACGTCCTGCCCTTGGTCAGGGAGGTCTATCTTCCGTTGAGGGCCTCTGCCGCCGATATGCTGGCAAACTGGCCGAAAGTGGTGCTGCTTCTGGCCGCCGCCACCGTGCTTGCGGCCGGCGGCCTGAGAAAGACGAACTGGGACGTCAGGATTCCGCTCCTGACCGCCCTGGGGTTCATTCCGGCCTTCATCGTCATGGGCAAGGGTTGGCCCAATCACGCGCTGCCGATGGTCGTTGTTGCGACACTTGCATTTGGCATCCAGCTTGTGCGGTTCGGCACATTCGGCAGTGCAGGCTTCGTTCGCAAGGCCGCCCTGATCTTCGGCTGCGTGCTGGTGCTGCAAATAGCGGTCAGGGCACAGTACGCGGCGCTGACGACGGATAACGGCCCGATCGCCCGGTCTGTCGCCGCGATCCGCGCAACGGTCGAAACCCCGACCATCATGTCGATTGCCGACCAGATGCAGGTTGCCCATCCCCTCGCCAGGCTGGTCGGCGGCAGGTTCACATCACGCCATCCGAGCGCCTGGGCGGTCTCCAACGCGGACACGCTCGCCCGCGTCACCGGCGATCTCGAACGGAGACCGGAACTTGAAAGCATCCGCGATCGGGTGATCGGCGAAAACGCCGCCGAGATATCAGCGAAGAAGCCCGATATCGTGCTGTCAGGCTCGCCCGCGTGGACTGCCCTGATGCTGCAGGACAAGCGGATCCAGGTCGCCTTGGCCGACTATCGTCTGCTGCACGCCGAGCCGGAAATCACTGTCTATCTGCGTTACACGGCGCCTGCGCCGCTCCAAACCGATTGAGCAGGAGCCCCCGGAAACCCATGACACGGCTGGATCCAATCGCTCCGCTGGACGACATATGGCTCGATCTCGAGAGCCTCGGTGCAACAGCATGAGCGTCTCGAACGACATTGGCGGCTTGAGCCGCTGGCGCGACCGGGATATTGCGGCGTCGCTGCTTCCTAGCCGCAATGTCCTGGCCATTGCCGCAGTCACCGTCTTCTCGATCTTCTGGCAGCGACGTTGGGGGACTGTTCCCGACACTAGCTGGCTGATCACGGTCTGCGAGCGTATGCTGTCCGGTGAGCGGCTTTACTCGCAAATCTACGAGACCAATCCCCCATTCAGCGTCTGGCTCTATCTGCCGCCAGTGGCTGCGGCCAGATTGCTGGGCACCGCCCCGGAAATCCTGGTTGAGGCCTGGACATACCTTGCCGTGCTTATCGGGCTTTCGCTCTCGGGCGTGATCGTCAAGCGTGCGGGTTTCACCGAAACTGCATCATTGTTTGCACTGGGGCCAGCGTTTTGCGCAATGTTGGTGGTCTTCCCCGGAAATGCCTTCAGCGAGCGGGAGCATATCGGCATGGCACTTTTCATGCCGCTGCTTGCGCTTCATGCCTGGCGCGCGCGCAGAGATGCAGCTGCCCAACCAGACCCCGGGCTCGCCGTACTCGCCGGCCTGTCGGGCAGCATTCTGCTGCTGGTCAAGCCCTACTATGCGATCATGGTGTTGGCGCCGGCGCTGGTCGTTGCAGTGCGCCGGCGCAGTCTGAAATCGATCTTCGCCCTGGAACACTGGGTCATTGGCGGAATCTGCGTTGTCTATCTCAGCACGGTCACGCTGATCCATCCGGAATTCGTGCGCGACATCTATCCCCTCTTGGCGGATGTTTATGCAAAGATCGGCATCTTTTGGCCGATTGTGATCGGCTACGGTTTCTCGTGGTGTTTCCTTGTCTTCCTGATCTGGTGGCTGTGGCCGGCCAGGCGGTTTCCAGAGCTGGCGGCGGTAGCGTTGGCTGCATCGATCGCCGGCATGTTTCCCCTGTTCTACCAAGCCAAAGGCTGGTCTTATCATGCCTATCCCGCGATCTTTTGCGCTGTGGCAGCCATTTTCTGCCTGCTGGCACTGCCCAGGATCGTGCAGCAGCCGTCGAAGCTGTTGACGTTCGTGACGGCTCCTTCGCGAGCTTGGGCATTGGCGGCGGTGGCAATCGCTTTCTTGCCCTATTGGAGCACCCAGAAACCAGGGCCGGCACTGGTTGCCGCAATTCGCGCCGCCACCGATCGGCCGACCGTAGCGTTGGTCAGTTCGGATATTTCCTCGGGACATCCGTTGAACCGTATGATCGATGGGCAGTTCGTTTCGACCCACGTCAGCGATTGGCTTGGAGCGTTCGCACTTTCCCTGTCCCGGCAGGCAGCTCTCTCGGGTGACACCGCCGAAGCCACGCGTTACCGAGCCATCATGGCGCGCTACGTCGAAAGCAAACGCGAAGAGTTCGCGCGTCTGCGCCCGGATATCGTCGTCTTCAAGAAAAACAACACAATGTGGACAAGCCAACTGATGGGGCGTTTTGGCTTTGACGCCATCCTGGCGCACTACCGCATTCTTATCGAGGACGAGACCGAGCGCATCTATCTGCGCGACGATTATGTCCGCCCGGGCCACCGGCCACCCGAACAGCCTATTTCGGCATCGTCACCCGTCGCAGCGTCAGATTGATGCGGCCGCCACTCCTGAGCAATGCCGAGGTCGACGGGTAGATACGGTCGACGCCGTGAAAGCAGAGCCGCCCTTCGCCGCCAAGCACGACGACGTCGCCGCTCCTCAGCCTGAACGATTTGGTGGCGCCGTCGCGCGTCGTCTGGCCGACCCGGAACAGGCAATCGTCGCCGAGCGACACCGAGACGACAGGCGCGGAGAAATCGCTCTCGTCGCGGTCCTGGTGAAGACCCATCTTGGCATCCTGCGAATAGAAATTGACCAGGCAGGCTTCCGGCGGGTGCGCATAGGCAGATACATCCCGCCACAGTTCGAGCAGCATCTCCGGGATCGGCGGCCAAGGCCTTCCGGTCACCGGGTGGGTCGGCTGGTAGCGATAGCCGTGCTCCTTGTCGGTGACCCAGCCCAGCGGACCGCAATTGGTCATGCGCACGCTCATCTCCTTGCCGGTACGCGGCATCGCCGGCACGAACAGCGGCGCCTTCTGCACGACCTGCCGGATATCTTCCACCAGCACTTCCTGCATGGCGCGCGACAGGTAGCCGGGCATATGGCGGACGCCTTTGGGCAGTACGAGCATCGCGTCGCTTAATCCGTTGGTCTGGAGAAATCAGAATGCCACCGTCAAATGAAAACGGCGACCCGAAAGCCGCCTCCGACGGTGGCTGCGCGCTTTAACCGGCGATCTGAGATCCGAAGCCGCTTTGGCTGTCACTCATCCCCGACCCGGCCGCGCAGTTTCTTGATCGAGCCGCGCCCGGCCTTGCTCTTGAGCCGTCTTTCGACCGCGCCTTTGGACGGCCTTGTCTTCTTGCGCGGCGGTGGTGGTGGTTCGGCGGCCTTGGCGACCAGTGCCGTCAGCCGCGCCCGGGCGTCCGCCCGGTTCTGCTCCTGGGTGCGGAAGCGTCCGGCTTCGATGACGATGACGCCGTCCTTGGTGGCGCGCTGGCCGGCAAGCTTGATGGTCCGTTCGCGCACCCGCTCCGACAGGCCGGCCGCATTGGCGGCATCGAAGCGCAATTGCACTGCCGTCGCCACCTTGTTGACGTTCTGGCCGCCCGGGCCGGACGAACGGATGAAGTCCTCGTGCAGGTCGCCCGGATTAATCACCGCATCGTCGGTAATGATGATCTTGTCGTCGGCGTTCATGCCGCACTCATGGCGCGGCAGGCGAAAAAAGAAAAGGCCCGATCGAAGCCGGGCCTTGAAGCATCACCAGGGGCGACGGCTATTCAGCCGCTATCTGCATGCGTGGTGCGGCGCCGAGCACGGTGGCGTCGACATGGGCTTCGAACTTTTCGAAATTGTCGACGAACATGCCGACCAGCCTTGCCGCCTGCCGGTCGTAGGCGGGCTTGTCGATCCAGGTCGATCTAGGGTCGAGAATGGCGCGGTCGACGCCGGCAACCGTCACCGGTACGTCGAAACCGAAATTGGCGTCGGTGCGGAAGTCGGCCGCTTTCAGCGAGCCGTCGAGCGCCGCCGCAAGCAGCGCCCGCGTTGCTTTGATCGGCATTCGCTTGCCGGTGCCGTAGGCGCCGCCGGTCCAGCCGGTGTTGACCAGCCAGCAATCGACGCCGTGGCGGGCGATGAGCTCGCGCAGCAGATTGCCGTATTCCGACGGATGCCGCGGCATGAACGGTGCGCCGAAGCATGTCGAAAATGTCGCTTCGGGTTCCGTAACGCCCTTCTCGGTCCCCGCCACCTTGGCGGTATAGCCGGAGAGGAAATGGTACATGGCCTGCGCCGGGGTCAGCCGCGCGATCGGCGGCATCACACCGAATGCGTCGGCGGTCAGCATGATGATGTTCTTCGGGTGGCTGGCGCGCCCCGTCTTGCTGGCGTTGGGGATGAAGTGGAGCGGGTAGGCGCAGCGTGTGTTTTCGGTCAGCCCGCCGTCGTCGAAATCCGGCACGCGGCCTGCGTCGAGCGCCACATTCTCCAGCACCGTGCCGAAGCGCTGGGTGGTGGCGAAGATCTCCGGCTCGGCTTCGGCCGAAAGCTTGATCGTCTTGGCATAGCAGCCGCCCTCGAAATTGAAGATGCCGTGCGGTCCCCAGCCATGCTCGTCGTCGCCGACCAGCGTGCGCGACGGGTCGGCCGACAACGTCGTCTTGCCGGTCCCGGAAAGGCCGAAGAAAACGGCCGCGTCGCCGACGGGCCCTTCATTGGCCGAGCAGTGCATCGGCATCACACCTTTTGCCGGCAGCAGATAGTTGAGCACGGTGAACACCGACTTCTTCATCTCGCCGGCATACGAGGTACCGCCGATCAACACGATCATGTGCGAAAGATCGACGGCAATCACCGTTTCGCCGCGCGTGCCGTGGCGGGTGGGATCGGCGCGGAACGACGGCAGGTCGATGATCGTCAAATCGGGCATGAAATGCTCGAGTTCGGCGGCGGCCGGTCGGATGAGCAGATTGCGGATGAACAAGGAGTGCCAGGCAAGCTCCGTGATCACCCTGGTCGGCAGCTTCAGCTCCTCGTCGGCGCCGCCGACCAGGTCCTGCACATAAAGGTCCTTTCCAGCCGCGTGGGCGCGAAAATCGGCAAGCAGCGTATCGAACTGGATCGGCGAAATCGCTTTGTTGTTGTCCCACCATACATGCGGCGCGGTGCTTTCGTCGCGCACCACGAATTTGTCCCTGGGCGAGCGGCCGGTGTGCTGCCCGGTCTCGGCGGCAAGCGCGCCATGCGCGGTGAGTCGGGCCTCGCCACGGCGGATTGCCTCCTCGTAGAGCGCGGCCGCGCCGAAATTATAGCGCACCACGCCCGTGGTTCTTAGGCCGATCCGATCGATTGCACATGCAGGATTGCGTTTGCCGGCTTCCGACATGGGTGTCCCTTCTTCGATTTACCGCGTCTTTACCGGCGAATTCCGGAACTCCCATTGCAGGAGCTAAAAACGTCAAAACCAGAAAAGGCGAATGATATCAAATCATTAATCGATTTAAATATTTTGAAAGTTGTTTAAATCGTTTATATGTGCAAAAACACTGATGGTTGCCCAAAGGATTGGCGATGTTCATTCGTCCAATCCATATCGAGGTACAATTGTGGCCGTCGACATGCCGTGCGTGACAGCGGATACAGCCTATGCCACATTTTGTACCTAATTTGTCCTGCAAAAGCCCCTTCTCGACGAAAGAAGGGACAGCTCATGAGGGAGCCGCTTGAAATGGCAACAATCGCGCTTGTCGACGACGATCGCAACATTCTGACTTCGGTTTCGATCGCCCTCGAATCCGAGGGTTATCGGGTCGAAACCTACACGGATGGGGCATCGGCGCTGGAGGGACTGGCGGCGCGCCCGCCGAACCTCGCCATCCTCGACATCAAGATGCCGCGCATGGACGGCATGGAGTTGCTGCGCCGGATGCGTCAGAAATCCGACCTGCCGGTGATCTTCCTGACCTCCAAGGACGACGAGATCGATGAACTGTTCGGCCTCAAGATGGGCGCCGACGACTTCATCCGCAAACCCTTCTCGCAGCGTCTTCTTGTCGAACGCGTCCGCGCCGTGCTGCGCCGCGCCAGCACCCGCGAGGCGGCTGCCAAGGCGCCCAACCAGCAGGCTCGGTCGCTTGAGCGCGGCCAGCTTGTCATGGACCAGGAGCGCCACACCTGCACCTGGAAGGGCGAGCCGGTGACGCTGACCGTCACCGAGTTCCTCATCCTGCATTCGCTGGCCCAGCGTCCGGGCGTTGTAAAAAGCCGTGATGCGCTGATGGATTCGGCTTATGATGAGCAGGTTTATGTCGATGACCGCACCATCGACAGTCACATCAAGCGGCTACGCAAAAAGTTCAAGGCCGTCGATGATGACTTCGAAATGATCGAAACCCTTTACGGAGTCGGATATCGGTTCCGCGAAGCTTGAGTCGAGCGGGAGCTGCTATTCGATGGCAGTGCAAGTAGAGCGAGTGAGACGGTCGGGCGCCGCCAGGCGCCCGCCGCGGATTCTGCCCGCCTTCGTGTCGAAAATTACGGTGCCGATGCGCCGGTTTCTCGGCCATCACATCTTTTCCAGCCTGACGCGGCGTATCCTCTTTCTCAACCTTGCCGGCCTTGCCGTCCTGGTCACCGGCATTCTCTATCTCAATACCTTTCGCGACGGGCTGATCGACGCCCGTGTCGAGAGCCTGATGACTCAAGGCGAGATCATCGCCGGCGCGATCGCCGCCTCGGCGACGGTCGAGACCGATTCGATCAGCATCGATCCGGAGAAGCTGCTCGAGTTGCAGGCCGGCGAAAGCCTCGGCCCGGGCTCCGATCAGCTCGATAACCTCGATTTCCCGATCAATCCGGAGCGCGTGGCGCCGGTGCTCAGGCGGTTGATCTCGCCGACGCGGACCCGCGCCCGCATTTACGACCGCGACGCCAACCTGCTGCTCGATTCCCGCCATCTCTATTCGCGCGGCCAGATCCTTCGCTACGACCTGCCGCCGGTCGAAGAGGAACAGCCGGACCTTCTGGAGCGCATCCAGAAATTCGTCTTCGATTTCTTCCGCAACAAGCAGCTGCCCGTCTATCGCGAGCAGCCGGGTGGCAACGGCGCCGCGTTTCCGGAAGTGGTCAAGGCGCTTACCGGCAGCCCGTCGACGATCGTGCGGATCTCGGAGCAAGGCGAGCAGATCGTTTCTGTGGCGGTGCCGATCCAGCGCTTCCGTGCCGTTCTCGGCGTGCTGATGCTGTCGACCGAAGGCGGCGACATCGACAAGATCGTCGCGGCCGAGCGGAAGGCCATCCTGCGCGTGTTCGGCATTGCCGCCCTGGTTACCGCCATCCTGTCGATGCTGCTGGCCTCCACCATCGCCAATCCGCTGCGCCGGCTTTCCGCGGCAGCCGTCAGGGTTCGCCGCGGTGTCAAGAACCGCGAGGAAATCCCCGACTTCTCCGATCGGCAGGACGAGATCGGCAATCTGTCGATCGCCGTGCGCGACATGACCAATGCGCTGTACGCCCGCATCGAGGCGATCGAAAGTTTTGCCGCGGATGTCTCGCACGAGTTGAAGAACCCGCTTACCTCGCTGCGCAGCGCGGTGGAGACATTGCCGCTGGCCAGGAACGACAATTCGCGCAGCCGGCTGATGGATATCATTCAGCACGATGTGAGGCGGCTTGACCGTCTCATCACCGATATTTCCGATGCCTCCCGTCTCGATGCCGAGCTGGCGCGGGAAGATGCGGGAACCGTCGACCTCAAGAAGTTCATCACCGATCTGGTCGCCGTCTCGCGCGAGGCCACGCGCAACAAGAAGGCGGTCGAGATCGAATTCAAGGTCGCCAAACTGCCACAGGGCGTGAAAGGCTACTTCGTCGTCGGTCATGATCTGAGGATCGGCCAGGTGATCACCAACCTGATCGAGAATGCCCGCTCGTTCGTTCCCGAGGAACGTGGCCACATCACCATATCGCTGGCGCGCGCCGGCAAGTTCAACATCGTCACCATCGACGACAATGGACCCGGTATCCGGGCCGATAACATCGATCGCATTTTCGAGCGGTTCTATACCGATCGGCCGGCCGGCGAGGCGTTCGGTCAGAACTCGGGCCTTGGCCTGTCGATATCCAGGCAGATCGTTGAAGCCCATGGCGGCACGCTGAGCGCCGAGAACATCCCGGGCACCAAGCCTGGCGAGATCAAGGGCGCGCGCTTCGTGGTGACGCTGCCGGCGGAAGGCTGACGGATGAATTCCAATCACGCCTGGTCCTATTGTGCAGCCTGAAAATATTCACGGCACCGCGATCCTGATAGGTGATCGCGGCATTCTCATCACCGGACCGTCCGGCTTGGGCAAGACGACGCTGGCGCTCGCCTTGATCGATCATTGCAGCCAGCGTGGGCTGTTTTCCCGGCTGATCGGCGATGACCAGCTCTATGCTGCAGATTGCGACGGGCGGCTGGTCTGCCGCGCACCAGCCAGCATAGCCGGCCTCGTCGAGGTGCCGGGATTCGGCCCCAAACCGATACAGTTCGAGCCAAGCTGTGTGATCGACCTCATTATCCGGCTGGTGCCAGCCGGCAAAATGGCCCGCTTCCAGGAAGACTGCAGCGAACTCGTTGTCGGCGTACCAGTGCCGCGCATCGATCTTGCCGAGCGCAATGTAGCGGCGGCCTTGCCGGCATTGATGTCGCGCCTGTCGATTGCGCCTTTCCTGTGATCCGATTTCGATTTTTTGCTGCAATGCGTCAAATTGGCTTGGGCCGGCGCAATTTTGGGCTTGTCAACGGGCCTTGCGTCGACAAGATAGCGCTCCCGCCACCTGGAACGGTCGGCGAGCATAAAATGCGCCTGTGAAGCGGCGATGACGGGAGCCACCAAAGAATGATCGGACTCGTGCTTGTAACGCACGGTCAACTGGCCGCCGAGTTCCGCAATGCCGTGGAACATGTCGTTGGGCCACAAGACAATTTCGAGACCGTGGCGATCGGTGCCGACGACGATATGGAACAGCGCCGCCGCGACATTATCGAGGCAGTCGGCCGCGTCGATACGGGATCAGGCGTCATCGTTTTGACCGACATGTTCGGCGGCACGCCCTCTAACCTCGCCATTTCCGTGATGGAATCCGGGCGTATCGAGGTCATTGCCGGCATGAACCTGCCGATGCTGATCAAGCTGTCCAGCGTTCGCAAGGGCGACAACATGACGGCCGCGCTGGATGAGGCGCAGGCTGCCGGCCGTAAATACATCAATGTCGCCAGTCAACTCCTGAGCAGCAAATGAGCGCGCTGTTGCCGGAAAAGGACAAGATCGTTCGCGACTTTCCGATCGTCAACCAGCGCGGCCTGCACGCACGCGCCTCGGCCAAGTTCGTTCAAATCGCCAGCGGCTTCAACGCCACGGTCCAGGTCGAGAAGGACGGCGTCAAGGTCGGCGGCACCTCGATCATGGGCCTGATGATGCTGGCGGCGAGCCCCGGTTATTCGATCCGCGTCACCGCCACCGGCCCGGAGGCCGAAGAGGTCATCGATGCGCTGGAGCAACTGGTTGCTTCCCGTTTTGGCGAGGAATGCTGACGTGCTGATCGCTTCTGAAGACATGCACGGATAAAGATTTCTTTATATCCCATTGTCGTCCGACTCCCGATCTGCTAGTCAGGCCGGCACCTCGCGCCCTCCGACACGCTTTCGGGGCGGGCGCGTCCCGCAATCAATTCGCATCGGAGCACTGCCATGACGGGTAGCAAGGACTATGTGGTCGCAGACATCGCGCTTGCCGGCTGGGGCCGCAAGGAGATCGAGATCGCCGAAACCGAAATGCCGGGCCTGATGGCCTGCCGCGAAGAATTCGGCGACAAGAAGCCGCTCAAGGGCGCGCGCATCACCGGCTCGCTGCACATGACCATCCAGACGGCGGTGCTGATCGAAACGCTTAAGGCGCTCGGCGCCGATATCCGCTGGGCTTCCTGCAACATCTTCTCGACCCAGGACCACGCCGCCGCGGCCATTGCCGAGGCCGGAATTCCGGTGTTTGCCGTCAAGGGCGAGACGCTGGAGGACTATTGGGTCTACACCGACAAGATCTTCCAGTGGGCCGATGGCGGCACCTCCAACATGATCCTCGACGACGGTGGCGATGCCACCATGTACATCCTGATCGGCGCCCGCGCGGAGGCCGGCGAGGATGTGCTGTCCAATCCGGGCAGCGAAGAGGAAGAGATCCTGTTTGCCCAGATCAAAAAGCGCATGCAGGCATCGCCCGGCTTCTTCACCAAGCAGAAGGAAGCGATCCGCGGCGTCACTGAAGAGACGACGACCGGCGTCAACCGGCTCTATCAGCTGCAGAAAAAAGGCTTGCTGCCGTTCCCGGCGATCAACGTCAATGATTCCGTCACCAAGTCGAAATTCGACAACAAATATGGCTGCAAGGAATCGCTTGTCGACGGCATTCGCCGCGGCACCGACACGATGATGGCCGGCAAGGTCGCGGTTGTCTGCGGCTATGGCGACGTCGGCAAAGGCTCGTCGGCTTCGCTCAAGGGCGCCGGCGCCCGCGTCAAGGTCACCGAGGTCGATCCGATCTGCGCGCTGCAGGCGGCGATGGACGGTTTCGAGGTGGTCACGCTCGAGGACGCGGCGCCGACGGCCGACATCGTCATCACCACCACCGGCAACAAGGACGTCGTTACCCTCGACCACATGCGCCTGATGAAGGACATGGTGATCGTCGGCAACATCGGTCACTTCGACAACGAGATCCAGGTGGCCTCGCTGCGCAATCTGAAGTGGACCAACATCAAGCCTCAGGTGGACATGATCACCTTCCCGGACGGCAAGCGGATGATCCTTTTGTCGGAGGGCCGTCTGCTCAACCTCGGCAACGCCACCGGCCATCCGAGCTTCGTCATGTCGGCGTCCTTCACCAACCAGGTGTTGGCCCAGATCGAGTTGTACACCAAGCCCGGTCAGTACGAGAACCAGGTCTATGTCCTGCCGAAGCATCTCGACGAAAAGGTCGCGCGCCTGCATCTCGACAAGCTCGGTGCCCGCCTGACCGAACTGTCCGGCGAACAGGCCGCCTATATCGGCGTCACTCCGCAGGGACCGTTCAAGCCGGAACACTACCGCTATTAACCACGGCGAAACTTGCCACTAGATATTGAAGCCGGGCAATTGACTTTTCGCCCGGCTTTATTTTTGCGCTGATTGATTCTTCACGCCGATTCGCGCAAGCGCTATGGTGCTGATTCGCGGTCCGGGGACGAGGCCCGGGCGCACGCATCAGGGCGGTCTTGCATTCAGGCGGCGAAGAGGACCAAGACATGCCGGGGGATAACCCGCCTTGCGCGGGACAGGCCGTTTCCGGCGGCCATAACGATTCGATCACGGGCTCCGCTGCCAGAGGCGGCAGCCTTCTATGGCGCGCCGGCAGCCGTGTCGGTGTGCTGCTTGCTTCTTCCGCGCTGGTTGGTCCGCTGCTTGGCTTTACTGCACATGCCCAAACCCGCGTGGCGCAAAAGGCCGGGCTGTCGGTCAGCACGGTCGAGGTCATGCAACTCGCCATGTTCGTCGGCGTCATGGGGGCGGCATTGCTGTCGGCCATCTTTCTGATCCGCGAACGGGCGCGCACCGCGGCGGAAAATGCCGAGCTCAGGACCCGCATCGCCGACGTCAATGCCGCGCTGCAGCGCTCGGAGGCGCTGCTCCATTCTCGCGATCAGCGCGTGGTGGTATGGGCGGCCGAGAACAAGAAGCCCGAACTTGTCGGGACATTGCCGATCGAGAGCGGCGCGCCGGAGGACCGGGCGGCCTTCCTGGCTTTCGGCCGCTGGCTGATGCCGCGTTCGGCGGCCGCACTCGAACATGCCGTAGCGGCACTGCGGGACAAGGCAAAGCCGTTCGATCTGGTCATCGAATCGCAGGCCGGCCAGCCGCTCGAGGTTCACGGCCGCAAGAGTGCGGCGCATGTGCTGGTTCGCTTCGTCTCGCTTTCGGAGACACAGCGAAGCCAGGCCAGGCTGAAGATCGAGAACCAACGCTTAGCCGCCGACCATGAGACGCTGATCGGTCTTCTGGATGCGCTCAAGATGCCGTCATGGCTGCGTACTGTCGACGGGCGGCTGAAATGGGTCAACCGCGCCTATGCCGAAGCGGTCGAGGCCGAGAATGCCGAAGCGGCGGTCCGCGATGGCAAGGAATTCCTCGGCGGCCAGGCGCGCGACACGATCGCTGCGCAGCACAAGTCGCGCGCGGTCTTTGAACAGACGCTCTCCACGGTCATCGAAGGCGACCGCCGTATGTTTGCCGTGACCGATTTTGCCGGGGCGGATGGTTCGGCTGGTCTTGCCTGCGACATCAGCGCTATCGAGGCCATTCGCGCCGAATATGAGCGGACCATGCAGAGCCACGCCGACACGCTCGATCAGCTCAACACCGCCGTGGCGATTTTCGACACCGACGAGAAATTGCGGTTTTTCAATCAGGCGTTCCAGAAGCTATGGGGCCTCGACAGCGGCTTCCTGCACAGCGCGCCGGACAACGCCTTGCTGCTTGACCGCCTGCGCAGCGAAGGCAGGATCGCCGAGCAGCCCGAATGGCGGCGCTGGAAAGAGAGCCTGCTCGGCGCTTACCGCGCGGTTGAATCGCAGGAGCATTGGTGGCATCTGCCGGACGGCAAGACCATTCGCGTCGTCGCCAATCCGCAGCCCAAGGGCGGCGTCACCTGGGTGTTCGAGAACCTGACCGAGAAGATGGACCTTGAAAGCCGCTACCAGACCGCCGTCCGGGTCCAGGGCGAGACGCTCGACAACCTCGCCGAAGGCGTCGCTGTGTTCGGCCCCGACGGCAAGCTGAGATTGTCGAACCCGGCGTTCGCGGCATTGTGGGGGCTGGATGCCGATGCCTCAAAACCCAACGTCCATGTCTCGACGATCCGCAACCTTTGCGACCGCCGTGCCGTCGACAGTCCGTGGGGCGGGTTCGTTGCCGCCATCACCGGCTTCGACGACGAGCGCCGCGACCGCCACGGCCAAACCGAATTGAACAACGGCACCGTTTTGCGCTACGCCGTCATCCCTTTGCCCAACGGCCAGGTGATGATGACCTTCGTCGACGTTACCGACAGCGTCAATGTCGAGCGGGCGCTGAAGGACAAGAATGAGGCGCTGCAAAAGTCCGACCAGATCAAGAACGAATTCGTGCAGCACGTCTCCTATGAGCTGCGCTCGCCACTCACCAACATCATCGGCTTTACCGAGCTTCTTTCACTGCCGTCGACTGGTCCGCTGAACCAGAAGCAACGCGAATATATCGGGCATGTCGGCTCGTCTTCCTCGGTCCTGCTCACCATCGTCAACGACATCCTCGACCTGGCGACGGTGGATGCCGGCATCATGGAACTCGACATTTCCGAAGTTCACATCGATCGAACCATTACGGCTGCCGCCGAACTGGTCGCCGACCGGCTGGAGGAACATGCGATCAAGCTTAGGATCGACGCGGCGGCCGCGCCGAAAACCTTCCACGGCGACGAGATCCGCGTCCGCCAGATCCTCTACAATCTGCTCAGCAATGCCGCCAATTACGCGCCGGAGGCGAGCACCATAACGCTCGCCTGCCGCCAACTTGCCGACGGCGTGGAATTTTCCGTTCACGATGACGGCCCCGGCATGCCGCCGGACCTGCTTGACTCAGTGTTCCGGCGCTTCGAGCCGCGCACCAATGGCGGCCGCCGCCGTGGCGCCGGGCTCGGCCTGTCGATCGTCAAGAGCTTTGTCGAACTGCATGGCGGCAGCGTCCGCATCGAGACCGGCAGGGATAAGGGCACCACGGTTGTTTGCGCCTTTCCCGACACGCCGTCCGGCATCCGCGCGGCGGCCGAGTAGCGCGTTCGATGGCGGTATTGGTGCTGGAGCGTTTTCTCGCCGACGAGGCTGCGACGGCAAGGTTCGGCGAGGATCTCGCCATGTCGCTGCGCATTGGCGACGTGCTCGCCCTCAAGGGCGATCTCGGCGCCGGCAAATCGACCTTGGCACGGGCGCTGATCAAGGCACTGGCCGACGATGCCGGACTCGACGTGCCGAGCCCGACCTTCACGCTGGTCCAGAGCTACGACACGCGTGTGCCGGTTCATCATTTCGATCTCTACCGCTTGGGCACGGCATCCGAGCTGGACGAGCTGGGCTTCGACGAGGCGCTGACGCAAGGCGCCGCGCTGGTCGAATGGCCGGAGCGGGCAGAGGCATATCTGCCGAAAACCTCGGTGCTGGTCGAACTTCTCCAGCAGGGCGACGGCCGACTGGCGAGACTATCGGGAGAGGGCGCCGCCTTCGAGCGCGCGGCGCGATCGCTGGCAATGCGCGATTTTCTCGGGCAGGCCGGTTGGGGCGAAGCGCAGCGACGACATTTCATCGGTGATGCCTCGGCTCGCTCCTACGAGATCGTCACGCTCGCCAGATTTCCGCCGCGGGTGCTGATGAACTCGCCAAGGCTGGTGCTCGGACCGCCAGTCCGCGACGGCAAACCCTATGCCGAGATCGCTCACACCGCGCAATCCGTTTCGGCGTTCGTCGCCATCGACCGGGCCTTGCGGGCCGGCGGCGTCAGCGTCCCGGAAATCTATGCCCAGGATCTCGACCAGGGTTTTCTCCTGCTGGAGCATCTCGGTTCCCAAGGGTTTCTCGACAAGCGCGGCCAGCCGGTGGCCGAGCGCTACGCTGCGGCGGCCGAACTGCTTGCCATGATGCACGGCAAAACATGGCCGGCCCGCATGCAGGCCGGCCCCGGCGTCTTCCATGAGGTGCCGCCTTTCGACCGCGACGCCATGATGATCGAGGCCGAATTGTTGGTCGACTGGTATGTCCCGGCGATATCAGGCGCTCCGCCTAGAGAGGCGCTGCGCGCCGGTTACCGCAGCGAATGGAGTGCGGTGCTCGATCGGCTGGAGGGGCGCGAATACACGCTGATGCTGCGCGATTTCCATTCACCCAACCTGATCTGGCGCGCTGACCGTTCCGGTCACGATCGCCTCGGCGTCGTCGATGTCCAGGACGCGCTGATCGGGCCGTCCGCCTACGACGTCGCCTCGCTCGCCATGGACGCGCGCGTCACTATCTCACCCGAAATCGAAAAGCACACGCTCGCCGCCTACATCGCCGCGCGACGCGCTGCCGGTGCCTTCGATGAGAACGAATTCCGCGAAACCTATGCAATCATGGCCGCACAGCGCAATTCCAAGATCCTCGGCATCTTCGTGCGGCTCGAAAAACGCGACGGCAAGCCTTATTATCTGAAGCATCTGCCGCGCATCCGCGACTATCTTCGCCGGGCACTGGCGCATCCGGCGCTGGCCGGGCTGCAGGATTTCTACATCGCCCACGGCTTGCTGGAGGAACGCTCGATTTGACGGCTAAGGATTTGGGCCCGAAGGCGTCGGATGAGCAGCCGATGCCGACGACCGCCATGGTGCTCGCCGCCGGGCTCGGCAAGCGCATGCGGCCGATCACCGACACCATGCCGAAGCCGCTGGTCAAGGTCGCCGGCAAGACATTGCTCGACTGGGGGCTGGACTGCCTAGCCGAAGCCGGCGTCGCCAAGGCCGTCGTCAACGTCCATTACCTCCCGCAACAGATCGTGGACCATGTAGCCCGCCGCAGTGCGCCGAGAATCGTCATCTCGGATGAGAGTAGGGGCTTGCTTGACTCCGCCGGTGGTATCGTCAAGGCATTGCCCAGTTTAGGGGTGCCCTTCTACGTGCTCAACGCCGACACCTTCTGGATCGACAGCGGCGTCTCCAATCTCAGGCGTCTTGCGCTTGCATGGGAGGGCGCGACAATGGACATTCTGCTGATGCTTGCGGATCTCCAGTCGGCAACCGGACATAGCGGCGGCACCGATTTCCTGGTGGCGCCGGACGGCGCCTTGCGGCGTGCGAACAACGATCCCGCCGGTCTGATCTATGCCGGCGCCGCAATCGCCCATCCGCGCCTTTTCAAGGACGCTCCGACCGGGCCGCACTCGCTCAATGCCTATTTCGATGCGGCCATCGCTACTGGGCGCCTGTTCGGCATGAAAATGCAGGGTCACTGGATTACTGTCGGCACGCCCGACGCCATTCCGCTTGCGGAAGCGGCCGTCGCCGCCGCGCTTGCCGGCACGCCCAATGCTGTTGCTGAGGCACCCGGCGCTTTTACCGAGGCGAAATGAGCGGCTCCCGCCGCGTTTTCTCGATCCCGCCCGGAGCGCCGTTCCTGCCGACGCTGGCCGAGGCGCTGCTTGCGGGGCGCTTGGTTCCCGGCTTCGCCTATGACGGCGATCCGCTGGCGCTGGCCGATCTCACCATCTATGTGCCGACGCGCCGTGCGGCGCGGGCGCTTCGCGGCGTCTTCGTCGATGCTCTCTCGCGCTCGGGAAGCCGCTCGGCGATCCTGCCGGTCATCCGCCCGCTTGGTGAGTTCGATGAAGATGAAGCCGCCTTCGAGGCAGGAGCTTCGGTCGCCATCGACCTTGCGCCGCCGATCGCCGCGGTCGAGCGTCTTCTGCTGCTTGCGCCGCTGGTGCGGGCGTGGAAACGCCGCCTGCCGGCACATGTCGCGGCATTGTTCGACGAGGAGATCGTCATACCGGCCTCCGCCGCCGACGCCATCTGGCTGGCGCGCGACCTTGCACGCCTGATGGATGAGATCGACACCGAAGGCACGGATTGGGCAAGGCTCGCCGACCTTGTAACCGGCAATCTTGCAGGCTGGTGGCAGGTGACACTCGACTTCCTGACCATCGTGACGGAGAACTGGCCGAACCTGCTCGAGGAACGCCATCGTTCCAATCAGGCCGCGCATCGTAATGCCCTGATAAGGCTGGAGGCGGCGCGGCTGAAGCGTAATCCGCCAGCCGGACCGGTGATCGCCGCCGGTTCCACCGGCTCCATTCCCGCCACGGCCGAGCTGCTTGCCGTGATCGCCGGTCTGCCCAATGGCGCCGTTGTGCTGCCCGGGCTCGACCGGGCGTTGGACGAGCCGTCCTTTGCCGCGATCACCACACCGGGCGCGCGCCCAGCCGTGCTTGGCCACCCGCAATACGGCCTGGCAAAGTTGATCGGCAAGATCGGCGTGCCGCGCGCCGATGTCGAGGAGATTGCTGTTGCGCCGCGACCGCTTGCGCTGCGCGCCGCACTTGTCGGCGAAGCGCTGCGCCCGGCGGAGACCACCGAGCTCTGGGCCGAGACGCGCGCCCGCTTTAGGGCCGGCGATATTGCCGAGGCCTTCGCCGATGTGACGCTTCTCGAAGCCGCCAGCGAACGCGACGAAGCCGTGGCGATCGCCGTCGCGCTCAAACAGGCCGTCGAACGGCCCGGCCAGCGCGCCGCACTCGTCACCGGCGACCGCGCTCTGGCGCGGCGGGTCTCAGTCGAGCTGCTGCGCTTCGGCGTTGCCGCCGACGATTCCGGCGGCACGCCGCTGATCAACACACCAGCCGCCAGCCTGCTCAGGCTGGCGCTGCAGGCAGCCTTCCGCCCGGGCGACCCCGTCGCCCTGCTGTCGCTGCTCAAGCATCCCCTGCTTGGCCTCGGCCTGGAGCGGGCAAGCGTGCGCTATGCGGCCGAAATCGTCGAACTCGTGGGGCTGCGCGGCGGCACAGGGCGTCCGGACGTGGCGTCGCTGCCGCAGCTCTTCGACACCCGGCTCCTCGAATTCGACGGCGGCGGCAATCGCCGTCCACCCTTCTGGTGGCCGCGGCTTTCGGTCAGGCGCATCGAACAGGCGCGCGACCTGCTGATCCGGCTAACGGCCGCGCTGGCGCCGCTGGTTGCTTTTCGCGGCGACGAGAATGCCGATCTTGCCACCCTTGTGCGCGCCAGCGTCGTTGCGCTCGAAAGTCTCGGCCGCGCCGCTGATGGCAGCCTGAGCGAACTCTATGCGGGCGATGCCGGCGAAAAGCTCGCCGAGCTCTTGCGCGGGCTGGTCGCGGCCTCGGTGTCGTTCTCCTTCGCCGCTGACGAATGGCCTGACGTGATGGAGGCGCTGATCGCGCCCGAGACGGTCAAGCCGGCGCAGGGCAGCGACAGGAACATCGCCATCTGGGGTGTGCTGGAAGCGCGGCTTCAGGATGTCGACACGCTGGTCGTCGGCGGGCTCAACGAAGGCGTGTGGCCGCGCAAGCCGGAGAGCGACCGCTTCATGTCGCGGCTGATGAAGACCGGCATCGATCTTGAACCGCCCGAGCGGCGCATCGGCCTTGCCGCCCATGATTTCCAGATGGCCATGGGCGCCAAAAAAGTGGTGCTGGCTCGCTCCGGCCGCTCCGGCGACGCACCGTCGGTACCTTCGCGCTGGCTGCAGCGCATCCTTACATTCGTCGGCGAGGACCACGCTGCTGCACTTCGCCGGCGCGGCGACGAACTGCTTGCCTGGGCGCGTGCGCTCGATGCCGGCGAAAAGCAGGACTTTGCGACGAGGCCGCAGCCGAAACCGCCGCTCGCCGCGCGGCCGCACCACTTCTCGGTCACCGAGATCGAAACGCTACGCCGCGATCCCTATGCGGTCTATGCCAGAAGGATACTCGGCCTGATGCCGCTCGATCCGGTCATTCGCGATCCGGGCGCCGCCGAGCGTGGCACGCTGTTTCACGCCATTCTGCACCTCTTCTCGGCGAGGGTGGCCGACCCGCGCGCGCCGGAGGCGCTGGACGGGCTCATCGCCGCAGGCCGCTCCTGCTTTGCCGAGGCGGCCCTGCCGGCCGATGTCGAGGCGGTGTGGTGGCCGCGTTTTGAAAAGCTTGCCGCCGGCATCATCGAATGGGAGCGCGGCCGGGCCGCCGCCGTGGCACGGCGGCACGCCGAGGAACGCGCCGAAAAGACCGGTGTCGGCCGATCCGGCGTGACCCTGTCCGGCTACGCTGATCGAATCGATCTGCTGGCTGGCGGCATGGCCGACATCCTCGACTACAAGACCGGCTCCTCGCCATCCAAAGCGCAGGCGCACACGCTGCTCGCGCCGCAACTGGCGCTGGAGGGCGCGCTGCTGCGTCGCGGCGCCTTCAAGGAGCTTGGCGCCTGTGAGCCGTCGCAACTGGCTTTCTTGCGGCTGAGGCCGAATGGCGAGGTGTTCGAAGAATCGATCCTCGAATACAACCGCAAGCCGCGAACCGCCGCCGATCTCGCCGAAGAGGCCTGGGCGAGGTTGGAAAAGCTGCTGATCCACTATGCCGACCCGACGACCGGGTATTTGTCGCGGGCGTTGCCGTTCCGCGAGGGTGAGACCGACGGCGATTACGACCATCTCGCCCGCGTGCTCGAATGGTCGGCCGGCGGCGATGCCGACGACGAGGGAGGGGAGGCATGAAAAAGGCCTATCCCATTCCAAGCGACACTGTCGCCAGTCAGGCAAGCGCCTCCGATCCGCGCAATTCCGCATGGGTGTCGGCCAATGCCGGATCCGGCAAGACCCATGTACTCGCCCAGCGCGTTATCCGGCTGTTGCTGCGCGGCACCGATCCGTCCAAGATCCTGTGCCTGACCTATACGCGTGCCGCCGCCGCCAACATGTCGAACCGGGTGTTTTCGACCCTGTCGCAATGGACGGCCCTGGGCGATGCCGAGCTCTCGACACGGATAGAGGCGCTGGACGGCCGCCAGCCCGACCGCGAAACCATGCGCCGGGCGCGGCGGTTGTTTGCCGAGGCTCTGGAAACACCGGGCGGGCTGAAGATCCAGACCATCCACGCCTTCTGCGAATCGGTGCTGCATCAGTTCCCGCTGGAAGCCAATATCCCTGCGCATTTCGAAATGCTCGATCCGCAAATGGAGGCATCGCTGTTTGCCGCCGCCCGCCGCGACATGATTTCGGGCGGCGTTGCAGGCGATGCGGCATTGTCCGACGCCTTCGCCACCGTGCTGGAGCGCGGCGGCGAGCATGGGCTCGACGCACTGCTGGCCGAGATCGTGCGCAAGCGCGATGGTTTGCGTGCGTTCATCACCGCGGCCGGCGGCGATGGTTTTCAGGCGCTGTTCGACGAGTTCCATTTCCGCGCCGGCCAGACGGCCGAAGGTATAGCCGCCTCGGTCTGGCCGCTGCCCGGCTTCCTGCCGGATTATCTCGTCACCTTTTCACGGGCGGCCGAGGCCGCCGATGCGCGCATCGTGCTGAACAATCTGCTGCCATACGCCCGCCTTGCCTTTGCCGAGGAGGATCCGGTACGTCGCCTGAATTTGCTCTCCAAGGCTTTCCTGAGGGCCGACGGCGAGCCTTACGATCCGGCAAAGACATTTAAAAGGGCATTGCTTGACCGGCTGCCCGATCTTGCCGAACGTTATCTGGCGGCGGTCGACGCCATTCTCGAAATCTCCGACCGGCTGGCCTTGTTCAGGATGCTGGAAGGCACGCGTGCGGCGCTGACCATCGCCGACTGGCTGATCGCCCGTTACGAGCAATTGAAGCGCGCCCGCGGCTTCCTCGACTTTAACGACCTGATCACCCGCACGGTCAACCTTTTGGCACGGCCCGATGCCGGCCCTTGGGTGCAGTACAAGCTCGACCAGGGCATCGACCACATCCTGCTCGACGAGGCGCAGGACACCAGTCCCGACCAGTGGGAGGTGGTCAAGCGGCTGGCAGAGGAGTTCTTTGCCGGGCTCGGCGCACGCGACGCGGTCCACCGCACCATCTTTGCTGTCGGCGACGAAAAGCAGTCGATCTATTCCTTCCAGGGAGCCGCCCCGGATTCCTTTGCCGACAGCCGGCTTTTGTTTGCCGGCAAAGTTAGATCCGCCGCCGCCGCCTTCGCCGATCTCAAGCTGACCTGGTCGTTCCGCTCGACCGAAGATGTTCTTGCCGCCGTCGACCGGGTCTTTGCCGACCCGAACGTGCGGCGCGGCATCAGCCACGATCCTGATCCGCTCGACCACAAGGCGATCCGCACCGATGCGCCGGGTCATGTCGAGGTCTGGCCGTCGATCGGCGCCGACGTCGTCGACGAACCAGACGATTGGACGCAAGCGGTCGACCATGCCCACGCGCCGGCAGTCCGCGTCGCTGAAAACGTCGCCGCAACGATTGCCGGCTGGATCGGCAACGGTGAGGTCATCGAAGGCCGCGGCAAGAAACTCCGCCCCGGCGACGTGCTGGTGCTGGTGCGCAAGCGCGATCGCTTCGTCCATGCGCTGACGCGGGCGCTGAAGCGCCGCGACATTCCGGTGGCCGGCGCCGACCGGCTCAGCCTGCCCGGCCACGTCGCGGTGAAAGACCTGATCGCACTTGGCCATTTTCTCATCCAGCCCGAGGACGATCTGTCGCTGGCCGCCGTGCTGCGCAGCCCGATCTTCGATGTTTCGGAAGAGCAGCTTTTCGCGCTTGCTGCCGAGAGGCCGTCGGGCGTCTCGCTGATCGCCTCGCTGCGCCGGCATGCCGGCGAAAGCGAGGCGTTGGCCGCCGTCGTCAGCCGGCTCGACAAATGGTCGAACGAGGCCGCATTCAAGCCGGTGTTCGAATTCTATGCCGCAGCTCTCGCCCGCGACGGCCTGCGCAAGAAGATGATCGCGCGGCTCGGTCCGGAGGCCGGCGATATCCTCGACGAATTCCTGAATTTCTGCCTGGCCGAGGAGCGAACCGGCCTGCCAGGGCTGGAATCCTTCCTGTCGACGCTGGAAAACGCCGGCCCCGAGATCAAGCGCGAAATGGACCAGACCCGCGACGAGGTTCGCGTCATGACCGTGCATGCCGCCAAAGGCCTGGAAGCGCCGGTGGTATTCCTTGTCGATGGCGGCTCCGCGCCGTTCAGCGACCAGCATCTGCCGAGATTGATGCCGTTCGAAGGCTCGGGCGACTGCTGGGAGGGCAAGGGCTATCTCTGGCGTTCGGCCAGCGATGTCGCCAATGGGTTTTCACGCGCCGCATCGGCCCGCGCCCGCGAGCTCGCCGACGACGAATACCGCCGGCTGCTCTATGTCGGCATGACCCGCGCCGAGGATCGGCTGATCGTCTGCGGCTACCATGGCAAGCGGGCGCCGAATACCGGCACCTGGCATTCGATCGTCAGCCGCGCACTGGTCGGTGCCGCGGAGAGCGAAGAACGCCGGCATCCCGCCACTGGCGAGACCGTGCATCGTTTCCAGGTGACGAAACTGCCGCCCATGCCACTGGCGGCAGTGAATGAGGCACGACAGGCGGAACGCTTTGCACCACTGCCTGAAACCCTGTTCCGGCCTCTGCCGCCCTTCGAGGAATTGCCGCGGCCGCTCTCGCCGTCCGGCGCCTCGGTGCTGATCGACGAGGCGCGGCAAGCGGTGGCCGACACGCGTTCGCCGGTACTGGATGCCGACGCCGAGCCCGGCTTTGCCGTCATGCGCGGTCTGGCGCTGCACAAATTGCTGCAGATGCTGCCCGGCATCGCCGAGGGAAAACGCCGGGATGCCGCCGAACGCTATCTGGCAAGAGCCGGCGCGGAATGGCTCGACGACGAGCACGACAAGGCCTTGGCTGGCGTTTTCAGAATTCTTGCCGACAGCCGCTTCGCGCCGCTGTTTGCGCCAAACTCGCGCGCCGAAGTCGCCATCATGGGCAGCCTGGAGGTAAGGGGCAAACTGCGCTCGATTTCCGGCAAGATCGACCGGCTGGCAGTAACGCCGGACAAGGTTTCGATCGTCGACTACAAGACCAATCGGCCAGCGCCAGCTACGCTCGCCGAAGTGCCGCAAGCCTATGTTCTGCAGCTCGCACTTTATCGCGCGCTGCTTCAGCCGCTCTATCCGGGACGCGAGGTCTCGGCGGCGCTGCTGTTCACCGAGGCGCCGCGGCTGATCGAGCTGCCGGCGGCGGCCTTGGACGATGCGCTTGCTAGACTCACGGGAGCGTGACACAACACTTGCTTGAAGACGGACGCGACCACCACCACATTTGGTGCGACGAACAAATCGAAAGGATCTCAGCATGGCCACCGTCAAGGTCGACAAGAGCAATTTCCAGGCCGACGTGCTCAACGCCAAGGAGCCGGTCGTGGTCGATTTCTGGGCGGAATGGTGCGGCCCGTGCAAGATGATCGCCCCGGCGCTCGAGGACATCGCCATCGAACTCGGCAGTAAGATAAAGATCGCCAAGCTCAACATCGACGAGAATCCTGAGCTGGCCGCGCAGTTCGGCGTACGCTCGATCCCGACGCTGATGATCTTCAAGGGCGGCGAAGTCGCCGACATGAAGGTCGGTGCTGCGCCGAAAACGGCATTGTCGCACTGGATCAACGGCAGCCTCGCCTGATCCGATCAAAATTTTGCAGAAAAGCCCGGCCTCGCGCCGGGCCTTCTTTTGCTGGCGTCATTGGTGGGCCGCTCTGGCACTCGCGGCTTGCCGCCCGGTATTCTTCTCTTCTGAATTCAAAGGAGAAGCGATATGACCGGATCCGCCAAGGCCACCGTCTTCATCGAAAATGAGCGCGTCATCGTCACCGAATACCGCTTCGCCCCGGGAGACAACACCGGCTGGCACCGCCATGGCCACGACTATGTGATCGTGCCGTTGACCGACGGCAAGGTGAAGCTCCTGACCAAGGATGGAGAATCCTTTGCCGAAATGAAGAAGGGCTCGCCGTATTTCCGCAACGAGGGCGTCGAACATGACGTCATCAGCGCAAACGATGGCGAATTCGCCTTCATCGAGGTCGAGCTGAAGTAGTCCACCAACGCATCGGCTGCGCCGCCACAATTGTCCGGCGAGACGCGATCACCAATCCGCGATACGATCGCCGCCGACGAATTGTGCGCTTTTCTCAGTATATTCAAACAGTTCGATCTTCACGCCGTTGGGGTCGCGGATCCAAGCCTGGTAGGTGTCATCGCACGCGCGTTTCTTTGAAGTGACATCAACGCCCTTTGACCTCAGTTGGGCGATCGCGGCATCGATGTTTTCCACTTCGAGGCAGAAGTGGTTGATCTGGTTCCAGTCGCTATAGCTCGCGCCGTCTTTCTGGAACACCTCGACATGGCTGCGGCTGCCGCAATTGAGGTAGAAGCCGAAAATCTTCCCGTCGCGCAGGAAATTGAACTGGGTGTCCATGCCGAGGACGTCCCGATAGAAGCTTCGCGTCATCTCCAGGTCATTCGCGAAAATGCAAACGTGAGCGAGCTGCTTTACCTTGATCATGATTGGCTCCTGGCGGTGGTCTGATAAGTGTGGCGTCACCGTGGCCCGGCTGAAGCACGCCTCAAGCCGGCGGCGTGCCGTTTTCGGCCAATACCGCGCCGGCCAGGTAAAGTGACCCGCCAATCAGGATGCGCGGCGGCGGTCCGTCCCATGTGTCGCGCAGCAGCATCAGTGCGTTTGCAACGGAACTAACCGGTTCGGCCGACAAGCCTGCCTCGATGGCGCGGGTCGCCAGTTCGTCGTTCGGCACGCCGGCGTCGCTCAGGCTCACCGGCACGGTGTAGACGTGCCGCACCAGCCCTTTGAAGGCGCGGAAATAGCCGCTTTGGTCCTTGGTGTTGATCATGCCCGAGATCAGGAACAGCGGCCGCGGGTTCTTTTCCTCCTGCTCGGCCAGGGCCTCAGCGACGACCACGCCGGCGCCGGGATTATGGCCGCCGTCGAGCCAGATGTCGGCGCCCTTCGGCGCCAGTTCGCTCAGCCGTCCTTGCGGCAGCTTTTGCATGCGGCCCGGCCAGGCAACATTCGCCATCGCCTTCTCGGCAGCGCGGTGGCTGATCTCGAAGCCCGCCGCCTTGACCGCCGCGATCGCCGCCGCCGCATTGGCGAATTGATGGCGCCCCGGCAGGCGCGGCGGCGGCAGGTCCATCAATCCGTCTTCGTCCTGATAGACCATGCGGCCGTTTTCCTCATAGGCAAGGAAATCCTGGCCATAGACGAAGGCGGGGCAGTCGAGCCGCTCGGCGGTTTCGATGAGCACCTGCTGGGCCGTCTCGCTTTCCTGCGCGCCGATGACGACCGGGCATCCGCGCTTGATGATGCCGGCCTTTTCGGCGGCGATCAGCTCGACGCGGTCGCCGAGATAGGCTTCGTGGTCGAGCGACACCGGCATGATCACCGACACGGCCGGTTCGGCGATGACATTGGTGGCGTCGAAGCGGCCGCCAAGGCCAACCTCGAGGATGACGGCATCGGCCGGATGTTCGGAAAACAGCAGGAAGGTGACGGCGGTGAGGATTTCGAAGACGGTGATCTTCTGGCCTTGATTGGCTTTGGCGACGCGGGCGATGGCTTCGGCGAAGACCTTGTCGTCCACCAGCCTGCCGCCGCCATCTGCGGCCAGCCGGTAGCGCTCGTGCCAGTTCACCAGATGTGGCGAGGTGTGGACGTGGACGCGGTAGCCGGCGGCTTCGAGCAGCGCCCGTGAAAAAGCAGCACAGGAGCCCTTGCCGTTGGTGCCGGCGATGTGGATGACCGGCGGCAACTGGTCTTGCGGATTGCCGAGGCGCTCGAGCAGCCGCGAAATGCGGTCGAGCGAAAGGTCGAAGCCCTTCGGGTGAAGCGCCATCAGGCTTTCGATTTCGCGGTCGGCGGCAAGCGTGGTCATGAAGGAATCCTACGCGCGCGCACAACGGCACACAACAGCCGCTCGCGCCGCGTGATGTCGCGTCAGGCTTGCGGCCGGGCTTCGGCCGGTATCGCCACCGGCGGCAGGATTTCCGGCTCCCGCGGGTTTTGCTCTTCCGGCAGCTTGAGCAGCATTCTCAGCAGCCGCGCAACCGTCTGGCGCATCTCCAGCCGCGACACCACCATGTCGACCATGCCGTGTTCCATCAGATATTCGGCGCGCTGGAAGCCGTCGGGCAGCTTTTCGCGGATGGTCTGCTCGATGACGCGCGGTCCGGCAAAGCCGATCAGCGCCCCGGGCTCGGCAATGTGCACGTCGCCCAGCATGGCGTAGGAGGCGGTGACGCCGCCGGTCGTCGGGTTGGTCAGGACGACGATGTAGGGAAGGCCGGCCTCCTTCAGCCTGTCGACGCCAATCGTGGTCCGCGGCAGCTGCATGAGCGACAGGATGCCTTCCTGCATGCGGGCGCCGCCGGAGGCCGCAAACAGGATCAGCGGCCGCTTGCGCTGCAAGGCGACCTCGAAACCATGCACGATGGCGTCGCCGGCCGCCATGCCGAGCGAGCCGCCCATGAAGGCAAAATCCTGCACCGTCACCACCACCGGCAGGCCCTCGACCGTGCCCAGCGCATTGATGATGGCATCTTCCATGCCGGTCTTGGCCTTGGCATCCTTCAGCCGGTCAATGTAGCGCTTTTCGTCGCGGAACTTGAGTGGATCCTGAACGACCTTGGGGTTTTCCAGCGTCTCGTATTTGCCGTCGTCGAGGAAGAATTTCAGCCGTTCCTTTGCCGATATCTTCATATGATGGCCGGAGGACGGAATGACGAACTGGTTCTGCTCCAGATCCTTATGGAACACCATTTCACCGGTCTCGGGATCCTTGATCCACAGGTTTTCCGGCATGTCGGTGCGGCGGCCGAGCATCGAATTGATCTTCGGACGGACGTAATTGGTGATCCAGTTCATCGCTTCGGCTCCTGTCCCTTAAGAAGACGTAGGAAGATTATTCGGCGGCAGCAAGGCGAGCCGCGCGAACCCCTTGCGAAAGCCCGCTGACCAGCGTGGCGACGGCCTCGGCCGGATCGGCGGTCTTTTCGCCCTTCGGCCCGAGCACGTTGGCGACGGCATTGACAATCGCGGTGCCGACAACGACGCCGTCGGCCGACGCGCCGATGGTGCGCGCCTGCTCGGCGGTCTTGACGCCGAAGCCGACGCAGACCGGCAGGTCGGTATGGCTCTTGATGCGCTTGACTGCTGCCGCCACCTTGCCGGTGTCGGCCAGCGCCGAACCGGTAATGCCGGTCATCGAGACGTAGTAGACGAAACCCGACGTGTTCTGCAGCACCTTGGGCAGGCGCTTGTCGTCGGTGGTCGGCGTCGCCAGCCGGATGAAATTGATGCCGGCCTTGAGTGCCGGGATGCAAAGCTCCTCGTCCATCTCAGGCGGCAGGTCGACGACGATCAGCCCGTCTATACCGCTGGCCAGCGCATCGCTCAGGAAGCGCTCGACGCCGTAGATGTAGATCGGATTGTAATAGCCCATCAAGACGATCGGGGTTTCACTGTCGCCGGCGCGGAATTCCGAGGCCATCTTCAGCGTTTTGACCAGTGTCTGGCCGCCCTTCAGCGCCCGCAGGCCGGCCGCCTGGATCGCCGGGCCGTCGGCCATTGGATCGGAAAACGGCATGCCGAGCTCGATGATGTCGCTGCCGGCGCCGGGCAGCGCCTTCATGATCGACAGGGAGGTGTCGTAGTCCGGGTCGCCGCCCATGAAATAGGTGACGAGTGCCGGTCGACCTTCGGCCTTCAGCTTTGCCATGCGGCGGTCGATGCGAGTGGCCATGATCAGATCTCCATGCCCAGCATATTGGCCACTGTGTGCACGTCCTTGTCGCCACGGCCGGACAGGTTGACGATGACGATCTGGTCCTTGTCCATATCAGGCACGATCTTCACCGCCTGCGCGATGGCATGGGCCGATTCCAGCGCCGGAATGATGCCCTCGACGCGTGTCGTCAGCTGGAACGCCTCCAGCGCCTCGTCGTCGAGGATCGGCACATAGTCGACGCGGCCGGAATCGCGCAGCCATGAGTGCTCCGGCCCGACGCCGGGATAGTCGAGGCCGGCCGAGATCGAGTGGCCGTCCATGATCTGGCCGTCGGCGTTCTGCAGGAGGTAGGTGCGGTTGCCATGCAGCACGCCGGGCGCGCCGGCACTCATCGAGGCGCAATGCTCGATGCCGTCGAGCCCGCGGCCGCCGGCTTCGACGCCGATGATGCGCACCTGCCTGTCATCCAGGAAGGGATGGAACAGGCCGATGGCGTTCGAGCCGCCGCCGACACAAGCGATGATGGTGTCCGGCAGCCGGCCTTCCTGCTCGAGGATCTGGGCACGCGCCTCGGTGCCGATCACCGACTGGAAGTCGCGCACCAGCTCCGGATAGGGGTGCGGGCCGGCGGCGGTGCCGATCAGGTAATAGGTACCCTCGACATTGGTCACCCAGTCGCGCAGCGCCTCGTTCATGGCGTCCTTCAGCGTGCCGTGGCCGGCGGTCACCGGCCGCACCTCGGCGCCCAGAAGCTTCATGCGAAAGACGTTGGGGCTTTGCCGGGCGACATCGGTTGCACCCATATAGACGATACAAGGAAGCCCGAAGCGCGCCGCCACTGTAGCGGACGCGACGCCATGCTGGCCGGCGCCGGTCTCGGCGATGATCCGCGTCTTGCCCATGCGCTTGGCGAGCAGGATCTGGCCGAGGCAGTTGTTGATCTTGTGCGAGCCAGTGTGGTTCAGGTCCTCGCGCTTGAAATAGACTTTTGCGCCGCCCCCGAGGCCCTTAGCCGCGGAAACCCCGCGAAGATGCCGGGTAAGGCCTTCGGCGAAATAGAGCTTCGAAGGCCGCCCGGCGTAATGCGTCGAGAGATCGGTCAGCTCGGCCTTGAAATCCGGGTCGTTCTTGACCTCGTTCCAGTGCCGCTCCAGCTCGAGGATCAGCGGCATCAGCGTTTCGGCAACGAAACGACCGCCAAAAATGCCGAACATGCCCTGCTCGTCGGGGCCGGTGCGGAAGGAATTCGGTATCGCCGGCTTATCCATCGCCGATCTCCTGGTCTGCGGTTTGAAGCGTGGTCAGGCGGCGCGGTTGTCGCGTGCTGCCCCGACGGCCCGGAAAAATTGTTCGATCAGCGCCGGTTCCTTGACGCCCGGCGCGCTTTCCACGCCCGAAGAAATATCTATTCCGGGCGGGTTCACGAGCCGAACGGCGTCGCCGATATTTCCAGCATTGAGCCCACCGGAAAGCATGTAATCGACGCCGGCGTCAAGGCCGGCAAGAATGCGCCAGTCGAAGGCAAGACCGTTGCCGCCCGGCAATTCCGAATTCCTAGGCGGCTTGGCATCGAACAGAAAGCGGTCGGCAATGCCGACGAAGGGTTTTACCTGCTCGAGATCGGCAGCCTCGCTGACCGGCAGCGCCTTCATCACCGGCAAGCCGTAGCGCGCCTTCACCTCGGCCACCCGCTCAGGGGTTTCGGCGCCGTGAAGCTGCAGCATGTCGGGCTGCATTTTTTCGACGATCTCATCCAGAAACGCGTCGCCGGCGTCGACCGTCACCGCAACCGCCTTGGCCCTGCCGCGCGCCGCTTCGCGCAGGCGGCCAGCTTCCGCCGGCTCGACATAGCGCGGGCTTTTGGCAAAGAAAATGAAGCCGACATGGCTGGCGCCGCCGGCCAATGCCGCGGCCAGTGCCTTGTCGGTCTTCAACCCGCATATCTTGATGTCGAGCGCCATGGCGCGGGATTGGCACGAAACGGCCAAAGAGTCGAGAAAAAGCATCCTGTTTGCCGCCAGCGCGGAACGCGCTACCTTGCTAATGTAAGAGCGCAACGCGCTACCTTGCTAATCTAAGAACGCAACGCGCTGCCTTGCTCAGGCACAAAGGCGGGAGAACAAAGATCATGCCGGAAAAGACCGTCGCGGAACTCAGGCAAAAGCTGGCGCAGGCCCATGAGGTCATCGCTCATTTGATGGACAAGGCCGCCTTCAACGGCGCCGAGGCGCACCGGGCGCTGGCTTATTTCAGCAACGATGGCTTCGAGAAGGATTTCCTGCCCTGGCCGCGCCACGCCGACGAGGGGCTGCGGCCGGAGGAGTTGAACGCGGCCAATGACGATTGAGCAATTAAGCCCTGATCAAAAGCGCACTCTGTCAATGGAGTGTTCCTCCTCTCAACGCGCAACTTAGGTTGTTCATGGCCTCCAACGGAAAGTCATGTTTGCGCCAGTTTTCCTTGTAACCTTTGAGGCCATGTGTGTTCAAAACCTCACGCGCGGCACTGAGAACTGCTTCTGCGAACTCTCGCAACCCGCATGTGGCTTCAAGTTTCACCTCGCCGAAGTCGTCTGGCTCGTCAGACCAGATTTCTGAAAATTCCAGTATCTGCACTCTGACAAAAGCGCCTTCTGGCACCAGGACGAAGCGATACTCACCGGGCTCATCACAGAAGCGTGCGACCGAATACCTGGTGCCTTTCAGCGCGTTCAGCGTGGCGCCAAGCAACTCGTTGAGGGCATCGCCCAGATAAGACGCCGCCACGGTCGCCTGAAGGTCCCCAACCGTGACATCGCACATCGCCCAGCCCGCTCCAATCAGCCGGTATTCCATCCGCGCAGGCATCAATCACTCGAACGCGATCGCCTGCAGCGCGCCGCCATTGCGCTTGAGCCAGTCCTTGCAGCGCTCGGTGTCCGGGCAAAGCTGCTCGCATAATTTCCAGAATTTCGGGCCGTGGTTCATCTCCTTGAGGTGCGCCACCTCATGCGCGACGAGGTAGTTTATCACCGGCCGCGGCGCCATCATGATGCGCCAGGAAAACGACAGATTGCCGTCCGACGTGCAGGACCCCCAGCGGCTCGACGTATCCTTGAAGCGGATCGCCTTGGCCCGCTTGCCAATCGCCGCGCTGTGCTTCGTCACCAGCGCCTCGATCTCGCGCTTGGCTTCGCGCTTCAGGAAATCGGCGATGCGGCGCGGCAGATGCACGCGTTCGCCATGCACGATCATCAGCGGTCCGCGCTCGTCGCGCGACAGCGTGACGGTTCCGCGTTTCGACGGTTCATGGACGATGCGATGCGGCACACCGCGCACCGGTACCTTGATGCCGGGCCGCACCTGTGGCCGGTTGGGTACCTTGGCCAGCCTTTGCTCCAGCCAGTCCTGATGGCGGTCGAGGAATTTTTCCACCTCGCCGCGGCGCAGCCCCGGCGGCACGGTGATGCGCAGGCCGCGGCCGCCGGAGTCGATACGCAGCGTCAGGCGGCGGGCGCGGTCGTTCTCGACGATCTTGAGCGGCAGCGTGCGGCCGGCAACGCAATGCTCGCGCTCCACGACGGGCGTGGGCTTGGGTTTCGCCGGGGTGCGGAAGAAGCCGAATGACATTCCGGGACGATACGCGATTCGAGGGAAACGAATAGAACAAAAAAGAAACGGCGCCGCTGACGCGACGCCGTTTTTGAATTATTTATCGGGGCAAGGACCTTTACTCGTCGAGCAGGCCTGGCGTGGAATTACCGCCGCGTTTGTTGTTCGTCGTCGAGCCGGTTGACCCACCGGTCGTGGGCGACGTCGACTTGTTGCGGTTGGCCATGAAGCGGTCGAACTCTTCCTGGTCCTTGGCGCGGCGCAATTCGCGGGCATATTCGTCGAACTCGCTCAGCATCTCGTCGAGCTTGCGGCGTTCCTCGGCAAGCCGCTCGAGTTCCTTTTCGCGCCAGTCGTCGAAAGCGACGTTGCCGGTGCGGGCGGAGCCATGGCCCCAGCGCGCGGCCTTGTCGGAGCCGCGGCGGCAGCCGGCGAAGATGCCGTCTGTGGCGCGATTGACGTCACGCTTGAAGCCCTCGAGCCGGTCGCCCCAGATGATGTAGGCGAGCATGGCGAAGCCGAGCGGCCAGAACACCATGAACCCGATCACCATCAACGCGATGGTCGCCGGCGTCCAGGCCGGACGGATCAATGCAGATGTGTTCATTTCTCCCAATCCTTCAGTTGGAGACAGCCAAATCCGGCTGCGTGAAATCGAAATGGGATGGAGAAAACGGCGATTCAAGACAGCGACCGCCAAAACCGGACAAGCGGCTGAAATGATTATCGCTTTTTGAGCATTTCGAGGAAAAGAGCAGTCAGGCCCCGTAAGGGGGCAATGCCGCCGACGGTTCTGTAGTGAAAATCCAGCGCCGATCGCGTCTGCTGGCTGAGTGCAATGGTTTGACGCTTCGAAGCCGTCCGTTCAAAAATCCAGAGGCGCATTGTCGACGACCTCTTTCATCACGAAGAAGGTTCTGGTCTGGCGAACGCCAGGCAGTGCGATCAATTGGTCCCCGTGGATTCGGTTGAAATCCGCCATGTCACCAACCCTGATCTTCAGAAAATAATCGAAGTCGCCTGCCACCAGATGGCAGTCGAGGATGAATTTCAGCTTGGCGACGGCCTTTTCGAATTCCGCGAAACTCTCCGGGGTCGAACGGTCGAGTACGACGCCAACCATCACCAACGCGCCTCTGTCGACCTTCTGCGGGGTCACCATCGACCTGACATGGCTGATGTAGCCTTCATCGAACAGGCGTTGCGTCCGGCGGTGGCACGTCGCCGGGCTAACAGCGACCGACTGCGCCAGCTCCGCATTGGTCAGTCGCCCATTGCCCTGGAGCAGGCGCAACATTTTCAGGTCGATCCGGTCGAGCGCTGCGCGCATGAAAGATTCTTCCGTTATTCGGATTAAGAATCGAATATATATGACATTTCAATGCCATGAAGCGATATTTTGGATATTCTGGGCTCGATCTTTGAGAGCACATTTCAAGGCAGAGCTGATAGTGTTCATCGCACCACACCGCAATGAATGGAACAAGCGAGGGCACTCTCATGCTCGAGAAATTCGAACGTTATCCGCTCACATTCGGGCCGACCCATATCGAGAAACTGGAGCGGCTTGGTGGTCATCTCGGCGGGAAGGTCGATCTCTATGCCAAGCGGGAGGATTGCAATTCCGGCCTTGCCTTCGGTGGCAATAAACTGCGCAAGCTCGAATATATCGTCCCGGACGCGATCGCCTCAAACGCCGACACACTGGTGTCGATCGGCGGCGTCCAATCCAACCATACGCGCATGGTGGCGGCCGTCGCGGCGAAGATCGGCATGAAGTGCCGCCTCGTGCAGGAAAGCTGGGTGCCCCACGAGGACGCCGTCTACGATCGCGTCGGCAATATCCTTTTGAGCCGGATCATGGGCGCTGATGTCCAGATGGTCGATGAGGGTTTCGACATCGGGATTAGGGAAAGCTGGGAACAGGCAATCGCGGATGTGAAGGCCAAGGGTGGCAAACCCTATCCAATTCCGGCCGGGGCTTCGGTACACAAATATGGCGGCCTGGGCTATGTCGGCTTTGCCGAGGAGGTCCGCGCGCAGGAGAAGGAGCTCGGCTTTGCCTTCGACTACATCGTCGTTTGTACCGTCACCGGTTCGACTCACGCCGGCATGCTGGTCGGCTTCGCCAAGGACGGCCGCGAGCGCAAGGTGATCGGCATCGACGCATCCTGCACCCCGGCGCAGACCAAGGCGCAAGTGCTCAAGATCGCGCAGAGCACCGCGACGCTGGTCGAACTCGGCAAGGAGCTCGATGAGAACGATGTCGTCCTGATCGAAGATTATGCCTATCCGGTCTACGGCGTCCCCTCGCAGGAGACGAAGGAAGCAATCCGTCTCTGCGCGCGTCTTGAAGGCATGATCACGGATCCGGTCTATGAGGGAAAATCCATGCAGGGCATGATCGATCTCGTGAGCAAGGGTTATTTTCCCAAGGGATCGAAAGTGCTCTACGCCCACCTTGGCGGCGCTCCGGCCATCAACGGATATGCTTATGCGTTCCGCAACGGCTGAATCTATCCCGCCTGCCGCACCATGGCGTCCACCGCCCGCACCAGCATGTCGAGATCCTGCGGCCGCGACAGGCGGTGGTCGCCGTCGGGAATGAGCGACAGCGTGACGTCGTCGGCCGGCAGCAGGCTGACCAGCTTCAACGCATGGCTCGACGGCACGTCGGGATCGGCAAGGCCTTGCAGGATGTGGACCGGACAGTGCGTGTCGATCGGCCCGGTCATCACCCGGTTGTTGCGGCCGTCCTCGATCAGCGCGCGCGTGTAGATGTAAGGCTCGGCTGAATAGTCCGACGGCTCCTCGAAAAAGCCCTTTTTCCTGAGGTCGCGCTTTTGCGCTCCGGTCAGCACCGGCTCGATCAGTTCAGCGGTGAAATCGGGCGCCGGGGCCAGCAGCACAAGACCTGCGATGCTGTTTTCGCCCGCCTTGCGCAATTCCTGCACCATGCGCAGCGCGATCCAGGCGCCCATCGAGGAGCCGACCAGGATCTGCCTGCCCTGGGTGAAGCGGCGGAAAACCGCCAGGCTCTCGCCCAGCCATTTCGAGATGGTGCCGTCGGCAAAGGCGCCACCCGATTCGCCGTGGCCGGAATAATCGTGGCGCAGAAAGGCGCGACCTTCTTTGCGCGCCCATTCCGACAGCGTTTCGGCCTTGGTGCCCAGCATGTCGGATTTGTAGCCGCCGAGCCAGACGATGCCGGGCTCGGCACCTGCCGCATGCCTGACGGCGATGCTCGTCCCGTCGACGTCCAGGAAGATCGGGGTGGTGGTCATGGTGTATTCCCTCACGCCGGTCTTTTGGCACAAGCGGGGGTTCAACGAAAAGTGCTCCGCCACTTTCTTCGCTTGGTGCAGAGGAGCATTCCATCGAGCAGGTGATTTCCTGAGAATGCTGTGCTATTGACTCCGACCGCGCGCTCACCACATTGCGCGTTCGCAATTCTGAACTGAAGAACCCCTTAACGAAACGGCTCAAGGAGACCACGACCATTCGCAGACCTTTCAAAGCAGCGGCGCCCACCAAGGAAGGCCCGCGCTCCAACCGTGACATCCGGGTTCCCCGGGTCCAGCTAATCGACGCCGAAGGCCAGAACCGCGGCGATGTCTCCATCAACGATGCATTGCTGCTCGCCGAAGAGGCGGGGCTCGATCTGGTCGAGATATCGCCCAATGCAGTGCCGCCCGTCGTAAAGATCCTCGATCTCGGCAAGCTGAAATACGCCAACCAGAAGAAGGCGGCCGAGGCGCGCAAGAACCAGAAGGTCATCGAGATCAAGGAGATCAAGATGCGCCCGAACATCGACAGCCACGACTATGAGACCAAGATGAAGGCCGTCCGGCGCTTTTTCGAGGAAGGCGACAAGGTCAAGCTGACATTGCGCTTCCGCGGTCGCGAGATGGCGCATATGGAACTCGGCATGCAGCTTCTGAACAAGGTTCGCGAGGAAGTGGCGCCCATCGCCAAGGTCGAAGCCGAACCGAAGCTCGAAGGCCGTCAGATGATGATGGTGCTGGCGCCCCGCTAAAGCGCGTTGCGCTTTAGTTCTGTTTTGTGCATGTCGTTGTCGCAAAACCGCTGCGCACTGTTGGGCGACGTGCATAAAATCCGCCTGAATCATGTTGCAAGGCGTCCCGGCGATCGGCGGGGCGCCTGTTTTCTTGGCCAGACGCTGCGATCGCCGGCGAGAGCAAAGACGCTCTGGTTCCCTCGACGATCGGATTCCCGACATGGTCAATGACGTCAAGCATTCGGAAGCCAAATATGGGCTGGGCAGCTACCAGCACACGCGCAGGATGGTGCTTGCCGTCGTCGTCGTCGTCCTGTTCGCGATGCTTTTGTTCGGGCAGTCGGTTTTTCCGCCCGATACGCCTGTGCATGAAACGATCGAGATGGTCGGCGTCGTGCTGATCTTTCTCGGCATCGTCGGACGCTTGTGGTCGACGCTCTATATCGGCGGTCGCAAATCCTCCGAAGTGGTGACCGGCGGACCCTATTCGATCACCCGCAACCCGCTCTATGTCTTCTCTACTTTAGCTGCCGCCGGTGTCGGCGCACAGATCGGCTCCATCACCGCCACGATCGGCTTTGGAGCGCTCTGCGCGGGTGCCTTTTACATCGTTATCCTGCGCGAGGAGAAATTCCTCAAGCAGGCTCTCGGCGCGCCATACCAGGCCTACCTGGCGAAAGTGCCGCGCTTCTTCCCGAAACTGTCGCTGTATCAGGAAGGCGACACCGGCAGCTTCAAGCCGCGCCTGCTGCGAACCACGTTACTGGACGGGCTGGTGTTCCTCGTTGCCTTGCCGGCTTTCGAACTGATCGACGGCGCCCAGCAGTCCGGCATATTGCCGGTGCTGTTCCGTTTCCCCTGAGCACTACAGTGTTGCTCGGCACGGGGTGTTGCGCGCCAGCCCGCTTTGACGTATAGGACCGCCGTTCCCAAAAAACCGCCCGGCAGGGCATGCCGTGGCGGTTTCATTTGCTTTTCGGGCTTTGGTCGGCCTGAAGCGAACAAAAAGCGCATTGGTGCGCATATAAACGGAGTAGCAAAATGCCCAAGATGAAGACCAAATCGGCCGCCAAGAAGCGGTTCAAGATCACAGGTACGGGTAAAGTTCTGTCGGCTGCGGCCGGCAAGCGTCACGGCATGATCAAGCGTTCCAACAAGTTCATTCGAAATGCCCGCGGCACGATGGTTCTGGCTGAACCGGATGGCAAGAAGGTCATCAAGAATTTTCTGCCGAACGGCCTCTAGGGCATGATGCCAAAAAGTTGCAGACTTTTTGGAAACATCATGCGCCAAAATAAGAGCATTCGGTCTGGGCACGCATTTGTTTTACGCAATTCCGAACGGAAAACCGCCAGGCACTTTTCCTGGAATTGCTTTTAAGGAGATCATGACATGGCACGCGTAAAGAGAGGCGTCACCTCGCACGCCAAGCACAAGAAGGTCCTGAAAGCCGCCAAGGGTTTTTACGGCCGTCGCAAGAACACCATCCGCATCGCCAAGCAGGCGGTGGAAAAGTCGCTGCAGTACGCCTATCGCGACCGCAAGAACCGCAAGCGCTCGTTCCGCGCGCTGTGGATCCAGCGCATCAATGCGGCGACGCATGAGCATGGCCTGACCTACGGCCGTTTCATCGACGGTCTCAACAAGGCCGGCATCGAGATCGATCGCAAGATCCTGTCGGACATGGCCATCCACGAGCCGCAGGCCTTCGCCGCACTCGTGGCCAAGGCCAAGGTCGCGCTCGAATACCTGAAGAATACCACGCCGAATGCTTTTGAAAGCGCTGTCGCTTAAGACCAGCGCTTCCCAAGCTATTCGACACTTGATTTGGGAAACCCGCGCTGGCAGGGCTGGCGCGGGTTTTTCTTTGCTTCCAATCGGATCTGGAACATGAGTGACATGGAAACTCTCGAAAATTCCCTGATGGCCGAGATCGCCTCGGCCGCCGACGAGCAGGCGATCGAGGCGGTGCGTGTCTCTGCCCTTGGCAAGAAGGGCTCGGTTTCCGAGATGCTGAAGACACTCGGCTCGATGAGCGCCGAGGAGCGACAGGTCAAAGGCCCGGCAATCAACGGCCTCAAGAACCGCGTCACCGAGGCACTTTCGGCGCGCCGCGCCGAGCTGAAAGATGTGGCGATCACGGCACGGCTTGCCGCCGAGAAGGTCGACGTCAGCTTGCCGGTCAGGCAATCGCCGGCCGAGCGCGGCCGCATCCATCCGATCAGCCAGGTTATCGACGAGATCGCGGCGATTTTCGGCGATCTCGGCTTTGCCATCGCCGAAGGTCCGGACATCGAGACCGACTATTACAATTTCACCTCGCTGAACTTCCCGGAAGGCCACCCGGCGCGCGAGATGCACGACACCTTCTTCTTCCAGCCGGACGCGCAGGGCGAGCGCAAGCTTTTGCGCACCCACACCTCGCCGGTGCAGATCCGCACCATGGAGATGCAGAAGCCGCCGATCCGCATCGTCATTCCCGGCAAGACCTACCGGCAGGATTCCGATGCCACCCACTCGCCGATGTTCCATCAGGTCGAGGGGCTGGTGATCGACAAATCGGCCAACGTCGCCAACATGAAATGGGTGCTGGAGGAGTTCTGCAAGGCCTTCTTCGAAGTGCCGAGCGTCAAGATGCGCTTCCGGCCGTCCTTCTTCCCGTTCACCGAGCCCAGCCTCGAGGTCGACATCCAGTGCGACCGTTCGCGGCCCGGCGAGGTGCGCTTCGGCGAGGGCTCGGACTGGATGGAGATCCTCGGCTGCGGCATGGTCCACCCCAATGTGCTCCGTTACGGCGGGCTCGATCCCGACGAATACCAGGGCTTCGCCTGGGGCATGGGCATCGACCGCATCGCCATGTTGAAATACGGCATGCCGGATCTGCGCACCTTCTTCGACGCCGATGTGCGCTGGCTGTCGCATTACGGTTTTAGGCCGCTTGACATGCCGACGCTGTTCGGGGGCTTGAGCGCGTGACGACCGGGCCGCAGCAAATCCGCGGGCAGCTCGCCTTCCTGCACATGTCCGACGCGCGGCCGCATAGCTTCAAGTGCAGCGTGCCCAGACCAGACGGAACACAGTCATGAAACTCACCCTCTCCTGGCTCAAGGATCATCTCGAGACCGACGCCTCGCTGGCGGAAATCGTCGAGCGTCTCACCTCGATCGGCCTCGAGGTCGAGCATGTCGACGACCGGGCGAGCCTGGCCCCCTTCGTCATTGCCAAGGTGCTGACGGCGGTCCAGCATCCCGACGCCGACCGGCTTCGCGTGCTGACCGTCGACACCGGCGACGGCAAGCCGCCGGTGCAGGTCGTGTGTGGAGCGCCGAACGCCCGCGCGGGCCTGATCGGCGCCTTTGCAGCACCGGGCACTTATATTCCCGGCATCGACGTGACGCTGACCGTCGGCAAGATCCGCGGCGTTGAAAGCCACGGCATGATGTGCTCCGAGCGCGAGCTCGAATTGTCCGAGGAGCATGACGGCATCATCGACCTTCCGGCCGATGCGCCGGTCGGCACCAGCTTCGCCGCCTATGCCCATCTCGATGATCCGCTGATCGAGATCAATCTGACGCCGAACCGGCCGGATGCGACCAGTGTCCATGGCATCGCCCGCGATCTGGCGGCGAGCGGGCTCGGCACGCTGAAGAGCGCGCCGATAGAGCCGATCCCCGGCAAGGGCGAGACGCCGGTCAAGGTGACGATCGAAGCGCCGGAGCTCTGTCCCGGCTTTGCGCTGCGCCTGGTGCGCGGCGTCAAGAACGGACCGTCGCCGAAATGGCTGCAGCAAAGGCTTCTCGCCATCGGCTTGAGGCCGATCAGCGCGCTCGTCGATATCACCAATTACGTCACCTTCGACCGCGGCCGGCCGCTGCATGTCTTCGACGCTGCGAAGGTCACCGGCAATCTCGCCGTGCGCCGGGCGCGTGATGGCGAAAAGGTGCTGTCGCTCGACGGCCGCGAATACACGCTGACGCCGGAGATGTGCGTCATCGCCGACCAGGACGGCATCGAATCGATTGCCGGCATCATGGGCGGCGAGCATTCCGGCTGCGACGAGAACACCACCGACGTGCTGATCGAGTCGGCGCTTTGGGACCCGATCACCACCGCCCGCACCGGCCGCACGCTCGGCATCATCACCGACGCGCGCTATCGGTTTGAGCGCGGCGTCGACCCGGAAATGATGGTTCCCGGCTTGGAGCTGGCGACGAAGCTGGTGCTCGATTTCTGCGGCGGTACGCCGGCGCAAACCGAAGTCGTCGGCTATGCCGGCCATCAGCCGAAGATCGTCTCGTTCCCATTGTCGGAAGTGAAGCGGCTGACCGGCATCGAAGTGCCGCGCGCGACGAGCCTCGACATTCTAGCCCGCCTCGGCTTCAAGCCGGAGGGCACGGGCGATGTCGTCAATGTGGCGGTCCCGTCCTGGCGGCCGGATGTCGACGGCAAGGCCGACCTGGTCGAGGAGGTCATGCGCATCCACGGCGTCGACAATATCGCGCCGCAGCCGCTTGGTTCGCACGATGCGGTCAACGCCAGGATCCTGACTGTGCTGCAGATCCGCACCCGCGCCGCCAAGCGGGCGCTTGCCGTGCGCGGCATGATGGAGGCCGTCACCTGGTCGTTCGTTCCGGCAAAACACGCCGAATTGTTCGGCGGCGGCCAGCAGGCGCTGAAGCTTGCCAACCCGATCGCCGCCGATATGTCGGACATGCGGCCGTCGCTGCTGCCGGGGCTGATTGCGGCAGCACAGCGCAATGCCGACAGGGGCATCGGCGATGTCGCGCTGTTCGAAGTGTCGGGCACTTACGAGGGCGACGGCGCCGACCAGCAGCGGCGTGTTGCCGCCGGCGTGCGGCGCGGCACCGCCAGGCTCGAGGGCTCCGGCCGCCATTGGGCCGGCAATGCCGGCGCCGTCGGCGTCTTCGATGCCAAGGCCGATGCGATCGCAGCACTCGAAGCCTGCGGCGCGCCGGTCGAGCGGCTGCAGATCGAGGCTGGCGGCCCGGCCTGGTATCATCCCGGCCGCTCCGGCACGATCAAGCTTGGGCCGAAGGTAATCCTTGGCACGTTTGGCGAGTTCCACCCGAAGACGCTGGAGGGGCTGGACGTCTCCGGCCCGCTCTGCGGCTTCGAAGTGTTCATCGATACCGTGCCTGAGCCGAAGGCCAAGCCGACGCGAACAAAGCCGAGGCTGGATCTGTCCGCCTTCCAGGCGGTCAAGCGCGATTTCGCCTTCGTCGTCGACAAGGCGGTCGAAGCCGGCACACTCGTTCGCGCCGCCCTTGCCGCCGACCGAAAGCTGATTTCCGGCGTCTCGGTGTTCGATGTTTTCGAGGGTGCAGCGCTCGGCGCGGCGAAGAAATCGATCGCTATCGAAGTGTCGATCCAGCCGGTCGAAAAGACGCTGACCGACGACGATTTCGAGGCGCTGGCCAAGCGCATCGTCGAGAATGTCGGCAAGCAGACCGGCGGCGTGCTCAGAACCTAGAACGGATGCGATGATGGTTCACACCAGCAAACTCTCCATCACCTGGCTGGCAACTCACATCGGGACGATCGACGGCTTCTTGGATGACCAGGAATGCGCCGATCTGATCGCTGACAGTGAACGGCACGGTTTCGAGGCGGCCAAGGTGAACAGCTCCGGCGGCGCCACCGTCCTGAAGGAGCTTCGCAATAACGACCGGGTTGTCTTCGATGACGAGGACCTTGCGGATTTGCTCTTCGCACGGGCGCGGCCTCTGCTCTATCGTGGTCTCGGCGACTGGCGCTTGACCGGGCTGAATGAGCGTTTCCGTTTCTATCGCTATGGGCCGGGCCAGAAGTTCGATTGGCACCATGACGGCTATTTCGAGCGCCACGCCTTGGAGCGCAGTCAGTTCACGTTCATGATTTATCTATCAGATGGATTTGAAGGGGGAGGAACCTCGTTTCGCGGCGAGGTGCCGGGCTATGCCGGTAGCAGTCTTCTGGTGAAGCCGAAGAAAGGAATGGCACTGGCGTTCTACCATCCGATCGAGCATCGCGGCGACGAGGTGCTGTCGGGGCGCAAGTACGTCATCCGAACGGACGTGATGTACAAGCGCCAATGAAACGCTGTCCGTTCTGCCGCTGAGCTAAATGCACCTGACCCCGCTGGAAGTGTTTTTCGTCAAGGAGTTCTGCCGTTCCGCCGGCGTTTCTCCTGACATGATGCGTGCGCTGAAAGTCAAAGACCGCAGCCGCGATCCTGTAGGGTTCATGACCACAATCGTTGCCTCATCGGTTCCCCCGGAATTGCGCTTTGAGAGTCGAGTGTTCAGTTCGCTTCGGGTAGCGTGCGTTGGACCTGACCAGCTTCTTTGCGGCATGGTGCTGTTCTTCGATGAGATTGAAGGAAAGCTAGATGCGATCGAAGGCTTTGTGTACGGCGAAGAATGGCCGCCAATCGAGGAGCCAGTCTTCTGGTCCGAGACCGACCGAACAATGAGCCTTGGGCGAGAGGGAAACTAGCCTGCAGAAATGGGCGTCACGACGCCCTTTCCGATAATTGCACAACGGATGGCGCGCTGAGGATCTAGAGGGGTTGCCGGCAGGTGACGAATCGCCCTCCAAAGGGCGATGGACCATCTGCGCTATTCAGGGCTGCCCTTCGAGGAACAGCGTGCAGTCTTTCTCGATATCGTCTCAGCCGATCCGCTGGTCGGTGAGACGCTGTCGCGGGTACGGGTGCTAGGCCTGCCGGACTGGCTGGTCGTCTCAGGCGCGCTTTACAACAGCGTCTGGAATCATCTGACCGGAAAGCCCTCGGGGTACGGCATCCGGGATGTCGACCTGTTCTATTTCGATGAGAGCGATCTGTCCTATGAAGCCGAGGACACGGTCATCCGCCGGGCGGCGAAGCAGTTCGAAGGACTGACGCTGCCGGTCGAAGTGCGCAACCAGGCGCGGGTGCATCTGTGGTTTGAGGCGCGCTTTGGCGGTTCCTATCCCAGACTGTCGTCGTCCGCCGAGGCGCTGTCCTATTTCGCTTCGAAAACCCATGCGGTCGGCGTTAGATTCGGCATCGATGGGCAACTCGCGCTCGTGGCGCCGTTCGGGCTCGACGACATCTTCTCGTTTCGCGTTACCCCGAACCGTGCACTGGATAATCGGCAGACGCACGAGATGAAGGGCGCGCGTGCCAGGGAGAACTGGCCGGAGATCAGTGTCGTGCCTTGGTAGGAAATGTCGGCGCGAGGCACCCCCCCTCTGCCCTGCCGGGCATCTCCCCCTCAAGGGGGGAGATCGGATGTCGCCTCGGCTTTCGCCAATCACCGGCGCCGGAAGGGCGGGGAGGGCGCGGGAACTGCCAATCTCCCCCCTTGAGGGGGAGATGTCCGGCAGGACAGAGGGGGTGCCTCGCGCCGAGGTCTCACAACGCTTTGCATCGCACCGTATTAGTCAAAAAGGGGTGCCGAAACGCCCCGTTTCGATTGCGCCGTCGATTGCCGTTCACCCGTTGACCAGCGCCAGCAGCTCCTCGGTATAGCGCTTGCCGACCACCTTTTCCGGCGACAGGGCGTCGCCGATGGATGCCACCTCGGCCTGGCTCAGTACGATATCGGCTGCCGCCGTATTCTGTTCGAGATGTCGGATCTTGCGGGCACCAGGGATCGGGACAATGAAGTCGCCCTGATGCAGCACCCAGGCGAGCGCCAGCTGCGCCGGCGTCACGCCCTTCCCGGCGGCCATCTTTTCCAGCACGGCGACGACCGCCGCATTGGCCGCCATGGCGTCGGCCTGGAAGCGCGGCAACCCGCGGCGCCAGTCGTCGGCGCCGAGAACATCGGGCTTGGCGATCGTGCCGGTGAGCAGGCCGCGGCCGAGCGGGCTATACGGGACAAAGCCGATGCCGAGCTCGCGGCAGACGGCAAACACTTCCCCCTCCGGATCGCGGCTCCACAGTGAATACTCGCTCTGCACGGCGGCGATCGGGTGCACGGCATGCGCCCGGCGGATGGTCGCCGCACTCGCCTCCGACAGGCCGAGCGCCCGCACCTTGCCCTCGCGCACCAGCTCGGCCATGGCGCCGACCGTATCCTCGATCGGCACGTTGGGGTCGACGCGGTGCTGGTAATAGAGATCGATCACCTCCGTATCCAACCGCTTCAATGACGCTTCGGCCACCGCCTTGACATGCTCCGGGCGGCTATCGACACCGGCCATGCGCTCCATGCCGCTGCCTTCTTCGAGGATCTTGAAGCCGAATTTGGTTGCGATCGTCACCTTGTCACGCACCGGCTTCAGCGCCTTGCCGACCAGGATTTCGTTCTCGTAAGGGCCATAGACCTCGGCCGTGTCGAAGAAATTGACCCCGATCTCGACGGCATGGCGCAGCGTGGCAATCGCCTCCGCCTCCGGCTGGCCACCATAGGCAAAGCTCATCCCCATGCAGCCGAGGCCGACCGGGTAGACGTCAAGTTCATTGCCAAGCTTGCGGGTTTGCATCACGTGTCTCCTTGTTGTGATGGTTGTGATGCCGCAGAGATAGCGTCTTGCCCTGCGTTCGATAATCGGCTCTCATTTGCACGGGCTGTTCCAAGAAATAGATCAATGAAGCGAACCCATCTTTCACAGCTCGCGGTACTGGCAACGGTCGCCCAATGCGGCAGTTTTCGCGGCGCCGCCAAGGAGCTGGCGATCGCGCCATCGGCGGTCAGCTATGCGGTGTCCAGCCTGGAAGCGTGTCTTGGCGTTCGCCTGCTGGCGCGCAGCACGCGCAGCGTCGCTCCGACCGAGGAGGGCGCGCAACTGCTCGAGCGCCTCAGGCCGGCGCTGTCGGAAATCGACCTGGCGCTGGAATCGGCGATCGAGGCGCGCGACCGGCCGGCCGGCAATCTCCGGCTGACCGTGCCGCGCACCGCGGCCCACCTGGCGCTGACGCCGAGGCTCAGCGCCTTTGCGGCTGCCTATCCCGACATCGTGCTGGAGATCGTCATCGAGGACCGCTTCACCGACGTCGTCGAGGGCGGCTTCGATGCCGGTGTGCGACTGGGCGAGAGCCTGCAGCGCGACATGATCGCGGTGCGCATCGGACCAGACCTTCGCGGCGCCGTGGTCGGCGCGCCAGCCTACTTCGAGACCGTGCCCAAGCCGCAGCATCCGCGCGATCTCGCCGCTTACCGCTGCATCCGCTTCCGCTTCTCCAGCGGCATTCTCTACCGCTGGGAATTCGAGCAAAACGGCGAGGAGATCGAGATAGCGGTGCAAGGGCCGCTGATCCTCGACGAGGACCATCTGATTGCCAATGCCGCGGTTGACGGCGCCGGGCTCGCCTTCGTGTTCGAGGACTATGTCCGCGCCGCGCTCGCCGCCGGCAAGCTCGTTCGCGTGCTGGAGGACTGGTGCCCGCGCTTCGACGGCTTCTTCGTCTATTACCCCAGCCGCCGCCAGATGCGGCCGGCGCTCAGGGCCTTTGTCGATTTTTTCAAGGTCGGCGAGTAAGCCAACCCTCCCCACAAGGGAGAGGTGGAAGAAAGCCGACCTGGCATTCGTTCACCGACCATGTCAGCACTGCCCAAAAACCAGACGGCCGGCTACGGCTGGACGGCGATCATCCTTCACTGGCTGATCGCGGCGCTCTTTATCGGCCAGTTCGTGCTCGGCTTCGTCATGGTGCGGCTGTCCAGCCAGCGCACCGCCTTCGAGCTGATCCAGCTGCATAAATCCTTCGGCTTCCTGCTGCTTGGACTGGTCATCCTGCGCATCGCCTGGCGCCTAGGCAGACCGGCCCCATCGCTGCCGCGCTCGGTCGGGCCTTTCGAGCGCCGTGCGGCGCCGCTGGTCCATCTCGCGCTTTATGCGTTTCAGCTCGCTCTGCCGTTGTCCGGCTGGGCGCTGGTCTCGGTCTCGGTGCTGGAGATCCCGACCGTGCCGTTCAATCTGTTCGTCATGCCCAATCTGCCGCTCGGTGAATCGGACACGGCAGAAAGCTTCTGGGCAGCGACGCACTGGTATCTCGCCTATGCCGGCATCGGACTTGTCGCTTTGCATCTCGCCGCAGCGCTGCGCCATCATTTCTGGCTGAGGGATACCGTGCTGACGCGCATGATCACGGCTTCGTCACATCACGACAGGGAATAGAGCGGACGGCTCATTCGTTGATGGGGCGAGGACGCAAGAAAGCGTTGCCTGCCAAGAGGACCATTTCCATGTACGCGCGCATCTTCGGATTTGCGGCCGCCGCCGCTTGTATTGCCATGCCTGTTTTCGCCGCCGTTGCCCTCGGCGACGCGGCCGGCAGCTACATCATCCGCCCGGGGAGTTCCAGCATCCACTTCTCCATCGGCAAGCTCGGCGGCGGCGGGCTCGACGGTGCCTTCGCCCGCTTCAAGGGCAGTATCCTCATCGACAACAGCGATGTCGGCCGGTCCCAGGTCAATTTCACCATCTTCCCCGAAAGCGTCGGCACCGGCCAAAGCCGCATCGATGCCTTTCTTCGCTCGGACGCGGTCTTCGACGCCGCCGACAATCCGGAGATCCAGTTCCGTTCGACCAGCGTCAAACGCACCGGCGACACGTCAGCCCTGGTTACCGGCAGGCTGACGGCGCGCGGCAAGACCTTTCAGGAAAAGTTCACGGCCGATCTCGGTGGCCTCAAGGCGGGCACGATAAAATTCCACGTCACCGGCAAGGTGCTGCGGTCGCGCTACGGCATGGATGTCGGCACGCCGATTTATTCCAACGTCGTCGACTTCGACATGACGCTGACGGGTAGAAGGGGATAGCCTTTGCAGGTTCCGCCAGGGCAGCGCGGGCATCCGGACAAGCCGCAGATGATCGCCCTGTTCGCCGCCATGCTCCCGCATTGGCTTTTCTCCTGAATTAGGGCAAACCTCCAGGCCTGCAATCGAGAGGAGAAATTTGATGTTCCGATGGGGTGTTTTGTCGACGGCCAAGATCGGCCGCGAGCAGCTTTTGCCGGCAATCGTCGAGGCGGAGAACGGCGTGCTGTCCGCGATTGCCAGCCGCGATCTGTCGAAAGCGCGGGCGCTGGGCGAACGCTTCGGTGCGCGCCACGCGTTCGGCTCCTATGAGGAGCTGCTCGCCTCCAGCGACATCGACGGCGTCTACATTCCGCTGCCGACCTCGCAGCATGTCGAATGGACGGCCAAGGCGATCGAGGCCGGCAAGCATGTTCTGGTCGAAAAACCGCTGGCGCTCGATGCCGGGGACATTCCGCCGCTGATCAAGCTGCGCGATGCCAGGAAGGTGCTGGTCTGCGAAGCCTTCATGGTCGTCTACCATCCGCAGTGGATCAAGGTGCGCGAGCTGATCGCCAACGGCGCCATCGGCCGGCTGCGCCATGTCCAGGGCGCGTTCTCCTATTACAATGTCGACCCCAACAACATGCGCAACAAGCTCGATCTCGGCGGCGGCGCGCTGCCCGACATCGGTGTCTACCCGACAGTGTCGACACGCTTTTCGACCGGCAAGGAGCCGCTGCGCGTCCAGGCGACGATCGAGCGCGACAAGACGTTCGGCACCGACATCTATTCCTCGATCCGCGCCGATTTCGGCGACTTCGAGCTGTCGTTTTACCTGTCGACGCAAATGGCGGCACGCCAGGTGATGGTCTTCCACGGCGAGAAGGGCTTCATCGAGGTGTTCTCACCGTTCAACGCCGGGCTCTACGACCATCACCGCGTCGAGCTGCACAACCAGAACCACAGCGAGGCGCAGGTGTTCCGCTTTCCCGGCACGCAGCAATACCGGCTGGAAGTCGAGGCCTTCGCGCGGGCTGCGCAGGGCGGCAAGGACCGCGTCTTCACTCTAGAAGAATCGGTGCTCAACCAGAAGGTCATCGATGCCATCTTCCGCGCCGGCGAGAAGGAAGGCTGGGAAACAGTCTAGGCCGGCCATGATCCCAAAAAGGGGACCGGTTTTTGGACGAGATCATGGCCAAATAGATGTCCGACGATGCGGATGTGATCATTGTCGGCGCCGGCCTTACCGGCCTTGTCGCGGCGGCCGAACTGACTGCGGCCGGCAAGAAGACCATCATCGTCGAGCAGGAGCCGGAACAGTCGCTTGGCGGCCAGGCATTCTGGTCGCTCGGCGGCATCTTCCTTGTCGATTCGCCCGAACAACGGCGCATGCGCATCCGCGATTCGTATGAGCTGGCGCTCGAGGACTGGCTGGGCACCGCGGCCTTCGACCGCACGGAAGATCTCTGGCCGCGCCGCTGGGCCGAGGCCTATCTCGGCTTCGCCGCCGGCGAGAAGCGCTCCTGGCTCATGCAGCGCGGCCTGAAATTCTTTCCGGTGGTCGGCTGGGCCGAGCGCGGCGGCGGCAATGCCGTCGGCCACGGCAATTCGGTGCCGCGCTTCCACATCACCTGGGGCACCGGCCCTGGCGTGCTCGAACCGTTCGTGCAGCGCGTACGCGAGGCCGAGAAACGCGGGCTGATCCGCTTCAAATTCCGTCACCGGGTCAACGAATTGACGCGGACGGGCAGCGTCGTCAACGGCGTGCGCGGCGACCTATTGGCGGCGAGCGATGCCGAGCGCGGCCGCAAGAGCTCGCGCGAGATCACCGGCGATTTCGAGCTGAAGGCGCAGGCCGTCATCGTCGCCTCCGGCGGCATCGGCGCCAATCACCAGCTGGTCCGGGAGAATTGGCCGAAGCGGATGGGCGCGCCGCCGAAACGCATGATCACTGGCGTTCCCGATCATGTCGACGGCCGCATGCTGGCGATCGTCGAAGCCGCCGGCGGCCGGCTGATCAACCGCGACCGCATGTGGCACTATGTCGAGGGCGTCAGGAACTGGGCACCGATCTGGACCGATCATGCGATCCGCATCCTGCCCGGCCCGTCATCGCTGTGGCTCGATGCGCGCGGCAAGCGCCTGCCGGTCCCGCTCTATCCCGGCTTCGACACGTTGGCCACGCTCAGCCACATCATGAGCACCGGCTTCGATCATTCCTGGTTCATCCTGACCAAAAAGATCATCCAGAAGGAGTTCGCGCTGTCGGGCTCCGAGCAGAACCCCGATCTGACGGGGAAGAGCTGGCGCCAGGTGCTCGGCCGCGCCACCAGCGGCGTTCCCGCGCCGGTCAAGGCGTTCATGGAGAAGGGCGAGGATTTCATCGTCGAGCCTGATTTGCCGGCGCTGGTCGCCCACATGAACGCAGTGGCCGGCGGCGAGCCGCTGCTCGAACTGGCGCAGGTTGAGCGCGAAATCCGCGCCCGCGACCGGCAGCTCGATAATCCGTTCTCCAAGGACATGCAGATTACTGCGTTGCGCGGCGCGCGAGCCTATCTCGGCGACCGGCTGATCCGCACCGCAAGACCGCACAAGCTGCTCGATCCCGCCAATGGCCCGCTGATTGCCGTCAGGCTCAGCATCCTGACCCGCAAGACGCTCGGTGGGCTGGAGACTGACCTCGACAGCCGCGTGCTGGGCGCCGGCGGCCAACCAGTCGAGGGGCTGTACGCGGCGGGCGAGGCCGCCGGTTTCGGCGGCGGCGGCATGCACGGCTATGCAGCGCTCGAAGGCACGTTTCTCGGCGGCTGCATCTTTTCCGGCCGCAGTGCCGGACGGGCGGCGGCACGCGCGGCGGGGTAAGGCATTTGGCCCCCAACGGCGTGCATCAGGCGAAGGGCTGCAAATTGACGTCTTGAAGCTTGGAACCGGCAAGCAAAGCCTCGAGCACCTGCTTCTTGAGAGACAGGCACTGCGAACGGGCAAGTTTGACGATGGCGGAAACCTCGCCTGCCTCGCAGGCAAGGACCAGCTCCTTTTGCTGGGCGATGATCAACTGGGTGAAGTCGCGGGACTTGAAGCCGAGGTGGAGAACCCGCGCCGACTGGTCGAGTATCTGGTCCAGGAGATGCGCCAGTCGTAAATTTCCCGAGAGCTCCGCAAGGGCCAGACGAAAGGCACGGTCGGCCGCAAGGAAGGCGACGTGGCTGCGTAGCGTCTCCGGCTTAAGCACTTTTTGCGCTGCCAGCCTGACATCCTCGAGCCCGCGCTCGGTCATGTTCGATGCCGCCACCCTGAACACTTCCGGCTCGATCAAGCTGCGGACATCGAAGATCTCGTTGACGTCCCGCAGGCTAAGCGTCGCAACGACGTAGCCGCGGCGCGGCTCGCTCCTGACCAGTCCTTCCTGCATCAGTCGGGCCAGCGCCGCGCGGATGGTCGCCTTTTTGATCTGGTATCGATCGCCGATCTGCTTCTCCGTCAGCGCTTCACCAGGGCGCAGAACGCAGGCAATGATGTCGTTCCTCAGCTGCTCATATGCCTGTTCCCTGCGAAGGACGTCGGCGGCCGACAGTGCTGTCGCCTCGACCGTAGCCGGTCTTGCCGGTTCGGCGGTCAACTTCGTCGTTTTCATATTTTGTCCGTCTGGCTGTCCGATTGACGCTGGCCTCAGCATTCGCTAGCGTGAGCATCTCAGATAAGCAATCTGAGCATCTCAGGGAGGATAACTGATATGCCTTTAGCCGCCAACTCGCCCCTCTACGCCGTTGCCGATGATATCGTCAATGCAGCGAAAGGGCCAGATCCCCTCGAAGCGGTAAGGACGGTCCTGGGCGACTACACCAACCGCTTTCACGCATCGGGAACACTCGCTCACGAAGAAGACGACGACGAGGTGCTTCTGCATGCGAGTCCGAACCTGACGATCTATCACATCACTCTGTCGCCCGGCCTGCAGTACCCGCCTCACAACCACCTGATGGATGCCTTGATCGGCATCTACAAGGGCAGCGAGACGAACTTCATCTATCCCGTTGCCGGCAGCGAACTCGATGTTCCCGAAAGGCAGGACATCGCAGCGCCTGCCGTGGTGCACATGGCGTCAAATACCGTGCATGCGGTTGCGAATACGGGCGGTGCGCGATCGGGTGCACTGCATGTCTACCTCGGCGATCTCACACGAACCCACCGGCAGCTGTGGAGTCCGGACAGCAACCACGCCGAGCCGTTTGACAATGACCGCTATCTGGCCGGCGCTCGGCCCATTCAGCAGTCCGGGCACGAATGAGCGCAGGGGCGTCGCGGGCGGCGAAATTGGCCGTGATCAGCGGACCCGTCGGAATCGCGTCACACTTGTCACTCTCGCCAATCCGCTATCGCCCCTATCCTGGCTCACGACCCAACACGTCGCGCCGGTGCGGCGACAAACCAGCAAGGGAGATGCACAATGACGGCACATCAGAATGGCACAGGCGAGCAGACGACGCGGCTCGCGATGAAGACACCACCGGTCGTTTCGCCTGACGCGTGGGAGGCCGCGCGCCAGCAGTTGCTCGTGAAGGAGAAGACCGTGACCCGGGCTCGCGACGCACTGGCCGCCGAGCGCCGGCGGATGCCGTGGATGGCGGTGGAGAAGACCTATACGTTCGAAGGGCCTGACGGAAAGGTGAGCCTGCTCGACCTGTTCGAGGGCCGCCGTCAACTGATCGTCTACCGCGCCTTCTTCGAGCCCGGCGTATTCGGCTGGCCCGACCACGCTTGCCGCGGCTGTTCGCTTGGGGCGGACCAGGTCGGCAACCTCGCCCATCTGAACGCCCGCGACACCACGCTTGCCTACGCCTCGCGCGCACCGCAGGCCGACATTGCGCGGCTGAAGGCGCGGATGGACTGGAAGATGCCCTGGTACACCATCACCGACAGCTTCGATGCCGATTTCGGCGTTGACGAATGGCACGGCCACAACGTGTTCATCCGCGACGGTGATCGCGTGTTCCGTACCTACTTCATCAACAACCGCGGCGACGAGGCGATGGGGACCGTATGGAGCTATCTCGACCTGTCGCCGCTCGGCCGCCAGGAGGTTTGGGAGGATTCGCCCGAGGGCTATCCGCAGACGCCGACGTACAAGTGGTGGAACTGGCACGACAATTACGGCGCCGAAGCCGTTCCCGACAAAAAGTGGGTCGAGGTGTCGGACGCCGGAGAGGCCGCGTTCCGGAACCGCACTGAATAGAACGTCTTTGGCGTCGCGGAAATGCGGCCAGGACAATTGGAGGAGCGGGATGCACGGATCGACCGCATCCCGCTCGCTATGCAGGACTACGGACATGAGCGAGATTCATGCAGGCGGATCCACCGGCGATGCGAGCCCGGCCGGCCATAGTGCAGCCGATTGGCTGTCCTTTGCGGCCGCGCCGACCTTCGCAACCATGGCGCTGCTGACGCTTCTCGGCGGCGCGCCGGACATGATGTGCTCGACCGGGCAAGAGGCGTCACCGCTGGGCGGCATGGTCCCGATGTACCTGCTGATGAGCGGCTTTCATTTAGGACCTTGGCTGAAGCAGGTTTCCGGCCGGCGACGCCGCCGCAAATAGAGCTGTACCGGCCGACAAAGGCCCGTTCTGGTCGGGAAGACATCACTCACCAGATCCACTCGCCCCTTCCCAAAATCGCTACCGCATCGACAATCCGGGTAAAGCTCGAGCGGGCGCGGCCGGCCGTGTGCCTGGCGCGCAAATAGCCATGCACCAGCCCCGGCTCCTCGAGCCACCAGGCGCGCCCGCCCGCGGCAACGATGCGGTCGCGATAGGCTTCGCCGTCCGACGACAGCGGGTCGCATTCAGCGGTGATCACGACGGTGGGCGGCAGATTGGCGAACTCGGCGTCGGCGAGCGGCCACAGAGTGAGATCGCCGGTGCGATCCTCGCCACCGGTCCTGATGTCCCTGTAGAAAACGAGGTCGCGCGCGGTAAGCATCGGCGCTTCCGCGTGGGTGACGTAGGAACCGGCGGAGCTGTCGCCGCCGAGACCGGGATAGACCAGAATTTGGCCGATCGGCTTGCGCGCATGTCCGCGCGTTGCGTGGCTGACAGCGGCGGCGAGATTGCCGCCGGCACTGTCGCCGCAGAGCAGGACAGGACGCTCGTAAGTCGCCGCCGCCCATTCGAAGGCGCAGATGGCGTCGTCGAAGGCGGCCGGATGAAGGTGCTCAGGCGCCAGCCGGTAGTCGACCGAAACCACTTCATAGCCGGTGCGGCTGCAAAGCTCGGCGCAGAGGTCGTCATGGCTGTCGAGCCCGCCGAGGATAAAACCGCCGCCATGGAAATAAAGCACCATCGCCGCCGCTTCCGGCGCCGGGGCGCGGTAGACGCGGATCGGAATGTGCCAGGGTGTGGCAATGGCGGTGGTTTCCGCCGTGACGCCTTGGGGATAGCCGGCAAAGAACTCGCGGCACATCCGGTTGTAGATCTGGCGCTGCTCGGCGATGGTGTAGTCGATCGTATCGGGCGGATAATAAGAATTGGTCCGCTCGATGAAGGCCCAGGTCTCGGCGTCGATGAGGGTTTTGTAGTCGGTCATGGGCGCTAAATGGATCGCAATGAATCCGCCTGAACACCCCCCTCTGGCCTGCCGGCCATCTCCCCCTCAAGTGGGGAGATCGGCAGCTTCGGCGAAACCGCCTTTTTTCCGGCGTCGACAATTGGCGAAAGCGATGATGACACCCAATCTCCCCCCTTGAGGGGGAGATGTCCGGCAGGACAGAGGGGGGTGAGCGCCATCATTCCTGCAATACCACTACTTCCCCTTCCACACCGGATCGCGCTTTTCGGCAAAGGCGCGAAAGCCCTCGAGATTGTCCTCCGAGCCGTAGAGTGCGTCAACCGTCGACAGTTGCCGGCGCGTCACCCGGTTCATGGCGTCCTGGAACGTCAGCGATTCTGCGACCCTGGCCGTTTCCTTGATCGCGGCGAAGACCAGCGGCGGGCCGCTGGCAAGCAGCCGTGCGATTTCCCAGACGCGGTCCTCCAGTCTTTCCTTGGGCAGCACCTCGTTGACCAGGCCCCATCGATGCGCCTCGGCGACATCCATCCAGCGGCCGGTGAGCAGAAGGTCCATGGCGACATGGTAGGGGATGCGCTTAGGCAGCTTGATCGTCGCCGCATCGGCCAGCGTGCCGGCACGGATTTCGGGCAGGGCGAAGGAGGAGTGATCCGATGCATAGATGAGGTCGCAGGATAGCGCCAGTTCGAAGCCGCCGCCGACCGCCATGCCATTGACGCAGGCGATCACCGGCTTGTTGAGGTCGCGCAGTTCCTGCAGCCCGCCGAAGCCGCCGACGCCATAGTCGCCGTCGACCGCGTCGCCGCTGGCTGCGGCCTTCAGGTCCCAGCCGGCGCAGAAGAACTTGTCACCGGCGGTCTTGACGATGGCGACGCGCAAGTCGGGATCGTCGCGAAACGCCTTGAAAATCTCGCCCATCAGCCGCGACGTCTTCAGGTCGATGGCATTGGCCTTGGGCCGGTCGAGCGTGACTTCGAGGACAGCGCCTTCGCGGCGGGTCGAAATGATTTCAGACATTCTTCTTGTCTCCAAGCACCAGCAGCGCATCGGCGATCCAGGCGCCCTTGCCTTCGGTGCAGACGATCAGCGGATTGATGTCGAGTTCCTCGATCTCGCCGGCGTTTTGCTGCACGAAAGCGGCAATGCCCGATATCGCATCGATTGCCGCTGCAACATCGGCCTTCGGCCGACCGCGATAGCCGTCGAGCAGCGGGAACAGTTTCAGCCCGCGCAAAGCGGCCTCGATATCGTCGCGGGTCGCCGGCAGCATCAGCGTGACGCTGTCGCGCAACAGCTCGACCAGCACGCCGCCGGTGCCGAGCGTCATCACGGCGCCGAACATCGGGTCGCGGGTGAAGCCGACGAGCAGCTCGGCGACGCCGTCGCGCACCATGCGCTCGACATAAAGGCCCGTGCCGAGCGGGCCGAGATCGTGGGCGGCGGTGCTGACGGATTCGGCATCCCTCAAATTGAGCCGGACCGCGTCGAGCTCGGACTTGTGGATGACACCAAGGGCCTTCAGCGCCACCGGGAAGCCGAGCGCCATCGAGGAGATGACAGCTTCGACCGCGTTGCCGGCGCGCTCGCCCTTCGGCACGGGGAGCCCGGCCTCGATGAGCCGCGCCTTCGCCTCGGCCTCGTCCGGCGTGACATGGTCGCCGACCGGCGCGCCGGACGCCGAAGTGTCGATCGGCTGCGCCTGCGGNGCGCCTGCGGCTCGCGCCAGGCCCAGCCGATGAAGGCCGCCGCCTGGGCGGCGTCCATGGCTTCGGAGATGCCGAACAGCGGCACCATGCCCCGCGCCATCAGGCCGGCAGTGTATTCCTCGGGCAGGTTCTCCGGCAGCGAGGAGACGATCGCGCCTTGCGCGCTGTTGGTCTTCAGCGCCACTTCGAAGGCGCGCAGCGTCGCCCACCAGTCGGTGTCCGAGCAGCGGTCGGGGCGCGGGAAATCGAGCACCAGCATGTTGAGGTCGAAGCCGCCCGACACCATCGCGGTGAAGGTGGCGGTCATCGCCGGCTCGTTGTTCCAGATGAAGGTGTGGTAGTCGAGCGGGTTGGCCACCGCGACCAGCGGCCCGAGCGTCGATTTGACATGCGCGCGGTGCTCGGGGGTGAGTGGCGGAAACGTCACCCAGCGGCCTTCGGCGCTGTCGGCCATCACTGACGCCTCGCCGCCCGAACAGCTCATCGACGACAGCCGGTAGCCGGGCAGGGGGCCGGTGACGTGCAGCAGCTTGAGCGCCTCGATGAAGGCGGGAATTGAATCGATGCGGGCGATGCCGAGCCGCTTCAGGAAGGCGCCGGACGCCGCGTCCGAGCCGGCCAGCGACGCGGTATGGGAGACGGTCGCCTGCCGCGCCTGCTCGGAGCGGCCGACCTTCATGGCGATGACAGGCTTCTTCAGCTCGCGTGCCCGTGCCGCCAGCCTTTCGAAGCCGGCTACCGAATCGAAGGCCTCGATATGCAGGCCGAGCGCGGTGACGCGGTCGTCCTCGATCAGGCCGAGCGCCATTTCGGAAAGCCCGGTCTGCGCCTGGTTGCCGGCGGTCATCAGAAAGGCGATCGGCAGGCCGCGCTTCTGCATCGTCATGTTGATGGCGATGTTCGACGACTGGGTGATGATGGCAACGCCGCGACCGCCTTCTGGCAGCCTGATGCCGCCATGCTGGTCGGGCCACAAAAGCGCGCCGTCGGCATAGTTGATGAGCCCGTAGCAGTTCGGCCCGATGATTGGCATTTGGCCCGCCGCCGCGACCAGCTCGGCCTGCAGCCGCTCGCCGTCCTCGTCATAGGCCTCGGTTTCGAGGAAGCCGGCGGCGAAGCAGACCGCACCGCCGGCGCCGCGCTCGGCCAGTGCCTTGACCACTTCGATGGTCAAGTGCCGGTTGACGCCGACGAAAGCGGCATCCGGCGCACCGGGCAATTCGGCCACCGAGCGATAGGCCTTGCGGCCGGCGACCTCGGCCTTGCTCGGATGCACCGGCCAGATCTCGCCGGCAAAGCCCATCTTGATCGATTGCGCGACGACGGCGGCAGCCTGCGCACCACCGAAGACCGCGATCGATTTCGGCCGCAAAAGACGTTCAAGCCTGTGCACGAAGACCCCCCTCTGCCCTGCCGGGCATCTCCCCCTCAAGGGGGGAGATTGGCAGCTGGGCCGCCGGCCCGAGGCATGCAACGGTAATAACTGGCGAAATCAGGAATGGCGGCCCATCTCCCCCCTTGAGGGGGAGATGTCCGATAGGACAGAGGGGGGTGGGAAGGAATGCAAACATTGCGCTGTTCAGCCCCCGAACGGGCGCAGCAGCGCCCGCGAGATGATGTGGCGCTGGATTTCCGAAGTGCCTTCCCAGATGCGCTCGACGCGGGCGTCGCGCCAGATGCGCTCGAGCGGCAAATCGTCCATCAGCCCCATGCCGCCATGGATCTGGATCGCCTCGTCGGCGACAAAGGCGAGCATTTCGGTGGCCTTCAGTTTGGCCATGGCCATGTCCTGGTCGGTGACGGTGCCCTGATCGTACTTCCAGCCGGCTTCGAACACCATCAGGTCGGCGGCCTTCAGCTCGGTCGCCATGTCGGCGAGCTTGAACGACACGCCCTGGAATTTGCCGATCGGCTGGCCGAATTGCTGGCGCTGCGCGGCGTATTCGATGGCATGGCCAAGCGCCCGCTCGGCACGGCCAAGGCAGGTGGCGCCGACCTGCAGGCGCGTTGCGCCGAGCCAGGAATTGGCGACCTCGAAGCCCTTGTGGACCTCGCCCAGAACCTGGCTCGCCGGCAACCGGCAATCGTCGAATTCGAGGATGGCGTTGGTGTAGCCGCGATGCGAGACGTTGCGGTAGCCGTCGCGCACGGTGAAACCCTTGGTGCCCTTGTCGACGAAAAAGGCGGTGATCTTCTTGCGTTTTCCACGCGAAGCCTCTTCCTCACCCGAGGCCATGAAGACGATGGCGAAATCGGCGAGATCCGCATGGCTGATGAAATGCTTGGTGCCGTTCAGCACCCAGTCGTCGCCGTCTTGCACGGCGGTTGCCTTCATGCCGCGCAGATCGGAGCCGGCGCCCGGCTCGGTCATTGCCAGGCAATCCCATTTCTCGCCGCGAATGCAGGGAAACAGATATTTTTCGCGCTGCTCCGGCGTGCCGGCAAGGAGGATGTTCGAAGGCCGCGCCACGCAGGTCCAATGCAGCGCGTAATTGGCGCGGCCGAGTTCCTTTTCATAGAGCAGCCAGGTCACCGTATCGAGCCCGGCGCCGCCGACATCGGCCGGCATGTTGGCGGCATAGAGGCCGGCTTCGATCGCCTTGGCCTTGATCTCCTCGATCAGCTCGCGGCGCAGCACGCCGGTACGCTCTACTTCGCGCTCATGCGGGTAAAGCTCGTTCTCGACGAAGGCCCGAGTCGTCTCGACGATGAGCTTCTGCTCCTCCGAAAGACCAAAATCCATGGTCTCAGCCTTTCTTCCTTTTCTTCGGCTTTTCAGCCTTGGCCTTTTCGGCCGCCTTGGAGGCGGTGGGCTTCTTGGCCGCGAGCTTGGCCAGCTGCCTGGTGTAGTCCTTATGCAGGGCGCCGGCACCCCAGCCTTTGCCTTTGTTCTGCTTCGACAGTGCCTCCATGATGGCGACCAGATTGTCGTCGCGGATCTTTTCGAGCTCGCGGATCGACAGACCGTGCGCCTGGTCGTCCGACTGCGTCGCGATCAGCTCGACCAGCTCATCGTTGAACTCCGGCACGTCCATCAGCTTGGTCCACGGCCATTTCAGGCACGGGCCGAACTGCGCCATGAAGTGGCGCATGCCGGCCTCGCCGCCGGCGACGCGATAGACCTGGAACATGCCCATCTGCGCCCAGCGCAGGCCGAAGCCGTAGCGCATGATGTCGTCGAGCTCCTCGACCGTGCAGATGCCGTCCTTGACCAGCCACAGCGCCTCGCGCCAGGCCGCTTCGAGCAGCCGGTCGCCGACGAACGCTTCGATCTCCTTGNCCCAGCCACAGCGCCTCGCGCCAGGCCGCTTCGAGCAGCCGGTCGCCGACGAACGCTTCGATCTCCTTGCGGATCACCACCGGCTTCATGCCGATCGAGGCATACATCTCCTTGGCGACTTCGATCGCCTCGGGAAAGGTCTGTTCGCCGCCGACGATTTCGACCAGCGGCAGCAGATAGACGGGGTTGAACGGATGGCCGACGACCAGCCGCTCCGGGTGCTTCTTCATCGCCACCTGCATGTCGGTCGGTTTGATGCCGGAGGTGGAGGAGCCGATAATGGCGTTGGCCGGTGCATAAAGGTCGATCTCGGCCAGCACGCGGTGCTTCAGGTCGAGCCGCTCCGGCACGCTTTCCTGGATGAAGTCGGCGTCGGCCACCGCCTCGGCGATCGTCTTGGCGAAGGTAAGCTTGCCCTCTTTCGGCAGGCCGCCGGGCAGCATCTGCTTGTAGGCGCGGCGTGCGCCCTTCATCACCTCGCCGACCTTGCGTGACGCCTCGGGATCGGGATCGAAGATCGACACGTCGATGCCGTTGAGCAGCAGCCGCGCCACCCAGCCGGCGCCGATGACGCCGCCGCCGATCGCGGCCGCCTTGTTGATGATGCTCATGCGGAAGCTCCGGTTCTTGTGCGGGCTGTTGCGGGGTCGGTGAGGGCGACACGCTCGCCGGCACGGATCACGGATGCGTCATAGGCCTTGCGCGCGAACACTTCGAGCACGAAGGGCCGGAAGAAATCGATCGGCAATGTCTCGTAGTCGGGATCGAAGCTCGACTGATCCCAGCGTTCGCAAAACTTATCGCAATCGTCGAAGTAGATGTGCCCGGCGAAACGGTCGCGGGCGTGTGGATTGCCGCCGAGGTGGTGGGCGTAATAGAGGCGCTGGAAATCGCCGTGCTTCTCCACCACCCAGGTGCATTGCTCGCGCACAAAAGGCTTCAGGATCGACGCCGCATACTCGTCGTGGTTATAGGGCGCGTAGATGTCGCCAATATCGTGCAGCAAGGCGCAGGCAATCCAGTCGGTGTCGGCGCCGTCGCGCCAGGCCCGTGTTGCCGCTTGCAGTGAATGGCCGAGCCGGGTGATCTTGTAGCCCGAGAGGCCCGCATCAAGCTGGACGAGCGCGTCGAGCAGCCGCTCGCCGGTCTTTGCCGCATAGTCGATCTCGTGCTCGGTGAGGAAGGCATAGTCCTCGCGGTCGCCGTCCTTCATGGCGGTGAATTTCACGGTCTTCATCGGCGGCTCCTCCCAACCGGCTACCGGCTTTCAAAGCGGTGCGCGCTTCGTCAGGTTCAGCTTCTTGCGGACTTCGTCCGGGCCGATGACCCTGGCGCCCATATTCGACACGATGCTGACCGCCCGCTCGACCAGCTGCGCATTGGTCGCCAGCACGCCCTTGTCGAGCCAGAGATTATCCTCCAGTCCGACGCGGACATTGCCGCCGGCCAGCACCGCGGCTGCGACATAGGCCATCTGGTTGCGGCCAATGGCAAAGGCCGACCAGTTCCAGGTCGACGGTACATTGTTGACCATGGCCATGAAGGTGTTGAGGTCGTCCGGCGCGCCCCACGGCACGCCCATGCACAATTGCACCAGCGCGTCCGGCTTCAGCACTTCTTCCTCGACCAATTGCTTGGCGAACCACAGATGCCCGGTGTCGAAGGCCTCGATCTCCGGCTTGACGCCGAGCGCCGTCATCATGCCGCCCATGGCACGCAGCATGCCGGGCGTATTGGTCATGACATAATCGGCCTCGGCGAAATTCATGGTGCCGCAATCGAGCGTGCAGATTTCCGGCAGGCACTGGCTCACATGTTCCATGCGGTTGCTCGCGCCGCCCATGTCCGTGCCTTTTTCGTTCAGCGGCAGCGGCTTCTCCGGCGGGCCGAATACCATGTCACCCCCCATGCCGGCGGTCAGGTTCAGCACCACGTCGACGTCCGCCGCGCGGATGCGCTCGGTTACTTCGCGATAGAGATGCACGTCGCGCCTAGGCTTGCCGGTCTCGGGATCGCGCACATGGCAGTGCACGATTGCAGCACCTGCCTTTGCCGCCTCGATAGCCGAATCGGCGATCTCTCTGGGCGAGCGCGGCACATGCGGGCTGCGGTCCTGCGAACCGCCGGACCCGGTCACGGCACAGGTAATGAAAACCTCACGGTTCATCGCTAACGGCATCGGACTCTCTCCCAATAGAACGTAGGGCAAGAATGCCTGACTTGCCGGAAACTGTTTTGCGTTTTACGAAGATCGTGTGACCAAAAACGAAAAACCGACGATCTTTCGGGCCGAGCGTTTGCCGCTCAAGGTAACGCTGCTGGTATTCTCCGGCTCGTCGATCATGTGCGTCGCGTCGGCCGTCGATCCGTTGCGCGCCGCCAACCGCATTGCCGGTGAGACGCTGTTTGATTTCAGGCTGGTCTCGGTGACAGGCGAGGCGCCGGTCACCACATGCGGCCTGCCGGTGGCGGTCAGCGGCCGCTTCGATGCGGCTGACACAACCGATATGCTGGTCGTCGTCGCCGGCTTCGGCACGCAGAACTACGCCACATCGGCCCTGCTGTCCGGACTGCGCCGGGCGGCGCGCGCGGCACGCGCCTGCGGCGGCGTCGA
>NZ_AYVL01000014.1 GCF_000502835.1 Mesorhizobium sp. LSJC280B00
TCCGCACCAGGGAAATCCAAAAATGGCAAAGTCGAATTTCCGGCCGCTGCATGACCGCGTGGTCGTTCGCCGCGTCGAGTCCGAAGCGAAGACCGCCGGCGGGATCATCATCCCCGATACGGCTAAGGAAAAGCCGCAGGAAGGCGAGATCATCGCCATCGGTTCCGGCGCCCGTGACGAGGTCGGCAAGCTCGTCCCGCTGGACGTCAAGGCCGGCGACCGCATCCTGTTCGGCAAGTGGTCGGGCACCGAAGTCAAGCTCAATGGCGAAGACCTTCTGATCATGAAGGAATCCGACATCATGGGCATCATCGGCTGAATATCGGCCTCACCCTCGTTTAAATCTTCGGGCTCAATCCAAGCCCCTGCCAGGAGCTAAAAATGGCTGCCAAAGACGTAAAATTCTCCCGCGACGCTCGTGAGCGCATGCTGCGCGGCGTCAACATCCTCGCCGACGCGGTGAAGGTCACGCTCGGCCCCAAGGGCCGCAACGTCGTCATCGACAAGTCGTTCGGCGCACCGCGCATCACCAAGGACGGCGTCACCGTCGCCAAGGAAATCGAGCTTGAAGACAAGTTCGANGTTCAGACGTGTGCTCTTCCGATCTCGCAGTGAAGGTCACGCTCGGCCCCAAGGGCCGCAACGTCGTCATCGACAAGTCGTTCGGCGCACCGCGCATCACCAAGGACGGCGTCACCGTCGCCAAGGAAATCGAGCTTGAGGACAAGTTCGAAAACATGGGCGCGCAGATGGTCCGCGAAGTTGCTTCGAAGACCAACGACATCGCCGGCGACGGCACCACCACCGCGACCGTTCTGGCACAATCGATCGTCCAGGAAGGCCACAAGTCGGTTGCCGCCGGCATGAACCCGATGGACCTCAAGCGCGGCATCGACCTCGCCGTCGCCGACGTCGTCGCGACGCTGATCAAGAACGCCAAGAAGATCAAGACCTCGGAAGAGGTTGCCCAGGTCGGCACCATCGCCGGCAATGGCGACGTGTCGGTCGGCTCGATGATCGCGGAAGCGATGCAGAAGGTCGGCAATGAGGGCGTCATCACCGTCGAGGAAGCAAAGACCGCCGAGACCGAGCTTGAAGTCGTTGAAGGCATGCAGTTCGACCGCGGCTATCTTTCGCCCTACTTCGTCACCAACGCCGAGAAGATGGTTGCGGATCTGGAAGACGCCTACATTCTTCTCCACGAGAAGAAGCTCTCCAACCTGCAGGCCATGCTGCCGATCCTCGAGGCCGTCGTGCAGACCTCGAAGCCGCTGGTCATCATCTCGGAAGATGTCGAAGGCGAGGCCCTGGCCACGCTGGTCGTCAACAAGCTGCGTGGCGGCCTGAAGATCGCTGCCGTCAAGGCGCCGGGCTTCGGTGATCGCCGCAAGGCCATGCTGGAAGACATCGCCATCCTCACCGGTGGCCAGGTCATCTCGGAAGACCTCGGCATCAAGCTCGAGAACNGCCGTCAAGGCGCCGGGCTTCGGTGATCGCCGCAAGGCCATGCTGGAAGACATCGCCATCCTCACCGGTGGCCAGGTCATTTCCGAAGACCTCGGCATCAAGCTCGAGAATGTCGGCCTGAACATGCTCGGCCGCGCCAAGAAGGTGTCGATCTCCAAGGAGAACACCACCATCGTCGACGGCGCCGGCAAGAAGGCCGAAATCCAGGGCCGCGTCGCCCAGATCAAGCAGCAGATCGAGGAGACCACCTCGGACTACGACAAGGAGAAGCTGCAGGAACGTCTCGCCAAGCTGGCGGGCGGCGTTGCCGTCATCCGCGTCGGCGGTGCGACCGAAGTGGAAGTCAAGGAAAAGAAGGACCGCGTCGATGACGCTCTCAACGCGACCCGCGCGGCCGTCGAAGAAGGCATCGTTCCCGGCGGCGGCGTCGCACTGCTGCGCGCTTCGCTGAGCATCAAGGCAACCGGCGCCAACTCCGACCAGACCGCGGGCATCAGCATCGTGCGTCGCGCGCTGCAGGCTCCGGCCCGCCAGATCGCGGCCAACGCCGGTGCGGAAGCATCGATCGTTGCCGGCAAGATCCTTGAGAACAAGGGGGCAACCTTCGGCTACAACGCCCAGACCGGCGAATATGGCGACATGATCGCCATGGGTATCGTCGATCCGGTCAAGGTTGTGCGCACGGCTCTGCAGGACGCGGCCTCGGTCGCCGGCCTGCTGGTCACCACCGAAGCCATGATCGCGGAGGCTCCGAAGAAGGAGTCGGCTGGCGGCGGCATGCCTGGCGGCATGGGCGGCGGCGGCATGGGCGGCATGGGTGGCATGGATTTCTAATCCAGCCAATCTCGCAAGCTTACGGAAAGGGCGGCAGCGATGCCGCCCTTTTTGTTTGCTTCATAGCGGGCTGCCCCGGCTCAAGCGGCGATATCAATGCACCGCGGCAGCGGCACTCTTGGCCGGCAATGCCCCCTCAATCAGCGCCGCGACCTCATCGGCTACCGCCAGCACCGGGGCGCGGTCGTGGGTGGCGCGTGCGATCACCATCAGCCCTTCCAGCGATGATTCGACCAGCAATGCGAGCGCGTACGCGCGGCGCTCGGGCACCCCTGCCCTGACGAAGGCCGCCCTGAGCAAGCCTATCCACTGCTCGAAGGCGGACCGGCACAATTCGGCCAGTTCCGGCACGTCTGTCGGCGAGTCCAACACCACGGGCGCGATCGGGCAACCGAGCGTGAACCGATTGTCCTCCAACATGCGGGCGACCGACTGGTAAATGTGGTGGACAGCCACCGCCGGATCCTTTTCGGCAGCGAGTGCGGCGTCCAGCCTCTGCGTCACATCGGCGACGCTGTCGCGCGTCACCTCGATGACCAGCTGGTCCTTGCCGCCCGGAAAGTGAAAGTAGAGCGAACCTCTCGGTGCGCCTGAGGCGCTCAAAATATCGTTGAGCGACGTGCCGTGGTAGCCGCGCTGCCTCAGCAGCAGCCCGGTCGTCTCGAGTATGCGGGTGCGGGTGTCGTTCGCCATGTCAACCTCTGTCAGGAGTGAGCATTATAGGCCTTGCCTCGAATATGACAATCGGTCTACATAATATGTAGATCAGTCTACATATGCGAGGGGCAAATGCGCAGTTATCGTCTTGAAGGAACCTGCGGGACCAAGTGCCTGGTGATGCGCGACGAGGCGCAGCCGACGCCGAAGCCGCACGAGATCGTCGTGCGTGTCCGCGCCACCGCGCTCAACCGCCGCGATACGATGATCCTCAACGGCACCTACCCGCTGGCGCCGCGCCAAGGCGTTATCCCGCTGAGCGACGGCGCCGGCGAAGTCGTTGCCGTCGGCGAGGCCGTCACCCGCTTTGCCGTCGGCGACCGCGTCACCGGCAGTTATTTTGCGCGCTGGATCGATGGCCGCATCAATACCGGTCTGATCGACCAGCTTGGCTGCACGCTGGACGGGATGCTGGCCGAATACGCCGTGCTCGACGAGCAATGGGCGGTGCGGCTTCCCGATCATCTCGACTGGCATCAAGCGGCGACACTAACCTGCGCCGGCCTGACCGCCTGGAATGCCGTGACGGCGGCCGAAATGCCGAAGCCCGGCCAATGGGTTCTTGTCATCGGTTCAGGTGGCGTCGCGCTATTTGCGCTGCAATTCGCCAAGCTGCTCGGCTGCCGTGTCGTGGCAGTCAGCTCGCGCAACGAGAAGCTGGACCGGCTGCAGGCGCTGGGCGCCGACCTCGTCGTCTCGACCGCCGACATGCCGGAATGGGGTGCTGCGGTGCGCGAGCAGACCGGCGGCATCGACCTCGTCGTCGAGACCGGCGGCCCGCCGACCTTCGCGCAATCGATGATCGCCTGCGCGCTTTACGGGCGCATCGTGCTTCTCACCATACAGGATGCGAAAGGCGGGACGGTGCAGATCCCCGGCCCGGTCTACCAGCGCAGCCTCGCCACCATCAGCCGCCTGTTCGTCGGCAATCGCACCAATCTCGAAGCCATGCTGCGCGCCATCTCGGTGCATCGGCTTAGGCCTGTCATCGACAAGGTGTTCGCCTTCGACGAGGCCAACGACGCCTACCGCTATTTCCAGCAAGGCGACGTCTTCGGGAAAGTGGTCGTCGACAGCGCCTGACTGGTCCGCCCCAAAATCTGATCGACCCCTCAAATCAAAGGAGAGACACAATGACCATTCGTGAAGCAGAGGCCCAATGGCAGGGATCGTTGAAGGAAGGTTCGGGCCGGCTGAAGCTCGGCAGCGGCGTCTTCGAAGGCGCCTACTCGTTCCCGTCGCGTTTCGAGAACGGTCCCGGCACCAATCCCGAGGAATTGATTGCGGCGGCGCATACCGGCTGCTTCTCGATGGCGCTGAGCGCCGTCCTCGGCCGCGAAGGTTACACTCCCGCGCGCATCCACNATCGCGAAAGCGCATCTCGGCGCCACCGCGGCCGGACCGACGCTGACCCGTATCGAGCTGGAGACCGAGGCAAGCGTCGCCGGGCTGGCGGCGGGGGAGTTCGAGCGGCTGGCGCAGACGGCCAAGGAGAGCTGCCTCGTGTCGCGGGCGCTGGCCGGCGTCGCAGTGATCACGCTCAAGGCCCGCCTCATCGAAACCGCTACCGATCACTGAAGGGAAGGAATATCCAATGACACAGGAACTCGTCATCGACATCGCCGCAGCCAAACGCTCCGCCGAAACGGCCGAGATCATGCGGCGCTACAACGACGTCTTCCAGCGCCACGACCCGTCGGCGCTCGACGATCTGGTGGCGGAAGATTGCGTGATCGAGAACACCACGCCGGCCCCGGACGGCGCCCGCCGCATCGGCAAGGGCGCCTGCGTCGAACTGTGGTCGGCGATCGCGACCGGACCCGGCACGCGCTTCGACATCGAAGAAACTTTCGTCGCCGGCGACCGGGCGACGATCCGCTGGCGCTACTGCATGGCCGACGGCAATTCGCTGCGCGGCGTCAACCTGATGCGCGTGGCGGACGGGCAGATCGTCGAGGCCATGGGCTATGTGAAGGGATAGATTTGTGCTGCCCGCGACCTTCCTGTCTACCGGTCCGCCAGCGCCAGTTTGGCGCCGAGCATGACAAAGGCTCCGGCGAAGGTACGGCGCATCCAGGTCAGCACCTTTGGCCGCGACACGACATGGCTGCGGATCGATGCAGCAAAAATGCCATAGCCGACAAAGACCACGAAGGTGAGCAGCATGAAGATGCTGCTGAGCTCCAGCATCTTCGACAGCGCATGCGGTTCGGTGGTGCTGACGAATTGCGGCAGGAAGGCAAAGAAGAAGATCGACAGCTTCGGATTGAGGATGTTGATGAGGATGCCCGAAGTGATCACTTTGCCGGCCGAGCGCGGCGCGACATTTTCTTCGACGCTCAGGCCGCCCTTCTCCTTCAGCGTGTTCCAGGCCATGTAGAGAAGATAGGCGACGCCGAGATATTTCAGCGTCTCGAAGGCGACGGCACTGGTATGCAGCAGTGCCGCGAGGCCGGTGATGGCGGCCGCCATGTGCGGAATGATGCCGAGCGTGCAGCCGAAAGCGGCAATGATGCTGGCGCGCGCACCACGCGAAAGCCCGGCGCTCAGCGTATAGAGAACGCCGGTACCGGGCGAAGCCACGACAATCAGCGACGTCAACAGAAATTCGATGCTCACGGATGGTCTCCCGGTGCTGGCCCTGCCGCCGGCAGCGTAATCAGCGAAACGTGCGGGCACAAGTCAGCCTGAGAGCCTATGCGCATTCAGATCATGCTGTTGGCGTGCAGCTTGCTATCGGCTATAGGCTGCCGAACTTCCCAGTGTTCGACCAGCTTGCTGTCCTTCAGCCTGAAAATGTCGACAATGGCTAGGCCCTCCTCCTCCGGTTCGCGTTTTGCGTGCATGTGCGCGATGACGAAATCCCCTTCGGCAAAAATCCGCTTCACCTCTCCCTTCACGAGGGGAAATGACTGTTTGAGCTGCTGCAGATAGGCTTTGAAGCCTTCCGCACCATCCGCAATGTTCGGATTGTGTTGGATGTAGCGTTCGCCAAAATGCATCGAAGCAGCTTCGATGTTGCCTTGGTTTACTGCTTTGTCGATGAAGTCCAGGACGATCGCCTTGTTGGTGTCGAGCAAATTATGGGTCTTGGCTGGAACTGGATTTGATGGTTCGTCACGCATGTTTTTGCTCCTTCCCGTGCCTGCTTCTGCCTGTTGTGGACAGGAGCGTCCGCAGGCCGATCTTGCCAACATAATCAGCCACGCTTGTGAGATGGTCGATACGCTATTCGCCTGGATTCTTATCCAATCGTCTAATATCGTCGTCCTATTCATCGTTGGAGGATGGTTCTCATGGACGCCTTGTCCGAAGTTCTTGCTTCGCTGAGATTTGGCAGCGCCATGATCGGCAGCGCGACCCTGCATCGGCCATGGGGTATTTCGGTGGATCCGACAAGGAATGCCGCCATCCACGTCATACAGAACGGCGAATGCTGGCTGCGGTTAGCCGGTGAAAGGGAGCCGATCCGCTTAGGCGAGGGAGATGTCATCCTTGTCGCGAGCGGTATCGGGCATGCCCTTTGCAATCCGGCGGATGCACCGACGGCATCGATATCCGCCGTCCTTTCCGCAAATCGGAGCGGACTGGAACCGAAAAGCGAGAGCGGCGCGACAACTCTTCTTTGTGCGAGATATTCACTCGACGGCGTCGGGCCATATCCGATGGTTTCGCTGCTTCCTCCGCTGATTCATTTGACCCGGAATCAGATCGACACCAGCGAGCCGCTGCGGCTTGCCCTGGAACTTCTGCAGGTCGAAGCGAAAGGCGATCTCGGCGGCCACGACATTGTCGCCCCACGCCTTCTCGACAGCACGTTGATCTTCTTGTTGCGCGCCTGGATCGAACATCAGCCACTCGGAACAGGGGGATGGTTTGGCGCCTTGCGCGACAAAGGCATTGCGCAGGCTTTGCGCCTGATCCACGAGCGGCCGGGCAATCCCTGGACCATCGCTTCCCTTGCCAGCGGCGCAGCACAGTCCCGGGCCACCTTCGCGCGTCGCTTCGCTCAACTGGTAGGACAGCCGCCGCTGTCCTATGTGACCCGGTGGCGGATGAACCTTGCCGCCAAGGCTCTGCGGGAAACGAACCAGAACATTGGCGAGATCGGGCGCGCCGTCGGATATGAATCGGTGCCGTCGTTCTCGCAGGCATTCAAACGATTGACCGGACGATCGCCCGGCCTCTACCGCAGCGACTTTCGCCCATCTGATTGACGAAATTCAAACTGAGACGCCAGCCCGAGGGCCGTCATTACAGCGTCGGCAGACCGTGAGCCCGACGCGCGATCAGGCAGTCGTCATCGCCCGGCATGCAGGCGCGGCAGACGTCGGGGCGGATGTCGTAGATGCCGCATGCGGTCGACTTGCCGACCTCGCCGCACAGTGCCGAACAGCGCGCGCCGTCGCAGCGCATACCGGCTTCGTCGGCAGCCACGTATTTTTGCGGGATAAGGTCGAGCTGCGCGTCATCCTCGGTGGAGAAGCGCGGCCATCTGGACGAGTAGGCGCAGCAGGCGCCACAGGTCTGGCAATCGAAGGCAATCGGACCGGCGCCCTCTTGTGGCGACGAAAACTCCTCTGCGACCGCCAGGGCAAGCAGCCTTGGCGCAGATTTCCGGTCGGCATTTTGCTGCAAGGGCGCTATTTCTTCTTGGGCTTGCGCGGCGGTGCTTCCGCCGGCGACCTGAACAGATCGGTGCCCGCTTCGGCGGCTTCGCCGGTTTTTGGCGCGGCGGCCGGCTTGACCGGCTTCACGGCGGCAGCAGGCGCTGCCGGCTGGCCCTTGGCGGAAAACTTGATTGCCATATCAATCCTCGTCAGAGAAACGCGATGATGGCGCATTCGGATTGCGAAGGCGGCCGATGAGCGCCGAAACGGCCGTGATGTTCATTTCTTCGGGCGACCAGTTCCTGGCTTCCTCAATGTGCCGAGGCGCCAGCTCGCGATGCGTGCTGCCGCTGTAGGCGGCATCCTGAAAGGTCACGCGCTCGCGGGTCTTGGCGTTTTCCCGGACGTATTCGATCAGATAGTTGGGGCATTCGGCACGACCGCGCACGCCGAGCCGAACCTGGGCATCGCCGTGGACACGCCTGCAGCGCTCGAGCTTTTCGAGCACGCGCCGGACATATTCGACCGGCTTGTCTAGTTCGCCCACGACATCGGCGATGGTCGAATCTGTGGCGATCGCCTTTTGAGGCACGCGTTTGGTGGCCATCAGCGTTTGCCTGCGCGTTTCGGCGAGGCCGCGAGCGCAACCGCCGCCGCCATGTCGTCGGCTTCCTTCTCCAGGCGCAATTCGCGCAGCCGCGCGGTCTTGGCTTCGCGGGCCTGGCTGACGGCATCCCGTTCGGAATTGATGCGGTCGAGCGACATCGACTGGGTCCGCGTCTTGCTGAAAATGGATTCGGCCTGGTCGCGGGGTTTTTTTGAAGTTGCGGTCAAGGTCTTTCTCCCGGTTCGGAGCACGCCGCCGAAAAGTGGCGAGACTGGTCTTTCGGCCAGGATCCCGCACAAAGCAATACGGCAGCCGGTTTCAAATTGCTGGAACGTCCTTAGCACGTCCGGGCCGTCGAGCAGCGCTCTTTCGGCGGTCGAAGCGCAAAAATGAAAAAGGCCAGGCACCGCCTGACCTTCCATAAGAGCGCCTGCGCATCCCGAGAGACGCGCAAAGAACGTTCTTCTCATGCGCATGAGCGGGGACTTAACATCCCCGCGATCATGCGCTGGAATTTGCCATTCACCGGTGCCAGTACATCCGTGGTCACCGGCGAGGCTGAATTCCGTTTTAGGCCGCCTTCAACTGGTCGGCGGACATCTTGCCCGACTTGTTGTCGCGGACCATCTCGTAGCCAAGCTTCTGGCCCTCGACGATGTCGCGCATTCCGGCGCGCTCGACGGCTGAGATGTGGACAAAAACGTCGGCAGAACCGTCGTCAGGCTGAATAAAACCAAAACCTTTGGTGGCGTTGAACCATTTAACTGTGCCTGTGCTCATAACGAACCCTTTCCATGGCAAATATTCGTTCGCCGTCATGCGGATGCACAACAACGTTTGTCTCGATTTTGATGGGGGAAGTTCGCCAAAGGCGCGCCTAAGCACGCGGATAACAAAAGTCGGTCAAACAAATATCGACAAAATTCTTATAGACTTCTTTGCGCGTTGTGTCAATTTTTTTGATTTGTCGGTGGTGTCTCAGCTTGAAATTTGACGCCTCTCTTGTCGCGTTGCGATGCTCTGTCCTATACGCTCGCCGTATGAGTGAGCAGCCAGACGAAACGAACGACCTTGTGAATTCGCTCCTGCGACAGGCGGCGGAAGCGCGGGTAACTGCGGCAACTGCTATGATCCGCGCTCTGACAATGGGTGACCCGGAAATATGGGAACCAACGCCTGAGAAGATCGCCGAATATAAAGCGGAGCTAGCTGAGGCAGAAGCCGAGTTGGCAGACTTGAACAATGCCGACCGGACCTAAAGGCCAGAAGCGCCCGGCCGACGTGATCGGCAATGCAGTCCGCATCAACTTCATTCACATTTATAACACGCGGAAGACGTCGCCAGCCATGGCGGCAGTCCGAGGCGCTCCGGTCAATGGCCGATCTTTGCGAGAAGATGGACGCCGTTGCGCCGAAGCCGGGTCGCGCGGGCCCATACAAGAAGAACACCGGCGAAGTCTAGGGGCAGGATGCTGACTTGGACCACTCTTAATTCACTGGGGGAAAACGATCTCCTCTACCGTGGCGCGGTGTTCCGCTTCCGCGCTCGAACTCCAGTAGAGGAAATCCGAGAGTACATGCTGTTTGAAACGTCTGAGGCATCAGGTCTGGGTCTTGTACGGTGCAGCGGCTATGACGCAGGTCACGTGCTCGTCTACCTGCCAGAAGAAGCGAAGGCAGAAGGGGCGACGGCAATATCGCCCAAGTGGCTCGCCTCGCATTGGCTCGAATGGATCGGTCATTCTATTCCAAGCCAAGTTTGGGTATCCAAAGAGGCGCAAGAGTCGCCGGAGCGGCTGCCAGACGAGTGATGCCCTTTGACGTGTCGGGCAGCCTTCCGCCCAATCCTGAAAATTCAAACTGAGACACTACCGATTTGTCGCACTCGCAGAGGGCGCCGCGACTGCCTGTGCAGGCACATCGGCAGCGAAAGCCGGGCGAGCCGCAAAAAACCACTTAGCCGGGAACCATTTTGGCACCGCGGGCATTCTTTCGGTGTCGAAAGCCGTTCTTGAAAGAGCGATCTTGAGAGAGGCGGACGACAAACAGGACGCCCCCCGCGCAGATAAAAGGCACGAGGGGCGTTCCTGTGTGATGCGAGCATTCGCGCCGCCTGCCCCTCACAGCATGCCGCGGCTGAGCCCACCATCCACCGGCAAAGCCACGCCGGTGATATAGGCGGCGTCGTCGCTGGCCAGGAATGCGGCAACCGCGCCGAATTCGGCGGGGGTCCCGTAGCGCTTTGCCGGGATTTCGGCCTGACTCTCGGCGGCGATCACAGCAGCGTCCACACCCCTGTCGGCGGCGTCCATCGCGTCGAACTGCTTCGTCCGGTCCGTCGCAAAACGGCCAGGCAGCAACAGGTTGACGGTGACGCCGTCCGCCGCCACTTCGCCGGCCAGGGTCTTGGCCCAGCCGGCAAGCGACGCGCGCAACGCATTCGAAGCGGTGAGGCCGGGGATCGGCTCGCGGACGGACGTGGAGGAAACGGCGATGATGCGCCCCCAGCGCCGCGACCGCATGCCTGGCAGGAAAGAAATGGCGATACGCATCTGGCTCAGCACCATGCTGGTGAACTGCTTCTCCCAGACGCTCGCATCGAAGACGCTGGCCGCGAAGGGCGGCGGGCCGCCGCCATTGAGCAGGACGATGTCGATCCGCTGATGCTCGTCCTCGATGGCACGGATCAGCCGGGAGACGCTGTCGTTATCGGAAAGATCGGCGCTGAAGGTCGAGCAGACGGGGCCGGCGGACTCGATCGCGCGCCGCGCCGCATCCAGGGTCTCCTCCCCTCGTCCGACCAGGATGATCTCGGCGCCTTTCGCCGCGAGCACTTCGGCGACGCCGAAACCGAGGCCCTTGCCTCCTCCGAGAACCAGCGCCTTCCGCCCCTCAAGATTTGTACTTATCAAGCCAAGCCCCCTCTGGTTTCACTGCGCACTCCCGGATAAGCCCTGAGTGCATGCTTTGGGCGTGCATCAGCGGACATGCACAATGGCGTCGGCTTCGACCGGAACATTGGCCGGCAAGCCGGCCATGCCGAGCGAGCAGCGGGCATGCTCGCCACGCTCGCCAAAAACATGGAGCAGAAATTCGGATGCTCCGTTGCCGACCTCCGAATAGGCCGCAAAGCCGGCCGCCGCGTTCACATAGACGGTCAGCTTGGCGAATTTCACGACGCGGTCGAGATTGCCGTCCAATTCCTTGTCCAGCCAATAGACGATGTTGGCCGCGCAGAGCCGGGCGGCGTTCCGCGCCGCGGCCAGATCGATCTCTGCGCCGACCTGGCCGATCGCGGCGATCTCCTGCCCGATCTCGGGGATCTGACCGGAGACATAGACGATGTCGGCGACCCGAACCGTCGGCGAGAACGGCAAAGCGGGCCGCTCGAGTGACGGCCAGGCGACACCGAGCTCCTCAAATCTTCTTCTGTAGGACAAGGTGGCTGCTCCTGTTTTCGTTGGACGAGCGGACCTTGAATTCAGATCGGGCTTTCAGGTAGCCTGATAGTGCTGACACAGCTATCAGGACTTCTTATGACTGGAGATATCGACGTCAGGCTGCTGCGCGCCTTCGTCACCGTGGCCGATACGGGAACGGTGAGCCGGGCGGCCGATCGGCTTGCCCGCACCCAGGCGGCGGTGAGCATGCAGCTTCAGCGCCTCGAGGGTGAAGTCGGCGCCGAGCTGCTGCGCCGTTCGCCGCGCGGCGTGACGCTGACCGAGGCCGGCGAGATCCTGCTCGCCTTCGCCCGCAAGGCCATCGCGATCGGCGACGATGCCAGGCGCGAGATAGAAGGCCGCAGGCTGGTCGGCCGTGTCCGGCTCGGCATCGTCGAGGATTTGGCGGTAACGCGGCTGCCGTTGATCATCGCCGACTTCCGCCGCCGGCATCCTTCCGTGGAGATCGAGCTGACGTCGGCCAGCAGCAGCGATCTCAGCAAGTCTTTGGGCGAAGGAAGATGCGACATCGTCATGGCCGATCCGGCGCGCTTCACAAAGGCGCCGCGAGGCCATCTGTCACGACAGCTGGTCTGGGCGGCAAGCCGCATGATCGAGATCGATGACGAGGTTGAGCTTCCGCTGATCATCTTCGAAGGCGCCTGCTCCTGGCAGGACAGGATGCTGGCCTCGCTCGCCGAGGCCGGGATCGGCTGGAAGATCGGCTGCCGCGTGTCGACCTTCGCGACACTGATCTCGGCGCTGAGGGCCGGGCTTGGCATCGGCCTTCTGCTGCAGGAAGGACTGCCGCCCGACTGCCAAAGCCTCAACGGACGCTTCAACCTGCCGCCGGCGCCGATGGCGGATTTCGGCGTCTACCTCGCGAGGGACCCGTCGCGGCTGGTCGAGGAGTGTGGCGATTTCCTGCGGGCGGGATTTGAGGCGTAGCGAAAATATCTGACGCCGTTCACCGTTCCTGGTCGGTCGGGCGGATGACGATCTCGTTGACGTTGACGTGTGCCGGCTGGCCCACGGCGTAGAGAATGGCCGCGGCGATGTCCTCGGCGGTCAGCGCCTCCATGGCGGCGAGCCGCTGGTCGAGCCCGGCCTTCGCCGCCGGGTTGGTGACATGGTCGCCGAGTTCGGTGCGCACAAGGCCAGGCTCGATGACGGTGACGCGAACCTTGTCGGCGTAGACTTCGCGGCGCAGCGATTCGGAAAAGCCGACGACGCCGAACTTGGTTGCGGCATAGCCGCTGGCGCCGGGATTGGCGACGCGTCCGGCGATCGACGAGACATTGACGATGTGACCCTTGGCGGCCCTGAGATGCGGCAGCGCCGCCTTGGTGACGCCCATCAGCGCCAGCAGGTTGAGCTCGACCATGCGGCGCCAGTCGTCGAGTTCGGCATCGGCGGCCGGCGACAGAAGCATGACACCTGCATTGTTGACGAGGATGTCGAGGCGGCCCCATTCGGCGACAACCTTGTCGACCATGGCGGTGACATCGTCGTTGCTGGTGACGTCAGCCTCGATGCGGAGCGCAGCGCCGCCGGCCTCTTCGATACGCGCGGCCAGCGCTTCGAGACGATCGGCGCGGCGTGCGGCAATCGCCACCTTGGCCCCGGCGGCTGCGAGTGCCACAGCCGTTGCCTCGCCGATGCCCGAGGAGGCGCCGGTGACGAGTGCGACCTTGCCGGCCAGTGCGGAAGAAACAGATGTCATTGTGAAGTCTCCAAGGCCCCAGCCCGATCTTCAGATAGGCCGCGGGCCGCGAAGTGGAAGACCAGTTTGCCGGTTGCTCGGCTCTATTCGTCTGGGCCGGGCTCCGGCCAAGGCTCTTTCGCCGCCTCGGCATACCAGTGGCGCATCGCCGGCATCGAAAGCACGGCGTCGACATAGGCGCGGGTATCGGTTGCCAGCGTGCCGCCATAGGTGTCGAAGCGGGTGACGACCGGCGCATACATGGCGTCGGCCGCGGTGAAATGGCCAAACAGGAACGGGCCGCCTTTGCCGTATTTTTCGCGGCATTCGCGCCATAGCCCTTCGATGCGCGCCCGTTGTGCCTCACCTTCGGCGTCGAGCGGCTTGTAGCCTTTTGGCCGGCGCAAATTCATCGGCCAGCCATAGCGGACCTGGCGAAAGCCGGAATGCATCTCTGTCGCCGCCGAGCGGGCCAGCGCGCGGGCGCCGATGTCGGCCGGCCAAAGCTCTTTCCCGGGAAACAGCTCGGCGAGATATTCAAGGATGGCAAGGGTTTCCCAGACGATCCGGACCTCGCCATTCGGCAGCCGATGGTTCAGCACCGGCACCTGGCCGGTCGGCGATATCCTGGCCAGATTGGCCGCGGTCTCGGGCGTGCGCAGGCGCACAAGACCTTCCTCGAACGGGATCTCCAGATACTTCATCGCCAGCCACGGCCGCAGTGACCACGACGAAAAACACTTGTTGCCGAGGAAGAGCGTGAATTCAGCCATTGTCCCTCCGGCCCTGTCTGTTCGGGCGTTCTGGTGCACCCTATCCTGTCGGCTTCGCGGCCGGAAGCTATCCCAATCGACGGGCAGAACCCGGAACCTAAGCGATCCGCGACCGTTTCTCCAGGCGAACGGTCCAGGAGATGCGAGATGGTGAACAAGGATCAGGTTGCCGGCGTTGCCAAGCAAGCCAAGGGCTCGGTCAAGCAGACCGCCGGCAAGGCCACCGGCAAGAGGCGCGCCGAGGCCGAAGGCGACGTCGACAAGGCGACCGGCAAGATGCAGAAGGCTTACGGCGACGTGAAGGAGAAGGTGAAGAAGGCGCTTTGACGCCGGCCCTTCGTGAACCAGGAAAAGGCGGCTCGGCCGCCTTTTTGGCCCTCTCCTGCCCGTCAGAAAGTCAGGCTTTTGCTGTATGCATTGGTGAAGGTGACCTCGCCATGATCTCCGGCGGCTTCGCCCAGCACCACATCCATGCTGTTTCCCGTCACCCGCGCCAACGCAAAGCCGCCCATGAAGGCGGCCTTCGGCTTGAACAAGTCGACCCCGTCACGGTGGTAGATCATCGGCGTCGCGTGCTGGTGGCCATGGAAGACGCCGACGACGTTGTAACCCTTCAGCACAGCCAGCAGCGCCTGCCTGTCGGCTTCGCTCCACCAGTGGGGCGGACCCTTGCCGGCGTCGTCGAAGGTTTTCTCGGCGGCGTCCCATCTTTCGATCGAAAAAGTATCCCAGCCATAATGCTGGAACAGGATGACCGGGCGGCCGTCGCCGGCATAAGTCGCCAGGTCCTGCTTCAGCCATGGCAGGCTGCTGACGGCGCCATGGCCGGTATCGCCGGCGAAACGGTGCGTCTGGACAAGATGCAGGCCGCCCCAATCCCATGAATAGCAGTCGGTCTCGACGTCGTAGTCGGTCGCCGGCGCAGGCGGCTTGAAGAACACGCCGGGGCGGTGGTTGACCTCGACGTAGTCGCGCATTTCGCGGCGGTACCAGTCGACATGCGAGCGCGGGCCGTTCTGGTCGAGGTCGTGGTTGCCGAGGCCGACATAGACCGGCATGTGCACGCGGTCGGGGCCGACGCCTTGCTGGTAGCGCTGGCTGAACTGAAGCAGTTGCGTGCCCTCGCTGGGCTGGGTGATCTGGCCGCCGCCATCATCGGTGATGTCGCCGCCAACGACGAGGCCGAGCGGCGTGCCGATTTTGCCCGTCGAGCGCAGGGCGGTGGCAACGCCATCGATTTCAGCCGGCCATTGCCTGTCGCCGACGCCGTTGAGTGCGGCGACGTTGCGCAGCAAGGCAGCGTCTGTCTTGCCCTCCTGCTCGCAGTGCGGGCTCAATCCGTTCGCCATGCGGCAGGCATGGACATCAGCGATAAACAGGAAAGTGGCGTCGATCGGCGGGATGCGCTGCCCGGTCTGGCCGAAGGCCGGGCGCGAAACGGCGCCGGCCGCGGCAACGGCCGCTGCCTTCATCAGGAACCTGCGCCGGGAAACCGGCCGGGCGGAAATGCGATGCATCATGCGCTAAAATTCAGCACGACGCGGACCGGCAGTCCAGTTGCTCGCAAAGTGTGTCGACACGTTCCCCCAGGTCTGGCATTGCTTTCGGCATTCAACTTGCGCGGGCAGAGGAGGACGCCATGAACACTGCATCCATCGGCATGACAATGGCCATTCTGGCGGTGACGAGCGCGGCGCATGGCGCCGAGTGCATCGACGCCAAATCGGCCAAGGCCGGCTTCATTCTCGAAAGGGCTGGCATCCACAGCGAATTTCGTCCGGCGGCGGGCGGAATGGTGGCGGTTGCCAACAAATACCAGTCGCAATCGCCGCAGTCGCAGTACCTGTTCGGCGGGCTGATCGAGGTGTTTCGCGACAGCAGCACGGGGCAGCTGGCGATGATCCCGTTTTCCGATCTCAGGAAGGTGTTCCCGCTGAAGGCGGGTGCCAAGAGCAAGATCGTATTTGCCCGTCTCGCACCGAACAAGCCGCCGAAGGGCACCGAGACGCTGGAGATCAACATCAAGGGCAAGGAGACGTTCAGCCTGGGTGATTGCAAATACTCCGTGCTCGCGGTCAAGCAGACCATCAGGAGCGAGGCCGGCGAGATGCGGGACGAGTTTACCGCGCTTTACGCACCCGACCTGCAGGCAGTTGTGGCCAGGCGCTATGACGAGGGCACCAGTGCCGAAAGCGTGGTCGGCTACGAGCTGATCAAGCCGCTGCCGAATTAAGAGCTCGGCCTCCCCGCCTCGGTCATAGTGAGCGACTGTCCTGCCGGCGTCAGAGGGCTCTGTGCAGTATCCTGCTACGTCGCCTCGTTCCTGCTTTGGACGACATAACTCCCTGCTCCAACGCCATCAGGCAGTCACGCAGCACGCTCGCGTCCTGTGCTGTCTTGGCCATCGACATGGCGCCCGAATAGCTGGCGACGGCGAGCGCTGCGAAGCGCTGCGGATCGGCGCCCAGCTCCCGGCCCGCCTGCTGGTCGGCGCTGATCTTGTCGGCGATCGCCTGACGCCAGGTCGAAAAAATGCCGGCAAGGGCAATGCGGAAATCCGGATCGGCAAGCGACAGTTCATGCGCCAGGTTGTTGAGCGGGCAGCCGCGCACGAAACCCTGCTGCTCCAGCTCCGCCGCGACGGCCGCGAACACGGAGCGCACGCCCTCGCGCGCTGAGGGAGCCATCCGCATCGGCGCGATCCAAGTCTCTTCTACGGCGGCGGCGACCCGCTCCTCGATCACTGCGAGCGCCAGCGCCTTCTTGGTTGGGAAATGGTGGTGCAGCGCGCCGCCGGTGACGCCCGCCGTCGCCATCAGGTCGCCCATGCTGGATGCATGATAGCCGCGTGCCTGAAACGCCTCCTCGGCGACATCGAGCACCTTTTTGCGCATGCCTTCGGGGTCGTTGGTGCGTTTTTGAGCCCGCGACCTTGGGCGAGCGGATATCTCTGCTGACATCTTCACACGATAGCAGATTGACAAAACAGGACAATCGGTCTGTTTTGTAAAACAGGATGACTGTCCTGTTTTGGAGCTCGCGCGATGAACCTGCCTTTGAACGCCATACCTAATCCCGATCTGCTCGCCTCGCCCGTCGTCGAACTCAGGCAATACACGCTGAAACCCGGCCGGCGCGAGACACTGATCGGCATCTTCGACAATCAGCTGATCGAGGGCCAGGAAACGGCGGGGATGACCATCATCGGCCAGTTCCGCGATCTCGACCGGCCGGATATGTTCGTCTGGCTGCGCGGCTTCGACGGTATGGAAGCGCGGAAAAACGCTCTGACCGCCTTCTATGACGGGCCGGTCTGGGCTGCCTGGCGCGACGCCGCCAACGCCACGATGATCTCATCCGACGACGTGCTGCTGCTGAAGCCGGCCTGGCCGGGCGCGAGCCTAGACCTCTCGGGATCGAAACGAGTACCCCAGGCGGACCTCGAAAAACCGTGCGCAGGCAGCGATTTGCAGGCAATTATTGTCATCAGGATTCATCATTTGCAACCGGGCCTGGAAGCCCGTTTCGCCAACGACTTCCAGACCGCGGCCCTTCCGGTGCTCGCCGCATTTGGCGCGTCGCCGCTCGCCGCCTTCGTTACCGAACATGCCGAAAACAGCTTTCCGCGGCTGCCGGTGCGGGCCAGCGAAAACGTCTTCATCAGCATCACCGGTTTCGCCAGCGCCGATGCACATGCCCGCCACGAGGCAGCCTTGGCTGCCTCCCCGGAGTGGCAAGTGTTCGAGCAGAGCGTCCAGTCACGTATGGCCAAGCCGACTGAGACTTTGCGGCTGTCGCCAACCTCACAATCGCTGCTTGGGCGGTGAGACGAGGCGAAGTTTCATACGCTGGGATAGGCAGGCGACTTGACCCGGAGTGCAGGCAGCGCTGCTCTGGGGTCATGCCGCCGGCGGAAGGCGGCAATGCGCGGGAGTGTTGGATGAGACTAGGCGGCAAACGGGCACTGGTCACCGGTGGCTCGGACGGGATCGGGCTGGCAATCGCCGAGGCGTTTTTGCGCGAAGGCGCGGACGTGCTGATCGTCGGCCGCGACGGCAAAAAACTCGACGCCGCCCGCAAGCAGCTCGGGGATAATGTCGAAGCGCTTTCGGCCGACCTGTCGGCCAGCGCCGGCATCGATGCCGTGGTCGAGCATGCCAGGCGCGGCCCACCTGTCGATATCCTCGTCAACAATGCCGGCGTGGCGTTCCTTGTGCCGTTCGAAACCGTCAGCGAGGATCAGTTCCAGCAGTCCTTCGCACTCAACGTCACGGCGGTATTCTTCCTCACCCAGCGGCTGTTGCCGCATCTCGCGCCGGGCGCGGCCTCGGTGATCAACATCTCGTCCTATTTCGCGCACAAGATGATCCCGAAGCGGCCGTCCAGCCTCTATTCGCTGTCGAAGGGCGCGCTCAATTCGCTGACCAAGTCGCTCGCCTTCGAGCTCGGACCGCGCGGCATAAGAGTCAACGCCATCGCGCCCGGCACGGTCGACACAGCGATGCGGCGCAGGTCGATCGAAAACCTGCCTGAGGCCGCGCAAGCCGAGCTCAAGGCCTATGTCGAGCGCAGCTACCCGCTCGGCCGCATCGGCCGAACCGGCGACCTTGCCGGCATCGCCGTCTATCTCGCCAGCGACGAAGCGGCATGGACCAGCGGCGGCATCTTCGCCGTGGATGGAGGATACACGGCGGGGTGAGGAGCGCGCGCTCTTCCTTCTCCCCTTGCGGGAGAAGGTGGCCGAGCGAAGCTCGGTCGGATGAGGGGTGCTGGACGGATCGCCGACGCCTCGTTTCTTCCAACACCCCTCATCCGGCTCGGCGCTACGCGCCGATCCACCTTCTCCCACAAGGGGAGAAGGAAAAGGCGCTGCTTCAACCGATTTGCATTCCCGTCACCCGCAATCTCCGCTTGAAGGCATTTGTGCAACGCGATACGCCGTTTGCAAATTGCAAACCGGAGAGACTTCGTGAGCGCGCCAGAGACCAGAACCGAAACCGACACGTTCGGTCCCATCGAGGTCGCCGCCGACCGTTACTGGGGCGCGCAGGCGCAGCGTTCGCTGGCCAATTTCAAGATCGGCTGGGAAAAGCAGCCGGCCTCGATCGTGCGGGCGCTGGGCATCGTCAAGCGGGCGGCAGCGGAGGCCAATATGGAGCTGAAGCGGCTCGATCCGGCGATCGGCAAGGCCATTATCGAGGCCTCCCAGGAGGTCATCGACGGCAAGCTCAACGAGCATTTCCCGCTGGTCGTCTGGCAGACCGGTTCGGGCACGCAGTCCAACATGAACGCCAATGAGGTGATCTCCAACCGGGCGATCCAGCTTTTGGGCGGCGTCATGGGGTCGAAGAAGCCGGTGCATCCCAACGACCACGTCAATATGAGCCAGTCGTCGAACGACACCTATCCGACTGCAATGCACATCGCCTGCGCCGAGCGCATCATCCACGACCTGCTGCCGGCGCTAAGACATTTGCATGCGGCACTCGAGGCCAAGACCAAGGCTTTCGCCCATATTGTGAAGATCGGCCGCACCCATACACAGGACGCGACGCCGCTGACGCTCGGCCAGGAATTCTCCGGTTATGCGGCGCAGGTCGCCTCGTCGGTCAAGCGCATCGAACTGACCCTGCCCGGCCTGCAGGAATTGGCGCAAGGCGGCACCGCGGTCGGCACCGGCCTCAACGCGCCGGTCGGTTTTGCCGAAAAGGTGGCGGCGCGTATCGCCGCGATCACCGGCATCGATTTCGTCACCGCGCCGAACAAGTTCGAGGCGCTTGCCGCCCATGATTCCATGGTCTTCTCGCACGGCGCCATCAATGCCTGCGCGGCGGCGCTGTTCAAGATCGCCAACGACATCCGTCTGCTCGGTTCCGGCCCGCGTTCGGGCCTCGGTGAATTGTCGCTGCCGGAAAACGAACCGGGCTCGTCGATCATGCCGGGCAAGGTCAACCCGACCCAGTGCGAAGCGATGACGCAGGTTTGCGTGCAGGTCTTCGGCAACAATGCGGCGATCAGCTTCGCCGGCAGCCAGGGCCATTTCGAACTCAACGTCTACAATCCGCTGATGGCCTATTGTTTCCTGCAGTCGGTGCAGCTGCTGGCCGACGCTTCGGTGTCGTTCACCGACAATTGCGTCGTCGGCATCGAGGCCCGCGAGGACAACATCAAGGCGGCACTCGACCGTTCGCTGATGCTGGTGACCGCGCTGGCGCCGACGATCGGCTACGACAACGCGGCCAAGATTGCAAAGGCGGCGCACAAGAACGGCACAACGCTGCGCGAGGAAGCGCTGGCCACCGGGCTGGTCAGCGAAGCCGACTATGAGCGGCTGGTGCGGCCGCAGGACATGACGCATCCGGGGTAAGTTGATCGCGAAAACGTTACCTGGGTGAACAATCCGTAACCAATCTGGCGTCTTTGGTGAACAGTCGGCCTGCGCTAACTAGACGGGTATCCCAAGCCGTTTGGCCAAACCCTTCTGGAGAGTTACGCATGTCCACCAACACGTCCACCAACACTTCGTTTGCCGGTTCCGGCACCGCCGCCGGCGCCTCGGGCACGATCCTGCTCGGCCGCATCCTGCTTTCGGTCATCTTCCTGCTTTCCGGCTTCGGCAAGCTGACGGCGATTGCCGGCACGGCCGGCTATTTCGGCAGCCTCGGCCTGCCGCTGCCGATGGTGACCGCCATTGTCGTCGGCCTGATCGAACTGCTTGGCGGCCTCGCCATCCTCGTCGGCTTCCAGACCCGGATCGTCGGCTGGGTGATGGCGATCTTCACCGTTGCCACCGCATTGGTCGCCCACACCGGCTGGGCCGATCAGATGCAGATGATCAATTTCCTGAAGAACGTTGCGATTGCCGGCGGCTTCCTCGTGCTGGCCTCCTCGGGCCCAGGCGCCTATTCGATCGACGCCAAGCGCGGCTGAAGCAGTCCAGCATTGCTTGGACAAAAGGGGTGCGGAATTTTCCGCGCCCCTTTTTCGTTGTCGGTTTGTGCCCTTCGGTCCGCTGACGGAAAACCTGCTAAGATCGGGCGCCAGGCCAAGCGGCCGTCGACAACGGAGGTGAAGATGCCCCGCAATGCGCTGCTTCTGCTTTCCCGATTGCTGCTCGCCGCACTTTTCGTTCCGTCCGGCTTCCACGCGCTTACTGACGTTGCCGGCACATCAGGCTATTTTGCCGGCCTCGGCCTGCCGCTGCCAACACTCGTAGCCTGGGCGACGGGCCTGTTCGAGCTGATCGCCGGACTGCTCATCCTCGTCGGCCTCAAGACGCCGATCGTGGCGCTCCTGCTTGCCGCGTTCTGCATCGCGGCGGGCTTCATCGGCCACTATGGCCAGGGTGGCGACGATCCGACGCTGACCTTCATGCATTCACAGATGCTGATGAAGGACATCGCCATATCAGGCGGTTTTCTGGCGCTGGCAATGGCCGGCGCCGGCGCCTATTCGTTCGATGGCCGGGCGTTTGGGACCCGCGCCTGAGCAAGTCACCCGGTTTATTTGGTGTCCAGAAAAACAAATTTTGCGAGACGGCTTACATTGACAGGCACCGACGCTAGGGCGCTGTAGTAGCCCATCCGCCCAACGCCGATGTACAGACAAAGCTGCTGTTTTTCTACCGCTGCAGCCACCCACTCCGATCCGAAGTCGTTTGGGTCCCAAACGTAGTTTCGAAGGTTGCTGTCTATGGCGACATATACATAACCATCTGATTGAATCAGTTCTTTTCTCTTGAGATACGGCAACAGATCGACTCGACCAAAAATGGGCTTGGTCGATCCGCCAATGGTCTGAGCCCTGTCGGAAAGAGCTTGGTCAATACCTCTTGAACATGGCTCGAGCCTTGAAAACAAATCGCTCTTCGACAGCGATTTCATAAATTTGAGAACGTCCGTGCTTGGCTTGAATACAAAGTAATTTATGCGCTCCCCGTTCTGGGGTGTTCTCAACATCCTATGAAAATTGAACGGCGTTCTGACGCCCGGCTCTTTGGGATAATGTCGATCCAGATCGAACGTCCCCTTGGCCACGACGGACAGGGTGTACAGCGTCTGGGCACTGGCGGTGCCCTCGAAGAGGACGAAGATCCCCGCAACCAACAGCTGAAGAACCTGCCTGGATTTCACGGCGTTTCCCTTCTTTCCTCAACTGTCGCGACGCGATAGCGCGGGCCTCTATTTGACAGAAACGCTAGGCCCGCCCTCGACTGCCAGCACCAGCCGGCGGTTGGTGACCCTTGCCAGTTGTGCCAGCCGGCCGGCGGGCCGCTCGCCGTAAAGATCGGCCAGCGCTGCCGGCAGCACCAGCGCCAGCACGCCATTGCCGCGGTTTTCCCATTTCAGTCGCGGCATGACGCCGGGCATTGCCGCGCTCAGCAAATAGACGACGCGCAGCAGCGCGGCCAGCACGCGGGCCCGTTCGAGATAGCGCGGTGTCGCCAGCCCGCGGATTTCCGGAGCGGCTTCATTGAACACGCCCTCGTGGCGAAACAGGCTGACAAGCGCCAGGAAGGCGCGGCCGGGATGATCGACGCCGATGAACGAGGCGTGGGCGATGATGTTGAGCGATTGCTTGCCGCGATATTCGGGATGGGCACGCCAGCCGATATCGGCGAGCAGGCAGGCGGCGTGGCGGTAGCGCGCCTCATCCCTGGTCTCGTCGATGCCGAAGGCGGCGAACGCCTTGCCGGTCCACTCGACAAGCTCATGCGCGTGGTCGACCGAGCGCGAGCGCAGGCGGGCAAGCTCTTCCGCCGCCGAGATCAGCGGATCGGCCTTCTGCTCGGCCTCGTCGAGCAGCGAGTAGAGAAAGCCCTCGCGCACGCCCAGCGCCGACACGATGATCTTCGACGGCTGCATCGCCGCCATGATCTCCTGCAGCACGATGGCGCCATAGGGCAGCAGCGAACGGCGGTTCTTGGAGATGCCCTCGATGCCTTTGATCTTATCTATCTCGACCTTGGCGACCTGCCGGAGGAAGTTCGCGGCGCTTTCGATGCCGATCTCGTAATGGTGCATGACGCCGAGCGGGTAGTTGGTCATTTCCATGTGCAGCCGGGCGAGGTTTCGCCAGGTGCCGCCGACCGTGTAGAACGCCCTGCCCTGCCCGCCCTTCAACAATTTCGCCCGCGCCAGTTGCTCGCGCGTGATCTTTGCCGCCTGGGTCAGCGAGTTCTTCGCCATGTCCTGCAGGCGCAGGCCGCCCAACGGCAGCGTGATGCCGTCACCGATCGTCTCACCGTCAATATCGATCAGCTCGAGGCTGCCGCCGCCAAGATCGCCGGCGATGCCGTTGGCCGGATGGAAACCGGAGATGACGCCGAGCGCCGAATAATGGGCTTCCTCGCGGCCGCTCAGCACCTGGATCTCGGTTTTGAGCACATCCTCAGCGCGGTGGATGAAGTCGGGGCCGTTGACCGCCTCGCGGGCGGCGGCGGTCGCCAGCACATACATGCGCTCGGCGCCGGCCTGGTCGGAGAGCGCGCGGAAACGGCGGAACTCTTCCATCGAGCGCGTCACCGCCTCGGGATCGAGCTTTCCGGTCGAAACGATGCCGCGGCCGAGGCCGGCCAGCATCTTTTCATTGAACAGCAAGGTCGGCGAGCGCGCCAGCCCCTCATAGATGACAAGACGGATCGAGTTCGATCCGATATCGATGATGGACAGCGGTCGGCGGTCCTGGAGCCGGCCCTGGGACGCTGAAATCATCAGCCCGTCGCTGCGTTCTGTTTCTTGCGGCGCTTGAACTGCGCGATGCGCTTGGGCGCATGCGACTTCAACGCATCGCCCCGTCCGGACAGGCTCGGATTCGTCATGAAATATTCCTGCGCGTTGAACGGTTCCTCGCCCTCCTCCAGCACGACGCGCCGGGAGGTTCCGTCAGCCAATACGTCGAAACTTTGCTGGTTGTCCATGATGTTGCCGAGCATGATCTGGCCGAGCACCTGTTCGTGCACAGTTGGATTGGTGATCGGCACCATGGTCTCGACACGGCGGTCGAGATTGCGCGGCATCAGATCGGCCGAGGAGATGTAGACGATCGCCCCGTCCGATGGCAGGCCGTGGCCGTTGCCGAAGCAATAGATGCGGCTGTGCTCAAGGAAACGGCCGACGATCGACTTCACCCTAATGTTCTCCGATAGGCCGGGCACCTGCGGTCTCAGGCAGCAGATGCCGCGCACGACGAGATCGATCTCGACGCCGGCGCGGCTGGCATCGTAGAGCGCGTCAATGACGATCGGGTCGACCAAGGCGTTCATCTTNTCGATCTCGACGCCGGCGCGGCTGGCATCGTAGAGCGCGTCAATGACGATCGGGTCGACCAAGGCGTTCATCTTCATCCAGATGCGGGCCGGCCTGCCCTCCAGCGCGTGGCTGATCTCATCGGAAATGTGCTTGAGGATGCGGTCGCGCAGCGTGAACGGCGATATGGCCAGCCGCATCTGCTCGGCCGGCTCGGCATAGCCGGTGATGAAGTTGAACAGCTGGGCGACATCGCGCGCGATCGTCGGGGCGGTGGTGAAGAAGGACAGGTCGGTGTAGATGCGCGCGGTGACCGGGTGGTAGTTGCCGGTGCCGAGATGCACGTAATTGCGCAGCCTGCCATCCTCGCGGCGCACGACCAGCGACATTTTCGAATGGGTCTTCAGTTCGAGGAAGCCGAAGACGACCTGGACGCCGGCTCGCTCGAGGTCGCGGGCCCAGCGGATGTTGGCTTCTTCGTCGAAACGCGCCTTGAGCTCGACCAGCGCGGTCACCGACTTGCCGGCCTCGGCGGCGTCGACCAAAGCGCGTACGATCGGGCTGTCGTTGGAGGTGCGATAGAGCGTCTGCTTGATCGCTACCACTTCCGGATCGGCCATCGCCTGACGCAGGAACTGCACCACCACGTCGAAGGATTCGTAGGGGTGGTGGACGATGATGTCCTTCTCGCGGATCGCGGCAAAACAATCGCCGCCATGCTCGCGGATGCGCTCGGGAAAACGCGGGTTATAGGGCGTGAACTTCAGATCGTCGCGGGCGACGGCGACGATCTCCGAAATCTGGCTGAGCGCCAGCGGACCGGTGAGCACGCTGATGCGGCTTGCCGAGACACCAAGCTCGCCGGCGACGAAGTCGCGCAACTCGGGCGGCATCAGCATGTCGAATTCGATACGGATGACCGAACCGCGGCGGCGGCGCTTCAGCGCCGTCTCGAACAGTCGCACCAGATCCTCTGATTCTTCCTCGACCTCGATATCGCTATCGCGGATGATGCGGAACGTGCCGGAGCCCTTGACCTCATAGCCTGGGAACAGCTTGCCGATATAAAGACCGACCGCCTCCTCGAGCGGGATGAAGCGGACATGGCGCTTGCGATCCGGCAAACGGATGAAGCGCCTCAGCGCCACCGGCAGGCGCAGAAGCGCGCTCATTTCCTCGCCGTTCTTGCGATGGCGCAATTGCAGCGCCATCGAGAAACCGAGATTGGGAATGAACGGGAACGGATGCGCCGGATCGATCGACAACGGTGTCAGCACCGGAAATACCTGCTCCTGGAAATGGTCCTCCAGCCAGGCCTTCTCGTCCTTGCCCAGCGCCTCGCGAGTGATGCTTTCAATGCCTTCCTTGTCGAGGAGCAGCATCAGCGCCGAAAGGCTTTTCTGCTGGTCCTCCTGCAGGCGCTCGACCTCGCGCAGCAATTGTTCGAGCTGCTGCTCGGGCGTGCGCCCGTCCGGGCTCTTCAGCACGATGCCCTCGCGCACCTGGCCGGCAAGACCCGCAACGCGGACCATGAAGAACTCGTCGAGGTTGGCGGCCGATATCGACAGGAAGCGAACACGCTCGAGCAGCGGATGATTGGCGTTCAGCGACTCTTCGAGCACGCGCCGGTTGAATTGCAGCCAGGAAAACTCGCGGTTGACGAAGCGGTCGGGATTGCCGCCTTCGCGGCTCGCCGCCTCGACGGTGATGAATTCGTTCTGCACCGGCTTCAGTTCGTTCATGGTTTCCGCTCTTCCCACACCGTTCGACGACCATAGCCTTAACCGGCTTAACTTATCCTCTGACAGGCTTTTGCGACAGTTTCATTTCATCGATCTTGCAAAGAGACGGGTTATGATCCAGATGCAATCGACAAGATCAGGAGACGACGATGGCAGGCGGTTCCATTCCCCATTTCCAGAACGATGCGGGCTATCCGGCAATCGACATCGGCGTCAAGGAATTCATGTGCACCGGCGCCAATCCGCCTTTCGACCACCCCCATGTATTTCTCGATATGGGCGACGACAATGAAAAGGTCTGCCCCTATTGCTCGACGCTCTATCGCTATTCGCCGAAGCTGAAGGCGTTGGAAACGCAGCCGCCGGGCTGCCTCTATCTCGACCAGGCCGCCTGATTCTTCCGCGACAAGCCTGATGCAGGAAACGCAGTCCCGGCAGGTGGTCATCGCCGGGGCGGGCGTCGCCGGGCTGACCGCGGCACTGGCCTTCGCCGAGCGCGGCTATCGGATAAAACTGTTCGAACAGGCGCAGCACCTCGAGGCTGCCGGCGCCGGTATCCAGCTTTCGCCCAACGCGACGCGCATCCTACGGCAGCTCGGCGTACTCGATCGGCTGTTGCCGACGGCGGTGCGGCCGGAGGCGGTCGTGCTCAAGGATGCCGCCACGCTGCGCAAGCTGGCGCGCGTACCGCTTGGCCAGGCGGCCGAAACGCGCTGGGGAGCGCCCTATCTCGTTGCCCACCGCGCGGATCTGCAGTCAGCGCTGATGCAGCGAGTTTCGGAGCAGCCCGGTATCGATCTGATCGCCGGCGCGCGGGTGACCGACATCGCAGCCGGATCGAAAGGTGTTACCGTCACTGCATCGGCTGATGGCGACACGGTCGAGGCTGGCTGTCTGCTGATCGGCGCCGATGGCGTCTGGTCGTCGGTGCGAGAAACGCTTGCCCGCAACGCAGCCGATTTCCGGAGAAGCCGGTTTTCGGGCGAGCTTGCCTGGCGCGCCACGGTGGCCGCCGACAGCCCCGCCGGACAAGCCTTCAGGGTGATCGGTGCGCCCGATTGCGTTACCGCATTCCTCTATCCAGGCTTCCATATGGTCGCCTATCCGGTCAGCCGTGGCACTGCCTTCAACCTCGCGGCCTTCACCAAGGGCGAGCGCATCGCCGAGGGCTGGTCAGGGCATGCCGACCCCGCCATCCTCGCCAGCGCCATGCGTGGCGCCGCGCCGGCGCTGGTCCGCTTGGCGAACGAGGCCGCGCCGTGGACGGCATGGCCGATCCACATTGTCGAGCAGCGGCGGTGGACGACGCCGGAAGGCATCGCGCTGACCGGCGATGCGGCGCACGCGATGACGCCGTTTGCAGCACAGGGCGCGGCGATGGCGATCGAAGACNGATGGCGATCGAAGACGCGGTAACCCTTGCCGGTTTCGTTGCCACCTCGCCTGCCGATCTCAGCAGCGCGCTTGTCGCCTGGGAACAGGCGCGGCGGCCGCGCGTCGCCCAGGTCGCCCGCCGCGGCGCCGTCAATCGCCTCGCCTGGCATGCGGCCGGGCCGGTGGCGATGGCCCGCAACCTGTTCCTGGCGATGCGCTCGCCCGAAAAACTCGCCGCCGATCTCGACTGGCTCTATGGCTGGCGGGCGTTGGACGATGGCGCGCGATGATACGCACGACAGGCTGGCGGGACAGCGCCTCTCTCTGTCCTGCCGGACATCTCCCCCACTTGGGGGGAGATTGGCCATCACATTGGCTTTCGCCAATCTTCAAGGTTGCATGACCTAGCAAGGCGTCGAAGCCGCTAATCTCCCCCCTCGTGGGGGAGATGTCCGGCAGGACAGAGGGGGGCGCGAAGGATCGCGGCGTTGATCAGCCGGAACCCTCTTCAATTGTAAAGCCGCATCGACAGGCCGAGCGAGGCCGGCAGCGGATTCCACCAGCCGGTGCGCAACCCGGCCGTGCGCAGTGCCGCCGCCGTCCAGGTGTTGCAGCCGACCAGCGCGTTGAAATGGCCATTGGCTTCGAAGAACCGATCGAAGCGGGAATAGGCCGCACTCTCGATCGGGATGGCCCCGTTCGGCCCCTGCCGGAAGCTTGCCGCAATGTAATCTAGCAGCGCCGTAAACCGCTCCTCGCCGATGTCGAAGCTAGCGACGTCGCGATGCGGCTCGGCGATGTCGACGGAAATGTCGACATGCATTGCCGAGGCATCGACCGTCAGCGCCTTCATCACCGGCACCGCCTTCAGCTCCGACCAGGTCGGCGTCTCCAGATAGAAGGCGCGGCCGCCCCAGCCGAAGACGATGTAGCGGACCTCCGCCATGTCTGCTGGAATGCCGGCATCGACCAGGAAATGGAAGCGCCGGCGCACATCGTCGTCGACCGGGATGGCGATGTCGGTGTGGATCGGATTTTGCAGCATCAGGATACGGTGGCTTGTGCCGATCGGATCGGCAACGGCCGCCGGCCAGAGCGGGCGCGGCAGCAGCGTGCCCAGCGCCACCGCAAGGACTGCTGCAACGACCAGCAGGCCAAGAAAACGGGCAAGCTTCTTCATGGGGAAGGCATAGACCAAGCAATGTTCAAGGTGAAGCCTCTCCGGAAATTGAACAGCTGACTTAGAGCTTGACGCGTATCCTCCCCGGGAGGATATGCTGAAGGCATGTCAGATCATCTCCACGCTTCGCATCCTTCCATCGTAAAGCGCCTGAAGCGCGCGCAAGGCCACCTTGCGGCGGTGCTGGCGATGATCGAGGCGCATCGCCCTTGCGTTGACCTGGCGCAGCAGCTTCATGCCGTCGAAAGGGCCATCAGCAGCGCCAAGCGCGAGCTGATCAACGATCACATCGAGCATTGCCTGACGGACAGCGTGGAAACCGGCGGCAACTCGCTGGCGGAACTTAAGCAGCTGGCGAAATATCTATGAATGCCATCGTAGTCCCCATTCTGGAATGGCTCGGGTTCGGCTCGCACGCCGCACATCATCACGGCGGTCACGGTCCGCACGGTCACAGCCATGGCGTCATCGACGCGACAATTGCCACCACCGACCGGGGCATCTGGGCAATCAAATGGTCGTTCGTGATCCTGGCCATCACCGCGGCATTGCAGATGGTCGTGGTTGCGTTGTCGGGGAGCGTGGCATTGCTGGCCGATACGATCCATAACATCGGCGATGCGACCACGGCGATCCCGCTATGGATTGCGTTCGTGCTGGCGCGGCGCAAGCCGTCGCGGATCTTCACGTATGGCTTGGGCCGGGTCGAGGATCTGGCCGGCATCATCATCGTGCTCATCATTCTGTTCAGCGCTGTGGTCGCTGCCTACCAAGCCATCGACAGGCTGATCAATCCACAAGTGGTGACACACCTCGGCTGGCTGACTGCGGCGGGCATTGTCGGCTTCCTCGGCAACGAGGCGGTTGCCGTGTTCCGTATCCGCGTCGGTCGCGAAATCAACAGCGCGGCACTGATTGCCGACGGCTACCATGCCCGCACAGATGGACTTACCAGCCTTGCCGTGGTCATCGGAGCCATCGGCGTCTGGTTCGGCTTTTCCTTGGCCGATCCGATCGTCGGTCTGCTGATCACGATTGCGATCTTCGGTATCGTCTGGCAATCGGCCCGCTCGGTGCTGACCCGCATGCTGGATGGAATCGAACCCGGTGTGATGGACGACATCCGACATGCCGCCGAGCATGTTCCGGGCGCGCGCATTGTCGATGCCAAGGCGCGCTGGATCGGTCATAGATTGCACGCCGACATCGCAATTGCCGCGGACGAAACCCTGCCGCTGTCGGCGGCGAACAAGATCGCCGCAGCGCTGAAGGACGAACTATCCCAGCATATGCCGGCCCTGGCTGAGGCGAATGTGCGGTTTTCAACGGAACGTGGAGAGAACGACCATCCTCACGAGCACACGCATGACCACGGCCACATGCACTGACGCTCGCCGATTTTCTGCTAGTCTCGTCCGATGTTCCAGACGCTCGTCGAATTTCAGCGCACGATCTATCTGACGCTCGGCGAACAGATCAAGCTGCTTGCGGCCGGAGGCAATTGGCTGGCGTTCATGGCCTTCCTGCCGATGGGCGTCGTGTTCGGGGCTGCCCATGCGCTGACGCCGGGGCACAGCAAGGCCGTCCTGGCGACGTATCTTGCCGGTTCGGATGCGAAGGTCTCGCGTGGTCTGCTCGTATCTATTACGCTATCGTTCACGCATGTGACGATTGCCGTTCTGATTGCGGCTCTCTCGCTGCCATTGGTCTCAATAGCATTGGGCAGCGTCGGCCGCGCTCCGCTTCTGGAGCACATCAGTCGCGGGCTGCTCGGCCTCATCGGCGTCTGGATGCTCTGGCGCGCTTTGAGCCACAGCCATCACCACAGGCACGAGGGCGAGGCTGTCGGCGTCATGGCAGGCCTGATCCCTTGTCCGCTTACGCTTTTCGCGATGACTTTCGCGATGTCCAGGGATGTTCCGGCAGCGGGCGTCCTGTTTGCCATCACCATGATGGTCGGCGTGGCGCTGACGCTGTCCTGCGTCGCCGTGTTGTCGATCGTGTTTCGCGAACGGCTTGTACAGTTTTTCGCGCGCCAGCCACGGCTGTTCGAAACCATCTCCCGGGCCATCGAGGGCGCCGCCGGTCTCGCCCTTGCCGGCGTCGCTGTCTGGCAGATCACCTCAGCTTGAGAGAAAATTTGGCCCCAGCCACTGCATGGCGTCCGGGCCGGTGCACCGGCTGGAACGAGCCTAGGCGACGCCGGGCGCACGGTCAGCGCTCGTCGAATACGCGCGAAGCCAGCAAGACAGAGAGCCCGGTCCGCCGGTCTTGTCCCGAACCGGCGTACAGGATCAGTGCAGGATCTGCGACAGGAACAGCTTCGTGCGCTCATGGCGCGGGTGGTCGAAGAACTCGGCCGGCGTGTTCTGCTCGACGATCTGACCCTGATCCATAAAGATCACCCGGTTGGCGACTTTGCGCGCAAAGCCCATTTCGTGGGTGACGCAGAGCATGGTCATGCCTTCCTCGGCCAGCCCGACCATCGTCTCTAGCACTTCCTTGATCATTTCCGGGTCGAGAGCCGAGGTCGGCTCATCGAACAGCATGATACGCGGGTTCATGCACAGCGAGCGGGCGATCGCCACGCGCTGTTGCTGGCCGCCGGAAAGCTGGCCGGGATATTTGTTGGCCTGTTCCGGGATCTTGACGCGCTTGAGGAAATGCATGGCGATTTCCTCGGCCTGTTTCCGCGGCATCTTGCGCACCCAGATCGGCGCCAGCGTGCAATTTTCCAGAATGGTCAGATGCGGGAACAGGTTGAAGTGCTGGAACACCATGCCGACCTCGCGGCGCACCTCGTCGATCTTCTTCAGATCGTTGGTCAGTTCCTTGCCGTCGACTATAATCTTGCCCTTCTGGTGTTCCTCCAGTCGGTTGATGCAGCGGATCATCGTCGATTTGCCGGAGCCCGACGGGCCGCAGATGACGATGCGCTCGCCGCGCATCACCTTTAGATTGATGTCCTTCAGCACATGGAATTCGCCGTACCATTTGTGCATGGCGATGATGTCGATGGCGACATCGGTGGTGGAAATATGCATCTTGGCGGCATTGACCTTGATCTCTTCCGCGCTGACGGCGTTTTCTATGGCCATGACAAGGTCCCCTTTTTTAGCGTTTGTGGCCGGTGTCGAGACGGCGTTCCGTGTACATTGAATAGCGCGACATGCCGAAGCAGAACAGCCAGAAGATGAAGGCCGCGAAGACCAGGCCGGATCTGGCCGTCTGCGGCGTCGCCCAATTGGCGTCGGAGAAGTTCTGCTTGACGATGCCGAGGAGGTCGAACATCGAGATGACGATGACCAGGCTGGTGTCCTTGAACATGCCGATGAAGGTGTTGACGATGCCGGGAATGACCAGCTTCAGCGCCTGCGGCATGACGACCAGACCCATCTTCTGCCAGTAGCTGAGGCCGAGCGAATCGGCGCCCTCATACTGGCCTTTGGGGATCGCCTGCAGGCCGCCGCGCACCACTTCGGCCATGTAGGCGGCGGCAAACAGCGACACGCCGATCAGCGCGCGCAGGAACTTGTCGAAGCTGACGCCGGCCGGCAGGAACAGCGGCAGCATCACGCTGGCAAAGAACAGCACCGTAATCAGCGGGATGCCGCGTACCGTCTCGATGAAGATCACGCACAGCAGCTTGACGATCGGCATGTTCGAGCGCCGGCCGAGCGCCAGCACGATGCCGACCGGCAGCGACACAGCTATGCCGACAAAGGACAGGCTGAGTGTCACCAGCAGTCCACCCCAGAGCGGGGTTTCGACATAGGGCAGGCCGAACATGCCGCCGATCAGCAGAACGAAGGCGACGACCGGCAGTGCAAAAAAGAGAAGAATGGCATTCAGCCCCTTGCGCGGTACGCGCGGAATGAGCAGCGGCACCAGCAGCGCCACGAACAGGATGGCCACCAGGATCGGGCGCCAACGCTCTTCCAGGGGATAGCGGCCGAACATGAACTGGCCGAACTTGGCGTTGACGAAAGCCCAGCAGGCGCCGGTCCAGCCGTCCGACTGGATGCCGCCCTGCGCCACGGTGGCGCAGACCGTGCGGTCCGGTCCCGTCCACTGGGCGTTGATGAAAGCCCAATTGACGATCTGCGGCAGGATCATGGCAACCAGCACGATGCCGATGATGGTCAGGATGGCGTCGCCGGTCGATGCGATCAGATTCTTGCGGACCCAGGCGGTGAGGCCGCGCTCGCTCGACGGCGCCGGCTGCGCCAGCGCCATCTCCGTCCGCACCCAGGACATATCGTGCTCTTGCATGGCCCTACCTCTCCACCAGCGCCATCCTGGCATTGACGACGTTCATGATCGCCGACGTGATCAGGCTGAGCGCCAGGTACACCGCCATCATGATCACCACGCCTTCGACTGCCTGCCCGGTCTGATTCAAGACCGTGCCGGCCGTCGCCGTCAGGTCCGGATAGCCGATGGCGATGGCGAGCGAGGAATTCTTGGTCAGGTTGAGATACTGGCTGGTCAGCGGCGGAATAACGATGCGCATCGCCTGCGGCACGACGACAAGCCTGAGGATCGATCCCGAGCGCAGCCCGAGTGCCGCGGCCGCCTCGGTCTGGCCTGCGCTGACGCCCCTGATGCCGGCGCGCACGATCTCGGCGATAAAGGCGGCCGTATAGCAGGACAACGCCAGATAGAGTGACAGGAACTCGGGCCTGACCTGAAAGCCACCGACGAGATTGAAGGTCGACTGCTTTGGAAATTCAAAGCTCAGCGGAAAGCCGCTCAGCGCGTAGGCCAGCAGCGGCAGGCCGACGATCAACGCCATGGATGTCCAGAACACCGGGAATGGCTGTCCCGTCGCCATCTGCCGCTGCCGCGCCTTGCGGGCGACGAACCAGGCCATGGCGATGCCGAGGAGCAGTGCGACCAGGATCAGCCAGGAGCCCTCGCCCCATATAGCGCGGGGAAAATAGAAGCCGCGCTGGTTGAGAAAGGAGCCGAACGGCAGATTGATGCTCTCGCGCGGCGGCGGCAGCACGGCGAGCACGCCGGAATACCAGAAGAAGATGACCAGCAGCGGCGGGATGTTGCGGAACACTTCGACATAAACGGTGCAGATCTTCCTGATCAGCCAGTTATGCGACAGCCGGCCGATGCCGACGATGAAACCGATGATGGTGGCGGTGATGATGCCGACGACGGCAACGATCACGGTGTTGATAAAGCCAACCAGGATGGCACGGAAATAGGTCGAATCCGATGAATAAGCGATGGCGCTTTCGCTGATGTCGAAGCCGGCGCGGCCCTTAAGAAAGCCGAAGCCGGAAGCGATGTGCAGCCGCGTCAAATTGGCGATGACGTTGTGGGTAACCCACCAGACACCAGCTACCAGCAGGACGAGGACCAGTGCTTGAAAGAATATGCCGCGGACGCGCGGATCATTGATGAAGGAACCGCGGCTTGGCTCCTCGCGAAGAACTTCCTGCGATGCCATTCGACAGTCCCCTGGAAAGAGAGACCGGAAGGCAGACGATCTGCCTTCCGGATCCATTTTCGATCAGCGGATCGGCGGAGCGTACTGCAGGCCACCCTTGGTCCACAGCGCGTTGATGCCGCGGGCGATCTTCAGCGGGCTGCCGGAGCCGACATTGCGTTCGAACATCTCGCCGTAATTGCCGACGGCCTTGACGATGTTGACGACCCAGTCGTTGGAGACGCCTAGATCGGTGCCGATCTTGGTGTCGGCTTCCTGGCCGAGCACGCGCTTGATCTCGGGATTGTCCGAGTTCTTCATCTCGTCGACATTGGCCTGGGTGATGCCCAGTTCCTCGGCGTTGAGCAGCGCGAAATAGGTCCACTTGACGATGTGGTACCACTGGTCGTCACCCTGGCGCACGGCCGGCCCAAGCGGCTCCTTGGAGATGATCTCGGGCAACACGACGTGGTCGGCCGGCGAGCTGAGCGTCAGGCGAATGCCGTAGAGACCCGACTGGTCGGTGGTGTAGACGTCGCAGCGGCCGGCGTCATATGCGGCGTTGACCTCATCCAGCTTTTCGAAAACGACGGGGTTGTACTCCATCTTGTTCGACTTGAAATAGTCGGCAAGGTTGAGCTCGGTCGTGGTGCCGCTCTGCACACACACCGCCGCGCCCGAAAGCTGCAGTGCCGAATTCACGCCCGGAAGCTTCTTGGCGTTGATCATGAAGCCCTGACCGTCATAATAGGTGACGCCGACGAAGTTCAGGCCAAGCGCCGTATCGCGGTTGATGGTCCAGGTGGTGTTGCGCGACAGGATGTCGACCTCGCCCGACTGCAGCGCGGTGAACCGCTCCTTGGCGCTGAGCGGCGTGAACTTGACTTTGGTGCCATCGCCGAAGACGGCGGCCGCCACGGCGCGGCAGAAATCCACATCGATGCCTTTCCATTCACCCTTGTCGTCAGGCGCCGCGAAGCCAGCAAGACCCGTATTGGTGCCGCACTGGATGAAGCCTTTCGCCTTGACATCGTCGAGCGTGCTCGCCGATGCGGCCGAAGCCGCGAATCCAAACGCGGCGGCGCCCAAAAGGCCGATTGCAATGTGTTTCATGACCCACAGACCCTTTTCTGTTTTTTCCAGGCGAACCTGACTTTTTCCCGTGTGAACGCAGCTAAGTATCCCGGCCCGTTACCGGAATCCCGCATCGTCACCGACGCGCTGCCTCCCATTCACGAACAACATCGAAGGCGATTATTCCTGTGAGGTCAAGGGAAATGACCAAATCCGAAAGACTTTGAAAACCAACCGCCTGAAATGCCTGAAATTGCAGACAAACGCGCTCGCAAATTGGTCAGCGCGCCAATAAAGCCGGCAAAGTCCGACCGTGAGTTGCCAAGCGCACTTGGCAGCCTTCCCGCGGATCCACGGCTCGTTGCTGAATTGGCATATTCAAGACCTTGGCCTGGCGAGTGCGGTGCGGTTGCGCGGCCAATGCCGCCGCACTATGGCTAACGACCAATCCATGGGACGAAAAGCAATGGCAAAAGACGACAGCGAGATGGGCGTCAACACGCGGCTCGCCCATTCCGGCAACAACCCGCATGACTATTTCGGCTTCGTCAATCCGCCGGTGGTGCATGCCTCGACCGTGCTTTATCCCAATGCTGCGGCGATGGCTTCACGCAGCCAGAAATACACCTACGGCACGCGCGGCACGCCGACTACCGATGCGCTGAACGGCGCGATCGATGCGCTGGAAGGCTCCGCCGGCACGGTCGCGGTGCCGTCGGGCCTGGCGGCGGTGACGCTGCCGCTGCTCGCCTTCCTGTCGGCCGGCGATCATCTGCTGATCGTCGATTCCGTCTATCACCCGACCCGCAACTTCGCCGACACGATGCTGAAGCGGCTCGGCATCGAGGTCGAGTATTATGAACCGCGCATCGGCGCCGGCATCGCGGCGCTGATCAAGCCCAATACCAAGGTGGTGTTCACCGAATCGCCGGCCTCCAACACTTTCGAGGTGCAGGACATACCGGCCATCGCCAAGGCAGCGCATGCCGCCGGCGCCATCGTCATGATGGACAACACCTGGGCGACGCCGCTCTACTTTCGCCCCCTCGACCATGGCGTCGACATCTCGATCCACGCGGCGACGAAATACCCGGCCGGCCATTCCGACGTGCTGCTCGGCACGGTGTCGGCCAACGCAGCCTGCTGGAAGCAGCTTTGCGAGACGTTCAACACGATGGGCTGCTGCGCCGGGCCGGACGACGTCTACCAGGTGCTGCGCGGCCTGCGCACCATGGGCGTGCGGCTGGAGCACCATCAAAAGAGCGCGCTTTCCCTCGCCGGCTGGCTGGAGGGTCAGCCGGGCGTAGCGCAGGTGCTGCATCCGGGGCTGCCCAGTCATCCCGACCACGCCATATGGAAGCGCGATTTTTGCGGATCGAGCGGCATCTTCTCGATCGTTCTCGCGGGCGGCGGACAGAAGCAGCAGCACGCCTTCCTCGACGCGTTGAAGTTTTTCGGCCTCGGCTATTCCTGGGGCGGCTATGAGAGCCTTGCCGTGCCGGTATTCCTTGGCGACCGCACCATCGCCAAGGGCCCGTATGACGGGCCGCTGGTGCGCCTGCAGATCGGGCTCGAGGATGTAGGGGATTTGAAGGCCGACCTGGCGCGCGGGCTGGCGGCGGCCGCTGGGGCCTGAGCCAGCACCTTTTCAAACTGAGTCAGAAAATCGGCGTAACAGCCTGGAAAAATTGCGATCCTGAGCGATATCATGGCGACCGATCGACCGATGATACGGCTCTACAAAATAGAGGCGGCGGCGTGGTGAAGGCGGTAGAATAGCCTCTGCCAGTCGTTGACACGGATTGAGGCTGGCCGGCGGGATCGGTCGGGAACCTTTTGTCGGCCGATGCATCCAATGTCGCGATGAGAAGCCTATCAGGAGATCGGCCATGCCTGCTGCGTTGACGGCAACGCCCGCCGCTTCCGGCGATATGCAGCTTGTCGGCCGCGCGCTGGCACGTGATGGCGATGCATTCCGCACCATCATCAAGACGCACAACCAAAGGCTCTACCGCATCGCCCGAGGCGTCGTGCGTAACGACAGCGAGGCCGAGGACATCGTCCAGGAGGCCTATGTCAGCGCCTTTGCCCATCTCGAGGCCTTTCGCGGCGATGCCTCGCTCGCGACGTGGCTATCGCGTATCGTCATCAACGAAGCGCTCGGTCGCTTGCGCAAAAGGCGGCGAATGGTAGCGATGCCTGAAAACCCGCAAGCCGAAATCATCCGGTTTCCCCTCAACCCGAGCGACGATCCGGAGCGGACGATGGCGCAACGGCAGATCCTTGAGCTTGTCGAACGGGCAACCGACAGTCTTCCCGATGTCTACCGGATGGTGTTCGTGGCGCGCGTCATCGAGGGATTGAGCATCGAGGAGACCGCCGAACTGCTTGGCGTGCGGCCAGAAACCATCAAGACCAGGCTGCACCGCGCCCGCGCGCTGGTGCGCAAGGCGCTGGACGACCAGATCGGCCCGGTGCTGCTCGACGCCTTTCCCTTCGCGGGCCGGCGCTGCGAACGGCTGACCAATGCCGTGATGCAGCGGCTTGGTCTTTCCGGATAGGCCGCGCCGATTTTCGCGGGAACGTTTGGCGGCGACCTGCATCCAATGAGCATCACTGAAAACGAAGCCCGATGCAGTTCCGCGTCGGGGCGAAGGAGAGCATCATGTTTATTCGATCGACCACGGCACTGGCCGCAGTTTTCCTGCTTAGCGCAGCGCCCTTGTCGCAAGCTGCCGACAAACCGACCGATCCGCAGATCGCACATATCGCCTACACAGCGGGCGTGCTTGACGTCGAGGCGGCCAAGCAGGCGCTGAAGAAATCGAAGAACAAGGAGGTCGTGGATTTCGCCAAGGACATGGTGCGAGATCACGAGGCGGTCAACAAACAGGCTCTCGACCTGGTCAAGAAGCTCAAGGTCACGCCTGAGGACAACCCCACCAGCAAGGCGCTGACCAAGGCGGCGGCCGAGGAACGTGCCAAGCTTGCCAAGCTCAAGGGCGCGGCGTTCGACAAGGCCTATGTCGCCAGCGAAGTGGCCTACCACAAGCAGGTCAATGGCGCGCTCGAAACACTGCTGATTCCGTCGGCCAGCAATGCCGAGTTGAAGAGCCTGCTGGAAACCGGCCTGAAAATATTCCAGGGTCACGAACAGCACGCCGAACACGTCGCCGGCATGCTGAAGTGAGGATTGGGCCGATGATGTCGAGGCGGAATCTAGGGGTTGCGCTGGCACTGGCCATGGGTGCCGCGCCGGCCAAGGCCGACACCATCGAGGTGACGATCGAGAAGCTTGTGTTTTCGCCGGCAAAGATCGAGGCGAAGGTCGGCGACACGATCAGGTGGGTGAACAAGGACGTGTTCGCCCACACGGCAACCGTCAACGGCGCCTGGGAAGTGATGATCTCGCCGAAGAAGGCGGCGAGCCTGACGGTGAAGAAGGCGGAATCGGTCGATTATTTCTGCCGCTTCCATCCCAACATGAGAGGCCATCTGACGGTGACATCGCCCTGACTGGCTGATGCATGTCGCGCAAAAGTGTGCAGCGGTTTTGCGATAACGACATGCATAAACAAGAGCCCAATACGCGTCGCATGACGCCGGTCTAATGCGACGCGCTTTTAGGCTGCCAGCCATGCCGTCCCTACAAGAAGCGTGACCAGCGTCAACGGCAGGCCGACCTTGAAGAAGGCGATGAAGCCCAGCGGTTTGCCAGAGACCCGCGCGTGCTCGGCAACGATCAGATTGGCGACCGAGCCGAGCAGCGTGAAATTGCCGGCCAGCGTCGAGCTCATGGCGACGACTAGCCAGGCCCGCTCGGGATCTTCCAGTCCGGGCACGAACGGCTTCAGCGCCAGCACGGCCGGGACATTGCTCATGATGTTGGATAGCACTGCGGTGAAACCGGACAGCCGCCAGATATCATTCAGCCCGAGGTCCTTTGCCGAAGCGACGATGTCGGGCGTAAGCAGCGTCTTCTCCGCTCCGGCGACGACGATGAACAGCCCGGCAAACATGAACAGCAGCGGCCCATCGATCTCGCGATAGATGCGCTCAGGTTTGATGGCGCGGGTCAAAAGAAGAATGGCGCCGCCGATCAGCGCTGCCTTGGCGACTGGAACGCCGGCGAAGAAGGCGATCGCCAAACCGACACAGACGACCACCGCCTTCACCACCTGCCCCGGCAGCATGCGGCCGCGATAGACTTCGGGGCTGAGCTCGGCCTTGCGCGAAAATTCGGCGCGGTAGACGATGCGGATGATGACGATGACGGCGACGAGGCCGAACGCCGCGACCGGCGCCAGCGCCGCCGAGAAGGCCGGATAGGAAATCCCCGACAGCGCGCCGATGACCATGTTCTGCGGATTGCCGGTGATGGTGGCGACGCTGCCGCAATTCGAGGCCGTGGCGGTGGCGATCAGATAGGGAACCGGGTTGCGGTTGATGACACGGGTGACATGGACGACGATCGGCGCCATCACCAGGCAGATGGCGTCGTTGACCAGGAACGCCGACAGAACGCCGGTCAACAGCGTCACCATCACCAGCAGCATGAACGGCGCATGCGCATGCTCGATGGCGAACCCGCCGAGCGCGCGAAAGGCGCCCGACACTTTCAGATGCGCCACGACGATCATCATGCCGAGCAGAAGCGTGATGGTGTCGAAGCTGATGGCGCGGTAGGCGTCCTCCATGTCGAGCGCGCCGATGGCGATCATCGCCGCACCGCCGAGCAGCGCGATCCCTGCCCGGTCGAGGCGCAGCCCGGGTATCCTGCCGATTGCAACGCCGGCATAGGTCAGGACAAGGATCAGCAGTGCCGCCGCGCCCATCGCTGTCATGTGTTGGAAAATCCTGTGCGACTGGCGAGTGAACCTGTCCGGAATGGACCCTGAAAATATTGGCGATCCCGACAGGATTCGAACCTGTGACCATCGGCTTAGAAGGCCGGTGCTCTATCCAGCTGAGCTACGGGACCGCTGGCCGGCCGCACGACCGGCTGATTTGTTCTTGGCGCCGGCACGGGCCGGCATGGCCGTCAATGCGTCCAGGGCGTCCTGCGGTCATAGCGGAAATTCTCCGCATAGGAAATCTGGCGGCGCTTGATTTCCTTCGGCTCCTCGACGCGAAAAGCCAGCCCTTCCTTCTCGGCATAGGCCACCGCCTCTTCCCTGGTGTCGAAGGTCAACCTGATCTGGCTTCGCATGTCGCCGGACGTGGTGTAGCCCATCAGCGGATCGATCTTCTTGCGCTGCTCCGGATCGAATTCCAGCACCCAATAGCCGGTCTTGGCCTTGCCGGACTGCATCGCGGTTTTGGCTGGGCTGAAAATGCGAGCTGACATGACCACCTCATTGCTGGTTGCAAGCACACGACCCCGAGACCACATTACTGTTCTCTGGCCATGCACTAGCCCGTCATTACTGCGCAATGCCGCCGGCAGCAAGGCCGATGGCTTTTTACGCTTGCTTTGGCGGGCTGAAATCACTAGGCAACAGACCGTTCGGAGTGTAGCGCAGCCTGGTAGCGCATCTGGTTTGGGACCAGAGGGTCGGGAGTTCGAATCTCTCCACTCCGACCATTCATCAAGCAAATCTCGTCGGCAGGGCAAGCGGATCACGCTCGAGTGTGTCTCCCGTCGCCGGTCATGTTTAAGCGACGGACGGACAGCACGAGCCCGGGCTGCCCGTCCGATATGCAAGCCGTCAGCCCTGGATGAAGGCCAGCAGATCCGGATTGATGATCTCCGGATGGGTGGTGCACATGCCGTGCGGAAGGCCCTTGTAGACCTTGAGCGTGCCGTGCTTCACCAGCTTGGCCGCAAGCAGCGCGGAATCGGCGATCGGTACGATCTGGTCGTCGTCGCCATGCATGATCAGGACGGGAACCTCGATCTTCTTGAGGTCGTCGGTGAAATCGGTCTCCGAGAACGCCTTGATGCAGTCGTAATGGGCCTTGGCTCCGCCCATCATGCCCTGGCGCCACCAATTGTCGACGGCGCCTTGCGAGACCTTGGCGCCCTCGCGGTTGAAGCCATAGAACGGGCCGGCCGGCACGTCCCTGTAGAACTGGGCGCGGTTAGCGACCAGGGCGGCACGAAAACCGTCGAAGACTTCGATCGGCAAGCCGCCGGGATTGCTGTCGGTCTTGACCATAATCGGCGGCACGGCGCCGATCAGCACCGCCTTGGCAACACGGCCGCCGCCGCCATAAAGCGCGACGTAACGCGCCACCTCGCCGCCACCGGTCGAATGGCCGATGTGGATCGCATCCCTGAGATCGAGATGCGCCGCCAGCGCCGCAACATCGGCGGCGTAGGTGTCCATCTCATTGCCAGTCGCGGTCTGCGACGAGCGGCCGTGGCCGCGGCGGTCATGTGCGATGACGCGGTAGCCCTTTTCGAGGAAGAACAGCATCTGGTTGTCCCAGTCGTCTGAGCTCAGCGGCCAGCCGTGATGGAAAACGATCGGCTGGCCCTTGCCCCAATCCTTGTAGAAAATCTCGGTGCCGTCATGGGTGGTGAATGTGCTCATCGTTCTACTCCTTGATGGAAAAGTCGGGGGGTAACAGGGAAGCTTTTAGCCCCCTTCAGCTGGACAAATTATAACAGTGCGGTCAGGGTGAGCATTGGCAAAACGGACATTCAACGTGGCAAAACTGACAAATGACGGCTGCGCGTGATCTGATCGAAATCGGCCTTGTCTTGTATCCCGGCGTGCAGGAAGCAGCCGTGCTCGGCCTGACCGATCTTTTCATGCTGGCAAACCGGCTGGCTGTCGAGCGGTCGCCCGAGGCGGCGAGGCTTCGCGTCAGTCATTGGCAATTGGAGGACGCGGGCCACACCGTAGTCCGCACCTTCGACAGCGACCCCGGCGCCGACAATGAACCAGCCATGGTTATCCTCCCGCCGACCTTGGGAGATCCGATCGCTCGGGAAGCAGCCGCGCCCTATGCCGGCTGGCTCAGGGATCGCCACACGGCAGGCGCGACGCTCGGTTCGGTCTGTGCCGGCGCTTTCGTGCTTGCCGAGACCGGCCTGTTGTCCGGTCGCGCCGCGACGACGCACTGGGCCTATCGCGACGCGCTGGCGCTACGCTTTCCAGACATCCTGCTCGACGCCGACAGGCTGGTTATCGATGATGGCGATATCATCACCGCCGGCGGCTACATGGCCTGGACCGATCTCGGCCTGAAGCTGGTGGACAGGGTGCTCGGGTCAGCCGTGATGATGGACACGGCGCGTTTCATGCTGATCGACCCGCCGGGCCGCGAGCAACGTTTTTACAGTCCGTTTGCGCCGCGGCTGACCCACGGCGACGAAGCGATTCTCAAGGTGCAGCACTGGCTGCAGGCGAACGGCGCGCGCGATGTGACGCTTGGCGCCATGGCCGATCACGCCGGGCTGGAGGAGCGGACTTTTCTGCGCAGGTTCCGCAACGCCACCGGCCTCAAGCCGACCGAATATTGCCAGCACCTGCGCGTCGGCAAGGCGCGCGAGATGCTGGAAACCACGATGCGGTCGATCGACCAGATCGCCTGGGAGGTCGGCTATGACGATCCCGGCTCCTTCCGCAAGGTATTCGCCAGGATAACCGGCCTGGTGCCCGGCGACTATCGCAAGCGCTTTGGCACGGAACGAGCGGTGATTGCAGGCGGAGAGAGCTGAGGCCAGCCGCGCAATGGCGCTATCGATTCGATGCTGCCAAAGGCAAGCTCGCCGGGCGAGAACCCCAACCACCCATCTCCCGGCGAGCCTACTACCTGATTTGATACGCAATCAGGACCGGGATTAGCCGGCAAGCTCTTTGCTGCAAGACAGATGCCAGCTTTTGTTCCCGAAATGGGACAGTGGCGGAACTGGAATCGTCAAATCTCGAACTCGCCCTGCCCTTCGTCCATGGCGCTGACGGTCTCGGCGGCGAGCGCGCGGGTGATCGGCGTCTTGCGCTCGAGCGCGGTGCGGTCGAGCCGTTCGACCACGCGCATGGCAGTGGCCAGCGAGCGCTCGATGCGGCGCACCAGATATTGCACGACATGCGGCTCGACCTCGACCTGGCGGTCGGCGAACAGCTTTGTGATGACGCCGGCCAGCAGAAGATCGTCGGGTTCGTGGATCTCGACGGTCGCCGCCGCCTTCAGCCGCGACGCCAGGTCGGGCAGCCTGACGCCCCAGGCGGACGGGAAGCGCCGCGCCGTCAACAGCAAGCTCGAGCCGGCGCCGCGCACCGCGTTGATCAGGTGGAAGAGGCCGTGCTCATCGATCGGTTCGGCATCGATATCGTCGATCAGGGCCGGATGCGGGCCGAGGTTTTCGATGCAGTCGCCGATGCGGCCGGCCTCCACTTTCACGGCGTCGGCGCGGGTCCGCCAAATCGAGGCCAGATGGGTTTTCCCCGAGCCGGCCGGCCCGGCCAGCACAACGACCGGCGACGGCCAGTCCGGCCAGCGGTCGACAAGCGCCGCCGCCTGGCTGTTGGTGCTGGAGACGACGAGCTCGTCGCGCGAATAGCCGGTGCCGTGGCCTAGATCGAGCGGCAATTGACGCGGCGGATCGATCTTGTCCGGCATCTGGCTCAACCGCGCGCGCCCCCGCGGCGCCGCACCTGCAGCGGCGGCACCGGCTCGTCGGCATGGCCCTTGTAGAGCGGCGATTCCAGATAGCGGGCGATGGCGAAACGCACCAGAACGGCAACGGCGGCGGAAGCCGGCACGGCAATCAGCAGGCCGACGAAGCCGAACAGCGCGCCGAAGGCAAACAGCGCAAACATCAGCCATACCGGATGCAGGCCAACGCTTTTGCCGACCAGCCTGGGCTGCAGGATGTTGCCCTCGATGAACTGGCCGACGAAGAACACACCGGCCACCGCCGCGATCATGGTCCAGTCTGGCCAGAACTGGACGAAGGCGACGCCGACGGCCAGCACCAGGCCGGTCAGCGAGCCGACATAGGGGATGAAGGAGATCAGCCCGGCGAACAGACCGATGAGGATGCCGAAATTCAGGCCCGTCAGTGTCAGGCCGGTGGCGTACATGGCGCCGAGCACCAGGCACAGCGTGCCCTGTCCGCGCACGAAGCCGGCGGTTGCCGTGTTGATGTCCCTGGCGATCGTCCTGACGGTCTTGACGTAATCGCGCGGCACCCAGCTGTCGACGATTGCCACCATGCGGTCCCAGTCGAGCAGCATGTAGAAGGCGACGACCGGCGTTACCACGAACAGGCTGACGACCGAGACCAGCGCCACGCCGGAGCTCCAGATCGAGGTGAAGACGGTGGTCAGGAGGCCGAAGCCGGAGGTCAGCAGCGAGTTCAGGCCTTCGCGCAGCCCGTTGGCGTCGACGCCGAATTTTTCTTCCAGCCATTTCGGGTCGAAGCTGGTGATCAGGCCCTGCAGCCGGGTCAGATAGTCCGGCAGCTTGCTGGCGAAATCAGCCATCTGCGAGGCGAGCACCGGAACCAGGATGACGACGGCCAGCACCAGGACGACGATGAAGGCGATCAGGATGACCACCGTTGCCATCAGCCTGGACAGGCCGAGCCGCTCCAGCCGGTCGGCCACAGGATCGAGGAAATAGGCGAGCACCATGCCGGCGACGAACGGCAGAAGGATGCCGCTGAAGACATAGAGGAAGACGGCGAGGATGATGGCGCTGACCAGCCAGAAGCGGATCTGCCGGCGAAACGACGCCGATGCCGCAGCCTCCGCTGCCGCGGCTTCGGCCTCGGCGTCGATGGACCGTTCGTCAGGTGCCCGGTGGTCAGGTGCCCCGCGTTCAGGTGCCGGGTGTGGAGCCTTCGCCATAGCCGCTCATATGCCTCAGCCAAGCCACGAGATAGGCCGCGGCCGAAGCCACGGTCAAGACCCCGGACAGCAATATGAGGGCCGGCCTCAGCGGATCGAGACGGATGTCGAAGGCGAGTTCGCCCAACACCACTGCCGCCAGCACGATCTGGATCGCGGTGTTGGCCTTCGACACCAGGAGCGGCTTCATCTCGACGGGATGCGCCATGACGGTGGACAAAAGCACGGCGCAGACGATCAGTGCGTCGCGCGACACCATGGTAACGACCAGCCACAGCGGCAGTTCGCCGCTGAAGCCCAGGACCACGAAAACCGAGACCAGCAGCAGCTTGTCGGCCATCGGATCGAGATAGGCGCCGAGCCTGGAAAACTGGTTGAAATGGCGGGCGATGAAGCCGTCGACGCCGTCGGAAATGCCGGCAATGAGGAAGCCGGCAAACGCCCAGTCCCAGCGTTCCTGCAGCATGGCCAGCACCACGGCCGGCACCAGCACGAAGCGCATGATCGTGATCATGTTGGGGATGGTCAAACGCATATCCCGTCGCTCTTGTTTGTCGATACATGATGGAGATGGACGGTTACGGCAAGTGAGAAGCGACACCGAAGCTGCCAATCTCCCCACGAGGGCGCCAGCAATGAAATAGTTCAAGACCAATGTCGATTTCGGGGAAACTCATTCGTCTCACGATAGGAAGCCGAAGAATTCGCCCAGGCAAGGAAACGGACGCGATGACAATCACTATCACAGCATTTGAACGATCGCCCGATGGCGGCAAGGGACTGGCGCGTGATACGCGCGTTCGCTGGGCGCTCGAAGAAGTGGGGCAGCCGTATGAGGTTCGTCTTGTTTCCTTCGCAGAGATGAAGGCGCCTGAACATCTGGCCATCCATCCCTTCGGCCAGATCCCCACCTATGAGGAAGGTTCTCTCTCGCTGTTCGAGACCGGCTCGATCGTCTTTCATCTTGCTGAGCAGCATGCGGGATTGCTGCCGAAGGATCGCAATGCCCGCGCGCGTGCGATCACGTGGATGTTTGCCGCACTTAACACCGTCGAACCGCCGATCCTCGAATTAACGACGGCAAGAATATTCGAACGTGACAAGCCTTGGAGCGAGGAGCGCTTGCCGTTGGTAAAGGACCGTGTTCGCGCTCGGCTGGACAAACTCTCGGCCCACTTGGGCGTCGCCGACTGGCTCGATGATACGTTCAGCGCCGGCGATTTATTGATGGTATCGGTGCTGCTGCGACTAAGAATGTCAGGCATTTTGGACGAATATCAAAACTTGGCTGCCTATGTAGCGCGCGGGGAAGCTCGGCCGGCTTATATCCGGGCTTTCGCCGCGCAATTTGCAATCAACGCAGGGGGCGTGAAGAATAGCCAGCGTTGAACTAACCAAATGGAAGCGAGCCCGAAGCGCGCTATCCTTTGGCCGTTAGGAAACAAGGCGCAGTGGATGGACTAATAGGCCGTTAGCAAGGCACGATGCGCAACAGAGAGGGAGTGGAACCTTGTCTTTGGCCGTTGGCGAAGCGCGTAAGTATCTCGATACGTTCATGACGGGACATGGCTTTCGCCGCACCCGGAAAGGCGTCTTCGAAGTCGACCGGAGCGACGATATCAGCCTGATTCTCGAAGAGGCCTTTACTGCAAGCCATGGCGATGTTCATGTGAACATGCTCGTTTACCTGGACTTTCTTACCGTCAGGCCGTTGCTTGAAAGGCTGTACGGCAAAAAATGGATCTGGCCCGGACTGTCGCAGTTTCATCCTGAAACGATATTTAACAATGAGCTGAAAGCTTATGCTCGTTACTTCGAGCACCTTGACCAGACGAGCATAGATAGGTTGCTGGGGAAATATGTCGAGCTGGCGCGACGGATCAGGGCTCAGAACCCGGACCTCGCCAGTTACGTCGCCGGACATAGCGAGTTGCTCGACAAACCTTACGAATTCACACAGCCCTTCGCAGTTCGAATCCTCGCGCTGATTGCCTGCGAAATCGAACTTGGGCACTACGAGCGGGTGAAGCAGGCTGTGCACTGGATTCGAACGAACAATGGCGGAATAGCGCTGAGCGGCTACGCCAAGGCACAACTCGACCGCGTCGACATGGTTCTGGCGGAACGAGAGGGGCGTCCATAAGGGGGGCAGCTTGGGCGACTGTCCACTCCTTTGTCGAGCCAAGACCGTCTGATCCCGCCGTCATCCTTGCGAGGTGCGGCCGTTCATGCGAAGAGCCCGTGAAGCGACAGCCTATTTCCCCACTGCTGAATGACGATGGCGCAGAGAATCACAATCGCTTGGCGAGTAACGCTTTGTTATCTGGCCGGACTGACGGAAAGTCTTTTGGTCTTCGCATTTTTCGGAGCCTCGCACCGCAACGTGGCAGCGCAGGATCTTCTTTCGACCTTCGCTCTTTATCTGGCCGTAGGCGTGGTCGTCTCTTGGCCCCTCTGGCTGACCGCCGCTGTCGTCGCGTTCGTTTTCTCAAGGTCAGTCGCTGCAAATCCAGGTCTGTGGACTGCCGCGGCGGCTTTGATCGCCGCCGGCTTCTCGTATGGGACCCTGCCCTTCGACGGTGAGATCAGGTCTCTTGCCACCGTCGGAGGCCTCGCCGCAATTCTGGCAGGGATTTCTTTTTACTGTTGGAGTGTATCACGCCCGGTTCCGCCGTTATCCAACTGAAACACCATCATCGCGCGCTTGCCTTGCGGGGCAAAACCGTTCATGCGAAGAGCCCGCACGCGAGTGAAAACAGCGACAGGCAAGCGCAACAGATGAGCAGGCGCCGGAAATGAGCAAGCGCAAGAACGGGCTCACCTATGCCGAAGCGGGCGTCGACATCGATGCCGGCAACCTCATGGTCGAGAAGATCAAGCCGCTGGTGCGCGCCACCCGCCGGCCGGGCGCCGATGGCGAGATCGGCGGCTTCGGCGGCCTGTTCGACCTCAAGGCAGCCGGCTTCACCGATCCGGTGCTGGTCGCCGCCAATGACGGCGTCGGCACCAAGCTGAAGATCGCCATCGACGCCGGCAAGCATGACACGATTGGCATCGACCTCGTCGCCATGTGCGTCAACGACATCGTCGTGCAGGGCGCCGAGCCGCTGTTCTTCCTCGACTATTTCGCCACCGGCAAGCTCGATCCCGACCAGGGTGCTTCGATCGTCGGCGGCATCGCCGAGGGCTGCCGGCAGGCCGGTTGCGCGCTGATCGGCGGCGAGACGGCGGAAATGCCCGGCATGTATCACGACAAGGATTATGACCTTGCCGGCTTTGCCGTCGGTGCCGCCGAACGCGGCCAGCTGCTGCCGACCGACGACATCGTCGAAGGCGACGTGCTGCTCGGCCTCGCCTCGTCGGGCCTGCATTCGAACGGCTTTTCGCTGGTCCGCCGCATCGTCGCCGTAAGCGGCCTTGGCTGGGGCGATCCGGCGCCGTTCAATGACGAGGCGACGCTGGCGGAGGCGCTGCTCGAGCCGACGCGCATCTACGTCAAGTCGATCCTCAAGGCGATCCGCAACACACATGGCATCAAGGCGCTGGCCCATATCACTGGCGGCGGCTTTCCCGAAAATATCCCGCGCGTTCTGCCCAAGGATTTTTCGGCCGAGCTCGATCTCGGCGCCATCGAGGTGCCGCCGGTGTTCTCGTGGCTGGCCAAGACCGGCGGCGTCGCGCCGGAAGAGATGATGCGCACCTTCAATTGCGGCATCGGCATGATCCTGGTCGTCGCCTCCGGCCAGGCGGCGCAGGTCGCTGCCGTTCTGCAGGAGGCCGGCGAGACGGTGACGCCGATCGGCCAGATCGTGCCGCGCCGCGATGCCGGCGTCATCTATCGGGGCTCGATTGGCCTATGACCAGGAAACGGACGGTCGTACTGATCTCGGGGCGCGGCTCCAACATGACGGCGCTGGTTGCGGCGGCGAGCAACCCGGCCTATCCGGCCGAGATCGTCGGCGTCATCTCCGACCGCGCCAATGCCGCCGGCCTTGGCATCGCCGCGGCGCGCGGCATCGCCACCAGAGTGATTTCGCGCTCCGACTATGCCAGCAAGCAAGCGCATGACGAGGCGATCGATGCGGCCCTCTTGTCGTTCGGCGCCCAGATCGTCGCGCTGGCCGGCTATATGCGCATCCTCGGCGCGCGCTTCGTCGAGAAGTGGCAGGGCCGCATGATCAATATCCACCCTGCCCTGCTGCCTGCCTTCAAGGGGCTGGATACGCATGCGCGGGCCCTCCGCGCAGGCATGCGCATCCATGGCTGCACGGTGCATTTCGTCACGCTCGACATGGATGACGGGCCGATCATCGCCCAGGCCGCCGTGCCGGTGATGGTTGGCGACAATGAGGATACGCTGGCCGCGCGCGTGCTCAAGGCCGAGCACCAACTTTATCCGCTGGCGTTGGGCCTTGTCGCCGAAGGCAAGGCGCGAATGGAAGGCGGCCGCACGGTGTTTTCGCGCTTCGCCGACGATGCCGACAACGCCACGTCAGTGGTGATCGCGCCCGACCCGCTGCGCGAAGAGACCGATCTCGAGCATCTGGCACGGATCACGCCGTAAGGGTCCGCGGAAACGGCCAATTAATCGCCGGGGAATGACAGAATAGATCAATGGACGTTTTCGACAGCGCGATCCGGACAAAGCGTGATCTCGCCGGCGTCTTCGAGTACGACGAGGCGGGCGATCCGAAAAGTGCCACGGCATATTTTTATCTCTGTCGGATCGAGGACGGACGAGTAGGTCCCGTCGTCGGTGCAATTCACGTTCGATCGGGCGATTGGGCCATCACTGAAGCAGACATTTTGGTCAGATGGGATAAAGATGAACGGCGTGTAGGCCTGTTCATCTTTGGTGCACTTTGGGCGAGTTTTGATACCGTCACAGGTGCAAGACATGGCGGCGGATATGGGAAAGACTTTCAGCCCGACATCCCTTGGACTTGAGTTGAATCCATGAAGCAACTGCTGCTCCTGCGTCACGCCAAGTCGAGTTGGGACGATCCCGACCTCATCGACTTCGACCGGCCGCTGTCCGCGCGCGGGCTGAAGGCAGCACCACTGGTCGGGCGCGAACTGGCCCGGCGCGGCTGGCTGCCGGAGCTGGCGCTGGTGTCGCCGGCGCTGCGCACCCGCGACACGTGGCGGCTGGTCTCGGCGGAATTGCCGGCGAAGGTGCAGGCCAAATCTGCCCAGGCGCTTTACGAGGCAGCGGCGGCGGACATCCTCGCCAAGGTGCGGCAAGTGAAGGCGGGGACCGGAACGCTGCTGGTGCTTGGCCACAATCCCGGGTTGGAGGAGTTCGCGCGCGGTCTTGCCGGGGCTGGATCTGATGAAGCGGCGCTGAAAAAACTGGCGGAAAAATACCCCACCGCGGCCCTGGCTCGGTTCGACGTCGATGGCGATTGGGCCGGTCTCACCTTCGGCAGCGCCCGGCTGACGCACTGCATTTGGCCGAAGGATCTGCGTTAGGGATTTACCAACAGGCCCGGGGATCGCCGATCCTTTCGACCGACCGGGCTTTGCCCAAACAAAAACGGCGGGCCAAGCCCGCCGCTCTTCGTGCTCCGGGGTTTGAGGAACTATCGGCCCCAGTTGCCCCGGCCAGATTGGGGCACTACGGGTTGATCCGTGCCGAACCGGGTCGTCGCCTCGGTGTCGACGGCGTTGTGCTCGGTCGTCAGCGGCTTGCGGATGGAACCGGTAAACCCGCTGTCGATGGTGCCGACAGGCGCGTTGCCAACAGCCGCGGCCGGCTGGTTGACGCCGTCCGAACCATAGTGATCACTGCCTGCAAAGGCGCTGCCCGTGGCGACGAGGACGATGGTGGCGACGGTAAGAGCAATCTTGGTCATTTCAGGTACTCCAGTGTACTGGTCATTCGTGAGTTGTCGTTGCTTTCGACGCATTCGAGATGAGAGCGCTGTCCGCGCCGACGAATACGCACCCGGCTTTTCCGATGTGCACGTTGCTGGACGATTTCAGCAACCGAGATTGTGGCTACAGATGAAACCTGCAAATCAAAGTATTCGATTGGCGCAGGATGCTATTCGGCGCACACGCCCGTTGATACGCGAAAGCAAGAGTAGCGGGCCAAGCCCGCCGCTCTTTGTGGTGCGGGCCGTGATAATCAGCGGCCCCAGATGCCTTGGCCGGATTCAGGCGCCACCGACTCGGAGGTTATCTTGGCACCGGTATGCTCGGAAGTAACTGGCTTGCGGATCGAACCGGTGAAGGTGTTGTCGACGTTGGCAGCAGCAGCAGCGGCCGGCTGGTTGACGTTGTCCGAGCCATAATGGTCGCTGCCGGCAAAAGCAGTGCCGGTGGCAACGAGGATGGCGGCGGCGGCGGTAAGAGCGAGCTTGGTCATTTCGGGTACTCCGGTAGTTCTTTGGTCTGTCCGTCAAGTGGCGTGCCTCGGGAGGAATTCGCGTCGCTCGGACCACCCCGAGATGGGTCGGCAAGTCTGTCGTTTCCAATCACGAAAATTTTGTACGGGTGCGCCAAATTGGCCGCTTGAAATTCGACATGCAGCTCCTGGCGCCACAATGTTCTTATTTCTTTTCAACTAGTTATGCGGTCAGTGGTGATTTGCCGCGCGAACATTCTTTGAGCCGGCGTTCACCCTTTCCTGCACTCTCTGTCAACAGAACCGAACCGTTCGGTTCGAGTTTCTTTTACGTTTGGCTGATAAGCGCTTTCAGAAGCTCGATCGACATTCCTGCCGACGGATCAATGCGCCGTGAAATTCACGCTGCCAGCTCAGCGCCAGCGGCGTCGTGCTTGGGCCGCGCGCTGGCCAGAAGCACGACGGGGCAGTTGCAGGCGGCTAAAACAGCGCCGGCGGTTTCACCGAAGAACAGGTCCTCACCCGGACGTTGGGTGACGCCCATCACGACGATCGCCGCGCCTTTGGCCGCCTCCCGGGTGATCGCCTTGTCGGGTGTGACGCGGGTATGGAACGCTGTGTCGATATGCAGGCCGTAGCGGCCCGCCAGATCAGCGATGTCTTTCAGGACGGCCTCTTCGCGGCTATGCGACACGGATGTCAATCTTCGGCCCTTGGCTGCCGTTTGCGAGACGTAAAGTATCTTGACCCGCGCCCGGTTTGGACGGGCCAGCGCCAGCGCCAAGTCGGCGGCGCGACGCGCCACTTGGGTACCGTTGACGGGGACGAGAATGCTGGTGCCGGCCTTCAGAGTCGGCATCTTTTCGGCAGCATTGCCACCATTCAGGACCAGGCAAAGCGGGCCGTCAAATCCTCCGGCGATGTCGTTGAGGGCCGGCGCAAAGGCGCCATCGGCGGTCAGCACATTGTCAAGCCCGACCAGCAGCAGGCCGTATCCCTTGCGGGCCTCTTCGGCGATCGTCTCACCGGTGGCTTCCAATTCGGTGCGGGCCGTCAGGTGGACTTTGCCGACAAGCGTATCTTCAATCCGTTTCACCGCCCGGGCGCTTTTTTTTGCACCCTTCTTGATTTCCTTCAGGGTGCGCTCCTGTCCTTTGCTGTCGGTTGGCCTGTCCATTCGGCCGTCCTTCGGCTGAAGCAAGGTGGTGGGCATGCCGCTGCCTCCGCCGACCAGTCCGGCGAGATAGGCGGTGAACTTGCCGATCCTGCTGTCGTCGACCAGCACCAGCAGCCGCTCCAGCCTGGAAATGAAGCCGTATTCGTCCAACGCCTCGCGCTCGACCCGCTGCTGCTCATCGTGCCCAACCGGCAGCCGGCCGAGCGCCCAGCGCAGCATCGGCGGCATGGCCAGCGTGGTGATCACGGCCATGGTAACGATCATGGTGAAGAGATTGTGCGACAGGATGTTCATCGACAGGCCGATGCTGGCGACGATCACCTCGGTCGAGCCGCGCGCGTTCATGGCACTGCCGACGGCGATTGCTTCCTTGAACGACATGCCGGCGAGCTTGGCGCCGATGAACGCGCCGCCAAACTTGCCGATGCTGGCGATGACCACGAGAGCGCCCGTCAGCATGGCAAGGGTTGGATCGGCGAGCACGGTGAGATCGGCGGAAAGCCCCGCCATGCCGAAGAAGATCGGCATGAACAGCGCGGTGATGACGCCGCGAAGCTGGCCTTCGATATGGCTGGAGAGGATGGGCGATTCCCCGACAAGGATACCGGCGACGAACGCCCCCAGCACGGTATGGACGCCTATCATGTTGGTGATCAGCGCCATCACGCCCATGATGATGAGGATCATGGTGATCACCGCAAACTCGCTGCGGAATTGATCGTTGGTCCAGCGGATCAAGGTGAAGACAAGACGGCGGCCAATGGTGAAGGAGAACACCATGAACAGTGCCACGGCGGCGATGGTGGTCACCAGCGGTACGAGCTGCAGCCTGCCATTGGTGGCGATGCCGAAGGTTACGGCGATGACCAGCCAGCCGATCGTGTCCTCGATGATTGCCGAGGAAATAATCACCTGTCCGAGGTTGCGGCGCATGAAGTTCATCTCGCGCACCACCATGGCGACGATCTTGACCGACGAGATCGACAGCGCGGTGCCCAGGAACAGCCCGGCGACGGTACGTTGCGTGGGGTCAGCCAGCAATGCGTCCGGCAGGAACTGCGCCAGCGCGAAACCGCAGATGAAGGGCACCACGACGCCGGTAGCCGAAATGGAAAAACAGGCCGCGCCAACCCGGCGCACCAGCCGCAGGTCCGTCTCCATGCCGGTCAGCAAAAGCAGCATCAGGATGCCGAGCTGCGAGACGGCGTCGATCATGCCCTTTCGCGCAGGATCACTGGGAAAGATCAGGTGCTGGGCCGACGGCCACAGCCAGCCGAACAGCGAAGGACCGAGCAGGATGCCGCCGATCAGTTGGCCCATGATTGCCGGCTGGCCATAACGCTGCAGCACTTCGCCCAGGCCGCGCCCAACAAGCAGCAGAAGCACGATCTCGGCGACGAAAGCGCCTTCGCCCGAACCACCCATGCCGGAGGCCCGGGTACCGACAACGAGCGTCTCCGCTGCCCAGGCCGCGCCCGCGGGGACGAAAGCGCAAACCAGCAGTGTCAGGCTTGAACGTGTCGGAGCCTGCCAAGCCATGAAACCCCCATCGCCCAATGCACGTGTCCAACAACGCGCGACAGGGCGTTGCGTTGCTAGACGTGGACGTCACCGAAGGAGAGTTCGCCGTCGTCGCTCTCTGTCAGAAAGGCTGTCACCAGCAGGCCTGCATAGAGGACGGCGACCAGCACGACGATGGCGCCACCAGGAACGGGACCCAGGGCAGCACTGGCGACGGCCTCACGCATCGACCCGACGAAGCCGATGCGGACGCCTTCGGCCAGAAGACTGGGGGTCGACAGTTTGAGGATCCAGGCCAGCAGCAGAATCAGCAGCATGTAAATGTAATTGCGACGCAGGCGGCGCGCCAAAGCCACGCGTTGCGAAATCAGGAATTTCGGCGCGCGCAGGCTCTCGCCGACGATCAACAGCCAATCGGACGCGAAGTCCGGCTGCGGCGAGAATATCTGCGCGAAATAGTGCCGTTCGAACTGGCGCACGCGAGCCCGATAGAAGTCGAAGAAGCGATATCGGCGGGCCTCTATCCACAGCAGCAGCAGAACAAGCAGCATGGCAAACAGCAACACGCCATGGTGAGCGCTGGCTGTCGAAAGCGAAACGGACAGCATGGCTGCGACAACGGTTATCGCCCAGTTGCTCGTCCGGTCCAGGCGGTCACGCCACCCAGCCATGCGCGCAATCTCGGCGCGATGAAAGTGGGACATCGTGGTCACGAGTTCGCCGGACGACAGTGTCCTTCCGATGGGTTCCGGCGCCGGCAACACTTCTGCCATGACAATGCCTCCACCCGCCACGCGAAAACGGCCGGATGGAGATATCGTTCCGACGCTCAATCCGCCGGGCGCAGCCAGACCTTGTTGTCGTGGAAGGCGGCGCCGCCATAGGGCGCCGGCGCATCGGCGCCGGTCAGCACGTTGATGCCCTCGCCGCGCTCATGGGCGCTGTTCGGCCAGATGCCTTCGGCGACGACGACGCCGCGCTTGATGCCGTCGAACAGTTTTGCGTGCAGCACCACTTCGCCACGCTGGTTGCCGACCTCGATACGGCCACCGTCGGCGACGCCGAGTGCTGCCGCATCATCGGGATGCACGAGCAGCTCCGGCCGGCGCTCTTTTGCCTGCGACACCGGCGTTTCGGCAAAGGTCGAATTGAGGAAATTGCGCGCCGGCGAGGTGGTCAGCCGGAACGGGTGCGCCGCGTCCGCCACCTCGATCAGGTCGACGTGATCGGGCAATTCCGGCAGGCGCGCCACCGGCCCGAACAGGCCCATGCTTTTCGGTGGCCGGTTGGGCGACGCCTGGCCCGTCCAGTCGGCGCGAAAATGGAACTTCTTGTCGGCATGGCCGAAGCCGTCGAGGAAATGCGCCGCCTCGAAATCCGGCTGCAAATCGACCCATTTCTGCTCTTTCAGGCTCGAAAAGCTGCCCAGCCCGCGCTTGCCCAGGATGATATCGATATGCTGCTGCTCGGTCATGCCGAAGCCCGGACGATCGGCGACACCGAGCCTCTTGCCGAGCTCCTCGATGACGAAATGGTTGGTGCGCGGGCCTTCCGGCGGGTCGATCAGCTTCGGCCCGAGTGTGATGTGCTGGTTGCCGCCACCCTTGTAGACGTCGTCATGCTCGAGAAACATCGTCGCCGGCAGCACCACATCGGCGAGCTTGGCGGTGTCGGTCATGAACTGCTCGTGCACGCAGGAAAACAGATCGTCGCGCAGAAAACCTTGCTTCACCAGCCGCTGCTCCGGCGCGACATTCACCGGATTGGTGTTCTGGATCAGCAGCGCCGTCACCGGCGGGCCGCCATAGAGCGCATCCTCAGCCCCGGTCAGCACCGGGCCGATGCGCGAATGATCGAGATGACGGATCGCGGGGTCGCGCATCCGCGTGCCTTCGAGCAGTTCCTGGTTGAGCTTGAAGATGCCCGAATTGGTATGGAAGGCGCCGCCTCCCTCATACTGCCAGCAGCCGGTGACCGCCGCGATCGAGGCTGCGGCATGCATGTTGACCGAACCGTTGCGCTGCCGCGAAAAACCGTAGCCGAGGCGGAAATAGGTCTTCTTCGTCGTGCCGACGAGCCGGGCGAAGGTCTCGATTTCGTCGACGGAAAGCCCGGTGATATCAGCGGCCCATTGCGGCGTCCGCGTCTTAAGATGCGCTTCCAGACCGTGCGGATCGTCGGTGTATTTTTCCAGATAGGCGCGGTCGGCCATGCCGTCACGGAACAGCACATGCATGACCGCGCAGGCCAGCGCGCCGTCGGTGCCGGGCTTCAGCACCAGGCCGAGATCGGCCTGCTTCATCGTTGCATTTTCGTAGACGTCGATGACGACGATCTTGGCGCCGCGTTCCTTGCGCGCCTTGATGGCGTGGGTCATGACGTTGACCTGCGTGACCACGGCGTTGGTGCCCCAGATCACCACGCAGTCGGACTTCGCCATTTCGCGCGGGTCGGGGCCGCGCAGCGCGCCGGCGCCCATCATCCAGCCGGTCCAGGCCAGATTGGTGCAGATCGAACCGAAGAAGCCGGAGTATTTTTTGGCGTGCCTGAGCCGCTCGATGCCGTCGCGCTGCACCAGCCCCATCGTGCCGGCATAATAATAGGGCCAGACCGTCTCCGAGCCATATTTTGCCTCGGCGGCTATGAACCTTTCGGCGACGAGGTCGAGCGCCGCCTCCCAGCTGGATTCCTTCCAGGCGCCCTCGCCCTTGCCGCCGGCTCGGATCAGCGGCTTCAGCAGTCGGTCGGGGTGATGGACGCGATCGGCGTAACGGGCGACCTTGGCGCAGATGACGCCGGCCGTATAGCTGTTGGCCTTGGCGCCATGGACACGGCCGATGCGCTTTTCATCGAGCAGTTCGACCTCGAGCGCGCAGGTCGACGGACAATCATGCGGACAGGCCGAATGGCCGATTTTGAGCTTGGCATGCTGATTCATGGGGTCAAACTAGCTGCTTTGGACAACCAGGTGTAGGGCCAGATGACGAGCCAATCTCCCCCCAAGTGGGGGAGATGTCCGGCAGGACAGAGGGGGGGCGTGAAGGATCGCAACGTCGTCGGTGTGACTCGCTCTTGATCAAACTCCAACGACCGGCGGCTCCAAATGGCTGTCAGGCTGGCGGGAACCCACGAGCGGGGAGATTACGCTCTTCCTACTCCGCCGTGCCTTCCTCGTACTCCGCCGACATCGACAGCCATTTTTCCTCATGGCCGGCCAGCTGTTGCGCAAGTTGTGAGCGCTCCTTGGCCAGCCTTGTCGCGGTCGAGGGGTCCTTTTCGTAGACGGCCGGGTTGGCGAGTTCGTCCTCGATCAGGTCGATGCGCTTGCGGAGGCGGTCCATCAGCGCTTCGGTGGCGCGGATTTCCTTGGCCAGCGGCTCGAAGGCGGCGCGGCGCGCGGCCGCATCGCGGCGGCGGTCGGCCTTCGAGGCTTTGTCCGCCTCGCGCTTGCCGCGGCGGTCGCCGGAGACGCCGGTGACCAGCGTCTTGTAATCCTCGAGATCGCCGTCATACGGATTAACCGCGCCGTCCTTGACCAGCCACAGCCGGTCGGCGGTCGCTTCGAGCAGATGGCGGTCGTGCGAGATCAGGATGACCGCGCCGGGAAAATCGTTCAGCGCATGGATCAGCGATTCACGGCTGTCGATATCAAGATGGTTGGTCGGCTCGTCGAGGATGAACAGGTTCGGCCCCTCGAAGGCCGACAGGCCCATCAGGAGCCGCGCCTTTTCGCCGCCAGACAGATCCTTGGCGGCGGTATTCATCTTTTCGGTGGTCAGGCCGAACTGGGCGACGCGGCCGCGCACCTTGGATTCCGGCGCCTCCGGCATCAGCCGGCGGACATGCTCATAGGCGTTTTCGTCGGGCCTGAGGTCGTCGAGCTGGTGCTGGGCGAAGATTGCTACCTTCAGCCCGGGCGCCACCGTCATGCTGCCGGTCTCCGGCTTCAGCCGGCTGGCCAAAAGCTTGGCGAAAGTCGACTTGCCGTTGCCGTTGGCGCCGAGCAGCGCGATGCGATCGTCGGCATCGATGCGCAGCGTCATCTTCTTCAGGATCGGCTCGCCCTCGGTGTAGCCGACGTTGACGTTGTTCAGCGCAATGATCGGCGAGGCCACCGACTTCACCGGCTCCGGAAAGGAGAACGGCCGCACCGCGTCGTTCACGATCGCGGCGATCGGCTTCATCTTCTCCAATGCCTTGATGCGCGACTGCGCCTGCCTCGCCTTCGACGCCTTGGCGCGGAAGCGCTCGACGAAGGATTCCATGTGCTTGCGCGCGGCTTCCTGCTTGACGCGGCCCTTCTCCTGCAATTCGCGCTGCTCGGTGTATTGACGCTCGAACTGGTCGTAGCCGCCGCGCCAGAAGGTCAGCTTCTTCTGGTCGAGATGGACGATCGAGTTGACGGCGCGGTTGAGCAGGTCGCGATCGTGCGAAATCAGCAGCACGGTGTGCGGGTATTTCGATACGTAGTTTTCCAGCCACAGCGTGCCTTCGAGATCGAGATAATTGGTCGGCTCGTCGAGCAGCAGCAGATCGGGCTCGGCAAACAACACGGCGGCCAGCGCGACGCGCATGCGCCAGCCGCCGGAGAAGGACGAGGCCGGGCGCCGTTGTGCGGCGTCGTCGAAGCCGAGGCCGGCGAGAATGGTGGCCGCGCGTGACTCGGCCGAGTGCGCATCGATATCGGCCAGCCGCATGTGGATGTCGGCGATGCGGTGCGGATCGGTCGCCGTCTTTTCCTCTTCGAGCAGCGCACTCCGTTCAAGATCGGCCTTGAGCACGATCTCGATCAGCGGCTCCTCGGTGCCCGGCGCTTCCTGCGCCACCTGACCGATGCGCGTGTTCTTGGGCAGGCTGATCGAGCCGGTTTCGGAGGCGAGATCGCCGGTGATCGCCTTGAACAAGGTCGTCTTGCCGGTGCCGTTGCGGCCGACAAGGCCAGCCTTGCTGCCGGCCGGCAAGGTCAGTGAGGCATGGTCGAGAAGCAGGCGTCCGGCCATGCGGAGCGAAAGGTCGTTGATGATCAGCATGGCCGGGCTTTTGCACGGGACAACCATGCTTCGCAAGGGCTTGAGCCCCGGTTCGCCGCATAAGGCGCGAAAACCGGCAAGCAAGTCAGCCCGCCGCGCCGCGACTTCCCGCAAAACGCAAAAAGAACCCGCTATCCTGAGGGGGGACAAGGAGAGCGGGCTCTTTCGTGAACGGCGGCCTTGGGAGCGTCCGATCGACATCCAAACACGCAGGAGCCCGGTTTGTTCCTTGGGAAGAACGAACTATGTGATGAACAAATGCTGCTGTGGCCGGCAGGTTTGTCCACAGGGGCGTGCCGTCTGTACGCTATCGACCATGACGCTGCGGAAAGACTCGGCTATCCTTGGATGTGCGGCGGGCCTGATCTCCGCCTGGCCGGCGCCATCAGCTTCCTCCCAAGCGGCGCCGGCCACCTTCCTTGACCGGCGCCGACGCCATTTGAGGCGGTCATTGTTTCGGCGGCGTGCCGGGCTGATCGCCGCCGGTCGTCGACTTCGGCACCGGATTCTTGTCGACCTGCGGGTTCTGATCGACCGTGTCGCCAGGGGCCTTGGTCGGCTGGATATTGTTGTCGCAACCCGCAACAGTCAGAGCTGCCATAAGCAGCAGGATTGAGCGCTTTTTCATCGCAGTCTCCTCTCGCCCGACAACGAGGCGTCGGCGATTTGGTTGCGCGGCCGGTGTCGTTCCCGCATTCGCCAAGGGGCCTGGGAACAAAATGCCGCGTCTCCGGTTGCTGCACAATCAATGGAGGAAGGCATGATCCGTCTGCTCATCGCCGGGGCAATCGTCTATGTTGCCTATCGCGTCGCCAAGAAAGTGATCGACGAGGTGCCCGACGATTTTGATCCGCTGCTGTTGCCACCGCCACAGGACGATCGCGAGGCGCTGCGGCGGCAATCGGCAAGGATGGGCGTCGAGCCCGAGCGTTAGTCGACAGGCCTGCCCGCAAGGCTTCTTCGCTCACGAGCCCTATTCCGGCTCCGCAAACGTTGCGAACAAAGCAGAAACGATGCTTGATGGGCGATGAACCTCGCCGCCCGTGATTCGTCCTTCCAGCCGGCCTATCTGGCGAAGCTCAACGCCGAGCAGAGGCTTGCCGTCGAACATGGCGACGGCAAGATCGCCGGGCCGTTGCTGGTGATTGCCGGCGCCGGCTCCGGCAAGACCAACACGCTGGCGCACCGGGTCGCGCATCTGATCGTCAGGGGTGCCGACCCGCGCCGCATCCTTTTGATGACATTTTCACGCCGTGCCGCAGCGGAAATGGCCAAGCGGGTCGAGCGCATCGCCGGCGAGGTGCTGGGGCGCGATGCCTCGGTGATTACCGATGCGCTGAGCTGGGCCGGCACGTTCCACGGCATCGGCGCCAGGCTGCTGCGCGATTATGCGCTGGAGATCGGTCTCGATCCGGCCTTCACCATCCACGATCGCGAGGATTCCGCCGACCTGATGAACCTCGCCCGCCACGAGCTTGGGTTTTCGAAGACCGAAGCCCGCTTCCCGACCAAGGGCACCTGCCTTGCGATCTATTCGCGCGCCGTCAACGCACAGGCGCCGCTCGGCGAGGTGCTGGGTTCGGTGTTCCCGTGGTGCGCCGGCTGGGCCGAACAGCTGAAGCAATTGTTCGCCCGATATGTCGAGGCCAAGCAGGGGCAGAACGTGCTCGATTACGACGACCTGCTGCTCTACTGGGCGCAGATGGCCGGCGAGCCGGAAATCGCCGCGCATCTGGGTGCACGTTTCGACCATGTGCTGGTCGATGAATACCAGGACACCAACCGGCTGCAGGCCTCGATCCTGACGGCGCTCAAGCCCGACGGATCGGGGCTGACGGTGGTCGGCGACGACGCGCAGTCGATCTATTCGTTCCGCGCCGCGGAAGTGCGCAATATCCTGGATTTTCCGAAGCAGTTCGCGCAGCCGGCGGAAGTCGTCATGCTGGAGCGCAACTACCGCTCGACCGAGACCATCCTGGCGGCCGCCAATGCGGTGATCGGCGAAGCTTCGGAGCGTTTCACCAAAAATCTCTGGACCGAGCGCAAATCGGCGGAAAAGCCGAAGCTGGTGAGCGTGCGCGACGAGACCGAGCAGGCGAGCTATGTCTGCCAGGCGATACTCACCGAACGCGAAGCCGGCACCGTTCTCAAAGCACAGGCGGTGCTGTTTCGCGCCTCCCACCATAGCGGCCCGCTGGAGATCGAGCTGACGCGCCGCAACATCCCCTTCGTCAAGTTCGGCGGGCTGAAATTTCTCGATGCAGCTCACGTCAAGGACTTGCTGGCCGTGCTGCGCTTTGCCGAAAACCCGCGCGACCGCGTCGCCGGCTTTCGCGTGCTGCAACTTCTGCCGGGCATCGGCCCTTCGGCCGCCAATGCGATCGTCGAGACCATGGCAAATTCGCTCGACGAGACGATGGGGCTTGCCCGCTATCGGCCGCCGCAGCGGGCCGCCGACGACTGGCCGGGCTTTGTCGCGCTCTATAGCGGCCTGCGCGCCGGCGCGCAAAAATGGCCGGCCGACATCGAACAGGTCAGGCTCTGGTACGAGCCGCATCTGGAACGTATCCACGAGGATGCAACGACGCGCCGGGCCGATCTCCTGCAGCTCGAGCAGATCGCTTCCGGCTATGCGTCGCGCGAGCGCTTCCTCACCGAGCTGACACTCGATCCGCCGGACGCGACCAGCGACGAGGCCGGCCCGCCGCACCGCGACGAGGATTATCTGATCCTGTCGACGATCCATTCGGCCAAGGGCCAGGAGTGGAAGAACGTCTTCGTGCTCAACACCGTCGACGGCTGCATCCCGATCGATCTCGGCGTCGGCAGCAAGGAGGACGTCGACGAGGAGCGGCGGCTGCTCTACGTGGCGATGACGCGGGCCAAGGACAGCCTGCACCTGGTCATGCCGCATCGCTTTTTCGTCCACGGGCAGGCGGCGCGCGGCGACCGCCATGTCTATGCCTCGCGCACGCGCTTCATCCCGCGCTCTATCCTCGGCGCCTTCGAGCAGGTGGCATGGGCCAGCGTCCAGGCCAGAGACGATCCGCGCCGCCAGCCGCAGGTGCGTGTCGACCTCGGCGCCCGCATGCGCGGCATGTGGAAATAGGCATCCGCCTCGACGTCGGCGCTGCTCGCCCGGCGACCGCTCCCGGAGCCGGCGAAAAAACAATCCCGGCAACATGGAACCTCGCGCCGTGATCCGCGTTTCTGCCCGACCCCCAGACCGGAGAACGGCGTCCGCCGTGACCTCCGCCCATTCGAGAGGCCAGTATGCACGACAGGACGTTTTCCACCCCGGTCGCCCTAACTGTTGGCGCCGGCTACAAGCGTACGATCGCTTCGTTCTCCGAGATGCACGAATTCCTGACCGAGTTCCCGCCTTCGCGCCGCCGGCTGAGCTATGGCGCCGCGGTAAAGGCCTGCGAGGCGGCACGTGCCGGCGATATCTCGGCCGAAGCGGCACGCGACGCCCTGATCACCTTCGCCGTGACGGCAGGCATCCTCTGGCCGGCCGCCCAGCCGGCAGTCTCGGTCAAGCCGGTCGCCCGGGGCCTCGGCGGCTACGCCGCCTGACAAGACTCTTCGTCATCATGGCCGGCCGGATTCCGGTCATCAGTGCTGGCCCGGCGGATCCTAAATCAGCTGCCTTCTGATGCTCATCCGGGTGACCGCGGTCACAAGAATGGCGCCGATCATGAAATAGATGGTCGCGACAATGTCGCCCTGGTGGAAATAATAACCGGAGTTGAGAAGCGCCAGGACCACGGCGAAAAACGCCACAAGGCGCAAGGGTTCATTGGGCATGCGTGCCAATTCTCGCTGTTGCTGCTGAATGCTGCTGAAGCGGCCGCCCTCACGACCGTGCGCTCCATAAAATGTTTTGGCGCGTTTTGCAATCTCGGCAGATCGTCCTCTATCCACCGTCCGCTTCACCAGCCGCCCCAGGTTCAGGCGAAAGCCCTGCCCTCCTCGCTGCGCTGGAACATCGTCAGGTCCAGTCCGAGGCTTGGCTTGCCCAGAATGGTCAGGATCGCATGCGCCTGGCCGCGGTGGTGGGTCTGGTGGTTGAAGAAGTGGTCGAGCGCCGGCGCCCGCCGCTGCGAGACGGTGCGCATATCCGAGACGGTCATGTAGGAGAAGCGGCCCGACAGCGCCTTGTCGCTCAGGCCGTCGACCCAGTCGATGATCCGTTTGTCCTCGGCCTCGCGCGCCAGCCGCAAGCCTGGCAAGGCGCGGTGCAGGATCGTGTCGAGCCTTGCCGGCGCGTCGCCCTCGCCGGTGAAGCGTTTCATCCAGATACGGTCGGCTGCCAGGAGGTGGTTGAGCGTTCCCATCATCGAACCGAAGAAGACGCCGATATTGCGGTCGAACTCTTCCTCATCGAGATCGGCGGCGGCATCGTAGATGCGGCCGTTGGCCCATTGATTGTAGGCCGCAAACATCCTGAAATGCTGTTTCATTCTTCTCTCGACCTGCGAGACCCTGTTTCGCGCGGGTCTGTTTCGGCCATAGTTAGACTGCAAGGACGCTGCCGCCAATGACCATTCTGCTCTACGACCTTGTCGGACGCGACGCCGCCCGCCCGTTCAGCCCACATTGCTGGAAGGCGGCGATGGCGCTGGCTCACAAAGGGCTCGACATCACCAGCGTGCCAACCCGTTTCCTCGAAGTGCCGAAGGTGGAAGGCGGCGTCGCGAAGCTCATTCCGGTGATCCGCGACGGCGAGACGGTGGTCGCCGATTCCTTCGCTATCGCGCTCTATCTCGAGGAGGCCTATCCCGAGCGGCCGACATTGTTTTCCGGCGACGGCGGCAAGGCGACGGCGCGCTTCATCGAACGCTGGTCGCAGCTGACCATCCATCCCTACGTCACCACCGCTGCGATACTGGACCTGCACGCCATGCAGGACGAGGCAAACGCCGCCTATTTCCGGCAGAACCGCGAGCAGCGCTTCGGCAAGCGCCTGGAGGCGGTTTACGCCACCCGCGACGCCGGGCTCGCCGGCTTCCGCGCCTCGCTGGAGCCGCTCCGCTCGATGCTTGGCTATCAGCCCTTCATCGGGGGCCCATCGCCGCTATTTGCCGATTACATCGTTTTCGGCGCGCTGCAATGGGCGCGCATCGCCACGCCCTACCGGCTGCTCGACGACACCGATGTCGTGGCGCAATGGTTCGAACGATGCCTCGATCTGCATGGCGGCTTCGGCCGCACGGTCGCGGCGGCAGCGATCTCCCGCCTTGAGGCAGGGCAATCGCATTTGGATTCTTAACGAAGATGGACCCCCACCCTAACCCTTACCCTAACCCTCCCCACAAGGGGGAGGGAACGCTGCCGCACGCCCTTACTTCCCCTTTTTGCGCCGAAAGGCAGGCAATTTGCCGAGGTCAGTGCCAACGGAAGTCTCCCTCCCCCTTGTGGGGAGGGGTTAGGGGTGGGGGTACATCGTAGGGCGAAAGCCTCGGCTTTCCACCTGCGATAGCCTGCCCCTTGAGGGGTGAAATCGGCAGTTTTCATCGGAGGCGCCACATTTTGTTCTTGCTTTGTGCCGGCAGCTATGCTACTAAACTCGATATGGTGATGATTCGCACCGACGCCCCGCCCGGCCTGCCGAGCCGGGTTTTGTTTTGCCGATCGAGGTCCACGGCGTTGCCGGCAGGGACATCGTCCGGCCTTAGCTGAAAGTTGCCAGCCGGCGAAATGCGACAATGCGGGTAGACGAATTGTCGCTCGAAGCGCCTCATCAGCGCCTGGATCGAAGCAAACAAGACGAACATCCGGCGAACCGGGCAATCACAACAAAGGCAGCGCGCCATGACCGCAAACCCAGATTTCCCGGCCGATTTTCGCGCTGCGCTCGCCAACCTCTTCCTGTGGCGGCGCGACGTCAGGCGATTCAAGCCGACGCCGCTCCCCGATGGAGCGCTGGAGCGGCTGCTCGAGCTTGCCAGCGCCGCACCGTCCGTCGGGCTGAGCCAGCCCTGGCGCTTCGTCGTCGCCGAGAGCGAAGCATGCCGCGCCGCCGTCAGGGCCTGCTTCGAGCGCTGCAACGCGGAGGCACTCCAAAGCTTTTGCGGTGAACGCGCCGCCCTGTATTCGCGCCTGAAGCTTGCCGGCCTGAATGAGGCGCCCTGCCAGCTTGCGGTTTTCGCCGACCGCGCAACCGAGCAAGGGCATGGGCTTGGCCGCCTGACCATGCCAGCCACCATAGACTATTCCGCTGTCATGGCGGTCCACACGATGTGGCTGGCGGCGCGCGCCGAAGGAATAGGCATGGGCTGGGTCTCGATCCTCGATCCGGCTGAGATGGCGACGATCCTGGACGTGGCGCCGGAGTGGACGCTGATCGGTTATTTCTGCGTCGGCTATCCCTCGGAGGAACACAGCGTGCCGGAACTGGAACGGGAAGGCTGGGAGGTCCGGCGCGCTTCGATCGTGATAAGGCGGTAGTACAACGGCGGCGCTGCCATCCTCTTTGCGCTCCTCCCTTGCAGGGCAGAATGGATATTCTGGATGATTTCGCCGATCGTCAGCATCGCCAACAAGAGACCGTGGCAAGGCCAGTCGCGACGGCCTTGATCTGAGGAAGGGCATTGAATGTTTCGCTGCGACGTGCAGGCCGAGATCTGGGTCTATCCGGGCAAGGGCGGCTGGCATTTCGTGACGCTGCCGCCGGAGCCTGGAGCATGGATCAAGACGGCGATGACGGGGCTGGCACGGCCCTGGGGCTCGCTCGGCGTGGAAGCCGTCATCGGCCAGACCAGATGGCGGACATCGCTGTTTCCCGACAAGAAATCCGGCAGCCTGCTCTTGCCGATCAAGACCGCGGTGCGGGTCCGCGAAGGCCTCGGGGCTGGCGACACGGCCAACCTGACGATCGAGATGCAGTTATGACGACGTTGGGTCAGGCTGACGACGACGCGCTATAGGGCGGCCAGTCGGTCGGATCCAAAGTGGGTACCGGTTGTCGGAAAATCCGATGCTCAGCAAAAAGATGAGCGGCGGCATGGTTCGACTTGAAAGTCCGCCGCCCCAGCGCAGAAATGCGCGCCGGGCCGGCCTCCCCTTGGCAAGGCGGCGGGCGGCTTGTATAGAGCCCGCCACCTTCAATTCCACTCTCCATCACAAGGACGATCCCATGGCGCTCGAACGCACCTTTTCCATGATCAAGCCGGACGCGACCCGTCGCAATCTCACCGGCGCTATCACCAAGATACTGGAAGATGCCGGCCTGCGCGTCGTCGCTTCGCGCCGGGTGTGGATGAGCCGCCGTGAGGCGGAAGGTTTCTATGCCGTCCACAAGGAGCGTCCGTTCTTCGGCGAGCTGGTCGAATCCATGTCGTCGGGCCCGACAGTCGTGCAGGTACTGGAAGGCGAGAACGCCATTGCCAAGAACCGCGAAGTGATGGGCGCCACCAATCCGGCAAGCGCCGCCGAAGGCACCATCCGCAAGCTGCACGCGCTGTCGATCGGCGAGAATTCCGTGCATGGTTCCGATGCGCCGGAAACCGCCGCGCAGGAGATCAAATACTGGTTCTCGGACACCGAGATCGTCGGCTGAGCCGGCATCTCGAACCCCATCAAAGAGGCCGGCGCAACGCCGGCCTTTTTTGCTAAAGCGCGTCGCGTTCGACCGGCCTCTTGCGACGCGCTTTAGGTTTCTTGTCTTGATGCATGTCGTTATCGCAAAACCGCTGCACACTTTTGCGCGACATGCAGTAGCGGACATTTTCAGCTTCAGGCTCCTCGACGGGTCACGGGTGCGTTAAGCTCGGAGGGGCGGATCAAACGCGGTCCCGACAATGGAGCCGACCAGGCCATGACCAGCACCATTCCCGGTTTCTTCCAAGGCACCGAAATGCCAACCAGCGGCTGGTGGGAAGCGCTGTGGCCCGAGCCTGCCAGTGTCCTGGCGGCAGTCGGCATGAAGCCCGGCACGGACGTGGTCGATCTCTGCTGCGGCGACGGCTGGTTCACGCTGCCAATCGCCAGGGTCGCCCGTCATGTAATCGCCATCGACATCGATGCCGATCTGCTCGAAGTCGCCAGGCGGCGGCTGGCCGAAGGAGGCGCGGGCAATTGCGAGTTTTTGGCGGGCGACGCCTATGAACTTGCCAGGCTGGTGCCTCAAACCGTCGACTTCGTCTTTATCGCCAACGCTTTCCACGGCGTTCCGGATCGGCCGCGGCTTGCCCGCGCCGTGCGCGCGACGCTTGGCCCTGCCGGTCGTTTTGCCATCGTCAACTGGCACCAGCAGCCGCGCGAGCAGACCAGGGTCCTGGGCGAGCCGCGCGGGCCAAAGACCGAGCTGAGGCTGTCACCCGAACAGACCACCGCGTCGGTGGAAGCGAGCGGGTTCAAGCTCGCCGAGCTGGTTGATGTGCCGCCCTATCACTATGGCGCGGTATTCAAACTCGCGACGAATTGAGAAATATCGCATGAGATGCGGCATCGTCGCCCGATACATGTCGCCCGCCGCCCCCTAGCGGCGGGTTCTGCCAGTCTATTTCGCCTCGCGTTCCTTCACGTTCGCATGTTCGTTCGCCGCTTCCGTGTCGGTGGACGGGGTCTTGGTCTCTTCACCTGAAAACGGGCTGCCCTGCCCCGGTGCGAGATCGCCGCTATGGCCGGCCTTGTTGGTCTGGAACGGTTGGCTGTCCGCTTTGAGACCGTGGTCAAGAGCATTGACGAGATGGTCGTCCGCCTTGGCAAGGCCGGTAAAGGCAAGGAGCGATGCACCGGTGGCGGCAAGGATAAGCGTGTGCGTTTTCATGTCTGGACTCCTTTGAGTTAAGGCCAGAACGAGCCGCAGCCATTCTGGCGGCCTCAACGAAGGGACAAACGTCCCTTTTGCCTTACCCGCCATTTATGAAGAACTAACGCGCCCCCTGCCCGGCCTATTCCCGCTGAAACACAACGTGATCGGCATGCAGCTGCCGCAGAGAGTAATCGGCTTGGGTGATGCGCTAGCTCGCGGCGTTGAAGCGCAGAATGTCGCGGCCGCCGCTGTCAATGATGACAAGCTTGCCGGCGTCGACGTGGTAGGATGCCGCTTTGGCCAGCGCCTCGAACAGCGCCTTTTCCTCGGCCATGACCTGAGGCGCGCAGGCCTTGAAGGTCGAGCCGATGTCGCTGATGGCGATCGTCGAGCCGTCTACCTTGGCAGTGGCGAAATAGACGTTGCAAGGGCCGCTGCCGCCGGCCTTGCCGGCTTCGCTGATCCGGAATGTCGCCCGCGGCTCGGCAATCACGCCGACACCGTCGATATATTCGACCAGCCAGCTTTGGCCGAACACCGAGGCTGCCGCCGGCGCATCGCTCGGCGCCGCCATTTTCAGCATGATGGTCTGTGGCGCGTCGCTGAGCGGGTCGACCTGATGGCGCGTATCGGTGACGAATAGCAGCCGGTCGTCGACAGTGATGCGCGCCTGCAGCGCGTAGGTCATATCAGGCCGGATCACCCGCGGATCGAAGCTGATCTCGAACTTGATCGGCACCTGGCCGGCCGGCACCACCTTGCGCTCGCCGATGATTGCGGCCGGGGCGTCGGCCAGCGACACGTCGGCAAGCTGCACGGAAAGCACGGCATTGGGCGGCAGCGCGATGCGCTCGCGATACATCACCTCGCCCTTGAGGGTCTTTTCGGCAGCGGCGGAATGATCCGGAACGGCCAGGATGCCGACGGCCAGCGGCACGAGCCCGAAGATGAAGAACTCGGCAATCCTGTCCAGCATGATCCTGCTCCCCTTCCGGCCAAGGGTCTCGCAGGATTGCGGTCAATGAATGGCCGGCAGGGTATGGGATGGCTGTCGCAGGGATTTATTTGGACGGCGGCTGCTTCCAGCGGCCCGCCGCCTTGTCGTCGGCGTCCTTGGCGTCGACCCAGCCGCCTTCGGAACCGTCGCTATGGTGTTCCTTTTTCCAGAACGGCGCCCGTGATTTCAAATAGTCCATCAGGAAATTCGCGGCCTCGAACGCCGCCTGCCGGTGGGCGGAAGCCGCCACTACCAGCACGATGTTTTCGCCGGGCGCGATCTTGCCGTGGCGATGGATGACGGTGAGCCCCTGCAGCGGCCAGCGCTCGATTGCCTCGCCGGCGATGCGGGAAATCTCGGCTTCCGCCATGCCGGGATAATGTTCGAGCTCGAGCGCGGAGAGCCTGCCTTGCTCGTCGCGGCAGAGGCCGGAGAAGGTCACCACAGCGCCGATGTCGTTGCGACCCCTGGTCAGCCTGGCGATCTCGGCGGCGACGTCGAAATCCTCCGCCTGGATGCGCACGACCGGCACCACCGCGGACATGGTTCAGCCACCGGTCATCGGCGGGAACAGCGCGATCTCGCGCGCGCCGGCAATCTTCTCGCGGTGCTCGACATGTTCCTGGTTGATGGCGACGCGGATCACGTCAGGATATTGCAGCGCGTTCTCGTACTCCTCGCCGCGCGATTTCAGCCAGCGCAACAGGTCGGCGACCGTTTCGATGCCGGCCGGCAGTTCGACCTCTTCCTCCGGTCTGCCGATCCGCTCGCGCACCCAGGCGAAATAGATGAGCTTGGTCGACATGTCACTCGTCCATGATGTGCTTGAGGCCGGCGCGGAAATAGTCGTAGCCAGTGTAGAGCGTCACCAGGGCGGCGATCCACAGCAGCACCAGCCCGGTCTGGGTGGTCAGCGGGAAGATCTTGTCGCCGGCAGGTCCCGCCAGCAGGAAGGCGATGGCGATCATCTGGATGGTGGTCTTCCATTTGGCGAGCTGCGTCACCGGCACCGAGACCTTCAAGGCCGCCAGATATTCGCGCAGGCCCGAGACCAGGATCTCGCGGCACAGGATGATGATCGCCGCCCATAGCGACCAGCCGGCGATGCCGGCATGGCGGTCGGTGTCGGCGGCAAGCAGCAGCAGGCAAGTGGCGACCAGCAGCTTGTCGGCGATCGGGTCGAGCATCTTGCCGATGTTGGAGGTCTGCTGCCAGGCGCGCGCCAGATAGCCGTCGAAGTAATCGGTGATCGAGGCGAGCAGGAAAATGACGAGCGCCGACCAGCGCGCGAAGTCGCTCGATTTCAGATGCCCTTCCAGGAAGAAGCACAGCACCACCAGCGGCACCGCCAGGATGCGGGCATAAGTGAGCATGTTGGGCAGGTTGAATGCGCGCTGAGCCATGTTTTGGGAACTCTTTCTGCCTGCTTAGTCAAATCAGAAGCGAATGTGGGGGGTCAACAGGCCAGAATCGATTAGCCAGCCGAAATGTCGGCAATACGTCTTAGCTCTCGTGAAAATGATTGTAGACCAATTTCGCCACCTGCTCGGAAATGCCATCGACCTTGACCAGGTCCTCGACGGCGGCGCGGCTGACGGCCTTGGCCGTGCCGAAATGCATCAGCAGCGCGCGCTTGCGGCCGGGTCCGATGCCGCTGATCTCGTCGAGCGGGCTCTTGACCATCTCCTTCTTGCGGCGGGCGCGGTGCGAACCGATGGCGAAGCGATGGACCTCGTCGCGCAGCCGCTGGACGAAATAGAGCACCGGATCGCGAACGGGCAGCGAGAATGGGGCCCTGCCCTTGACGAAGAAGCGTTCGCGGCCGGCATCGCGGTCCTGACCCTTGGCGATGCCGATGGCCACCACCCGGTCCTCGATGCCGAGGTCGGCCAGGATCTTGCGCACCGCCGTCATCTGGCCCTGGCCGCCGTCGATGAGGATGACGTCGGGCCAGGCGGGGAAGCCGCCCGCGTCCTCGATATCGTCGCCCGGTTCGGTAGGGCTCGCCTCGCCCGCGCTCTCGGTTTGCGGGGCGTCGCCATGTTCCTTCAACAGCCGCGAAAAGCGCCGCTGCATCACCTCGCGCATCATGCCGAAATCGTCGCCCGGCGTGATCTCGGTCGAACGGATGTTGAACTTTCGATACTGGTTCTTCACAAAACCTTCCGGCCCGGCGACGACCATGGCGCCGACGGCGTTGGTGCCCATGATGTGCGAGTTGTCATAGACCTCGATGCGCACCGGCGGTTTTTCCAGGCCGAAGGTCTCGACAAAGCCAGTGAGCAGCCGCGCCTGGGTCGAGGTTTCGGCGAGCCGCCGGCCGAGCGCCTCGCGCGCGTTCTGCAGCGCGTTGTCGGTCAGGTCCTTCTTCTCGCCGCGCTGCGGCACGGAGATCGACACCTTGCGGCCGGCGCGGGTGGAGAGGGCCTCCGCCAGCAATTCCTGGTCCTCGACGCCATGCGACAACAGGATGGTGCGCGGCGTCGGCTTGTCGTCGTAGAACTGCGCCAGGAACGATCCCAGCACCTCGCCGGCTTCGAGCGCCGGATCGGCCTTGGGAAAATAGGCGCGGTTGCCCCAGTTCTGGCCGGTGCGGAAGAAGAACACCTGGATGCAGACCTGGCCGCCCTCCTGATGGATGGCGAAGACATCGGCCTCGTCGACGGTCTGCGGATTGATGCCTTGATGGCTCTGCACATGCGACAGCGCCGCCAGCCGATCGCGATATATGGCGGCGCGTTCGAAATCGAGGTTCTCCGAAGCCTGCTGCATGGCGGCGGAGATCTCCGTCTTCACCTTCTGGCTGCGGCCGGAGAGAAAATCCTTCGCCTCGGCGACAAGCCTTGCATAGTCGCCGTGCGAGATTTCGCCGGTGCACGGGCCGGCGCAGCGCTTGATCTGGAACAAAAGGCAAGGCCGGGTGCGGTTCTCGTAGAAGGAGTCGGTGCAGCTCCTGAGCAGGAAGGCGCGCTGCAGCGAGTTGATGGTACGGCCAACTGCGCCGGCCGAGGCGAAGGGGCCGAAATAGTCGCCCTTGCGCGAGCGCGCGCCGCGGTGCTTGTAAATACCGGGCGAGACATGGTCGCCGGTCAACAGGATATAGGGGAACGACTTGTCGTCGCGCATGAGCACGTTGAAGCGTGGCCGCAAGCGCTTGATGAGGTTGGCTTCAAGCAGCAGCGCTTCGATCTCGGTGCGGGTGACGACGAACTCCATGGTCGATGTCTCTCGCACCATGCGGCCGATACGGCTGGTGTGGAACCGGCCTTGCGCGTAGCTGGTGACCCGCTTCTTCAGGCTGCGTGCCTTGCCGACATAGAGCACGTCGCCGGCGGCATTCATCATGCGGTAGACGCCGGGCGCATTGGGCAGCCGCTTTACCAGCGTCTGGATCACCTCGGCGCCGACCATGCCGTCGGCGTCGCCGGCATGCGGGGTCCAGTCGATGGCGGTGAAAGTAACGTCCGGACCGCTGGCTGCAGGCTCGACGACCTCCTCGGCCGCCTCGTCCTCGAGGTCGATTTCGGGCGGCAGGTCGTCGGCGCCACCGCGCGTTTTTTGTTTCTGGTCCATGGGGCTCATTCCGTCATGCCTGTCACATCGGGCGTCTGCCATGCAAGATGCTGGCCGCCGTCAAGCGCGATCATCTGGCCGGTGACCGAGCGTGCCGCCCAGAGATAACGGATAGTGGCACCGAATTCCGGCAATTCCGGGCCGCGTTTCAGGATCAGCCCGGCAATCTGGGCATCGAAATCGCTGTCGTGCTGGCGCGTGTTCTTCAAGGTCGGGCCAGGACCAATGGCGTTGACACGGATGCGGGGACCCAGCGCCTGCGCCATCATCTCGGTCGCCGCCCACAAGGTCGACTTCGACAGCGCATAGGAGAAATAACGCGGCGTCGGTCGCCAGACGCGCTGATCGATCATGTTGACGATCAGCCCCTCACTGTTCTGCGGCAAGGCCCGGGCGAAAGTCTGTGCCAACAGCGCCGGCGCCTTGACATGCATGGCGAAATGGCGATCCCAGGCCGGCCAGTCGAAATCCTCAACGCTGTCGTGCTCGAACAGCGAGGCGTTGTTGACCAGCAGCGACACCGGCCCGAGTGCCGCCGCAGCGCGGCCGACAAGGTTGCTGACCGCGCCCATGTCGGTCAGGTCGGCAGCAACCACTGCGGCCCGGCCATGTCGACCAAAATGACCACTGGTGATCTGGGCCGCCAGTTCCTCCGCCTCGGCCAGCGAGCGATTGCAATGAATGGCTACGGCAAAACCATGCGCGGCAAGATCTTCGACGATCGCCCTGCCGATCCGCTTCGCCCCGCCCGTCACCAGTGCCGTCGCGGCGACCTTGCTCATCTGTCAATCCTTAATCCGATGCCGATTCCGACCTGCCGGGATCGCGCCGGCAAATTATGGCCCGCCAAGCGTTAAATCCCATTTCCACCTGGGGCAGGATTGTGGCAAAGTGGCCGGTGGGCGTTTTGGCTCGACCGGAATTCGGGCCAGCCCGCCCGCAATATAGGGCGCTGGAGCCCTTACACCAAGCCGTGTGCAGTGCAGCACGGCGAACCTGCTGACATTCGCTGTTGCGAAGATGCAACGTCAAGGTTCTGCCTCATTCGTGCCAGGTAATGACCCAAGTTCAGGTTCGCTTCAGCCGCATTTCGACACGACATTTGGAACCGTTGAACGCCGGATCCGTTTCACCCCCCGGACGGGTTGAGGGCGCTCATGAAAAAACAAGCCTGTGTCCTGTGGCTTAAGGAGTAAAGAACAATGCAAGCCAATTTTAAATTTGCGCGACCGCTCGCGGTGGCGTTTGGGCTGTTCGCCCTCGGCGGAACCGCCTATGCCGCGGACGTGGTTCAGGAAGAGCCGCCGGCACCTGCCCCGATCGCAGAACTTCCGGTCGCATCCTGGGCCGGTCCCTATGCCGGTGTGAGCGTCGGCTACGGCTTCGCTGGCCATGCCAAAGCCAAAGACATTGGCGTCGACGTCGACACCAAGGGTTTTGTCGGCGGCGTCTTCGGCGGCTATAACTGGCAGCAGGAGAACTTCGTCTACGGTGCCGAAGCCGATATCGGCTACAACGGCGTCAAGGGCGACGATGCCGGCATCGAGGCCAAGGGTGGCTTCGAGGGCTCGCTGCGTGCCCGCCTCGGCTACGCTGTCACCCCGGACATCCTGCTCTACGGCACCGCCGGTGGCGCGCTGAAGAACCAGAAGATTGAAGCTGCCGGCGTAAGCGACACCAACACGCAGTTTGGCTGGACAGCCGGCGTCGGTACCGACATCAAGATCACCGACAATGTGTTCGGCCGTGTCGAGTATCGTTACACGGACTTCGGCAGGAAGGACTTCGACGGTATCGGCAAGGTCAAGTCGACCGACAATCGCGTCACCTTCGGCGTCGGTATGAAGTTCTAAGTCGTCCAAGCCACGACACGAAAAAGCCGGGCCTCGCGCCCGGCTTTTTTTGTTGGCATCGGTTGAGACCGCTTGCCCTCAAGCCGGGATGGCGGGCTTCAGCTCCGGGAATTTCTCGTCGAAGCGTGCCGCCCAGCGCGTCAGCCGGCCGCGGCCCTTTTCCCATTTTCCAGCGAAGCGCAGCGAGAGATAGCCGAGGCAGGCGCGCAATGCGATCTGGCCGAGGGTGATTTTCTTCGGCAGCTTCGGCGGGTTCGCGTTGAGCAGATCGAGCGCGTCCGAAATCTTCGTCCACTGGCGCTCGAGCCAAGGCTGGTAGACCATCTCTTCCGGCCGTGTGCGCCGCTCATAGACCATCGACAGCGCGCAGTCGCAGATGCCGTCGGCCAATGCCTCCAGCACCTCCGCCTCGAGGCGCTTGTCGGGATTGCGCGGAAACAATGCGTTCTTCGACATCCGGTTGAGATGCTGGGTGATGGCGCGGCTGTCGTGGACCGAGCGGCCGTCATCGAGCACCAGCACCGGGATCTTGCCGAGCGGATTGGCGCCGATCAGTTCGGCCGGCCTTTCCTCGGTCTTTATCGGCACGAGATCGACCGCAATGCCGGCATGAAGTGCTGCCATGCGCACCTTGGAACTGTAGGGGGAAGTAGACGCGTAGAGCAGTCTGGGCATTGTCGATTCCTGTTTGCCGGCTACAGCTCCATATGCCCCGTTGGACGCGCAAAAGGACGCGGTAGCATTGTGACTTCGCGCATGACCCTCACCGAAAATCGATTCCGACAGGGCTCGTGCGAGGGCACTGTTGACCGATCATGCAGGGTTCATCAACGGCCAGAGGCGGAAAACCGCGCCGCCAGCGTGCAGCCATAGTCTCGACGTCAATCGCGATGTGATAAGCCGCAGTGCGGCAGACGCGAGCGGGTCGGACAATCCAAATCCGATTAGCTACCAACTCGGCCTTGCACCGAAGGTTGGTTTTGGCAGCCACGAAAATCCCACCGGACTTCGCCGCATGGCGAAGTCCTGGGAGCTGCGAAAAGACGTCTTCCACCCGCCTCTTTCTGGTCCTGCCCGACTGTCAACCAGCAAGCGAGCCGCCTGTCCGGCATCCCGCCCTGGCTGTCTTGAGTACTGTCCCCGGCGACAGCAGGACCGCGACTACTTCTTGGCTTTCGCCTTTGCGGGCGCTGCCTTCGGCTTGGCCGCGGGCGCTGCTTTCTTCACTGCTGCAGAAGATTTCGCAGCGGCGGCCTTTGCCGGTGCTGCCTTCTTCGCAGCGGGCTTCGCCGCGGCCTTTGCAGCCGGCTTCTTGGCCGGTGCCGCCTTCTTTGCCGGTGCAGCCTTGGCCTTGGCCGGTGCTGCTTTTGCCTTGGCAGGTGCTGCTTTCTTCACGGCTGGTTTTGCCGCGGCCTTGGCGGCCGGCTTTTTGGCCGGCGCTGCTTTTGCCTTAGGCGCAGCGGCCTTCGCTTTGGCCGCGGGTGCTGCTTTCTTCACAGCAGTTGCGGCCTTTGCCGCGGCTGCTTTTGCCGGTGCTTTCTTTGCCGGTGACTTTGCCGGTGCCTTGGATGCCGGCGCTTTGGATGACTGCTTAGCCATATCATGCCCCTTCCGTTGTGCCGACGGCCGTTATTGACCCGGCGCGCATTGCATATCTGACTCGCGGCTTGCTAGCCAGCGAAGCATTAGAATGATTTTTGTAGCTTAAGTTTCGGTTACGGCGAGCGCGCGACCATTTTACCCGCGCAAAATTCGGCTGCGAATCTTTGTGTCCCGCAGCGAAGTTCTGCGACAGAAATTCTGGTCGCTCTATCTCGACCGGTCTTCTCGTCAAGCTCATGACCTTTTCGACCAGCTTTGCGCTTCAACGTCCGACGCTCGGCGCGAACATTGTCAAGAGCGAAGGCGGTCGCCCGCCTCGTCTTGTCCGAAACGATAAACTACAGGTAAGTAGGAAGCAACGCGACGAGCTCGCCGCTGCACTATCTTGCACGACGCGATGAAAGTAAGCAGATAGCTCGCATTTCTGAAAGACAGGATATCGCTCGATAGATCCGGTCGAGCCGACCTCGTGATCGAATGCGCTCGGCCGTTCAGGCGCCGAGCGGCTCGCGCTGCATCTGCAGCCGGCGCGAAGGCTCGGCCCTGTGGAGATGGACGGCGAAGGTATCCCATGGCGGCATGACCGAAATCTGCGCCAGGATGCGCCCCGCTTCACCGCGATGATAGCCGCCGTGCAGTACGACGTGGGTCAGCATTTCCTGTCGCGACATCAATGCCTTATCCCCATCGGTGAACACGAATGCGACGGGCTCGGACAGCTGCCGCGACGAAACGGTTTCGAGATAATCGAGATACCAGCGATCGGTCGCTGCGACCGCGGCGCGAAGTTCGTCGAACGCCGGCGTGTCCTCGGTGGTGTCGGCGGAGTAGCCATGGCTTGCGTCAACCAGGTGCGCCGAGAATATCCGCGACACCACATGGCCGTGATCGACAAGCCGTATCGCGGCCTGCCGTTCCTTGCCGTGAACATGCGGGTCGAGACTCGCGAGCTTTTCCAGCAGTTCGTCATTGGCCCAGGCCTGATAGGCAAACAGGCTGCGAAGCAGAGCGAGCGCATTCATGGTCGGTGTCCTTTTCCGGAAATGCGAGTATGTTGTTTATATTTTCAGGAGAATGGGCGAACGTGTCTACTCGCATTGCAAAACCGCATCCGCGCATGCGCAAACAGCCACGCCAGGCGCGTTCCAGGGCAACCGTCGAGGCGATCATCGAGGCGGCGGCTCATGTTCTGAGCGGGCTGGGGTGGGCCGGCTTCACCACCAACAAGGTTGCCGAGACAGCAGGTGTAAGCATCGGCACGCTCTACCAGTATTTTCCCGACAAGCTTTCCCTGCTCGCTGCCGTCCGGCGCCGTCACTTCGATCATGTGCTGTCGGTCATTCGCGATTCGGCGGAAGACCAAAAGCCGCTCAGGAAATTCGCGCAGGAGCTGGTGCGCGGCATGATCGCCGCGCACAGCATTCACCCGACACTACATCAGGTGCTGCTCGACGAGGCGCCGGGCGATCGCGGCTCCAGGGCCGCCCATGCTTCGTTCCAGGCGCAATACCTCAATCACTATGCGACTGCTGTCGCCACTTATCGCAAGCCAAGGAAAGGCGCCGACATGGAGACCGTGGCGCGCGTGCTGTCGTCAGCAATCGAAGGTGTGATCCACAACGCGGCACGCCGGAACATGCTCGCCGCGCCGGAGCTGCAAAAGCAACTCGTCGAACTGATCTGCGCCTACCTATCGGGAGCAGGCCGCATCGGTCGATAGCGCATGGCACGGCGGAAGTCGGGATTTTTTGTTTCGTTCAAACCCGGCTTACGAGGTGCGGCAAGGACGATGCCAACAATGCCGCACCTGATGCGGCCAAGAGTGTGAGGACGATCCTTCGAAAAGTCGCCTCGCTAACGCCGATGTAGAGTCTCGCGCCAAGGAGTGTCGGTATCAACATCGCCGGCGCGACGACGGCGAACATCGGCAGCATTTCGAGCTTGATCTTTCCGGCCGCAAGATAGGCGGCCATCGTCATGGAGAGGGTCACAAGGTTAAAATTCTGGATGACAATACGCTGCCTGTCCTTTTCCCATTGGCGCAGCACGCACCACAGCGTTGGAACCGGGCCGGTGAAGCCGCCAAGTCCACCCATGATGCCGCCGACCAGACCTATTGCGCCGTCTGCAACAGGACCCCCGACCGTGATGGGAGGGAGGCGACGGGCAAAGAGCATCAAGGGACACCAAACGACCAGCAGCGCGCCGAAGACCAGCTTGAACAACTGCACATCCAGCAAGGGCAGGATGGCGACACCGACCGGAATCCCTATGGTCCCGCCGATCAGGAAGGGCAGCAGAAGCCTGAGATCAAAACCCCGGCGGACGGTGACGGCAGCGATGATCTGACCGGTGAGCGCCCCAAAGACCGCCATGGCAGCAGCAAGCTGGGGCTCCACGGTCCAAACCCAAAACGACATGGCAACCAGACTGAAAGCGAACCCGGACAGCCCCTGGACGAAGCCTGCAAAGACCGCGCCGAGAGCAACAGTATAAACAAGCGAATCCATGTGGTGCTGTTTCCCCGCAAACTCGTGACAGCAGATCGCGCTTCCCGCGAATGCTGCGCCGCATGGAAACGGTGACGGTCGATCAGGTGGCCGGTGCTAAAAAGTCGGAATCAGCGAGTGCGCGATCAGCGCAGGACGCGGCAGCGGCCGTTGTAGACCATCCAGCGGTCGAAGCCCGAGACGCAGAATTCGACATTGTCGCCGATCGAGGCAAAACCCTGGCCTTCCTCGATCAGGTACCAGATGGTGCGGGCGCCGCCGTCGGAGAGGCTGACGGTGGCGCCGCAATAACGGCGGCCGATCGGCCAGGTGTCGTCGGCCGGCAGATAGCGATGCTGGTGGATGCGCTGGAAGTCGACGATCTGCACATCCGGCAGATGCGGCACGTGATGCACCTGATAGGAGAAGCGGTCGGTGATCTTGTTCAGCACCCAGGCCTCGCCGCAGACGCCGCTATCCTCGTCGGTATAGATTGCAAGGTCGGCCGCCTGGACTGCCTGGGTGACGCCAAGAGGTGCGGCCAGCGGCGTGCAAAAGGCGAGCAGTGCGGCAAGGGCGGATTGGGCGAAGCGAGTCATGGCAGCCTCTCAAGGTCGACTGCGCGCACTGTGCGGATTCGCTGACGCGCGGTCAAGCGGTTGTAGCGACCGTGGTTGTGGTGACGATGGTTGCGCTGACGGAACGGCAGGGCCGCGCCTCAAACTACTCTCCCGCCAGCCAGTCCAGCGTCCAATGCGACGGCTGCTCAAGTGCAAGCAGCCGGTGCAGCGCCGGCAGCAGCGTCCGTAACTCGCCTTCCAGCGTGAAGGGCGGATTGACCACCACCATGCCGCAGCCGTCGAGGCTCGGCTCGACGGCGTCCGGCCTGATCTCAAAACCGATGTCGAGCAGCTTCGAAATGCCCGTCTGCTTCAGCGCCTTGCGGAAGGCGGCGACCGCCCTGCGGTCCTTGAGCGGATACCACAGCGCGTAAATCCCTCCTGGCCAGCGCCGATGGGCTATTTGCAGCCCGTCGACCAAGCGACCGAACTCGCCCCCTTCCTCGAAAGGCGGATCGATGAGCACGAGGCCGCGCTTTTCCTTTGGCGGCAGATGCGCGCCGAGCGCCAGCCAGCCGTCGAGCTCGATCACCCGGGTCTGGAAGTCACCGTCGAACAGCGCCTTCAGCCTGACGACATCCTTAGGGTGCAGTTCGACTGCCGACAGCCGGTCCTGCTTGCGCATCAGGTGCCGGGCGATCAGCGGCGAACCCGGGTATTTTTTCACGCCGCCGTCCGGATTGAGCGAATTTACGGCTTCAAGATACGGTGACAGCAGTGCCGCCGCCGGAGCATCGAGGGCCGCATCGACGAGCCGGCCGATGCCGCCTTGCCATTCGCCGGTCTTTTGCGCTTCGGTCGAGGACAGATCGTAGCGGCCGATCCCGGCATGGGTGTCGATGACCCGAAACGCCTTGTCCTTCTGCTTCAGATATTCGATCAGCCGACTGAGCACGACATGCTTGACGACATCGGCGAAGTTCCCGGCATGGTAGGCGTGGCGATAGTTCAATTGGAGCCCCTGCCCCAGCGCGGCGGTGGCGGCTGCGAGTTTGGATTTTCCGGCCGGCGGCCGCCGAAACGGAATGCCAGCACCAGCCCGACCAGGCCGGCCGCCATCAGGGAAAAACCGACCGGGCGCGCCCGGCGGTCGACCTCGCCGGCACCCGAGCGCAGGACGAGATCGACGGCCCGCATCGGAATGCCTTCGGCGTCGCCCGGACCGACGGTGAAGATGTAGGAACCAGGGGTAACGGTCGGGATCAGGCCGGCCTCGTCGCGAAAGATCCTGTCCGGCAGTTGCGGGCTGACCTGGCGCGGATTGTCGGAGTGATTGAACTGCAGCGTCGAGGCGAGCACCGTCCTGCCGCCGGTGGCGGCAGTGAGGGTCAACACAGTGCGCTGCTGCGAGACGATGCGCTCGGCTCTCGCCGTAAGGTCGACCAGCACGCGTAGCGGCCCGTCGCGTGCGCTCAGGGGCACGGTCACCGGCTTGAACCGGCCCTGGTCGTAAACCCGCCAGGTGCCGATCTCACGGCCGGAGAAATTGGTCATCGCCCAGGGATAGACGACGCCGATGCCGGTACCGATGAGCAGTATCAGGGCGAACAGGGAGCGCATAACGTCAAGACCCGGTGTTCGGCGCGCTGGCGCAGTCGCGGGCGTTCTCCATTTCGTCCAGGAGCATGTCAAGGCCGAGATCAAACGTCCGGTCGAATTCGGCGGTGCCGAAATAACGCCCGGCCGCAGCTATTTTTGGAAAATCCTGCGCCAGTTGCTCGTCGCTGACGATGGTCACGGCCGAAGGCCCCTTTGCATAGCCGGCAGTCTCGTCGAGGATGGCACCCATCAGATAATAGCCGGTGGTGCGGAACAGCCGCGCGCCCAGTTCCGGTCCGAAGCCGCCGGCCTCGAACACGCCAAGGATGCCGTTCAGCCAAGTGAGACAGGTAGGCGAATTCATCCGGTAGGTTACAAGGAACGTGGCAAAGGCCGGGTGCTCACGCGCGACGCGGCGGAAATCCTGCACGGCAATGCGTAACCTTTGTCGCCAAGGGAGGTCCGCGTCGGGCATTTCGAGGGAGCCGATCAGCCGATCCACCAAGGCTTCGAAGAGATGCGCCACCGAAGGAAAGTGGTGATAGATGCTCATCGCCTCGCAGCCGAGTTCTGCCGCCAGCTTGCGCATCGAAAACCCGGCGAGGCCCTCGCTCTCGATAACCTTCAAAGCCGCATCCTCGATCATCTCGCGAGACAGCCGGCCGCGCAGTCGCTTTTTTTTGATCGATGTGTCCATGGTGCCGCTTGACAACTTACGCTGTAAGGTTAATTTTGACATTACCTTACACCGTAAGGCAAACAAACGCCAGAGGCGCCGCGCCTGCCTGCTCGCCGCCACCTGTGTGCTGACCCTGGCTGCAGCTCCTTCTTATGCCGATGAGTATGACGCGACCGTCAAGGACATCCAGTCGACCATGGGCGGGGTGCCCGGTTTCGTAAAGCAGTTCCCGAAAGCCGGTCTGCCCGGTGCATGGGCCGAGGTCAAGGCCATCCAGCTCAGCGACAAGACGGCGCTGCCGCCGAAGGTCAAGTCGCTGATCTCGCTGGCGGTGGCGGCGCAAATCCCGTGCAACTACTGTATCTGGTCGGACACGCAGGACGCCAAGCGCGCCGGCGCCACCGACGAGGAGATCCAGGAGGCGGTCGCCGTTTCAGCGCTAACCCGCCATTGGAGCACCATCTTCAACGGCATGCAGGTCGATTTCGATACGTTCAGGAAGGAGATGGGCGGGCAGTAATGCTTTCGTTATTAGAGCGGGACGCGTTCAGACTGAATTAGCCTTCCCGCTCCGACTGTTTGTGTGATCCGCCAGCACCTCATTGATGACCCGCCACGATTTTTCCGCCTCGCGCTGGTTGCCGTCATGTCCCGAAGCGACGATCAGCGCCTTCCACAACGCCCAGCCCCGTGCGCGCGCCCAGCTGTGCTCGTCAAGGGCAATGGCGTCGCGGAACGCCTGACGGCTCTCGCCGTAAAATTCCGTCCACGCGATCACCAGATCACAGGCAGGATCGCCGATAGCCGAACTACCGAAATCGACGACCGCGTAGAGCTTGCCATCTTCGACGAGCAGATTGCCCGAGGCGACGTCGCCATGGACCCAGACCGGCGGCCCTTGCCATCGCGAGGCAAGGGCCGTCGCCCACACGGCCTCGGCGGCGGCCTTGTCGATGCGGCCGCCGAGCGCCGAGAGCGCGGCTCGGGTCTCGGCGTCGTAGACCGAAAGCCGGCCACCGCGGTGGAAATTATGCTGCCCTGCCGGTGGCCCATCGGCAGCGTCGATCCGGTAGAGCGCAACCAGAAAGCCGGCCAGCGAACGGGCGAACTCGGTAAGATCGGCAATCAGTCCACCAGCCGCCGGTCTGCCGCCAAGCCAGCGATAGACGGACCAAGGCCATGGATAGCCTTCCCCGGGCGCGCCTTTGGCCAGCGGCACGGGTATCGGCAGAGGCAGGTGAGGCGCCAGGCGGGGCAGCCAGCGATGCTCCTTCTCGACCTGGGCGACATAGGCGGCAGCGCTCGGCAGCCGCACCGACATGCTGTCGCCCAGCCGGTACGTGCGGTTGTCCCAGCCGCCAGGCTCGACCGTCTCTACCGGCAGGTCCGCCCATTTGGGGAACTGCGCGGCAATCAGCCGGCGAACAAGTGCGGCATCTATCGGCATGCCTGGCGTTCGTTCATCGGGCGGCATCGAGCTTGCTCCGGTCTTCTGAATAGCCGGCGGTCCATCTTTTTGTCATCGCACTCTTGCGGCGCCAGTGATTCCCTTGCCGGCAAATTCTCTAAGCCTTGCGTTCCCAGCGCCGGTCAGGCGTTTGCTGCCAGTAGGTCACGGTGTGGCCGGCCTCCTTCATTGTCTTCCAATGCGTGCGTGCCGCCTCTAGCTGGGCTGCATCGTGGCCGTCGAACAGGAACACGGCGCGCTGGTAGCCGCCAAGCTCCGGCGGCACCGCCCCATCGACCAGGAAGCGTATCTGCGCCTGGTTCGGATTGTCGGGGCCGACGGTCAGAACCACCGGCTGCTCGGCGGGATGGGCTTCGCGATCCGTCGCGTGGGCCAGGAACGAATCGTCCCGGAAAGTCCACAGATGCTGGTCCAGCGCGTCGCGCCGTTCCTCGGTGCCGGTCTGCACCACGGCGCGCCAACCGCGATCGACACTGCGCTCCAGGAGGCCGGGCAGCGCATCCTCCAGCGTCGATTCGGTCAGGTGATAAAACAGAATCTCGGCCATGCGTTCAGTCTACATTGTCGGAGTCCCGCCCCAGCCGCTCATTGCTCGTAATGATCGCGCACCAGCCGGTCGAGCAGCCTGACGCCGAAGCCGGAAGCCCATGACTGGTTGATCTCGTTGGAAGGCGCGCCCATCGCGGTGCCGGCGATGTCGAGATGCGCCCAGGGCGTGTCCTTGACGAAGCGCTGCAGGAACTGCGCGGCGATGATGGCGCCGCCATGGCGGCCGCCGATGTTCTTCATGTCAGCATTCTTGGAATCGATCAGCTTGTCGTATTCGGCGCCGAGCGGCATGCGCCACACCCGCTCCTGCGTCGCCTGTCCGGCCGCCGTCAGCCGGTCCGCCAACTCGTCATTGTTGGAGAACAGGCCGGCATAATACTGGCCGAGCGCGACCATGATGGCGCCGGTCAGCGTCGCCAGATTGATCATGAATTTCGGCTGGAAGCGGTCGTTGCAGTACCAGAGCGCATCGGCCAGCACCAGGCGGCCCTCGGCGTCGGTATTGAGCACTTCGATAGTCTGGCCCGACATCGAGGTGACAATGTCGCCCGGTCGCTGAGCGTGGCCGTCGACGGCGTTTTCAACCAGCCCGACAATGCCGACGACATTGACCTTCGCCTTGCGCGCGGCCAGCGCGTGCATCAGCCCGGTGACGGCAGCAGCGCCGCCCATGTCGCCCTTCATGTCCTCCATGCCCGACGCCGGCTTGATCGAATTGCCGCCGGTGTCGAAGGTGACACCCTTGCCGACGAAGGCGACCGGGCTTTCCTTGGCCTTGCCGCCGTCCCACCGCATGACCGCGATGCGGGCGCCACGCGGCGAACCCTGCGCTACGCCCAGCAGCGAACCCATGCCGAGCTTCTTCATCTCCTTCTCGGCCAGGATCTCGACCGTGACGCCGAGCGCCTCCAGTTCGGCGATGCGGGCGGCGAATTCCACCGGTCCCAAAACATTGGCCGGTTCATTGACCAAATCGCGCGCCAGCAAGACGCCGTCGATCACCGCCGCTTCATCGGCGAAGGCCTTCTTTGCAGCTGCCGGATCGGCGGTGTGAATAGTCACCTTGACCGGCTTTTTTGGCTCGCGCTTGTCGTCACCATTGTTCTTTTTGGTCTTGTACTTGTCGAAGGAATAGCTGCGCAGCAGGATGCCCGCTGCAAGCTGAACGGCTTGCCTGCCGCTGACGGCCGCACCGGGAAGATCGAGCACGACGGCCACTTCGGTTGCCTTGCGAAAGGACGCGGCAATCGTGCCGCCAAGCTTCAGCCAGGCGTAATCATCGAGATTGGAGCCCTTGCCGGCACCGACCGCCACGAGCCGCTCGAGCGATGTCCCTTCCGGTGCCAGCACTTCGACCAGGCTGGCGAATTTGCCGGTGAAGTCGGCGACCGGAAAAGCCCGCTCGAGGGTCTTTGCCGGATCGCAAGCCCTGGCGGCATCGCTGAGGCCGCCCTCGTCGGCCACCAGAACGAAAACGCTTCCTTTTTTGGGCGCGGCGAATTTGGCAAAGGCGATCGAGGGTCTCGAATTCATCATGTCCTGCTTTCGGGGAAGTGAGTTGGATTATTGCGAGAAACGTTCGTCAGTGAGCGGCGGGTTGAAACAGCTCGATGACATTGCCCGATGGGTCTTCGAGCAGCGTCTGGGAACCGCCGACGCCCGTTATGATATCGTTGCGAAAGACAAGTCCAGCACTCTTGAGGCGCGCAACCTCTTCTTTCAGGTCCGGCACCACCAACAGGATGCGATTCCAACCTCCCGGCACCGGCTGCCGGCCATCCGGCATCGCCCGTGCACCCGAACTGCCGGGTCCGCTTAGAAGGAGCCGTAAAGCGCCGCGTGTGACGGAAGCAAAAGCCGGTCGCGCGTCCTGTTCAACAGCGAAGCCCAGATGTCCACAGTAGAAGTCGATCGAGGCGGCGACATCATCGACCATGTAGCGAATGCTGACTGGCGTCATGATCATTGACCTTTCGGTTCGAGCACGCTCAACAAGGCGTGTCTATTGCGGGCGGAACAATCGGCATAGTCCGGCTCATCATCGCTGCTTGACAATCCGCGCCGCTATCGCCCTGGCCTGAATGCGGGCGTTGGCGAAACAACCGCGAATGCTCGGCCGCATGCCGGTAAACCACAGACCGGGCAATTTCGGATCGGCATCGCCGCCGTTGAAAAGCGGAACGCCCTTGCCGTCGAGAACGCCGAGCTTGCCGAACATCTGGTCCAGACCGGTGCGATAGCCGGTCGCCGCAATGACGATATCGGGCGTGATCAACCTGCCGTCATTCAATACGATGCCGTCTGGGGTAAATTCCCGCAATGGTGGCACCACCACGATCGTGCCTGCCTTTATGGCGCGAACCGCGCCGTCATCGGCTGCGATCGCGGTGTAGTCGGCGCTCAGACGGCTCGCACCGCCTATGGGAGCCGGCGGAAGCCCAAATTTCGTCAGGTCGCCGAAAACCAGGCGCTGGGTTGTCGCCATCACCGCATCGGCCAGCCGCACCGGCAAGCTCGCCATCAACGGTGAAAGCCTGTGGACGGCGACCTTGCCGATGCGTTTCGGCAGCAGCGACGGGCCGTTGCGGGCCGACAGCCAGATGCTTTGGGCATCTGCATTCGCAAGATGGTTGAGTGCGTCGAACCCCGAATTGCCGGCTCCGACGACCAGCACCTTTTTGCCGACGTAGTCCTTCGCCTCGCCAAAATCGGCCGAATGGATAATCCGGCCTGCAAAATCCTTCATGCCTTTCCACGCGGGAATAAACGGCTGCCGGTCGCGCCCGGTGGCGACGACGACATGGCGCGCCAGACGACGTCCGGAGTTCGTCCGCACGGTCCAGTGATCGCCGTCGAACGTGATCTCTTCAACGGCAACGCCGAATGCGACCGGCAGACCATGCGCCTGGCTGAAATCGTTCAGATGGCGAATGACGGCCGATTTATGCGGAAAAGCCGGGGTGCCTGCGGGATAGCCGATGCCGGGCAGCGTCGAGAGATCGCGATGCGTATTGAGGTGCAGCCGCTGGTGCCGCCGATGCCAGGGTTCGGCAAGCCGGCTCTCCTTTTCCAGGACGAGCGTCGGTACGCCGGCCTTCATCAAGGCGTGGGCGGCGGCAAGGCCGGCCGCGCCGGCCCCGACCACGATCGCGCCGTCAAAGACGGTTTCCCGACCGGTTTGACTGCGCAATTTTTCCGCTTCCATGCTGGGGCTCAACAGATCCTGACCCGTCTTATCACGCCGCGGCGGTCGCGACCGGCGCGACATTTGGTCGTTTTGCCGCATTTGACAAGACTTTGGCCGAAATCGCTCCCATATGCGATATCGAACCATCCACGATTCGTCGCGGCACGGCCCCGCTTCCCGCCGCAACCTGTTGTTAACCAACAATGTTCGCTCTTTCTTATCCATTGCCGCCGACACTCCGGCCCAGCGGATTTTGCGATCCGGGACTGAACCCGGATCGAACCGCCAAACTGAGCCAGTTGTGCAGCCGGCGCCGGACGACTACCTTGTTCCAAGGCATGATGCCGTTCGAAATCGCCGAGAAAAGCCTTCATGAAGGTCGTTGAACGCTACATCATGCGCCGTGCTTTCGCGGTATTCGCGCTGGCGCTCGTCTGGACGCTGGCGATCGTCTGGACGACTCAGGTGCTCGCCCGCATCGACCTCGTCACCGATAGCGGTCAGTCGGCCCTCACCTTCTTCGAAGTCGCAGCGCTGATCATCCCGACGATCGTTCCGATCGTCGTGCCGTTCGCCCTGGTGGTCGCGGTCGCCCAGATCCTCAGCGTGATGAATTCGGATTCGGAGCTGGCCGTCATCAATGCCGCCGGCGCTTCACGCTGGACCATCGTCAGGCCGATCATGCTTCTGGCACTTGCAGCCAGCGTTTTTTCCTTCGCCGTCGACAATGGCGTCGACCCTTACGCACGCCAGAAGAACCGCGAGTTGATTGCGTCGTCGCGTGCCGATCTGTTGTCGTTGATCATCCAGGAAGGCACCTTCCGCAAGATCGATGACGGCCTGTTCCTGCAGGTTGGCGAACGGCTTCCCGACAACCGTCTCGGCGGCATCTTCGTCGCCGATTCGCGCGAAGAAGGCGTCAATCTCATCTACTACGCCAAGACCGGCAGCATCATCGAACGCGGCGACGAGAAGGTGCTGATGATGAATGACGGCGTCATCCATCGCAAAACCATGACCGGCGACCTCTCGGTGATCCGGTTCACCTCTTACGCCTTCGACTTGTCCGCTTTCATGTCGGCATCATCTGACATCCTGCTTTTGCCGAAGGACCGGACGACCCAGTATCTGCTCAATCCCAGTCCGAACGACAAGATGTACCAGCAAAAGCCGAACAGGTACCTGGCCGAGCTCAACCAGCGTTTTTCCGAGTGGTCCTATTCGCTCGTCTTCGCGCTGATCGCGCTCGCCGTCGCCGGAGACGCACGCTCGCATCGCGAGGCACGTGTGCACCCGCTGATCACGGCAATCGCGATCGCACTGTTCGTGCGCTGGCTCGGGTTCTTTGCCGCCGGCAAGGCCGACAAGGTGCCGCAATATGCCTATATGGTCTACGGCGTCCCGATCGTGGCATCGGCGATCGCCATCTGGTTCATCGTGTCCAACCGGACCATGGAACTGCCGGTTGCCTGGGCCGATTGGATAACCAATCTTGCCGGCCGCTTCAGTGACGGCTGGGGCGCCATCAAGCTCCGTTTTGCCAGGCGTGGCGCATCCGGACAGGGGGCCGGCTGATGGGCTGGACTCTGGGTCGGTACTTCTTCTTTCGCTATGTGACGATCACCATCTGGTTCTTCATCGGCCTCTTGGCGCTGGTGTTCCTGATCGATTTCACCGAGCTTTCCGGCCGCACGACCGGCGTGCCGGGCTTCACCTACGCAACTGCGTTCGCCATTTCGGGGCTCAGGATGCCGATGATCATGCTGCAGACGGTGCCGTTCGTCGGCCTGTTCTCGGCGATGGCGACGTTGGTGTCGCTCAACCGCAAATATGAACTGGTCATTGCCCGTTCCGCCGGGGTTTCCGCATGGCAATTCCTGCTGCCGTGCTGCATCGGGGCGCTGCTGTTTGGAGCCTTGTCGGTCGGCGTCATCAATCCGGTAGCCGCGCACGCCTATTCCTGGTCCGAGGAGATCGAGACCCAGCTCCGTTCGGGCAAGTCGAACAGCGTCTCGGCCGATGCTGCGCCCTGGATCAGGCAGAAAACCAACGCCGGCGACACCATCATCGGCGCGCGCGCCATTCTCAATCAAGGCCTGGAGATGGCCGACGCGGTCTTCTTCAGCTTCAGCCCGCAAGGCGACATCATCGAGCGCAAGGATGCGGCGCGCGCCTTTTTGCGGGACGGCTACTGGGAACTGCAGGACGTCAAGGTGTTCCGGGACGGTACCATCCAGTCGTTACCCAGCGATCGGCTGCCGACCAATCTCAAGCCGGAATTCGTGCAAGAGCGGTTGGCGCGCCCTGAGACCATTCCCTTCTACGATCTGCCCGGCAAGATCGAAGTGGCCCGCTCCTTCGGCCTCAAGGCAAATGCCTTCGCCATGCAGTTCAATTCCCTGATTGCGCTGCCCTTCCTGCTTGTCGCGATGACGCTGATTGCGGCAACGGTATCAATGCGATTTGCGAGGATGGGGCAGTCGGCAACGATGATTCTGGGTGGCATCGTGGCCGGGTTTCTGCTTTATGTCGTTTCGGTGCTGGTCAAGGCATTCGGCGTAGCGGGATTCGTACCCACGGCCGTAGCGGCTTGGGTCCCGGTTGTCGTGGCTATGTTCTTCGGGGTGACATTCCTGCTATACAAGGAAGACGGCTAGTGAGGGAGGCGGTTTTGCGCAGCCATAGGCACGCCGGTTTGGCACGCCTCTCTGCGGCGAGCGCCTTGGCATGCCTGCTTGCCAGCGCCGCCCCGGTTGCTCCGGCTTTTGCCCAGGACGTCAGTGAGCTGGCAACGAAGGTTCCGAGCGGCACGCAGATGCTGCTGGCAGCCGATACGCTGGTCTACGACAACGACAAGCAGACCGTGACGGCCGTCGGCGGCGTCCAGATCGACTACGGCGGCAACCGTCTCGTCGCCCAGCGGGTCGAATACAACCGCAACACCAAACGCCTCGTCGCCAGCGGCAATGTCGAACTCGTCAATAGCGACGGCACCAAAATCTATTCGCAGCATGCCGACATCACTGACGATTTCGCCGACGGCTTCGTCAACGCGCTGCGGGTCGAGACCATAGACAAGGCGTATTTCGCCGCCGAAAGCGCGGAGCGCATGGGCGGCGTGCTGACGACGTTCCACAATGGCGTCTACACCGCCTGCGAGCCGTGCGAGGACAAGCCCGACAAAGCGCCGACCTGGCGTATCAAGGCCAGGAAGATCATCTGGAACGGCGAGAAGAAGACGGTTCGCTTCGAGAACTCGAATTTCGAGTTCTTCGGCTTTCCGCTGGCCTATCTGCCGGCTTTCGAGATCGCCGACCCAACGGTCAAGCGCAAGAGCGGCTTCCTAATCCCCGGCGTCGCCTACAAGAGCGATCTCGGCGTCGGTGTCAAAGTCCCTTATTATTTCGCGCTCTCGCCGACCTACGATCTCACTGTCACTGGCAGCGGCTATACCAAGCAAGGTTTCCTCGGTGAGGCCGAGTGGAGGCAGCGCTTCAACAACGGTCAGTACAGCCTGAAGATTGCGGGCATCCGGCAGGAGAATCCCGACGCCTTCATCGACGACAATGGCCACAACGTGAATTCGGGTACCGAAGGCGACCCGAACAGGTTCCGCGGCATGATGGGCACCCAGGGCCAGTTCGCCATCAACCCGCGCTGGGACTTCGGCTGGGACATCCTGCTGCAGAGCGACAAGAATTTCGCGCGCACCTACGACATCGATGGCTTCAACGATAGCGTGCACCGCTCCGAGGTGTACCTGACGGGGCTCAACGATCGCAATTACTTCGACGTGCGCGCCATGCACTTCGAGGTTCAGGAAGACACGCTCGCCAGCGATCCGACTGCACGCGCCGCCAAGCAGCCCTGGGTGCTGCCCTCGCTCGACTACGCCTATATCCCCGACATGCCGGTGGCCGGCGGGCAGCTGTCGTTCGACGTCAACGCGCGGGTCATTGACCGCGACAGGCTCGATACGGCTCTTGCAAATTCGGGCATCCCTTCGTCCGTCAACAACGTCCGCGGCATCGACGGTCAATCCGGCCGCCTTACCGCGGAAGCCGAATGGAAGCGCACCTTCACCACCGATGGCGGGCTTCTGCTGACACCGCTCCTGGCGCTGCGCGGCGACGCCGGCTACGTCAACGCCTCCTCGGCCTCGCTCGACGCCATCAACCAGATGGCGACCAATCTCGGCGTCGAGGACGATATGCGTTCATCGCTTGCCCGCTACATGGCGACCGCCGGCCTTGAGATGCGCTGGCCGGTGCTGTTTTCGATGACCAGTTCCAGCCATGTCTTCGAACCGATGGCGCAGGTATTCATGCGTCCGAACGAGCAATATGTCGGCGGGCTGGCGGTCCCCAACGAGGACGCCCAGAGCTTCGTCTTCGACGCCACGACGCTGTTCGAGCGCGACAAATTCTCGGGCTATGACCGCATGGAAGGCGGCACACGCGCCAATGTCGGGCTGCGCTATTCCGGCGCATATGACAATGGCTGGGGCACCAATGCGGTGTTCGGCCAATCCTACCAGCTCGGCGGCCAGAACTCGTTCGGCACGCCGGACCTGGTCAATGTCGGCGCCTATTCGGGTCTTGAAACTGCAACCTCCGACTATGTCGGCCTTGTCGGCTTCAACAGCCCCAGCGGGTTTTCCGGCTCGGTCAGCGGCCGTTTCGACGAGCAAAGCTTCGAGATCCGCCGCGCTGAGGTAAAGGCCGCCTTTTCAGGCCTGCCGGTATCGCTGAGCGCCAAATACGCCTTCATCCAGGCGCAGCCGCTCTATGGCTTCTCGACCGATCGCCATGAGGTTACGCTCGGCGCCTCGACACATCTTGCCGAGAATTGGCGCGTCTTTGGCACCGGCACATATGATCTGGAGCAGAGCGTTCTGGTCAAGGACGGGGTCGGCTTTGCCTATAGTGATTCGTGCTTTACCTATTTGATGACGTTTTCGGAAAGACGTGACCTGAACACCAAGGAAGTATCGCAGAACGTCGGCTTCAACCTGTCGTTCCGCACGCTCGGCGATTTCGGCTCGTCGCAACGCTCCATCGACACCATTCAATAACGGGCAGCGGTCGGCAACGGGGCGGCTGGCGGACGACATTGTTTCGCCGCATAGAGCAGGCACGAATTTTGACGGCCTGAACTGGGATAGGTTCGGCTGAATCGGGATGGAATTGGGATGCTTTCGATGAGGAAATACCTCTTTTCGGCAGGGTTCGCGCTGCTGGTGGCGTTCTCGACCACCGCGGTGACGCGGCCAGTTTTCGCCACCGAGATCAAATACGTCGTCAACAATATACCGATCACCACCGGCGACATCCAGCATCGGGCCGCTTTCCTGCGCCTGCAGCACAGAAAGGGCGATGCCGGCCAGGAAATGATCGACCAGACGCTGCGTCTGGCCGAAGCCCGGCGGCTCGGCATCCGCATCAGCGACGCGCAGGTCGATGCCGCTTATCAGCGTTTCGCCACCAGCAACAAGATGCCGCTCAAGCAGCTTGACGGCGCGATGGCGCAATCCGGCGTCACCAAGGAGCATTTCAAGGAGTTTATCCGGGCACAGATGGCCTGGAACCAGGCGCTGACCGCGCGTTCCCGTTCCGGAGACGGTGGCGGCGCAATGAGCGAGCAGGACCTCGTCAAGCGCATGCTCGAAAAAGGCGGCAGCAAACCGAGCGCCACAGAGTACATGCTGCAGCAGGTCATCTTCGTGGTGCCGGCCGCCGAGCGAACCGCGACGCTGGCCAAGCGCAAACGCGAAGCCGATGCCATGCGCGCCCGCTTCAACGGCTGCAACACCACCCGCGAATTCGCCAAGGGCCTGATCGATGTCACCGTTCGCGATCTCGGCCGGGTGCTGGCGCCCCAATTGCCGGCGGACTGGGCCGAGCAGATAAAGGCTACAAAGGTCGGCGGCGCCACCACGACGCGCGAAACCGACCGCGGTGTCGAATTCATCGGCATCTGCTCGTCGCGCGAAGTGTCAGACGACAAAGCCGCGCAGATGGTGTTCCAGAGTGAAGGTTCGAACGACAAGAACGCCGACGAACTCTCGAAGAAATATGTCGAGGAGTTGCGGAAGAAAGCCCGCATAATCGAGCGCTGAAGTCGAAGCGCCGTGGCTGACGCAGAGCTTCCGCTGGCGTTGAGCGTCGGCGATCCGTCCGGCGTGGGGCCGGACATCGCCATCGCTGCTTGGCAGGCCCGCGATAGCGCTGGCGTTCCGTCTTTTTATCTCCTTGCCGATCCGGCACTGATTGCCGCGCGGGCGCACAGGCTCGGCACCGATATCGCGATTGCCGAGACGACGCCGGCGTTAGCGCCGGGGGTGTTTTCGCGCGCGCTGCCGGTGGTGGCGCTTGCTGCCCGTTTCGTCGACAGTCCCGGCCGCCCGGATCCAGCCAACGCCGCCGGCATCATCGAGGCGATCGACCGCGCCGTTGCCGACTGCCTGGCTGGCCGCGCTGCCGCGGTCGTCACCTGCCCCATCGCCAAGAAGCCGCTCTACGACGCCGGCTTTCGCTTTCCCGGCCACACCGAATATCTGGCGCATCTGGCATCGCTTCACACCGGCACCGAAGTGACGCCTGTGATGCTGCTTGCCGGACCGGACCTGCGCACCGTGCCGGTCACCATCCACATCGCGCTGGCCGAGGTGCCGAAAGAGCTGACGACGGACCTTATCGTCGCCACCGGCCGCATCACCGCCGCCGACCTTGCGAACCGCTTCGGAATTGCCAAGCCGCGGCTCGCCGTTGCCGGCCTCAACCCGCATGCCGGCGAAGGCGGCACCATGGGCACCGAAGACGAGCGGATCGTGCGCCCGGCAGTCGACCGGCTGAGGCAGGAAGGGATCGACGCCTTCGGGCCATTGCCGGCCGACACGCTGTTTCATGCTCGCGCCCGCGCCGGCTACGACGTGGCGCTCTGTATGTATCACGACCAGGCGCTGATCCCGGCCAAGGCGCTGGCGTTTGACGAGGCGGTCAACGTCACGCTCGGCCTGCCCTTCGTCCGCACCTCGCCCGACCACGGCACCGCCTTCGACATCGCCGGCAAGGGCATCGCCCGTGCCGGCAGCCTGATTGCAGCGCTGAAACTCGCTCGCGTTCTTGCCGATACCGGGAAAAGGCCGTAGGCCCTGAGCCCAATCAGCCAAATTCGATGGCCTTAACCCGATGAGCCCGCCTGATGAGCCCAGCCCGATGAGCATAGACGGCCTGCCGCCACTGCGCGAGGTGATCGAGCGCCATGGGCTGCAGGCGAAAAAGGCGCTGGGCCAGAATTTTCTGCTCGACCTTAACCTGACAAGCAAGATTGCGCGAACCGCCGGCGACCTGAGCGACGTTACGGTTATCGAGGTCGGTCCCGGTCCGGGCGGGCTGACTCGTGCCCTGCTCCTCAACGGCGCCCGGCGGGTCGTCGCGATCGAGCGCGACGAGCGCTGCCTGGCGGCCTTGGCCGAGATCGCGAACCACTATCCGGGTCGGCTCGAGATCGTAGCCGGCGATGCGCTGAAAGCTGATTTTGCAGCGCTTGCAAAAGGAGTGCCGGGAAGCGGCGGGTCGGCGAAAATCGTTGCCAACCTGCCCTACAATATCGGCACCGAATTGCTGATCCGCTGGCTGACCGTCACCGAGTGGCCGCCGTTCTACACATCGATGACGCTGATGTTCCAGCGCGAGGTCGCCGAACGCATTGCAGCCAGCCCCGGCAGCGAGGCCTATGGTCGGCTCGGCGTGCTGGCCGGCTGGCGGACGGAGGCGAGGATTGCCTTCGACGTACCGCCGCAGGCGTTCACGCCGCCACCCAAGGTGACGTCCTCGGTGGTGCATCTTGTGCCGCGTGCCAACCCCTTGCCGGCAGAGGTGAAACGGCTCAGCCGCGTCACCGAAGCGGCATTCGGCCAGCGCCGGAAAATGCTGCGGCAGAGCGTGAAAAGCCTCGGCGGCGAGGCACTGCTCACCCGCGCCGGCATCGATCCGACCAGGCGTGCGGAGACGCTCAGCGTCGAGGAATTCGTTCGCCTGACCAACGCGGTGTGATGCCGGGAAGCGTCCGCGTGGAATTTCCGCTCTCATGGCATAGATAGCCGGACAAACCCTGCCCGGAGACAAACAGTGGCCGCCTATGTCATTTCCGACGTCACGATCCGTGACGCAGAGGCTATCGAAGCCTATCGCGCCAGCGCGGCTGCCTCCATCGCCCAGCATGGCGGGCGCTATCTGGTACGCGGCGGCGAGGTGGAAAGGTTGGAAGGCGACTGGTCTCCCGGGCCGCTGATCATCGTGGAATTCCCCGACATGGACACGGCGCGGCGTTGGTACCGCTCCGCCGAATATGCCGCGGCATTGGAACTGCGCGACGCCGCGCTCAGCCGCAATCTGATCCTGGTCGCGGGGACAGCGCCTTGATCAATCCGTCTTTTCGTCGAGCAGCCCCGAGACGAAATCGAACAGGCCCGGCCGGCGATCGCGTCTGAGCCGTTCGGCCGTGACGATGCCCCGCACCTCGGCGAAAGCGCGGTCGAGATCGTCGTTGACTATGACGAAATCATATTCCTTCCAGTGCTCGATCTCGTTGCGGGCGTTCTTGAGCCGCGTCTCGATCACCGCTTCCTGGTCCTCGGCGCGACGCTTCAGCCGCGCCTTCAATTCCTTCATCGATGGCGGCAGGATGAATATCGAGACGATGTCGGCGCGCATCTTCTCCTTGAGTTGCTGAGCGCCTTGCCAGTCGATGTCGAACAGCATGTCGCGGCCTTCGGCCAGCGCCTGTTCAGCCGGCTCGCGCGGCGTCGCGTAGCAATTGCCGTGCACCTCCGCCCATTCGAGCAGCGCATCGGAATCGCGCAGCCGCTCGAACTCGCGCATGGTACGGAAGTGGTAATGGACGCCCTCGATCTCGCTGCCGCGGCGTGGCCGCGTGGTGACCGAGACCGACAATTCCAGGCTGGAATCGCTCTCCAGCAGATTGCGCGCAATCGTCGACTTGCCGGCGCCTGACGGCGACGACAAGACCAGCATCAGCCCGCGGCGCCGAATGCGGGAACCCACATCCCTAGCGGTCATGGGGCTTGGCAGTCATGTGGCTTGGCATCGGGATCATTCCAGATTCTGGACCTGTTCGCGAAACTGGTCGACGACCGCCTTCAGTTCCAGCCCGATGGCGGTGACCGCGGCAGCATTCGACTTGGAACACAGCGTATTCGATTCGCGGTTGAATTCCTGTGCCAGGAAATCGAGCTTGCGGCCGATGGCGCCACCGCCGGCGAGCAGTGCCCGCCCCGACGCCACGTGTGTCTTCAGCCGGTCGATTTCCTCGCGTATGTCGGCCTTGGTGGCCAGGAACGCCGCTTCCATATGCAGCCGGCTGGCGTCCAGGTTGGCAGACGCGTCCATCAACAGGCGGATCTGCTCGGCGAGCCTTTCGCGGATCGTGGCCGGTTCGCGTGATGGATCGGCCTCGGCCCGCAGCGTCAGCGCCTCGATGGCATCGATATGGCCGGACAGCAGGGAACGAAGTGCCGCACCTTCGCCCTGGCGCGCCTGCTGCAGCCCGTTCAGTGCTGCTTCCAGCGCCGACAGTATTGCGGTATCGAGCGCACTGCGCGCCTCTTCGGTTTCGATGGTTTCGGGAATGTCGAGGACGCCGCGCAGCGCAAGCAGGCCGTCGGCCGCCGCAGGGGCTACTCCGAACTGCTCCTGCAGCCGCTTGGCCAAGCCCGCCAGATCCTTCAGGAAAGCCTCGTTGACCACGGGTTGCGCTTGAGCGCCGGCGGCGCGGCCAATGGTCAGCGTCATCTGGAAATTGCCGCGCGCAAAACGCTTTTGCACCGTCTGCCGGACGGCCGGCTCCAGCCGGTCGAAACCTTGCGGCAGCCGCAGCCTGACCTCGACGCTTTTGCCGTTGACGGACTTGGCTTCCCAGGCAATCGAAGTGCCGTCGTGTTCGGCGACACTGCGCGCAAAACCGGTCATGCTCTGCAAGTTCATGTAGCCGTGCGTCCCTTTGCCGAATGCCCCTCAAGCCGGAGCGATTTTCTCCGGACAGGATCATGTGAATTTCAATGCCATAGCAGCCCTTGCACATCCACCCGGACATGCACAGGGCCAACCTGATGGCGTCCGGCCCTACTGGGCGGCGGTGGCGCCCGCATCGTCAACGATGGCTCCCGCCGGCGTGTCGGCTCCGGTATTGGTTGCCCCGGCCTTGGCGGCGTCCTGCGCCTGCTTTTTCAGCAGTGCCCGGTAGCGAGCGACATTCTCGTTATGCTCATCGAGCGTCGAGGCAAAGACGTGCCCGCCGGTGCCGTCGGCGACGAAGTAGAGATCGCTGGTCTTCGACGGATTAGCGACTGCCTCCAGCGCCGCACGGCCGGGATTGGCGATCGGCGTCGGCGGTAAGCCGTTGATCAGATAGGTGTTGTAGGGCGTCGGCTTCTGGATGTCCGACTGATAGATCGGGCGGTCGATGGGTTTGCCCTTGCCGCCGAACAGGCCGTAGATGATGGTCGGGTCCGACTGCAGCCGCATACCCTTGGCCAGCCGGTTGAGGAAGACGGCGGCTACGCGCGAGCGTTCATCGCCCTTGCCGGTCTCCTTCTCGACGATAGAGGCTAGGGTGACAAAATCCTCAACGTTGGCGATCGGCAAATCCGGCGCTCGGCGCTGCCAGACCTCGTCGACCAGCTTCTTCTGGTCGGCCAGAAGCTTGTCGACCATCTGCTGGCGTGTTGCTCCGCGGGTGAAACGCAGCGTGTCGGTGGCGAGGCTGCCCTCAGGTGGAGTGGTCGACGGCATATCGCCGGTCAGCGCGTCCTGCTCGGCAATCCGTTGCAGCGCCTGCGCGACCGTCAGCCCCTCGGGGATAGTCAGCGAATACATCACCGACTTGCCGCTCTTCAGCAGTTCCATGATATCGTGCATCGACGCCTGCGGCTTGATCTCGTATTCGCCGGCCTTCAGGGCGGAATCATTGCCGAAGGCGCGCACGCCAAGGCGGAAAATGCGGGCGTCGCTGATCAGCCCTCGCCGCTCAAGCTGGTCGGCGATCTCCTGGACGCCGCTATTCGGCTTGACCAGGAAAGTGTCGCCATTGGCCGACGGGCCGGGCTCGTTGAACTCCTGCTTGCCGAAATACAGCGCAACGCCTGCCGCCAGCACCATCAGCATCACCGAAGAGATGACGAAGTTCATGAACACGACGAACTGGCTGCGCGAGGCACGCGAGCGCTTCGGCGGCGGCGTGCCGGCCTCGGGCCGCAACGCCTCGCTGGCCGTCTTCGGCACGATCGGGCCGGGCGTTGCTGCCCGTTGCCCGAATTCCCCGTTATCGGCCGGATTTGTGTTCATAGCGCCCTACCATTTGATCTTGCGACGAATCCCCTCGGGCAGAGTAGGGGCGAATATGGCAAAATTGACGGCAGACGGAAACCGGCAGAGCGGTCAGCCATTGTAGCGCTGGAAGACGAGCGAGGCGTTGGTGCCACCGAAGCCGAAGGAGTTGGACAGCGCCACGTCGATCTGCCGGGCCCGCGGCTTGTGCGGCACCAGGTCGATCGCCGTTTCGCGCTCCGGATTGTCAAGATTGATGGTCGGCGGCGCGATGTTGTCGCGAATGGCGAGGATCGAAAAGATCGCCTCGGCAGCGCCAGCCGCGCCCAGCAGGTGGCCAATCGACGATTTGGTCGACGACATCGATATCTTCGAGGCGGCGTTGCCGACCAGCCGCTCGACGGCGCCGAGTTCGATCGTATCGGCCATGGTCGAGGTGCCGTGCGCGTTGATGTAGTCGACATCGGCCGGCGTCAGCTTCGCCCGGTTCAGCGCCGCGGTCATGCAACGGAAAGCGCCGTCGCCGTCTTCGGCAGGCGCGGTGATGTGATAGGCGTCACCGGTCAGACCGTAGCCGGTGACCTCGGCATAGATCTTGGCGCCGCGGGCCTTGGCGTGTTCGAGCTCCTCGAGCACGACAACGCCGGCGCCCTCGCCCATGACGAAGCCGTCGCGATCGCGATCATAGGGGCGTGAGGCCGTTTGTGGCGCGTCGTTGCGCTCGGTGGAGAGCGCGCGGCAAGCGGCGAACCCGGCGATCGACAGTCTCGTCACCGGCGCTTCGGCGCCGCCTGCGACCATAACGTCGGCATCGCCCCAGATGATCAGCCGGGCGGCATCGCCGATGGCGTGCGCACCGGTCGAGCAAGCGGTGACGACGGCATGGTTGGGGCCTTTCAGCCCATGCCGGATCGAGACCTGACCGGAGACGAGGTTGATGATCTGGCCAGGGATGAAGAATGGGCTGATGCGGCGCGGACCGCGTTCCTTGAGGATCATCGCATTCTCGGCGATGCCTTCGATGCCGCCGATGCCCGAACCGATCAGCACGCCGGTGGCGCACTGTTCCTCATGCGTCTTCGGCTGCCAGCCGGAATCCTTGAGTGCCTCGTCGGCGGCCGCGATCCCGTACAGGATGAAGTCGCCGATCTTGCGCAGTTCCTTCGGCTCGAGAACGGCTTCAGGATTGAAAGTGCCATTGGAGCCGTCACCGCGCGGAATGACGTGGGCTACCTTGCAAGCAAGGTCTTCCACCTCGAATTCGGTGATGCGCTTGGCTGCGCTGCGGCCGGTCAGAAGCTCCTTCCAGCTGTGCTCGAAGCCCATGCCGAACGGCGAAAGCAGCCCAAGGCCCGTGACGACGACACGCCTCATCGCAGGTCCTCCCCGGTGATGACTGCAAATAGCGTCAGGCGGAGGCCTTGTCGATGTATTTCACCGCATCGCCAACAGTCAGGATGGTCTCGGCGGCGTCGTCCGGGATTTCGACACCGAACTCTTCTTCGAACGCCATGACAAGTTCGACCGTGTCGAGGCTGTCCGCGCCCAGATCATCGATGAAGCTCGCCTGCTCCGTCACCTTGTCGGCATCGACGCCAAGGTGCTCGATGACAATCTTCTTGACGCGCTCTGCGGTGTCACTCATTTGGGCATCCTCGTCTTTTGGTTGTCTGTCTTCGTTAGCGGGCAGAATGCCGCTAATCAAGCTGAAAGATGGTCCTGCCGGAAACGCAGCGGAACAGGACCGGTTTTTGCCCGAACCGCCGGGTTGCGGGCGGCATTACACGAAAAATCCCGTGCATCCAAGACGGAATGAAGCGTTTTCCCAAGTGTTAGATCATTGCCATGCCGCCATTCACATGAATGGTCTGGCCGGTGACGTAGGCTGCCTCGTTAGAAGCTAGGTAGGCGACGGCAGAGGCGACTTCGGCGCCCGTGCCCATGCGCCGGGTCGGGATCGCCGCCATGATCGCCTCTTTCTGCTTGTCGTTGAGCTTGGCGGTCATCGCCGATTCGATGAAGCCTGGGGCGACGCAGTTGACGGTGATATTGCGGGTAGCGATCTCCTGCGCCAGCGATTTGGAAAAGCCGATCATACCGGCTTTGGAGGCGCAGTAATTGGTCTGGCCGGGATTGCCGGTGACGCCGACCACCGAAGTGATGTTGATGATACGGCCATGGCGGCGGCGCATCATCGGATGGGTAAGCTCGCGGGTCAGCCGGAACACGGCGGTCAAGTTGACCTCGATCACGCTATCCCAGTCGGCGTCAGCCATGCGCACGAACAACCCGTCCTTGGTAATGCCGGCATTGTTGACGAGGATGTCGACGCCTTCGAGGTCGGCCTCCGCCTTCTGGCCGAGCGCCTTGACGTCGTCGCGGTTGGAAAGATTGGCCGGGAAAAGCTTGACCCGGTCGCCCAGTTCGGCGGCCAGCGCCTCCAGTTTCTCGATACGTGTGCCATGCAGGCCGACGATGGCGCCCTGGCCGTGCAGCACGCGGGCGATCGCCTCGCCGATACCTCCCGATGCGCCGGTGACGAGCGCCTTGCGGCCGGTCAATTCGAACATTCTTGCCTCCTGATCTGAGCGAACACCCTTCGCATGGAGCGGGGTCAAATCGCCAGTTGATTATGCAAGCGCCGCCAGCGCCGCCTCGACATCCGCCGCGGATCCGATGGCAGTGGTGGCAATATCGCGGTTGATGCGGCGGGCCAGCCCCGACAGCACCTTGCCGGCGCCCACTTCGTAAAGCGTCGCAACGCCGTTGCTGCCGAACCACTCCACCGTTTCGCGCCAGCGCACGCGCCCGATCACCTGTTCGACGAGTCGGCGGGCGATCTCGTCGGGATCGCTCGTCGGGGTCACCGTAACATTGGAGACCAGCGGCACGACCGGCGCACTCTTCGTCACGGCGGCCAGCGCCTCCCGCATGATCTCGGCCGCAGGCTTCATCAATGTCGAATGGAAGGGCGCCGAGACCTGCAGCATCAGCGCCCGCTTGGCGCCCTTCTCCGTGCATAGCCTCGCCGCCAGTTCGACCACTGGCCTGGCGCCGGAGATCACCAGCTGGCCGCCGCCATTGTCATTGGCGATCTGGCAAACCAAGGCTTGTGCGGGATCTTTGGCGGCGCCCTGGGCGGCCTCTGCGCAAGCGGCTTCGACGTCGGCCTGTTCCAGCCCGATGATCGCCGCCATGGCGCCCTCGCCGGCCGGCACAGCCGCCTGCATGGCGTTGCCGCGGATGCGCAACAGCCGGGCGGCGTCGGCGACCGAAACGAAACCTGCGGCCGCAAGTGCCGAATATTCGCCGAGCGAGTGGCCGGCGACATAGGTGACCTTGCCGTTCAGGGAGAAGCCGCGCGCCTCCAGCGCCCGGATTGCGGCAAGCGACACCGCCATCAGCGCCGGCTGGGCGTTGGCGGTCAGCGTCAGCGTCTCTTCCGGGCCTTCCCAGATCAGCTTCGATAAGTTTTCGCCGAGCGCGTCGTCAACTTCCTCGAAGATCCGCCGCGATTCCACAAAGGTATCGGCGAGGTCCTTGCCCATGCCGACAGCCTGGCTCCCCTGCCCCGGAAAGGTGAATGCGATGGCCATCGGCGGCTCCCAGCTGCTGGTTCACGTTGCCTGTGACGCAAGGCGTGCGGCCAAGTCAAGTCCAACCTTGATCGCGTAATATCGGCCGAGTGCCTGTTTCGGCAGGCTTTTTGGCGATCACTCATGATGAAAACCGCTCACGATTTGTTTGCTGGCTCTTCTTATTTCCGCCGCAGGCGCTAAGCTTTGCGTGACAGTTCGATGACAATCGAGTGACGCTTTTGTTGCGGGCCGGGGAACTATTGAAGTGGCAAAGACCAAGCAGAGCGCAGCCGAGGCGGCGCCCCAGTTTCTTGAAGGCGATCCGTCGACCGGCTATCTGCCGGCGCGCAAATGGCCTGTCATCCGCTATGGCCTTATCAGCTTGCTGGCTGCGGCCATCCTTGTGTTTGCCATCGAACTGATCGTGCGCGGCAACTTTGCCGGCACCATTGATTTCTTTCTGCAGCCTTTCAAACCCGGCTGGACCACGATCATCATTTTTGCGCTGATCCTCATCGGCCTCGACGCCGTGCTCGGCCGCAGTCACCAGAGCCTGATGATCGTCGCGCCGCTGACATTGTCGCTGGCGTTCGTCGGCCACCAGAAGTCGCTGTATCTCGGCGATCCGCTCTATCCGACCGATTTCCTCTATTCCCGGCAGATCGTGGCATTGATGCCGCTTCTGGTACGCGATCGCCCGGGAACCGCCATTGCCCTGGCGATCGGCATCGTCGGCGGGCTGTCGCTGCTCGTCTATGGCTGGCGGCTATGGCGCCGCCGCGTTCCGGCACTCAGCCACAAGGGCCGCCTTGCCCGGCTGACGCTGACGGTGCCGCTGATCGCCTTCTTCGTCTCCATCATGGACTATGCCACTTTCTCGTGGACACGCGACCGGCTGCAGATCATCCCGATCATGTGGGACCAGAAGGAAAACTATGCCTCGAACGGTTTTGCGCTCGCCTTCGCGCTGAACGTCCCGATGGCGCATGTCTCGGCGCCGCCCGGCTATTCCGGCAAGGCGATCGAAGCGATCGGCAAACCGCAGGTGACGGCTTCGGTACCCGCCGAGAAGCCCGACATCATCGTCGTCATGAGCGAATCCTTCTGGGATCCGACCAAGCTACCCGGCGTCACCATCACGCCCGACCCTATCCCCAATGTGCGGGCACTGCGCACGGGTTACATGTTCTCGCCCGAGTTCGGCGGCATGACGGCCAACATCGAGTTCGAGGCCCTGACCGGCTTTTCCAACGCCTTCCTGCCGGCGGGCAGCATTCCCTACCAGCAATATGTGCGGACACCGACTCCCTCGCTGGCGACCTTCCTGAAAAGTCAAGGCTACCGGGCGCGCGCTATCCATCCCGGCACTAACTGGTTCTGGAACCGGGGGGCCGTCTATGCCGATTTCGGCTTCAACGACTTCAAGTCCGAGGAGACGTTGCCGCCCATGCAGAAGCGCGGACCGCTCGCGTCGGACGCTGCGATGACCGACGAGATTATCCACGAAGCCGATACCAGCGCCGAGCCGGTCTTCTTTTTCGCCGTCAGCCTGCAGAACCACGGGCCGTATGAGCCGTATCGCTATAACAATCCGACCCACAAGGTGCAGGCGCCGATCAGCCAATGGGCGCGTGAATCGCTGTTGAGCTATGCCGAAGGCTCTTCCGACGCGGACCGCGGCCTCGAGCGGCTGATCGAATGGGCGAAGAAACGCGAGCGGCCGACCGTCATCGCGTTCTTCGGCGACCATCTGCCGCCGCTTGGGCCGGTCTACGTCGAGACCGGCTTCCTGAAGGACAATGTTGCGCCGCGCAAGGAGGCGGCCGACCAGATGCTGCTGCACCACCAGACGCCGCTGATCGTCTGGTCGAATCGCAGCGGCCCGGCCGAGGATCTGGGCGCCGTCAGCCCGTCCTTCCTGCCCTACCATATCCTGAAGACAGCCGGCATCAGCCATCCCTATTACACCGGCTTCCTCGGACAGTTGCGAGAGCGCTACCGCGTTATCGACCGCAATTTGCTTTTGGCACCGGGGGGCGACGCCACCCCCGATTGGTCGCGTCAGAAAGAGATCGATCCGGCAATCCGCGACTTCCGTCTGCTGCAATACGACATGATGTTCGGCAAGCGCCATGCGGCGCCCGATTTCTTCCCCGAAACCACAGGCAAAGTGGCTGCACACACGAGTTGAGCAGCGGCGGCGGGAGAGCGGCCGACGTCGTTCAGTTCGTCAAGTGCAGCTGCGAAATCGAGCTTCCGATTTTCAGGAAGACGCTTTCGAGCTGACTGACGTCGTTGGTCGGGTAATAATCCGACGGCGACGATGCGCAGGCCTCGTAAAGCTTGCGGTTGGCTGCGGTGTCGGCCTGCAGCAGCACTGTGAATATCTGCACGTCCTGCTTCTTCAATGTGTTGCATACATTGGTTGTCCAATCGTCGACATTGCGCGCAGCCGCGGTCTGGTCGCTGGATCCAAACCGACCCGAGGCCAGGAATCCGTAGGAGCCATAGTCCGACTTCTGTGGCGTATCCTTCGCGCCATAGACAACATTCTCGCCGTCGGTGAGCAGCAGCACCGTTTTGGTCGTGCCTGACGCCCTGAACGGCGCGCCGTCGCTGTAAGGCGGTTCCGGCGAGAGCACCCGCATCCCCCATGACAAGCCTTCCGAAACATTGGTCCCCGAGCCGTTCCATTCGATCATCTCACCGACGGCCTTCCGCAATTTGTCGAAATCATCGGTCAGCGGCACTATCGGCGTCGGACAGGCCCGGTTTGGGCCGATAGTCAGTGGGCCTCTCTTGTCGTTGATCAGCTTCATCGTCGAAACACTGTACTTCGCCATGTCGCTGGTGAGGCCGGGAAGCACGGTGACAACGGTATCGTCGAGATAGGAATTGTTGTAGCCGGTCGCTGAATTGCCGTAGGAGCTGGTTGGATTTTTAGCGTTACCTGGATCGTCCGGCGCGAAATAGGGTACGAACAGGGTGTCCGGTTTGTTTTGGTCGGGCGAAATGTCGGAAACATTGTTGGTTCCGGGCCGCGCTTCGACGCAGCCTCTCCATTCGACGCCCAATTGCTTGAACAGGTCCATATGGTTGACGCGCTTGCCGCCGACCAAGGGGAAATTGGCGCCATTGTTCGGCGATTTGCCGGCCATGTCGATCCAGGCCGGATCGTAGTCCTCGCCCTTGACGTTGACCGCGGTGACGAACGGCACCACCGCTACACGTACGCTGCGCGTCGGCGACTTCGCCGTTTCGAGCATGTCGATCAGGGCCGTCGCCGCCGTCCGCAATGCGCCGATGCGATCGTTGCTGGCCATCGACCCGGTATTGTCGAGCACCAGCACGACTTCGAGCTGATTGGTCGATTCGACGGCGCCGGCATCGACGGTGATGCGCTTGTCGTTGCCGAACAGGAAGGCGAAGTTCAAATTGACGTCGGCCATGGCGACAGCCTTTGTCTGGATGTAATTGAGGCCCCTTTCCACGGTAAGCGTCGCTTCGGCGTTCCTCAACTCGCTGTGGCCGGCGACATTGGTCTGGAAGTAGCGGTCGAAGACGTCCTTGCGCGAAGCCTCGATGTCGCCGAGATGCGAAGATGCAAGGTTCGCGGCATCGAGCGCGTTCTGCAAGCTGACCTTGGCCCTCATCAAGGTGGACACGTCCACGGCAAAGGCGACGGCGGTCAGAACCGCAGGCAGCCCGAACGCCAGCATCAGGGCAAAGTTGCCGCTCTTCGAACGGCAGAATTTGTCGAAAAGCATTTTTGTCCCCAAAACCGCCTTGCTGCCGACCTCGCACAGACTGTTTGCTTTTGCATCCGCATGATGAACGACGGGTTGCCGCCACGCCCGCCGGTGCTGGAACTTCGCATGGTGGTTAAGGTCCGGTTTCAGGAAATCCGTACGCCTTGCCGTCGAGGCCCGTGGCGCTCTGGGACGGTAGGGCCGTTTGCCCTGTCGTTTGGCCTTGCTTTGCGGTCAAATTCCTGTATAGACGCCCGCAATCTGCCGGTCCTTGCTGGGGGCTGAACGGAGGGCCGGAGGTTTTTCGAAACCTTCGCGTGAAGCCAGAAGCGCTTCCGCCTCCCGTGTCTCCGCTCTCGACCGTCTCGTCATGCTCCTTTCTTCCCCGCCTTCGCAAGGATTGCGGGTCAGAGAAGTTGCAGAGGCTTTTGCCGCCGGGAACCGGGAGAGAAACGAAGAAAGGCACGAACACTATGGCTCTATACGAACATGTGTTTCTTGCCCGGCAGGACCTCTCGCAGCAGCAGGTCGATGCGCTTGTCGAACAGTACAAGGGCGTCATCACCGCGAATGGCGGGTCCGTCGGCCGGGTCGAGAACTGGGGACTGAAGTCCCTCACCTACCGGGTCAACAAGAACCGGAAGGCATATTATACACTCATGGACATCACCTGCCCGCCGGCCGCGCTCAATGAAATGGAGCGCCAGATGGGCCTGTCCGAGGACGTGCTGCGTTTCCTGACCATCAAGGTCGATTCGCATGAGGAAGGTCCGTCGGCAATGATGCAGAAGCGCGAAGAGCGCTCGGAACGCGGCGGCTTCGGCGACCGCGACCGTGGCGATCGTGGCCCGCGCTCATTCGGCGACCGCGATCGCGGTGACCGTGGTGATCGTCCGCCGCGCAGCTTCGGCGATGGCGGTGCCGATCGTGGCCCGCGCCGTCCGCGCGAAGGCTTTGAAGGAGCCGCAGAATAATGGTCGACATCAACCAGATCCCAACCCGGCGCCCCTTCCACCGTCGCCGCAAGACTTGCCCGTTCTCCGGCGCCAACGCGCCGAAGATCGACTACAAGGACGTGCGGCTTCTGCAGCGCTACATCTCCGAGCGCGGCAAGATCGTGCCATCGCGTATCACCGCCGTCAGCCAGAAGAAGCAGCGCGAACTCGCCAAGGCGATCAAGCGCGCCCGCTTCCTCGGCCTGCTGCCCTACGTGGTCCGCTAACACTTCAGGCGGGCGGTTCGCCGCCCGCTTTTTCACCGGCCACGACGGGCGTAGCCGGATCGAACACCAAATCCCGGGTTGGATTTCGACAAGAGATCCTAACTGCCGCGACAGGCAGGACAGCGACACAGGCGGCGACGCCCCAGCTTCCTGACCTGTTCCAGACAACTCGGCGCCGATCCTGAGGATAGCGCCCAAGCGAAGGAACAAAACCATGGAAGTCATTCTTCTCGAACGCGTTTCCCGCCTCGGCCAGATGGGCGATACCGTCAAGGTCAAGGACGGGTTCGCCCGCAATTTCCTGCTGCCGCAAGGCAAGGCGCTGCGCGCCAACGAAGCTAACAAGAAGAAGTTCGAGGGACAGCGGGCCCAGCTCGAAGCCCGCAACCTGGAGCGCAAGTCCGAAGCCGCGCAGATTGCAGAAAAGCTCGACGGCAAGAGCTTCATCGCCGTGCGCTCGGCCGGCGAAACCGGTCAGCTTTATGGTTCGGTCTCGACGCGCGACATCGCCGAGCTGGTGACGGCGGAAGGTTTTTCGGTCAACCGCAACCAGATCCTGCTCAACCAGCCAATCAAGACCATCGGCGTCACCAATGTGGCGATCGCACTGCACCCGGAAGTCGAGGTTACCATCACGCTCAACATTGCCCGCACGGCCGACGAAGCCGAGCGCCAGGCCAAGGGCGAAACACTGACCACCGCCGAAGCCATCTACGGCGAGGACATCAACGATAATGCGCGGCCGGAAAACTTCTTCGATCCGAATGCCGAGTTCGAAGGCGGCGAAGACAACAGCTGATCGTGATTCGTCGGCATTCGCCGGCTAATCGCTATTCTGGACCAATGCCCGGGCCTCGTACCCGGGCATTTTTATGCCAAATGGAACTTTTCGAACCCCTATATCTTGATGCAGAATAGGACAGCATGTCTGGCCGAGAGGGGACAATTGGTCATGAATATTCTGCTGAAACGCGTTCTCGACCGCCTGGTCCGCATAGGCAATCTCAAGGTGACAGGGCCGCAAGGCTCGATGGTGACTTTCGGTGACGGCAGCGGCGAGCCGGTGCACATGCACATCAAGACAAGGCATGCCGAGCGCGCAATAACCTTCGATCCGATGCTGGCGGTGCCGGAAGCCTACATGGACGGTGAACTCGACATTCTCGAGGGCGGCGTGCTGGGGGTGATGCGGATTGCTTTCCAGAACATGGGCAGCGGCGGTATCGATGCCACCTGGTCGAAGGCGATCGAAGGTCTGCGCCACGCCTTCCGGCGCCTGCAGCAGATCAACACGGCGTCGCGGGCGCGCCGCAACGTGCAGCGCCATTACGATCTGTCGGGCGATCTCTACCGCCTCTTCCTCGATGAGGACATGCAGTATTCCTGCGCGCATTTCGAGCAGCCGGACATGACGCTCGACGAGGCACAAGCGGCCAAGAAGCGCCATATCGCCGCCAAGCTCAGGCTGAAGGCCGGCCAGACGGTTCTTGATATCGGCTCCGGCTGGGGTGGGCTTGGGCTCTATCTAGCCAAGGCGTTCGACGTCGACGTGCAAGGCGTGACGCTGTCGACCGAGCAGCACGGCGTCGCCACCGACCGCGCCCATGCGCAAGGCCTGCAAAACCGGGTGCATTTCGACATCAAGGACTATCGCGAGCTCAATGAACGTTTCGACCGCATCGTCTCCGTCGGCATGTTCGAGCATGTCGGGGTCAATCATTTCCGCACCTTCTTCGACAAGTCGGCGACGCTGCTGAAGCCGGACGGCGTCATGCTGCTGCACACGATCGGCCGCTCCGGCGTGCCGTGGGCAACCAGCGCCTTCATCCGCAAGTACATCTTCCCGGGCGGCTACATCCCGTCACTCTCCGAAGTGATGCCGGCCATCGAGAAATCGGGGCTCGTCGTCACCGATATCGAGGTCCTGCGGCTGCATTATGCGGAGACGCTAAAGCATTGGGGCGAGCGCTTCGCCGCCAACCGCGACAAGGCCAAGGCGATTTATGACGAGCGCTTCTGCCGCATGTGGGAGTTCTATCTTGCCGCCTCGGAAGCCGCTTTCCGCTGGCAGGATCTGGTGATTTTCCAAATCCAGATTGCCAAGAAGAACGACACGCTGCCGATGACGCGCGACTACATGGCCAGTTGCGAGAAGGCGCTGGAGATGCGCGATCTTGGACGTCGTGAAAAGGCTTCTGCGGCCAAGCCCACTCGCCGCCGCAAGGTGGCGGATCCGGAGTAGACTGCCTGCGATTGCACCATTGCCGCTTGCCATTGCCGGCCGGCACGCTGAAAAGGGTCCCGTCAACGCGGGACCTTTTTTCATGACCTACCTCCTCTACGTCGCCGCCGCACTTGCCGAGATCGCCGGCTGCTTTTCGTTCTGGGCGTGGTGGCGGCTGGACAAGTCGCCGCTGTGGTTGGCGCCCGGTCTCGTCTCGCTCGTGCTATTCGCGTGGCTGCTGGCGCTGGTCGACACCAGCGCGGCGGGCCGGGCCTATGCCGCCTATGGCGGCATCTACATTGCCGCCTCGCTGGCCTGGCTGTGGCTGGCGGAAGGCGTGCACCCCGACCGCTGCGATCTTGCCGGTGCCGCGATCTGCATCGTTGGCGCCTCGGTCATTCTGCTCGTACCTCGGACTGCCTAAGCGATGGAACTGCCCATCCCGCTTAGACAAGGCGTCGAGCGCCTTCTCGAACAGGTGCCGTTGCCGATGCTTAAGCAAGCGGCAAAGACGCTGTCGGACCGCTACCGCGCCGAGTTGCGCGACGGCCGCCTGCACATGGCCGAGGAGATGGCGGTGAAGGCCTATCTGGCAACGCGGCTGCCGGCGACCTATGCCGCCATCCGCGCCAGCCTCGATGCGGTCAGCGAGGCACGGCCGGATTTTTTCCCAAAAACCCTGCTCGATGTCGGCGCCGGCCCTGGTACGGTGCTTTGGGCCACAATCGATCTCTGGCCGGATCTCGAACAGGCGGTGCTGCTCGAGGCCGGTGCCGCGGTGCGACGCGTCGGCGAAGCGCTTGCCGCCGAGGCGGTCACTGCCAGGACCGCCTGGCGGACCGGCGATGTCACTATCGACCTGGCCGAGCTGGAGCCGGCCGAGCTGGTGACTTCAGCCTATGTGCTGGATGAGATCGCGCCGGCATCGCTGGCAAAACTCGTCGACCGGCTCTGGCAGCTGACCGCAGACACGCTGCTGGTGGTCGAGCCGGGCACGCCGGCCGGCTGGCAGCGTATTCTTGCCGTGCGGCGGCAGTTGATCGAGGCGGGCGCGCACGTGCTTGCGCCCTGCCCGCATGAGGCGCCCTGCCCGCTCGTCGCCCCCGATTGGTGCCATTTCGCCCGCCGCGTCGCCCGCTCGCGCCTGCACCGTCTGGCCAAGGATGCCGAGGTGCCGTGGGAGGACGAGAAATTCATCTTTGTCGCGGCCTCCCGCCATCCGGCCGCTCCGCTTCGAGCGCGAGTGATCGCACCGCCGAAGTCGGGCTCCGGCAAGGTCTTGCTGAAGCTTTGCCAACAGGATGGGGGTGCTGCCGAGCGACTGTTCACCAAGCGCGACGGCGAGACGTTCAAGGCCGCGCGGCGACTGGATTGGGGTGATGCCTTGCCGGAATGACCGGCAGCTATTTTCCTGTTTTGTTCTCGCCCGAGAACGGCTAGGCTCGCCATCTTGATTCGAGTCAATCGAGATTCTTTCCACCGGAAGATCCTGGCTGTGAATCGCGGGCATCAAAGTTGGTTGGTTGGGGACTGATGCAGATAAGTCATCACCGACTTGTCTCGTTCTGATATCGAGAGACGGGGATCAGGACCGGGGACATCATGGCAGAGGCAGCACGAAAATTCGGCGTGGCGGAAACACCGCTCTATCGCGAGGCGCCGAACAACATCGAGGCCGAGCAGGCGCTGCTCGGCGCCATACTGGTCAACAACGATGCCTTCTACCGCGTCTCCGACTTCCTGAAGCCCGGCCATTTCTACGAGCCGCTGCATAGAAAGATCTTCGAGGTCGCGGCCGAGCTCATCCGCATGGGCAAGATCGCGACGCCGATCACGCTGAAGACCTTCCTGCCGGCCGACGAGAAGGTCGGCGACATGACGGTGGCGCAATATGTCGTGCGGTTGGCGGTCGAGGCCGTCACCGTCGTCAACGCCACCGACTATGGCCGCGCCATCTACGATCTGGCGACGCGGCGCGCGCTAATCACTGTCGGCGAGGACATGGTCAACATCGCCTATGACGCGCCGGTCGACATGTCGCCCTCCGACCAGATCGAGGATGCCGAGCGGCGCCTGTTCGAATTGGCCGAAACCGGCCGCTACGATGGCGGCTTCGAGAGCTTCACCGATGCCGTCAAGACCGCCGTCGACATGGCCAATGCGGCTTATATGCGCGACGGGCATTTGTCGGGCGTTGCTACCGGCTTGCGCGATCTCGACCGCCGCATGGGCGGCCTGCAGTCGTCCGACCTGATCATCATTGCCGGCCGCCCCGGCATGGGCAAGACCTCGCTCGCCACCAATATCGCCTTCAACATCGCCGAGGCCTATGTCCCGGCGCAGCAGGCGGACGGCTCGTTCAAGGCGGCCAATGGCGGCGTCGTCGGCTTCTTTTCGCTCGAAATGTCATCCGAACAGCTGGCCACCCGCATTATTTCCGAACAGACGGAAATCCCGTCGTCGAAAATCCGGCGCGGCGAGATCAGCGAGATGGATTTCGAAAAGCTGGTCGCCTGCTCGCAGACAATGCAGAAAATCCCGCTGTTCATCGACCAGACCGGCGGCATTTCCATCGCTCAGCTGTCGGCCCGCGCGCGTCGCCTGAAGCGCCAGCGCGGCCTCGACGTCATCGTTATCGACTATATCCAGCTGATGCAGGGATCGAGCGCGAAATCCTCGCAAAACCGCGTCCAGGAAATCACCGAGATCACCACCGGCCTCAAGGCACTAGCCAAGGAGCTGGCGGTGCCGATCATCGCGCTGTCGCAGCTGTCGCGCCAGGTCGAGAGCCGTGACGACAAGCGCCCGCAGCTTTCGGATCTGCGCGAATCGGGCTCCATCGAGCAGGACGCCGACGTGGTGCTGTTCGTCTACCGCGAGGAATATTATCTGAAGAACCGTGAGCCGAAGCCGGGCACCGACGAATACATCAAGTGGGAACACGAGATGAACGAGATGCGCGGCAAGGCCGAGGTAATCGTCGCCAAGCAGCGCCACGGCCCAACGGGATCGGTCAGCCTCGCCTTCCAGGGCGAATTCACCCGCTTCTCGGACCTCGCCGAGGAGCATCATTTGCCGGATCGGTTCGAGTAGGCATTGTCGCGGAGCAGCCGATTGGACTTTAGCGATATCTACCAAAGGATAAAATTCGAAGAGTATGACATCTCCGAGGATGAACGCGCGCAACTCACTGAATATTTGAGATCTGCCGGGTCAATTTCTCGCACGGAATCGCACGCCGGTTTGCTGGTGTTCTGCTACTCGAGCGAACCGACGCCCGAGAACGTTGAATTGGTGAGGAAATTCCTTGCCAAGCATGTCGAAGACTATACGCGAAGCGCGGCAGTGACCGGCCTCTATCGGATTTGGAAGCTGGGAACGACTCGCGACATCGATGATCTTCTGGGCCTTTTGGCACTTTGGTCAGGGGACTCTCGGCAGAGTACGTCTGTCGCTGCGATCGGGTGTGCATTCCTTCTCATGCATCGGCTTCAGGACCGCCGCCTCTCGTTAGCGCTCAGGCGATTGTTCGAAACGCTGCATGAAGAAGTCAGGCGAGACAATGATTTGGCGGTAAATTTGTTCATCTATGCATGTTGGTCGGCATACGACAATTGGGCTCAGAGCAACGGCCAGCGCCGCACTCATTTCGATACAGTCGAAAATGCTTTGCCGATTTACTGGGATCGTTCCAAATACCTCTTGGAACCAATAAACTGATGGCCAAGTCCCGTATCCAGTTCATCTGTCAGAATTGCGGATCGGTGCATCAGCGCTGGGCCGGCAAATGCGATGCCTGCGGCGAGTGGAACACGCTGGTCGAGGAAGGCACGTCAGGCGGCATAGGTTCCGGCCCGGCCAATACGCGCAATGCACGCAAGGGCCGCGCGGTGGTGCTGACCAGCCTCTCCGGCGACATCGAGGACGCGCCGCGCATCGTCTCCGGCATCGGCGAACTCGACCGCGCCACCGGCGGCGGCTTCGTGCGCGGCTCGGCGCTGCTGGTCGGCGGCGATCCCGGCATCGGCAAGTCGACGCTGCTCACCCAGGCCGCGGCCGCGCTGGCGGCAAAGGGCCACCGCATCGTCTATGTCTCGGGCGAAGAGGCGGTCGCGCAGATCAGGCTGCGCGCCCAGCGGCTCGGCNCTCGGCGTCGCCGACACCCCGGTCGAGCTCGCCGCCGAAACCAATGTCGAGGACATCCTCGCCACCATCGCCGATGGCAAGCGGCCGGATCTGGTCATTCTCGATTCGATCCAGACGCTGTGGACCGATATGGCCGATTCGGCGCCCGGCACGGTAACCCAGGTGCGTGCCGCCGCCCAGGCGATGATCCGCTACGCAAAATCCACAGGGGCAGCGATCGTTCTGGTCGGCCACGTCACCAAGGAGGGCCAGATCGCCGGCCCACGGGTTGTCGAGCACATGGTCGACGCGGTGCTCTATTTCGAGGGCGAAGGCGGCCACCACTACCGCATCCTGCGCACGGTCAAGAATCGCTTCGGGCCAACCGATGAGATCGGTGTCTTCGAAATGTCGGACAAGGGCTTGCGGGAAGTCGCCAACCCGTCCGAGCTTTTCCTCGGTGAGCGCCATGCGAAGTCGCCGGGTGCTGCGGTTTTCGCCGGCATGGAAGGCACACGGCCGGTGCTGGTCGAGATCCAGGCGCTGGTGGCGCCATCGACGCTGGGCACACCGCGCCGCGCCGTCGTCGGCTGGGACGGTGCCCGGCTGTCGATGATCCTGGCGGTTCTGGAAGCCCATTGCGGCGTCCGTTTCGGCACGCACGACGTCTATCTCAACGTTGCCGGCGGCTACCGCATTTCGGAGCCGGCGGCCGACCTGGCAGTGGCGGCGGCACTGGTTTCCTCGCTCACCGGTCTTGCCCTTCCCGCCGATTGCGTCTATTTCGGCGAAATCAGCCTTTCGGGTGCGGTGAGGCCGGTTGCGCATGCGCAGCAGCGCCTCAAGGAAGCCGAAAAGCTGGGTTTCGGACGCGCGGTTCTGCCCTTGGGCAGCGAGGAACTTGTTGGTGGTAATGGGGTCGGGGGGATCGGAGCCGGCGCTTTCCAGCCCACCGAGCTTGCCGATCTCGTGGCGCGCATAGCCGGCTCTCGGCGCAGCCGCGCCGACGAGCAAGAGTGATGCGGCTCGTCGAGTCGTGAAAAAGAGATCGGAGTGGGGCGAAAAACATGCCGATTACGCTGCTTGACGGAATTCTCGTCGGCTTCACCCTGGTCTCGGCGATGCTCGCAATGGTTCGCGGCTTTTCGCGCGAGATCCTGTCGATCATCTCCTGGGCAGCCGCCGCGGCCGCCGCCTTCTTCTTCTACAAGCCGGTGCTGCCTTACATTCAGCCCTATGTCGACAACGAAAAGGCCGCCATGGCGGCGGCCGCCGGTATCGTCTTCATTGTCGCGCTGATCGTCGTTTCGGTCATCACCATGAAGCTCGCCGACTGGATCATCGATTCCAGGATCGGCGCGCTCGATCGTACACTTGGCTTCCTCTATGGCGCGGCGCGCGGCATCCTGGTCGTCGCTGTCGCGCTGCTTTTCTTCAATTGGCTGGCCGGCGCCAAGGCTCCAGGCTGGATTGCCAACGCCAAGTCAAAGCCGTTGCTCGAATCGATCGGAGCCAAGCTCGAAAGCCTGCTGCCCGAGGATCCGGAAAACGCCATCCTCAACAAGCTCAATCCGAATCAGCCGGCCACCGAGACGCCTCTGGCCCCCGACGCGCCTGCAGCGGAAGCCCCTGCCGCCGGCGACGACGCCACTGCTCCGGCACCCGACGACAGCGATGCGCCGCCGGCCGACAATGCGCCCGCGACGCCGGCACCTGCAAACCCGGCGCCGGCAAACTGATTTCGACAGACTTGCCAGGCTCAAGACTGTCGATCATGTGAACGCCGCACGACGTGCGTTGCTTTCGATGCGCTATGACCTTATATGGCGACTTTAGCGGAGCTTGAGCCCCAATGGCAGCCTCAGTGGCAGACGCAGACGACGTGCTTTCCGCCGAAGCCGACGACCATTTCCACGACGAATGCGGCGTGTTCGGCATTTTCGGCCGGCAGGACGCCGCAGCCATCGTAACGCTCGGTCTGCATGCGTTGCAGCATCGAGGCCAGGAAGCGGCCGGCATCGTTTCCTATGACGGCACCCAATTCCATGTCGAGCGCCATGTCGGCCTGATCGGCGACACCTTTACTAAGCAGCGTGTCATCGACAGCCTGCAAGGCAACCGTGCCATCGGCCACACACGCTATGCCACCACCGGCGGCGCCGGTCTGCGCAATATCCAGCCGTTCTTTGCCGAACTTGCCGATGGCGGCTTTGCCGTCGCCCATAACGGCAATCTCACCAACGCCATGACCGTTCAGCGCGCCCTGCAGAAGCAAGGCGCCATCTTCTCTTCCACCTCCGACACCGAAACGCTCCTGCACCTGGTTGCCACCAGCAAGGAGCGCGACCTGAATTCGCGCTTCATCGATGCGGTGCGCCAAGTCGAAGGCGCCTTCTCGCTGGTGGCGATGACGTCCAAGAAGATGATCGGGTGCCGCGACCCGCTCGGCATCCGCCCGCTGGTGCTCGGCGATCTCGACGGCGCCTGGATTCTCGCCTCCGAGACCTGCGCGCTCGATATTATCGGTGCGCGTTTCGTGCGCGACCTGAAGCCCGGCGAAATGGTCGTCGTCACCAGCAAGGGCATCGAAAGCCTGTTCCCGTTCGAGCCGCAGAAGACCCGCTTCTGCATCTTCGAATATGTCTATTTCGCGCGGCCGGATTCGTCGGTCGAAGGCCGCAACGTCTATGAAGTGCGCAAGCGCATCGGCGCCGAGCTGGCGCAGGAAAGTCCGGTCGAGGCCGACATCGTCGTGCCGGTGCCGGATTCGGGCACGCCGGCGGCGATCGGCTTTTCGCAGGCCGCGGGCATTCCGTTCGAGCTCGGCATCATCCGCAATCACTATGTTGGCCGCACCTTCATCCAGCCCGGCGATTCGATCCGCCACATGGGTGTCAAGCTCAAGCACAACGCCAACCGCCGCATGATCGAAGGCAAGCGCGTGGTGCTGGTGGACGATTCGATCGTGCGCGGCACCACCAGCCAGAAGATCGTCCAGATGGTGCGCGATGCCGGCGCCAAGGAAGTGCATATGCGCATCGCTTCGCCGCCGACGCGCGCCTCCTGCTTTTACGGCGTCGACACACCGGAAAAGTCGAAGCTGCTGGCGTCGCGCATGTCGGTGGAGGAGATGGCCGAGTTCATCCGCGTCGATTCGCTCGGCTTCCTGTCGATCGACGGGCTCTACCGCGCCGTCGGCGAGGCCGGCCGCGACAACGAGCAGCCGCAATTCTGCGACGCCTGCTTCACCGGCCAGTATCCGACCCGGCTTGCCGACTTCGAAGGCTCCGACAATGTGCGCACGCTGTCGCTGTTAGCGGCCGGCGGGTCTTAGAATTCCGATCCGGACGGGGGTAAGACATGAGCGCTCGACGAGGCTTATGGCAAGCCCTCAAGGATTCACTCTCATTTGCAAAATCCTTGCTCAAAGATCAGATTAGATCTGAGGTCGATATCGATACGCCTCTCGGTAATGGATTTCTTTTTTGCCAAGCTAGAGAGGCGAGGGAGACTCAGGACAAGTATGTCGTCGTCAAAGCCATTGGTGGTGATGCAACGGTTTTTGCCCCTCTTGACGAGAATTCCGCCAAACAATTGATTGCCTTCATTCAGCTGTCGTTCTTAGACCAGCAACCCAAGAATAGCTCATGACCCCTCCCCTCGATCTCTCCGGCCGCGTTGCGGTCGTCACCGGCGCCTCGCGCGGTATCGGCTATTTCGTCGCCAGGGAGCTTGCCGCGGCCGGTGCGCATGTGATTGCGGTTGCTCGCACCGTCGGCGGGTTGGAAGAACTCGACGACCAGATCAAGGCAGGTGGCGGACAGGCGACGCTGGTACCGCTCGATCTTGCCGACATGGCGGGGATCGACCGGCTGGGCGGCGCCATCCACGAGCGCTGGGGCAAGCTCGACATACTGGTCGCCAACGCCGCTGTGCTCGGCGTCATCGCCCCGATCGGCCATGTCGAGGCCAAGACCTTCGAGAAGGTGATGACCATCAACGTCACCGCAACATGGCGGCTGATCCGCTCGGTCGACCCGCTGCTCAGGCTTTCCGATGCCGGCCGTGCTATCGTGCTGAGCTCCAGCCTTGCCCACTCCGCACGCGCCTTCTGGGCGCCTTATGCGGCGTCGAAGGCGGCGGTCGAGGCCATGACGCGTTCATGGGCGCATGAGACCGAAAACCTGCCGCTCAGGGTCAATGCCGCCGATCCCGGGGCAACGCGCACCGCGATGCGGGCGCAGGCCGTACCCGGCGAGGATCCTGAAACACTGCCGCACCCTTCGGAGATCGCCAAGCGTATCGTGCCGCTGGCCAGCCCTACGCTCAAGGAGACCGGGCTGATCTTCCAGGCCAAGCACAATCGCTTTGTCGCCTACCGGCAGCCGGAGTAGCCACATATCGCATTTTGCCGGAAGAATTGCGCCGGCACCAACGTTGTTCGGGTGCCACAATTCGAGAAACGGAGGACCATATGCGGAGGCTGCTTCTCTTGACTGCCGCCGCGCTGCTTGCAGTAATCGGCGCCGCGTCGTCGCAGACAGACGGCACTCGACGAAAAGGGCCAAATGGTCAACGGCCGCGGCGACACGCCCAACCGGCACGACGTGTTGACCGGCTCCAAGCCGGATGGCACGAAAATAGCCGACCAGACCTGCGGCGACTGGACGCTGAGCGGAGCAGAAGGTGTGGCGATGATGGGTCATCACGATCGTACCGGCCTCGATGATTCGGCAGCCGCCAAATCGTGGAATTCCTCGCATGCGTCACGCGGTGGCTGCAGCCAGGAAGCGCTGAAGGGCACCGGCGGCGACGGCCTGTTCTATTGTTTTGCGGTGAACTGAACCAAAACGACCCGCCATCACGTGGCTGTGATGCCGTGGCTTAACGCCGCGCTTTGGCCCAGCTTTCGCCGCTGGGCCGGAGTTGCTAGGATCGTGCGACTCCCAAAACAAGCAGAGCGAGGAAATACTCATGGCGACACCGAGCGTAGCGTTAGTCTGGTATCTGGTGATCGCCGGCCCGCAAGGCGGCATGGTCGTGCTGCCCAGCACATTCGACACCCGCGAACAGTGCGCCTTCGCCATAACCGAATACCAGAAGCAACCGACGCCGGCCGGCTGGTCGGTGCAGTGCGTGCCGAGCGCCTCGCCCTTCGCCGACGAGGGCGACGCCGAGGAGCCGTCGGCGCAGTAGGACAGCGTGATCTCGCCCCTTGAGGGGGAGATGGCCGACAGGCCAGAGGGGGTTGGTCCCACCGGGCTCGGCCTGCTGCAGCGGTTGGCGTTCACGCGAGACAACCCCCTCTGTCGCCTTCGGCGACATCTCCCCCTCAAGGGGGGAAATCGTCAGCGTCGCGCGCTTACCGTCAGCTCCGGCTTCTGGCTGATGGTCTGGAACACGACGCAGTAGCGCTCGGTCAGCTTGAGCAGCGCATCGATGCGCTCCTGCGGCTCGTCGGTGTCGAGGCCAAATGTCAGCCGGATGGCGCGGAAGCCAACCGGCGCATCCTTTGCCACGCCAAGCGTGCCGCGAAAGTCTAGGTCGCCTTCGGCTTCCACCGTGGCGGCCCCAAGCTTGAATTCCAGCGCCGTCGCTACCGCCTTCAGCGTGACGCCGGCGCAAGCCACCAGTGCCTCCAGCAGCATGTCGCCGGAGCAGAGTTCGAGCCCGGTGCCGCCGGTCGCCGGATGCAGCCCGGCAATGGCGATCGCCCTGCCTGTCTCGACCTTGCAGGCGATCGATTGGTCGTCGATCGAGCCTTTGGCGCGGAGAGTAATCAGCGCGCGCGAGGCGTCGTCGCGATAGGCCACCTTCAGCGGCGTCTGCATGGCCTTCAATGCGATCGCGTCCATTTCGTTTTCTCTCCCACAGTTGCCTGGCTTCGCTGCCTAACGGCGATGCCGCCTGCCCAAACGCAAGTCGCCACGGGCGTAGCGCTTGGCAGGGTTTCGCCCGTATAGCCTGACGATACGGGGAGCATCCAACGCCTTCACACCGTCTCTCGCAACACATTCGTAAGGCCGCCGGACATATGGCCGATATCGCCATCGTGGAAACCCGCGAACGGGTTCTTGCCGGAATCCTGTTCACCGGGGCTGCCTACCTGCTGTTTTCGATGCAGGACGCCTCAAGCTGACACTATGGTGTCAGGAAGGGGCAGCGTAGGCTGGTGAGATGACGGGATCGCTGGACATGCCATGCACAGTGGAAAGCGCCCGCGAGCGTACCCTCGGCATCATCCTGGTCTCGGCATCGGCGGCCGTCTTCGGCCTCACCGGCGTGCTGACCAAATCGATCCATGCCGACCCGCTGACCATTACCTGCTGGCGCGGCTTCGTCGGCTCGATCCTGATCAGCCTCTATGTCCTATGGCGCCGCCAGCGCTCCGGCGGTCGCGACAGCTTGCGGCTCGGCTGGCGAGGCTGGCTGCTGGCGATCGAGGGCGCGCTCGGGAGCATCGCCTTTATCTCGGCGTTCAAGTTCACCTTTGTCGCCAATGTCGCGATCATCTATGCCACGGTCCCGTTCGTCACCGCGCTGCTGGCCCTCCTGTTGGTCCGCGAGCCGTTCCGGCTGCAGACGCTTGCCGCCGCTGCTGTGTCACTATGCGGTGTGGCAATCATGGTCTGGTCCGGCTTCGGCACCGGCCATTTGTTCGGCGACGGGCTGGCGCTGCTGATGACGATCGGCAGCGCGCTCTACATGATCATGGTGCGCGCCTTCCGCGACACGCCGGTGGTGTGGGCGGGTGCGGTGTCGGCATTCCTTCTGTTCGTGCTCGGCTGGTTCGTCGCCGATCCGCTGGCTGTCTCGGCCAGGGACGCTGTGCTTCTAGCCACCTTCGGCGCCTCATTCGCGCTGGCTTCGATCCTGTGGACGGAGGGCACCCGGCTTATTCCGGCGGCCGAGTCCGGATTGCTGGGTTCAGCTGAAGTGCCATTCGCGATCCTGTTTGCCTTCCTGTTCCTGGCGGAGATCCCGCCGGCAGCCAGCATGGTCGGTGGCGCCATCGTGCTTTGCGCGGTGTTCGCTCACGCCGGCCGCGACTGGCTGATGGCCAGGCAGCGCGCAGCGGATGCATGACCAATCCTCGCCGCGTCCGAGCGCGAGTTGGTGGTCCGATCACGAGAAATCCGGTCCTGAAAATTAATTTGAAAAGTCATGGAACCATCATAGGGCTCAGGCATTATGGCTGCGACGGGCCACCCCAAGTCCCCCCAAACCCCTCGGCCCGTCCTACTTAGAAGCCGACCGCAAGGTCGGCTTTTTCTTTGCTGGCTCAATTGGCCAAGGCCAGGTTGCCGCTGAACAACGCTGCCAGATCCTGGGCCGGCCGGTCGGCATCCTCACGCAAGCGGACGGCGAATTCGGCGACCGGCACCGGCGGCAGATCAAGATCGCGCGGCGCCTCGACGATGCCGGAATGCGCGAAGCGCGCCGTCCTCAACGTCAAGGCGATGCCGGCGTGCACCGCCGTGCGCAGGCCGGCGAGGCTGGCACTGCCGGCAGCAATGCGGTAGCGACGGCTGGCCGCATCGAGTGCACTGGTCGCCGCTTCGCGAAACCCGCAATGGGGATCGAGCAGCGCCAAGGGCAGTTCGTCGTGGCGGGTGGCCAACCCGTTCTGTGAGCAAAGCCAGATCATTGGTTCCTTGAGCACACCGACTTCGTCCCGTGTCGGCACCTGCCGCATGGCAATGGCCAGATCAAGGGTGCCGGCCTGCAAAGCCTGCGCCAGTTCGGCGGAACGGCCGACGCGCAGTTCGATCCTGACGCGCGGATGGCTGACAGCAAAAGCCCTGAGAAGCTGCGGCAAGCCGCTGTCGGCGAAATCCTGCGTGGTGCCGATGGCGACGCGCCCGTCGGCGTGCGCGCCTTTGAGGGCCAGCCACGCCTCGCGGTGCGCGGCAAGGATGCGACGCGCGTGAACGATCAGATCCTCGCCTGCCGACGTCAGGCCGCGCCCTCGCCCCTGCGGCACCAGCAGCGGTTCGCCGACAACATCCTCCAGCCGCTGCATCTGCGCGGTCACTGCGGACGGCGAGCGACCGACGATCGACGCGGCCCGCGCCAGGGAACCGCCGTCGACGAAAGCGAGGAAAGTCTTGAGGAGGTCGGGATCGAACATCTGCATAATTCGACACTATCAAAGTGTTTATCAAAAACAATTCGATTTTTTTGATCAAAGGACGATGGCATGATTTTCTCGACGGCGAAGAGGCGCCGCTTGAAACCGAGGAGAAGAAATATGCCGATCATCAATGTCAGCGTTACCGGCAAGCCCGATGCCGCTTTGTCCGCCGCCATTGCCAAGGAAGTGACCGAACTGACGGCCACGCATCTGCGCAAGGACGCGACGATCACAGCTGTTGCCATTTCCTATCACGACCCCGAGCACTGGTTCGCCGGCGGCAAGTCGCTGGCCGAGCATGGCACCAACACGGCCTGGCTCGACATCAAGGTTGTCGACGGCACCAACACCAAGCTCGAACTGGAGGCGTATCTGCAGGCAATTTTCGCGGCATTCGGCCGGCTGCTGGGTAAGGTGCATGAGGAAAGCTACGCCCTCGTGCATGAAGTGCCTGCAGCCGCCTATGGCTTTGGCGGCAAGACGCAGGAATTCCGGTTCATCAGCGGAAGGATGAAAGCGGCGTAGCTGCGATAGGCAGCCGAGCCGAATCAAACATAGAAGAGAAGGAAAAATGGAGCCGCATTGACGTTGATCCAACTTCGGCTAGGTTCTCACCCGAAGCGGCCACTGAAGAGCCGTGACGTGAGATCGTTGGGAGATGCGGCGATGATCCTGACACTGGCGCTGCTTGCGGGTCTTGTCGCGGCCTGGCTGCTGATCGGCGTGGTGGAGAAGTTCCGCCTCGGCCTGCGTTTGAGCCAGGCGCTGCTCTACGTGCCGTTCAAGCTCGCCTACCGGATCAGCGACGAGCGCATCAAGATTGCGCGCAGGTCGGTGGCCCCGGTCATCTATGTCATCTGGCATCAGTCACGCATCGAGCCGGCGCTGATGCTGTCGCTGCTGCCGGAGGACACGCTGCACATCCTCGACCAGGCTTCGGCCAGATCGCCGTGGCTGGAGCCGTGGCGCGAGCTCGGCCGCACAATCGCCTTCAACGCCGAGCATGTCTTCGTCAGCCGCAGATTGGTGCGGGTGCTGAAGGGCAAGGGCCGGCTCGCCGTTTACCTGCCGGATGCGGTCGAGCCAGACGTCAAGTCGTTTCGGTTGTTTCGCGCCATCACCCGTATCGCCATGCAGGCCGACGCCCGTATCGTGCCGGTCTTCGTTGCCGGCGCACGCAGCCTGCCGGCCTCGCTGACGCCGGCGGACAAGGCGCCGCGCCATTGGTTTCCGCAGCTGTCGATCAGCGCGCTGGAGCCGATGACCATCGCCGAGCTGGTGGCGCGGAACCCAGATCAGGCCTCCAATACCAATGCGCTGTTTGATCGCTTCGCCGAGGCCAGGCTTTTCGGCAGTGATCTCGACCGAGGGCTGTTCCTCGCCATGCGCGATGCGGCCGACCGTGTTGGCGCTTCGCACCCAATAATCGAGGACGTCATTGGCGGTGCCCTGAGCTACCGGAAAGTGTTCATCGGCGCCAGGGTTTTGGGCCGACGGTTCGAGGCAATAACAGCGCCGGGCGAAGCGGTTGGGCTGCTCCTGCCCAACGCCAATGGCGTCGTGCTGTCGTTCGTCGGACTTTTGTCGGCTGCGCGGGTGGCAGCAATGATCAACTATACCGCCGGCCCGGCCAGCGTCACCGCCGCCGTCCGCACGGCGATGATCCGAACCGTGGTCTCCTCACGCGCCTTTGTCGAAAAGGCCAACCTCGCCGACATCGTCGAGGCGGTGGAAAAGGGCGGGGCGAAACTGCTGTGGCTGGAGGATGTCCGCGCAAGCGTGACCGTGCTGGACAAGGCCGCAGCCGGCTTGCTGTGGCGCTGGCCGTTGCAGCGCCAGGATGCAGCCAAGCCGGCGGTGATCCTGTTCACCTCCGGCTCGGAAGGCACGCCCAAGGCCGTGGTGCTGTCGCACCGGAACCTTCTTGCCAATGCGATGCAGGCGGAAGCTCGCATCACCATCTCGCCGGCCGATATCCTGCTCAACGTGCTGCCGGTGTTCCACTCGTTCGGGCTGACCGGCGGCACCATCCTGCCGCTGGTCACCGGAGTAAAGCTGTTCCTCTACCCGTCACCGCTCCACTACAAACTTATTCCGGAGGTGGCGCGCAAGGTCCGGCCGACGGTGATGTTCGGCACCGACACGTTCCTCGCCAACTATGCCCGCACCGCCAAGGACGGCGATTTTTCCAGCCTGCGCTTCGTCGTGGCCGGTGCCGAGGCGGTGAAGCCGGAGACGCGCCGGGTTTACCGCGAGCGCTTCCAGGCCGAGATCATCGAAGGTTTTGGCTTGACCGAGGCCGCACCAGTGGTTGCCGTCAACACCGCCATCCACGGCCGCGACGGAACGGTCGGGCGGCTGCTGCCGGACATGCGCATGAAACTCGAACCGGTCGAAGGCATCAGCGACGCCGGCCGGCTGTGGCTCGACGGGCCGAACCTGATGATGGGCTACATGACCGGCGACCGGCCTGGCGAGCTGCAGCCGCTCGAAGGCTGGCACGACACCGGCGATATCGTTTCGGTCGATCGCGAAGGCTTCATCACCATTCGCGGCCGCGCCAAGCGCTTCGCCAAGATAGCCGGCGAGATGGTATCGCTTGGTGCGGTCGAGATGCTGGTGCAGTCGCTGTGGCCGGAAGAGCATCACGCCGTGGTAGCGGTGCCGGACAAGCGGCGCGGCGAGCGCCTCGTTCTGGTCACCACCGCCGACAATGCCGATCCCCACGAATTGCGCGAATTCGGCAAAAAAGCCGGCGCGGCCGAACTGATGGTGCCGAACGACATCGTCAAGGTCGAGGAGATCCCTGTACTGGGCTCCGGCAAGACCGACTATGTCTCGACTAGAAAGCTGGCACTCGAGAGGCTGGGACTGAGCGCAGCCGCCTGAGGTTTGCTGTCGAGAACTCTAAAGCGCGTCGCGTTCGACCGGCCTTGTGCGACGCGCTTTAGATTCTTGCTTTTATGCATGCCGTTATCGCAAAACCGCTGCACACTTTTGCGCGAATGCATTAGAAGACCACCACCGACAACAGCAGAATGGCGCCGACCGCCATCATCAGCAGGCCCGGCCAGTTCTGCGACAGGCCGAGAAAACGGAGCCCGCGCCGCCGCGGCTCCAGGGTCGGACCTGGTGTTGCGAGATAAGGCGTCGGACTGTCCGGCGCGGTGGAGACAGCGGCCGGTTCACTAAGCCGCCCGCGCATGATGGCTGCTACCGCCATATAGACGAGGCCGGCGACAGTCAGTAACACGCCGATGAGGATGACAGCCATTTCTCCTCGTTTCCGATGGTTCTGAGCCCGATGCGGCAGCTTGCGCGACGTAGATGACGTACCACGAGCAGCCGCTCAGACGGACCTACCAAACACAAACGGTCTAGCCGCCCAGCAAGTTCCGAAACCGGTGTTTTTGAGGTGCATTCCACAGCGCCGCGCGCTGTGTGAGCCGGTCCTGAGTCTAAACGGACGACCCTTTTCGGAATCATGCACTGCCAGGCGCAACGCGAACTGGCACCAAATCTGTCAACCAATATCCGAGGACGGCACCTTCTCGCCTTCGCGCTTGGCGCGTCTCGAATAGGCGCGCACGCTGAACGGCAAGAAGACCAGATAGCCGGCAACCGAGGCCGTCAGCGTATACCAGGGATAGGTCATCAAAAGCAGGACGTAGAGGACGACTGCGAGGATGATCGGCAGCACCCTGTCGCCCGGTATCCTGACGCTCTTGCCGGAATAGACGGGCAGTCTGCTGACCAGCAGGAACGCCACCAATATTGTAAAGCCGGTGGCAATGAAGGCTGCCAGGCGGCTGGGTTCAAGCCCAAGCCTGAGGAAGAACAGATAGAGCGGCAGCATCACCAGCACCGCACCCGCCGGCGCCGGCACGCCGACGAAATATTCGGTCTGCCACTGCGGACGGTCGAGCTCTTCGTCGAGCACGTTGAAACGGGCAAGCCTCATCCCACAGGCGATGGTGAACAGCAGCGCGGCGATCCAGCCCGGCGAACCTGCCCTGTCGAGCAGAAAGGCATAGAGCACCAGCGCCGGTGCCACGCCGAAATTGACGATATCGGCCAGCGAATCCATCTGGGCGCCGAATTTGGAAGTCGCCTTCAGCATTCGCGCCAGACGGCCGTCGATACCATCGAGGAAGGCCGCGAGCAGCACCATTACCACCGCTGGCTCGAAGCGGCCCTCGAAGCCGAAGCGAATACCTGACAGGCCGGCGCAGATGGCGAGCACCGTGACCAAATTGGGCAGCACCATGCGCATCGGGATTTCGCGAATGCGCGGGCCACCGCCGCCATGCGCCTCGAATTTCTTGAACGGCGGGGCCACCGGTCAGGAGATCCGCACGAGCGGCGTTGCGGCAACGCCGCCGAATTCCGCCAGCACCGTCTCACCGCCAACCGCGGTCTGGCCGACGGCGACACGCGGCGTCGCGGTCGAGGGCAGGAATACATCGACGCGCGAGCCAAAGCGGATCAGCCCGAAGCGCTCGCCGGTGCCGATGGCGCCGCCGGGCTCGGCCCAGCAGACGATGCGCCGCGCCACAAGGCCGGCGATCTGCACCGCGGCGACCGTTCCATTGGGGCTTTCGATGACCAGCCCGTTGCGCTCGTTCTCGGTGCTCGCCTTGTCGAGTTCGGCATTGAGGAATTTTCCTGGCCGATGCTCGATCCTAGAAATGCGGCCACGCACCGGAGAGCGGTTAACGTGGCAGGAAAAGACGTTCATGAATACCGAGATGCGGGTCATTTCGCCGCCGCCGAGGCCAAGCTCGCGCGGCGGCACGGCCGGGCCAACCGCTGAGACGATGCCGTCGGCCGGGCTGACAACCAGCCGGTCGTCGATCGGCGTGACACGCTCGGGATCGCGGAAGAAATAGGCGCACCAGGCCGTCAGGATGAGACCGATCCAGAACAGGGTCGAGGAGAAGTAGCCAAGAAAGAGCGTCGCCGCGCCGAACGCAGCGATAAAGGGATAACCCTCGCGATGGATCGGAACGAACGCATTCTTGATCGTGTCAACGAGGCTCATGGGATGAGGGCAACCTTGGTTCCAAGTCCGGCCTCAATAGCGGAAACACCCCGCGGTCGCAACGCGACAATGAGAGCGCTCGGGGGGTGGCGGTCGCCGCCGTTTCAGGATGCCGTTAGCAGCATCCGGACCGCCGAAGCGATCAACCGGAAATGTTCATTGCGATTGTCGGAACGCAGCACTCTCGCCCGTCCTTGGCAAGACAGCGCCTCTCATCGGCCTTTCGGCCATGACGATTTGCGCAAACCCGAGGTTCTCGGCCCATGCAGAAATCAGCAGCTAGGCAAGTGCAAGTGGTGATGAACGGCTTGGCCTTCGGCGAGTCACCGCGCTGGCACGACGGCCGGCTGTGGTTCTGCAACTGGGGCACAGGCCAGATCATCGCCGTTGACGCCCTGGGCAACAGCGAGATCGCGCTCACCGTGCCGGCCACCCTGCCCTATTCCATTGACTGGCTGCCGGACGGGCGCCTGCTTGTCGTCTCCGGCTGCGAAGGGCTGATCCTCAGGCAGGAGGCAGACGGGAGGCTGGTCACCCATGCCGATCTGAGACACCTGTCGAAGAGCCCGTGGAACGAGATCGTCGTCGATGGACGCGGCAACATCTATGTCAATGGTGGTGGGCCTGCTCCGGGTCCCGGCCAGCATTTCGGCCCCGGCGCCATCGTGCTGGTCGCGCCTGACGGCTCGGTTCAGCAGGTGGCTGAGAACCTCGCCTTCGCCAATGGCATGGCGGTGACGCCTGACAACAAGACGCTTATCGTTGCCGAGTCCCACGCCAACCGGCTGACCGCCTTCGACATCGCTGCCGATGGTGGCCTTTCCAACCGGAGGGTCTGGGCCGATCTCGGCAACGGTTTTCCCGACGGCATCTGCCTCGATGCCGAAGGTGCGGCGTGGTACGCTGACGTTCCCAACCGGCATTGCGTGCGGGTGCGCGAGGGCGGTGCAATGCTCGAAAGCGTCGACGTCGATCGCGGCTGTTTTGCCTGCATGCTCGGCGGCAGCGAGGGAAAAACGCTGTTCATCGTCGCCGCCGAATGGCGCGGCTTCGAACATATGATCAGCGATGCCCGTACCGGCCAGGTGCTCAGGATCGAGGCTACCACGCCGGGCGCCGGCTGGCCGTAGAGAGCTTACATCCCGGGAATCCGCTGATAGTTGGCAATATCGGCCTTGACGCCAAGTCGCGCGATGGTCTCCTGAGGCTTGAAGCCGCTGCGCTCATGCGCGGCCTTGATGATCGGCACGACCTTGTCGACGGCGGCCTGCCCTTCCCATTCGACAATGGTCACGAGGTTGAACTCGCCCGGCCCCGAGAATTGCTCAAGCAGGAAATCCTGGACGAACCCTTGCTGCTGGCGCAGCAAATCATGCGTCATCCGGACCTTGGCAAGAATCTCCTCGCGGGCGTTGGCCGGAACGACAAACTTGTCCACCCGGAATATACTGCCGCCACTAACTGCCTGATTTATCCCATTCATATCGATTGTCTCCGTTTTTGAACGACGCATCTTGCTGCGATCCAAAACGGCCTACGATCTCAACTTAAGTTGAGGTCAAGCACGAATTTTCAGCTCACCTCCGAGGTGCGGCGGCGGACGACGACGCCGAACTCGTCGCTTTCGCGGGCAATGCGCAGCCGCTCCTCGGCCTCGCTTGCCTCGCGCTGGCGGTCCCACATTGATGCATAAAGGCCGCGCTTGGCTATCAAGGCGACATGGGTGCCGCGCTCGGCGATCTGGCCATCCTGCAGGACGATGATCTCGTCGGCCGAAATCACTGTGGACAGCCGATGGGCGATGACGAGGGTGGTGCGGCCCTGGCTGACCAGGTCGAGTGCCGCCTGGATCTCCTGCTCGGTGTGGCTGTCCAGCGCCGAGGTCGCCTCGTCGAGCATCAGGATCGGCGGTGCCTTCAAAATGGTGCGGGCAATCGCCACCCGCTGCTTCTCGCCGCCGGACAGTTTTAATCCGCGCTCGCCGACCATTGAGCGATAGCCGTCGGGCAGCCGCTCGATGAACGGTCCGATCTGGGCCAGTTCTGCCGCCTTGCGCACATCCTCCTCGCTGGCGCCGACGCGGCCGTAGCGGATGTTGTAGGCGATGGTGTCGTTAAACAGCACCGTGTCCTGCGGCACCATGCCGATGGCAGCGCGCAAGCTCTCCTGCGTCACGTCGCGAATGTCCTGGCCGTCGATTAGAATCTTGCCGCGCTGGATATCGTAGAAGCGAAACAGAAGCCGCGAAATGGTCGACTTGCCGGCTCCGGAGGGGCCGACGATGGCCACCGTCTTGCCGGCTGGCACCTCGAAGCTGATGCCCTTCAGGATCTTGCGGTTGGGGTCGTAGGAAAAATGTACGTCGCGGAACTCGACCCTGCCGGCATCGACGACCAGCGGCTTGGCGCCCGGCCGATCGACGATCTCACGCTTGACGTCGAGCAGATCGAACATATTTTCGATGTCGGTCAGGCCCTGGCGAATTTCGCGGTAGATCATGCCGATGAAATTCAGCGGCACCGAAAGCTGCATGAGCATGGCGTTGACGAAGACGAAATCGCCGACGCTCTGTGTGCCCGCCTTCACCTCGAGCGCCGACATCACCATGACGACGGTCATGCCGATACCGAAGATCACACCTTGGCCGAAGTTCAGCCAGCCAAGCGAGGTCCAGGTCCTGGTCGCCGCCAACTCATAGCGCGCCGTGGACCGGTCGAACCGCTCGGCCTCCATGGCTTCGTTATTGAAATATTTGACTGTTTCGTAGTTGAGCAGCGAGTCGATCGCCTTCGTGCTGGCTTCATTGTCGCTTTCGTTCATCTCACGGCGGATCGAAATACGCCAATCGCTCGCCCTGACGGTGAACCAGACATAGAGCCAGACCGTGACCGCGATCACCAAGACGTATAGCCAGCCATAGGTGACGGCGAAGATGCCGGCGGTGAGCGCGAATTCGACGATTGTCGGCGCCGTCGCCAGCATGGTGAAGCGGACGATCGTCTCGATGCCCTTGGTGCCGCGCTCGATGACGCGCGACAGTCCGCCGGTGCGCCGTTCGAGGTGGAAGCGCAGCGACAGTTCGTGCATGTGCACGAAGGTGCGGAAGGCGAGCCGGCGCACCGCATGCTGGCCGACCCGTGCAAACAGGGCGTCGCGCAACTGGTTGAAGCCGAGCTGCACCAGCCGCACGGCATTGTAGGCGACGACCAGCATGACCGGCGCCAGCAGCAGGGCCGGCAGCGGCGGCGGCGATTTGCTATCGCCGGCCAGTGCGTCGGTCGCCCATTTGAAGAAATAGGGTCCGGCCACCAGGGTCAGCTTGGCGACAACCAGCAGTACGGTTGCCCACACCACGCGCGCCCTCAGGTCGGCACGGTCGGCCGGCCACATATAGGGCCAGAGATTGCGCAACGTTCTGAAGGTCGAGCCGGAATCTGCGGAAACGGTTTTCTCGGCCATTCTTGTTTACCTTTATGATTTTAGCGGCCGGAGCAGCAGGAATCGACCAGCGCGGCCAGCGATGCCGAAACATCGGCGAGCGCGGCGCGGTCGAGCTCATAGCGCGAGCGCTGGCGGTCAGGCTCGAAGCGGATCAGCCCGGCCTCGACCAGGATCTTCAAATGCTGGGAAACGGTGGACTGCGCCAGGTCGAGATGCTCGACGACCTCGCGACAGCAGCAGGAACGGCTTGCGGAAAGGTGTTTGAGAATTTCGATCCGCGCTGGATGCGAAAGGGCCGCGAGCCGGACCGCGACAGCGCGGCTATCCGGCGTGCAGTTGGCCGGCGTGCAGTTGGCCGGCGCGCGTTCATCTGCCGCGCGGCTTCGGTCCGTTACGAGGGGGGATTCGGTCATCGTCCATCGGCGATAAACGATGACTGGCCCTGCCGCAAGCTATCCTGATGGGCAGAACGGCTACTCGGTCTTGACTGGCGCCGTCGTCATCTGGTCGCCCATTGCCTTGAGATCGGCGGGCTCGCCTTCCTTCGATTTCTCCGGCACCTTGAACACCTGCCCCGGCCAGATGCGGTTCGGATTGCTGATCTGGTCCTGGTTGGCGAGATAGATGGTCGAGTAGCGCATGCCCTGGCCATAGACCCGCCGCGAAATCCGCCACAGCGTGTCATGGCGGCGGATGATGACTGCGCCATCGGCATGTTCGAGCTTTGGCGCCACGGTCTCGGGAGTTTCGCCCGGAGGCGTTGCGACAGCCATTTCGGCCGGGGCCTCGGTTGTAGGAGTGGGGGCAGTTGCGGGCGTTTCGGCGGCCGTTGCCGGTGCGGCTTCGGTCGCCGGAGCATTCGGCTCGGCTTGTTTTACCACGGCAGGCTTCTGCTCGGCCGGCGCCACGGCCGCAACCGCCTCACCAGGCTCGCGCTCGAACGGCACAGCCGCACGGGCCACCACCGTCACGCCGTCGGCGTCGAGCGCATCGACGTGGATGGTGTAGGTGCCGACCGGGATGTCGCGTGTCGCTTCGACCAGGAAGTGGCGGTCGGGCGAGGTCTTCGCGTCACCGAGCAGGATATCGTTGGCATAGGCACGCACCTTGCGGCCGGGATCGGCGAGGCCGGCAACGAAAATCTTGTTGCCGTCGATTTCGACAGCTTCGACGACGATCTTCGGCTCCACCGCGGGAGTAGCGGGCGCTGCCGGTGTGGCGGGTGCTGCCGGAGCCGGCGCGGCTTCAACAGCGGCCGGCGCGGCAGGAGCAGGCGCTGCTGGAACATCAGCCGCCGGGGCGGCTGGCGCCGGCGCTGCGGCAGCCGGCAATTCGGTGCCGGTGGCGGGTGGCTGAACGGCCGCCTGTTCGCCGACAGGCGGCGAGGCGTCAGATTTCGCCTGAGGGGCCGGAATAGTGAGCAGTTCGGACGGCTTGCCCGGCTCCTCGACCATTGCCAGCACCTGGCCGGTGGAATTCTGGGGGATCGAAACGACGGCGGTCTGCGCCGAGGCGGTCACGACATTGCCAGCCGTAGAGCGCAGCGTGATCGTATAGTTGCCGGGCTTCAGCGGATCGTCGAGAATAATGGCAAAGGCGCCGTCAGGGCCGGCGACCGTCGAGCCGAGCACAGCCGAACCGTTGAGAATCTCGACCTTGGCGTTGGGCGCCGAATTGCCGGCGACGACGATCGAGCCGTTGCTTTCGACGCGCACGATGTCGAAGGTCGGCACGATTGCACCTGCTGCGGCCGGCGCCGCGGGCGCTGCGGCATCGGTGGACGCGGCGGGCGCAGGCGGCAGCCGGCCCTCGGTCGCCGGAGCGGCCGGTTTCGAAGCCGGCGGCGTCAGCGCCGCGACCTCCGCAGGCCGGGTAGAATTGAGATACGGGTCGAGCGCGCCCGATACATAGGCGGTTCCCGCCGCGGCGACAGAGCCGCCAGCCGCGAACAAAAACGCCTTCAATGGATTAATTGCCATGTTTCCCTGCCCCTTAGCCACCTAATTTCGGTCTAGCCTGTTTTACCAAAGCCGACAAGAAAAAGCCCGCCCCAGGGCTTGACCATGCCAATAGTCCCTATCACCAATCATAACATGAACACGATTCGATCTGTCTGCGTCTATTGCGGCTCGTCCCCGGGCCGAGATGAGACCTATATCAAGGCCGGACACCTGCTTGGCCGCTCGATCGCCAAGTCCGGCCTGCGTCTGATTTATGGCGGCGGCACTAAAGGGATCATGGGTGCCGTCGCTGAAGGGGCATTAAAGGCCGGTGGCAAGGTAACCGGCATAATTCCACGTTTTCTGATCAACCGGGAGGCGACCGAAACCGCGCTTAACCGGCTCGACGAGCTCGTCATCACCGACAACATGCACCAGCGCAAGCACAGGATGTTCGAGAAATCTGACGCCTTTGTGGCGTTGCCCGGCGGCATCGGCACCGTCGAGGAGATCGTCGAGATCATGACTTGGGCACAGCTCGGCCATCACCGCAAGCCGATCGTCTTCGGCAACGTCGGCGGGTTCTGGGATCCGATGCTGGCGTTACTCGACCACATGGCAACGGAGGGCTTCATCCACACGGCGCAACGGGTCAAGCCGCTGGTGGTCGAGGATCCGGAAGCAATCGTCGCCGCTATCATGGTGGCAGGATCCTCCGTCGATGCACCGACGGAGGGCGTGCAGTCGGTGATTGATAAGATGTAGAGTGAATGGTGAATGGTGAATGGTGAATGGTGAATGGTGAATGGTGAAGTAGAAGACTTTCCAAACCGGCGCCTGTCTATTCACTATTCACTATTCACTCCTTCCCTACTGCCTTCCTCAAGTCTCCGATGACCGCACGCTTATCCTGACGCCGCCAGGCGAGATGGATCGAGACGGTGCGTTCGAACCACGGCAGATCGCGAAACACGATCTGAGGCGGGGCGGCACTCCGCAGGCTGGCCTGCACCGTCGCCAGCCCAAGCCCGGCGCTGACCAAGCCCAACGACGTCAACGGATCGGTCGTCTCATAGGCTATGTCGGGCAGGAAACCGGCCTTCGCACAGGCGGCGAGAAATTGGCTGCGGTTGGTGTCGTCAGGCTGGCGCACCACCGTTATCCAGGTACGGCCGTCCAGTTGCTGCGGCAGTATCTCCGCGATTTCTGCCAATGGATCGCCTTCCGGCATCGCCAGAACCAGCGGCTCGCGCATGATGAGCATGGCGACGATGTCGGGATCATCGGCAGAAGGAGGCGTGTAGACAAGGCCCAGATCGAGCGATCGTTCGCGCAGCGCTTCGATCTGGGCGGCGGAACGCTGACCCTTCAGTTGAAGATGAAATTCGGGCCGGTCGCGGCGAAACTGGCGCAGCATCCGAGCGACAAGCCCGGCATGGACCGCACCTTCCACATAACCGATGGCGAGACGGCCGACCGTACCGCTGGCGAGATTGCGGCCGAGCTCCTCCAGCCGTCTTGCATGGGCCAGCAGCGCACGCGCCTCGGCAAGAAAAGCGCGGCCCTCGGCATTGAGATGAACACGCTGCCTCGCCCTCTCGAACAGTGCGACGCCCAGCTGCTCCTCCAGCTGAATGATCTGACGGCTGAGCGGCGACTGCGAGATGTGCAGCAATTCGGCGGCACGCCCGACGTTGCCGGTTTCGGCCACCGTGATGAAATAGCGGAGCTGGCGCAGGTCGAACATTGTTGCTTCGATGCTCAAGTCCCGTGAGGTCTCAAATTTAGCCTAATCAGTCTTGGACTGTCTGGCCAGCAGAAGCGAATATTTCCGCATTCCAACGGCCAACATCAGGAGATTCCGATGCAGTTCTTTGCCCTTCTTGCGCGCAACACCGAAAAGTTCACCGACGCCGATTTCGCGCCGCTGCTGCCTGGCGAGGCCGAGCAGCGCCGCACGCTCTATGCCGAAGGCGCCATGCGTCAGGTGTGGAATCGGGGCGACATTCCCGGCAGCGGCATGATGTTCGAAGCCGGCAGCGATGCCGATGTGCGCCACCATCTTGCAACTTTACCGCTGGTCAAGGCCGGCATGATGGATATTGCCGCCATCGTGCCGCTGCAGCCATATCCCGGCTTCGGGCCGAAGCGCTGAGCGCTCGTGAAAGACGCGGCTGCCGGCATTAAGACCGGCCAGCCGCCTTTCTTCGTTACGCGGCTCGAGCTGATGCGGAAACGGTCTTGCGCGCCGAAGAAAACATCGACCAGGAGTACATCGCCAGTGCCGCCCAGATCAGCCCGAAGGCTATGGCCTGAACACTGCCGAAGGGTTCGCCGAAAATCAGCACCGCGATCAAAAAGACGATCGTCGGCGCGATATATTGCATGATGCCGATGGTGGAGAGGCGCAGCAGCCTGGCTCCGAACGCAAACAACAGCAGCGGCACGGCGGTGACCGGACCGCAGCCGATCAGCAAGGCGGTGTCGTTCAGCGAGCTGGAGACGAAATGATCCTGTCCTGTGGCGATCAGGAAGATGATGTAGCCGAGTGCCGGCACCGACAGCAGCAGCACTTCAAGCAGGAAGCCCTGGCTCGGGCCGATTGGCAGCGTCTTGCGGAAGAAGCCATAGGCGGCAAAGGAAAAGGCTAGCACCAGCGACACCCAGGGCAGTTTGCCGGCGTCGATGGTCAGCACCGCGACCGCGATTGCCGCCAGCACCACCGCCGCGATCTGCAGGCGGTCGAGCCGCTCGCCGAGGAGCAGCGCGCCGACAACGACGCTGACCAGCGGGTTGATGTAGTAGCCGAGCGCGGTCTCGATGGTGCGGTCGACCGCGATCGCCCAGACATAGATGCCCCAGTTGACCGAGATCAGCGCCGCCGTCAGCACCGCCATCGAAATGATGCGCGGCGAACGAACTGCCGCTTTGAAATCGGCAGTGCGACCAGCCCAGACCAGGACAGCGGCCGCGATCGGCACCGACCAGACGATGCGGTGGGCGATGACTTCGGCCAGCGGCAGATGCGCGACAGCCTTCATGTAGAAGGGCAGCAGCCCCCAAAGCAGGTAGGCGCCGAGCGCCAGCAGGAAGCCGCGACGAGCTTTGGTGTCGGCCTCGATGTGAAGTGCTTGGGTAGTCATGGCCCAAGGCTATGCGCCAGCGGCTTGCCCAAAACCATCGCAAATTGCTGATGGATCAATGGAGTCTTGCTGATGGTTCAACGCTACTCCGCCGCCGCCAATCCCGCCATGTCGCGGTTCTTCATCAGCTTGTAGACGATCGAATCCATCAACGCCTGGAAGGAAGCGTCGATGATGTTTTCGGAGACACCGACCGTCCACCAGCGCGCACCGGTGCCGTCATGCGATTCGATCAGCACGCGGGTGATCGCCTCGGTGCCGCCATTGAGGATACGCACCTTGAAGTCGGCCAGCTCGAGGTCGGCGATCTCGCTCTGGAATTTGCCGAGATCCTTGCGCAGCGCAATGTCGAGCGCGTTGACCGGGCCATGGCCTTCGGCGACCGACATCTTCTCCTCGCCCTCGACCAGCACTTTCACGATCGCCTCCGAGACCGTCTTCAGCTGGCCGTTGGCGTCGAAGCGGCGCTCGACCATGCAGCGGAACGAGGTGACGCGGAAGAATTCCGGCAGGCCATGCAGCATCTTGCGCGCCAGAAGCTCGAAGCTGGCGTCGGCGCCTTCGTACGCGTAGCCCTCCGCCTCACGTTCCTTGACTACAGCGATCAGCGCATCGAGGCGATGGTCATCCCGGGGCATGTCGATGCCGCGCCGCTTCAGCTCGGCGAGGAAATTGGCCTTGCCACCTTGGTCCGAAACCATGACGCGGCGGCGGTTGCCGACAGTCTCTGGCGGCACATGCTCGTAGGTCGCCGGCTCCTTGGCCAGCGCCGAGGCATGGATGCCGGCCTTGGTGGCGAAAGCGGAGGCGCCGACATAGGGCGCTTGCGCTTCGGGCGCGCGGTTCAGCAACTCGTCGAAGGCGCGGGACAGGCGCGATATACCGGTCAACGCTTCTGCCGAAATGCCTGTAGCAAAGCGGCCCGAAAAGGCCGGCTTCAACGCCAATGTCGGCACGATCGAGATCAGGTTGGCGTTGCCGCAGCGCTCGCCGATGCCGTTCAGCGTGCCCTGGATCTGGCGCACGCCGGCCTCCACGGCGGCAAGCGAATTCGCCACCGCCTGGCCGGTGTCGTCATGGGCGTGGATGCCGAGATGATCGCCCGGTATGCCGGCGGCGATCACCTTTTCGACGATGGCGCGCACCTCGGAGGGCTGCGTGCCGCCATTGGTGTCGCACAGCACCACCCAGCGCGCGCCGGCATCGTAGGCCGTCCTGGCGCAGGCCAGCGCATAATCTGGATTGGCCTTGAAGCCGTCGAAGAAATGCTCGCAGTCGACCATCGCCTCCTTGCCGGCAGTGAGCGCCGCCTCGACCGAGGCCTTGATCGCCTCGAGGTTCTCCTCATTGGTGCAGCCGAGCGCGACGCGGACATGGTAGTCCCAACTCTTGGCGACGAAGCAGATGGCATCCGACTTCGACTGGACCAGCGCGCCAAGCCCAGGATCGTTCGAGATCGACACTCCTGCCCGTTTGGTCATGCCAAAGGCAACGAACTTGGCATCGGCCGTGCGGCGCTCGGCAAAGAAGGCGGTGTCGGTTGGATTGGCGCCGGGGTAGCCGCCCTCGACGTAGTCGATGCCGAACTCGTCGAGCAGCTTGGCGATGGCGATCTTGTCCTCGACGGAGAAGTCGACACCCGGCGTCTGCTGACCATCGCGCAGCGTGGTGTCGAACAGATAAAGGCGCTCGCGAGCCATGGTCATTTCCCGGCAAACATGTCCGTTGCGCGGATCAGCCTGTCGAGGATGCCCGGCTCCGAATAGGCGTGGCCGGCGCCTTCGATCAGATGGAAATCCGCTTGCGGCCACGCCTTGTGCAGCGCCCAGGCGTAGCGCGCCGGGCACGGCATGTCGTAGCGGCCGTGAACGATGGTACCCGGGATATCCTTAAGCTTCCATGCATCGCGCAGCAGCTGTCCCTCTTCCAGCCAGCCGGCATGGACGAAATAGTGGTTCTCGATGCGGGCGAAAGCCAGGGCATAATCATCCTGGCCGAAGGGACCGCTGGTTTCCGGTTCCGGCAGCAGCGTGATCGTCTCGCCCTCCCACAGGCTCCAGGCGCGGGCGGCCTCGACCTGCGCCACAGGATCGCTGCCGACCAGCCGTTTGCGGTAGGCGGCCATCATGTCGCCGCGCTCGGCCTCCGGGATCGGCGCCAGAAACCGCTCCCACTTGTCGGGGAACATCTCCGACACGCCGAACTGGTAGTACCATTCGAGTTCGGCGCGGGTCAGCGTGTAGATGCCGCGCACGACCAGTTCGCTGACCCGCTCGGGGTGGGTCTCGGCATAGGCCAGCGCCAGCGTCGAACCCCACGAACCGCCGAACACCAGCCATTTGTCGAAGCCGCACATTTTTCGCAGGCGCTCGATGTCGGCGACCAGGTGCCAGGTGGTGTTGGCTTCAAGCGAGGCATTGGGCGTCGATTTTCCGCAGCCGCGCTGGTCGAACAGGATGACATCGTACAGCTTCGGATCGAACAGCCGCCGGTGCTTTGGCGAAATGGTGCCGCCCGGCCCGCCATGCAGGAAGACAGCCGGCTTGGCCCCTCTGGTGCCGGAGCGCTCCCAATAGACCTGATGGCCATCGCCAACGTCGAGCATGCCGGACTCGAAAGCCTCGATCTCGGGATAGAGGGTACGGAATTCGCTGCTCATAATTTCAGGCCCTGCTGCGGCCAGTTGGCCGTCTCGTGATCGGGATGCTGGAAGGAGATGATGGATTCCTGTCGCGCGTAGAAATCCGGGTCGTCATGGATCGGCGCGTCGAAGATCGTCTCGACCCAAGGCAGCCTGGCGGCGTAGTTAACCTGGATCTGCGGCGCCAGATCGGAACGGTCGTCGAAGGCGCCGATGGCGATCTCCAGCGCGCCGGGCTGGCGGTAGGTCAGCGGTGTGCCGCAGCGGGCGCAGAAGCCGCGATCGATGTTGACCGACGACTGAAAGTAACTCGGCTCCTCGCGCACCCATTCGACGCCGTCGCTCGGCACTGTCACCAGCGCGCCGAAAAACGACCCGAACTGTTTCTGGCACATGCGGCAATGACAAATGGACGGACGGCCGAGCGCCCCGTGGATGCGGAAGCGCACGGCGCCGCACTGGCAGCCGCCGGCACGAACGGTTTCGGTCATGATTTTTCCTCCGGCGGCCATTGTTCGGTGTCGTGGTCGGGATGTTGGTAGGAGACGAGATCGGCGAGATAGGAGGCCGACGAGACGTCGGCCATCGTTTCCTCACCTGGCAATTCGTGGACGTGATCCACGTACGGGAGCTTGGCTTCGACACCCCATTGGATGGTCGGGGCGATCTCCTCGGGGTGGTCGAATGTGGCGATGGCGAGGGCCACCCCGTCGGGCGCTTCGAAGGTCAGCGGCGTGCCGCATTCGGCGCAGAAACCGCGCAAAGCCGCGTTGGACGAGCGGAAGCGTTTGGGCTCACCGCGCGTCCAGTCCAGCCTTGCGCCGCGCACCGAGACCAGCGGCAGGTAGAAATTGCCGCTCGCCTTCTGGCACATGCGGCAATGGCATACGGAAGCATCACCGAGAGCTCCTTCGACGCGGAAGCGCACCGCGCCGCACTGGCAGCCGCCTGTATAGACCGGTCTGTTGTCGAGGCTCATCGCGCACTACTCCGGGGCATGGCAAACCGCCTCGACATTGTTGCCGTCGGGATCGAAAACAAAGGCGCCATAATAGTTCGGATGGTAGTGCGGGCGCAGGCCCGGCCCGCCATTGTCCTTGCCGCCGGCGGCAATCGCCGCGGCGTGAAAGGCATCGACCTCGGCGCGGCTGCGAGCGGTGAAGGCGACATGCTGATGATCCTTCGGCTTGTCCTTGCCGGCATGCAGCCAAAACACCGGCCGGTCGCGGCCGTAGCCGCCGACCTTGGCGCCGCCGGTATATTCCTGCGGCACCATGTAAAGCAGCGAGGCGCCGAGCGGCGCTATCGCCCTGTCGTAAAAAGCCTTCGACGCGTCGAAATCCGAAACGGTGATGCCGAGATGATCGATCATCTTTTTACCTCCCAGGTGGTGATGCGTTCGCCGGTGACGGGGTCCTTGCCGTCCTTCAACTGGATGCCTTGCGTCAGCAACTCGTCGCGGATGCGGTCGGCCTCGGCCCAGTTCTTGGCGGCGATCAGCGCGAGGCGTTTGGCGATCGCCTTGGCAATGGCGTCTTCATCCACCTTGGCTGTTGCGATGTCGAAGCCGAGGAACAGAAGCGATGCCTTCAGTGAAGCGGCAGCATCGTTGTCTTCGGCGGCTGCGTTGCCGCTACCTGCGTTGAAATCAACAGCATCACCAGCCAACTGCGTCAGCAACTGGAATGCGGCATAGGTGGCAAGGTCATCCGACAGCGCTTCGATCACATCCGCCGGCACCGGCTTTGCCGTCGGCGGCGCCAGATCGGCCGCCCGCTTCCATTTGCGCAGCGTATTCTCCGCCTCTTCCAGCTTGCGCACGGAAAAGTCGATCGGCTCGCGATAGTGCGTCATCAGCATCGCCAGCCTGAGCACCTCGCCCGGCCATTTGCGGCCGCCAAAGGTATCCGTTTCCAGCAATTCGGTGATCGAATAGAAATTGCCCAGGCTCTTGGACATCTTCTGGCCCTCGACCTGCAGGAAACCGTTGTGCATCCAAATCTTGGCCATCGTTTCGGTGCCGTGGGCGCAACGCGATTGCGCGATCTCGTTCTCGTGGTGCGGAAAGATCAGGTCGATACCACCGCCATGGATGTCGAACACCTCGCCGAGATAGGCGGCCGACATCGCCGAGCACTCGATGTGCCAGCCGGGCCGACCCCTGCCCCACGGGCTGTCCCAGCCCGGTTCCTCGGGCGAAGACAATTTCCACAGTACGAAATCCTGCGGGTTCTTCTTGTGCGAATCAACGGCGACGCGGGCGCCGGCCTGCTGCTCGTCGAGATTGCGCTTCGACAACTGCCCGTAGTCCGGCATGGAAGCGGTGTCGAACAGGACTTCTCCAGCCGCGACATAGGCATGGCCGCGTTCGATCAAGCGTTGAATCAAGAAGATCATGTCGACCTTGCCGTCGGGCCTGGGCTCGACGAACTCGGTGGCGCGCGGCTCGACCGTCGGTTCCAGGCAACCGAGCGCCGCAACGTCCTTGTGGAACTGACCGGCGGTCTTTTCGGTGACCCGCCTGATCGCTTCGTTCAGCGACAGCTTGCCAGAGGCAATCTCGCCGCCGAAATCGCGCAGTGCGCGGGCGTTGATCTTGTCGTCGACGTCCGTAATGTTGCGCACGTAAGTGACGTGCGCTTGCCCGTAGAGATGGCGCAGCAAACGGAACAGCACGTCGAAGACGATCACCGGCCGCGCATTGCCGATATGGGCGAAGTCGTAGACCGTCGGGCCGCAGACATACATGCGCACGTTGCGCGGATCGATCGGGAAGAAATCGTCCTTGCTCCGCGTTAGCGTATTGTAGAGGCGCAGGCTCTTCGATGCGTCAGACATACGTGCGTTCCCGGTGCGTTACTTTGGCATGATCTTTTGGGATCGTGCTCTGGATGGAGTCGGTTACGCCGAGGCGCAAATCGGGGTCCAGCCTGCTGGCCGGGGCGTTTGTCCAATCTGGGAGGAGATGAGGCGAAAACGTCCAGGACCAGCGCGAGGCTAGCCGATAATGCAAATGCCACAAATGGCGAAAGACGTTTTCATGGCCGGCTTTATCGCCTTGCCCGGTGTTGCCGTCAAGTCGCTACCTTCGCCAAAAATATCGTTGGCTCACAGGAATTGAGCCACTGAAACATTTTATTAAACAGGTCGGCACTGTGATGAAACATTCGCCGGCTAGATCAGCAAGCGTCACGATTTGGTCGGATTCGGCCAGCAAACGCAGACACGAAGACGTTACCAGGGAAGAGAACAATGCCTAAGCAAGAATCCAACCGCGCCAAGCAACCGGCGCTCGCCAGCCACTACCGGGCGATCGGCCCGGCAGCAATCGTCGCAGCTCTTCTGCACACCGCGAAGAAGAAGAAGCCGGCGCAGAAGATCGTTTCGCCGCGCGCTGCCTGAGAATGCCGTCGGGAAGGTTGAGGCGCTCACGGCGCACCCAGCAATAGTAGCTTTTGCTAAAATAAATTCATCTGACTGTCGTTCGCGCCGGACTTCTGGCGCCTGACCTTCTTAGGCTCAGGCTCGACGACGCCCTTCTCCTGAATCTCCGGCCCGGTATTGGCGACCTTGTTGACGAGGTCGGAAACCGGGATCGCTTCGAAGAAATCGGGCTGGGCGGGTCTCAGCAGATGGGCCACATCGCGCGGCTCGAGCGTGCTGCAATCCAGCCAGCGCGCGAAATCTTCGGGATGGATCACCACCGGGATGCGGTCGTGGATATGGGCAGTATCGGCATTGGCGTGGGCGGTCAGAATGGCGCCGGTGTCCATTTCCGAGCCGCCCGGCTCGGCATAGGTCTCAATCAGCCCGGCGAAGGCGACAAGCCCGCCACGCCTTGGCCGCACCCAATAGGGCTGCCCTCTTCTGCCACCGGTTTGGTGCCATTCGTAGAATCCCGAAGCCGGTACCAGGGCGCGGCGATGGCGCATGGCAGCGCGAAACGACGCCTTTTCCGAAGCCCCCTCAGAACGCGCGTTGAACAGCAGCGGGAAGTTACGCGTATCCTTGACCCAGGCCGGGATCAGGCCCCAGCGCACCAGCATCGAGCGGCGGTCGGGCAGGTTCGAGCCCGGCGCCTGCGGCAATCCGGCGAGCGCCATCAGCACCGGCTGCGTCGGCGCGATGTTGTAGCGGGCCGGAAACTCCTCAAGTTCCGCCAGGCTGAGAAAGGCGGCGGTCTGGTCCGGAGTGGCGGTCAAGGCAAAGCGTCCGCACATGAATTCAGCTCTCGAATTGGTGGCATGTGAAAGTGGCCATGGAACCCGCCTTTCGCAACCGCTAAAGCTGTTCGCCGACGGCCGGTCCACAACGGGCTATGCCAATCGAGCGATCCGAAGCCCATGGAAGCACGCAAGATCATTCCGGCAGTCTCGGTCTGCGTCGTGCGCGAGAACACGGTGCTGCTGGTCAAGCGGGCCAGGCCGCCCTCGCAAGGCCTCCATGCCTTTCCCGGCGGCAAGGTCGAAGCCGGCGAGACGCTGGAACAGGCAGCACGGCGCGAATTGCTGGAAGAGACCGGATTGCAGGCGCGCAGCTATCGGCCGCTGCGGGAAATCCACATCGACGGCAGCGGCGACGGGCATCCGGTCGACTACTGGCTGACGGTGTTTGGGGCCGATTATGCTGGCGGCGAGGCGGTGGCCAGCGACGACGCCGAGACCGCGGCTTTCTATACGCTGGCCGAAATGACAGCGATGCCGCTCGCCGATGCGGTGTTTGAAATTGCGGACGATCTACTCGGTCCCAACAAAGACGGCGGGACCTGAGCCAGAGAATCGCCTTGCAGGCGACAAATTGTTTCAGCACAAGGACTCATGAGCCGCACGTCTTCGTTTCTCGCCGCATGCCTCGCCGTCAGTGTGGTTGTCGGTGCGCGCCCGGCGATTGCCGCCGAAGCACCGTTCGAGCCCGGGCTGATGCGGCTGGCGGAAGTGCTCGGCTCGCTGCATTTCCTGCGTAATCTGTGTGGCGAGAAGGGCGATCGGTGGCGAGCCGAGATGGAAAAACTGATCGCATCGGAAAATCCGAACCCGGAGCGGCGCGCCCGCTTCATCGCCAGCTTCAACCGCGGCTACCGGTCGTTCGGCGGTACTTATACGCAATGCACCGCCTCGGCGACGGAAGCCATCAGCCGCTACATGAAGGAAGGCGAGACGCTGTCTCGCGACATCGCTTCGCGCTACGGAAACTGACGACGGCAGCTGCCGTTCCGGCAAACCGGCATCAACCGCCGGCGCTGTGGGCGGCGGACGCGTTCGACACTTCTCCGCTTGCCTCGGGTGAGGTCTTGGTGCAAACCTGATGTTGCACTTTTGCAACTATGTTAACGAAACGTTAGCGCGCGAATGTGAAATTAACTCAAACTGAAGGTTTCCGTCCCCTTGGCCGGCCTAATCGGCTAAGTTTGAATCGGATCGGACGCAGGTTTGCTGGACGCGACGGAATTTGTAGAAGACGACCAAAAAAATGTCGTATTTACAAATACTTACTGCGCCTGCGTGTAAAAGGGACAACTCAAGCTTGATCCCTGTCCAACGGATCACCGCTTGAAAGGGTGGAAATCGCAATGGAACATGGCGTCAACGACATCGACGCGCTGGTCAGGGAAGAAAAGCGCCTGACCGCCGTGGAAAGCCACAGCGAAGCCTGGGCAGAAGGATTGTCGGCCGGGATCGAGCCGGAAATCATCGCCGAGGCAGCCCTCGAAACGGCATTCGGCGAAATGCTGCGCACCAATGGCGAGACCTCGGCGCTTGCCCTGCTCGATCGCATGCGTGAAAAGGTGATTGCCGGGGCCTTCGAGCCCGAAAGACTGCGGCACTGACCCCGGTTCTTTGACGACGGCGCGCCGCCCGGACATCATATCCGGGCACATGGACGGGCCTGGAACCAGGGAGTAGCAGGCGGTGAATTTTTCGATATCAGGCAAGCCGCACGGCCTGGTCCTCAGCATTTGGCTCACCGCTTCCTGCGCCATGATTCCTTCTGCACTGTTTCTTGCGAGCAGTCCCGCTCACGCCCTCAGCGAGATCAAGCGCGAAGACCTGCCCTCGCCGGTCACGCCGCCGCCCGACGGCGACGTGTCGCCGCGTGGAAGTACCGTGCCGATGCCCGGCCCGCTCGGCACGACGCCACCTGCAGCCAGCCAGCCGACTCCGTCCGACGAGCCGGAACAAACCGAACCGATAGGGCCGGCCAATGATGGCGGCGTGGCCAATCCGCATGTCGATCCCGACGCGCCTGTGCCCGAAGTCGTCTACGACCTCGCCAAGTTGCCGGAACCGGTCAGGCGCATGCACGATCTGATCGTCGAGGCGTGCAAAAGCGGCGACATCGAAAAGCTTCGGCCGCTGATCGGCACGGGAGACATGATGACCCAATTGTCGCTGGGCGACATGGAGGGCGACCCGATCGCCTTCCTGAAAGGCCTTTCCGGCGACACGGAAGGCCAGGAGATCCTCGCCATCCTGGAAGAGGTGCTCAATGCCGGTTTTGTCCATGTCGATGCCGGCACGCCGCAGGATCTCTATGTCTGGCCCTATTTCTTCGCCCTGCCGCTGGACAAGCTCGATGCCAGGCAGCGGGTCGAGCTGTTCAAGATCGTCACCGCCAGCGACTATGACGATATGAAGCAGTTCGGTGCGTACATCTTCTACCGAGTCGGCATCACGCCGACCGGACAATGGACGTTCTTCGTCGCTGGGGATTGAGTGATTTAGCCTGGCCCCTATGGAGGCAGGGAGCTTAGCCCGCCAACGCCTCGGAAAACTCCACCGCCCTACCCTGGCCCGGCGCGACGATCTCGCCTTCCCACATCACGCGCCGGCCGCGAACGATGGTGCCGACCGGCCAGCCGGTCACCTGCCTGCCGTCATAAGGCGTCCAGCCGACCTTGGAGCCTTGCTGGGCGTTGGCGATGGTCTCGCGGCGCTTCAGATCGACGATGGTCAGATCGGCATCGTAGCCGGCGGCAATACGGCCTTTCCTGGCGATGCCGAAAATACGCTGCGGGCCGTGGCTGGTCAGGTCGACAAAGCGCTGCAACGTCAGCCGGCCGGCGTTGACATGATCCAACATGATCGGCACCAAAGTCTGCACCCCGGTCATGCCGGACGGCGACGCCGGATAAGGCTTTGCCTTCTCGGCCAGCGTGTGCGGCGCATGGTCGGAGCCGAGCACATCAACGATGCCTTGCGCAACGCCGTACCAGACCCCGTCGCGATGGCGCGTGGCGCGCACCGGCGGGTTCATCTGGATCAGGGTGCCCAACTGCGCATAATCATCGGCGCTCAGCGTCAGATGATGCGGCGTCGCCTCGCAGGTCGCGACATCCTTGTGCTGTTCGAGGAAGCCTATCTCCTCGGCGGTCGAGATGTGCAGCACATGGATCCGGGCGCGGACCTGGCGCGCGATTCGCACAAGGCGCTCGGTGCAGCGCAACGCAGCGATCTCGTCGCGCCACACCGGATGTGAGGACGGATCGCCCGCGATGCGCTCGCCAAGCCGCTCGCGCAGCCGGAACTCGTCCTCGGAGTGAAAGGCGGCGCGGCGGCGTGTGTTCCTCAGGATCGAGGCAACGCCTTCGTCGTCCTCGACCAGCAGGTCGCCGGTGGACGAGCCCATGAAAACTTTTATGCCGGCCGCACCTGGCAGCCGCTCGAGATCGCCAGCGTCTTTTGCATTGTCGCGGGTCCCGCCGACCCAGAAGGCAAAGTCGCAATGCATGCGGCCGGTGGCACGCCGCACCTTGTCGGCAAGGGTTGCCTCACTGGTGGTCAGCGGATTGGTGTTCGGCATCTCGAAGACGGCGGTGACGCCGCCGAGCACCGCTGCCCGCGAGCCCGTCTCCAGATCTTCCTTGTGCTCCAGGCCCGGCTCGCGGAAATGCACCTGGCTGTCGACGACGCCCGGCAGGATGTGCAGCCCACGGCAGTCGATCGTCTCACCGGCCGACGCCTCGCGGAGGTCGCTGATGGCAGCGATGCGCCCACCATTGATGCCGACGTCGCGAAAACCCTGGCCGTCGTGATTGACCACGGTGCCGCCTGTCAGGATGAGATCGTAGATGGGGGCCATACGGATCCGGTCTCTTGCGGGGGAAGTGCCAGCGGCTTACGTAATGACCAATAGTTTTGCAAGATCAGGCTCGTTTTCCCACCATGCCCTTTGCCTCGCTCAGAGATCGCGCACTCGTTTCCGTGTCCGGGCCGGATGCCGAGCACTTTTTACAGAACATCCTGACCACCGACCTCGACGTGCTCGGCAGCAGCGAAGCAAAGCCCGGTGCGCTGCTAACGCCGCAAGGCAAGATCCTTTTCGACTTCCTGATCTCGCGCGCCGGCGAAAATGCTTTCCGACTTGAATGCCGTACCGAGACCGCCGATGATTTCATGCGACGGCTGACGCTCTACAAATTGCGCGCCAAAGTCGAAATTGCCAAGCTGGATCAGCCGGTTGTGGCCGTCGCATGGGGAAGCGATTCAACCATTTCGCAATTTGAATCAGCACCGTTTGCTGATGCGCGGTTTGTCGATACTGCCGTCAAGCGCTTCTATGATGACACCGCAGATGGCGGCGACCTTGCCGCATGGCAAGCCTTTCGCATCGCCCATGGCATTGCCGAAAGCGGTGCGGACTACCAACTCGGCGACGCTTTTCCGCATGACGTGCTGCTCGACGAGATCGGCGGTGTCGGCTTCAAGAAAGGCTGCTACGTCGGCCAGGAGGTCGTCTCGCGCATGCAGCATCGCGGCACTGCCAGGCGTCGGGTGTTGATTGTCTCGGCCGAACGCACCCTGCCCACTTCGCGCGCAGAGTTGACCGTGGAGGGGCGACCGGTCGGCACGCTTGGCTCGACCGCGGCCAGGACAGGCCTTGCCATTGCCCGCATCGACCGGGTCAAGGCAGCGCTCGACGCCGGCCTGCCGGTCCTGGCGGAGGATGTCGCCGTGTCGCTCGCTATCCCGTCCTGGGCGAAATTCAGCTTTCCGCAGGAAGCCATCGGCGCGGAGGACGCCTGATGGCTGCAGATCGCGCCGGGGCGCCGCCGCGCGCCTGGCAGCGCATGCTGTCCGGCCGACGGCTCGATCTGCTCGATCCCTCGCCGCTCGACATCGAGATCTCCGATATTGCCCATGGCCTTGCCCGCGTCGCACGCTGGAACGGCCAGACCAGAGGCGATCACGCCTTTTCGGTCGCCCAGCATTCGCTGCTGGTCGAAACGCTTGTCGGCGAGCTGATGCCGGATGCCGACGCCGACGCGCGGTTGGCGGCGCTGCTGCACGACGCGCCGGAATATGTCATCGGCGACATGATCTCGCCGTTCAAATCCGTGATGGGCGGCAGCTACAGGGATTGCGAGATCAGGCTGCAGCGCGCCATCCATCTGCGCTTTTCACTGCCGGCCGAACTCGACGCGGGACTGCGCAAGGAGATCAAGCGAGCGGATCAGATCGCCGCTTATTTCGAAGCAACGCTGCTTGCGGGTTTTTCGACGGCAGAGGCGACGGAGTTCTTCGGCAGGCCGCGCGGCTTCAATGCCGAGCGCTTCGACGTCACGCCGCGCTCGGTGACTTGGGCGCAGAATGCCTTTCTCAAACGCTTTGCGGCGATCGAAAAGTCTCGACGCCAGACTGCCGTTCCAGCCGGCTGAAAACGGTAAATTAACCGGCAGGGACAACAGTGCCATGGTTAACCATGGTCCATAGGCTTGCCTCATGCCCGTTGCCGGTATCAAGGCTGGTTCGTCCGTCCGCCGACGGAGGGCCAAAGGCGTTGGTCAGCCGCAACCTATTGAAGACGAGCTGCGCGAACAGAACGAGCGTTTTTCGGCAGCGGTCGAGAACATGTCGCATGGCCTGTGCATGTTCGATGCCGATGAACGGATGATCATCTGCAACAGGAACTACATCAGCATCTTTCGCCTCGACGCCGAAGTGGTGCGGCCCGGCATCCGGTTTTTCGACATCCTCCAGCACAGCGTGGATATCGGCATCGCCTCGCAAAGCGCTGAGCAACTCTATGCCATCCGCAAGCCCTATATCGACCAGGCAAAACCTTCCACCTATGAGGAAACGCTTGCAGACGGGCGTATCGTCAACATTTCGCACCGGCCGCTGGCGTCAGGCGGTTGGGTATCGATCTACGAGGACATCACCGAGCAACGGCGCGCCGAGCAGGAGTTGAAGGAGCAGCACCGCCGTTTCGACGCGGCACTTGCCAACATGTCGCAAGGCCTTTTGATGTACGATGCGGATGGCAAGCTGATCGTCCGCAACGAACGTTTCCTGGAACTTTATCATGTCAGGCCGGCCGACTTCCCGCTTGGCATGAGTCACCATGATGCGTTCAAGCGGCTGCTGGAACTGGGCATTTATACAAAGCTCGACCCCGACAGCGAAATCTCGCAAATCGAAGCCTGCCTGCGGGCGGGGAAAACACACGTAACGCATCGCCATCTCGCTGACGGCAGGACGCTGCTGGTTGCGCGCCGGCCGATGAGCGGCGGCGGCTGGGTCGCGACGTTCGACGACGTCACCGAGCGCAGGCGTGTGGAAGAGCGCATGACCCATCTTGCGCACCACGACACACTGACGAACCTGCCCAATCGCTCGATGCTTCGCGAACGGCTCGACCAAGCCCTGAGTGAGACGAGAGACGGATCGCTGGCGATATTCTCGCTCGACCTCGATCACTTCAAGGCGGTCAACGACACTTGGGGCCATCCTTCCGGCGACTGGCTGCTGAAATGCGTGGCCGAACGGCTGCAACGGTGCCTGCGCAATGAAACGGACGTTGTCTCCCGCTTCGGCGGCGACGAATTCGTCATCATCCAGTTCAATCTCAAAAGCCCGGGCGACGCGGAAAAGCTGGCCAAACGCATCGTCGAGATCATCGGAAAGCCGTTTCGCGACAAAAGACACGACATGCGTGTCGGCATCAGTCTCGGCATCGCGCTGTTTCCGAATGACGGCAAGGACGCCGACACTTTGCTGAAAAATGCCGATATGGCGCTCTATCGGGCAAAGAGCGAAGGGCGCAACCTGTACCGCTTCTTCGAACCAGCCATGGACGCGATGGTGCGGGCACGCCGGGCGCTCGAAATCGATCTCAGGGCAGCGCTGTCGCGCCGGGAATTCGAGCTGGATTTCCAGCCGATCATGAACATCGCCTCCGGCGAAATCGTCGGTGCCGAAGCCTTGATGCGCTGGCGTTCGCCGGTGCGCGGCCTGGTACGGCCGGACGACTTCATTCCGGCCGCCGAGGAGACCGGGCTGATCGTGCCGCTTGGAGAATGGGCGCTGCGAAAAGCCTGCACGACCGCGGCAGGCTGGGCGGCTTGGCGGATCGCAGTCAATGTCTCCGCTGTGCAGATCAAAAGCGGTACCTTTGCCCGCAGCGTTATCTCGGCACTGGCGTTCTCGGGCGTGCCGGCCAACCGGCTTGAACTGGAAATCACCGAAACCGTGCTGATGGACGAGAGCGATCTGGTGCTCAAGACACTCAGGCAGCTACGCGATCTGGGCGTCCGCATCGCGCTGGACGATTTCGGCACCGGCTATTCGTCGCTGGGCTACCTCAGGCGCTTTCCCGTCGACAAGATCAAGATCGATCGCTCTTTCACCCGTGACATCGACAGTCGCGATACCGCGGCGATCGTGCGCACCATCATCGGGCTTGGCGCACAGCTGGGCATCACCGTCACCGCCGAAGGTGTCGAGACCGAAGCGCAGCTTGAATTCCTGCAAAAGGAGGGTTGTGTCGAGGCCCAGGGCTATTTGATCGGGGTGCCGTCAAAGGCGTCGGACATTAATCGGCTGCTGAAGTCGAGCGCGACGATCCGGCAGTCCGGCTAAGTGCGACAGTCTCGCGGAAGCGCGGGCAACCGCCTTAGATCTCCTTGAGATGACGCTCGATCCGCGTGTTAATTCCTTGATAGGAGAAGGCGGCATTCAGGTGTGGCGAACCAGGAGGTTCCCAACGGGTCAGAGATGTCCGCTCAATGCCTCCACCATATCCTTGTTCGTCGCCACGGGAACAATCTCGAATTCGACCAGATCCGCCCATTCGATGACCCACCGCTGCAGGAGCGTGACGTCATCGGCCTCCACCAGCAGGAAGCAGCGGCTCATATCCGCTGCGATCCAGCTGTGGTGCACGAGAAGCGCGTCCGGCTTCAGGCGGCCCTGGTCGCGAAACGGCGGTAGATCTCCTTGCGGTCGCAGCCGCGAAAATCCTCGGTTACGAAGAACAGCATCTTTTTCCCCTCAGTTCGGATATTATCGCCCCGGCCGGTCCAGCCGCTCCAGGAACCACTGCGTCAGCCGCACCCAGACCTCGTCTTTTTCGCCGGAGTCTTCCCAGCCGTGGTCGAGGTTGGGGTTGTCGTTGACCTCGATGACGAAGACGCCGTCCCTGGTTTCCTTGAGGTCGACGCCGTAGAGGCCGTCGCCAATGCAGCGCGCCGCGCTCACCGCCGTCTCGACGACATGGGCCGGTGCTTCCTTCAGGGTGAAGGTCTTGATGCCGCCCTGGTCGGGCTTGCCGTTGGCCTTATGATTGACGATCTGCCAATGTTTCTTGGCCATCAGATAATGAACGGCAAACAAGGGCTGGCCGCCGAGGACACCGACACGCCAGTCATATTCCGTCGGAATGAATTTTTGCGCGATCAGGAGGTCGGAATCCTCCAGCCATTCGGTTGCGAGCGTCTTCAACTCTTCAAAGGTGCCGCATTTCTTGACGCCGCGCGAAAACGAGGAGTCCGGGATCTTCAGCACCAGCGGGAAGCCCAGCGTCTGTGCCGCAACGTCCAGGTCCGAGGTGCCGGCAATCATCACCGTCGGCGGCACCGGTACCTTGTTGTAGGTCATCAGCTCGTTGAGATAGACCTTGTTGGTGCAGCGGATCATCGACAGCGGATCGTCGATGACCGGCATGCCTTCCTGCTGGGCGCGGCGGGCAAAGCGGTAGGTGTGGTTGGAGATCGAAGTGGTCTCGCGGATGAACAGCGCGTCGTAGTTGGCGAGCTTGGCCAGATCCCGCTTGGTGATCGGCTCGATTTCGACGCCCATCTTTTCAGCGATCTTGGCCCAGTGGCGCAGCGACGAAATCTCCGACGGCGGCAGTTCCTCATGCGGATCGACCAGCGTTGCGAAAGTGTAGCGCGCCGGCGTGCGGCCCTTGGTGTCGCGCCACTCGCGATTGGTGTAGGTCTCCAGGCACTGGAGAAAGTGCGTTTCCTCGTCCTCGGTCATCCTGGCCAGGGGATGGAACCCGATCTTGCGGATCGAGGCCCATTCGGCGCTGTCCCTGATGTGGAGCTCGAGCGCCGGGGCACGGAACCAGTCGAACAGAAGTTTTGCGAAGCGGTCCCATATCCTGGATGGTCCGATGCCGAAGAAGATGCAGACCTTCTGCGGAAAAGCGCCACCCAGGTCCTTGCGGCACTTGTTGAGTGCGAGTTCGAGTTCCGGCAACGCGTGCTCATAGAGCTTGCGTTCTGACAGGTCGATCATCGTTTCGACCGTCGGGATGACCTTATGGCCGCGCGAACCGGCAAGCAGCGACGCGTAATAGCCGCGGCTCTGGTAGCCATAATTGTTCGACAGGTTGATGACCTTCGGCCGCTGACCGCGAAACAGTGCCGGATGGGCAAGGTAGTCGCGATTGGTGATGATCTTGTGCGGCGTCGCCACCTGGTCGAGATCGTTCTGCCGGCCGGTAAGGATGACCCAGGTCATTGGCTGTCGCGCTTTCCGAGAGTGATGGCGGCGCGCAATCCGTCGCGGCCGAATTGCGCCATGTTCATGAAGATGCCGTAAGGCACGGGAATGTTGGCAGCATCGAGGATCGTCTCCTGCCGCTCGTCCTCGACCCAAGGGTCGTGGATCAGGATATGATCGCCGTCGTCACCGATGGCCAATACCCAGTGCGGAACCTTCTTGCCGAACATCAGGAAGCCGCTGATCAGGACCAGCACCAGTTTTCCCTCTGCGATCGCGGTGCGAATGTCGTCAAGCCCGAATGAACGGTAATTCACCGGGATACCGTAAAGTTCCGCGCGGCGGCGAAAGTCGACCTGCGCCAGCTCCATGACCCGGCGCTTGTCCTCGCTGCGCACCGACTGCAGGAACAGCGCGCCGTAGAAGGAGACATAGATCTCAGCAGCAAGCCCGCTCTCATAGCCGGCGACGGCCAGCCCGAACGGTTCGCAGCCGCCCGGCCCCGACATCATGAAAACGGTCGTCGCCTCACGCCACAGCCTGATTTCCATAACAGGGTCCGGCACGAATCCGGGGTCGAAGTTAGCCATCGCCATCATCAGGCAGCATGGTCCGCAGGTGAATTCGCAAGTCTGCTGATAAAACGGCACTTCGGTGGCGACCGGAATGTCGCCGCGCAAGGTCTTTTCATAGCGCAGCGCCGTGGCGCCGTCCTCGTAATAGTCCGGTTCGCGGCCGATCTTACGGTAGCCGCTCTGCTCGTAGATCTGGATGGCGCGCGGATTGTCTTCGCGGACTTCCAAACGAAGCATCATGCGGCCGTGCTCGAAAGCGGCGGCTTCAGCCTCTTCCAGCAGCAGGCGGCCAACGCCGCGGCCGCCGAAAAATGGACCGACGGCGATCGAATAGAGCCGCGCGACGCCGCTGCCCTTACGAAACAGCACGACCGCATAGCCGGCGACGTGGCCATCGTTCTCGCCAACCAGCAGTTCGGCGGTGTCGCGTTCGATCAGTTGGCGAAAGGAGCGGCGAGAAATGCGGTCGCTCGAGAAAACAGCTTTTTCGATGGCGGCGAGGTCATCGACGTCGGACGCGCGGGCCTTGCGAATCTCGGCAGGCATGCGGGCTCAGAAAACCTCGATTGGGTTGTGGAAACGGCCCTAGTCTAAACATCGGTCACACCAGCCGAAGTGCCAGCATTCAGCAAGCGCTATCGCACCTCGATTAGGGCCGAATTGTGACAGTTTTTAAGGCAGCCAGGTCGCGCAAAGGCTTTGAAACGACCTTCGTGTTTCGGCATCGGCGCGGCTATAGAAAAACGAGATCCTGCTCAGCTTTTCAAGCCCGCCAGAAGCTGGCCATAGGCGCTCTTGGCCACCGCGGCCAGCTGCTCGTGCGGCAGCGATCCGACGACGGCGCAGCCATAACCCTTGTCCAGCCAGTAGACGGCCTCAGGACCATTTTCCTCCGACCCATAGGTGCCTTTGGCCTTGGCCGCCGATTCGGCGATTACGAAGAGCGAAATGCGCTCGCCCTTGTCGTCCTCGTAAAGCAGCATCGCGGCCTTGCCCTGGCCGGCAGGCAGTAGCCGGCCACCGACCAGTTGGAATCCCTGCGCCGCCAGATCCGGCGCGACCAGCTTCAAACCCACCTGGTTAGACAGCCAGTTCTGCAAATGATCCTTGTCTCTTGCCGGCACTTCCACAGCATGCCGCTTTTCAGCGGCATAGATGACGTGGGCGGCAATCGCCTCTTCGGCAAGCTGGTCCTCGGCCGTATTTTCCAGGCCGAGGCCGCCGATGCCGGCAAGATAGCCGCCAGCACCGCCAATCACCAGGATGGCGGCAGCGGCGGCCGCAAGCCACCAACGCGTGCGCGACGGCGACGCTTTGACCACCGGCGCCTCGCCGAGCACCACCTTATTCAGCCGCACCGGGATGGGTTCGTCCAGCACGCCGTTAAAGGCCGCGCGCAACGCTGCCCGGTCGGCGGCGTAGCGTGCGCTCTTGGCCTTCATCTCGGCATTGGCCTCGAGCCATGCCTCATAGGCCGTCCGCTCGTCGCCTGGCAACTCGCCATCGAGAGCCATGTGGATATCGCGTTCGGAGAAATCGCGCCGGCTCATTTCTCGACGATCCTTATCGAGCGGCGGCGCGCGGTGTCGTCCAAAAGCCCGCGCAACTCCTCACGCCCGCGCGCGATGCGCGACATCAAAGTGCCGGCGGGGACTCCAAGGATGTTGGCGGCTTCGGCATAGGAAAACCCTTCGATGGCGACCATCACAAGGGCCGCGCGCCGGTCTGGGCTGATCGCCTGCAGAGCCTCGACGATCTCGCGCGAGGCGATGCTCTCGACCTGCTCGGCGGGTGCTGCCTGCGCCTCGCTCGCCTCCAGCGGCAGCATCGCTGCCTCGCCACGCCGGTTCACCTTGCGCATCTGGTCGATGAATAAATGATGCATGATCGTAAACAGCCATCTCCTGGGGCTTTCTCCTGTCTGCCAATTGTCGAGCCGCACAAGTGCCCGCTCGAGACAATCCTGGACGAGATCGTCGGCGGAATCGCGGTCGCGCAACAGCGAGCGTGCATAGCGGCGCAGACGCGGTATTTCACCAAGGATTGCTGCCTTCTTTTCGTCCATGACCGCTGGTTCTGGAGCCCTGTCCATGGTGATTGAACGCGCCTTCGCGGCGCGGCGCAAGCGGCCAGCGCGAAGCGGTCCGCCGCCCCGGTCACCCAAGCAACTGAATAACGCTGCCAGTGGCAGGTTTATTCCCGGCCGATCCCCACCTGAAGACCCCTCTACAAATTCCCCTTCGAGAGGTGCTGAACTTCAAATTGCAATCCGGCCTTTTCGACTGATACCGCAGCTGCGGTAAAGAACCATTGTACCTCGGCTGGCATAATAGACAACAATGCCACCGAAATCATAACGGGTCGCCCCACAGCATCCGGATGTTCTTTGTAGAATTGCCCTTCTAAAACGAAAACACAATATAGATTCAGTTTATTCTCTAGAAGCTCAAGATGATTTTCTACATCATCCCAATCGAGATCATCTACAATGCTGAGCAAATATTCACCATTTTTGCCTTTTGCGACAATATCCACGACGTCCGTATGCTGAACAGCCATCTGTCAATAGCCTTTTCCCGTGATCATAGACTCACACTAATTTACCTCCCTCGCCGCTCTTGTCAGCAGCCGCTGATAAAACAAGCCGATGCCGATGAGCACCGCGCCGAGGCCGATGAAGGACAGCGCCCGCAACACACCTTCCAGCTCCGACATGTCGAAGACGAAGACCTTGAGCACGGCGACCGAGATCAGCGCCGCCGACGCAATGCGCAGCACCTGCGACCTCAGCCAGACACCGGCGGTGAGCAGCACCACGCCGATGACCAGCCACAGCGCCGAATAGGTATAGGTCTCGAGTTGGCCGAGGCCGCTCCACAGGCCGATGAACTCACCCTTGAACAGCCTCCTGACCGACAGAGTCGCATAGGCGAAGGCGAGCACCGCCGCCATAACCGCCAGCATGGCCGCATACCATTTCGGCCGCTTGTCGCGGGTATAGAGCGCCAGTGCGCCTGTCGCGACTGCCGGCAAGAGGTAGGCGAGCAACAGAAGGTTGAACACCGGAATGCTGCCGGTCGATTCATCCGTCAGCAACGGGTTCAGCGCCAGAAAATGCTGGAGGACGATGAACGCGACCGAGACCACGCCCGCTGCAATCGAGCCGTAGCGCAGCACCGAACTTGGCGAGCGCATGTCGATGGCGACCAGGATGGCACCGCCACCGATCGCGATCAGCGTGTAGATCGCCTGTTCGGCAAGCGTCGCAGCAGCGGTATCGATGACGCCGCCATGCATGGCATGGCGCACCAGCATGGCGACGGTGAGCAGGGCGAACAGCGCGGCGCCGGCCTCCATTGCGAGGCGCGGCCGGCCATTGGTGGTGCGGGCGAGTTGCCAGGCGGCAAAGCCGAAGGCGAGCGCCGGCACGCCATATCCAAGCAGCAGCCAGTTGAACACCGGCGTCTTCGACAGGAACTCGGCACCGACGATGGTCGGGTCGAAGGCAGCGCGGCCGAGCACTGCAATCACCACACCAACGGAAATCCAGCCAAGCACCGGATAGCTGCGCCAGCGCGTCGCCAGCGCTGGCACAACGGCGGCTGCTCCGAGCAGGATGGTTGTCCAGCCGGAACCAAAGGCCATGTGCAGCATCAGCAGGCCGGCAATCGCCGCCCCGCCGAGCGCGAAGGAGACAGCAGTGCCGCCGGTTAGCGGCGGCGCTTCGCCGCGCGCTATCCACTCGCCGCCGGCGACGAAGACGCCGACCAAAACGGCTGCGACCGCCGCATAAGCAAGGTCTCGGTCGAGATTGCCGAAGGTAGACCAGAGCGCCAGCAGGATGACCAGTGGCGCGACAGCGCTCCAGGCCGCCCATGCGGCGGCGCGCAGCCAGCCAGCGGCCGCAAAACGGCGCGCCGCCCAAAAGCCGGCGCCGATGAAGACCAGGCCGAGCGCGATGCCGACCCTGAGCATCAAGGCATCGGACGCCACGACCGGCATGCCGTCGACGCCGAGAGCGCCACCCGAAAAATCGGAAGCGATCGTGGTCGGCGGAATGATGCCGAGATAGACCAGTACCGTCGCCAGCCCGGCGGCGTGCAGCAGTGCAAGCGCCCGCGGCCGGTAGAGCGCCACCGCCACCAGGGCTGCGACAAGGGCGGCCCCCGGCAATGCACCGCGGATGGCGGCGAAGGCCGGATCGACAAACAGGGCCAGCGCCGAAAGGCCGACGAAGAAGCCCGGCGCGATCGACGGCCAGTCGAAGCCGCTGCCGGCGACCGCTTCGTCGCGGCGGCCAAGCCAGACGAAGGCGAGCACGGCCAGTGTCACCCCGTCGATAAAGAGGATGACGGCAAGGTTCGCCCCCGGCGCGTCGGTCATGTAGAAGATGGTCCAGATGCCCGTGGCGACGAAGGCTGCGGCCATCAAAAGCCTCCAGTCGCGGATGCGGGCAATGACGCCGGTGGCGGCGAGCACAATCGCCAGATAGCCAAACAGCGCCCACGGATTGGGCGCCTGCGAGGCGACCAGCAGCGGCGTCACCATGGCACCGAGCAGGCCGACGCCGGCCAGCGCCTGACCGTGGACCAGGCTTGCCGCGATCGTCGCCACCCCGATGGCGCCGAGCAGCGTGAAAGCGAGCGTCGGGCCGATGAAGCCGTAAATGCTGTACGCGGCGTAGACGGTACCGAACAGGATGAAAGCGCCGGCCGCCGTCAGGATCGCCGGGATATAGGCACCGGCGGCACCTTGCACCGGCACCCTGAAGCCGGTGCGCCGGATGAACTCGCCGCCGGCGACCAGCACCAGCCCGAGTGCCGCCGCCATGACAAGCCGCACGCGTGGCCCGAAAATGCCGGCCTCGATGGTGTAGCGGATCAGAAACAAGCCACCCAGCGCCAGCGCGATGCCGCCGACCCAGACCGCCCAGCGGGTACCGAGCGCCGTTTCGACGTCGGACTGGCGAGCTGCCTTCGCCGCTGCCGCCGGTTGCGCCGACTCCGGCGCGGACGGCGCCGTTGTATCGGCATCGGCCTCTGTAGCTGACACGACCGCTGCGGGCCGTGGCGATACGGCCATGTCGGCTGCGGCCGCAAGCGGGATTGCGGCATCCGCCGGTTTGCTGTCGTTTGCAGCCGGTTCCTTGGCTTGCGGCGGCAGCGCGGGCGTGCCCGAAAGCACAAGGCTGCGCAAGGCGCCAAGCTCGCGCTCGATCAGGCCGATGCGGCTCTGCTGGCGTGAAATGATGACGAACAGCGCAATGATGGCGACGAGGCCAATCAGGCTTTCAAACATGGCGGTTCCCCCAAACCAGGCCAGTTGTCACTGACATTCAATGTTCAGTGACATTCAAATGCGGCGGCCAAACGGCCGGTCCATTCAACGTGCCGCCAGATTGGCCGGAAAGATCGAGCATGTTTCGGTGCCGAAAGCCAGCAGCTTGCCGTTGGCGTCCTTCAGCGCCGCTTCCGAAACCGTCAGCGTGCGGCCCTTGTGCACCACTTTGCCCTCGCACACCACCTCGCCCGTCCTTGGCGTGATCGGCCGCGTCAAATTCACTTTGAACTCGGCCGTCGCATAGGCCTCGCCCACTTGCGAAATGGTGCCAAGGCCGAGCGGCGAAACGTTTTCGGGATCAGGTTCAACTTCGCTCATCTGGTGGTTTCCCCGGTGGCGGCTTCCCCGGCGCTTGCCTTGCCGGATTCATGGCCGGGTGAATGATGCCTGCGCAAGGCGGCGAGAAACCCGGCACGGGCGCCGGGAGGCTCGATGCCGCGCGGTTCGTAGACATGGCGGGTCAGAAAGAAGCCGGTCAGCCGGAAGGCGTCCTCGATCGCCGCCGGATCGGCGCGCAGCCCGGAGCCGCGCTGCAGGAAGGCAGGCAGCGCCAGCATCTTGTCGCGCCACGGCGCGCCCGCCGCCCGCGACACGGCGCGGCCGGATTTCGGCGAGACATAGGCAAGGTCCTGCCTGGTGCCGGTCGCCGCACACTGGCTGAGATCGAGGCCGAAACCGAGTTCGTCGAGTACCAGCAGCTCGAAGCGGGCCACCAGCTCGCCGGCGGCATCGGCATCGTCGAGATGAGCGATCATCACCGCAAGCGTCTCGTAAAGGCCGCCATGGGCGTCACGCTCAGGCAGAAGACGCAAATGCGCGGCCATCGTCTGCAGGCCGTAGACGGCAACGGCGCTGTCCATCAGCCGGGCGGCGTTCATCTCGATAGCCTCGACCTGGAAGGTGCCGAGATGCTCGTCGAGCCGCGCCCGCCACAACAGGTCGACGCGATTGCCGGGCTGCAAGACAGGCTGCTGTTTGCGCGAACGGCCGCCGCGCACGAGACCGAGATGGCGGCCATGCGCGCGCGTCATCACCTCGAGAATGGCGCTGGTTTCGCCATGCTTGCGGGTGCCGAGAATGATTCCCTCGTCGCGCCATTCCATGACGAGAGCTTGTCACCGGTTGGATGGCGAAATCAAGATGAGCGACGTATCCGCCGCAAACCAAAACGGCCCGTAGCGTATCGCTACGGGCCGTTTTTTGCGAGATCGTCGTTTGATCAGAACGAGCGCTGGAAGCGGAAGATGCCGCCGATTGTGTCGGCATCGTCGGCATCGAAATTGTCGTAATAATCGACTTCGGCGGTGATCGTGTAACCAGGAACGATGGTGTAGGCGACATTCGCCGCAACGGCGAAGTCTTGGTCGTCGGTATAGGAGACCTGGGCGTTCAAAGACGTCTTCTTGTTGACGGCATAGCTGCCGCCGCCCCAGACGGCAAAGTTGCCAGTCCACGGCTTGTAGAAGTTCTTCGCGACGTTGTCGTCGCTGCCGTAGCCCGCCATCACGAACAGGGTCAGGTCAGTAATCGGCTTGACGTCGAGGCGAGCTTTGCCGGCCCATTCTTCCGACGTGCTGTTATAGGCGCCGACCGCAGTGATCGCACCCCAGTCGCCCTTGTATTTCACGCCGCCGACGACAAACGGAACATAGCTGTCGATCGACTGGTCAGCGCCGGAGCCCGTTTCGACCGAGGCGACTGCCGTAAAGCCATTACCGCCGTCGAAGTAGTAACTGATCAGGTTGGTGTCCTTGGTGCCGTAAGGAATGATAGTGTCCTGGACGACGCTGCCGGCGTAGCCGATGAACGAATCATAGACAGTTTCATCCTTACCGACGCGGAAACCTCCAAGCTGGATCCAGGCGAAGTTCAGGGTAACCGCCTTGTTGTCCTGCACGCTGAAATCAACACCGCTCACGCTGCGTTTGGTATTGCCGAAGTTGAAACGGGTCTCGGTATAGGTCTTCAACGTGCCTAGCTCGGTCTCCTGGCCGGTCCACGTCTTCAGATTGAAGCGGGCATTCTTGTTCCAGGTCTGCTGCTCGTCACCGTCCATAAGGTCATGTGTCGTCGCGCCATCGAAAACGCGGCCGGCGTCGCCGAAGCTGGCGTCATAGCGGACATAGCCGCCGATGCGCAGGCAGATTTCGGTGCCGGGGACGTAGTAGTAGCCAGCGCCGTAGACGTCGCAGATCTTGACGTATTCGGCGGGTTCCGGCTCGGCGACCACAACAGCGTCGGCGGCACGCGCGCCGGAGACCGCGACGAATGCCGCGGCTGAGCCGAGAAGAAGGCTCTTGATATTCATTTTCTGACCTCTCCAGTCAAAGTTAAAAATGGCTTTGGATTCATGGGTTGAACGGCTGAACGCCTCACCCACGTCGAAAAAGGCGCGCACCGCACCCCCTCTTCAGGCGGCGAACATACTCATCCGCATTCCAGTCTCAATGACGATTCCAAAAATAATCGTTGTTTGCATAACAGAATAAATCCATGTTGCACAAATATCACTTCATATTTTCTTCACATTTGCCTCGGCGCAAACGAGACACTGTCACAATTATACAAAATATACTTATGCCATTAGCCGGCAAACCGATCGAAATCCGACATGCATTCCTTCTACGTGTTCTTTTTTTGGAATAGACTTCTAACGTTGGCAGCGAGATCAAGCCGACTTCGCCATCGCTGCGTTCTGTGCGGCAAGAACGACTTCCGCCACCAGATCCCGTTTGAGCATTTCAATGGGAATACGTCCGGCGAGGCCGGGCGCGGGGCCGATCAGCCACGACCAGGCATGCCGTGGATCGGGCATCGCGGATAACACTTCCTTGATACCCGGCGCCGGCCTGCCGTCGATGAAGTGGGCCAGGGGAAATACATGTTTGCGGCCACCGGTGCGCAACGCAACGACCGTGCCGCTCCGCTGCCAGCGATGCAGGGTCGAGCGCGATATGTCGAGATTTTGCTGCAGGAACGTCGACCCGGCGACCCGACCGGCCCAGTCCTCGACCCGCATCGAGTCGAGGTCGCCCGTTCCGGCCAGGCGTTGGATGTCTGCCCCTTGGCCTTCGTGCGCCGTCGACAGATGCGTCCGGGCACGGCGTTCCGCCGCTTCGGCTGCCAATATCCGCACGAAACGCGACGCCATGCCGGGTAATCTTTCCTGCATGGTGTCGATCGCACTGATGTCGGTCGGCGCAAGCAAAGCGACGGCGGCGGCAACGGCGCCGGCGACCCTGCCCGCTGCAACGACTGCATCGCTGTTCGTCACCTTGCCTTGCCGCGCCAGCACGCGCTCGATCTCAACAGCGACGGCGTTTGCAAACTCGATCTGACGGATGGGGTCGATGCGATTCCAAGTCCTGGTCATGTCCTGATCTGGCTGCTTGCCCGCCTGTTCCGGTTTGCTCGGAAGCGGGTCTTTCGCACAGCCTATAGGCAGGGTGTATGACGGAGAGACGACAAACGGTAACCATGCTCGATCGCAGTATCGGCAGGAGTTCCAGCCGGTCAGCTGGCCTGTTTTGCATGAAGTATCGGAAATTTCTCAGAAACCGCTCAGGATTTCCCGTCGCGCCGGTACCCCCAAGGAACGGGTCGGCCCGAGATGGCCGGCGCATGGCCTCCCGGAATGATTCGGCCGGCTGTTCAATATGCAAGTCGACCAATCGGGCAGCCCGGCGACCGCTCAGAATCCTGAGGCGGCCAACAGGCCGCTCTGCGGATCGCCCAAACAGGCTCAGTGCGGAAATTCGAGCCCCATTTCACGGTAGCGCTCGGGATCGTCGCCCCAGTTCTCGCGCACCTTGACGAACAGGAAGAGGTGCACCTTCTGCTCGAGTATGCCTGCGATTTCCATGCGCGCGGCCTGGCCGATGGCGCGGATCGTCTCGCCCTTATGGCCGAGCACGATCTTCTTCTGGCTGTCACGCTCGACATAGATTGTCTGGTCGATGCGCACCGAGCCGTCCTTCTTCTCTTCCCATTTCTCGGTCTCGATGTGGGAGGAATAAGGCAGTTCCTGATGCAGCCTGAGATAGAGCTTTTCGCGGGTGATCTCGGCCGCGAGCTGGCGCATCGGCAGGTCGGAGATCTGGTCCTCCGGATAGTACCAGGGGCCGGCCGGCAAGGTCTCGGCGAGATAGTCGAGCAGGTCCTTGCAGCCGGACCCGGTCAGCGCCGAAACCATGAAGGTGCGCTTGAACGGCACCCTTTCGTTGGCTGCCGCCGACAATGCCAGCAACGTCTCGTGCTTGACCCGATCGACCTTGTTGAGGATCAACACCATCGGCTGCCGGACATCCTTCAGCCGCTCGAGGATGGCGTCGGCATCGCCCCGGATGCCGCGCTCGGCATCGATCAAGAGCAGCACGATATCGGCGTCCTTGGCACCGCCCCACGCTGTGGTCACCATCGCGGTGTCCAGCCGGCGCTTCGGCTTGAATATGCCCGGCGTGTCGACGAAGACGATCTGCGCGTTGTTGTGGGTGGCAATGCCGCGCACGATAGCGCGCGTGGTCTGCACCTTGTGCGTCACGATCGACACCTTGGCGCCGACCAATTGGTTGACCAGCGTCGATTTCCCCGCATTGGGCGCGCCGATCAGCGCGACGAAGCCGGAGCGGGTAGCGGGAGCTTCTGTTGCCGGAGCTTCGGTGGCGGTCATGCGGCACTCCCTTGATCGAGCCAGACGCCTTCCCGCTGCAGAAGTGCCGCGGCTGCAGCCTGCTCCGCCTCGCGCTTGGAGCGCCCGCTGCCGGTCGCCGGCGGATAGGCGCCGACCTTGACACTGACGGTGAACAGCGGATCGTGGTCCGGTCCCTCGCGGCTGTCGATTATGTAAACCGGCACTGCGCCTGCCGCCTGATGCGCCCATTCCTGGAGTTCGGTTTTCGCATCGCGACGGGCGGCGTCAATGGCTTGCGAGCGCGGCTGCCAGTATCTGTGGATGAAGGCACGGGCCGCTTCCAACCCTCCGTCGAGATAGAGCACGGCGATCAGCGATTCCAATGCATCGGCGCGCAGATTGACGCGCTTGCGCCCGTCGAGGCCGCGTACGTCCGAACCGGCGCGAATAAGTTCCGGCAGGCCGATCTCCTCGGCAATTTCCGCCAGGGCTTCAGCGTTGACCAGAGCGTTCAATCTCAGCGACAGCTCACCCTCGGCGGCGTCGGGAAATGCCGCCAGCAGCATATCGGCAACGACAAGGCCGAGAACGCGGTCGCCCAGGAATTCGAAACGTTCGTAGTCGATGCCGGCGTGACTGCCGCGAGCGCTGGCATGGGTCAGCGCCCGCTGCAGGCGCTGATGGTCGCCAAAACTGTGGCCGGTGCGCTCCCTGAGCGCCTCGGCGAGCGCATCGGCGGTCAGCCGTTTCGTCGCCGCCATGGCCCTAATTGACGAAATCGAACAGGCGCGAGGCGCGCATCAGTGACGGCCATTTCCAGATTTCGAGCGGGCTGGCGCTGCCGCCGATCGAGAAGAAAATGAGGTTGGCGCGGCCGACCAAATTCTCGTCCGGCACGAAGCCGACGGTGAAGCGGCTGTCCGACGAGTTGTCGCGATTGTCGCCCATCATGAAATAGTGACCGGGCGGCACCTTGAACTCTTTGGTATTGTCGCCGATCGAAGCCTGCGTCAGGTCGAGCGTGTCGTAGCTGACGCCGTTCGGCAGCGTCTCGCGATAGACATCGACCGGCCCGTTCTCCTCGGTGATGTCGCGGTTGTCGATCTGCCCGACCTTGACGCGCGGCACGCCCACGTCGTTGATGAAGAGCTGGCCATCCTTGACCTGGATCTTGTCGCCCGGCAGGCCGACGACGCGCTTGATATAATCGACAGAAGGATCCGGCGGAAACTTGAACACCACCACGTCGCCGCGCTTCGGCTCTGAGCCCCAGATGCGGCCCGAAAAGATGTTCGGCCCGAACGGCAGTGAATAGCGGGAGAAGCCGTAGGACCACTTGGTGACGAAGAGATAGTCGCCTTCGAGCAAAGTCGGCCGCATCGACCCGGACGGGATCGAGAACGGCTGGAACAGGAGCGTGCGGATGACCAGCGCAAGCAGCAGGGCCTGGACTATGACGCTGACGGTTTCGCCAAGTCCGCCGGATTTCTTCTGGGTTTTTTCAGCCACGCTCATGTCGTCCTCGATTGTGCGTTGGATGGTATAGAGTCTCGGCGCGCGCTGGGCAACGTCATGCCGGTGGTCAGATGCAATCAATGTGGCGCTTCTTCGACCGGCAACGCTTCAATGATCACAAAGGCTTGAGCGAGCGGAAAATCATCGGTGATGGTGAGGTGGAGCACCGCGCGGTGCCCTTCAGGCAGAATTTCGTCCAGCCGCGCTGCCGCCCCATTGGTCAGCGCCATGGTCGGCTTGCCGCTGGCCAGGTTGACGACCCCCATGTCGCGCCAGAACACACCCTGCGCCAGACCGGTACCCAATGCCTTGGCGCAGGCTTCCTTGGCAGCGAAACGCTTGGCGTAGGAGGCCGCACGCGCCGCGCGGTTTTCGGAGCGCGCCTGTTCGATCTCGGTGTAGATGCGCTGGATGAAGCGTTGGCCATGGCGTTCCAGCGACTTCTCGATGCGTCTGATGTCGATGAGATCGCTGCCGATACCGATAATCATTCGGCAGGAACTTCCGGCCCGGTTTTTCCAGCCTTTGCCGCTCTTTCGGCCAGCCGCTTGCGGCGCTGCTCGTGGAAAGTGACCATGCCCCAGCGGGTGATACCGTAAAACAGCAGGCCGAAAACCAGGCCGAGCGGTATTGCGCCGATCGTCATCGGCTTCAGCACCGGTCCCCACAATTGCGCAAAGGAAAGATTATGCAGCATGTCGCCGAGATGCGCGGGCGGGCCATGCGCCGGCAGGTGTTCATGCAGGATCAGCTTGCCGACCTCCCAGGAGGCGGCCCATAGCAGCGGAAAGGTCAGGGGGTTGCCGAAGACCGTGCCGAGTGCTGCCGCGACCAGATTGCCGGCGATCAGCCAGCACAGGATGGCAGCAATGATGAAGTGAAAGCCAAGCGGGAAAAACGACGCGAATACGCCCGCCGCAACACCGGCGGCCACGGCATGCGGCGTGGCCCTAAGCCGCAGGATGCGTTTGGAAAAATACCGCAGCGAGCGCGAGAACGAGCGGCGCGGCCACAAATAAGTACGCACCCGCTCGAAAAAACCATCAGGCTTGCGCCGTCGAAAAAGCACTCTGTTCCTGTTCCTAGTTCCATCGATGGCTTCACGCCGGCCTTTCCAGCCAGGCGCGACAGCCTATGCTGCGCTCTGCGGTCGCCGAAAAGCAACTACGACTTTGATATAGCGATGCGCTGGCCGAAGAACAACGAGGCCGAGGGCATCCGCTCGGTGGCCGGTCGCGCCAGCCTTGGGTATCGCCGTTCTGAACAGGGCATGATCGCGGCGAATTTAAGGAGCGTCACTTAGGATCGATATTCGCTGACCTCGACGAGGTTGCCGTCCGGATCGCGGAAATAGACCGACATCATCGCGCCCCGGGCGCCGACACGCTCGACCGGGCCGACCTCTATCACCACACCATTGGCGGCGAGGTTGGCACATATCTCGGCGAGCGGCCGGGCAGCAATCAAGCAGAAATCTCCGGAGCCCGGCGTCGGCGCCTTGGCCTTCGGCTCGAAGGTACGCCCGACCTCATGCACATTGATCTTCTGCGTTCCAAACAGCAGCGCCGTTGGTCGGTCCGGCTCGTCGAGGCGCTTGAAGCCAAGCACCCGCTGATAGAAGGCGCAGGTATCGTCCACCGAACGAACTGTCAGCACGAAATGATCGATGCCGGCAATCACGGAAGCGCCTCTTGACTTGTTTTTATGCATGTCGTTGTCCCAAAACCGCCGCACACTTTTGGGCGACATGCATTAGATATTGCGGCTGCCCGGCTTGATCGCCGGTATGGCGGCGAGCTCGGGCGGCAGCCTGTCGGCCGGATAGGCCGGAACTTCATATTCGGCGAGCGCGATCAGCGGCACGCCGACATCGGTCTTGCCGGCCGAGCGGTCGATGATGCATGCGGCGGCAACGACTTCGGCGCCAAGGCCGCGCAGGCAGTCGATGGTCTCGCGGATCGACAGGCCGGTGGTGACGATGTCCTCGACAATGACAACGCGCGATCCCTTGGCGATCTCGAAACGGCGCAGCCTGAACTCGCCCCCTTCCCGCTCGACCCAGATCGCCGGCGCACCAAGATGGCGCGAGGTCTCATAGGCCGGGATCAGCCCGCCGATCGCCGGGCCGACGACGTAGTCGATTCTGCCGGGCACGCCAGTGCGGATCTTTTCGGCGAGCGCCTTGCACAAGCGCTCGGTCTTGTCGGCATGCATGAAAACGCGCGCCTTCTGCAGGAAGACCGGGCTGCGCAGGCCCGACGTCAGGATGAAATGCCCTTCGAGAACGGCGCCGGCCTCGCGGAAAATGCCCAGCACTTCATCGGTGTTCATCGTTCACTCCATGTCCATGGTGAATGGTGAATGGTAGTAGGGTAGTGAGAGCACCCTCTTTCACTATTCACTGTTCACTGTTCACTATTCACCCATTCACGCGCCTTGCATCGCTGACGCTCGAATTGTCCTTTAGCTGCGACAGCAGCCGGTTCAAGTGCTTGAGGTCCCACACTTCAAGATCGATCAGCATTTCGGTGAAATCGGGCGCGGTGCGCACCATCGACAGAGTGTGGATATTGGCGTCGTTGGATGCGACGACCTGTGCAATGTCGGCCAGCGAACCCGGCGCGTTGATGGCGGTGACCGAGACGCGCGCCGGGAACCGCTCCTTGGTGCGCTCGTCAATATCCCAGCGCACGTCGATCCAGCGCTCGGGCTGGTCGTCAAAGGCCTGCAGCGCCGGCGACTGGATCGGATAGATGGTGATACCGGTTCCCGGCTGCACGATGCCGACGATGCGATCGCCTGGCACTGCCCCTTCCGGCGCGAAGCGCACCGGCAGATCGCCGCGCACACCGCGGATCGGCACCGCGTCGTCGCGCGGCTGGTTCTTGTCCTTGCGTGCGGCGCGGCCCGGAATCTGGAACAGCATGCCGGCGGCGTTGCGGATCTTCGACCAGCCCTCCTCGCGCTGCTTGGGCGCGACCAGCGTGACACGCTCGTCCTTGTAGTCGGGAAACACCGCCTTCATGACATCGGTGGAGGCAAGTTCGCCTCGGCCGACCGCGGCCAGCACATCCTCGATGTCCTTGCGCGCCAGCCGGTGCAGCACCGGCTTCAGGCTTTCCTTGGTGAAGGTCTTGCCGGAGCGTTCGAAGGCGCGCTCCAGAATGCGGATACCGAGACCTGAATATTGCTTGCGAATGGCGTTCTTGGTGGCGCGGCGGATGGCCGAGCGTGCCTTGCCGGTAACGACCACCGATTCCCACGCCGCCGGCGGGACCTGCGCCTTCGAGCGGATGATCTCGACCTCGTCGCCGTTCTTCAGCTCCGTCATCAGCGGCATGATGCGGCCATTGACCTTGGCGCCGACGCAAGTGTCGCCGACGTCGGTGTGGACGGCATAGGCAAAGTCGATCGGCGTGGCGCCGCGCGGCAGCGCGATCAGCATGCCCTTCGGCGTGAAGCAGAATACCTGGTCCTGAAACAGTTCCAGCTTGGTGTTTTCGAGGAAGTCCTCGGGATTGTCGCCTTCGGCAAGCTGCTCGATGGTGCGCCGCAGCCAGGCATAGGCATTGGTTTCCTTCGAGATCGCATGGGCGGCACCATTCATCTTGCCACCGGTATCCTTATAGATCGAATGAGCCGCGACGCCGTATTCGGCGATCTTGTTCATTTGATAGGTGCGGATCTGCAATTCGACGCGCTGGCGCGACGGGCCGACGATGGTAGTGTGGATCGAGCGGTAGTCGTTCTGCTTCGGCGTCGAGATGTAATCCTTGAAGCGGCCGGGCACCATCGACCAGGTGGTGTGGATGGCGCCGAGCGCGCGGTAACAGTCCTCGACCGTCTCGACAACGACGCGGAAGCCGAAAATGTCGGACAGCTGCTCGAACGACAGCGCCTTGGCCTCCATCTTGCGGAATACCGACCACGGCTTCTTCTGCCGGCTCTTGACCTCGGCCTTGATCGAATATTTGTCGAACAGCGTGGAGAGCGCCTTCTCGATCTCCGACAGCACGCCCTTGTTGCGCTCGAAGATTTCGGCCAGCCGTGCGGTGACGGCGCGGTAGGCTTCCGGATTGATGAAGCGGAAGGCAATCTCCTCCAGCTCCTCGCGCATGCCTTGCATACCCATGCGGCCGGCCAGCGGCGCGTAGATGTCCATCGTCTCTTCGGCGATGCGCAGGCGCTTGGCTTCCGGCACATGGTCGAGCGTGCGCATATTGTGCAGGCGGTCGGCGAGCTTGACCAGAAGCACGCGCACGTCTTCCGAGATCGCCAGCAACAGCTTGCGCAGGTTCTCCGCCTGCTCGGCCTTCTTCGAGACGAGGTCGAGCTTCTTCAGCTTGGTCAGGCCCTCGACCAGCTTGCCCATTTCCGGGCCGAACAATTCGTCGATCTCGGCCCTGGTCGCCGTGGTGTCCTCGATCGTGTCGTGCAGCAAGGCAACGGCGATCGTCGCCTCGTCCATGTGCATTTCGGTGAGGATGGCGGCGACTTCGAGCGGATGCGAGAAATACGGGTCGCCGGAGGCGCGTTTCTGGTGGCCATGCTTCTGCATGGCGTAAACATAGGCCTTGTTGAGCAGCGCCTCGTTGACGTCAGGCTTGTAGCGCTGCACGCGCTCGACAAGCTCATACTGACGCATCATGGCCGGGATCTCGCAATGCTGAAATGAATCATGCGCCGCACTGGCGTACGGCGCATGTCATAGATAGCCACGAAACTGCCGACGCGAAAGTGTCGGCAGTTGTCGCTAAGATCAATAATCGTCGCTTTTTTCCGGCGGCACCAGGCCTTCGATGCCGGCCAACAGGTCTTCTTCGGTCATGCGATCGAAGGTGACGTTGTCCTCGGCGTCGTCGGCATCGGTGGCTGCAACGGCGCTGCCGGTCTGGTCGGCAATCGCCTCGCCATCGGCTTCCGGCTCATCGACCTCGACATGCTTCTGCAGCGAATGGATGAGATCTTCCTTGAGGTCGTCCGGCGACAGCGTCTCTTCGGCGATTTCGCGGAGCGCAACGACCGGGTTCTTGTCGTTGTCGCGCGGTACGGTGATCTGCGCGCCCTGGCTGATCTGACGGGCGCGGTGGCCGGCCAAGAGCACCAGCTCGAAGCGGTTGTCGACCTTGTCGATGCAATCTTCAACGGTTACGCGGGCCATGAGTTGCCCCTTTCATGCCTGGATTTGATGGAAAACAGGCGCGGTCCATAACCTGAACGCTGCCAAAATACAAGCTTTTATGGCGGTGCGCAGCTCTGACGCGGGCCGCCTGCGACGACACAGCGCCGATCACAATTGCTTGCGGTGCGGCATGGTGCCTTGGATTGCCGTAAAACTGGCGTTATCTCGAACGATGAAGGCCAACAGGTCTATTATCAGACCGGCCGATAGTCGCCACGCATTTAGACGACCGCTTATTTCGAAAAAGGACATTTTCCATGTTCGATCCTCGTGAAAAAATCGCTCTCTTTATCGACGGTGCCAATCTCTACGCCACCTCGCGCGCGCTGGGCTTTGACATCGATTACCGCAAACTTCTGGCGAGCTTCCAGAAACGCGGCTATCTGCTGCGCGCTTATTACTACACCGCGCTGGTCGAGGATCAGGAATACTCCTCGATACGGCCGCTGATCGACTGGCTCGACTATAACGGCTTCAAGGTGGTGACCAAACCGGCCAAGGAATTCACCGACTCGACCGGCCGGCGCAAGATTAAGGGCAATATGGATATCGAGCTGACCGTCGATGCGCTCGAGCTTGCCGATGTCGTCGACCATTATGTCATCTTTTCGGGCGACGGCGATTTCCGCACGCTGGTCGAGGCGCTGCAGCGGCGCGGGCGCAAGGTGTCGATCGTCTCGACCATGGCTTCGCAGCCGCCGATGATCTCCGACGATCTGCGCCGCCAGGCCGACCATTTCATCGACTTGATGACGCTTAAGAATGAAGTCGGCCGCGATCCGTCGGAGCGGCCGGTGCGCCGGCCCGAACCGGCCGAAGTCGACGAGGAAGACTATTGACGGTCGTTGCCTTGACCGCGCCCCTGGTCGTCTCCCCCGAACCCGATCGCGATTGCCCGCTCTGCCCGCGGTTGCACGACTTCATCGCCGAGTGGCGACGGCGCGAGCCGTCCTGGTTCAACGCGCCGGTGCCGACCTTTTTGCCGCCGGAAGGCGAGGATGCAGTGCGTCTGCTGATCGTCGGGCTGGCGCCTGGACTGCGCGGGGCGAACCGGACGGGGCGCCCCTTCACCGGCGATTTTGCCGGCGACCTGCTCTACAACACGCTGATCGCGCACGGCTTTGCGCGCGGCGAATTCAAAGCGCGACCGGATGACGGGCTGGAGCTTGTCGGTACGGCGATTACCAATGCGGTGCGCTGCGTGCCGCCGGACAACAAGCCGGTTGGCGCCGAGATAGCGACCTGCCGGACGTTCCTGGTGCCGACGATCGCGCGATTTCCAAATCTGCGCGCTGTGCTGGCGCTTGGCTCGATCGCGCACCAGTCGACCGTGCGGGCGCTCGGCCAGCGCGTTGCCGCCTATCCGTTCCGGCATGGTGGGCAGCAGCAGGCCAATGGCATCACGCTGTTTTCCAGCTATCATTGCTCGCGCTACAACACCAATACCGGCGTGTTGACGGAAGCGATGTTCGTCAACGTCTTCAGTCAGATAGAAGCTTTTCTGAAGACATAGAATCGGACGACGCCCGCCAGGGCACGAGCCCTAGATTCGGGCGATCGCGAACAACCAGGCCAGGAGATCCAGCGACCACAGAAACAGTGCAAGCTGCAGCGCGACGCGCAGGCGTTGGATGATCCGCCAATTGCTGGCCATGTCGGATTTGATGCGCAGCGCAAGCGCTCGGTGCATCCCGTCCAGGGTTGCGGGAGGGTGCTGATCAACGAAGTCCTGGAGCAGCTTCTCTGGATCGAAACGGAACGTATAGTTATAATACGGCCACACCATAATCGCGACCAGCAGCCCGATAAGAAAAAGCAATGTCAGCGCCAGCCAGTCCCAAGGCCCCACGCCATCCAGGAGCGCCCTGCCTCCGAGGAGAGAACTCGCGAACGCGGTTGCGAAGATCAGATTGCCGGCGCGCGTATTGAGACTTTCAACCACGCCCTGCTGGTGCTGGAGGCCACGCACCGCCTCCGCATAGACAAATGCCAGGCGGGGGTCGCCGCCGTCCGTCGCAGCAGGCGGGGCGTTGCTGTCATTGGTTGATGAAGGGCGCTCCGGCATCAAATGTACTTAGCACGGCGCCGCCTGCGATCTGAATAGCCACAAGGGAACGCTTCGTCGCTCTGTCTTCGTGCCATCGAGGGTGTTTTGGTGGACAGGAATAGCATCAATCCGACGCTGTCGCTTCAGGCGCTGCGGCAAACAATGCGGCCAGCGTCGCAGGTCCGCCCTGGAGAACATTCAGGTCGACGTCGCCGCTGATGCCGTCGACGCGGCCCCGGTTGTGGTACTGCCAGTAGATCCAGTCGTCATGGCCCGGCCGCAGCGCCAGCGAACGCAGCCAGCGCGGGCGGCCGGCTAGCTGCCCGGCATAGGCTTGTGCCGCCTCGTCGGTCACATAGAGGATCGCCGTCTTGCCGAACGCCGCCTCGACCGGGCTGAGGAAGGCGGAAAGCTCGGCGTTCAGCTGTTCGGGGGTTGGCCGCTGCGGGCAATTGCCGCCGAACTCGATGTCTACCACCGGCGGCAGCAAAGGCTGATCGCGCGGCACCGCCGAGATGAAGTTGCGTGCCTGATCGGCACCCGGCCTGCAGAAGGTGAAGAAATGATAGGCACCGACGGCAAGACCGGCGGCGCGGGCCGCGCGCAAATTGGCGGCGAAGGCATCGTCGACATGATCGCCGCCTTCCGTCGCCTTGATCACGGCGAAGGCGACATCGTCGGCGGCAACACGCCGCCAGTCGATCTGCAGCTGATGATGGGAGACGTCGATGCCCCTGACCGGATATTTGCCGCGGTCCGGAGAAAACGTCTGGAAGTAGGTATAGCCGCCGGCCAGAACGAGGCCCGCCACGAGCAGACCGGCCGCGCCCCATAAGACGATCCGGTTTTTCAAACGAGACCTATCCGTTTTGGTCCGCCCTGCCCGCCGCTATGGCTCCGGGCGTTGGTCGCTCGAAAAGCCAAATCGCTGGCTTTTCGTCCGCTTCGCGGATCGCTCCTCACCCTCGCTCCTTCAGCAGCCGGCCCTTCTCGCGCGACCAGTCGCGCTGCTTTTCGGTCTCGCGCTTGTCGTGCAGCTTCTTGCCGCGGCCAACGGCGAGCAGCAGCTTGGCACGGCCTTGGTCGTTGAAGTAGATCTTCAGCGGCACCAGCGTCATGCCTTCGCGGTCGACGCTTTGCGCCAGCTTGGCCATCTCGCGCTTGTTGAGCAGCAGTTTGCGGCGGCGGCGCGGCTCATGGTTGAAGCGGTTGGCCTGCAGATACTCCGGCAAATAGGAGTTGATCAGCCAGATCTCGCCGCCCTCGACCGAGGCGTAGCTGTCCTGGATGTTGGCCTGGCCCTGGCGCAGCGATTTCACTTCCGTACCGGTCAGCACCAGGCCGGCCTCGATCGTGTCGAGCACCTCATAGGAAAACCGCGCCTTGCGGTTTTCCGCAACGGTCTTGTTGTTGGGATCGGCTTTTCTGACGTGATTCATGATGCGGAGAGGTGGCGCCTCATCCCTAGTTTATCAAGCCGGCGTGCTTCATCGCCGCGTCGATCTTCTCGGCGGTCGACGGCTCGATCGTCATTAGCGGCGAGCGCAGCACGTTCTCGACCTTGCCCAGTTTCGACAGCGCATATTTCGCGCCGGAAACGCCGGGCTCCATGAAAATCGCCTTGTGCAGCGGCAACAGACGGTCCTGCAGGTCGAGCGCCTTGGCGCAGTCACCGGAAAGCGTTGCCTCCTGGAATTCAGCGCAAAGCCTGGGTGCGACATTTGCCGTCACCGAAATACAGCCGACGCCGCCATGCGCGTTGAAGCCGAGCGCCGAGGCGTCTTCGCCGGAGAGCTGGATGAAATCCTTGCCACAGGTGGCGCGCTGCTCCGAAACCCGCTCGACCTTGCCGGTGGCATCCTTGACGCCGACGATGTTCTTGAAGTCATGCACCAACTGGCCCATCGTCTCGGGGCTCATGTCGACCACCGAGCGCGGCGGAATGTTGTAGATGATGATCGGCAGGCCGGTTGCCTTGGCGACGGCGGCGAAATGCGCATAGAGGCCGCGCTGTGTCGGTCTGTTGTAATAGGGCGTGACGACAAGGGCCGCGTCGGCGCCCGCCTTCTCGGCATACTGGACTAGGCCGACCGCCTCTTCGGTGTTGTTGGAGCCGGCGCCGGCGACGACCGGAACCCGGCCCTTGGCGACCTCGATGCAAACCTTGACGACTTGGCGGTGCTCGTCATGCGACAGCGTCGGCGACTCGCCGGTGGTGCCGACCGGGACCACGCCCGTCGTGCCTTCGGCGATCTGCCAGGCGATGAACGCGCGAAAGGCTTTCTCGTCGAAACGGCCGCTCTTTTCGAACGGTGTGACGAGCGCGGTCAGCGAGCCTCTTAGCATGTCGTCCAACTCCTTGGGACTAGCGCATGACCCCGAAAATCGCAGTCGATTTCGGAAAGGGTTATGCGCCAAATTTAAATTGCTACATCGTCCTTTGCGCGTCTGAGAAGACGCGCGGCGCTGTAGGTGTTTGTCGTGCGCGCCTTCTAGCCGAAAGCGAAGCGGCGCACCATAGTCTCGACATTGTTGCGCGGCAAGCATTGCGCCAGCAATTGCAATTCGAACGACCTCGATAAGGTTTTCTTTACGGGCCCTTCATCACAGACGAATAGGCTGCAGTTCATCTGTGCCAGTGATAGCATCGAAGAATAGGAAATGACCAAATCCATGCCGACCAGGCGGCCCCATCTTTTCGCGCTTCTCGGCGCGATCGTTGTGCTGGTCCCCGGCGCGGCGATCGGCGGCAGCGTCGATGGGCAGGTCACGTCGGCGATCCCGATGACGGAGCCGCAGAACGATGCACTGCAGCAGTCCCCTTCGCCATCCGCCAGCGTCGCGGTGCTGAAGAGCGGTCTCGATGCGCTGGCGGCAAACGACATTCAGCGCGCGCGCCAGGTGCGTGAAGCGCTGCCGGCCAAATCGCTCGATCGGCACATCCTTGCCTGGGCGATTGCGCTCTATGGCGGCGACCAGGTGCCGAGCGGTGACATCGCCGATGCCGCGAAGATGCTGCCGAACTGGCCGGGCACGATCGCCTTGCGCAAGAACAGCGAGCGCGCGCTCTATCGCGAGAACCCCGCGCCACAGGTCGTGGTGCGGGCGTTCGACGGCAGCCAGCCGCTGACCTTCGAGGGCGTGGTGATCCTTGCGCGCTCCTATGTAGCGCTAGGCAATACCAAGGCGGCGCGCTCGGTGCTGTCGCCATTCTGGCGCACCGAAAAGCTCGAAGCCGGGGACGAGGCGGCGGTCATCCGCGAGTTCGGCGCGCTGATCCCGGCCGCCGACCATCGCTTCCGCATGGAGCGCATGTTTTATGCCGACCGGGTCGCTTCGGCGCTGCGCGTCGCCGGTCTCGCCGGCGCCCAGCAATTGGCCGACGCCTGGGCGGCGGTCAGCAAGGGCGACAAGAACGCGGCCAAGCTGCTGAAGGCGGTGCCGGCAGCGCAGCGGGCGGCCGGCTATCTCTTTGCCGAAGCCGAATATCTGCGCAAGCAACAGAAATTTTCCGACGCGGCCGCGCTGGTGATGAAGGCGCCGGGCGATCGTGACGCTCTGGTCGATGCGGACGCCTGGTGGGTCGAACGCCGGGTGCTGTCGCGCGAGCTGGTCGACCAGGGCGACATGAAGACCGCCTACAGAATAGTCGCCGCGCATGCCGCCGAAAGTCCCGCCAATGCCGCCGAGGCGGAATTCCATGCAGGCTGGTACGCGTTGCGCGGCCTCAACGACCCGAGCACCGCCGCCAAGCATTTTGCGCAAATCGCGGAGCTCGCCCAAGGGCCGATGTCGCTGTCGCGCGCCTATTACTGGCTCGGCCGTGCCGCCGAAGTCGGCGGGCCCGGCAATGCCAAGGATTTTTTCAGCCGTGCCGCCAGCTACGGCACGACCTTTTACGGCCAGCTCGCCGGCGAGCGTGTCGGCCGGAAGACCCTCAATATCGTCTACCCCCAGCCAAGTGCCGCCGACCGCCGGAATTTTGCCACCCGCGAGGCGGTCAGCGCCATCGAGCGGCTGCAGCAGGCAGGCTATGACCGCTATGCCGAAACCCTCTACCGCGACCTTGCCGGGCAGCTGAACAGCCCCGGCGAACTGGCGCTGCTTGCGGTGTTGGCGGAAAGACAAGGCAACCATTTCATGGCGCTGAAGGTCGGCAAGATCGCCGGCGCCCGCGGCATCGACGTAGGCGCGCTGTCGCATCCGCTCGGCGTCATTCCCGACACCGCCAACGTCTCCGGCTCGGGCAAGGCGCTGGCCTATGCGATTGCCCGGCAGGAAAGCGAGTTCAACATCGGCGCCGTCTCCAGCGCCGGCGCGCGCGGACTGCTGCAGCTGATGCCAGGCACGGCCAAGCAATTGGCGAAGAAGGCCGGCATGACTTTCTCGCAGGCGCGGCTGACCACCGATGCCGGCTACAATGCAACGCTGGGCGCCGCCTTTCTGGGCGAGCAGCTCGGCCGTTTCGACGGCTCCTACGTGCTGACCTTCGCCGGCTACAATGCCGGCCCCACCCGCGCCGCCCAGTGGGTGGCGAAATACGGCGATCCGCGCGGCAAGGACATCGATGCCATCGTCGACTGGATCGAGCGGATTCCCTATACGGAAACAAGAAGTTACGTCCAGCGCGTGATGGAGAACTACGAGGTCTACAAGATGCGTATCTCCGGCAAATACGACATTGTCGGGGATCTGGTGAACGGCCGGGGTTAGCCTTTCCTTCTCCCCCTGTGGGAGAAGGTGGCCGAGCGAAGCTCGGTCGGATGAGGGGTGCTCCAGCTTGGTTCCGACAGCGCTCCGTCCACCCCCCCAACCGTCTCGGCGCTAACGCGCCGATCCACCTTCTCCCACAAGGAGAGAAGGAAGAGCCCCCGATTTGACCGCCCCTGCCCTCGCCTGTAGCAGTCGCAAACGATCTGACAGCAGCACGGAATCGAGTGTACATGCCAAACGACGAAGGCTTCTCCGATTTCTTCTACGCCGCGCCGGACGGGCTGTCCCTGCACGCCCGCATCTACGGCGAAGCGAATTCCGGCCATTGGCCGGTCGTTTGCCTGCCCGGCCTGACCCGCAATTGCCGTGATTTCCACGAATTGGCGCTTTATCTGTCGACGCAGGCGAAGCGCAGGGTTGTCGCCTTCGATTATCGCGGGCGCGGGCAGTCCGCCTACGATGCCGATATCGGCCATTACAATATCGGCATCGAAGCCGGCGATATTCTCGCCGGGTTGGCAGCACTTGGCATCGAGGAGGCAGCCTTCATTGGGACGTCGCGCGGCGGACTGATCATCCATGTGCTCGGGGCGATGCGGCCGGCCGTGCTGAAGGCCATCGTCTTCAACGACATCGGCCCGGTGATCGAGTCGCAAGGTCTCGCCCGTATCCGCTCCTATCTCGACCTCGCGCCAAGGCCGAAGACGTACGCGGAGGTGGTCTGCGGCCTGCGCAGCACCCATAGCGGGGATTTTTCGGCGCTGACCGATGCGGATTGGGAGCGGATGGCGTCAGCCCTCTACCGCGAGACCGAGGAAGGGTTCTTGCCCGATTTCGATCCGAAACTGGTCGAGACGCTGGCGGGGCTCGATCCCAGCCGGCCGCTGCCCGATCTTTGGCCACAGTTCGACGCGCTGGTGGCCATCCCGATGCTCGTCATACGCGGCGCCAATTCGATGCTGCTGTCCGCCGAAACGCTCGAGCAGATGCGGACGCGCCATACCGATATCGAGACGATCACCGCCGACGGCCAGGGGCATGCACCGTTTTTGGAGTCCGGGATCCTGCCGGGCAGGATCGCTGGTTTTTTCGATCGAGCGGAGCGGCGGGGTGGTTAGAAGTAAAACTCAAGATCAAATAACCACCTTGAAAGCTTTACACGGACCCTATTTAGCGGTGACAGATTGTCGAAGTCGGTGCCCACGTTTCTTCCCTTCTCCCCCTGTGGGAGAAGGTGGATTGGCGCGTAGCGCCAAGACGGTTGAGGGGTGTTGGAAGAAATGAGGCGTTGGCGTTCCCTGGAACACCCCTCATCCGACCGAGCTGCGCTCGGCCACCTTCTCCCACAAGGGGAGAAGGGAGAGCCGTACGCGACCCAGATGGGCGACACTACCGGGATTTTGCTCTTTTCACCACGGTTTTCGGAGACTTTTCGCTCTTAGCCGGCTTATTCTTCTGCTCATCCATCGCTGAATGAGCAGACAAAGCGCTTGCGCCGCCACTGTCCGCGCCACTGCACCGCGGCGTCTCCAGCACGGTGACGCAGCCGTCGAGGTCGTTGGTGGCCAGATGGGCGTAGCGCATGGTCATCGACAGCGTCTGGTGACCGAGCCACATCTGCACACGCCTGATGTCGATGCCGCCCTGGACGAGACGCGAGGCACAAGTATGACGCAATATATGCGGCACGACCTGATCGTCGGCGCCAAGCCCGACCTCGGCCTTGGCATCGTTCCAGATGGCACGAAACTGCGCCTGGCTGAGCTTGGTGAACGGGCCTTTGGGCCGGCGGCCCTCGGTGGCCGGCAGCTTGATCACCTCTTTTACCCGCTCGGTCATCGGAATGGTGCGGCTGCGGCCGGACTTGGTGATCCAGAAACTGACGCGATGCTCCTGGATATCGTTCCAGATCAAACCCAGCGCTTCGCCGAGGCGGCAGCCGGTGTCGACGAGAAAGACGGAAAGCCGATAAGCGTCCTCGCTGCGGCTTTTGATGGCGGCGAACAACCGGGCCTCCTCGTCCCTTTCGAGGAAACGAATCCGTCCCGCCCGCTCCTTCTGGCGGCGGAACTCAGGCAGGCTGTGGATATCTCCCATCTTGTGAGCCTTGCGCAGCAGTTTGCTGAGGGCAGCCATCTTCCGGTTGATGGTTGCGTTGCTGTTGCCGCGCTGGCGCAAGGTGCCGATAAGATTGTCGAGGGTGCTTTGGTCAAAGGCGCTGAAACGCTCCCCAAGGAGGATCTCGTCTATTTCGCCGATGAAGGAGCTGACATTGTATTTATGCCGCCCGTCATCCCAAAGTATGTCCCGGTATGCTGAAAAAAGTTCTCCGATCCTGTGCGACTTTACTTCTCGTATCTTGTTGTAACTGTATTTTATCTTTGCAGTTTGAGAAGAAAACATCGAAAAATGATCAGAGGTTCCTCCCTCTTGAATCGCATCGTTCGTCATTATTCGCCACACCCCCGAGTGGATAGGCCTAGACCTACCTGCTTGGCGGTGCCCTTTCAAGAGTTTTAAGCGTTGCGGCCGATTTCATCCACCAGCGGCGGATCCCAACGACATCGTTCCACAACCCTGTTCAGCTACCGAACCCCCTTTTCCTTCTGTTTGCGACCAGTCGCGAAAACAAAACAGCCCGGGCGTTAAAGCGCCCGGGCTGGATTTCACTTGCCTTAAGTCCAGCCCTTAGAACGAGCGCTGGAAGCGGAGGAAGCCGCCAACGGCGTCTTTCTTGTTACCCGGGATGCCGGTCCAGTTGTATTCGTAGGGGCCCAGAACGCCGATGAGGCCGCCGTAGTTCTTCGTATCATGGTCATTGTGAGCATAGTCCACTTCGGCCGTGATCGTGAAGCCGGGAACGATGTCGTAGGCGATATTGGCCGCGACGCCAGCTTCCTTGGCTTCGTCATACGACGCCTGCAGGTTGAACGAGGTCTTCTCGTTGATGGTGTAGGTGCCACCACCCCAGACTGCCCAGTTGCCGCCCCACTGCTTGTANTTGAACGAGGTCTTCTCGTTGATGGTGTAGGTGCCACCACCCCAGACTGCCCAGTTGCCGCCCCACTGCTTGTAGAAGTTGCGCGGAGCGTTGTCGTCAGAGCCGTAGCCGGCCATCAGGAACAGCGACAGGTTCTGCATCGGGGTCACGTCGAGGCGAACCTTGGCAGACCATTCTTCCAGGCTGCTGTCATAGGCAGCAACACCGGAGATTGAGCCCCAGCCCTGCGTGTATTTGAGACCGCCAACTACATACGGAACAAAGCTATCGACCGAGTCGTGACCGAAATTGAAGGCAGTATTGTCGTCGTTAATCCAAAAACCTTCACCGGTTTCCAATGAAGCCACGGCTGAGAAGCCGTTGCCTGCATCGAAATAATACTGGACGACATTGGTGTCGAAGCCGCCATACGGAACGATCGTATCCTGGATGACGTTGCCGGCGTAGCCGGTGAACGTGTTGAAGGCTGTTTCGTCCTTACCGACGCGGAGACCGCCAAGCTGGATCCAGGCGAAGTTCAGCGAAACGCCTCTGCTGCCGAACTGAGAGCCGTCGACGCCCAGCCCGAGGTCGTGATAACCGGTTCCCCAGTTGAACCGGGTCTCGGTGTAGGTCTTCAAGGTGCCCATCTCGGTTTCCTGGCCGGTGTAGGTCCTCAGCGTGAAGCGGGCCTGCTTGTAGTAGCCGTCATTTTCGTTGATTTCGCCGTCCAGAAGATCCTTGCTGTCAAGGTATCGCGCGCCGTCGAACGAGCCAGCCTGGCCGACGCCGATGTCGTAGCGGACATAACCGCCGATGCGCAGGCAGATTTCGGTGCCGGGGATGTAGTAGTAGCCGGCGCCGTAGACGTCGCAAATCTTGACGTATTCAGCGGGTTCCGGCTCGGCGACGACGACGGCGTCGGCGGCGCGCGCACCGGAAACTGCGATCAGTGCCGCAGCGGAGCCGAGAAGAAGGCTCTTGATGTTCATTTTCTGACCTCCAGTCAGAATCGAACGAAAGAGCGGAATTGGCGCCGTGTGTTTCTGTCGTAAGTAGCTGAGATTGCGTTATTATTTGGGAAAACCGTTGATTTTTGCACGATCACGTGAGGAGCGGCAGATGGTCACCAGAGGCGTTTGCTGGCAAAAGCATGCCCGGAACCGGATTTGAGATAACGCTCGAATGATGTCGCTTTGGCTTGGTTCGAGAAGGCGATGCAGGTCACGATCCGCCATGGCAGGAATTTTGAGGTATGGCTGGATTTTCCGGCGTTATGCTCGGCGATCCGTCGCTTCAGGTCCGAGGTCACACCGATATAGCGCTCGCCTTCCGCAGTCTTGCTTTCCAGCAGATATACATACCACACGAACCGGCCCTCCCTCGCCAACGCATTGGAGTGCATCCTCCTTCGCTACGGCTTCGGAGGGCATCCCGCTTCGCGCGGAGAGGGGATTCGCTGGACTTGTCCTGCGAAGCGGCAGCGGGGGTTTTCGGGGCTAGCGGCCCTCCTTCGCTACGGCTTCGGAGGGCATCCTGCTTCGCGCGGAGAGGGATTCGCTGGACTTGTCCTGCGAAGCGCGCAGCGCGAAGCAGGATGGCCTGCCACCCGAAGCCCGCAGGGCGTAGGGTGGCGGAGAGGATGGGATTCGAACCCACGAGAAGCTTTTGACCTCTACTCCCTTAGCAGGGGAGCGCCTTCGACCACTCGGCCACCTCTCCGTTGCGCCGGTGGATAAAGAAAAGCGCCGGCACAATCAACAAGCTGGCGCTATTATCCTTGAAAAATCGACCCTTCGCCAAAGCGCCGCCCAGCGATGTGGCGATTCTGCGGCAATTCCCTTGCTCGCGACTCGGGCCATGGTCACATTTCGGGCCGACCATCGCCGGAATCCGCGGTTTGCAGCGGCTTGCGAAGGGCTGTTGGTTAACGGGAGCTTTCGGAGTGAGGCCAAATCGTGTCATTTGTGCAACAACGCCGGGGTATAGCGCCAACACAAACCTTTTGCCGGTACGATCGTGGTTGAACGCCGCCGTCTCATGGGTAATGTCGGGTTTGAAGGAGCGGCGCGGTGCGCATCTTTTTCGGTAGTGGGGATGGGGCAGGGAACGCTGTCCTTCAGCAAAGAATACCCAGACCCGTTTTTTAACTTTTGACTGGAGGTCAGAAAATGAACATCAAGAGCCTTCTTCTCGGCTCCGCTGCGGCACTGATCGCAGTTTCCGGTGCGCGCGCCGCCGACGCCGTCGTCGTCGCCGAGCCGGAACCCGCTGAATACGTCAAGATCTGCGACGTCTACGGCGCCGGCTACTTCTACATTCCCGGCACCGAAACCTGCCTGCGCATCGGCGGCTACGTCCGCTATGACATCGGCATCGGTGACGTCGGCTCGTTTGACGGTGCAAAGACTACCGATCAGCAGGACGGCGACTCGCAGGATACCTACTACAAACACGCCCGCTTCACGCTGAAGACCTGGACCGGCCAGGAAACCGAGCTCGGCACCTTGAAGACCTACACCGAGACCCGCTTCAACTGGGGTAACCACAACGATTACCTTGATGACAACTTCAATGGCGGTACGAGTGTTTCGCTGAACTTTGCCTGGGTCCAGCTCGGTGGTTTGCGCGTCGGTAAGGACGAATCGGCCTTCGATACCTTCATCGGCTACGCCGGCAACGTCATCCAGGATACGCTGGTCCCCTACGGCGGCTTCGACACCAACGTCGTTCAGTATTACTTCGATGCCGGAAACGGCTTCTCGGCCGTGGCTTCGTTGGAAACCGGGTCGGGCAGTGCCGCCACGGATCCTGGCATTTTCCAAGACAGCAACAGCGGCAATGATTCCATCGACAGCTATGTCCCGTATGTCGTCGGCGGTATCAAATACACGCAGGGCTGGGGCTCGATCACCGGTGTCGCCGCCTATGACAGCACCTGGGAAGAGTGGGCCGGCAAGGTTCGCGTCGACGTTACGCCGATACAGAACCTGACACTGTTCATCATGGCCGGCTACGGCTCTGACGACAACATCGACCGCAACTTCTACAAGCAGTGGGGCGGCAACTGGGCAGTCTGGGGTGGTGGCACCTACACCATCAACGAGANCCGCAACTTCTACAAGCAGTGGGGCGGCAACTGGGCAGTCTGGGGTGGTGGCACCTACACCATCAACGAGAAGACCTCGTTCAATCTCCAGGCCTCGGCTGACGACGACAAGAACTACGGCGTCGCTGCGAACATTGCCTACGATATCGTTCCCGGTCTCACGATCACTGCCGAAGTCGATTGGGCCCGCGACGGCCAGTTTGATAAAGCCTACGATCGCAACTGGACCAATGCCGACGACAAGGACAGCGTCGGCGGGATGCTCCGCTTCCAGCGCTCATTCTAACAGTCCGAGCTAGATTGAGATTGAACCCGGCGGGCAACCGCCGGGTTTTTCGTATCGGCGCGACGCAGCTGTCAACTCTCGATGCATAATGCAGGCTGCTGCTGAGCAGCCGATCGCAGGGCTGGTCGAATGCAATGCTCGCTCCGCACGCTTGTTCGTGCAAAAGAAAAACTTGGGCCGATCTGAAGAGCTGGCCTACCGGATCAATGTATCTCGACAGCAAGTCACGATCGACCTCGGCCGATCGGGCGCATCCTACTTGTTCAAATTTCAGCCAGATCGCCCAAGGCGTCAATCAGCGGCTGAATTGCGCTCTCATACTTTTTCCAGCGTTTGACGGACGAACTATAGATCGGCTGCCGGACCTGCCAGCGGCTGGGGGTATTGACCGATCCGCTCCTCTCGAAAAAGCGCAGGCAGGAATCGTCCCAAGGCAAGCCGAGATGATCGATGAGACGGCGCGATTGCGTCTCCTGATCCGCAACCAGCGTCTCATAGCGGCTTTCGAAAATACGTCCGGGAAAGACCTTGTCCCAGTGCCGCATCAAGCGATCATATTCGCGGTAGTACAACCCGAGCGTCTCAAGGTCGGCGTTGTAGCCGTGGTCCTTGGTGAAATGCAAGACGAAGCAGGAGACGCAATTGTCGATGGCATCGCGCCGGCAATGAATGATGCGTGCGTTGGGAAAGAGAATTCCAATCACGCCGATAAACTCGAAGTTGTGCGGCATCTTGTCGACGATGCGGGGCGCGGCAGGCGCGTGCTGGCGCAGATAAGACAGGTATTCTTCGGCCAGCGCCCTCGACTGATCCCTCGTCATCGACATAATCGAACTGCGCAGGTCCTCATCCGACAGTATTCTAAAGCCCATCGAGTTCGCGATTCGCCGCAGCTTCGTAAGCTCCCCGGCGCCATGGACATCCGGATGGCTCGCGCAGATCTGCTCGGTCAGCGTCGTCCCCGACCGGGGCATGCCCAGCACAAACACAGGCACTTCAGACGGACTGCCGTGGCCAGCCTTGGCTTCCAATAGTGACGGGCTGAATATCTCGATCATGGAATCGACGCTTCGGCGGTAGTACTCCAGGTCGAAATCGTGACCAGCGGCCTTTTTCGCCCTCTTGAAGTGATCTATCGCCTCTTCATAGCGCTGAAGATCGTTCAGCACTTTGCCTGCCGCGTGGTGGAGCTGCGATGCAGCAACGGGTTCGAGCCTGGGATTGGAGAGTTCGCGCAGGATAGAGTCGAGCTCGGCAGGTTTTTCGGTGAACTTTTGCGTGTCGACCAGGTAATTGTAGGCTGCCCCAACATCGACGCGACGTTCTATTGCCTGATCGAGATAGGCTCTGGCTTCGTCCATGCGGCCGAGGCTGGTGAGCGCACCAGCCAGACCAATCCGGACCATGGGATGGTCGCCGTTGATCTTTAGCGCCTTCTCGTAAAGGGGCAAAGCCATCTCGGCCTTGTCGAAGTTGACGTAGGCACGCGCCAGTCCGCAAAGCGCTTCCACCAGATCGGGTTTCAATTCGCAGGCGCGCTGCAGGTGCCTGATCGCAAGCAAGCTGTCGCCAAGCTTCAGACCGGCCTCTCCCAGGCTAAGGTGGAAATATGGATTCTGAGGCGTCTGGCTTACTGCCCGCGCAAAATATTTGAGAGCCAACTCGTCGTCGATACCGAGCCCCAACGTGCCGAGGATGTAGAGCGAAAGCGGGTGGTTGGGCGTGCGGGCGAGAACGCGACGGCATAATTCCTCCGCCTCCGGGAGCCGCTTGGCTTGCTGAAGTTCGAGCGCCTGTCGCAACAGCATGTCGTCGGCCTGCGCGCGCGACGGCGGTTTCGCTTTCGGCGGCTGCACGTTCGGCGCCGAACGGGACTTTATGTGTTTGGACCAAGCGGGCGGCAGTCGGTTGCTCATCATGTCTCGCTAGCAAAATGGTCCGGGAGAATCCAGCCTGGCCTGAAGGGCTGGCCTATCCTGTCGGGCGCCCTCCTTGTTCAAAGTTCGGCTAGGTCGCCCAAGGCGTCGATCAGCGGCTGGATCTTGCTCTCATAATTTTTCCAGTGCTTGATGGACGAGTTGTAGATCGGCTGCCGGACTTGCCAGCGACTGGCCGTGTTGACCGATCCGCCCTTCTCGAAGAAGCGCAGGCAGGCATCGTCCCAGGGCAATCCAAGATAATCGATCAGACGGCGCGATTGTGCCTCCTGATCCGCAACCAGCGTCTCGTAGCGACTTTCGAAGATGCGTCCCGGAAAAACCTTGTCCCAATGTCGCATCAGGCGATCGTATTCACGGTAGTACAGCCCGAGGGTCTGCAGGTCGGCGATGTAGCTGTGTCCCTTGGAGAAATTCTGGAAAAAACACGAGAGGCAATTGTCGATGGCGTTGCGGCGACAGTGAATAATCCGCGCGTTGGGAAAGAGGAGGCCTATGAGGCCTATCAATTCGAAATTCCGGGGCATCTTGTCGACTATGCGACGTGCGGTCGGCGCACGCTCACGAAGGTAGGACAGGTGCTCCTCGGCCAGGATTTTGGACAGGTCAGGGGTGATCGGCACTATCGATTGGCCCAAAGCCCGTGCCGAAAGCCTGGTGAGGCCGGTAGCATTTGCGGCTCGCCTTAGCTTTTTAAGTTCTCCTGCGCCGTGAACATCCGGGTGGCTCGCGCAAATCTGCTCGGTCAGGGTGGTCCCCGACCGGGGCATTCCCAATACAAACACGGGCACTTCCGATGGGCTTCCATGACCCGCCTTGGCAGCCACCATGTCCGGGTTGAAGAGCTCGATCGTAGAGTCGACCCAGCGGCGATAGGCTTCCAGATCAAACTTATAGCCTGCGGCCTGCTTGCCTTTCTTGAAATGATCTATCGCGTCGTCGTAGCGCCCAAGGTCGTTCAGCACCTTGCCGGCTGCGTGATGAAGTCTCATCGCACTTTCGGGGTCAAGCTTTGGGTAGCCCAGTTCGCGCAGGATGGACTTAAGTTCGGCCGGCTCTTCGGTGAATTTGCGCGTATGCACAAGCTCGTTATAGGCAGCGGGCATCGCGATGCGACGTTCGATCGCTTCTTTCAGATAGACTTCGGCTTCGTCCACGCGACCGAGACCGGTGAGTGCGCTGGCCAGTCCTGTCCGAACGCGAGGATGATCGCGGTTGATCTTGAGCGCTTTCTCGTAAACCGGGACAGCCATGTCAGCCTTGTCGAATTCGACGTAAGCGCGTCCCAACGCGCAAAGCGCTTCCAGCAAATCGGGCTTCAACTTCAATGCTTGCTGAATATGCCTGATTGCGGGCGAATATTCGCTGACTTTTAGATAAACTTCACCCAGACTAAGGTGATAAAAGGGGTTTTGAGGCTCCTCGCCGACGGCTCGGGCCAAATATCGCAGCGCGGTTTCATCGTCGAGCCCGATGAACAGCGTGCCCATGATATACAAAGCCAGGGGATGGTTGGGCGTGCGCTCCAGCACGCGGCGGCACAGTTCCTCAGCCTCGGCCAACCGCTTGGCCTGCTGCAAGCCATACGCCTGTCGCAGCAGCGCATCGTCGGCCTGCGCGCGCGACGGCGGTTTCGCCTTCGGCGGCTGCACTTTCGGTGCCGGGCGGGACTTTATGTGCTTGGACCAAGCGGGCGGCAGTCGGTTGCTCATCATGTCTCGCTAGCAAAATGATCCGGTAGAATCCAGCCTGACCGTTGCCGCTGGCCCTGGAACTTGCGCAGGCCCAGCCAGCAGGCTAGCAAGAAGGCCCCTTTTCGAACGAGCCTTTGCCATGCGCCCTCCCCTTACGCCACTTATCGCCGCGCTTCCTTCTACAGTGCCGTTTGTCGGCCCTGAGGCGCAGGAGCGCGACCGCGGCCGCGCCTTTCGCGCCCGTATCGGCGCCAACGAGAGCAGCTTTGGCCCTTCGCCGCGCGTCGTTGCCCGTATGGCCGAGATTGCCGGCGACATGTGGATGTACTGCGACCCTGACAATCACGATTTGAAGGTAGCCGTGGCCCGGCATCTCGGTGTCGGCGCCGAAAACGTCGTCGTCGGCGAAGGCATAGACGGGCTGCTCAGCCTGGTTGCGCGCATGTATGTGGCGCCGGGCGATGCGGTGGTGACCTCGCTCGGCGCCTATCCGACCTTCAACTTTCATGTTGCCGGCGTCGGCGGCCGGCTGGTCGCAGTGCCCTACGAGAACGATCGGGAAAACCTCGACGGCCTGCTGGCGGCAGTGGCCAGGGAAAAGGCGCCACTGGTCTACCTGTCCAATCCGGACAATCCGATGGGCAGCTGGTGGGAAGCCGCCGAGCTCAGCCGCTTCATCGAAGCCTTGCCGGAGACCACAATGCTGGTGCTCGACGAAGCCTATGGCGAATTAGGGCCAGCCTCAGCGCTGCCGCCGATCGATGTGGCGCGGCCGAACGTCATCCGCATGCGCACCTTCTCCAAGGCCTATGGGCTGGCCGGCATACGCTGCGGCTATGCGGTGGCCGAGGCCCAGGTGATTCGGGACTTTGAGAAGATCCGCAACCACTATGGCGTCAGCCGCATGGCGCAGATCGCCGGTGTCGAGGCGCTTGCCGATCAGGCCTGGCTGGATAGCGTGGTGGCGCGGGTCGCCGCCGGCCGCCGGCGTATCGCCGCAATAGCCGAAGCGAACGGGCTGAAGCCGCTGGCTTCGGCGACCAATTTCGTCACCATCGACTGCGGCCGCGACGGCGCTTTCGCACTGAAAGTGCTGCAGGCGCTGTTGTCACGCGACGTCTTCATCCGCAAGCCGATGGTGCCGGTTCTCGACCGCTGCATCCGGGTCAGTGTCGGCCTCGACCACGAGCTCGACATCTTTGCCGAGGAACTGCCTGGCGCACTGGCGGCAGCGCGGGGGAACTGAAGAGCGCAACGCCGGGATTCCAGTGCTGCCCGCTATTTCTCCCCGAGCAGGCGCATGACGCACTTCAAGGCGTCCGATAATTCGGCAGCCGCGTCATCGGCGAGGCCGGCCGTCAGCCGGGCGAGGTCGCGATCCGCCGCAGCCTGAAGCCTGGCGAGCTCAGCACTTCCGCGAGCGGTCAGCGACAGGATACGTCTGCGCCGATCGGCTGGGTCAGAGCGTGTCTCGGTCAGGCCAGCGGCGGCGAACCTCCTCAGGACGCGTGTGACATAGGCCGGATCGAGCCGGAGTTCGGCAGCGATTTCGGAGGCCGCCGGCCGGAGATCGAGGTGGAACGCCCGTGCAAGAAACCCTGCCTCACCGCCGCTATTGGCGACAGCGCGAGATCGGCCGCCCAATTCGAACAGCAGCCGCGCCTCGCCCAGCGTATAGGCGCTGTGCGTCAAGGTCAGGTCGAGCAGCCCGATCAGGCGCGTGTAGAAGCGATTGAAGCCACGTATCTCCGCGACAAGGGCATTCCGATCGGCCGGCATGTCGACCTCCTTCGGACGGACCGCTCCGTCAGGGCCATGATCGCCTATTATTTGACTTAGTCAATCATCGGTGGAGGCGCCACCCATCTCGCAGTGCGAAATCTGGCGGATAGCGACCGGAGAGAAACCTTCGATGCACGTTGCGCGGTTGAATTTTCGCGGCGATGCGCCAGACTCGACTCAAAGGATGGAGAGCGCGATGACCGATCGTACGGTGCAGGTACGCATATACGGCAAGGTGCAAGGCGTCAGCTACCGGGTTTGGGTGCGGCGCGAGGCGTCGGCGCTTGGCCTTGCCGGGTGGGTGCGCAACGAAGTTGACGGCTCGGTGACAGCCTTGATTGCAGGAACCGGGGCGGCGGTCTCGACGATGATCGAACGGTTTTGGCAAGGGCCGCCAGGGGCAGCGGTTTCAAAGGTCGATGTCGAAGAGATCGAGGCTCGCGACACGTCGGCCGATTTCAGGATTGTTGCCTAGCAAGGCATGGTCCTGCTCATTCGCTTCCATCGCACAAAATTCTCCAGGGTGCAGATAGAGCAAATCTGAAGCCATTGCCCTGCCCGGACATGCCTCGGTCCTTGAATTAATTGAACGTTTGTTTTATTATCCGCGAAAAGGCGGCTTGTCATGGCGCGTACGACCGGTTCCGACGGAGAGAAGACCGAAGCTGCGGTCCGCGAGGCGGCGGTCAGCCTGATTGCGCGTCTCGGCTACGAGGCGATGTCGATGCGCCAGCTGGCGGCCGAGGTCGGCGTCCAGGCAGCGGCGCTGTACCGCTACTTCCCGACCAAGCAGGACCTTCTGTTCATGCTGATGCGTGAGCATATGGAAGGCTTGATCGAGGCGTGGCGCGCAACACGCCCTGTCGGCGCCGATCCGGCAGCGCGGCTTGCCGCTTATGTCGAAAACCATATCGCTTTCCATATCGAACGCCGCCACTCCACCCATGTCTCGAACATGGAGCTGCGCAGCCTGTCGCATGAAAAACTCACGCAGATCCTGCGCATGCGCACGGCCTACGAGAAGGAGCTGCGCGCCATCCTGCGCGACGGCGTCGAAGCGGGGTTATTCAGCATCGAAGACACCGGGCTCACCGCCATGGCGCTGATCCAGATGATGACCGGCGTCATCGTCTGGTTTCGGCCGGGCGAACGGCTGTCGATCGCCGAAGTCACCGCTACATATCTAGCAATGACAATGCGCCTTGTTGGAGCAAAGAGCGATGGCGCGACGACGAGCCACGGCGCCGTGCGTCCATTCGAGCGCGCAACGGACGCTGCAGCACTTTGATTTCGCGCATGATCCCGATTTTCGCGGTCGTGCGCCGGGAGGAACGGCATGTACACGCATACGCTCAACTTCGGGCTTGACGAAGACATCGAGGCGCTGCGCGACCTGGTGCGGCGCTTCGCCCAGGAAAAGATCGCACCGATCGCCGCCGAGATCGACCGCTCGAACGAATTCCCGGCACATCTGTGGGCGGAGCTCGGCGGGCTCGGCCTGCTCGGCATCACCGCCGATCCCGATTTCGGCGGCAGCGGCATGGGCTACCTCGCCCATGTCGTGGCGATGGAGGAGATTTCGCGCGCCTCGGCCTCGGTCGGCCTCTCCTACGGCGCCCATTCCAACCTCTGCATCAACCAGATCAACCGCTGGGCAACGCAGGCGCAGAAGGAAAAATATCTGCCTTCGCTCTGCAGCGGCGAGAAGGTCGGCGCACTGGCGATGTCGGAATCGGGTGCCGGCTCCGATGTGGTGTCGCTGCGCCTGCGCGCCGAAAAGCGCAATGATCGCTATGTGCTCAACGGCACCAAAATGTGGATCACCAACGGGCCGGATGCCGAGACGCTGGTCGTCTACGCCAAGACCGATCCGGAACTCAATTCGCGCGGCATCACCGCTTTCATCGTCGAAAAAGCCTTTGCCGGTTTTTCCGTGGCGCAAAAGCTCGACAAGCTCGGCATGCGCGGCTCGAACACCGGCGAGCTGGTGTTCGAGAATGTCGAAGTGCCGTTCGACAATGTGCTGCACGAGGAAGGGCGCGGCGTCGAGGTGCTGATGTCGGGCCTCGACTACGAACGCGCCGTGCTGGCCGGCGGGCCGATCGGGCTGATGGCTGCGTGCCTCGACGTGGCGATCCCTTACGTGCATGAACGCAGGCAGTTCGGTCAGCCGATCGGCGAATTCCAGCTGGTGCAAGGCAAGCTCGCCGACATGTATGCGACGATGAACGCGGCGCGCGCCTACGTCTATGCCGTGGCCGCCGCTTGCGATCGCGGTGAGACGGCCCGCAAGGATGCTGCCGGCTGTATTCTCTTCGCCGCCGAAAAGGCAACGCTGATGGCGCTCGACGCCATCCAGCTTTTGGGCGGCAACGGCTACATCAACGACTACCCGACCGGCCGGCTTTTGCGCGACGCCAAGCTCTACGAGATCGGCGCCGGCACCAGCGAAATCCGTCGCTGGCTGATCGGGCGGGAAATCATGGTGGAGGGCGCCTGATGGCGTCTTTTTGAGATTTTGCCAGAAGCCGCACGATGTGGCACACTTCGGAATATGTGCCACAACACGGGCGAGACGGACCATGGCTGGCAAAACGGGAAAGTCCGGATTTGACGAAGATCCGCAGGCACGGTTCGATGCCGGCGCTCGCCAACCACAGCTTCGTGCTCCGGCGAAACGCGAGCGTGTCAAGCTTGGCGAGGGCGGGCGCTTCGTCATTCCTGCCGCGATGCGCGAGGAGATGGGCGTGAAGCCTGGCGAGGACATGATCCTTCATGTCGAAAACGGCGAGCTGCGGGTAAGATCGTGGCTGCAGAATCTGCGACGCGTCCAGGCCGAATTGTCAGCGTTGAAACAGCCCGGTGAAAGCGTCGTCGACGAATTTCTGAAAGAGCGACGGGAAGAGCAGCGTCGAAGCGACAAGCGTCTCGACCGGCTTCACGCCGAAGGGACAACGGGAAAGCGGGCGAAATGAAGCCCTACGTCATGGACAGTTCGGCGGCGCTCGCAATCCTGCTCAACGAGCAAGGTACCGATAATGCTTTGGGGTTCGCGCCGGACGCACAATGCAGTTCAGTCAATGCGGCCGAAATCATCGCCAAGCTGATCGACAAGGGACGCAGCATGGAACAGGCCGCGGACGACCTCGCCAGTCTCGGCATGCCGATCGCCGTTTTCGACGACGCGATGGGCATCGCCGCCGGGCAGCTTCGCCAATTGACGCGGCATCGCGGCTTGTCGCTGGGCGATCGGGCTTGCCTGGCGCTGGCAATTCGCGAGAATGCCATTGCCGTCACCGCTGATCGCGATTGGGGCGACCTCGATGTCGGCTGCAAGATCGAGCTGATCCGGTAGCGCCATGGCCCCCCTCACCTCTCAGATGTCGTCCGCCTCCGATGCCTTCCGCACCAATGCCGAGCGCATGCGGGCGCTGGTCGCCGATATTGCTGAAAAAGCCGCCGCCATCGNATCGAGCGCGGTGGCTCGGAAGAGGCGCGTGAGCGGCACGTCTCCCGCGGCAAGCTCCTGCCGCGGCAACGCCTAGCCCAATTGCTCGATACAGGCTCGCCCTTCCTCGAAATCGGCCAGTTCGCGGCATGGTCGATGTATGGCGAGGACATCCCTTCGGCCGGCCTCATCGCCGGCATCGGCCGCGTCGAAGGCACCGAAGTGATGGTCGTCGTCAATGACGCCACGGTGAAGGGCGGCACCTATTATCCACTGACGGTGAAGAAGCATCTGCGTGCACAGGAGATCGCATTGCAGAACAATCTGCCTTGCGTCTATCTGGTCGACAGCGGCGGCGCCAATCTGCCCAACCAGGACGAGGTGTTTCCCGACCGCGATCATTTCGGCCGCATCTTCTACAACCAGGCCAACATGTCGACCGCCGGCATTCCGCAGATCGCCTGCGTCATGGGTTCGTGCACGGCCGGCGGCGCCTATGTGCCTGCGATGTCGGACGAGACAATCATGGTGCGCAACCAGGCGACCATCTTTCTCGGCGGGCCGCCGCTGGTGAAGGCGGCCACCGGCGAGGACGTCACCGCCGAGGACCTCGGTGGCGCCGACGTGCACACAAGGCTTTCCGGCGTTGCCGACCACTATGCGCTCGACGACGAGCATGCGCTGGCCATATGCCGGCGTATCGTCAAAAACCTGAATCGGAACAAGACTGTAAGCCTTGCCTTACAGAAATCGATTCCGCCGCTTCACGATCCACATGAACTCTACGGCATCGTGCCGACGGATCTGCGCCAGCCCTACGACGTGCGCGAGGTAATCGCCCGCACCGTCGACGGCTCCGAGTTCGATGAGTTCAAGCAGAATTATGGCACCACGCTGGTCACCGGTTTCGCCCATCTCAGCGGCATGCCGGTCGGCATCATCGCCAACAATGGGGTGCTATTTTCGGAAAGCGCGCTGAAGGGCGCGCATTTCATCGAGCTGTGCTGCCAGCGCAAGATCCCGCTGATTTTCCTGCAGAACATCACCGGCTTCATGGTCGGGCGAAAATACGAGGCCGGCGGCATCGCCAAGGACGGCGCCAAGCTGGTCATGGCGGTCGCAACGGCCAAGGTGCCGAAGGTGACCGTGATCATCGGCGGCTCATTCGGCGCCGGCAATTACGGCATGTGCGGACGCGCCTATTCGCCACGCTTCCTGTGGATGTGGCCGAATGCCCGCATTTCGGTGATGGGCGGCGAGCAGGCGGCAACGGTGCTGGCCGTGGTCAAGCGCGAAGGCATCGAGCGCAAGGGCGGGGAATGGAGCGCCGAGGAGGAAGCGAAATTCAAGAAGCCGATCCTGATGAAGTACGAGCATGAAGGGCACCCGCTCTATTCGTCGGCAAGGCTCTGGGACGACGGCATCATCGACCCGGCCAAGACTCGCGAGGTGCTGGCGCTCAGCCTTTCGGCCGCGCTCAACGCCGAGATCGAGGAGACAAAATTCGGCGTGTTCAGGATGTGAGATGAGCGAAATCGGCCAGAGGATTCGCATTCAAACCGGCGACATCACGAAGCTGGCGGTCGATGCCATCGTCAACGCCGCCAATACCTCTCTTCTCGGAGGCGGCGGCGTCGACGGCGCTATCCACCGCGCGGCCGGCCCCGAGCTTGTGGCAGAATGCCGGACCTTGCATGGCTGCAAGGTCGGCGACGCAAAAATCACCAATGGCTACAGGCTGCCCGCGCGCTACATCATCCATACGGTCGGGCCGGTCTGGCAAGGCGGCAGCAAAGGAGAAGCCGAACTGCTCGCCTCCTGCTATCGCCGGTCGCTCGAAATCGCCGCCGCAAAGGACTGCCGGACGGTGGCGTTTCCTGCGATCTCGACCGGGGCCTACCGCTATCCGAAGGATCAGGCGACGCAAATTGCTGTCGGGACCGTGAGCGCCTTCATCGGCCAGAACATCGTTCCGGAAACCGTCATTTTCTGCTGCTTCGACGAGCCGACGGCCGAATTGTATCAGCGGGTCGTCGCTGCACTCGGCAGGGTGTGACCCTGCGCGGGAGACAACCCACCACATCTCCAGACTATTTTTTGCTTCTCGATCTGGCCAGACGAAAGAATCACGGCTATTGATCATCGCAAATACCAATGGGGATTGGGCGAAGATGAGGCGGCGGGTTTTTCAGAGAACAACTGTGCATTTACTTGCAGGGTTGCTTATATTAGTGACCCCTGGCATCGGCGCAGCGGAGTCGCTGGCGGGAAGCAAGGGCGAGACCCGTTTCTATCCCTATTTGCCGCAGAGCCCGAAGGATCCGTGTACCAGGGCCTACAAGGCCTATGTAGCGGCCGGCGGCCATTCAGCCTATGCAACCACTCCGTATTCCCGGGTGCGTTTTCTGTACATCATCTGCGGCTCGCGCTTGAATGCACCGTCACAGCAAGCTGCACCGAAGAATTGGCGTTGAAATCCTGTCAGGCCGCCCGCAACAGTTACAGAGTTACAACAGGCGGCGGCTGCGAAATCGCTGCCTCCAAGTAGGCGAATATATTTCAGTGTTTGGGGTTCAAATGGGTTTGGCAATGAAATCTTTATCAATCAAGCGAGCAACCATGTCGGTACTTGCACTGCTTGTGGCCTCTGCACCGAATGTCGGCGCCGCCGAATCGCTGGCGGGAAGCAAGGGCGACAGCCGCTTTCCGGTCTATTTTGCACCGGGTACAATCGGAGGCTGCGGCAAGAATTACAAGGACTATGTGGCGGCTGGCGGTCACTCGGCCTATGCGATGACGCCATTCAACTGGGCAACCGAATTCACTATTTGCGGTGCTTATCTGAATGCAACATCCCAGAAGGCTGCGGAGGCGCTGGCGTTGAAATCCTGCCAGTCCGCGCGCAGCAAGTACAAGGTCACGACTGCAGGGGCCTGCGCCATAGCTGCCTCCAAATAGACCGACACTCGTCGGCCTTCGACGTATTCAATGGGTGGGAAAAATGAAATCTATAAGCGTCAAACAAGCAGTCTTCTCGCTGATAACCGGGTTGCTTCTAATCTCGAGCCCCAATGTCGGCGCGGCGGAATCGCTGGCTGGAAGCAAGGGCGACGTCCGCTTCTACCCGTATTTTCCGGCGACCGCGGATCGGCCATGCACCAAGGCATATAAGGCCTATGTGGCGGCCAGCGGCCATTCAGCTTATGCGACCACTCCGTATTCCCGGGTGCGTTCGTTGTACATCCTGTGCGGCTCGCGCTTGAATGCGCCCTCGCAAAAGGCTGCCGAGGATATGGCGATGAAATCCTGCCAGGTCACCCGCGACCGTTACAGGGTCACGACCGGGGGAGCTTGCGAAATCGCGGCCTCAAAGTAGGCAGACCTCGCTTGCCTACCCTTTGACCGCCAGACTACAAAGCAGGGCATTGCCGCAGTTCGCGTGACGAGAATTCGCGCCGTTGGCGGCAGCTCTGCCTGTGGAGGCCCGATGTTCGCCAAGATCCTGATCGCCAACCGTGGCGAGATCGCCTGCCGGGTGATCCGCACGGCACGCAGGATGGGTGTGCGCAGCGTCGCCGTCTATTCCGACGCCGACGATCGCGCCTTGCATGTCGAAATGGCCGACGAAGCGGTGCATATCGGCGGCTCTCCCGCCAACGAAAGCTATCTGCGCGGCGACAAGATCATCGCGGCGGCCTTGGCCACAGGTGCCGAGGCCATCCATCCGGGCTACGGCTTTCTTTCGGAAAACCCTGATTTCGTCGACCAGGTGGTCGCGGCGGGGCTGATCTTCATTGGCCCGTCGGCGGCCTCGATCCGCGCCATGGGACTGAAGGACGCGGCCAAGCGGCTGATGGAAAAGGCCGGCGTGCCTGTCGTTCCGGGCTACCATGGCGAAGCGCAGGAGATCGTGTTGCTCGCCTCCAAGGCGCGCGAGATAGGCTACCCCGTACTGATCAAGGCGCGCGCCGGCGGCGGCGGCAAAGGCATGCGGCGCGTCGAGCATCCCGATGATTTTTCGGAAGCACTGTCGGGCGCGCGGCGCGAGGCGAAAGCCGCGTTCGGTGACGACCGCGTCTTGGTGGAAAAATATGTCGACAAGCCTCGCCACATCGAAGTGCAGGTGTTTGGTGACAATTTCGGCAACGCCGTGCATCTTCACGAACGTGACTGCTCGGCACAGCGCCGCCACCAGAAGGTGATCGAGGAGGCGCCTGCCCCGGGCATGACGCCGGCACTGCGCAAGGCGATGACCGAGGCGGCGGTGAAAGCCGCCAAGGCAATCCACTATTCCGGCGCCGGTACCATCGAGTTCATCGTCGATGCCTCGCAAGGTCTGAAGGCCGACCGTTTCTGGTTCATGGAAATGAACACCCGCCTGCAGGTCGAGCACCCCGTCACCGAAATGGTCACCGGCATCGACCTGGTCGAGTGGCAGTTGCGGGTAGCCTCCGGCGAAAAACTGCCGAAGACGCAGAGCGAGATCGCGCTCTCCGGCCACGCCTTCGAGGCGCGTATCTATGCCGAGGACGCGGCAAGAGGGTTTTTGCCGGCGACCGGCACCTTGCACCATTTGAAATTTCCGCAGCCGGCACCGGAGGGTGCGACCATGCGCATCGAAACCGGTGTGCGCGCCGGCGATGCGATTTCGCCGTTTTACGACCCGATGATCGCCAAGCTGATCATCCACGGCAAGGACAGACGGGCAGCGCTCACAGCGCTTGGCGCGGCGCTGTCGCAGACAGAAATCGCCGGCTCAACGGTCAACACTGGCTTTCTTGCCGCGCTGGCCGCTGATGCGGATTTTGCGGCGGGCGATGTCGATACCGGCTTGATCGCCAGGCATCAGCAGGCATTGACGGCGGTTCCGCCGCCGGGCGGTGAGACGATTGCCGCCGCGGCACTTGCCGCGTCCGGTGCGCGCGACTTGCCGTCCTCGGACGATCCCTGGTTGTCGCTGGCCGGCTATGCGCATTTCCACGCTGTAGTGCGGCGCATGCTGCTGAAGTTTGGCGAGCAGGAGATCGTCACGCGCGTGTCGGTGCGGCCGGACGGACGGTTCGAGGTGGCGCTGGATGCGCCCTATGACAGCGTCAATTCGTATGATCTTCGCGCCGCGCCTCGCCTCGCCCGCTGGCCGGGCCACGTCACGGTCTTCGATGGTGCAATCGGCTACGGTTTTGCCGTGCCGGATCCGCTGGCGCGAACCGACGAAGCCGCCGCCGCTTCCGGCAGCCTGCGCGCGCCAATGCCCGGCCTGGTCAAATTGGTGCGTGCAGCCAGAGGCGAGTCCGTGATCAAGGGCCAGCCGCTGCTGATCCTGGAGGCGATGAAGATGGAGCACACCATTGCCGCGCCCCATGACGGGGTTATCGCCGAGATTGCTGCCGAAGGCGCGCAGGTAACCGACGGCACCGTGCTGGTTCGCTTTGCCGAGGAACCTCAGTTGACTGCTGTTTCCCTATCCACAAAGTGATCTCGAACGCGTGACAAAGGCGTCGCCAAAAACAACATGGCCGGGTTTGACCCCGGCCATGTTCAATTACAGCAGCGCGTCTTGCGGCGCCGCGGCCATCACGGCTGGATCGGCGCGTATTTGCCGTCGTGCCACTGGTTGATGTCGTAGCTGGCGTTTTTGAGGTCGCCCTTCTCGTCGAAGGTGACTGACCCGACAACCGTGCTGATCGGCTGGCCGTTCTTCAACGCTTCGGCGACTTTTGCCGGATCGTCGCTGCCGGCGCGTTTGATGCCTTCGGCGAAGGCCTGGATCACCGCATAGGAAAACAGCGTGAAGCCCTCCGGCACGAAGCCGCCGGCCTTGATCTTGGCGATGGCTTCCTTGGCTTCGGGCTTCGCCTGCGGATCCGACGGGAAGACGAACATGGTGCCTTCGCCGGCCGGACCGGCAACCTGCCAGAATTCCGGCGAAGCGATCGAGTCCGGCATGATCAACTGGAACTTGAGGTTCTGCTCCGCCGACTGGCGCAGGATCAGGCCGGCTTCGGGGTGATAGCCGCCGAAATAGACGACGTCGGCTTTCAGCTCCTTGAGCTTGGTAACAAGAGCGGAATAGTCCTTCTCGCCGGCGTTGATGCCCTCGTAGAGGATCTCTTTGAGACCGTTCTGGTTCATCGTTGCCTTGACGGCATCGGCCACGCCCTGCCCATAGGCGCTCTTGTCGTGCATGATGACGACGTTCTTGCCGGCATATTTCTTGGCGATCCATGGACCGATGAAAGCGCCCTGCGCATCGTCGCGCGTATAGAGGCGCATGATCGTCGGCCAGCCGGCCTTCGCCGCTGCGTCGGTTAGTACCGGGTTCGAGGAAGCCGGACTCATCATCAGCGCACCGGCTTCGGCGTAGACGGCGGAGGCCGGGATGCTGGAGCCCGAGCAGGCGTGGCCATCGATGAACTTGACACCATTGGCGATGATGCGGTTGGCGACCGAAACCGCCTGCTTCGGATCGCACTGGTCGTCCTCGATGTCGAGCTTGATCTGGCGGCCGTCGACGCCGCCCGCCGCGTTGATCGCGTCGGCGGCGGCTTGCGCGCCCTGCTTGAACTGATCGCCGATGGTGGCAAGCTGACCGGTCATCGGTCCGACCACCGAAAAGGTGATGTCGTCGGCGAAGGCTACCGGCGCGGTCATCATTAGGCCAAATATGGCGGCGCTCAAAATACTGAATTTCTTCATGGTGACACAACTCCTCCACTCTCGCGCGACCATCCCGGCCGCGCCTCTTCCAGAGTGGCGGGAGAATTTCATCCTTCACCGGGGCTGTCTAGACGCATCGTCGGCACTCGATTGGGCCTGCAACACGCAGTCCCAAAGACAAAGCCGCGCCAGCCTTGTTCCGGCCGGTCGCGGCTTTTGCCATGAGCTTCCCAACGAATCGGTGCCAGGACCCGCTCGCCTTCCCTGTCTATTGCACAGCTTGCCGCCGTGTTCTTGATCTTGTTGGCTCAGCCGTCTTGCGCGGCCTTGATTGTTCGGGCCCGGCCCTCTGCGCGGCCTTGACCCGAAGCATCCCTGTTGTGAGGTCAGTACCCTTGTGAAGTCGATGCCGGCGAATTCAGTGCATCGTCATCCATTCGCGAGCTTCGCGCAGCGCCTTGGCGATCTCGACCTTCGACATGGCGGCAGACAATTCGGAGCGCAGTTCCGCGGCGCGGGCCGAACCCTTGATCGCGGCGATGTTGAACCATTTGTGGGCGGCGACGACATCGGTCTCGCAATCGCGGCCAGTCGCATACATCATGCCCAACTCGAAAAGAATATCGGCCTGGGCAGTTGCCCCCATGGCGCCGAAGCCGGCTTCAAGCATTTCAAAACGTGCCATTTCAAATCCCCTGTTCTGGCTCCCGAGAGCTGTCTCCGTCTGTCCCTCGGTGTCCTTGATTACCGTCGGGGGCGGCCGCTCTTTCGATGCTTTCGAGAATGCCCCGGAGGCTTGAATCCGTCGTTAAATGGCGTGCTTAATTTGAGGAAACCAAAGCTAAAACAAGAGGTAAACGCGAAAATTCGTTAAGGATACAAAGCCAGCAATCGCGCCGGTTTGCACAAGATTTGAAGAAAACTTGCGAGGCGCGGATCAAGACTCCGCTAACCACAGAAGACAAAGACGTGTGCGGCCCGTTTCATTTTTCGCCGGCGCGGCCGTTCGGGAGCGGGCAAAAACCCGCAACCCTTCGCGGCACCGCTTTTGTTTTTCCGGGAGCTGGACTAGCTTACGTTTGCGTAAGGGGCAGACATCCGGGACGGAGCCCAATTGGACTTACCTGAGGGAGGAAAGATATGTTTCGACAAGTGAGCCTGGCCCTCGCGGCCGCAATAATGATGACCGGCGCGGCGTGGGCCGATCCGATCGAAGGCAATTGGAAAACGCAAGCCGGATCGACTGCCGCCATTTCGGGTGGCGGCGGGGCATTTTCGATTACGCTCAAATCTGGCAAATTTGCCGGCAAGAACATCGGTTCACTGAAGGTTGCCGGCGACAACAAATATGCCGGCACCATAACCGACCCGGAAACCGACAAGACCTATTCGGGCAAGGCTTCGCTTTCCGGCAGTTCGCTCAAGATGAGCGGCTGCGTGCTCGGCGGGCTGATCTGCAAGAGCCAGACCTGGCACAAGCTCTGATCGTGCCCTTCCTGCCGGGGTGAGCGGGGCCAGTCGGCCCCGTTTTCATGTTATCGGTCTCGCAGCCATGGCGTCGCCATGGGTCGCTGCACTCAAAGCGGACCCTCTCAGAGATCATCAACCATTTTTGAACCGCAGATGAACGCCGGGATCAGAGCCGGTTCAGCCGGGGCAAGGCATTGTCATGCGTGTTGAAGGAGACACCGCGCAATGCTTGCCCGCCGCTTCACCATCGTCTGCCTGCTGATGAGCCTGTTCGGCATGTTGTTCGCCGTCCTTGTCGCCGAAGCCGGCCGGCCGTCCCGCTCCTGGGACGTCGCCAGTTCCTGCCGACTCGGTTGCTTGAACCATCTTCACCACTGAAACGACAAAGAGCTGAACCTTTAGAGAAAGCAAAACGCCAATGAACCGCTCGCCGCCAACACCCTCAAGACGCTTCGGCTGCTGCCGCGCGCGGCGCTCATCCTGACTGTTCTTTCGGTACCGGTACTGGCCGCGCCGACGATGCGCACCAATGCCGGCTCGACGATCGAGGCGCCTGCGTTGAGGAAGTCAGGCCTCGGCTTTGTGCTGCTGGTTAGCCTGCAGCGCGGTTAGCAGACCGAAAAACGCCGACAGCGCGTATTGAGGCCGCCTTACCCCCTCCCAACCGCGCGTCCAACTCTCTATATTGGGTCATGGAAAAGCGAATCTATCCCCAAGCCATTGAATCGGTGGTCACGCCGGAGCCGTTTGGCCGGCAGAGCTTCAACGACGCCAAGAAGGCCGTCGCGGCCCTACAGGTGCTTTACGACCGCAACACCAAGTTCCTGCGCGATTCATTTGCCGCGCTCGCCGCGGGCGGCGACAACAACAAACGTTACCGGGCTTTCTATCCGGAGATCGGCGTCACCACGAGTTCCTTCACGCAAATCGACTCGCGGCAGGCCTATGGCCACATGCCGACGCCGGGGCATTTCTCAACCACCGTCACCCAGCCTGCTCTTTTCGAAAGCTACCTCACCGAACAGCTTCGGCTGATCATGCGCAACCACGGCGTTCCCGTCACGGTTTCGGAATCGACCACTCCCATCCCGCTGCATTTCGCCTTCCTCGAAGGCACGCATGTCGACGGCACTGCTGCCGAGCGCATCAAACGGCCGATCCGTGACCTGTTCGACGTGCCGGATCTCGACGGCACCGACGACCAGATCGCCAACGGCACGTTCGAAGTGGCATTGGGCGAGGCACGGCCGCTGGCGCCGTTCACCGCGCAACGGATCGACTATTCGCTGCACCGGATGTCGCATTATACGGCGACTAGTCCCCAGCATTTCCAGAACTTCGTGCTGTTCACCAACTACCAGTTCTACATCGACGAATTCGTCGCCCGTGCACGCGAATTGATGGCCAATGGCGGTGACGGATATGTCGAGTTCGTCGAGCCGGGCAACATCGTGACCAAAGCAGGGGACGGCGCGCCCGGTGAGGGTGCTGCGCCGCCTCGCCTGCCGCAGATGCCGGCCTATCATCTGAAGAAGCCGAATCATGGCGGCATCACCATGGTCAATATCGGCGTTGGGCCTTCCAACGCCAAGACGATCACCGACCATATTGCGGTGCTCCGGCCGCATGCCTGGGTGATGCTCGGCCATTGCGCCGGCCTGCGCAACACGCAGGCGCTCGGGGATTATGTGCTGGCCCATGCCTATGTACGAGAAGATCATGTCCTCGACGACGATCTTCCGGTCTGGGTGCCGATCCCGCCGCTAGCCGAAATCCAGGTGGCTCTGCAGGAAGCGGTCGCCGAGGTCACCGGGCTTTCCGGATATGATCTCAAGCGCATCATGCGCACTGGCACCGTCGCCACTATCGACAACCGCAATTGGGAGCTGCGCGACCAGCGCGGGCCGGTCCAGCGGCTGTCGCAGTCACGGGCGATCGCGCTCGACATGGAATCGGCGACGATCGCCGCCAACGGCTTCCGCTTCCGGGTGCCCTATGGCACGCTGCTTTGCGTATCCGACAAGCCGCTGCATGGCGAATTGAAGTTGCCGGGCATGGCGACCGAGTTCTACAAGCGGCAAGTAGCGCAGCACCTGACCATCGGCATCAGGGCGATGGAGAAGCTGGCTGAAATGCCGATGGACCGACTGCATTCGCGCAAACTCAGGAGCTTTTCGGAAACTGCCTTCCAGTAAATGCCGAATCGCATGTGTCTGTCCAGGTCAGGACATTTCGTCATCTTGATTGAGCCGCACTTCTGCCGATAGACAAGGCGATGGCACGTGTTCGGGACATGACGGTTGCGCTGGCATTCGTCGCAATGCTTGCACTCTCGGCCGCGCTGGTGGCCGGGTTCTTCGGATCGCTGCATCCGGCCCTCGATTCCTTTGCTCATTTCCGCGTGCATTTTTCGGTGCTGATGGCGCTTTGCGCGCTGCCGCTGCTCACCACCTCGTTTCGCCTGCAGGCCGCGGCCGCATTGCTGTTTGCGATAGCCTCCTTTGCCACCACGTCGAATGCCTTGCCGCTTTCGCGGCTATGGCAGGTGCAGGCCGCCTACGAAGCCAAACCCGGTGACGAGCCAGTCTACCGCCTGCTGCAGATGAACCTCAGGTTCAACAATCCAACGCCTGAGAAGGTGCTGTCGCTGATCGGCCGGACCCAGCCTGATGTGATCACCCTCGACGAGGTGTCCGAGATATGGAAGGCAAAGCTTGGGCTGCTATCCGGCGCCTATCCCCACCGGATCCTCTGCCCATATCCCAATGGCGTGTTCGGCGTTGCGCTGCTGTCCAGACGACCGTTTGCCATAGGCACGGAGCCGCACTGCGACAGCCGCGGCGCGATGGCGATCGCCACGGTCGATTTCGGCGGAACCGACGTCGATGTCGCCGCCATCCACCTCACCTGGCCATGGCCGCACAACCAATCACGGCAGATTGGAGGGTTGTCTGGCGAAATCGCCTCGCTTGGCGAGACGTCAATCCTGGCAGGCGACTGCAACGCAGCGCCATGGAGCGCCGCCGTCCGGCGCGTCGCATCGCTTGGCAAGCTGACTGTAATGCCGTCGGTCGGGCCGACCTGGCTCTACAGAAGGCTGCCGGATTTCCTGCGCTTCGCCGGACTGCCGATCGACCAGGTTTTCAGCAAGGGCGCCATCGTTATCCGTTCGGCGTCGACCCTTGAGGACACCGGCTCAGACCATCTGCCGGTGCTGGTGGAGTTTTCGCTACGGTCGGATGAACAAAAGCCGCTCGACGAGCACCAGACGGCGACCGCGCTTGCGGCGCTGCCTGGCGGGACGCGAAGCTGAAAATCCGCAGTCCAATCTCGACCTGGCTTATTACTGGCCCACAAAAGCGCGGATGAGGTGCTCGACAGGGCCGCCGTCGCGATGCTCGTGCGCATCGAAGGCGATCTGCTTTGCCTCGTATTCGGCATAGATGGCATTGATCCGGCGCTTTGCCTCGCGACGTGCCTCGAAACAGTGCGGGTCATCACCGACTGTCAGCCCTCGAAGCGACTTTTCGGTGGCCCGCATCATCTGTCTGGCGATGCGGCCATGGGTCTCTTCATGGGCGCGGACGCCAGCGAAGAACCGCTTCCAGCGCTTCTGCAGCGCAGGCGACGTGGCTGAGACTAGTTTGGGATAGGTATAGAAGAGATTGAGCGTCCCGTTGGCCTGGCGCAGGCGGCAGACGCCGTTTTCCCGATGGGCGTCGAAGGTCCAATCATCGACGCTGTAGCCGGTCTGCGCGATGGCGTGGGTCATGAAGCCGTGCTTCGGCCCACTGCGATCCATGGCCTCGATCAGGGCCGCGCCGGTGGTTCCGGCAATGTTGTAAGTTCGTGTCTTGACCAGCACCTTAGTGCCGGCCAAGGCTGCAGGGGCGCACAATGCCCCGATCGCCACAACGCTCGTCAGAACTGCCAGGCGCATTTTTCCTTCCTCCCTGTCGCCGCAGAAAGGAAACACAGGCAGGCGGTTTATTCAACAATCCTACGGTTGCGCTGCTTCTCATCTTGTTTAGTCCGGAGCAAACCTTGTGACTTACATGTTCTGGTAGACCGGGCCCTCGCCGCCCTGTGGCGGCACCCAATTTATGTTCTGGTTCGGGTCCTTGATATCGCAGGTCTTGCAGTGCACGCAGTTCTGCGCGTTGATGACGAAGCGCACATCCTTGGCCGCAGGATCGGCGGCGGCATTGCCATCCTTGTCGACCCATTCGTAGACGCTGGCCGGGCAGTAACGCGTCGAGGGTCCCGCATAGACGTCATGCTCGGAGCGCTTCTGCAGGTCCATGTCGGCGACGAGCAGATGCACCGGCTCGTTCTCCTCGTGGTTGGTGTTGGACAGGAACACCGACGACAGCCGGTCGAAGGTCAGCACCCCGTCCGGCTTCGGGTAGGCGATCTTCTGGTGCGCGGCGGCCGGTTCCAGCGTCGCATAGTCGGCCCTGCCGTGCTTCATCGTGCCGAAGGGCGAGAAGCCGAACAGCGTGTTCAGCCACATGTCGAGGCCGCCAAGGCCGACGCCGACAATGGTGCCGAAGCGCGACCATAGCGGCTTGACGTTGCGCACTTTCTTCAGGTCCTTGCCGATATCGGTGGCACGCCAGGTGGCCTCGTAGGAGGCCAGCTCGTCATTGGTGCGGCCGGCGGCTATCGCATCACAGACATGCTCGGCCGCCAGCATTCCGGAGAGCACGGCATTGTGCGAGCCCTTGATGCGCGGCACGTTGACGAAGCCGGCCGCGCAGCCGATCAGCGCACCGCCGGGGAAGGACAGTTTCGGCACCGACTGCCAGCCGCCTTCGGTGATGGCGCGGGCACCATAGCCCAGCCGCTTGGCACCCTCGAAGGTGCCGCGGATCGCCGGATGGGTCTTGAAGCGCTGGAACTCGTCAAAGGGCGACAGATAGGGGTTCTTGTAGTTCAGGTGAACGACGAAGCCGACTGCCACCTGGTTGTCCTCGAGATGGTAGAGGAAGGAGCCGCCGCCGGTCTTCATATCGAGCGGCCAGCCGAAGGAATGCTGGACAAGGCCGGGCCGGTGGTTTTCCGGTTTGATCTGCCAGAGTTCCTTGAGGCCGATGCCGTATTTTCCGGGCTCACGACCGTCGGAAAGGTGGTGTTTGGCGATCAGTTGCTTGGCCAGCGAGCCGCGCGCGCCCTCGCCGATCAAGACATATTTGCCCATCAGCGCCATGCCCGGCGCAAAGCCCGGACCGTGCGTGCCGTCCTTCTCGACGCCCATGTCGCCGGTGACGACGCCGGTGACCGCACCGGCCTCGTTGTAGAGCAGGCCGACCGCGGCAAAGCCCGGATAGATCTCGACGCCCAGCGCCTCGGCCTTGGTCGCCAGCCAGCGGCAGACATTGCCGAGCGAGACGATATAGTTGCCGTGATTGTTCATCAGCGGCGGCATCAGGATATTGGGCAGACGGAACGAACCGGCGGGGCCGAGAACCAGGAAATGGTCGTCGGTGACCGGTGTCCTGAAGGGATGACCCTCCTCTTCGCGCCAGCCGGGCAGCAGCCGGTCGATGCCGATCGGATCGACGACGGCGCCGGACAGGATGTGCGCACCGACTTCGCCGCCCTTTTCCAGCACGACGACGGAAAGCTCGGGATTGACCTGCTTGAGACGGATCGCGGCGGCGAGGCCGGCCGGGCCGGCGCCGACGATGACCACGTCGAATTCCATGCTTTCGCGTTCGATATCGCTCATCGATCCCTCACTGGCTCGCTATTCCCGGCATCTTGCTGGCTCACGCGCTGCATAGCGCATCAAATAGCGACGGGAAACCGGCGCGGACGTGACAATACCGATTTCGTCAAAAAGTCGCGTCCTGCCGCACAGATTCGCGGTGACGAGCATCAATCTTCAATCCTATTCCGTTTGCACAGATATGTCGCACTGATGTTTTTAATTGTTCGACGGCTTGCTTATCGGCCATACTTCCCGCCATGCGCATATTCGGGCCGGCTGGCTTTTCATCGACGCGCTTTTTTTTCACGCCCGGCCGGTTTTGCCGTGCGGCGCTCTTGGCGCTTCTGCCACTGACGGCCCTCGATGCCCGTGCCGAGCAGCAACTGGTCTGGGCGACCGGCGCCTATTCCTTTTCCGACGAGCGCGGCGGTTTCCGCATCACCGGGGCTTCCGGCATCGGCACGAAGGAGGATCCGCTGGTCATCACCGAAGAGCTGAATTCAGCGACGCCGGTAACGCTGGCCATTCGCACAACAAGGCCGATCCAGCCGTTCGGCAAGGCGGGAGACTTCGCCAATGGTCTGATGTATATGCGCATCGACGTGCTCAACAATAGCGGCCAAGCCTGGGTCGAGTTCCAGTTCGAACTCCAGGAGATCCTCGACCAGCCGAGCGTGTTCGGCGACGGCCTGTCGTTCGACCAGCGCAACAAAACGCCCGAAAATATCTGGTCGAGCAGCTACGCCGATTTCGACCGCAATTTCGAACCGTATGACCGCCTGCTGTTCAAGAACGGCAAGATCGACCCGCTGAAGACCGCCAGCTTCTATTTCCTGATCACCGACTACACGCCGCGCTGGACGTTCTATCTGGTGCAGGATCCGCGCATACCGTCGAGCTGAACTTGCAAATTCAAGCTCCGCGGCCGAATGTGAAACCATGACTGCCGCCCCCCACACTAGCCGAGCCGATCTCGCCGAGCTGCTGGCCTTCTACGCCAGCGCCGGCGTCGACGAGGCACTTGAAGAACAGCCGATAAACAGGTTTGCAGAAGCCAGGCCGCCGGAGCGGGCGCCTGCGGCGGCCGCTCTGCCGGCCGGTGAAAATGCATCGCCTCATCGCTCGACGAGCGTGTCGCGCGCCGAAATGGGCGAGAGACCGAATACGGCACCGGCAGTGCGAACGTCCCCGGCCATGTCAACGGTGCCCGACGAGGCGCAGGCGGCATTGGCGCGGCAACTGGCGAGATCGGCGGCAAGCCTCGACGAGCTTCGCCAGCACATGGCGGCATTCGACGGCTGCAATCTTAAATTCACCGCCAAGAACCTGGTATTCGCCGACGGCAATCCGACTGCCGCGGTGATGCTGGTCGGCGAAGCGCCGGGCCGCGACGAGGACATAGAGGGCTTGCCGTTCGTCGGCCGCTCGGGCCGGCTGCTCGACCGCATGCTGGCCGCGATCGGTCTTGACCGGACATCTGCCTACATCGCCAACGTGATTCCCTGGCGGCCGCCGGGCAACCGCACGCCGACGCCGCACGAGACCGAGATCTGCCGGCCGTTCATCGAGCGGCAGATCGAACTGGTCAATCCGAAGGTGCTGGTCAATCTCGGCGGCCCGTCGGCAAAGACCCTGCTCAACACCTCCGAAGGCATATTGCGGCTGCGCGGCAACTGGCGCGTCCACACGACCCCGTCTGGCGTCGCCATTCCCGCCATGCCGACCCTGCATCCGGCCTATTTGTTGAGAACGCCGGCGCACAAGAAGCTGGCGTGGCGGGATTTCCTCGAAGTGAAGGCGAAGTTGCGGGCACTTGGGTAACGGTGCAGAACGCGTCTTCCGTCCTCCCCTTGCGAGGAAGGAAGGGCGGCATCATGACCTAGCAGGTAATTGAAATGCGCCCACTTCCGGCCTAGTCATCTCGTCATGACAGCAGCCCAGATTTCCGCCGGCAGTCTCATTCGCGAATGGCGTACACGCCGGAGCATGAGCCAGCTCGACCTTGCTATGGAGGCCGAGATCTCGCAGCGGCATCTGAGTTTCGTGGAAAGCGGCCGCGCCGCACCCTCGCGTGATATGGTGTTGCATCTGGCAGAGCAGCTCTCGATCCCGCTCAGGCAGCGCAACCAGCTGCTGCTGGCCGCCGGCTTTGCCCCGAGCTTCAGCGAACGACCACTTGACGATGCCTCGATGGCACCGGCGATGGCGGCGGTCGAGACCGTGCTCAAGGCGCACGAGCCGTTCCCGGCGCTTGCCGTGGACCGGCATTGGAACCTGGTGTCGGCGAACGCCGCCATCGGCCCGTTCCTCGCCAATGTCGCCGACGCCTCCCTGCTGAAGCCGCCGGTCAACGTGTTGCGCCTCAGCCTGCATCCCGGCGGCATCGCGCCGCGCATCGTCAACCTTGCGGAATGGCGGACGCATCTTCTGGAGCGGCTGAAGCGGCAGAACGACGCTGCCGCCGATCCGGTTCTGGTCGAGATCGAGCGCGAGCTTCGGGCCTATCCGTCCGGCCTTAAAAGCAGCCGGCCGGCGCCGGTCGAACCGAACGCGATTGTCCATCCGCTCAAGCTTGCCCATGGCGACGCGGTGCTGTCGTTCATCAGCACCATCACCGTGTTCGGCACGCCGCTCGACGTGACGCTGTCGGAGCTGGCGATCGAATCTTTTTTCCCCGCCGACGAGCAGACGCGGGCGGTGCTGATGCGGCTGGCGAAAGAGCGGACCGACGCAGCGGGCTGATCACCCTTCCGGCGCGACGGCCTTGCGGGTGCGGGTGCGTTCGAGACCCAGCTGGCGCTCGCGCCAGATGATGAAAATCCCCGCCGCAACCACGATCACGCCGCCGACCAGCATGTTGATCGTGGCGACGTCGCCAAAGACCAGATAGCCGACGACGACGCCGAGGATCATCGAAGTGTATTCGAAAGGTGCTACGACGGAAGCCTCGGCATGGCGATAGGCCGAGGTCATCAGGATCTGGCCAAGCCCGCCGCAAAAACCCGCGGCAATCAGAAGCCCCGCCTGTGCTGGCGTCAGCGCCTGCCAACCGAATGGCAGCGAAAGCAGCGCCATGACGCTCGCGGTTACCGAAAACCACAGCACGATGGTCGCCGTCCGCTCGCTCTGGACGAGGTTGCGAACCAGGAGCATGGCGATGGCCGAGATTGCCGCGGCTATGAGGGCGGCGATGACGCCAAGCACCTCCTGATCGCCAAGGGCAGCGCCCGAACTGAGCAGCGTCAGTTCCGGCCACGAGATGATCAGCACCCCGACCAGGCCGACGGCAACCGCACTCCAGCGATAGATGCGGATGGCTTCGCCGAGGAAGATCGAACTGAACACCACGACCAGCAGCGGCTGCGCGTAGTTCAGTGTGATCGCCTCCGGCAGCGGCAGCCGCGTCAGCGCGAAGAAGCCGAGCCCCATGGCACAGACACCGACGACGCCGCGCGCAATGTGGTTGAGCGGGCGCTTTGTCGAAAAGGCGGTTCCGAGTTTTCCCTGGAAGGCGAGGAAGGCGATGATCGGAAAAATGGCAAAGAAGGAGCGGAAGAAGACGATCTGGCCCGCCGGCACGGTGCCTGCCGCCTTGATGCAGGACGACATGCCGACGAAGACCGCCACCGATACGATCTTGAGCAAGATCCCGGTCAGCGTGCTGTGCTCGCCGGCAAGGTCGCCAGCTGCAAGCACTGGCAAATCCGGTCTGGCTGTCACGCCCCTTTTGCTTCCTCGATCGCCGCCCAGATGCACGCCGGCGTTGCCGGCATGTCGATATGCCTGATGCCGTAGGTGCGGTAGAGCGCGTCGGTCACCGCATGGAGCGCGGCAGGCGTCGACCCGATCGTACCCGCCTCCCGCGCGCCCTTGATGAAGGCCATATCCTCACGACGCAACACAAAGGCGCCCGTTCCGAATTTCGGCGTGACGACGGTCATGGAAGCCTCGCGATGATGCTTGGGAAATGATCGCCTGAAATAGACGTCGCTGCAGTTTTGTCGAGGGAACGTTTCGTGTAAAGAGCGCAGACTTCAAATTATTTGGACCAGCGGACCCGCCCGCCGCTCCCGGATCGACAGGAAAAATCAAGGAATGCGCACAGATACCGGCCAGGTCTTCAAGCTCGAAGACTATCGCCCCAGTGATTATCTCATTCCGGAAACCAGCCTGACTTTCCGCCTTTCGCCTGAAGCAACGCATGTGACCGCCGTGCTGACGGTCGAACGCCGCGACGGGATTGCGGCGTCGGTGCCACTGGTGCTGGATGGCGACGGGCTGACGCTCCGCAGCATTGCCATCGACGGCCAGGAGCCGAGCCCTGCGGATTTTCTCGTCACGCCCGATCAACTGACAATCATCAGCCCCCCTGCGACAAGGTGCTTCCAGCTGAGAATTGAAACCGTGTTGGCGCCGGCGCAGAACGAAGCGCTAATGGGCCTCTATCGCTCGAGCGACGTCTATTGCACGCAATGCGAGGCCGAAGGCTTTCGCCGCATCACTTATTTCCTCGACCGTCCCGACATCCTGTCGGTCTATACGGTCCGCATCGAAGCTCAGCGCCGTGAGGCGCCGCTGCTTTTGTCCAACGGCAACCCGGCCGATGGCGGCGAGCTTGCCGGCGGCTGGCACTATGCGGTCTGGCACGACCCCTTCCCCAAGCCGTCCTATTTGTTTGCGCTGGTGGCGGGCGACCTCGGCAAGATCTCGGACAGTCTCGTCACCCTGTCTGGCCGCAAGGTCGAGCTCGGAATCTATGTCGAACCGGGCAAGGAGAGGCTCGCCGGCTACGCCATGGACGCTTTGAAACGGTCAATGAAATGGGACGAGGAGGCATTCGGCCGCGAATACGACCTCGATGTCTTCAACATCGTCGCCGTGTCCGACTTCAATATGGGCGCAATGGAGAACAAGGGCCTCAACATCTTCAACGACAAGTACGTTCTTGCCGACCAGGAAACTGCGACCGACGCCGATTTCGCCAATATCGAAGCCATCATCGCGCATGAGTATTTCCACAATTGGACAGGTAACAGAATCACTTGCCGCGACTGGTTCCAGCTTTGCCTGAAGGAAGGGCTGACGGTTTTCCGCGACCACGAATTCTCGGCCGATCAGCGCTCGCGCGCCGTCAAGCGCATCGCCGAGGTGCGTACGCTGCGCGCCCATCAGTTTCCCGAGGACCAAGGGCCGCTGGCGCATCCGGTCCGGCCTCGCCGCTACCGCGAGATCAACAATTTCTACACGGCGACGGTCTACGAAAAAGGCTCGGAAGTCGTGCGCATGATCCATACCATCCTCGGCGCCGAGACGTTCCGCGCCGGCATGGACCTCTACTTCGAACGTCACGACGGCCAGGCGGCGACGATCGAAGACTTCATCAAAGTGTTCGAAGACGTCTCAGGTCGCGACCTGTCGCAGTTTTCGCTGTGGTATCATCAGGCCGGTACGCCGAACCTGACCGTCAGTTCGGCGTATAATCCGGCGGCGCGGGAATTCACGCTCGAAATCGAGCAGTCGGTGCCGCCAACACCGGCGGAAAGCCGAAAGCGGCTGATGCACATTCCGCTTGCCTTCGGCCTGGTTGGCGCCGGTGGCGAGGCGATAGCCCATAGCGGCGTCGAAGGGGCGAATGTCGAGGACGGTGTCATCCATATCCGCAAACGCCGCCATGTCGTCAGGTTTTCCGGGATTGTCGAGCGTCCGGCCATGTCGCTCAACCGCGGCTTTTCGGCGCCGGTGACACTTTCGGTCGAGCAGCGGCCCGACGACCAGTTTTTTCTGGCTGGCCACGACAGTGACGCCTTCTCGCGCTGGCAGTCGTTCAACACGCTTTTGACCGATGCGCTGATTGCCGGTTTCCGCCAGATCCTGGACCACAGGCCAACCGAGATCAGCGCCCGGCTGACCGAGCTTGCCGGCAAGACAGCCGGCGACGAAGCACTCGAACCCGCCTATCGGGCACTGGCCCTGGCGCTGCCCGGCGAGGCCGATATCGCCCGCGACATCGGCAAGAACATCGACCCCGACGCCATTTTCGCGGCGCGCGAGGCGCTGGCAGTTGCGATCGCCGAGGCCAACCGCGAGATATTCTCCAAACTTTACGATCGGCTCGCCGACAATGGCCCGTTCAGCCCGGACGCGGCCAGTGCCGGGCGGCGGGCTCTGCGCAATGTCCTGCTGGACTATCTCTCCTTGCTGCCGGGAGGTGCGGGACTCGCTGCCGGGCACTTCCAATCGGCGACCAACATGACGGATCGTGCCGCGGCGTTGACCGTTCTTGCGCACCGTCACCATGGCTCACCTGAGGCGACCATGGCACTGGCCGATTTCGAGGCGAAATATGGAACCGATCCGCTGGTCATGGACAAATGGTTCCAGACCCAGGCCAGCGTGCCCGGCCCGCAAACCGTGGACGCGGTGCGCGCCTTGACCAGCCACCCGGCGTTCTCGATGGCCAACCCGAACCGGGTACGGGCACTCATCGGTACGTTTTCCAGCGCCAACCAGACCGGCTTCCATCGCGCCGACGGCCAAGGCTACCGGCTTTTCGTCGAAACGGTGCTGCAGGTCGAAAAACGCAACCCGCAGGTGGCCGCCAGGCTGGCGACGGCGCTCAGGTCGTGGCGCTCGCTCGAACCGGTGCGGCAGGCCAAGGCAAGGGAGGCGTTGCTTTCGATCGCCAATACCGAGAAGCTGTCGGCCGATTTGCGAGACATCGTCGAGCGCACCCTGGCGTAAGCGACCTCCCGTTCTCCCCTTGTGGGAAAAAGGGAAGACCACCCGAAAACCCCATTATTTTAGTCGATTTTTAATCTTTTTTCGTCGCGCCTCTGGACAAGGCGAATCACCTTTGATTCTTTAGTGACGATTCGGAAGTGCGGCGTTGCCGGATCGTCAAGCGGGACAGAAAATCGGGGAGTGCCATTTATGGCGAAGGCGGACGCGTGGGGCGCGCCCGGTGGGACGGCGTTTGAGCGTCGCGAGGCGCGAAGCGACGGTCTCGCGGGCAATACGCGGCTCATCGCCGAACCTGCCTACCGACGGCTGCTGGCAGCCGAGCCGCTGTTGCGGCGATCGATCCCGGCCCTCATCATCATGTTTCTGTTGATCATCGCAGTACTGCGCTTTCTGTCGCTGATGAACGAGCGCGACGAGATCGAGCGCGACGCCAAGGCGATCCTTGCGCTGGCCGCCGGCCAACTGGCCAGTTCGATCGCCGACGCGACCATGGTTTCCGCGCCCGGCGCGATCCAGGACCTGCTGGAGAGCACCGGTCGTCAGGGCGCGATGGGCCGAAGCCACGTACTGGCGATCACCGATAGCGCCTTCAAGATCATTGCCGTATCGCCGCAGTCGATGCACTGGGAGGGGCGATCGCTCGATGGCGTCGTGCAGGGCGGGCAGCCGCTGTTCATGTTCGGTGACCGCGCCGGGGTAATGGAGGTCAACATCGGCGGACAGGACTGGTACGCGGCAGTGAGCCTGGCGAATGGCCGAAGGGGTGCCGCGGCAGCGTTCGTGCCGCAGGAGGCAGTTTTTGACGCCTGGCGCAAGACGGTCTCACTCAACGTCACGCTGTTCGTGCTGACGGCCGGCGTGCTGATCATCATCCTCTACGCCTATTTCGGCCAGGCGGCGCGCGCCCAGGCCGCCGATCGCATCTATCTCGAAGCCCACCAGCGCATCGACATGGCGCTGGTGCGCGGCCGCTGCGGCCTGTGGGATTGGGACATGGTGCGCGGCAAGATGTACTGGTCGCGCTCGATGTACGACATGCTGGGCTACGAGCCTTGTGACACGATGCTGTCGTTCGGCGAAGTCGATGAAATCATTCATCCCGAGGACGGCGATTTGTTCGAACTCGCCAACAGGATCGTCGCACGCGAGATCGACCATATCGACCAGGTGTTCCGGATGCGCCATGCCGACGGGCAATGGGTTTGGATGCGCGCAAGAGCACACGTTATCGACCCGGAAGCGCCGGAGATCCAGCTGATCGGCATCGCCGTCGACGTCACCGAGCAGCGGCATCTGGCGCTGCGCTCCGAAGCGGCGGACCTGCGCCTGAGGACGGCCATCGAAAACATCAACGAATCTTTCGTGCTGTGGGATTCGTCCGAGCGCCTGATCATGTGCAATTCCAAATACCAGCAGGACAACGGCCTGTTGGATCGCGACGTGATGCCGGGCGCTCCGCGCGCCGTTCTGGAGGAACGCATGCTGGCCTTCGCCTCGGAGCGGCGGCTTGCCAACACCAACGGACCGCAGGGAGGCGTGACCTTCGAGCGCCAGCTTGCCGACGGCCGCTGGCTGCAGGTGAACGAGTTGCGGACAAGGGACGGCGGTACCGTCTCTGTCGGCTCCGACATCACCCAGATCAAGCTGCACCAGGAGAAGCTGGTCGACAGCGAGCGCCGGCTGATGGCGACAATCCATGACCTCAGCCTTGCCCGCCGCGCGGAAGAAGAACGGGCTCGTGAGCTCGTCGAACTCAATCGCAAATACATGAAGGAAACCGAGCGCGCCGAAGCGGCAAACCGGGCCAAATCCGAATTCCTGGCCAACATGTCGCACGAGTTGCGGACCCCGCTCAACGCGATCATCGGCTTCTCGGAACTGATGGAACGGCGGCTGTTCGGGCCGCTCGGTTCGCCGCGCTACGAAGAGTATGCCACCGACATCAACGGCAGCGGCAAATATCTTCTCGGTGTGATCAATGACATCCTCGACATGTCGAAGATCGAGGCCGGCCAGTTCGCCCTGGATCAGGAAGAAATCGATCTCTGCCCGCTCATCAGGGAGACTGTTCGCGTCGTTTCTCTGCAGGCGGCGGAAAAGTCGATCACCGTCGAAACCCGCATCGCCGATTCGCTGACGCTGTTCGCCGACCGCAGGGCGATCAAGCAGATCCTCATCAACCTTCTGTCCAATGCGGTGAAGTTCACCGGGCAAGGCGGCCACATCTCGGTCAGAGCCCGCAGCATTTCCGCCGCGCTGATCCTGACGATCGAGGACAATGGCTGCGGCATCCCGAAGGCGGCGCTGAGCAAGCTCGGGCGGCCATTCGAACAGGTGCAAAACCAGTTCTCCAAGAGCCATGCCGGCTCCGGCCTCGGCCTCGCCATCTCGCGCTCGCTGGCCGAGCTTCAGGGCGGCGCGTTGAAGATCCGCTCGACCGAAAGCGTCGGCACGATCGTCTCGGTACGCATCCCGATCAAGAAAGCCGCGCAGGCGGTCAGGGCCGCTGCCTGAATGACAAAATAAGTCTCCGGCGGCTCGCACCGCCGGAGCGTTATCAATTCTCACTGCATGCCGTCAGTGCCATCATTGCCCTCGCCGTCCCATTGGCGGTGACCGCCGGGACCCTTCGGCAGTTCGTTCTTCTCGATTTTCCCGTCATTGTCACGGTCGAGCATGGCGAAGACCTTCTTCTGGCGGCTTGTGATGTCATCGGCGGTCAGCGTGCCGTCGCCCTTGGTGTCGTAACGGGCGATGATGCGCCTGGCCATCTGCTCGAAGCGTGCTTTCTCCAGCGCGTCGGCGAGCTGTGCCACGGTCAGCTTGCCGCCATTGTCAGCGACCATCTTCTTCAGCCGCGCGTTCATGGCGTCGGAGAACTGGTCGAAGGTGATGGTGCCGTCATTGTCGTTCATGACCTTGCCGAGGCGCATCATCATGCCGTCGCGCGGCCCGGCCCCGGAGTGCTCGTCTGCATAGGCAGCGGTGCCGACGGCGCCGGCCAGGGCTGCGAAAACGAGTGCAAGTCTGGTCGTCTTTCTCATGGTCTTCTCCTGTTGCGTCGTCACCCCCGATGCTAGAGCGGCGGACCTTCAATCCCCGCTCTATCTCTTTGATTGAACATCGGAACCTCCCAAAGCAGGTCGCAATTTTGGGCCCGATGCTCTCGCCCGTACGGCTGGTTGCCGTCACGGTTTTTTCGCACGAAGCAGAAGGTCGAAATCCTTTCTGACCTTCTGCGACGTCTCCCCGAGATGCGCTTCAAGCACCCCGAAATCTGGCAGGTCGGTGACGGCCAGAAGCAGATCCGAAAGCCCTGGCGGAACGTCGTCGCGTTCGAACGCGCCGGTGAGGCAAAGCCGTATCATCTGGGTCAGCGCCAGATAGAGCGAATAGGCATCCACCAGTTCCTGCCTGACCTGGGCGCTGGCGAAATCCGGCGCCAGGCGCGACAGGACCTCAGCCGTGCCGGTGGCCCTGCGGCCTGCCTCGATCTTTCCGGTGATCAGCGCAACCTGGGCAATGAATTCGAGATCGATGAGGCCGCCCGGGATCAGCTTGATGTCCCAGGGATCGCGCGGCGGCTTCTCCTTGTCGACCATGGCGCGCATCTCGGATGCCTCGGCCATCACCTTGGCTGGATCGCGCGGCAGAGCGAGCACTGCGGCAACCTCTCCCTCGACCTCGCGGCAGAGCTCGGCATCGCCGCCGATCGCGCGGGCGCGCGCCAGCGCCATGTGCTCCCATGTCCAGGCGTCCTGGCGCTGATACTTCTTGAAGGCGTCGACATGGGTGGCCACCGGCCCCTTGTTGCCGGACGGCCGCAGGCGAAGGTCGAGCTCGTAGAGCACGCCCTCGGCGGTCGGCGCGGAAACGGCGGCGATCAGCCGCTGTGTCAGCCGGCTGTAGTAATGCGACGGGGCAAGCGGCTTGTCGCCGTCGGACTCCTCCGCATCGGCGTCGTGATCGTAGAGCAGGATGAGGTCGACGTCGGAGCCCGCCGTCAGTTCGCGGCTGCCGAGCTTGCCCATGCCGAGCAGCGCGACCCGGCCGCCGGCAATATAGCCATGACGCAAAGCGAATTCCGCCATCACCGCCTGCAATGCCGCCTCGATGGTCAGGTCGGCGAGATCGGAAAAAGCGCGGCCGGCGCGCGGCGGGTCGATCGACCCGGCAAGCAGCCTGACGCCGATCAGGAATTTTTGCTCCGAAGCAAAGATGCGCAGCCGGTCGAGCACGTCTTCATAGGCTCTGTCGCCTTCGAGGAAGGCGGCAAGGCGCGCCGACAGATAGGCGCGGTTTGGCAGTTCGCTCAGCAGCGCCGGATCGAGCAGCCCATCGAAGACATGCGGCCGGCGCGTGATGATGGCGGCCAGCCGCGGTGCCGCGCCCATGATAGTCGCCATCAGCTTCAGCAAAGCCGGATTCGACTGCAGCAGCGAAAACAGCTGGATGCCGGCAGGCAGGCCGGCAAGGAATTCGTCGAAGCGGATCACTGCCTCGTCCGCCCGCCGCGTCTGGCCGAAGGCTTGCAGCAGCGCCGGCGTCAGTTCGGTCAGCCGCTCGCGCGCTTCCGCCGACCTGGTGACGCGGTAGCGGCCGAAGTGCCAGCCGCGGATAACCCGGCAGATGTCGCTCGGCCGCTGGAAGCCGAGCCGCTGCAAGGTCTGCAAGGTATCGGGATCGTCGACGTCGCCGGTAAAGACCAGATTGCCGATGCCGGCCGAAAGCTCCGGCGCGGTTTCGAACAGCGCTGCATAGTGGCGCTCGACCTGGTGCAGCGCCGCGCGGAACGTTTCGGCAAAGCCTGCCGCATCGGCAAAGCCCAGCATGCGGGCGACGCGCTCCAGCCCCTCTTCGTCCTCCGGCAGGATATGCGTCTGCTGGTCGGCAACCATCTGGATGGCATGTTCGACGCGGCGCAGGAACCAGTATTGCCTGGTGAGCGCATCGCGCGCGTCGGCGGTGATCCAGCCGCGGGCGGAGAGCTCGCCGAGCATCGACACGGTCTCGCGGCCGCGCAGTTCGGGAAAGCGGCCGCCGGCGATGAGCTGCTGGGTCTGGACGAAGAACTCGATCTCGCGGATGCCGCCGCGGCCGAGCTTCACGTTGTGGCCCTTGACCGCGACCTCGCCATGGCCCTTGTGGGCGTGGATCTGGCGCTTGATCGAATGGACGTCGGCAATCGCCGCATAGTCCATGTATTTGCGCCAGATATAGGGCTGCAGCTCCTTCAGGAACGCGGCGCCGGCGGCAACATCGCCGGCCACCGGGCGCGCCTTGATCATGGCGGCGCGCTCCCAGTTCTGGCCGCGCGCCTCATAGTAGCGCAGCGCCGCCTCGACCGGGATCGCCAGCGGCGTCGAGCCGGGGTCGGGACGAAGCCTGAGATCGGTGCGGAAGACATAACCATGCTCGGTGCGGTCCTGGAGAATGCGGACCAGCCGGCGGGTCAGGCGCGAAAACAGCTCGGTTGCATCGAGCGGATCGACGACAGCTGGCGCATCGGGGTCGAAGAAGACGACGAGGTCGATGTCGGAGGAAAAGTTCAGCTCATGCGCGCCGAGCTTGCCCATGCCGAGCAGAATCCAGCCCGAGCGTCGCGCCGGATTTTTGGCATCCGGCAATCGGAGCTTGCCTTGCTCATGCGCGTCGCGGAGCAGGAAATCGACAGCCGCACGGGTGCAGGCGTCGGCAAGGTCGCTCAGTCGCCGCACCGTCAGCGAGGTCTCGGCTTCGCCGGCGAGATCGGCCAAGGCGATCAGGAAATGCGCCTCCGCCTTGCATTGGCGCAGCTCCATCATCAGGCTGCTTTCGGAGACGGCCTGTACGCGTGCTGCCTTGTCGACCGCGGCGCCGATCGATGATAGCCGCGCCTCGATGGTCTCGTCGAAAAGCGCATCGAGTCTCCGCGGCCGGCGGCGCGCGGTATCGCGCAGGAACGGCGACAGGTCGAACACGGCGGCGAGGAAATCCTGGACGACCCCCTTGCCTGCCAAGAATTTCGCCAGTCGCGGCAGTTCTTTTTGCCGCGCGGCGTCGGCGATCTCCGACAATCCCTGCCTGGCGCGGCTTGCATCCAGCGGAACGAGCTTTATCGCCGGCTTCAACAGCCAGTCCGTTTCGAGGCGTCGCACTGCCATCCTCGCCACCATCAGCGATCCTCCCGCCCGGGAAAACTCATGACGACGGACAATCCGGGATTGCCGGGCAGAAGCTCAAGCCGTCCATTGTGGAACGTCACGATCGCCTTGGCGAGGCTCAAGCCAAGGCCGGAACCCGGCTGCGAGCGGCTCTTTTCCAGCCGCACGAAACGCTCGGTCACCCTGGCGCGGTCGACATCGTCGGGAATGCCCTGGCCGTTGTCGGAGACGGCGAGTCTGATCTCGCTACCGACACGCTCCAGCGTCACGCGAACCGTAGGCCTGGAGGTCGAGTCGGTCGAATATTTGATCGCGTTGTCGACGATGTTGGACAGCGCCTGGCCAATCAGCTCGCGATTGCCGTTGACGGCGAAGGAACCTTGCACCGAAGTTTCGAGCGTCACGCCCGCCTCCTCCGCTACCGGCTCGTAGAGTTCGACGACGTCGTGCACGGCAGCGGCCAGATCAACCCTGGTGGTGCTTTCCGAGGAATAGCCGGCTTCCAGTCGCGAGATCATCAGGATGGCGTTGAAGGTCTTTATCAGCTGATCGGATTCGGCGATCGTTCCTTCCAGCGCCTGCCGGTAGTCGCTGGTGTTGTGCTTGCCGGAAAGCGTCGCCTCGGCGCGATTGCGCAGCCTGGTCAGCGGCGTCTTCAGGTCGTGGGCGATGTTGTCGGAGACCTGCTTCAGGCCCTCGTTCAGCGTGGCGATCCTGGCCAGCATGGAATTGAGGTTTTCCGACAGCCGGTCGAACTCGTCGCCGGCGCCGGTGACCGGCAGCCGGCCGGAAAGATCGCCGCCCATGATGCGGCGGCTCGCCTCCGACACGCTGTCGATGCGCTTCAGCGCCGCGCGCCCGACGAAGAACCAGATCAGCAGCCCGCCGACGCCCATCATGCCGAGCGCCAGCATCAAGGCGCGGCGAATGACGGCGCGGAAGCGCTCCGGCTCGCCGAGGTCGCGGCCGACCAGCATGATCATCTGGTTGGGCAGGCGCAGCACCAGGGCAATGGCGTTGTGGCCTTTCTCGCCTTCGGCCTGAACTTCGCTCTGGGCGGGCTCGTTCGGGTCGGAGACCGGGTTGCGCTGCCGCTCGAGCTCGCCCTCACCGAAGCGGCGGTAGGAGAACGGTTCGATGGTCCAGCCCTCGGCCTCGATCACGCCCGGCTCCAGGCTCTGCACGTTGCCGGTCAGGATCTGGCCGTTGGCATCGGCGATCAGATAGAGATTGGCGCCGGGCTGGCGGGAGCGCTGCTCGACGACACGGACCAGCAGCGGCAAGCCGCCGCGCTGATAGGCGCGGGCGAGGCCGAGCACCTCGTCGTTGATCGTGTCCTGGGTCTGGCCGGTCAGCATGCGCGCCGAGAGCGAGGTCATGTACAAGACCAGCAACACCGCGCACAGCGCAAAAAGCAGAAGATAAAGCGCCGAAAGCCGCGCTGCCGTCGTCTTCATGATGGCCGGCACGGAAAGAGTCATGGGGTTCTAGCCGCTTTTCAGCATATAGCCGGCGCCGCGAACCGTGTGCAGGATCGGCTTGTCGAAGCCCTTCTCGATCTTGCCCCGCAGCCGCGAGATATGAACGTCGATGACGTTGGTCTGCGGATCGAAATGGTAGTCCCAGACATTCTCGAGCAGCATGGTGCGCGTCACCACCTGGCCGGCATGGCGCATCAAATATTCGAGCAGGCGGAACTCGCGGGGCTGAAGCGTTATCTCGCGCCCGGCGCGCCGCACCGAATGCGACAGCCGATCGAGTTCGAGATCGCCGACCCGGTAGACGGTGTCGGCTTCCCTGGCGCTGGCGCGGCGGTTCAGCACCTCGACGCGGGCGAGCAGCTCGGAAAAGGCGTAGGGCTTGGTCAGATAGTCGTCGCCGCCGGCGCGCAGACCGGTGACCCGGTCGTCGACTTCGCCGAGCGCCGACAGGATCAGCACGGGCGTCGTATTGCCTCTGGACCTGAGCCCGGCAATGACGGACAGGCCGTCGCGGCGCGGCATCATGCGATCAACGACCATGACGTCATAGTCGCCGGAATCAGCGAGCGCGAAGCCGGTTTCGCCGTCGCCGGCGACATGGGCGGTATGGCCGGCCTCGGCGAACGCCTTCTGCAGGTAGTCGGCTGCCTCGCGATCGTCTTCTATGACGAGAATCTTCATAGAACCGTTATACGCGATTTCGCTGGAAGATTGAGTGGCCGGCATATGCATCGTGGCCTTCTCCATGGCGTATCGCGAACAAAGTGATTCAGGGATACGCGGTAAGTCTTTGTTTTAGCATGTCGTAGCCTAAAACCGCTTCACGCCTTGAGCGGCATGTTCGAGCGGCAGCGGGCGATGGGAAGCCCGCTGCCGCTGGGGCGGAACACGATGACTGACTAACGTATTCAGGCCCCGTGCTTTCCCGTGCGGCGGCTCGGGGGTGTTGAAAACCGCCGCACCGGAAAAGTCGACCACTAGAGCGCCGCGCGTCCTCTTGGACGCGCAAAGGACGCTCTAGCACCTTGAATCGGCGCATGAGCCTTTCCGAAAACGGAATACGTGTTCGGGGTCATGCGCTCAGCCCTTGGCGACAGGCAGTGCGACGAAGCGGTTGCTGTCGTCGCGGGTGATCTGCATCAGCACCGCTTTGCGGCCGGACTTCACCGCGTCGGCCATCGCCTTGTCGACGTCGCCGGTGCCGTTTACTTCCGCCGAATTGACGGAGGTGATGACGTCGCCGGGCTGGATGCCGCGATCGGCGGCATCGCTGTCGGGGTCGACATCGGTCACCACAAGGCCCTTGCCATTGTCAGACTTGGTGACGGTCAGGCCGAGATCGGCGAGCGTGTCGGTCTTCGGCGCGGGGGCAGGCTGCTGGTCGGCCGAGGCCTGCTTGTCGCTCGACGGCAGCTTGCCGAGATCGACCTTAACCGCCTCGCTCTTGCCGTTGCGCCACACCGTGACATCGACAGATTTGCCGGGCGGGTAAGCGCCAATCAGGCGGGCGAGTTCCTTCGGCGAAGCAACGTCCTTGCCGTCCACCTGGGTGATCACGTCACCGGCGGTGATGCCGGCCTTCTTGCCGGGACCGTTGTCCTGCGCGCTGGCAACGAGCGCGCCCTTGCCGGACCCAAGGCCAAGCGACTCGGCGATTTCGGGGGTGACCGGCTGGATCTCGACACCGAGCCAGCCACGCTGCACGGTGCCGTTCTTCATCAGATCCTGCACGACCTGCTTGGCGGTCGAAGCGGGAATGTCGAAGGCAATGCCGACGCTGCCGCCCGAGGGCGAGAAGATCGCGGTGTTGATGCCGACAACCTGGCCGTTGAGGTTAAAGGTCGGGCCGCCCGAATTGCCGCGGTTCACCGAGGCGTCGATCTGGATGAAGTCGTCATAGGGACCGGCGCCGATATCGCGGCCGCGGGCCGAAACGATGCCTGCGGTAACCGTGCCGCCGAGGCCGAACGGATTGCCGACAGCCACCACCCAGTCGCCGACGCGAACCTTGGAATCATCGGCGAAGTCGACATAGGTGAACTTGTTGCCGTCATCGACCTTGAGCACGGCAAGATCGGTGCGCGGATCGGTGCCGATCAGCTTGGCGTCGAGTTCCTTGCCGTCATTGGTCACCACGGTGAAGGCGGTGCCCTCCTCGACGACATGGTTGTTGGTGACGAGATAGCCGTCATCGGAGATGAAGAAACCGGACCCTTGCGCCACCGGCCGCGGCTGGTCGTTGTTGCGGTCACGGTGTCCAAAACGGCGCATTCCGTTCGGGCCCTGATCGCCGCCTTGATCGCCAAAGCCGCGGAATTCGCGGAAGAACCGGCGCAGCTGCGGGTTGTCCGGAAGATTGCCTAAGCCGTCCTCGTCGTCCATCTGGCCGGAACCGTCATCGGCCGTCGACTGGATCTTGGCCTTGACGCGCACGCTGACGACCGCCGGCGAAACGCGCTCGACCACATCGGCGAAGCTCGGGACCTGCGGTGCCTCGACACGCACGGCGTCGGCCAGCACCGGGGCTGTCCCGGTGGCAACAGCACCAAAGCCGATCGCGCCGGCAATGGCCAGGGATGCGGCTGCGGCCAGAAGGCGTTTGCGGGTGCGTAGATATGAATTGGGGGCAACATTCATGGTTCTCGTATCCTCTTTTCAAGGGACGCCCCTTGATTGGCATCCTCGACAAAGGAAATAGAGAGCCGCACATTACGGCGCCATTTCCGGTACATGAAACTTTCGTAATGTATCGATCAATCGCGGCGGAGCATCTTGTCCAGCGCCGCCTGTTCCTCGGCAGTTAATGCAGCGGTCACCGTCGAACGACGCGAGCGGGCGGCCAGCAGGATGAATGTCCCGCCAACGAGCAGCAGAAGAACTGGCGTCCCCCAGAGCAAAACATTGCGCAGATTGAAGCGTGGCTTCAGCAGCACGAATTCGCCGTAGCGCGAAACGACATAGTCCATCACCTGCCGGTCGGTATCGCCGGCGACCAGGCGCTGGCGCACAAGGATGCGCAGATCGCGGGCGAGGTCGGCATCGGACTCGTCGATCGACTGGTTCTGGCAGACCATGCAGCGCAGGCCTTCCGACAAAGCGCGCGCCCTCGCCTCGAGTGCCGGGTCGGCGAGCACCTCGTCGGGCTTGACCGCCTGCGCGGCGCCGGCGAACAACAGCGCCAGCAGCAGGACCAGCGAGGCCAGCGTGACCCTTTTCATTGCGGGCTCGCCGATGGCACGCCGGCCGCAGCCTTGCGGCGCGACGGTGCGCCGACGCGCAGGCGGCGGTCGAGCAGCGACATCGCCGCGCCCGCCATCATCACCAGTCCGCCGCCCCNGTGCGCCGACGCGCAGGCGGCGGTCGAGCAGCGACATCGCCGCGCCCGCCATCATCACCAGTCCGCCGCCCCAGATCAGCGTCACCAGCGGCTTCCACCACAGACGAACGACCACAGAGCCATCGCTGCCCTCGTCGCCAAGCGAAAGATAGAGCTGGCTGAAGCCGATCGTCCTGATGCCGGATTCGGTTGTGGTCATCTGGCGCACCGGATATGAGCGCTTGGCCGAGGTGATCTCGCCTGCGACGCTACCGTCGGCGCCAAGCAGGGCGAAGCGGCCGCGATCCTCACTGTAGTTAGGCCCCTGGGCCGGGTAGAGCCCCTCGAAGCGCAGCTTGTGGCCGGACAGTTCGACGGTCTCGCCGGCATGCATCGCCAAGATTTTTTCGGTGCCGAAGCAAAGCGTGCCGACAATGCCGAGCGTTGTCAGCCCGAGGCCGAGATGCGCAAGCGCTGTGCCGAAGACCGAGCGCGGCAGGCCGGCGAAGCGCCTGAGCATGGTGGCGGGCGCGACGGTGCCGAAGCCGGATTTGACGGCGAGATCGGTGAGCGCGCCGCAGATCAGCCAGAAGGCAAGGCCGACACCGAGTGCCGCCAACACCGAAGCGCCATCGATGAACAGGGCCGTCACCAGCACGGCGAGCAGCGCCGCCGCGAAAGCCGCCATCAGGCGCTGGGCGACCGCGAAAATGTCACCGCGCTTCCAGGCGAGCAGCGGCCCGAACGGCACGACGACCAAGAGCGGCACCATCAGCGGGCCGAAGGTCAGGTTGAAGAACGGCGCGCCGACCGAAATCTTGTCGGCAGACAGGGCTTCGACGACGAGCGGGTAGAGCGTGCCGACCAGCACGGTGGCGGTGGCGGTGGTCAGGAACAGATTGTTCAGGACCAGCGCGCCTTCGCGCGAGATCGGGTGAAACAGGCCGCCGGCCGTCAGCCGGGAGGCGCGCAAGGCAAACAGCGCCAGCGAGCCGCCGATGAACAGCGTCAGGATGCAGAGGATGAACACGCCACGCGTCGGATCGGTGGCGAATGCGTGCACCGAGGTCAGCACGCCGGAACGCACCAGGAAGGTGCCGAGCAGCGACAGTGAGAAGGTCAGGATCGCCAGAAGCAGCGTCCAGATCTTCAGCGCCGAGCGCTTTTCCATGACGATCGCCGAATGCAGCAGCGCCGTGCCCGCCAGCCACGGCATGAAGGATGCGTTCTCGACCGGATCCCAGAACCAGAAGCCGCCCCAGCCGAGCTCGTAATAGGCCCAGTAGGAGCCCATGGCGATGCCGCCGGTGAGGAACATCCAGGCAACCAATGTCCACGGCCTTACCCAGCGCGCCCACGAAGCGTCAATGCGGCCCTCGATGAGGGCAGCGACAGAGAAGGAAAAGCAGATCGAGAAACCGACATAGCCGAGATAAAGCAGCGGCGGATGGATGGCGAGGCCGAGGTCCTGCAGGATCGGGTTGAGATCGCGGCCCTCGATAGGCGCCGGATTGAGCCTGACGAACGGGTTCGACGTCGTCAGGATGAACAGGAAGAAAGTGGCGCCGATCGCTCCCTGCACGGCAAGCACATTGGCCCGGAGCGTCGCCGGAAGATTGCCGCCGAAGACGGCGACGAGCGCGCCGAAGAAGGTCAGGATCAGCACCCAGAGCAGCATCGAACCTTCGTGATTGCCCCAGGTTCCGGTGATCTTGTAGATCAGCGGCTGCAGCGAATGCGAGTTCTCCCAGACGCTCTCAACCGAGAAGTCGGAGCCGGCGTAGGCGGTTGCCAGAGCCACGAAAGACAGCGCCGTCAAGGCAAAGCCGGTCAGCGCGGCCGGTGCGCCGACGGCCATCATCTTGTGGTTGCCGGTGCGCGCACCGAACAGCGGCACCATCGTCTGCACCAGGGCCAGCGCAAACGCCAGGATCAGGGCGAAATGTCCGGTTTCAACCATTGTCACCGCACCCGCTAGTCACTCTTGCTCTCCTGCCATACGCCCTTGGCCTTGAGGCCGTCGGCCACTTCCTTGGGCATATAGGTCTCGTCATGCTTGGCCAGCACGCTGTCGGCGACAAAGATTCCGTCAGGGCCAAACGAGCCTTCGGTGATCACGCCCTGTCCTTCCCGGAAGAGGTCGGGAAGAATGCCGGTATAGGTGACCTTGACGTCCTTCTGGTTGTCGGTCACCGAAAAGGCGACGGTGGCGCCTTGGCTACGCTCGACCGTGCCTTTTTCGACGAGACCGCCGAGCCTGATGCGCTGGCCCGGCTGAAGGCTGGCGGTGGCCAGATCGGCCGGCATGTAGAAATAGGAGGCCTTCTGGCCAAGCGCATAGAAGGTCAGCCCCGTGGCAACACCGAGAAACCCCAGCCCCGCTGCGATCACCGACAGTCGTTTCTGCTTGCGCGTCATCGCCTACTCCGTCGCCGTCACGCCAAGCGAGGCGGCAAAGGCGGTGAATTTCCTGGCCTGGTCGCTGTCCGCGCCAAAGACGGCGATACCGCGATTGAGCGCGTCACGCGCCTGATCTGTCTTGCCCAGCACGGCATAGGAACGAACGAGCTGCATCCACCCTTCCTCGTCGCGCGGATTTTGCCGAAGCTTTTCGTCGAGGCCGGCAACCATGGTGCTGATCATGGCTTGCCGGTCCTGCGGCGACATCGAGGAAGCAGCATCGATATCCTCGGCGGTCGGCCCTTTCGCGGGCGCCTCCGAAGCGACGCTGCGGGCGGCGGATTCGGCCAGCGCCTGCTCGGCGGCGCCGCGCCACGGCGAGCCCTGCGGCAAGGCGGCAAGCATCTTTTGCCAGGCCGCCGTGGCTTCAGCTATGCGGCCTTCCTGTGCCATGCCCATGGCGAGATAGAACGAGGCCTTCGGATTGGCCGGATCGAACTTCAACGCCGCCTCGAAAGCCGCCTGCGCTTCGGCGGAGACAATGCCGCCGGCCGCATTGGCGATCGCCTCGCCAAGACCCGCCTGGCGGGCGGCGCTGTCGCCGTCGAGGCGGATGGCGTTGCGATAGGCGGTCACCGCATCGGCGTATCGCTGCATGCGCAGATAGACCGGCGCCAGCACGTCCCAGCCGCGGCCATCGGATGGGTTGGCCGCCAGGTGCGCCTCGGCGCGGGCTATCAGCTCGTCGACCGAGCTGTCGGCGGGGTTCTTGGCCAGGCGTTCGCTGAGCGGCTGCGACGGCAGGTCGGGTGAGCCGAGCTGGCCATAGAGGCCCCAGCTGACCAGCGGAACCAGCAGCACGGCCGCCGTCGCCACCAGCCTTGTCGACCGCGACGGCTGCGTCGCCGTGTCGTCGGCGTGGCCGGCATTGCTCAGGCGAAGGATGCGGCGGGCGATTTCGGCGCGTGCCTCTTCGGCCTCCATTGGCTGGATCAGGCCACGCGCCATATCGCGGTCAAGCTCGGCCAGCTGGTCGCGATAGACTTCAAGGTCGTGATCGCCGGCAGCGGACGCGTTCTTCGATCCGCCGGCCAACGGCAGCAGCACCGCCAGGCTTGCGCCCAGCGTCAGGATTGCGGCTATGACCCAGAACAGCATGGCTCTTCCAATAGAACGAGACCCTTGCCCTGCCAACACAAGCGTGCTGCGACGCTTTGGCGGGGCCGCTCCGATCGATAATGCATGTCGCGCAAAAGTGTGCAGCGGTTTTGCGATAACGACCATGCATCAAAACAAGAACCTAAAGCGCGTCGCATGAGGCCGGTCGAACGCGACGCGCTTTAGTGCCGGACCGGAATCGGCGGATCGACGGCCGGCCAGCTACGTCAGCGGCGTCCAGCTGCCGTCGGCATTGCGGCACGCGGTTCCGCGCGCGGTGGCGCCGGCGGTGCCGGTAAACACCGTATGGGTGTATTGCCGGCAGTCCTGCGAGCCGACGCGATAGGGCTGGGCGGCGACCACTTCGCCGCGATGGGCCGAACTGTCGCTCTTCCAAGCCACTTTCTGGCCGCTCGCCGTGTATTCAAGCGCCTTGTATTCCGCCTCGAGCGCGCTGCGCTTCTCGGTCTCGCTCAGGCCGGCGCCGATAGAGCCGCCGACGAGGCCGCCGCCCATGGCGGAGATGATCGTCGTCGCCACCTTGGCGCCGCTGGGGGGCGTCGCGGCCGGCGTCACCGTAACGGCCGGGCCCTTGCCGAGCGTTGTGCAGCCGGAGACGGCGAGCAGGGCGGAAACGAGCGCGACGCGAATCTTCATGCCAATACCGGCTTTCTTGAGCTGGACCGCCGCGCTGTCAGCAGCTGGCGCGGCCATAATGTCGATGTTTGTCGGAAATTTGGCCGCAGCCGGCCACCTGGAAAAGCAATCTGGAAAAGCATTACTGAAGGCTCCGCAATCGAACCATCGCCTTCAATCCACCCATGACGGATCGTTCCAGCGCCAGAGAGCCTCCATACTCGTTGACAAGGTCGGCGACAATGGCAAGTCCGAGCCCGCTGCCCGGTTTTGTCTCGTCGAGACGCCGGCCGCGCTGCAACACCTCGCGCGCCTTGTCGTCGGGAATGCCGGGGCCGTCATCCTCGATGCTGATCTCGAACAGGTTGGCTGCGCCTTCCGTGCCAGCGCCACCCTTGCTGGAGATTGGCTTGACCGAAACGGCGACCGCGCTCCTTGCCCATTTCATCGCATTGTCGAACAGATTGCCGAGCAGCTCCTCCAGGTCCTCGCGTTCGCCGGCAAAGACGATGTCGGTGGCCGGCAGTGAGAGCGACAGCGCCGTCTGCGGGTTGAGCTTCTGCAGCACCCGAACCATGCGCTGGACCAGCGGCGCCACCGGCGTACGGTAGACGACGCTGTCGCGCTGCGCGGCGACGCGGGCACGTTGCAGATAATGGTCCACTTGCTTTTGCATGGAAGCGGCCTGCTCGGCGATCAGCTGACCCTTGGCGCCACCCAGCGCCCGTCCCTCGTTGAGCAGCACGGCAAGCGGCGTCTTCAGCGAGTGAGCCAGGTTGCCGACCTGCGTGCGCGACCGCTCGACGATACGCCTGTTGTTCTCGATCAGCGCATTGGTCTCGTTGGCGAGCGGCTCGATCTCGGCCGGGAAACGGCCGTCTAGGCGCTGCGCGGTTCCTTCGCGCACCATGGCAAGCGCATTCCTGACCCGGCGCAGCGGCTGCAGGCCGAGCAGGATGGCAATCGCATTGATGGCGATCATGCCGACGCCGAACAGCGACAGATAGGTCAAAAGGCGCCGCTGGAAGGTGGCGATTTCCTGCTCGAGCTCGGTCTGGTTGCCCATGACGCGGAAGCGCGCGGCGCGGTTTTTCGCATCGAGCACGAACTCGCTCTCGAACACCTCCAACTGCTCGCCTTCGATGCCGTCCGCTGAATAGCTGCGCTGGAAGCTGGCATTGAAGGGCACCTCGGCAACGCTTGGCGACGGGATCGCCTTGGTCATCGACGACGAATGGAGATCGCCGTGCACGCCTTCCGAGGCAGGCTCGACCGACCAGTACCAGCCGGAATTCGGTTCCGAGAACCTCAAATCACCAAGGTCGGGGGCGCCGGTCAATTGGCCGCTTTCAGAAACGCCGACCGAGCCGATCAGGTTGAACAGATGCGCCGAAAGCAGGCTGTCGAAACCGCGCTCGCTGGCCTGGCGATAGAGCGTGGTGATCAAGGTGAAGATGACGACCAGAGTGAGGATCGCCCAGACCGTGGAAAAGGCGATGACGCGAAACGCCACCGAACGCGGCCATGACCGCAGCGACGGCGTGTTCGAGACGGCGGGTTTTGTAGGCAGCGGTTCCGCGTTACGCCTCCGGCTTACGCATGCGGTAGCCCATGCCGCGAACAGTTTCGATCATGTCGATGCCCATCTTCTTGCGAAGCCGTCCGACAAAGACCTCGATGGTGTTGGAATCGCGGTCGAAATCCTGGTCGTAGAGATGCTCGACCAGCTCGGTCCGGGACACCACCTCGCCCATGTGGTGCATCAAATAGGCAAGCAAGCGGAATTCGTGCGAGGTCAGCTTCAGCGGCACGCCGTCGACGTCGGCCTTGGAGGCCTTGGTGTCGAGGCGGAGCAGCCCGCAGGTCAGTTCGGACGAAGCGTGCCCGGCAGCACGCCGGATCAAGGCCCGCACCCTGGCCAGGATTTCCTCGATGTGGAAGGGTTTGGTGACGTAGTCGTCGGCGCCGGCGTCGATGCCGGCAACCTTGTCGCTCCAGCGGTCGCGTGCCGTCAGGATCAGCACCGGCATCTTGCGGCCGCCGCGCCGCCAGCGCTCGACCACGCTGATGCCGTCCATCTGCGGCAGGCCGATATCGAGCACCGCGGCATCATAGGGCTCGGTGTCGCCGAGAAAGTGCCCTTCCTCGCCGTCGAAAGCGCGGTCGACGACATAGCCGGCATCGACCAGCGCATCGCCGATCTGCCGGTTGAGATCCTTGTCATCTTCGACGACGAGTACGCGCATGCGGAAGGCCTGTTGAAGCTGTTCAGATATAGGCCGATTCCGGCAGACTGGGAAACGGCACGGTTCAGTTCAGCGGAACGACGATCTCCGAGCGACGAGGACGCTGCCCGTCCTTGCCCGGAACGAGCACGACGATGACGCAGACCGGCTGGCCGCCGCGTGTCGACTGCGAGGCCTTGGCCAAGGTGCCGCCATTCTGCTCGGCCACCTGCTGGCCGATCGCGTAGCAGTCGGAGGCGGCGAGGACGACCGGCTGCGGCTGCTCGGGCACGACAACGGGGATCGCCATCGCTTGCGACGCAAGCAGACCGGCGGCTGCGAGCGCCAGTGCCGCGGTCCGGAAGTGGGGGCGAAGGATCTTCATGGTCAGCGTTCTAACGCGCCGGTGCTGAACGTGATATGAACGGTGAACGCTCGAATGCATGCCCGCCACACCCCTGAAGCGCGAGATTACCGGATTGCCATTTCGCCGCCCGGCTCCGCGAAATCGCCAATGTTTAACCTAGCCCTCCAATCCTTCGCCGACAACCGGCATCATCTGGCGGGCAGGACCATTTGGGAGGACGAAGCATCCGGCCCAAGACAACCGATGGCAGTTCAGGCGAACCGAACCTGAAACAAAAAACCCGCCTCTGCGGCGGGTCGCTGGCGTCATCAGCACCATAGGGAAATTAGTAGCATAGCTGCCGGCACAAAGCAAGAACAAAATTGCCCGATTTGCAAAAAGTGCCCGGTGGTCAGCCCTCGTCCTTGATCACGGCGCGGAAGCGCAGCAGCCCGTGATGGGCCGAAAGGTCCTCGTCGTAGCGGGCTTCGGCGAATTCGAGCTTGAGGTAGGCGCGGCGATGTTCGCCGAGCGAGAGAGCCGTATCGCGCAGGCGGGTGCTAACAAGGTCCATGATGTCATTGGTTTCCTTGCTGGCCTCTGATTTCGACCAGACATGCAACGTCAGCAACTGTTCTGCGTCGTTCTCCATCCCCGTTGCCCAATCGTAGACGCTGGTGCGGCCGAAGGTCATGTGGGGGAACGCAACATTTTCCGGCGCATGGTCGAACAATCTTGCATCGCCCAGTGCCGCCGACAGGTGGGGATCGCCGTTCACTGCCTCGAATATGGCCCTCTGCAATTCGACGGCCGGCGCGGTCATCGTCTTTCCCTTCGCCCGTCGCGTCGACCTCCCGGCTGCGTAGCTGCGTTGCATGAAGGCATCCCGGCAAAGCGCGAATCAGCGCGTCTCATGCGGATTATGAACCTTCATGATCTCGGCAATAAGCCCTGCTCCTGGGATGCGCGACGCCGCGGCAGACGAAGCGGATGCGTTTGCTTCCTAGCTGCGGCTGGGATTGTGAAATGTCAGGCTCATGATTTCGCCTGCGTCGATGCGGATACGGCCTGCTTGAGTGCCCGCGACGCCCGCTTCTTCTTCGGCGCGACCGGATTCAGAGCCGCCGCCGCGCGGTCCGCCTCTTCCTTGGCCAGTCGCAATTCCCTCAGCCTTGCCGTCTTGATGGTCCTGGCCTTCGCCTCCGAGAGATATTCGGCAGTTGCTTTGTTCCGCTCCGCCGTCTTCTTTTGATTTTCCATGAAGCGAGCCTCAGATTTTCCCATGATGTTCTGATTGCCTTGGGCCATCGGTAAAATCTCCTTGCAGCTAAAGTCGAAAACGTGAATTTCACTGTAAGATAGGTGTTTCACAGCGGAAATTCAATTCTCAGGCATTTGGCATGACCCAACTGTGGTGAGAGACCTGGCAGAAATAATACCTGTTAATATTATCGCGGATCGCAAGATTCTCTGGCGCTCCCGCAAATCGAGTATCCAGCGAGTCTTCCGAGAGGACCAACGCCGGACGATACGGTGCGACCCGCAAAGAGCGGGACAAGCGTCCCGTGTGACGACTGCCAATCCTCGGCACCTCGCGCAAGCGGCTGCACCATGCCCCTACTGGGTTTCGCCGCTGATCACCTCGGCATGGTCCTTGATGATGGTAGAAACGAAGCGGATGACGGCGCGCACCGGCGCCTCCGCCCCGATTTCACGGCGATAGACAAGCGACACCGGATGACTGCCGAGAATGTCGGGGGCAAGGCGCACCATCCGCGGTTCAGCTTCGGCCAACATGCAGGGCATTACCGCCAGACCGGCGCCACTCAGAGCCGCCGCCAACATTTCCGTCATTTCGGCAACGCGAAGGACAATTGTCGCGCCGGCGCCGTGCGCCTCAACCCATTTGGCGCCGGGGACGCCGGCAAGGCTTGCGTGAAATCCAATGATCTCGTGTCCGGCCAACTGGCGAGGGTCGATGGGCATTGGGTGACGGTCGAGATAGCGCTGGGACGCATAGATCGACCAGCCCGCAACACAAAGCTTCTGCGCGATCAAATCGTCTGCGGCGACGGTGCCGATCCTGACCGCAAGGTCGGCCTCGCCGTGCTGCAGGTCCACTGGCCTGCTGCCGCTCGTCAGTTCCAGGTTGATATCTGGGTGGGCCTTATGGAACCCGGCCATACGCTCGGCAAAAAGGGGGCTGAAGCCCGACGGCAGTGCCAGCCGAACGCTATTCTTGCCCGAACGTACAAGCGCCGTCAGTGCTTGCATGGTACGTTCAAGGTCATCACCGAGCGGCAGCAATGTCTGGCCAAGCGGCGTGATCTCGATGCCTTGCCGCGTTCGCACGACAAGCGAAACCCCGAGTGCCGCCTCAAGAGCAGCAAGGCGCCGGCTGATCGTCGTGTGACGCACGCCGAGCACGCGCGCTGCTCCCGACAACGTTCCCGCGCGGGCGGCAGCGAGAAAGTAGCGCAAATCGTTCCAGTCCGGTTCGCCGGTCTTTGTCACGAACCTAGTCTAGATCAATTCCTCGCCGCGCACCTGTGCAGTTTTGCACAAGCATGCCCGGAAATTGCAAATCGCCTGAATTTGACGTCCGCGCGAGAATAGGCCTGATCCAATTCAGGGAAACGATCGATGGATATCGAAGGTTTGCGAACGATGGTGGCGCGGCACGCGACGTCGGCCAATGCGTTGGTGGCGCTCGGTTTGGCGATGGAGGCGCGTATTTCCGGCACGCCACTCGAGGGCAGTGTGGCCCGGCGCATAGGGGCCGTGCTTGCCGAACTCGGCGCCTCCGACGTCGTGGCAAGTGCTGGCGTCATCGAACTTACGCCGGTGCTGGCCAGCATCCGGGTCGACCTGCTTTCAGGTGGCAAGCTGCTGTCGCGCTCCTCCGAAAGCGTCGAGGCCCTGGAAGCCCGTTTACGCCAGGCCTTCGGCGACGTTTCATCTGGCTTCCCGGCGTTGCTGAAGCGGCTGATCGCGCCACAACTGGCCGGTTTGCCGGAGAGGCTCGCCGCACCGGGCGCAGCCTTCCTGGATATCGGCGTCGGCGTCGGCGCCCTGTCGGTGTCGATGCTGCGGCAATGGCCCGGCCTGAAGGCCGTCGGTGTCGATCCCCTGCCTGAAGCTATCGCGCAGGCCGATGCCAACTTCAGGGCAGCCGGGCTCGAACATCGCATCGAACTGCGCACCGGGCTGGGCCAGGATATCGCGGACACGGACGCGTTCGACCTTGTTTTCGTACCAAGCGCCTTCATCCCCGAGCCGGATGTCAGGGCCATCGTCAAGCGCAGCCACGCCGCGTTGCGGCCCGGCGGCTGGCTGCTGCTGGCAATGGTCAATCCTGGACCGGGTGCACTGGGAGACGCCCTCGCCCGCTTCCGCACCACGATGTGGGGCGGCACGGTCTTTGAAAAAGGCGCAGCCCAGGACCTAGTCGATCAGAGCGGCTATGCCGATTGCCGGTTGCTGCCCGGCCCGACCGGGGCGCCGGTCGCCTTCGTCGCCGGGCGTAAGCCGGGCTAACGGTTTCCAGGAGCGGACAATGAAACTGCTGATCTTTGGTGCTTCCGGTGCGACGGGTCGTGTGCTTGTCTCGGCGGCGCTGGCAAAGGGCCATGCGGTGACCGCGTTCGTTCGCACGCCGGGCAAGCTTGCCATCAGCCACGAAAATATGAGGATGATCGTCGGAAATGTCGCCGATCGGCAGGCGGTCGAACGCGCCATTGTCGGGCATGATGCGGTTTTCAGCTGTCTTGGGGTGGGCGCCCCGCTGAAACGCGATCCGGCCGTCGTTGCCGGCATCGGCTTCATCGTCGCGGCCATGCAGCAGGCCGGCCCCGAACGGCTCATCTATCTGTCATTCCTGGGGGTTCGCGACAGCCGGTGGCAACTAGGCCCTCTGTTGGGCAACATCATTGTACCATTGGTGCTGCGCCATGAGGTGGCGGACCACGAGGTGAAAGAACGCCTGATCGCGAGTCCAGACTCGACTGGACCATCGTGCGGCCGCCCAAGCTGAGCAATGGAGCGGCACGGGTGAATTTCGCCACGGCAAAGGCATCCGGTCGGCGTCGCTGCTGCCGACACTGGCGCGGGCCGACGTAGCGGCCTTCATGCTCGCCCAGCTCGACGACACCGCCTACTCGCGCAGGGCAGCCAACATTCTGCGCTGACGCCTCGCGGGAGCCGTCCTCCCCTCGACGAACCGCCGGCTATATCTTCATCGCCCCTATCTTCATCGCCCCTATCTTCATCGCCCCTATCTTCATCGCCCTTGTAGGCAGCACCAAAATGGACGAATAGTCTTGAAAGGCGCGCCGCCGTGAAATTGCCGGCATGCGGTTTCTCAGTTGGCGGCATCGCCGCAGCCGGATCCTGGAATGGCCAGTCCTTTGGAACCACGCAAGAGAAGAGGTCCGATCGCCGCAAGGCTGCTGGCGGTGGATGCGTGGATCGATTCCTCTGTTTACGAAATCGGCTTCAGGGCGCGCCAGTTCTGGGAAGCGGCTACCATCTTCTCGCGGCGTTTCCGCGTCGGCGGCTGGCGCCGCAGCCTGATCGAACTGTTGAGTGAAGGCTTTACGCTCGGTGCCGGCGGCATCGTCGTCCTTTTGGCGCTGGCCTTGCCGGCCTTCCAGATAACCGCCGGCGACTGGCGCACGCAAGGCGACTTCGCCGTCACCTTCCTCGACCGCTACGGCAACGAGATCGGCCAGCGCGGCATCATCCAGCGCGATTCGGTGCCGGTCGACGAGATGCCCGACCATGTCATCAAGGCGGTGCTGGCCACCGAGGACCGGCGTTTCTTCGACCATTACGGCATCGATGTGCTCGGCCTGTCGCGGGCGATATTCGAGAATGTGCGGGCAAATTCCGTCGTCCAGGGTGGCTCGAGCATCACCCAGCAACTGGCCAAGAACCTGTTCCTGACCAATGAGCGGACGTTCGAGCGCAAGATCAAGGAAGCCTTCCTGTCGCTGTGGCTCGAAGCCAATCTGTCGAAGAAGGAAATCCTGCAGCTTTACCTCGACCGCGCCTATATGGGCGGCGGCACCTTCGGCATCGAGGCGGCAGCCGATTTCTATTTCGGCAAGAGCGTCAAGGACCTGAACCTTGCCGAGGCGGCGATGCTGGCCGGCCTGTTCAAGGCGCCGACCAAATATGCGCCGCACATAAACCTGCCCGCCGCCCGGGCGCGGGCCAACGTGGTGCTGTCCAATCTGGTCGATTCCGGCTTCATGACCGAAGGTCAGGTGCTGCAGGCAAGGCTGCACCCGGCCGAAATCGTCGACCGCGGCGAGCAGAAGAGCCCCGACTATTACCTCGACTGGGCCTTCGACGAGGTCAAGAAGATCGCCGCCAAAGGCGGCCCGCACTCGCTTGTCGCCCACACCACCTTCGATGCCAACATTCAGAAGGCGGCCGAAGAATCGATGGAGTTCCACCTCCGCCAGTTCGGCAAGGAATACAACGTCACCGAGGGCGCCATCGTCGTCATCGAGACCAATGGCGCGGTCAGGGCGATCGTCGGCGGCCGCGACTACGGCGCCAGCCAGTTCAACCGCGCCACCAAAGCGCTTCGCCAGACCGGCTCCTCGTTCAAGCCCTATGTCTATGCGACGGCGATGGAGCATGGCTTCACGCCGGATTCGGTGGTTTCCGGCGGACCCATCTCCTGGGGCAGCTGGTCGCCCCACAATTACAATGGCGGGTCGGCCGGCAACGTCACGCTGATCACGGCGATGGCCAAATCGATCAATACGGTGCCGGTGCGGCTGGCCAAGGATTATCTCGGCATCAAGCCGATCAAGGCGATGGCCGAGGCGATGGGCGTCGAGTCGCCGCTTGAATCGCACAAGACCATGGTGCTCGGCACGTCGGGCATGACCGTGATGGACCAGGCGACGGGTTACAGCGTGTTTGCCCAGAACGGCCTTGCCGGAACCCGGCACGGCGTCAGCCAACTCTTTACCCGTACCGGCGAGGTGGTCTACGACTTCGCCAAGGATGCGCCGCCGCCGCACCGGGTGCTGTCGGAGCAGGCGCTCAAATACATGAACACCATGCTGGCGGCGGTGCCGGTGATCGGCACGGCCCGGCGCGCGGCCCTTCCAAACATCGTCGTCGCCGGCAAGACCGGCACGACCCAGTCCTACCGCGATGCCTGGTTTGTCGGCTTTACCGGCAACTACACGGCCGCCGTCTGGCTCGGCAATGACGACTTCACCGCGACCAACAAGATGACCGGCGGCACGCTGCCGGCTATGGTGTGGCAGCGGCTGATGCTCTATGCGCACCAGCACATCGATCTCAAGCCGATCCCTGGCCTCGATCACCCCTTCGTCGATGCCGAAATCGCCGCCAAGGCCGAGGAAGCGGAAAAGAAGAACGCCGAACAGGCAGCTGCCGATGCCGCCGCCGAGCGTCCGCCGGTGCTGTCCAGCCGGACCACCCAGACCCTGAAGGAACTGACCAGGCTGTTCCAGGCGGCACCCGTGCTCGATGCGCCCGCTGCGCCGGAGACCCTGTCGGCGCTGTGACGGCCAATTGCGCGGGGCCGCTTGCCACAAGGCCGTGCGCCGCGATATCCCCGAGGGGCAATCTTTCAGTCCCGGCCTTCGGTTCCCTTGCCTCCTCATGCTCAAGAACGCCTTCCTGACACTGCTTTCGCTTGCCATCGCCGTCGTCGGCGGTGGCGGCAGCGTCTGGTATGCACTGAAGCTGCAGGACGGCGTCGGCGCCATCAGGATCGGCCAATGGACCGCCTTCCCCGATATCGGCACGCCGACGGCAGATCCCTATTCGAAGGCCCGCGTGGCTCGCGAAGGCGTGCTGGCGCTCGGACAGGCGGAAGGACTGTCCTTCATAGCCGAGCGCGATTCCGGCGGCGAACAGCTCAAGCGGCAATGTGCCTACAAGATTGCGGGCGGCTTTCCCACCGCCCGGTTCTGGACGCTTTATGCCGCCGACCAGTCGCTTGGCGTGGTCGAGACCGGCAAGCCGAGGCCGGCTGCGCTGCAGTCCTATCAAGTGCTGCGCCAGGCCGACAATTCGGTGGTCATTTCCGTCGGCAGCCGCCCTACGCCCGGCAACTGGCTGCTGACCAGCGGCGCCGGTAACATGTACTTGGTGCTTACGTTCTACGACACGCCGATCGCCAGCAGCACCGGTCTCTCGGACGTCACGCTGCCGCAGATCCAGAAGGTCGGCTGCAATGCGTAGCCTGCTGCATGCCGTGCTGCTCGGCCTGCTCGGCGCCGGCATCGTGCACATCATCGTGCTGGTGCTCGTCCCCGAGTTTTCCGAACGCGACGCCTGGTCGCGATTGGCCATGGCTTCGGATCTCTACAAGATGACCCGGCTCGACGCGGAAGCCGGCGGCGCGCCGGTGGTGAAATCGGTCGATCCGCTGTTTTATGCGGCGGCATGCCGCTTCGATCTTGCCGAGGGGATGGTGCGGGTCAAGGCGCCGGGAAAGGTGCCGTTCTGGTCGATATCGGTCTATGACCGCGGCGGCCACAACATCTACTCGTTCAACGACCACAGCGCGACCGCAGGCGTGCTCGACACCGTTGTACTGACGCCGGCCCAGATGATCGAGGTCCGCAAGGATCTTCCCGAGGAACTGCAAGGGGCGATCTTCGTCGAGGCGCCGATAGAGGAAGGCGTATTCGTCATCCGTTCGTTCGTGCCCGACGACAGCTGGAAGCCGATCGTCTCGCGGTTTCTCGAACAGAGTTCCTGCGAACTGCAGGATTTTTAAGCCGGTTCCGATGCTCAGTGATGCGGTACCGGCAATGTTCCCGAAGGTCCCGGCTTGTCGGGGCCGGCCGGCCGCGTTTCGCCCGTCAGCGGCCGCTGCTCGTAGCGCACCCCGGGAAAGATGATCACTGCCGCCGGCGCGGCTTGTTGTGCTCGATTGGTTGCCGCCGTTCGCGGCACGAAAGACAGTACCATGCCCATGGTTCGCGTATTCCTCTCGGTTGCCCCGGAGCACAACGCAACGCCTCCATAGTCGATTAAGAAGGCAGTAGGTTAACGGAGCGCTAACGGATCGCCGCTAAATTGATCTTTGTTCTTGGGAAACGCGAAACCGGTACAGCCCGGCAGAGCGCTGTCCAGATCGTGTCGAGTGTCGGGCGTATCCTTCGTGTCAGCTTCGGATTTCAGGCAAATCGCAGCAGGAGCTGAATCGGGAAAGGCCGAAAGGCTGTTTCGCGCCGCGGTATCGGCGTTCTGCTCGCTCACCCGCCCTTCGCGCCGAGAGATCGCGCAGCTCGAAGACCTGACGCTGCCGCTTTTCGAGAATGTCTCGGTCGAATCGCGCCGCTACGTCGCGGCAGCCCTTTCCGAATGCGAATATGCACCCGCCGCGCTGGTGCGGCGGCTTTGCCAGGAGCGGGTCGACATCGCCGCTCCGCTGCTCATCCGCTCGCGCGCCCTCAGCGACGTCGACCTGATCGCGCTGATCGGACGTCACGGCCTGCCGCATGCCCGTGCCATTGCCCGCCGCAAGGATCTCAATCAAACGATCGCGGATCTCATCAAAGTGCTCGAAAGGCCGACGCTGGTGCGGTCGCAGCAGCAGCCGGAAACAACCGCCAAAGCCGCGTCCGAAAACGCCGAAGTGGTTGCGGGCGAGGTCAACAGGCAAGAGGCTTCCGATGCCGCTGAAACTGTACGCCGCCGGTTGCGATCCATGATGCGCGCCGAGAGCGGCGCCGCCATCAGTCCGTTCGTCGAGCCACAAACCTATGTCAAGCTGCGCGAGACCGCGCTGACCGGCAATGCGGCATTCTTCCAGACAGCGCTCGCCGATGCGCTCGAAGTCGATTTTTCAACGGCGCGGACGCTCACCGCGAGCCACAATTACACACCGCTGCTGGCCGCCTTGCGCGCGCTCGACCTTAGTGAAGACAAGGCGTTCCTGATCACGGCGGCCATCTATCCGACCGAGTTTCCGCACCCGCAGGCGATCCGCATCTTCCTCGACCGCTACCGCCTGCTGCACCGCGACGCGGCGTTGGACAGGCTCCGCGGCTGGAAGGCCGACACCGTGTCGAAAATCGTTCGCAAGCCCGGGCGCGTCGCCGCAAATGCCGACCTGCGCAAGCCGAACAGCGCCGACATAGCCGCCACCCCAAAGGCGCGTCGCGTCTGAAGGGCTTGCCGTTAAGACGCCTTGACCGAGATAAGCTCCTCGACGGGAATGGCGCCCGCCTCGATCTCGACCACCCAGATATCCGAATCGAATCTCTTCTCGCGCTCCAGCCGCGCGTCGAAGATGGCGGCATCGTCGCCTTCGCCAAGCAGGCTGAAAAAACGGTCGTCCGGCCTGGCTGAATCGTAACTCGTCTGCGGCGCCGGCCCGAACAGCGCTATCTCCCCCAGCCTGCCCCGCGCCAGCACGAAAACCGCGCCGGCTTCCGTCGCGCCGCGCTTGACCACGGCGGCAAAGCCGCCGGCGCTGAAAACCCGGCGCAACAGCGCCGACACCCACAGATCGGTGGTTACCCGCATGGCGCGACCCTGCACGATTTCGGTTTTGTGGCGTCGAGATTGTCACTTATTCGCGAGCAACGGTTGGCTATCATAGCGAGTCCCCGGAATGCGACGATCTACCCAAGATCTAACAAATCTTGTTAGCCCCTGTGAAAAAATGCTATAGCGTCCGGTATGAAAGCCCAACCCATGCGCACTCTTACTGTGTCGCTTACGCCCAAGCAGGCCGCCCGTCTACAAGACGCTGTGAACAGCGGAGACTATGCTTCCAACAGTGAAATTGTCAGGGAAGCACTACGTCTATGGGAGCAGCGCGAGGAATTCCGCACTCTTGAACTGGAACGTCTCAAAAGGGCGTATGACGAAGGGATGGCAAGCGGCGAGGGCCAGCACGTGGATCGCACGGCTTTCTTACGCGCTCTGAAAGCCGAACGCGCAGCCCGTGGCTGAATACCGGCTCACCCCCCGAGCTTCTCAGGATTTGCGAGATATTTGGCACCACATTGCCATCGATAACGAGAAGGCGGCTGACAAGCTGATCGGACGCATTTTCGACAGGCTGGAATTGGTTTGCGAGCACGCCAAAATGGGCGCAGCTCGACCGGAATTGAGCGCCACCGCCCGCATTCTGGTCGAGGGACGCTACATCGTGATTTATGAGCCTATGCCCTACGGCGTGTTAGCCGTGGCGATAGTCCACGGAATGCGTGACCCGGAGCAATGGCTTAAATAGACCGGGAGACTGGGTTTCGACCCTCAGTTGGTCAAGCCGATCTCGCGCATCTTGACGTAGACGNGGCTTAAATAGACCGGGAGACTGGGTTTCGACCCTCAGTTGGTCAAGCCGATCTCGCGCATCTTGACGTAGACGATCTCGTCGGGCTCGCCGGTCTCCGGCAGGCCGAACAGTGCCTGGAATTCCTTGATCGCGGCCTTGGTGCGCGCGCCGACGACGCCATCCAATTGCATGTCGTCATTGCCGAACGCTTTCAGTCCGGCCTGGATCTTGACGATGCGGGGATCCGGCGCCACCGCATTTGCCGGTGCGGACGCTGGAATGGCGGCTGGAACAGCGGCCGTTTCGACCGGCCGCGGCACGGGATGCGGAACCACGGCTGCGGTCGTCGGCGTGGCACCCAGTTGATCCAGCAGGACGCTGTCGATCTCGCCGGAGGCATTCAATCCGACCTTCTGCTGATAGGCCTGGATGGCCTTGCGCGTATTCGGTCCGGGAATCCCGTCCACGGTGCCGGAATAGAAATCGAGATCCTTCAAAATGCCCTGGACCTGTTCGACGACCGGGTCGCTCTTGATCGGCGCAGCGGCCGGACGCACGATATTGATGGTGGTTTCGGGCTCGTCGCTGTCCGCCCGGGGAAAGCGCTCGATACTCCTGGTGGCGAAAAACGCGCCGGCATGCGGAAAGGGCTGGTACCAAAGCGCGTTCGCCGAGACGTAGAACAGCGTCACCAGGAACGCGGTGGAGCCGCCGACCACAACAGGATTGCGCGAGATCAGGCTGCCCAGCGCCATCGCTCCGTGCTCGAAGGCATTGCCGCGGCGTTTGACCGCCTTAGGCTGTTTTGCGGAGCGACCCATTGCTCTCCCCTTTGCCACCGTCCGCCTTGGCTTTGACCGCGGACATCGGCACCACGCCGGTCTTCTCCGCCGAGCGGCTCGTCGGGCCGCTCACGGGAAGGCTGATCGTCACCGTGGTGCCCTCGCCCGGCATGCTTTCGATCGACATGGTGCCCTCGTGCAGCGCCACCAGCCCCTTCACCAGCGAGAGCCCGAGGCCTGTGCCTTCGAAACGGCGGGTATAGTCGTTCTGGATCTGCATGAACGGCTTGCCGAGATTGACGAAGTCTTCCTCGGCGATGCCGATGCCAGTATCCCGGACCCAGAAATGCAGCCGCGAGCCGATGCGCTTGGCGCCGATGACGACATTGCCGCCTTCGGGCGTGAACTTGATCGCGTTAGAGACGAGATTGATCAGGATCTGCTGCACGGCGCGACGGTCGGCATTTATTTCGCCTGCGTCCGGCGCGATCTGGGCCTGCAGATCGATGGCCTTTGCCTCGGCTTGCAGGCGCATCATCGATTGGCACATCTCGACCGCTTCGCGGAAGCGGAACGGTTCCGGTTCGGTCGCGTAGGCGCCCGATTCGATCCGCGATACGTCGAGTATCGAGGTGACGACGGCGAGCAGGTGCTGGCCCGAATCCCTGACCAGCCCGACATATTCCTTCTGGCGCGGATCCTTGAAGCTGCCGAACATCTCGTGCAGCAACATGTCGGAAAAGCCGATGATGGCATTGAGCGGGGTGCGCAACTCATGGCTGACGACGGCAAGGAAGCGTCCTTTCGCCACCTCGGCGGAGGCAGCCGCCTCATTGGCGGCGGCAAGCTCCTGGCGCAGTCCGGCCAGTTCGTCGTTCTCGCGCAGAAGAAGCGTAAAGACAGTCTCCTGCCCCGGCGCGCGCATCATCTCGAGCGAGAACGGCCGGTAATTGTCGGCCGTCACGCCACTGCTCTGCGGCAGCCGGACGCGAAGGTCGAGCCGGCGCGACAGGGCGCCATCGCGCATATCGGCCAGCGCACTGAGATACGGGACGCGGTCGGACAGATGGATGCGATCGAAAAGTCCGGTGCCGAAAAGCAGCTCCGGCGGCAGCCGCAGCATAGTGCGTGCCTTAGCCGAGACGTCCAGAACCTCGCCATGCGCCGCGATTCGCAGCACGACGGCGTCGATGAGGTCTTCGAGCCGGTGGCTGCCGGCCGGATCGAGCTGTGCGTTGGCGGCGCCGCGAAGCGGAGCGATACGCGGAATGAGCGTGAGCGCCCAGGCCAGTGGTACCAGCCAGTGCCATGCGGCGATTTCGGTCTGGTCGAGCGGCAAGACGGAACCGGCTAAAGGCTGCAGCAAGACTGCGACAAAGGCCGATGTGGCGCCCCAGATCACGGCACGGCGCGACTGGCCGATCCACCACGCTTCAAACGGCAGCGCCACCGCGAGCAAGGCAACCGGCGAGGCCACACCGCCGGCGGCAGCGATAAGGGCACCGAGGGCAACGCTGCCGACGACCAAGGCGAGTTGGCCGGCCAGGGTCATCTTGCCCGATGCAGCCACCAGCAGGGCGGCGAACCAGCAAAGGCCGAACGCCGCAAAGATGGCAGCCACGGTCACGGCCGCGCCCATGCCCGACGTGACCAGCGTCACCGCTGCACCCGCGCTGAAGAAAGGAGCCGCCAGCATGGCGCCAATGAACCGACTGTGGCGGCGACGATCGCTCTGGCCGAGCACGGACGGATGAACCATCCGTTCGCAACCGGCGGCTATCGCGCCCGGCAACTCGGCGTATCTGGCCTTGATCGCACTCAACTCAACGCACCCGGTCGTGAACGGCCCTGCTTTGCAGGCGGCTTTTGTCGATTCCGAAACTCGCATCCAGCGTTTAAGGAATGGATAAGGCTGGGCCGATCGTCCCCCGGCAGGCTGCAAATATCGGGATACCGGCGGGGAAAAACCGGGGCAATTGCCGCCATAGTAAACGGAGCGTTATCCACACCGCCCGCGCCTGCACCTACGACCGATGGCATCAAACTGTCGCCGATTAAGAAAATGATCATGAAAAACAATAGGTTGGATGGTTATCATTTGCTGAATAAAATCTGAGCCGTTCGAGGCAAATGAACTTCAAAACGCTTCGTTTCGAATCTACCTAAAATTTAAGGAAAACTGTTGCTTTCGGGACAAGCCGTCCTTTGCGCGTCTGTGTCAGTATCGCGGTACAAGGGTCGTGCGGTTCGGATGCATGACGTCATAAAGGACAGACAGATGGGCTTTCTGATAAGAGCTGCTTTCTGGTTTTCGCTGGTGCTTCTGGCGCTGCCGCTGGGTGTCGGCGCCGATGATGCGGGCCGCGAAAGCGTCGGGCCGCTCCAGGCGCTGTTTGCGGCGCGCGAAGCCGTCGGCGATATCGCCGGCATCTGCGAGCGCAAGCCGGACGTGTGCGAGACCGGCAAATCGGCAATGCACACCATCACCGCCCGGGCCAGGGAGACCGCCAAGATCGCGGCCGCCATGCTGGACGACAAGGCCGCTGAACCCGATACGGTGACGACCACCGGCAGCGTGTCCGAGGAAATCGTGTTGCCGGCGAAAGTCGATTTGCCGGCGAAAGTGCACTTGCCGGCGAAGAACTGAGACTGTTTCGGCCGAATTCATCGCTAAACCGCAAGGCTCTCGCTCTCGGCACCTGCGGCGTTTCTCCTCTTTTTCCGTGACGTGGCAGCGCCGGATGACTATATCCGGGGGAATGACGACGACGATCCAGACCATCCGCGACGACTTTTCCCTGCTCGACGAGTGGGAAGACCGCTATCGCTATGTGATTGAACTGGGTGAAGCGCTGCCGCCGTTTCCCGACGAGCAACGCATACAAGCCAACAAGGTGCCCGGCTGCGTCAGCCAGGTCTGGCTGACCACCGAGCAAGGCGGGGGTGTCGACCCCGTTATCACCTTCAAGGGCGATTCCGACGCGCATATCGTGCGCGGCCTGGTCGCCATCATGCTGGCGCTGTTTTCGGGACGGCCGGCCAGCGAAATCCAGAGGACCGACGCAGAGGCCACATTGAAGGCACTCGGACTTGACGAGCACCTGTCGCCGCAGCGCGCCAATGGTCTTCGCTCGATGGTCAAGCGCATCAAGCGTGACGCCGAGGCAGCGCTGAAGCAGACCGCCTGACCGGACGGCAATTGCCGGCGGCATGAAGAACTGGCGGCCTGAGCTTGGTCTCCCCACAATGCGAAAACGGCGCCTGTAGGCGCCGTTTGAGTATCAAACCGGAAGAGCCGCTTGTCAGCGTCCCTTGCGCTTGCGGCCGAGACCCATCTTCTTGGCGAGCTGCGAACGGGCGGCCGCGTAATTGGGCGCAACCATCGGATAGCTCGGGTCCAGGTTCCACTTTTCACGATACTGGTCGGGCGTCAGATCATAGTGGGTCATCAAGTGACGCTTGAGCGACTTGAACTTCTTGCCGTCTTCGAGACAGATGATGTAGTCGTCATGCACCGACCGCTTCGGATTTACCGCCGGCTTCTGCTTGTCGGCAGGCGGCTGCTCGGCGGCCCCGCCGACGCGCCCGAGAGCGGCATGGACATCGGCGATAAGGTTCGGCAGTTCGCCGACCGGTACGGGATTGTTGCTGACATAGGCAGCCACCACGTCGGCGGTGAGCTCGATCAGCGCGTCACTGTTTCTGGAAGGTGTTTCGGTAATATCCATGGCGTTCAGGCCCCAACGAGAATTGTTTCTGTTTGCGCCCGTTTCGATAGTTGGGCATCGCGCGAACTTGTGCAGGAAAAAGCCTCCGCGATTCGCGTCGCGGCATCTTAATGGGCCGGGCCGCCAAGTAAGTCAATTCGCTTCTTTCGGTCTATTCAGCGATACAAGTCAAATCTTCCATATTCAGCTTCACTCTTTCGTGCAAAGCGTAACTTTGCCGTTTTTTCTGGTCAGACCAGCATCGACTGACGCCGCGGCAAGCAGCCATTACACAAACGGCAGCAGGTAAATAGAGTTCGATGCTTGACCCTGCCGGCGGCATTACAGCCTGGATGATCGGCGGATTCAGTAAAATCATAGGTTGCGAAGCGTTACTGTTGCTCGCGAGCCGTCGCCGGAGCGGTGCGCTGTGTCATTGAAATGGGGTAATGTATTTCCGTAGACCCAGCCATATCGGCCACTTGCCAAGCCGCGAAGGCAGTTGCATGAGATTGACCGGCACTGGCAGGGTCATCGCAGCGACGGCGAGAACCGCGGCAGTCCGAGAAGAAATATTCGTTATCCGCTCCTCCAGCCCGTCCTCTCGAGCCACCACGACAATAGATCATAGCCCTTGAACCCGCGCTGCTCGGCGTGTTCATTCGCCATTCAAGTAGCTTCCACAGCGAGACGCAATGACCAGAACCCCAGTGTTTCCGACCGCCACGCCGCCGCAGCCGGAGAAGCGGCCGATCTTCGACACGCATCACGGCATAACGCGGACGGACGATTATGCCTGGCTGAGGGCCGCCAATTGGCAAGAGATGTTCAGGGATCCGTCCCTGCTCGACGGCCAAATCCGCGCCCACCTCGAAGCCGAGAATGCTTACCAGGCGGCGCTGATGGCCGATACGGTCCAACTGCAGAAGCAGCTTTTCGCGGAAATGAAGGGACGCATCAAGGAAGACGATTCTTCCGTGCCGATGAAGGACGGACCTTACGCCTACGGCTCCTCCTTCAAGCTTGGCGGCCAGCAGCCGCGTTATTTCCGCACGGCGCGTGACGGCGGCGACAAGCAGATATTGCTCGACGGCGATGCCGAGGCCGAGGGCAAGCCCTATTTCCGCCTGGGCGGCGTCGATCATTCGGACGACCACAGCAAGCTGCTCTGGGCCTTCGACGACAAGGGTTCCGAATTCTACACGCTGCGCGTCCGCGATCTGGCCGGCGGCAACGATCTGGCGGACAGGGTCCCGGACACCGGCGGCGGCGGTGTGTGGGATGCCGGCAATGACGGTTTTTTCTACACCCGCCTCGACCCCAACCACCGTCCTTCCAAAGTGCTGTTCCATGCGCTTGGCGACGGTCCTGAAAACGACCGGCTGATCTACGAGGAGACCGATCCCGGCTTCTTCATGGATGTCGGTGGCACGCGCTCCAACGAGTGGATCATGATCGGCATCAACGATCATGAGACCTCGGAATACCGCATCATGAGCGCCGACGATCCGTTCGCAGAGCCGAAGCTGGTTGCGGCGCGCCAGACGGGCCTGCAGTACGAACTCGAGGAAGGCGGCGACATCTTCTTCATCCTCACCAATGCCGACGGCGCCAAGGACTTCAAGATCATGACGGCGCCGGCCCATGATCCGGTGCGCGCCAACTGGCAGGAACTGGTGCCGCACGAAGCGGGCCGGCTGATCCTTTCGGTGATCGGCTTCAAGGACCACATGGTCCGGCTCGAGCGCAAGGAAGGCCTGCCGCGCATCGTCGTGCGCGACCGCAAGAGCGGCGAGGAGCACCTGATCTCCTTCGACGAGGAAGCCTTCTCGCTCGGCCTGTCCGGCTCCTACGAATACGACACCGAGATCATGCGCTTTTCCTATTCGTCGATGACGACCCCGGCGCAGGTCTTCGATTACAACATGCGCACCCGCGAGCGGGTGCTGCTCAAGACCCAGGAAGTGCCGTCCGGCCACGACCCGGAGCACTACGTCACGCGCCGGCTGATGGCGCCTGCCGCCGACGGCGAACTGGTGCCGATCTCGCTCCTCCATCACCGCGACACACCGCTCGACGGGTCCGCCCCTTGCCTGCTTTACGGCTACGGATCTTACGGCATAGCCGTACCCGCCGCGTTCAACACCAATCTGTTTTCGCTGGTCGACCGCGGCTTTGTCTACGCGACAGCCCATGTTCGCGGCGGCAAGGACAAGGGCTATGGCTGGTACGACGACGGCAAGCGGGCGAACAAGATGAACACGTTCACCGATTTTGTCGCTGCCGCCCACCACCTTGTCGCCGAACGCTATACACAGCATGACCGCATCGTTGCGCAAGGCGGTTCGGCCGGCGGCATGCTGATGGGCGCGGTCGCCAACATGGCGCCGCAATGCTTCGGCGGCATCGTCGCCGAGGTTCCCTTCGTCGACGTGCTCACCACCATGCTCGACGCCAGCTTGCCGCTGACGCCGCCGGAATGGCCGGAATGGGGCAATCCGATCGCGTCAGCGGAGGATTACCGGACCATCGCCGCCTACTCGCCCTACGACAATGTCGCCGCACTCGACTATCCGCCGATCCTGGCGCTGGCCGGCCTGACCGACCCGCGCGTCACTTATTGGGAGCCGGCCAAATGGGTGGCGCGGCTGCGCGACCGCAAGACAGGTGGGAATCCGGTGCTGTTCAAGATCAACCTGGATTCGGGCCATGCCGGCGCCTCCGGCCGGTTTTCAAGACTGGAGGAAATCGCCTTCACCTACGCCTTCGCGCTCAAGGTGACGGGCAAGGCCGAGCTTGCGGCGTGAACATCGGCGGATGAGCGGTCATTGCCTTCCGTTCCGCGACGTGGCTTCATTGGCGGTGAGAGTTGCGGAGCCCACCAATGATCGATCTCGCCACGTTGATAGCTTATGTCGCGGTTGTGCTTGGCTTTGTCTTCATCCCGGGTCCCGCCACTCTTCTGACGGTGGCGCGGGCAACCAGTTCCGGAACCAGGGTGGGCATTGCGACCGGCGCCGGGATCGCGGCCGGCGACGTGGTTCACACCTTCATGGCGATCGTCGGCATTTCGGCGATCATTGCCACGTCGGCGGCGCTTTTCAACATCGTGAAGTACATCGGCGCAGCCTACCTCATTTATCTCGGCATTCGCGCGATCATCGAGAAAACGCCGGCCTATCCGGCCGCCGGCGCACTTGCGATCCCCGCTGCCAAAGCATTTCGGCAGGCTGTTTTGACCGAGGTTCTCAATCCCAAGACCGCGCTTTTCTTCCTCGCATTTCTTCCGCAGTTCGTGCGGCCTGAAAACGGATCGGTGATGCTTCAACTGGCGATATTGGGCATCATCTTTGTTCTGTTGGGCCTCGTCAGCACGGTGGTTTTCGCCGTGGGTGCGGGCGGCCTCGGTGCATTCCTGCGCCGAAACCCGACGGTGCTGAGATGGCAAGGCAAGGCTGTCGGCGGTATCTATTGCGCCTTAGGCATCCGGCTGGCGCTGCAACAGCGCTAGGGTCTCGACAGGCGACGAGCCGTACGAGGCTTCGGATAATGGGCAGGCACAGCTGATTTTCCGCTCGCAATTGCAAAGGCCGCGCGCTACCCAGTGCGCGGCCTTTTCACAGCCGCGCCAACACACAATCACCCAGGGATCTGCCATGTTGCTCGTCGATGTCTATCTCGACAAATCGCCCATCCAGGGCATCGGCGTCTTTGCCAAGAACCACATTGCCCGCGGCACGCTGGTCTGGAAGCTCGACCCGAAATACGACCGGCGCATCGAGGTAGCGGCCTACGAGCGGGAAACCGGGCCGGTCAGAACCTATCTCGACCGCTACGCCTATCCGGACCGGCGCGACCCGAATTACATCGTCTTCGAAGCCGACGATGCGCGCTACATGAACCATGCCGACGACCCGAATTGCGACGTCTCGCAGCCGGAGGAGACCTATGCCTTGCGCGACATTGGGCCCGGCGAGGAAATGACCTGCGACTACAATCACTTCTTCGAAACCGGCTTCGACTTTCTCGGCGACCGCTGACGCAACGGCCGTCAGCTCGACGGCTTCTTGCGCGCCGGATAGCCGTTGGGGTGCGGCGGCACGGCTTTCAGGTAGGCGGCGATCGCCGCGCGGTCCTCCGGGGTCAGCACGGCCATGTTCCGCTGCACGTCGACCATTGCGCCGCCGACCGTATCGAAATCCGGCGTGAAGCCGGTTTCGAGATAGTTGGCGATGTCGGCCTCGGACCAGTCCGCGATGCCGCCCTCGCCCGACGTGATGTTCGGCACGATGCCGCTGCCTTCGGCGGCGGCCGCACCTGCCAGCCATTGGCTCTTCCTGGTGCCGCCGGCAAGATCCCGCGGCGTGTGGCATTCGCCGCAATGGCCGGGGCCTTCGACCAGATAGCGGCCTGTCAACACCGGATCCGGTGTGCCGTCGGGAAAGGAAACGACCGGCTGGTCACTCAAATAGAGCAGCTTCCACAAGCCAAGACCGCGTCGGACGTTGAAGGGAAATGCCAGCGAATTGGCGGGCGCCTTGCCGGCGACCGCGGGTAACGTCTTCAGGAGTGCATAGAGATCGGCAATGTCGGCCGGCTTCATGCGCGCGTAGGAAGCATAGGGAAATGCCGGATAGAGATGCTCGCCCGACGGCGACACGCCCTTCAGCATGGCGTTGGCAAGATCCTCGACCGACCAGGCGCCGATGCCGTCCCTGGTATCCTGCGATATGTTCGGCGGCACGAAGGTGCCGAATGGCGTCTTGAGTTCAAGGCCGCCCGCCAGCTGAAGACGGGCGTCGCCTTGCGAGCCAGGCTTGGCATGACAGGATGTGCAGCCGCCGGCGTAAAAGATGCGCTTGCCCCTGGCGGCGTTGCCAGGACCAAGCTCAGCCAGCGTTGCGGCATCGAGCCTGACCGGAGCCGACAGGAACCAGCCGGCAATCGCGGCCGCGCCGCCCAGAACGAGGGCGGCGCCGACAAGTTTCTTCAGCAAGCGCATTGCCCGCTATCAGCCTTTTTTCACCCTGTAGTTTTGATGACAGTTGCCGCAGCCGCCGCCGATGGTGTTGAACTGCGCCTTCAACGCGTCGGCATCCGCAGGTGCTGCGGCGACCGCCGCCTTGACGTCGGCGAGGTACTTGCCTTCAGCCGTCTTGAACCCGGCCATGTCCTGCCAGATTTTTGGGGACGCAGTGGTGTCGCCGGTGTCGCTGCCCGACGGGAAAAGCGTGTCGACGCCGGCGTGGAATTTCTCGGCATTGACCTGCAGTGCCTGCAACGCCGTCAGCACCGAAGCGGCGTCGTAGGGCGTCTCGCCCTTGACCACTTTCGACAAGCCGGCGGCGATCTTGCCACGTTCCTTCATCAGGGCCTGCCGGTCGGCTACCGGGTCGGCAAATGCCGCCGAACCGGCGAAGGCGAGCATCGAGATGGCGAGGATAAGCTTTCTCATTCACTTGGCTCCATGTTGAAGGCAATTCAGGATGCGGCCCCACCCCGATGACAAACGGCAAGGATGGCTTAAAAATTCCGACGCTTCGCCTCACGCTTGCGTGAAATTTTTGCAGCTGTCGTTCTGATGCTGAAAAAGAAAAGCCCCGGTTCTGCCGGGGCTTTCTGGAACGGATCAGGCCTTTTCGTAGAGTTCGAGCACATAGTCCCAGTTGATGAGACTGTCGACGAAGGCTTCGAGATATTTCGGCCGGGCGTTGCGATAATCGATGTAATAGGAATGTTCCCAGACATCGACGCCGAGGATCGGCGTCGCGCCATGGACGAGCGGGTTCTCGCCATTCGGCGTCTTCGAGATCGCCAGCTTGCCGTCCTTGACCGAGACCCAGGCCCAACCCGAACCGAACTGGGTGGTGCCGGCGGCGATGAAGTCGGCCTTGAACTTGTCGTAGCCACCAAGGTCGCTGTCGACCGCCTTTTGCAATGCGCCGGGCAGCTTGTTGCCGCCGCCGCCCTTCTTCATCCATTTCCAGAAATGGATGTGATTGTAGTGCTGGGCGGCATTGTTGAAGAGGCCCGCATTCTTGCCGAAGGACTGTTTGACGGCCTCTTCGACCGACAAATCGCCCATGCCCGCCTCGGCGGCCAGCTTGTTGCCGTTGTCGACATAGGCCTTGTGGTGCTTGTCGTGGTGATATTCCAGCGTTTCCTTGGACATATAAGGCTGCAAAGCCTCGTAATCATAGGGCAAGGCGGGCAATTCAAAAGCCATCGGTCGTACTCCCTCGTGGAAAAATCCGGTGTCGATACCGGACTAACATAGGACTGGATTGGTCTGGAACAACTCCGGAAACGAAGCGCCGGCCGCTTTTTAGCGGGTCAGCCGGGCGAAGTCGAATGCGCCCATTCCCAATAGAGTTCGCGCGCCTTCTTGGCCACCGGTCCGGGCTGCAGATTGCGATCCTCGATACGGGTGACCGGCACGACTTTCGAGTGGTTTCCGGTCGAGAAGATTTCGTCCGCCTCCAGGAAATCGCGGATCGACAGCGTCTTTTCCGTCGTCGTGAAACCGTATTCGCCTAGCAGGGCCATGGTGCGCGCGCGGGTAATGCCGGACAGGAAGGTGCCGTTCGGCGCCGGCGTCAGGACATGGCCGTCCTTGACCAGGAAAATATTCGAGGTGCCGGTCTCGGCGACATTGCCCAGCATGTCGAGCACGAGCGCATTGTCGAAGCCGCGCATCTTGGCCTCTAGGATGGCCCGGCCGTTGTTGGGATAGAGGCAGCCGGCCTTGGCGTCGGTCGGCATGGTTTCGATGGTCGGGCGCCGGAACGGCGACACTGTCACCGAAAACCCCGCCGGCGAGATCATCGGCGATTCATAGAGGCAAAGGCAGAAACGAGTCGAGGCCGGGTCGGCCGGCACGCCCATATAGCCGCCATGCTCGGCCCAATACATCGGCCTGATATAGACCGCCGTGTTGCCTTCGAACTTCTTCAGCCCGTCCCAGGTCAGGCCGACGATCCTGTCGGTGCTCATCGTCGGTTTCAGACCGAGCGCGATCGCCGAGGCATTTACCCGCGCTGCATGGCGATCGAGATCGGGAGCGACGCCCTCGAACCAGCGGGCGCCGTCGAACACGCTGGTGCCGAGCCACATGGCGTGACTGCGCGGCCCTAGAATGGCAACATTGCCCTCGTACCAGTCGCCGTCGACGAAGGTCCATGTCGCGGATTGCGCCGCAGTCGCCAGTGTCATTGCCAGGTTCCGTTCGATGCTTGTTGCGGCGCATTGGAAGATGCTTTGACAGCCGCCGTCAACCGGCTTGGCTGAGATTTGTTGAGGCCAGCGGGCTGGCGGATTGCAATCAGCGCTTGCGCCTTGCCTTACGCGGCCTCAAAACTGTCGAATGCAGTTCGCGGCTTACGTCTTCGACGCCTATGGCACGCTGTTCGACGTGCATGCGGCCGTGCGCCGTCACGCCGACCAGATCGGGCCGGACGGCCAGTTGTTGTCCGATATCTGGCGCGCCAAGCAGCTGGAATATTCCTGGGTCAGGACGCTGATGGGGGCCTATGCCGATTTCTGGCAGCTCACCGAGCAGGCCCTCGACTTCGCCCTGCGCAAGGTTCCATCCGCCGATGCCGGGCTGAGGGCGAAGCTGCTCGAGGCCTATTGGCGGCTGGACTGCTATCCGGAGGTACCGGCCGTGCTCAAGGCGCTCAAGGCATCGGGGGCAAGGCTGGCGATCCTGTCCAACGGTTCGCCTGAGATGCTGCAAGCGGCCGTCAAGTCCGCCGCGCTCGACCAGGTCCTGGACGACGTCTTTTCCGTCGACAGCGTCAGGCGCTTCAAGACCGATCCGTCGGTCTACGACATGGTCACCACGGGCTGGCGCCTCTATCCGGGCGCTGTCTCTTTCCAGTCATCCAACCGCTGGGACGTCGCCGGCGCCACCAAATTCGGCTTCAGGACAGTGTGGATCAACCGCGCCAATCAGCCTGAGGAATACCGGGATTTTCCACCGGCCCTGATCCTGCCGTCCCTTGAAGGTCTGGTCGCCGGGGGGTGACACCGGAAATGTTGCGTCGGCGCAACAGTGACGATCCGGTCACAGCTTTGCCTTTGTTTGTCCACCCTGCGGCCAGAATTGGAACCGCCTATCGCGCCGGGCATTGCTCGGGCAACCGCGCGCAACAGGACGCATTTATGCTTTGTTGCGATTTGAGACTTAAAAAAGGCAATCATGTTCACACCCCCATCGTCCTCTTTTCGCCTGAGCCGTCGCGGTTTTCTCAACGCAGCAGCCCTTGGCGCCGCCTCGGTCGCGGTCTCCAGTTGCACCACGCTGTCGCAACAACCGGTCGAGCCACCGCCGCCGACCTATGTCGAGCCGGCGCTCGGCGACTATGTGACGATGTATGGGCCGATGTCGGATGGCGGCTTCGAGCTGCCGGCCATACCGGCCGACAAGATCGACCCGCAGTTCCTGCGCCAGATCGTTGACGATCCGACCGGGCAGCAGCCGGGCACCATCGTCGTCGACACCACCAATCACTTCCTCTACCTGGTGCGCCCGGGCGGCCAGGCGATCCGCTACGGTGTCGGCCTCGGCCGCGCCGGCTTCGAATGGTCGGGCGATGCGGTGGTCCAATGGAAGCAGAAATGGCCGAAATGGACGCCGCCGGACGACATGATCGCCCGGCAGCCGGAGTTGAAGCCGTACAGCGCCGACAATGGCGGCATGCCCGGTGGGCTCAAGAACCCGCTTGGCGCGCGGGCGCTTTATCTCTTCCAGGGCAACCAGGACACGCTCTACCGCTTGCACGGTTCGCCGGAATGGCGGTCGATCGGCAAGTCGGTGTCGTCGGGCTGTGTGCGCCTGATGAACCAGGACATCATCGATCTCTATGATCGTGTGCCGAACAAGACCCCGGTCGTGGTGACGGCCGACATCGGTCAGCCGATGGTGGCGACAGCAAACCGCAAAGCCATCCCGATCGACGCCGGCGTGCCGGAAGGATCGATCCTGCTCGGCCCGATAAAATCGATCACAAACTCGATCTTTTGAGCTGGTCGAAAGCGCGGAGGCGGGATTGCTCACGGCTCCTGCTGGCTTTGCCGAGCGTCGGCTTGCCCGTGCCCGCTTTTAGGTCCGATGCTTATGCCGAGCCCCCCGATAGCCGACATTCAACGCAACCAGCGTTCCCTACCCATTGCTGCCCGTCCTGGGCCGTTTCTCCTTCCCGAAGATAGTGTGCTGAAGGTTCTGCAAAAAGTTTTGGAGAGAGAACGGCGCTTGCTCTGAGGGGCGAGCGGCCATGGCACGGTGGTGACATTGCGATCACCGATTCCCGTGGAAGGGGAAGTGCCATGACCAATCGAGACGTTAGACTGAGCAGAGGCGAGTTGAAAGCGTTGCTGTTGTCGGATGAGGACGGCTTTCGCCAGACATTGCAGAGTGTCGTGCAGGAGGTTCTTGAAGCCGAGATGACGGAGGCGATCGGGGCCGAGAAAGGGGAGCGGACGGCGGGGCGGACGAGTTACCGGTCCGGCTATTACGAGCGCAAGCTGGTGACGCGGGTCGGGGTGCTGGAGCTTCGCGTTCCGCAGGATCGGGCTGGCCGGTTCTCGACGGAGTTGTTTGAGCGCTACCAGCGTTCGGAGAAGGCATTGGTGTCGGCGCTGGTCGAGATGTACGTGCAGGGCGTCTCGACCCGCAAGGTGAAGGCGGTGACGGAGGAATTGTGCGGCCACTCTTTCTCGGCCTCGACGGTGAGCGAGGCGACGATGCGGCTGGATGAGGCGCTCAAGGCGTTCTTCACGCGGCGGCTCGAGGAAAGCTATCCGTATCTCATTTTGGACGCGCGCTACGAGCGGGCTCGCGAGGCGGGCGTGATCGCCAGCCAGGCGGTGCTGGTGGCGATCGGCGTGGATTGGGAGGGCCGGCGCCAGGTTCTGGGCGTGGAGCTGGCCAACCGGGAGAGCCATTCGAGCTGGCGCGAGTTCGTGACGGGGCTCAAGAATCGCGGGCTCGCCGGCGTCGAGTTCGTCGTCTCCGACGACCATCCGGGGCTCAGGGCGGCAATCCGCGAAGTGCTGCCCGAAGCGGTCTGGCAGCGCTGCTACGTGCACTTCCTCAGAAACGCGCTCGACTACGTGCCGCGCAAGGTCGACGACGATTGCCTGATGGAGCTCAGATGGTTCTACGACCGGCGCGACCTTGCCGAGGTCAAACGCGACCTGGCGCAGTGGATCGCCAAATGGCAGNTGCTACGTGCACTTCCTCAGAAACGCGCTCGACTACGTGCCGCGCAAGGTCGACGACGATTGCCTGATGGAGCTCCGATGGTTCTACGACCGGCGCGACCTTGCCGAGGTCAAACGCGACCTGGCGCAGTGGATCGCCAAATGGCAGACCAAATACCCGAAGCTGGTCAACTGGGTGGAAGACAACATCGAGGAGACGCTGAGCTTCTATCGGCTGCCGCTAGCTCACCACAAGCACATGAAGTCGACGAACATGCTGGAGCGGCTGAACCAGGAGATCAAGCGGCGCACCCTGGTCGTTCGCATCTTCCCCAACCCGCGGAGCTGTCTGCGGCTGGTTCGGGCATTGGCGGTGGAGATCCACGAGAACTGGCTCGAGGCGACCCGCTACCTCAACATGGATCATCTGCGCGAGCACAAGAAGGAGAGCCTGAGGGCCTTGGCCGCCTGAGCACCGTCATGTGTCCGCCGCTCCGCTAAACACGGGCTGCGCGGCGGACACGCCGACGTCACCGCAATGCCACGCCATTTTGCAGAACTTGACGCACACAACTATTCCACAGAAAAAACCCGCCTCGACTGCCGCTGAGCGCGCGCATCCCCGCCTCTGGAACGCTTCAAATACTTTGCCGTTGTTAAAGGCACCTGCAGGAGCCAGGCATGAGAGTATTCCAACGAATTTTGCCGCTCGCCGTGTTCGCCTTGCAGCTTTTTGCCGTGCAGTCATTTGCTCAGACCGAGCAGCAAGATCTGCCGGGGCAAGGCGCATCATCGACAACCGAAGATGCCCAGGATGTCGGCGTCGACGTTTCGCTTGGCAGGCACGAAGTGAAACAGCAGATCGCAAGGGAGCTTGGAATCTCCGAGGTGGAAGTGCCTCTGGCAGTTCATGTGCCTATCGAGCTCGCTAAGCGGGTCTGCGAGAAAGAGGTATTCGACGCACGCGCCAATGTGAACCGAAGCTGCACCGCGACGAAATACATCCCGGAAATTGCCGAAGCAGCACGAAATCGTCCGCAAACCTCTGCCGTTCCGGAGCAATAGGCGAAGACGAATACTATGGGATACAGAAGGGGTGCTTGGCTACTCTGGTCGATCGACAAAGCGCCCCCCGAAAGTGTGGAGCGCTTGCGCGTAAGTTTTCAGGCAGCGTCGATACCGCTTGGCTTCCCCAGAGGATGAATCAGTTTGGGGCCGTATGCTTCGACAAAAGGCGCACACCAGATTGCGAAGGCAACCTTCGACCGGTAGAGGCGGACACTGCTTGTTAGCAGCATCTTGATGATCGCCAGACTGACGAGCTTCTCTGGTCAGCATAGTAGCTTTTTGAGACTCCCCGCCCTTTTAGGTATACTTTCCCCTGACTGTCGACAATTGTTAGGGCGTCGTCAGCTGTGAGCGACCATCGCCCTTCCGCCCCGATCGGGAGACAGCGCAGATGGAAACCTCGTTCAAGAACGAACTGTTGCGGCGCCTGAGCGCACCGGATCTGACGTTGCTGCAGCCTCACCTCGAAGCCCGTCACTTGGGACTGAGGACGCACCTGGAGCAGACCTCGGTCCCGATTGACACCGTCGATTTCTTCGAGAGCGGTCTCGGGTTAATGGTGGCGAAGCTTCGGGCTGAGGTCGAGGCCGAGGTTGGCCTTATTGGCTTTGACGGTATGACCGGGGCAGCCCTGGTCATGGGTGAGGACCGGTCCCCACACGATTGCTTTGTTCAATTGAAGGCTGAAGCTATTGCTATAGACGCGCGTTGGCGGATCGTTCTTATGGGCAGCCCGAGGCGGAATACATCCGACTGATCGGGACGCCCCCGTTGCTCATGATGTCACCCGTGCTGCCCTCTCTCCCGTCGCTGACCACATTCGGGAGGTGGCGATTGGCACCTGTCAGGACGTTCTGGCAAGGGTTGTCCAACGGTATGAAACCGCAGTGTCGATCCAGGACAGGATCGTTGAACATTGCAAGGAGGTCGGATTAACACCGCAAGCAGATGAAGCTTTTTTGCAGGCCTTGTGGTTGTCGCTGGCGAAGGCCAGGACGGCCTTGGAGCGTGAGGTCCCCCCGGCACCGCTGCACCTGGCCGGCCGCTCTAGTCCTGGACAATTGCCGACCTCGTCGCTGGTCAGCATGCCAGAATGTCGATGGCGGAAGCCATGAGGACCCCGATTGAATGTTCTCATTCGTTTGTAATCGGGGGTGCAAGTCAATCCGGCTCCAGCGCATGTTGGCCTCAGGAACAAACCGCCGTCGCATCCGTTCAGCATCGCGAAGGACGACACGGCTGTCCACGGCCTTTCCGGTACTGCAAAGGAGACATGACATGCTCGGTCCGCAGAGGGGGTTTTCGAAGACCATCTGAGGCTTCGCGCCGCTGGCGACATCGAGGAGGATCTTAGGTGCAACTATGCTGTGGACGTGGTCCTCTTGACCTCGAATTCGAATTTAGAGGCCATGATGCCGTCCGCCTGTCGTCCAAACGCCTGCGCGAGCAGCTGCCTCAAGGTGAGTTCAACTACATCGCAAAACAGGTCCGCGGCCCCTATACACTGCTGATCTGGTCGGCAACTTCGTCCAGGTTCGACGCCATTGGGGGCCCGAGAAGAGATCGGGAACCTTGATCAGGTGCGGGCAAAGGTCCGTTGCGAAAAATGCGGCCGCAAGGACTCGATGACAGCGGAAACCCTTCAGGCAGACGATCCTCATTCCGGAATTTCCGCAATGGAGCGCAGCCGAGATGCTCAAGCCGCTGCTGGCGCGGCGGACTGAAATCAGCGGTCAACCCGACCGTCGCTCGCTGTTGGCTGCCGGTGTGCCGTCGCCGAAGGAACAACAAGAGACTGGTCCAGTTAGAGCCATGCATGCGTCGATAGAAATGAAAGAGGAGATGACAATGGCGACGAAAAAAAGCTCTCAGGGCAGCTCCAAGGGCTTGGAAGACCTTTTCTATGATGGTCTGAAAGACATCTACTACGCCGAACGCAAGATTCTGACGGCGCTCCGGAAAATGGCAAAGGGCGCGGAGTCCGAAGAGTTGAAGGCGGCGTTCGAAAAACATCGTGACGAGACGGAAGGTCAGATCGAGCGTCTGCAGCAAGTTTTCGACGCCTTTGGCAAGAGAGCCCAAGGGAAAACGTGCCCGGCGATCGACGGCATCATCGAAGAAGGACAGGAGATTTTGGAGGAATTCGAGGAGGCTCCGGCATTGGACGCGGGTCTCGTGGCTGCAGCCCAGTCCGTCGAACATTATGAAATAGCGCGCTACGGGACTCTTGTCACATGGGCCGGGTTACTTGGCTTGAAAGACGCCGTCCCGCTACTCGAACAGACGCTCAAGGAAGAAAAAGCAACCGATGAGGCGCTCACCCGACTAGGCGAAACAGGCGTCAACGAACGGGCGATGCAACAGGCCGCATAACTTCGGATCGAATCGACGCGACCGCGGCCCCCGGCAGACGGGATTGGAGCTTGGTTGTATTCGCCAATCCAGGCACACGTGTACACCGCTGCCGCCGAGCCGTCGACGTGGTGGTGGCCGACCGGTTTCGACTAGGCCACCAGAACTGACAATGGGGGACTGCGAATGCGACTACTTGCCCACGCCTTGGGCGACAGGATGTTGGTATGAACGAGGATACCGCTCGTCGGCCCACGGCAGGCTCTTCCGGGTTCGACAGCTTTTTCATGGCTGGTTTCGAGTGTTCCTCCCACAGGCGCGCCGACGGGGCCCGTCTTGATCTGATCCGCGCGACCTCACATGACATCCATGCACATGCCGACTATCGCCGTTGTGCCGAGCTTGGGCTTCGCACGATCCGCGACGGCTTGCGCTGGCACCTGATTGAAACAGCGCCCGGAGTCTTCGACTGGTCGAGTTGGACGTCGGCGATCGAAGCAGCCCAGGCGGCCGGGGTGCAGATTATCTGGGATATCTTCCACTATGGCTCGCCAGACCATATCGACCAAGGTGGCCCGGGGTTTATCAAGGCCTACGTCCGTTTCGCCGCGGAAGCTGTTCGGGTTCATCGCTCCGCTACCGGGGTGGCTCCCCTGGTGTGCCCGATCAACGAGATTTCGTTTTTTGCATGGGCTGTGGAGGTCGGCTATTTCCCCCGCGTCGGGCCGAACAAGCGTGGATGGTTCAAACGACACCTTGTCAGGGCAGCGGTCGCCGGCGTGAGGGCCATGCGGGAGGCCGAACCCGGCTGCAGGTTCATCTGGGCTGAACCGCTGATCCATATTGCTCCTCGTGACCGTACTCACCCCGAGCGGCGGCGCGCCGAAAATGCTCGCCAGGGCCAATTCGAGGCGTATGACATGCTGATCGGGCGCGTGGAACCGGAGTTGGGCGGCAGCGAGGACGTTGTGGACGTCATCGGCCTCAACTTCTATCCGCACAACCAATGGTACTTGAATGGCCCAACGATACCGATGGGGCACCACGAATACCGTGCACTTTCGGAATTGCTGGTCGAGGTCGCCGAACGATACAAGAAGCCGATGTTCATCGCCGAGACCGGCGCCGAAGGTTCAGGCCGGCCAGCCTGGCTTCACTACGTTTGCGACGAAGTGCGCGATGCGACGAGCCTCGGTGCACCTGTTCAGGGTATATGCCTGTACCCGGTGACGGCCTACCCAGGTTGGGACAATTCGCGCCACGCCGAAGTCGGCTTGTTCTCCACCATTCATGCGGACGGCTCGCGCACTGTTCGCAAGCCACTTGCGGACGAGTTGGAGCGCCAGCGCCAATCGTTCTTGGCGTTTGAGGAACAACAAGCAAGCGCGCTATAGCCTCGCTGATACGAACAGTGCGCGCTTTTCAGCTGCATCAACAGCACAGCATATCTAGAGCTGTTCGCCGAGAAGCCGAGAAACATCGTTGGTCTCTTTGGCCGTGGGTCGCCCGACGCCGGTCAGGCCGGCGCATCATTCACTCGGCCGCCTCGCGCTGCGTCGGCGTGACGAGCATCCCGTTTGCTGGCAGGCGTGTCTGAATGCGCCCGAACGTAGCCAATGCCTGGCCGACCACCTGATCCATATTGTAATAGCGATATGTTGCAAGACGTCCGACGAACCAGACCTCCGGGCACGCCGCGGCCAAAGCTTCGTATCGTTTGTACAAAGCCTCGTTTTCGGCCCGCGGCACCGGGTAATAAGGATCTCCGACGTCGGTGGGGTATTCGTAGGTGAGGCTGGTCTTCGGACTCTGCTGACCGGTCAGATGCTTGTACTCGGTGATCCGTGTGTATTTTTCCGTCTGCGGATAGTTGACGACGGCGACCGGTTGAAACTGCTCGCAATCAAGCGTCGTGTGCTCAAAGCGCAGCGAACGGTAGGGCAAGCGACCAAGCTTCCAGTCGAAATACTCGTCGATCGGACCGGTATAGATCATCTGCTGGAAGGGGATCTTGTCGCGAATTTCGCGGTAGTCGGTCTGCAGCATGATCTTGATCTTGGGACTATCCAGCATGCGCTGAAACATGCGCGTATACCCGCCTGCCGGCATGTTCTGGAAGCTGTCGCCAAAATACCGATCGTCGCGATCGGTCCGGGTCGGGACTCGCGCCGTCACTGACTTGCTCAACTGGGAAGGGTCGACACCCCACTGCTTCCTCGTGTAGCCGCGGAAGAATTTCTCGTAGAGCTCTCTGCCTACTGTGCTCACCACGACGTCCTCGGCGGTGCGGACTTCTTTGACCGTTTCGCGTCGGAAAGCGAAGAAGTCCTGCAACTGCTCGGACGTCAATTCAAGGCCGTAGAGGCGGTTTATGGTGTCGAGATTAATCGGTATCGGCAGCAGCTTTCCATCGACAAGCGACAGCACACGATGTTCGTAAGGCCGCCATTGCGTGAATTGCGACAGATAGTCGACGATCGATTGGGCGTTGGTGTGAAAGATGTGAGGCCCGTAACGGTGAATTAGTATTCCCGCCTCGTCGTAGCAGTCATAGGCATTGCCGCCGACGTGATTTCGTCGGTCTACGATCAGGACGCTTTCCTGCCGTTGCGATGCGATACGCTCGGCCAGCACACTGCCGGCGAAACCGGCCCCTACGATCAACCAGTCGAACACGCTCACGCCCTCCTCAGGAATGGGACGACGCTCTTCATCGCATGGGCGCGCTCGATGTGGGCAGCCATCGCGCTCCAGGTCTTCTCCCAGGACATGTCGGCGAGGTAGGCGTCGGCCTTCTTCACCAGCAAATCGCGGGGGTGGGCCAGGATCGAGCGAAGCTTGGCCTCGATGTCCTCCGCCTCGACAATCTCGACAAGGCCTTCGACGCCGTAGGTACGCACAACGTCGACGATCGCCGTGGACAACACCGGCAGTCCTGCCGCAAGAAACTCGGGAGTCTTGGTCGGGCTGATGTAGCGGGTCGCTTCGTTGAGCGCGAACGGCATCCAGCCGGCACTCCAATGCCTGAGATAGTTCGGCAGGTCTGCATAGGACTTGCCGCCCAGCCAATGCAGGTTGCCTGCCGTGGGAAGGCTCGCCCGATCGATCTTGACGACAGGGCCGAGCATGACAAAATGCACGTCTGGCATTGCCGCAGCCGCATGCGCGATAAGTTCAAGGTCGAGCCGTTCGTCGATGACCCCGAAGTACCCCACCCTCGGGTGAGGTATGTCGGCCTGATCGAACGGGTCTTCACCTGGCGCCCTAGCCTGATGGAAATGGGTAACGTCGATGCTGCTCGGGAAGGGAAAGATCGCCCGATGCAAGCTGCGCTTGGCCTCGTAGAGGCTCTGCCCGCCCGTGAAGACGACATCGGCACGTTGCAACAGCGCCTTTTCCAACTGCGTCAACTCTGCGGGAGCGTCTTTGAACGCGGAGAGTTCATCCATGCAGTCGTAGACGCAGACGTCACAGGCGAGATGATCGCTGAAGCGTAGCGCCATGGGCGTGTAATACCAGGTCGTCAATCGGTCATGCGGCGTGGAGGCGAGGATCTGATCGACGAACCTGCGCTGGATTGCGTCCGCCCTGGTCGCGGAAGTACCAACTGGGATCAGCGGCGTCACTATTCTGATCTTGGGGGTAATATTGTGCACCCGCATCGAAGGGTGGCGCCTCTCATCGAAGATCGGCTCTTCGAAGTAAATTAGCTGTTGCTGTTTTGACGCCAGGGTCAGAATGTGTTGTGGTCTCTGATATACGAAGTTCCATCGGAGGTGTGAAAAGCAAATTAAAATAGACGGTTGTACAGGGTTTTTTGGTGTTTTGGCCCGGCCCGCCGCCATTTCCATGTAGATTATCCTTCGATATAGTTACAAAATGCCTCGACTAACAAAAGTCAATCGAGGCAGCTTTGACATGAAGTTCGCAGCCTTCTATATAACTTCCATCCCGATAAGTTGTTCCATAGCTCCAAACTGTCTCGGGCGAGACCAGCCGTCCGCTCCACTTGCGACGGCTCGACAGAGAAGGGGCGAGCCGGCCGCCCCCATTCGATCCACATGATGAAGCCCCTCGCGTCAGGTCGGGCTCCCCAAATGTGGCCCTTTGCCACAGAGCGGTTCAAATCCTTCAATCGTTCAACAACCGTTCATCAGCGGAGCTATAAATACGCTTGGAATCGATTCATCTGAGTCGCGCCGGTGGTTCATTTGAATGGAGACCGAGACGAATCGAGGGATGGCTGGCGAATGAAGATCGACTTTGAAACCAACGTCTTTCCATTGTTTCACCCGCAGGTTGTGGATGATCTGAAGGACCCTTGTCCGGTGTTCGACGGCACGCTCTGGCACGTCTTCGGCTCCAGCGGCACCGTCACAACAGAGAGCTGGAAAATCCTCCACGCCACAGCGCCGGATCTTTATGGACCCTGGACAGAGCACGAGGCGATCGTTTTGCCGATTACCGGATCGGGCGTTGCGGCACCCGGCGTCATTCATGAGTGCGGCGTCTTCCACATGTTTATCCAGACCGAATTCATGAAGTCCGGCGGACGTTGCGAGCACGCGGTGTCCAATGACGGCTTTCATTGGGTGGTGCTCAATGCGGCGATATTGTCGCTGCCCGACACCGATGAGGACGGCATCTACGATCCCCACCCCGCAATCATCGGAGGCAAGCGCTACATCGTCTATTCAGGCATGCCCAAATTCACCAGGGTGCCCCAGCCTGATGTCTATCTGGCGCGCAGCCAATCCGATTCCTGGTTCGGGCCATGGAAACGTCTCGGCAAGATACTCGATCATCTCGACGTGCCACATCACAATGCGCGCGAGCACCCCGATTACGAATGGGGGATCGAAGGCGCGCAGCTCGTCGAGCTGCCGGACGGTCGTGTGCTTCTCAACGCCACCTGCTTCCTCCCCGAAGGTCCGCGCGGCAGCCGGCAGCGCGTCTTCTTCGCCATCGCCGATGACGTCAAGGGTCCCTACGTTTCCGTTGGCCCCGTTCTCGACCCTGGTGAGCCCGGCGAGAATGGCCATTCGACGGTGATGATCGACGGCCGGCAACTGACCTTGTTCTACCAGAGCAGGCGTGAGGCTACGAACCATCGCTGGCGGTTCGGGTTGGCTAAGTGTGACCTGGATCGGCATATACTTTCGAGAGTTGCCTAGATGGTAAGTTCCGGCATTTGCCGGAACGGAGGATGCTCTGGCTGTTGGTTGGTGGGACGGATCCCTTTGTACTGGTGATTGAGGGTAGCAGGGGATTCGCAGCCAGTGGGCAAAGCTTGCGACGAGGGATCTATACACGTCAGGCAAGCCGGTCGCCTCATGGACGGCGGTGCCAGCTGCAAGCCTAGCCTAGCAATGAACTGTAACTGAGCGCAGCAACGCGGCCAGTCGATTCACGCGGTTTTGATCCTGAGCACAATGTCCTGATCGTAATTTCCAAAGCCCTTGCCGAAAATATTGATCCCGCCGGGGCGCTTGGCATCGTCCTTGACGCCGATACGGACGCGGATTGAATGATGGCTCTTCAGATCGAGTGCGGCGAGGCCGGTTTCGGAA
>NZ_AYVL01000015.1 GCF_000502835.1 Mesorhizobium sp. LSJC280B00
CGCGGCCTGGTCGGGCCGCTCGGCCGCCGCCACCAGGGCGGCACCGGCGCCCGTGCTCGCGCCGAAATAGCCAAGACGCAACCCCGACGTGTCCGGCGAGGCGCCGAGCCAATCCGTGACGCCGACCAGCCGGTCGGCGAGCAGTCCGATATTGAAGCGCAACTCGGCCGTGACCTGGTCGATCCGCTCCTCTTCGGCCGTCAACAGGTCGATGAGGAAGGTGGCGAGGTTCGCCTCGTTCAGCCTTTCGGCCACGTGGCGGTTGCGCGGGCTGTGGCGGCTGCTTCCGCTGCCGTGGGCGAAGAGCACAAGGCCGCGAGCATCCGGGGGCAACGAAAGATTGCCCTCAAGCGTGACAAGCCCCGCGGGAACATGCACGACGTGCTCGCTATCCCGGTCCATATCCACCTCCGCTATGTCGATCTGGTGCCAGGCGCCGGACCCGCGCTCGCGCGCCCAGCCAATTCCTCTTCGGAAGCGGCAGGCTTGTGGGAAGCCGCAGGCTTGGGCACGGACCTGGCGAGGAGCGCGCGGACCTCTTCATCGCTCGTCTGCGAGAAATCCACGTACCAGCGCCCGACACCCAGCAACGGCTCTGGTGTCGTCGCGCAAACGACCTCGTCGGCGTCCGCCCGCATCGCGTCGCAAGTGTCGGGGCTACCGACGGGAACGGCCGCGACAATATGGGCGGCGTGGTTTTTTCGCAGCGCCTTGATCCCGGCCCGCATGGTCGATCCGGTCGCAAGCCCGTCATCCACGAGGATAATGGTTCGTCCATTCAACTGCGGTGGGGGTCGCCCGTCCCTATAGAGGTGCTCGCGGCGCAGAAGCTCTTTTTCCTCCTTTGCAGCGACCGCGTCGATGACATGTGGCGGGATCGCGAGACCGTTGACGATTTCGTCGTTCAGGACACGTACACCTGAGGGCGCGATCGCCCCCATGGCCAGTTCCTCGTGACCGGGGACGCCGAGCTTGCGCACGACGAAGACGTCGAGCGGTGCCTTGAGTGCCTGCGCGACCTCGTAGCCGACCGGCACGCCGCCTCGGGGCAGCGCCAATACGATCACATCGTCGCGGCCGGCAAAGCGAACGAGTTCCCCGGCGAGTTGCCGCCCGGCCTCGCGGCGATCTGAAAAGATGATAGCCATGACCTTCAATCCGCGTGCATCTGTTTTCCCGGTGGATGTTTTTTTCACCAGCCTGCGGCCACATTCCGTGGGATGGCTGCGGCACCGGTACCATTTTGGAACTCGCTCGCTGCCTGGACGTTCCAAGAATAGTTTCGATCGCGAGGTGCCGGCACCGGCACGCGCCTCAGCGCGGATCGGGAAGATCGAAGATAGTGATCCGTACATGCCTCGTCCGGCCAGCTGGCAATCTAGCGATGCGTGGCAACAGGCCCGTCTGGCGACTTGTTGCCTCAGCAATCAGGGAAAGGAATATCCCATGCAAGTTCAGGAGATCATGAGCCGTCGGACCGAACTGGTCGGCCCGAACACGACAATCAGGGATGCCGCCCGGAAAATGCGGGCCGACAATCTCGGCGCCCTTCCGGTCGGCGAGAATGACAGGCTGGTCGGCATGGTGACAGACCGCGACATCGTGATGCGCGGCGTCGCCGAGGAGCGCTCAGCCGGCAACACGACCGTTCGCGAGGTCATGTCCGAGCATGTCTATTGGTGCTTCGATGACGCCGATATCACCGATGCGGCGAAGATCATGGCCAAGCATCAGGTGCGTCGTCTTCCGGTGATCAATCACGACAAGCGCCTCGTCGGCGTCATTGCCCTGGCCGACCTCGGGCGGACCGATGAGGAAGCCGCCAAGATCGCTCTCGAAGGCGTTTCCGAGGCAACGGACGATCCCCGGCGGTAGACGCTCGCCTGGGCGGTTGCCGCCGTGCTTGCCGTTCTTCTCCATCTGGGCTGAACGCCGCCTGCTCAGGCAGCCTTCAGTTTGGCAACTATCGCGCTTTCACTTCTATGCGGCGTGTCTTGTCCTTTGCAGCGGGGTTCTTGGGAAGCTCGACAGCCAAAACGCCGTTCCTGAAAGTGGCCTGCACCTTGTCGGCATCGATCTCCGCTTCCAGGGGGATGGTCCGCTGAAACCGGCCATAACTGCGTTCGCTGTAGGTGCGGCCGCCGTCGCCTTCCTTGTGCTCCGAACGCTTCTCGCCCGTGATAAAAAGGGTGTTTTCGCGCAGCTTGAGCTCAACGTCCTTCTGCTCGAGCCCCGGCAATTCGGCGGTGACCTTATAGGCTTGGTCTGTTTCATGTACGTCGACGCTCGGCCAAAGATCGCCGGCCGTAGTCGCTTCGGCCATCGGCGCGAAGAAGTCGTCGAACAGGCGGTCGATCTGCCGGTGGAATGACGTGAGCGGATCGCGCGCGGATGGGTAGAGGCTGCGCGATGGCGTCCGGGGCGCCAAATCGTGATGTGCCATGGTTCTTCTCCTGTTTTTTGTGTCTGCATCACTCGTCGCCATGTGATCGGCGACGGCAAACAAAACTCGTCCACCCATGAGGATGTTCCGGGTGCCGGCCAAGAAAGGTGGTCGAAAAACAGCGGCAAAAAAGCCGGCCCGAATTCCCCCATGACGGGACCTCCGACAATAAATGCGCATCAGGACATGCGCATCGGGGAACAACGGGCAGGTACGGCTGTTTGGTCACATCACCTAGTCGGATTTGAACGGAAGGAGGATTTCGATGAATGCCACCGGACTCGACGTATTCGACAAGACACTGCAGACCACGAACATCTGGCTCGACGAGATCATGGACGAGATTGGACCGGATCGGCAGGTCGCCTGGCACGTTCTCGGAGCGGTGCTGCACGCCCTGCGCGACCGTATGCAGCCGGATCTTGCAGCCCACCTCGGCTCGCAGCTGCCGATCCTGGTGCGCGGCGCCTTCTATGACCAATATCAGCCTTCCAAAGCTCCCGAGAAGATGCGGTCGCTCGACGAGTTTCTGGCCAAGATCAAGGCGGAGCTGGAATTTACCCGTCCGGTCGATTCCAAGGATGCATTCAGGGTCGTGTCCAAGGTGCTCGCCCATCACGTCGGAGAAGGACAGATGCACAAGGTCTGGGAATCCCTGCCAGGCGAGATAAGACGCGTCGCCGAAGCTCAGCAAGCGGCGTGAACGGCGCAGGCGCGGGCTTCTCGGTCGCAACCTCCTTGGGGAAATAGCAATGCCACTCACCCTTATCAGCCCGGCGTTCCGGGCAGGCGGAAGACTTCCCGAAAAATATGCGCGTGACGGCCAGAACGTCTCGCCGCCGCTGAAGTGGTCCGGTGTCCCGGATGGTACCAAGAGCCTTGTTCTTGTCGTGCGGGATCCCGATGCACCAAGCGGAATTTTCGGGCACTGGGCGGTGTTCAACATCCCGCCGGATGCCGGCGGACTCGCCGAGGCCGAAGACGGCAAGCCCGGCCCGTCGGCACTCAGGCAAGGCACCAACGATTTCGGCAATGCCTATTACGATGGTCCGCAGCCGCCTGCAGGGCACGGCGTCCACCATTACCACTTCCTGCTGGCCGCGCTCGATGTGCCGAGCCTCAGCGTACCAGGACAGGCGGGCGTGCATCAGGTCTGGAAGCAAGCCCAGAAACACGCATTGGAGGAGACGGAGTTGGTCGGAACCTACGAACGGCCGGCGTGACGCGGGCCGTGTCGGCCGCCTTCACAATGTAATCTGGGCAAGCGGTTTTCGGGCAGGGCCGTGGATGACCGAACCGTCGGCGGCGAAGATCGAGCCGTGGCAGGGACAATCCCAGGTGTGGTCCGCATTGTTCCAGGTTACGGTGCAGCCCTTGTGGGTGCAAATCGCCGAAACCGCCTGGAGTGCGCCTTCGGTGTCTCTCCACGCCGCAATCTTTTCGTCTCCCCTGACGATCACGCCACCCATGCCAGGCGCAATGTCGTGGGTGCTCGAGACGATCGATTGACTGCGGCCGTTCTTGTGGAAGTCCTCGGGATAGGGCCGCGCCGGATCGTAGAGTTTTTGCCAAGGGCTCGGGCGGCCGCAGATCAGGTCGGCGATCATCGTGCCCACGGCCGTCCCGTTGGTGATGCCCCAGGCGTTGAAACCCATGGCAATGTGGAAGCCGGCGGCCTTGGCGGGATCGGGCTCGCCGGCATATGGAATCCTGTCGGCCGTATCATAATCCTCGTTGCACCAGCGCCACGCGACGTCGCCGACCGGAAGGTTCTTTCTTGCCCATTTTTCCAGTTCGACAAACCGCCTCGCCACGTCGCCGTCCCAGCCGGTGTTGAACTTGGGGCCGAGCGTGACCAGCAGTGGACCTTCGGCATCACGGCCCGTCCGGATGGAATGCGTCGGGTCGTCGATGCCGATGAACATGCCGTCGGCAGGGAGGGGATCATCGATCCGAAAGGCCATGGCGGTGTGGCAGCGCGGTTGCGTCCGGTTCGCCATGCCGACGGGGCTCTTCACCGTCATGTTGGTGGCGACGACGACGTGCCCGGCATCAACGGCGCCGCCATCTGTGACGACGCGCCAGCGGCTTGCCTCGTCGATCGAGGTGGCGCGGCTGTTTTCGAAGATCCGACCGCCACGGGCCGTCACCGCTTCCGCCAGGCCAACCAGATACATCGCCGGATTGAACTGCGCCTGGTCGGGGAACCGTAATGCCGCCGCCGTTTCGAAAGGCAGCGGTACGCGTTCGAGGACCTCGGCCTCCAGCCCGACCTGGCGCGCTGCCTTCGCCTCGGCCGCGACCTCCGCGCGCCGGCTTTCATCGCAGGTGTAGCTATAGGCGTCCTTGCTCTCGAGATCGCAGGCGATAGCGTAGTTGTTAACCCAGTCGCGGATTTGTCGGGCGCCGGCGGAATTCGCATCGGCATAGGTCTGCGCCAGGTCCCGGCCTACGCTGTCAATGAGATGACGATAGATCAGCGCATGCTGCGTGGTGATCTTGGCCGTCGAGCGGCCGGTCACCTGGCCACCTGTCCGCAAGCCTTCCAAGACGATCACCGACCGGCCCGTCTCGCAAAGGCGAAGCGCCGTCGTCAGCCCGACGATTCCAGCCCCCACGACAACGGCGTCCGCACGGACCAAACCTTCGAGCTGGGGATAGTTCGTGGAGGTGGCCGTCGCCACCCAACAGCTCCCCGGTTTTCCCAAGAGAGTGGCCATTTCAACCGCGTTCCTTGCTTTTGCTTTTCGATGCACTTTCATCGACAACCGCGCCGGCTGAGGAACGTTCCCGAGCTTGGTCGCTTTCAATCATTGTCTCGCCACCCCGGGTTAGAAAAGCACCGGGAAGGTGCGAGGTGCAGGCCATCACCCAGGTGATCGCCTCGCGGTCGTATTCGTCGCCGGAGCGCCAGTCCTCGAAGAAGGCGTTCAGCCTATCGACACGCCCCGGCCAGATACCGGCGGCCTGCAGGCCGAGCGAAACGCCGTAATTGGTGAAGGCGAACTTGGTATCGCGCAGCCATGGCGCGCGGCTGAAATAACCGGGCGGGTCGACCCACATCGTTTCCAGAGTTCGCAGCGAACGCCTCGTCTGGGCCTCGGCCCACGGCTCGTCGGGAAAGAAATGGGCGAGCCACAGCATCATGCCGAGGCCGAGGTCCTGGTCGATGTCGAGGCTGCGCCAATCGCGCTCCATCAGGTCACGCATCTGCGCGATCTCGGGCGCCAGTTCCTCGTCGTCGAGCATTCGGTAAGCGACGTAGCCGTCATAGGCATCCATGCTGCCGAGGCCGTAGCCGGGGTAAGGACCGCTCAAATCCTCCTGCATCTTCCAGATCACGCCGCGGCCGGGGACCACAAACGCCGGGTGAATGTCCCGCGCCAGCGTAATGCCGCGCTTGCGGTATTCCGGCTTCAGATCGCCGAGACGCGCCAAGGCGAACAGCCACATCGCCAGATAGTGGAAATACTGGCCGTCGCGATCCGCCGCTTCGCCGATCCTCAGTCCGCGCCGGCGGCCGAGCATACGCTCGACATCGGCCACCAGCCGCTCGGCTTCGCCCAGCCAGCGCTCTTCGCCAGTTTCCGCATAAAGCGAGACGTAGAGCACGACCCCGAATGCATCGGTCCACAGATATCGCAAGCCGTTGGGCCAGATGCCTTCGCCGCGCATCCAGTCGAGTTTTTGCAGGACATAATCGACGTCACGCAGCATCGTCACGCAGCATCGCGCCAAGCCCCGAACTGGCAGAGCCGGCCCGTGTTCGGTGTCCCGCGATTGTGAGCATGCAGAATTTCGAGCATGTCTCTCCTCGTCCGGTTGATCTATCGCGAAACGATCTGATCGGCGGCGGGTTCCTTGGCCATCTCGGCAAGGACAGATGGCGCGGCATTCGCGGGGCGGCGTAGGCGAGATAACCAAGACTGGTCGAGTGCGATACACCCGCACTCGCAGCCAGGATTGTTTCAAGAAGCGATCTCATGACGACGCGCAAAGGAAGGCAAAAAGGTGACGCCGTTCAAGCGAAAAGCTATCAAATTCGACTGATCCTCGGTGTCGGCAAGCCGCAAATGTGGTCAATTGCCTCCGTACATGACCTTCGGGAGCCAGACGACGATTGAGGGGAACACGATGCACAGTCCCACTCCGATCGCCTGCAGGCACAAGAAGGGGACTGCGGATCGAAAGATCGTCGCCATCGAGATCTCCGGCGGCGCAACGCTCTTCAGATAGAACAGCGAATAGCCGAAAGGCGGGCTAAGGAACGCCATCTGCATGTTGACCATGAAAATGACACCATACCACAGTGGCACGTCTTCAGGAGCCACACCGGCTAGCCCAAACGTGCCGCCGAATTCGAGTGTCTTTAGGATGGGCAGAAATATCGGTACGGTGAGAAGGAGAATGCCCACCCAGTCCAGAAACATGCCCAGGACGAACAGAATGATCATCATCAGAACAAGAACGCCGTAAGGCGCCAAGCCTGTTCCGAGTATCGATTCGGCTACGAAGTTCTGCCCACCTTTCAGGATGAAGAAACCGACGAACATGGTGGCGCCGAAGAATATCCACATGACCATCGCCGTGGCCTTGAGCGTCGCGACACAGGCCTCCCGGATCGTGTCCCAGGTCAGGCGCCGATGTGCGGCGCAGACGATGAAAGCCCCGAACGTACCGATGCCCGCGGCTTCGACCGGCGTGGCAATGCCCATGAAGATGACCCCGAGCACAAGCAGGATCAGCAGTATCGGCATGAACGTCCGGCGCAAAAGCTTGAGTTTTTGGGCGAAGTCAATGCGCTCGTTCGGCGGCAACGCCGGGCCGAGTTTGGGGTCGATGTAACAGCGCGCCGTCACGTAGGCGACATACATCCCGGACAGCAGCAGCCCGGGAAATACCGACCCGATCAAAAGCTCGCCCAGCGACTGCTGCGCCACGACGGCATAGACGATCGCCATGACGGAAGGGGGTATGAGAATGCCAAGGGTCCCGCCAGCAAGAAGCGAGCCGCAGGCAAGCTTGGCGTCGTAGTTGCGGCGCAGCATGGCCGGGAGCGCGATCATGCCCATCGTCACTTCCGTCGCCCCGACGACACCGACCATCGCGGCCAGCAGAGTGCAGGAGATCACCGTGGCCGATGCGAGCCCGCCTTTGAGTCCGCCCAGCCATTTGTAGACGACATCGAACAGCTCCTCGATGATGCCCGCCTTCTCGAGAATCGCGGCCATGAAGATGAAAAGCGGCACCGCCGAGAGCTGATAATCCGTCATGAACGGGAAGACCCGAGACGGCAGCATGTTCAGCATGGCCGAATTGCCGAACAGAAAGAGGAAAAGCACGGCAAGGCTGCCGGTGCAAAAGGCCATCGGTAATCCGAGCAGCAAAAGTACGCCCAGACCCCCGAACATCAATATGCTGAGCCACAGGATCGGAAGCTCGAGGCCCATCGCTCAGCCGATCCTTCCAAATGCAGTGGCGATGTCTCGCATCAGCCGGGATAGGCCCTGAAGCAACAGGAGCGCTGCCCCGATGGGGATCGCGAGCTTTACCGGCCAGTATTGGATGCCCCATTCGGTGAATGAGCGTTCGCCAACCGCCGTGGCATCGCTCGCAAATCGCCATCCTGTGACCAGCATGGTGCCGGTGAACAAGAAGAAGAAGGCCGAGGTGATGATGTCGCAGACAGCACGACCGCGTTCGGAGAGATGGCTGTAGACGATGTCTACCCTGACATGCGTTTCGTCACGGTAGGCATAGGCGCCTGCCAGCATGTACTGGATGCCGAACATAAGAAACATGCTTTCATGTACCCAGTTGGTCGGTGAGTTGAAAACAAAACGGGCCACCACTTCGTAGTAGTACGCCACCACTGCGAGAACCGACCAATACGCGACGAACTCGCCCGTCACGCGTACCAGCCAGTCGACCGGCTGGAACAACGCGAGCGGTTGCTTGACGGGCGTGGCTGGCACATCGACTACGAGCGGATGGTCGGCCGCGGCGCGCGCGATCTCACGGGTGCGGGTGCGCCGCACAAGACCGGGTATTAGAAGGGCGTCGCCTGCGAGAGCGAGACCAAGCAGGAGTCCGGCAATTCGGCCAATGCTGTTGGCGCGCTCGAGCCCATGGGCGGCGGCGCTCAGATTATCGCGCGCCACCGTGGCGTCTGCCTCAGCTTTCGCCAGGCGATCGGCAGCGCCTTCTTTGCTGGCTGCTACATCTGCCTTGGCACGCGGCAACAGCCTTTCGGCGTGTTCGCTCAGGGATCGCGCGAGCGACACTGCCTCACGTCCGTCGCGTACCTGGGCGCTCGTCCAAAGCACTGCAATGAACAGCGGGATAAAAATGAATCCCCACCTGCTCTTCAGATAAAACCGGTGCATGCCGAGGAAGCCTGCAGTGACCAGGAACAGGTAAGCAAGAAAGAGATTTGGACGGCCGGCATCGCGCTGTGCCCGCTCGCGATGGACAAGGAAGACCGCAACGAGCGGGAAAAGCACGAGGCTTGACCAGTATAGCCAGTGCGGCAGCACAAATGTGAGTGAGGGCATCGGCGACTGCCTCTTGCAGGAGAGTGCGCCCGCCCGGACAGGACGGGCGCGGAGAGCCTCAGAGGTCGATCGACAATCCCTGATACATGTCCGGCGTCACGTAACCGACGGTCGGGTTCTCCATCACCTCAAGCTGCAGTTTGAAGATGCGCGCCGCGTCCTTATCCTTGTTGGCCCACTCGAACCAGATTGGCACCGCGATTTCCTGGAACTTCTGGAGGTCCTCCGGTCCAAGCCGATTGATTTCAATGCCGGCATCCAGGAATTTCTGCCAGGCCTCCATGTCGGCCTTCTGGATGGCCCCGAAATGGACATTGGAATAGACTTGGATTTCGTCTTCCACGAACTTCTTGAGGTTGTCCGGGAGTTGGTTCCAGACATTCATGTTGACGGCAAAGTCCATCAGGTCGACGGGCTGGTATACGGACATCAGACCGGCTGGGCCCATGGAAATGTACTTGGTCACCTGCTGGAACCCGAGCGCCCAGTTTACCGCCGGCCCAGTGTAGTCGGCTGCATCGATCGTGCCTTTCTCCAGCGCGGAGAACACCTCGCCGCCCGGCAGCAGCGTCGTCTTGGCGCCGGCTTTTGCGAATGTCTCGGCGATCATGCCGCCAGGCACGCGCAGCTTCAGGTCTCTGAAATCCTCGATCGAGCGGATCGGTGTCTTTGAGTGGATGATGTTCGGGCCGTGATGAATGCGGTTGACGTAGTAAAGACCTTGTTTCGCATAAAGGTCGCGCGCGGCCTGCAGACCACCTTTCGAATAGAAAAAGATGTCCCATTCGTGCGGATAGCGTAGCCCCATCGTGTAAGAGGAGAGGAACGCCGCAGCGGGAAGCTTACCGGCCCAGTAAAGTGAAAACGAGTTCATCGCTTCCAGAACGCCGTTCTTCACCCCGTCGAGGAGTTCGAAGTCACCAACGATGTCCTTTGCCTTGAACGGCTGAAATTCGAGTTGGCCTCCGGTCTTTTCCTTGATGGTCCCACTCCAGCTCTGGAAAGTTTCAAGTCCGACGCCAGCCGGCCACGAGGTTTGAATTTTCCAGATGATTGTGTCAGCGGCTCCTGCCCTTCGAACCCAGGGAGCGGTAACCGCCGTCGCCGTCAGCCCGGCGACAAGTCCGCTCAACTTCAGAAAGCTTCGCCTTGATTTGGAATGCGATTCTCCGTCCATTGTCTTCCTCCCTGTTCGGCAAGCGGACAAACGATAGGCCCACCGCCGGTCTCAAAAACTGAAAACTAATGACACACCCTTTTTGAGGGATCAGAGCATGCCAGCGCCACGAACGACAGAGAAAGAAACGGCGCAGCATCCAAATAACATAGCGCGACGCAAGCATTTTCAACCACTGCGCGCCCGACCCGTAATATGCTCGTGCGTTTCAATAAATCCACGGTTTTAGTGGGTTATCGGCTAGTCAACGCGGCGTTCCTTCGGCTTATACGAAGCTCGGTGCGGCTTCCGTCCCTGCTTCTCAAGCCGAAACATTGGCCGGGTGACTGCACTCCATGGTCCTGGTCTGCGTCGAAACGCCAGCGGTGCTGACTGCCGCCTTGGTGGCAAAGGCAATGCAACGGATTTGGAGCGCTGACTGCATTGCGGCTTGGATTTCATTCCAAAGAACTCTCCAACTTCCGGTCGTGCGGCGCTGATCGTGCCAGAACCATGGGATCTGCAAAAAATTCGTCGTACTATTCCTCAGAAAAAAGTACGGCGGCGATTTCGCGCTAAGTACTTGAAAAACATGGTGATCCCGACAGGAATCGAACCTGTGACCTACAGATTAGGAATCTGCCGCTCTATCCTACTGAGCTACGGGACCATCGCGCCCGACACATAACCGCTTCGGATCGTTTCGCCAAGAGGTAGCTAGGCCGCTCGCTTGGGTTCGACCGCGAACGGGCTCAGGCCCAGCCAGGTCTGCATTTTACGGGCGATATCCTGGTCTCCCGTCAAGATGACTTTCGTCCCTGCCTTCTCGACGGTGATCAGCCCCATCCAGATTTCGGTCATGGTGTGCAGGTCGGTCGAGACGTAGAGATCGACATCGAAGCCCGGGTCGTACCAGCAGAGGTCGACCTCGCCGTGCTTCTCGACGATCAGCCACCATGACCGTTTCGAGGCGGGGAGCTCCTGATACAGAAATTGTATCACCGTGCGCCCGTCGGGCAGCGGCGACGCGTTGAGGTTGCGCCGCATGTCCCACATCAGCAGCGACGGATCGAGGTTCTTCAGCGACAGCCGCGACTCGACCCATTTCTGCCCCCAAAAGCCCATCGCCTCGACAACGGAACGCAGATCCCTGCCTGCCTCGGTCATCCGGTATTCGAAGATGCCTTTCTCGCCGCGCACCTCCTTGCGCTCGACGATCCCGGCCAGCTCGAGCTCCTTGAGGCGTTGCGACAGAAGGGTCGGCGACATTTTGGGGACGCCGCGGCGCAGATCGTTGAAACGGGTCGAGCCCGCCACCAATTCGCGAAGCAGAACCATGGTCCAGCGGGTGCACAGCACCTCGGCGGCCATCGATAGCGGGCAGAACTGCTTGTATCCGGACTGGGTCATGATGTTGCCTTCCCCTCAAACTCAGCCGGGATCATAGGCCTTCCCCGGCGGCACGGCGAGTACAGAAACTGTACCGGCCCAGTGTGGTGGATTTGAAGTTCCTGCTTTCTGGGTGGCATCAGCGTTAGGAACTTCAAATCCAAAACCACACTGGAAATCCAAGCACTTGCTGGTGTGGCTTTTGAATCCGAAATTCGCTCGCTGCGTTGCTCCAAAGTGAATGCGAATTTCGGATTCGCCACACCAGTACAGATCGCGGACTGGCTGGCGCCGGCCTTGCCGTGCGAGCCCTTGGCCGCTGCACGGGATACCCCTGTGCACGACCAGGAGACATGACCCATGACCGCTTACGTTATCGCAGACATCAAGGTGAGGGACCCGAAGTGGATGCCGGCCTATGCCGCGTCGGTCCACGACCTCGTTCACAAGCACGGCGGCAGATATCTGTCGCGCAGCGGCAATGTGAAGACGCTCGAAGGCAAGCCGCTCGACACGACGCTGATTGCCTTGATGGCGTTCCCGACCGAGGCCGCGGCGCGCGCCTTCACCGACGATCCTGCCTACGCGCCGTTCGTTTCGGCCCGTCAGGGCGGCAGCGACAGCCGTTTCCAGCTGATCGACAACTCCGATCTGGCCGGAACCATCCCGTATTTGCCGAAGGGATGATCTTCCCCTGCATTCGTCGCATCGGGATAGGGATCTCCCAGCAACAACAGCCACAGCGCCCACCTGCCGGACCTCCTTACTTCCGGCGGCCGGCCGGGCTGTGCTTTTCAAGAAGAATGGAATGACTATGACAATCAACTTTCGCAATAGAGTTCTCGCTGCCGCGGCGCTGCTGTCGGCCTGCACTGCGTTGGCGCAGGCGCATCAGGCAGCGCCCGCGTCCGGTCCCAATCCGCTGGCCGACAAGGTACGCGCGGCCAACAGCCGCTTCGAGAATGTGGCGGCGGCGACCGCTGAGGGCTATGCGCCGATCCCCTGCGCCAGCGGCATCACCGGCGGCGCCATGGGCATCCATTACGTCAATCCCGACTACCTCAAGGACGACGCTGTCGATGTCGCCAAGCCGGAAGCCGTGATGTACGAGCCGATGGCCGACGGCACGCTAAAACTGATCGCGGTCGAATACATCACCTCGAAAGGCCCGGCCTCGCTCGATGGGCATCTGTTCAACTTCAACAGCGCGCCCAATCGCTATGGCCTCGGTCCGTTCTATGAGCTGCATGTCTGGGCCTGGAAGGGCAACCCGACCGGCGCGTTCGCGGATATGAACCCGAACGTGTCGTGCGAACCGACGACTGCTGTCAGCCAGTAAGCAGCCGAGCCAGGCGGCGCCAACGCCGCCTGGCCGAATGTGGGAGCAGGCCCCAAAGAGGTCGGGATAGCGGAACTTTCGGGACGCCGGCGCGCTTTAGTGTCCCGAAGGAGACACCGCATGAGCGCCACCAAAGAGTTCTTTCAAACGTGGCTGCAGGAGAATGTCGGCAATCTGCCGGCCGAGAGCGAGGTGAGCGTCGCCGTCCTGGCGCAGCAATTCGAACAGGATGCCGACGCTGCCGGCTATGGCCACGAGGTTCGCGAAGACGAGCTCGGCAATATCCAGGAGGCGATCGAGGCAGCCCTGACGAAGGCGAGGACAGGCGAAGAGCCGCAACCTGCCGACGACAATGAGCTGGCGCCGGTCATGGAGGCGCTGGAGGTCGAGGATCCGAAGAGCGGACCGTAGCGGTTGCGGCTCTTCCCTTCCACGCTACATGACCGGGCATAATGGATGCCAAACACCTCACACTCGGCGTCGTGATCGGCGTGGCTATCGGCGTCGTGTTGGACAACATTGTTGCGGGCATCGGGATAGGTATTGCTCTGGGCATTGCCTTCGGCCTTGCCCGGAAGTCGTCCGGCCGGAAGTGACCAGCAGAACATGTCCTGCCCGGTTTTGCCGCCCAGAGGTGCGGCGGTTGCCGCACCGCCGATGCCGAATGGCTACGCCGCCAGCGCTGTTTCCGCCAGCTTCACCCAATAGCTCATGCCGTGCGGGATGACCTCGTCGTTGAAGTCGTAGGCTGGGTTGTGCAGGCCGGCGGTATCGCCATTGCCGATGAAGATGAAGGCGCCCGGCCGCGCTTCAAGCATGTAGGAGAAATCCTCGCCGCCCATCACCGGCTGGATCGCGCGGTGCACATGGCTTTCGCCGGCGACGTCGGCCGCGATGTCGCTGGCAAAGACCGTCTCTTCCGGATGGTTGAAGGTGACGGGGTAATTGGCATTGTAATCAACCTCGATTGTCGCGCCGAAGGCAGCGCCCAGGCCTTGGCAAAGTGCGCGGATGCGCTCTTCGGCCTTCTTGGCGACTTCCTTCTTCAGCGTGCGTACGGTGCCGGCGATCTCGGCGGTCTCGGGAATGACGTTATAGGCGTCGCCGGCGTGGAATTTCGTCACCGAGACGACCACCGCCTCGACCGGATCGGTGCTGCGCGAGGCGATCGTCTGCAATGCGCCGACGAGCTGGCTGGTGATGACGATCGGATCGATGGTGCCGTGCGGCATCGCCGCGTGGCCGCCCCGGCCCTTGACGGTGATGGTGAATTCGGCGGTCGCCGCCATGATCGGGCCCGGCCTGATGGCGAACTGGCCGACCGGCAGGCCCGGCATGTTGTGCATGCCGAAAACCTTGGAGATACCGAAGCGCTCCATCATACCGTCCTTGACCATCTCGTTGCCGCCGCCGCCGCCCTCTTCGGCCGGCTGGAAGATGACCGCGACGGAGCCGGCGAAATTGCGCGTTTCGGCGAGGTATTTGGCGGCACCCAACAGCATCGCGGTGTGGCCGTCATGACCGCAGGCGTGCATCTTGCCGGGGACGGTCGAAGCATAGGATTTGCCGGTGATCTCGTTGAGCGGCAGGGCATCCATGTCGGCGCGCAGGCCGATGGTCGAGCCTTCGCCGTGGTGGCCGCGGATGATGCCGACAACGCCGGTCTTGCCCAAACCCGTCACGATATCGTCGCAGCCGAAAGCCTTCAGCTTCTCGGTGACGAAAGCGGCGGTCTTGAAGACGTCGAAATTCAGCTCCGGCGTCTGGTGCAAATGGCGGCGCCAGCCGGCCACCTCGTCCTGCATTTCGGCGGCTCGGTTCAGGATCGGCATGATGGTTCCATTTCGCTGTTGGAGCAGGCGGTCTTGGCCTGCTGCTTTGCAATTGTGCCTGCTGCCTTGCAACCATGCACGCTGCTTTGCATTGTGCTGCTGCTTCCACATTGTGATCGGCAGCACTTTGCCATGTTGACGTCACATAGAGTAAATAGCACCGCGACTGTGGTCCGGGAACAGAGGGCCGGACCATTATCCTGGCGATCGTGTAACGAAATCTTACGGAGCCAGGTGGGACTGCGGCAAGAGGCTATTTCGGTTTTCATGATGCGCTACAGGCATTTCCTCAAACTGTTGGTGGCGGGCACGGTGGTGCTTGCGTCGCTGGCCGGGCCCGCCTTGGCCAATCCGACAATCCTGTTCGACCTGAACAGCGGCAAGATCCTGCAGCACCAGGAGGCGTTCAGGCGCTGGTACCCGGCTTCGCTGACCAAGCTGATGACCGCCTATGTGGCGTTTCGGGCGATTGCCGCGGGCGAGGTCCAGCTCGATTCGCCGATCAAGGTAACGAAACATTCTGCCGGCGAGCCGCCGAGCAAAATGGGCTTCGAGCCGGGCTCGGTGATGCGGTTGGACAATGCGCTGAAGATGATGCTGGTCAAATCGGCCAACGATATCGCCATGGCGGTCGGCGAGAATATCGGCGGTTCGCAAGCGGCTTTCGCCGAACGCATGAACGCCGAAGCGCAGAGGCTCGGCATGAGCGGGTCGCATTTCGTCAATCCGAACGGGCTCTATTCGCCGGACCAGTATACGACAGCGCGCGATCTCGCTTTGCTGGTGATGGCGATTCGCAAGGAATTTCCGCAATATGCCCCCTGGTTCTCGATCGAAGGCCTTGCCGTCGGCAAGAAGGCGATCTCCAACTACAACCTGCTGATCGGCCGCTATCCGGGTGCCGACGGCATGAAGACGGGTTTCGTCTGCTCGTCCGGCTTCAACATGATCGGCTCGGCGACCCGCAACGGCCGCACCCTGGTCGCCGTGGTGCTCGGCGAGCAATCGGCCATTACCCGCGCCGAGGCGGCGGCAAAATTGCTCGACCAGGGCTTTGCAACGCCGGCGCCGAGCTGGCTGACGGTAGCGGCGCTACCCACCTATGGCGATACCATGTCGGCCAACGACATGAATGACGAAATCTGCAAGAAGAAGCCGGTCGAGGAGCAGTCGGAAACCGCACCCGCCGTCGGCGACAAGGGCAAGGACGTGCCGAAATCGCCCTATCAGGAAAAGCTCGACCATGTACCGACGCTGATCGCCGTCGGCCTCGGCGGCGCCACGGGACCGAAGCCGAAGGCGATGCTCGACGCCTCCGGGCAGGAATATGCCGACGTGCCGCTGCCGACATGGCGGCCGGACCGGGCGCCGCCGGCCGGCGCCGAGCCAGTTGTGGCCGGATCCGCCACCGCCGCGCAGGTCCAGCAGCCGGCCAAGGCGCTGAACTAGCCGCATGGCCGGCTTCCCGATCCCCGTTTCGGTGCTCACCGGCTTTCTCGGTGCCGGCAAGACGACGCTGCTCAACCGGCTGCTCCGGGATCCGGCGCTCGCCGACACCGCCGTCATCATCAACGAGTTCGGCGAGGTGGCGATCGACCATCTCCTGGTCGAGCAGGCCTCCGACGGCATCATCCAGCTCTCCGACGGCTGTCTCTGCTGCACGGTGCGCGGCGAGCTGGTCGACACGCTGGCTGACCTCGTCGACCGCCTGCAGACCGGCCGCATCGACCGGCTTGCCCGCGTCATCGTCGAAACCACCGGGCTCGCCGATCCCGCCCCCGTACTGCAGTCGATCATGGCACACCCGGCCCTGGTCCAGGCCTTCCGGCTCGACGGCGTCATCACCCTGGTCGATGCCGTCAACGGCAATGCGACGCTCGATGCGCATGTCGAGGCGGTGAAGCAGGTGGCCGTCGCCGATCGCATCGTGCTCAGCAAGGCCGACCTGACCACGGATGCAGGCGATGTCGAGGCGTTGCGGGCGCGGCTCAGGCAGCTCAACCCGGGCGCCGTGGTGCTCGACGCCGGCGAGGCAAGCACCGCGACCCTGTTCGATAGCGGCCTCTACAATCCGGCCACCAAATCCGTCGATGTGCAGCGTTGGCTCGGCGAAGAAGCCGGCCACGACCATGACCACGGCGGGCATGACCACGGCGGGCATGATCACGACGGGCATGACCATGCCGACCATGATCACCATGACCACAGGCACGATTCCCGCGTGCGTTCGTATTCGCTGGTTCATGACGGGCCGGTGCCGTTTTCGGCAATCGAGATGTTCCTCGATCTGTTGCGCTCGGCGCATGGCGAGCGCCTTTTGCGGATGAAAGGCGTCATCGAGCTTGCAGAAGACCCGTCGCGGCCGCTGGTTATCCATGGCGTGCAGAAGATCCTGCATCCGCCGGTGCAACTGCCGGCCTGGCCGGACAGCCAGCGCGGCACCAGACTGGTGCTGATCACGCTCGACATGCCCGGAGACTATGTCCGGCGGCTGTTCGCCGCCTTCACCAACCGGCCGTCGATCGACACGCCGGATCGCGCAGCACTGGAAAGCAACCCGCTGGCTATTGCCGGATCGTGATCTCCCCCCTTGAGGGGGAGATGTCGCCGAAGGCGACAGAGGGGGTCGCCTCGGCTGGCGCGACGCCCTGTGGGACGAGAGAAAAGGTTGGCGCTTCACGCGCGGCAACCCCCTCTGGCCTGCCGGCCATCTCCCCCTCAAGGGGGAGATTATCCCGCTCAGCCGCTTTCGCCAGAACGAGCTAAGTCGAGACTCAGCCGATCCCGCACTCGACCAGGAAGCGGTGGCCGCCCGATATCGCCGTCGTCTCGATCAGCCGATGGCCGGTCTCGGCGCAGAAGGCGGGAATGTCGATGACGGCGAGCGGATCGGTGGTTTCGAGCCACAGCCGGCTGCCCGGCTGCATTGCGGCCAGGCGCTTTTTTGCCTTGAGCACGGGCAACGGGCAGTTCAAGCCTTTGAGGTCGTAGACGGCGGCGGGGCTAGTTGAGGGCCCGTGTTCCTGGCCCCCATCTTCTTGCTCAAGCATGAAGTTCAGCCGCCAAACATGCCGAGCAGCTTTTTCTTCAACCTTGTCGCCGTGCTTTCGGCGTCCGCAGCCTGCGTTTCGACTGCCGGGGCGGCGTCCGATGGCGCTGCGGTGGCGGTGGCGACAGGCATCTCGGCGGCGGTCTTGGCAGCTTCCTTTTCGGCGAGCGCCTGGGCTTTGGCAGCTTCCTTCTCGGCCAAGGCCTGTGCCTTGGCTGCCTCTTTCGCGGCCTTGGCCGCTTCTATGGCGGCAAGCCTTTGTTCCTCGGCCTTCTGCTTGGCGGCCTTTTCGGCATCGAGCGCCGCCATCTTGCGGCCGGCCGGCGAATCGATGCGGCCCATGCGCGCCGTTTCGGCCACGGTGCCGTCCGGGTTGAGCGAGGGCGGCTCGATCGGCACGCGTTCGCCGCGCGCACGCCGTTTCGACCAGTCGGAAACGATGCTGGCTTCCTTGATCCCGGCGATGGTCGGCTTGGGTGCCGGCACGCTGGCCTTGACGGCGCCGTTGAAGGCCGCCTCATAGGTGCTTTGATAGGCGTTGATGGCGCTCTTCAGCGAATCGGGCTGGGTGGTCGCAGGGCAAGCGCCGGTCGGATTAAAGGTCGAGCCGTCGGCCGCAACCTGGTTGAAGACGTAGCGCTTCTCGCAGACGTCGACTTTCGGCGGCACCTTGGTAACCTCGAAATTGTCGTAGCCGACCTTCAGCATCTTCCAGAATTCGTAGTTCGGATCGTTGCGATAGCGCGCCATGTTGGCGGCGGTCATGCGGAACGGAAAAGCCTGGATCTGGAACTCGGTCTGGCCGCCCTGGAAGGCGTCGCGGCCGAAAGCGTAAATCTGCTCGATCTGCGCGTCGGTCATCGAATAGCAGCCAGACGACGAGCAGGCGCCATGGACCATCAGGTTGGAACCGGTGCGGCCATTGGCGCGGTCATAGGCGTTCGGGTAGCCGATATTGAAGGACAGGTGGTAATTCGACCGCGGGTTCATCTGTGCCGGGCGGACCGTGTAAAAGCCTTCCGGCGCCTGGCGGTCGCCTTCGGTGAATTTTGGCCCGAGCTTGCCCGACCATTTGCAGATGTCGTAGCTGGCGACCAGGTCGTAGCGGCCGTTGGTCTTGGCCTTCCAGATTTCGAGCTTGCCTTCTTCCTTGAAGATGCGGGCCATCACCGAGGAGGTGCGGACCATGCCCTTGGCCTTCATCTCGGCCAGAATCTTGTCCGGCAGCGGCTTGTTGGCTTGCGGCGCAAAATCCTTCATCGAAGCATCATTGCAGCCGGCGACGCCGATCGCAGCGATCAGAACTCCGGTGCGGGCAAGCTTGGCAAACATGGATATGGCTATCGTCTTCATCTCTGCGCCGCGGATGCCGCGGCTGCTAAACTGACCGCTGACGGACCCTAAGCCCGTTAACCTTGAAAATTCCTTACCGCAATCATGCTGGCGCGTCCCCTTACGGCAACCCCACTGAGCCGAATGCAGCGGCATTTTTGTGGCGAAACTGGTTCACGCCGCCACATTTCGGGCCGCGTGCCTGCCGGATGTTATAGATTGCGGCCCATCGCCAGGTATTTCTCGCGGCGATGCTCGCGGAAATCGGTGTTGGCGCCGGAGAATTCCTTCATCGTCCTGGCGATGTGGTCGCCGGTTGCGGCGATCACTGTTTCGGGGGCGCGATGGGCACCGCCGAGCGGCTCGGCAATGATGGCGTCGATGATCTTCAGCTCCAGCAGGTCCTGCGCCGTGATCTTCATGTTGGTCGCCGCGTCCTTGGACCGCGTGGTGTCGCGCCACAGGATCGAGGCGGCGCCCTCCGGCGAGATCACCGAATAGATGGCGTGTTCGAGCATGTAGACGCGGTTGGCGGTGGCGATCGCTATGGCGCCGCCGGAGCCGCCTTCGCCGATCACCACCGAGATCGACGGCACCTTCAGGCCAAGGCAGGCCGAGGTCGAGCGGGCGATGGCTTCCGCCTGGCCGCGCTCTTCGGCGTTGACGCCGGGATAGGCGCCGGCAGTGTCGACCAGCGTCAGCAGCGGGATTTGGAAGCGGTCGGCGAGTTCCATCAGCCGCACCGCCTTGCGGTAGCCCTCCGGCCGGACCGAGCCGAAATTATGCTTCAGCCGGCTTGCCGTGTCGGAACCTTTTTCCTGGCCGAGGATCGCCACCGGCTCGCCACGGAAGCGGGCGAAGCCGCCGACGATCGCCTGGTCCTCGCCGAAATTGCGGTCGCCGGCGAGCGGCGTGAAATCGGTAAGCAGGCCCTTGATGTAGTCGATGCAATGCGGCCTGTCCGGATGGCGCGCCACCTGCACCTTCTGCCACGGCGTCAGCGCCTTGTAGGCGTCGCGCAGCGCATCGCGCGAGCGCTTCTCGAGACGGGCGATCTCATCGCCGACATCGACCGCCTCGCCGTTCTCGGCAAGCTTCTTCAGCTCAAGGATCTTGCCTTCGAGATCCTGCACAGGCTTTTCGAAATCGAGGTAATTGTACATTCTTGGGCGGACCGGCAAGTCGGAAGGCAATGACTGACGCAAGCCTGAAAATGCAGGCTGGGCGCGGTGGAACGTCGTTCTCACATAGCGGCATGACGCCTAGTCGGCAAGCGGATGATGATCGTTGACCAGACGCACCAGCCGCTCCTCCAGCACATGCGTGTAGATCTGCGTCGTTGAAATATCGGCATGGCCAAGCAACTGCTGCACGGCCCTGAGATCAGCGCCGTTCTGCAGCAGATGGCTGGCGAAAGCATGGCGCAGCACATGCGGCGATATCTTCGCCGTGGCAATGCCGGCCCGAGCGCCAAGCTCTTTCAGCTCGCGGGCAAAGACCTGTCTCGAGAGATAGCCGCTGTCGGAGGCAGCCGGAAACAGGAACGGGCTGTCGGCAAGAGCCGGCACCGCCCCCCGTGCGGCAAGCCATGTCCGCATCGCGGTGCGCGCCTTGGCCGACAGCGGCACCATGCGCTCCTTGTTGCCCTTGCCTCGCACCATGAAGAAGCGGTCGTCGCGCTGTGCCACCGTCACGGGAAGGCCGACCAGCTCCGAAACGCGCAAGCCGGTGGCGTAGAGCACCTCGACCAGCGCGTGCAGGCGCAGCGCCGCCAGCCTGTCGCCGTCATGCATGGAGGGGTCCACCGCCTCCTGCGCCGCGCGGTCGAGCAGCCGGCCGGTATCGGCCTCGCTCATCGTCTTAGGCAGCGGCCGGCCTTTCCTCGGACTGTCCAGCGTGCCGGTCGGATCGTCACCCCGCAGGCCTTCGGCGTAGAGGAACTTGAAGAACTGCCGGATCGCCGACAATTTGCGCGCCTGCGAGGTGGCGGCAAAGCCGCGCGCGGCGATGTCGTCGAGATAGGTACGGATGTCGGCGCTGGTGGCAGCGGCAAGCCCACCGCCGATCCCGACGGAAGCGTCTTCGAGGTCGCGGCGATAGGAGGAAAGCGTGTTTTCGGCCGCGCCGCGCTCGGCGCTCATCATCTCCAGGAAGGCTTCGATGCGGGCGGCGCTGTTCATTTTTTGGGATTGAGCTTTTCCGGAGGGATACGCACGCTCATTTCCGCCTTCCTCGGCTCGACGAACATGACCAGGGCGAACATCGCGCCATAGACAATGCCGGCCAGAATCGCGAGCGTCACGACAAAGCGAAACAGTGTTGGCATTAATTTTCGCCCGTCGTCTTATTCTGCATTTCCAACCCTGTGCCCTTATGAGACGCCAATCCGGCCAATTCAAGGGTGAAGCCCATAGTCCCGGTTGCGCCGCGCTTGACGCAAACAGGCTTTTGATGTCGATACGCCGCCAAAGAGGCCCTAGAAGCATGAACGCGCTACCAGCAAATCCTCCGGGCGAGAGCCATGCCGCGCTGCTCGGCCGGCTGGGCGGCCGTTCCATCGTCTTCGTCGGGCTGATGGGCGCCGGCAAGACGGCGATCGGCCGCAAGGTGGCGGTGATGCTGGCACTGCCCTTCATCGACAGCGACCAGGAGATCGAAACTGTTTCGCGCATGAGCGTCCCGGACCTGTTCGAGCGCTATGGCGAGGCGGAGTTCCGAGCACTGGAGCAGCGCGTCATCCTGCGTGTGCTGGAGCACGGGCCGCAGGTGCTGTCGACCGGCGGCGGCGCCTTCATGAACGCGCAGACGCGCGAGGCGATCGCCAGCCATGGCGTGTCGGTTTGGCTGAAAGCCGAGATCGACCTGTTGATGGAGCGCGTTTCCAAGAAACAGAACCGGCCGCTGCTGAAAAGCGCCGATCCACGCGCCGTGCTGGAACGGCTGATGGCGGAACGCTACCCGGTTTATGCCGCGGCCGACGTCGTCGTGCCGACCCGCGACGACCGCAAGGAGATCATTGCCGCCGAAGTGGTGGACGCGCTGCGCGGCCATCTCGGCGTTGCCGATATTGACGAGGTGCGGTCGTGAGCGCTGATGCAACGGTCTCTGTCGAAGTCGGGCTTGGCGAGCGTGCCTACAATATTTTGATCGGTCCCGGCCTGCTGTCACGCGCCGGCGCCGAGATTTCGCGCCGTCTGCCGGGGACGCGGGCGGCGGTCGTCACCGACGAAAACGTCGCGGCCGCGCATCTCGCGACGCTTGCGGCCGGCCTGGCAAGCGGTGGCATCCAACATGCCGTCATCACGTTGCCGCCAGGCGAAAAGACCAAGAGCTTTGCGCATCTCGAAGAGGTGGTCGACGGCGTGCTGGCCGCCAAGCTGGAGCGCGGCGACGTCGTCATCGCGCTCGGCGGCGGCGTCGTCGGCGACCTCGCCGGCTTTGCCGCCGGCATCGCGCGGCGCGGCATGAACTTCGTGCAGGTTCCGACCTCGCTGCTGGCGCAGGTCGATTCCTCCGTCGGCGGCAAGACCGGCATCAACAGCAAGCGCGGCAAGAACCTGGTCGGGGTATTCCACCAGCCTAGGCTGGTGCTGGCCGACACCGAAGTGCTCGACACGCTGCCAATCCGCGAGTTTCGCGCCGGCTATGCCGAACTGGCCAAATACGGGCTGATCGACCGGCCCGAGTTTTTCGCCTGGCTGGAAGAAAACTGGCGTCAAGTGTTTGCCGGCGGGCCGGAGCGGGCTGCGGCCATCGCCGAGGCCTGTCGTGCCAAGGCCGACGTCGTTGCCCGCGACGAGTTCGAGACCGGCGACCGCGCGTTGCTCAATCTCGGCCACACCTTAGGTCATGCGCTGGAGGCGGCGACCGGCTATGACGGCGCAAGGCTCGTGCATGGCGAGGGCGTCGCCATCGGCATGGCGCTGGCGCACCGCTTTTCGTCAAGGCTCAATTTGGCGAGCCCCGACGACGCGGCGCGTGTCGAGGCGCATCTTCGCGCCGTCGGTCTGCCCTGGCGCATGGCCGACATTCCCGGCGAACTGCCCGATGCCGAGACGCTGTTCTCCTTCATCACCCAGGACAAGAAGGTGTCGCGCGGCGCGCTGACCTTCATCCTGACGCGCGGCATCGGCCAGGCCTTTATCGCCCGGGATGTGCCGGCCTCGGAAGTGCTGGCGTTCCTCCGGGAGAACCATCCGGGTCGGCAGGAAAGCCGCCCGGGATGAGCCAGGCCGGCTGGATCGCGGCTGCCGTGCTCGCCGGCCTCGGCCTGCTGGGCTTCGTCTTGCGCCGGCGCCTGCTCGCCGCCTTCGGCTACGAGCTGCAACGCATCGAGCCGCAGCGCTCTGCGCGCGAGGAACTGCGCGGCGCCGTCGACGATTTCCGCCGCGACGGCCAGGTGGTGCGCGAGGACCGCGCCCGCATCGGCGGCCTGTTCGACCTCGAGGAGCTCGAAGTGTCGGACGTCATGGTCCACCGCACGAATATGCGCTCCGTCAACGCCGACGACCCGCCCGAAGCGGTGGTTCGCGAGATCCTGCAGAGCCCGCACACCCGCATGCCGTTGTGGAAGGGTTCGCTCGACAACATTGTCGGCGTGCTGCACGCGAAGGATCTGCTGCGCGCGCTGAACGAGGTCGGCAACGATTTTTCCAGGATCGACGTGATGAAGATCGCGTCGAAACCGTGGTTCGTGCCCGACACCACGACGCTTCAGGAGCAGCTCAATGCCTTCCTGCGCCGCAAGGCGCATTTCGCCATCGTCGTCGACGAATATGGCGAGGTCGAAGGGCTGGTGACGCTGGAAGACATCATCGAGGAGATCGTCGGCGAGATCGCCGACGAGCACGACATCGACATCCAGGGCGTCAAGCAGGAGGCCGACGGCTCCGTCGTCGTCGACGGCACGGTGCCGATCCGCGACCTTAACCGGGCGCTCGACTGGAACCTGCCGGACGAGGAAGCCACCACCATCGCCGGCCTTGTCATCCACGAGGCGCAGTCGATCCCGGACGAAAAGCAGGCCTTTACGTTTCACGGCAAGCGCTTCGTCGTCATGAAGCGCGACAAGAACCGTATCGCGCGGCTGAGGATCAAGCCGGCGATGCTTGGAGAATGACAGTGCGCACCTTGTGGCAGCCGTGGGCAGTCAGGAGTTGATGACGATCGATCGGCGAAGCCTGCTTCTGGCGTCGATGGCGGCGCTGCTGCCGGGACAGGCGGCGGCATTGCGGCTGCGTTCGCCGTCGCCCGAAACCTTCGACTATGGGCCGGCCAAGCTCGACATCTATTCCCGCGATGGCGCAAGCGGCCTGCCGGTCGTCTTCTTCGTCCATGGCGGCGCCTGGCGGGTCGGCAACCGCAACAATGTCAATTCCAAGCCTGGTTTCCTGCTCGACAATGGCTTCGGCTTCGTCTCGATCGACTACCGGATGCTGCCTGAAGCCGACGTCGCCACCCAGGCGGCAGATGTCGAACTGGCCTATCGTTACGTCCGCGCCAACATCGCCAGGCATGGCGGCGATCCGGACCGGATCGTCGCCATGGGCCATTCGGCCGGCTGCCATCTCGTCGCATTGACCGGGCTGCGCGGCGGCCTGCCCGGCGTCGCGGCGCTGGTTCTCGACGACACCAGGGCCTACGATCTGGAGGCGCTGGCCAGAAGCGGCGGCATGGCAGGGGTCTATGCCCGCGCCTTTCCCGATCCGGCGCAGTGGCGCGCGCTGTCGCCTGTCACCTATGTGGAAGGCCGCAAGCACCCGCCGACCTTCATCGCCCATTCGCGCGCGAAAGCCCGCGCGGCGGACGCGCAGGCCTTCGCCGAGCGTCTGCGCGCCACCGGAACCAAGGTCACGCTGTTCGACGGCAGCGACTATTCGCACATGTCGATCAATCGCGACTTCGGCACCGAAGGCGATGCATTGACCGCAGCGGTGATGGCCTTCCTGAGGGCGAGCCTCGGCTGAAATTTACCAGCGGGTCTTTTCACCGGGCGCCACCGGCTCGATTGCCAGGGCGTGGACGCCGGATTTCAACTCCTCGGCCAGCAGATCGTTGACTGCGCGGTGACGTTCGACGCGGCTCATGCCGGCAAAGGCGGGGGCGACGATGCGGACGCGGAAATGCGTCTCGCCAGTGCCGTCGAAGGTGGCGTGATGGCCGGAATCCACATGATGATGCCCGGCATGGAGATGGCTTTCGTTGATGACGTCCAGCCGTTCCGGCGAAAACGCCTTTTTCAGCTTACCTTCCATCGTTGCCTGTATGGACATCGCCGCTTCCCTTCACCACATCTATGTCATCGCACAAAATTCGCAATTCGCCGGTTTTATGCCGCGATTCAGCGGTTAGGGCGATCATCGCGAAAATGTCAATTCTTGTTTCGCATCAGCGAACAGCCCATAAATGGGTGAGATGAAGCCGTACCCAAAATATTTCGAGAAGATTCGCATCCGCCCGGAGAAGGACGCGGAGCTGAAGTCGCGTTCGCCGATCTGCCAGTGGGATGGCTGCAAGGAGGCCGGTACCCACCGTGCCCCGGTCGGACGGATGAAGGAAGGCGAGTATTTCCAGTTCTGCTTCGACCATGTGCGCGAGTACAACAAAGGCTTCAATTATTTCTCGGGCGTTCCCGACACCGAGATCGCCCGCTTCCAGAAGGAAGCCATGACCGGCCATCGGCCGACCTGGAAAATGGGCGTCAACGGCGCCTCGACCCGCTCCTCGCCGGACTTTGCCCAGGCGCGCTCCGGTCGCGCCGGCTACTACAATCGCATGCGCGATCCGTTCGACCTGTTCAAAGGCCCGAAAGACCCGCGCGAAGCACGCGAGCGCAAGGCCAAGCCGCTTGAGGCCAAGGCACTGGAAACGCTTGGCCTTGATACAAAGGCAACTGGCAAGGATATCAAGGCGCGCTATAAGGAACTTGTGAAACGCCACCACCCGGATGCGAATGGCGGCGACAGAGGTTCGGAAGACCGGTTCCGCGATGTGCTCCAGGCGTATCGCGTGCTCAAGCAGGCAGGTTTGTGCTGAGCGACCATACGGTTCGTGTCGCTTTCCAACTTTCATAAGGTTGGAAAAGGCTCTAAGACCGCCCCCGAACAAAATCGATTGCCGGCGAAACGCGGCGTTTCGCTTGTGGAGACGTTGATAGAGATGAACAAGGTCGATCGCGACATCGCCAACCTGCCCGACACCACGGTGTCGGTGAAGGAGACATTCGGCTTCGACTCCAAGATGGTGGTGCCGGCCTATGCGGTGACGAGCGAGCATGTCCCCGACATCGATCCGGACTACCTGTTCGACAAGAACACGACCATGGCGATCCTCGCCGGCTTTGCCTACAATCGCCGGGTCATGGTGTCCGGTTACCACGGCACCGGCAAGTCGACGCATATCGAACAGGTCGCCGCCCGCCTCAACTGGCCCTGCGTGCGTGTCAATCTCGATAGCCATGTCAGCCGTATCGACCTCGTCGGCAAGGACGCCATCGTGGTCAAGGACGGGCTGCAGNAATCTCGATAGCCATGTCAGCCGTATCGACCTCGTCGGCAAGGACGCCATCGTGGTCAAGGACGGGCTGCAGATCACCGAATTCCGCGACGGCATCCTGCCCTGGGCCTACCAGCACAATGTCGCACTGTGCTTCGACGAGTACGATGCCGGCCGTCCGGACGTGATGTTCGTCATCCAGCGCGTGCTGGAATCGTCGGGCCGGCTGACGCTGCTCGACCAGAGCCGGGTCATCCGCCCGCACCCGGCCTTCCGGCTGTTTTCGACCGCCAACACGGTTGGGCTGGGCGACACCACCGGCCTCTACCACGGCACCCAGCAGATCAACCAGGCGCAGATGGACCGCTGGTCGATCGTCACCACGCTGAACTACCTGCCGCACGACAATGAAGTGAACATCGTGCTGGCCAAGGCCAAGCACTACCGCGATGGCAAGGGCAAGGAGATCGTCAACAAGATGGTGCGCGTCGCCGACATGACGCGCTCGGCCTTCATCAACGGCGATTTGTCGACGGTTATGAGCCCGCGCACGGTTATCACCTGGGCCGAGAATGCCGAAATCTTCGGCAATATCGGCATGGCGTTCCGGCTGACCTTCCTCAACAAATGCGACGAGCTGGAACGCTCGCTGGTCGCCGAATTCTATCAGCGCGCCTTCGGCGAAGATCTGCCGGAATCGGCTGCCAATGTGGTGCTGGGCTAAGCAGAGTCTCGATGGCGGGTCCGGGCGACAACACGCGAAACAAATCCAAGACCGGCGCTGAGAATGACAGCTTCAAGCGCGCCGTCACCGTCTGCATGCGCGCCATTGCCGGCGACAAGGATCTCGAGGTCGGCTTCGCCAAGGACCGGCCGGCGCTGGCCGGCAGCCGCGCCCGGCTGCCCGAATTGCCGAAGAAGGCATCAAAGGCCGACATCGCCATCACCCGCGGGCTCGGCGATTCCATGGCGCTGAAGCGCGCCTGCCACGATGCGCGCATCCACACCAGGCTGGCACCGGAAGGCAAGCAGGCCCGCGCCATCTATGACGCGGTCGAGCAGGCCCGGGTGGAGGCGATCGGCAGCCGCGCCATGCAGGGCGTCGCCGACAATATCGGCTCGATGCTGGAGGACAAATACGCCAGGGCCAACCTCATCGACGTCAAGGACAAGGCCGACGCGCCGATCGAGGAGGCGCTGGCGCTGATGGTGCGCGAAAAGCTGACCGGCCGCACTGTGCCGAAGAGCGGCGAACGGCTGGTCGATCTCTGGCGCCCTTGGGTCGAGGAAAAGGCCAGTGCCGATCTCGACGGGCTGTCGGCAAAGCTCGACGACCAGCAGGCGTTCGCCCGCGTGGTGCGCGAGATGCTCGCCTCCATGGAAATGGCCGAGGAGCTCGGCGATGACCAGGAGACGGAAGACTCGGAGGACAACGACGAAAACCAGCCGCAAGGCGAGGAGCAGAGCGAGGAGGGCGGCGAAGACGATTCGGGCTCCGAGCAGTCGCAGTCCGAGGATACAGAGGCATCGTCGGACGACGAGCAATCGGCCGAGACAGAGGCCTCCGACGCCACCGCCGAGGATCTCTCCGACGATGACGACGCCGATGCGGAGACGCCCGGCGAGGCGCGCCGCAACGACAATCCCTTCACCAATCTGCCGAAAGAGATCGACTACAGGGTCTTCACCACGGCCTTCGACGAGACCGTAGGTGCGGAGGAACTGTGCGAGGAGGAGGAGCTCGACCGGCTGCGCGCCTTCCTCGACAAGCAGCTCGCCAACCTTTCCGGCGTCGTCGGGCGGCTGGCCAACCGGCTGCAGCGCCGCCTGATGGCGCAGCAGAACCGCTCCTGGGATTTCGACCTCGAAGAAGGCTATCTCGATCCGGCACGGCTGGTGCGCGTCGTCATCGACCCGATGCAGCCTTTGTCCTTCAAGCAGGAGCGCGATACCAAATTCCGCGACACGGTGGTGTCGCTGGTGCTCGACAATTCGGGTTCGATGCGCGGCCGGCCGATCACAGTCGCCGCCACCTGCGCCGACATCCTGGCGCGCACGCTGGAACGCTGCGGCGTCTCGGTCGAAATCCTCGGCTTCACCACCCGCGCCTGGAAGGGCGGGCAGGCGCGCGAGAAATGGCTGAAGGAAGGCAAGCCGCCGAACCCCGGCCGGCTCAACGATCTGCGCCACATCATATACAAATCCGCCGACCATCCGTGGCGGCGGGCGCGCCGCAATCTCGGCCTGATGATGCGCGAGGGACTGCTCAAGGAAAACATCGACGGCGAGGCGCTGCTGTGGGCGCACAACCGGCTGATCGCGCGGCCGGAGCAGCGTAAGATCCTGATGATGATCTCGGACGGCGCGCCGGTCGACGATTCGACGCTGTCGGTCAATCCGGGCAATTATCTCGAGCGGCATCTGCGCGCCATCATCGAGCTCATCGAGACGCGCTCGCCGGTCGAGCTTTTGGCCATCGGCATCGGCCACGACGTCACCCGCTACTATCGCCGCGCCGTCACCATCGTCGATGCCGAAGAACTGGCCGGCGCCATGACCGAGCAGCTGGCCTCGCTGTTCGCCGAGGAAACCGTGCGCGATACGCGGCGCGGCGGCATGCGGCGCGCCGGATGATTTTTTCCCGCGGCGGCTTTTGGCAGAAGCTTTTGGCCGCCATTGCGTTGTTCGGCATCACTTTGGCGCCGGCTGTCGCTGCCGGGCCGGCCTCGGTCGAGCCGGCCGAAATCTCGGCCCGGCCCATAACCCAGTTTCGCATCGGCAATGACGAAAAACAGTTCGGGCCGCTCGAATTCGTCGGCGGGCTCGAAATGACCTCGCCGACGCGCGATTTCGGCGCGCTGTCGGCGCTTCGGTTCCTCAAGCCCGGCAGCGATTTCATCGGCGTTGCCGACACCGGTTTCTGGTTCTTCGGCACCCTCGTTCACGATGCCGACAAGCGGCCTTCCGGCATCCAGAATTTTAGCATGCAGCAGATGATCGATGCGGCCGGCCAGCCGATCGACGAGAAATGGGCGGTCGATGCCGAAGGCCTCGCGGTCAAGGACGGCATTGCCACGGTCGGTTTCGAGCGCGATCACCGTATCGCAGAGTTCAACATCGATCCGGACGACATGAAGGCGCCGTTCAGGCAATTGGACTTCCTGATTCCGGCCTGGGAACTTCGCCGCAATCGCGGCTTCGAGACCGTCACCCGCGCCCATCCTTACGGGCAGCACGCGGGCGGGCTGGTCGTGGTGTCGGAAAAGAGCCTCGACAAGACCGGCAACATCTTTGCCGCGATCATCGAAGGGCCGCGCAAGGGCGTCTTCACCATCAAGCGCAATGGCGATTTCGACATCACCGACGGCGCCTTCCTGCCGGATGGCGACCTGTTGCTTCTTGAGCGCAGTTTTTCGATGGCCGGCGGCGTCAAGATGCGGCTGCGGCGCATCTATGGCGAAAGCGTCGAGAAGGGCGCCGTCGCCGACGGGCCGGTGCTGCTCGAAGCCGACATGGGCTACCAGATCGACAACATGGAAGCGCTCGACGTCTGGACCCGCGACGATGGCGCGCTGATCGTGTCGCTGATGTCCGACGACAACCACTCGATCCTGCAGCGCAATCTTTACCTGGAATTTGTGCTGCACGAGGATTGACGCGCGACCGGCCTGTTGGCTGACAGCATCGCTGGCGTTTCCGCGCCGTTTTGCAGCGCTGGCAATTTCCCTTGCAATTTCCCCTGGCGATTTTCTCTGGCAATGACCCGCGTCGCGGGTTTTCCAGCCGGCTTTCACCATCTGCAAAAATACTTTAGTTGTGACTTGACAATTCGTGTCATCGGCGAAATACTCAAGTCCATGCTTAAGTATTCCGAGATCGACAGCATCCTGCGGGCTCTTGCCGAGCCGACGCGCCGGGCAATCCTGGAAAGGCTGAGCCGCGGGCCGGCCACCGTCAGCCAGTTGGCGGAGCCGTTCGGCATGACCTTCGCCGCCGTGCTCCAGCACCTCCAGGTGCTTGAAGCGTGCGGGCTGATCCGCAGCGAAAAGATCGGGCGCGTGCGCACCTGCCGGATCGAGCCCGGCGGGCTAGCCCCGCTTGCCGACTGGATCGCCGCGCGCCGTACGCCGGCCGAACGCCAGCTCGACCGTCTCGGCCAGATCCTGGCGGAGACTGACCAATCGAACGCAACAATCCACGAGCAGGAAAAGGACGAAAAGAAATGAACCAGATTGCCCCTGTTAACGACGAGCACTCCGTCATCCATTCGACCTTCACGATCGAGCGGACCTATCCGCAATCGCCCGAACGCGTCTTCCTCGCCTTTGCCGACAAGGTGACGGTGCGGCGCTGGCGCGTCGAAGGCGACGGCTTCACCATCGCCGAATTCACCTTCGATTTCCGTGTCGGCGGCGGCGAGGTTTCGCGGTTCAGCTACCAGGGCGGCCCGGAGATCAGGCTCGATGCGCAGTTCCAGGACATCGTCCCTGACCGGCGCATCGTATTTTCATACCGGATGGCGGTCGGGGCGCAGCCGCTGTCGGCGTCGCTCACCACGGTCGAGCTTGCACCTTCCGGCGAGGGCACCCGCCTGACCTATACCGAACAGGGTGCGTTCTTCGATGGCGTCGATTCAGCGCAAGGGCGCGAGGAGGGCACACGCGGGCTGCTGCAGGCGCTCGCCGCCGAGCTTCAGAAGGCGAAGTAGAGGTTCGTCGGCGTACCGGGCGGCGTCCACAAGGCCCGCCCGGATTGCGAGGTGGCCTATTGCCCCTTGCTCGCGAGCCAGACGATGTGACGGGCGCCGCGCTTGCCGTGAGCCCGCACCTTGACCTCCTCGACCGTGAAGCCGGCCTGCTTGAGCCTTCGGGTGAAACCTGCGTCAGGGCCCTGCGACCAGACCGCCAGCACACCGCCGGGCTTGAGAGCTGCTCTCGCGCTGATCAGGCCGGCTGCGCTGTAGAGCGCATCGTTGGCCTTGTAGACGATGCCCTCGGGGCCGTTGTCGACATCGAGCAGGATCGCGTCCCAGGCCGAAGCTTGCGATCGGATGAGCTGACCGACATCGGCCTCACGAATGCTGACGCGCCGGTCATCAAGGCAGCCGCCGAACAGCTCGGCCATCGGGCCGCGCGCCCAAATCACGATGGCCGGCACCAGTTCGGCAACGGCGACCTGCGCATCGTCGCCGAGCTCGGCCAGCGCCGCGCGCAGCGTAAAGCCCATGCCGAGGCCGCCGATCAGGATGTTTGGGGTCCGGCGGCCGGCAATCCTTTGACAGGACAGTTTCGCCAGCGCTTCTTCGGAACCGCTGAGCCGGCTGTTCATCAGCTCGTTCGCGCCAAGCATGATCGAGAATTCGCCGCCGCGCCGTTTCAGGCGGAGTTCCTGTCCGCCGTCAGGCGTTTTTGCCGAGTCCAGTTGAAGCCAGGGGATCATGCTCGATAGTCTTTGAGCATGATCTTGTCCGAAAACCGGTTCCCACTTTTCGGGATCACGCTCTATGCCGCCAGTGCCGGCTGGCTCCAGCGGGCGGCAAGCAGCCGGTAGGGGATCAGCGCCACCACCGCTATGACCAGCTTGACGCCGAGATCGCCGAGCGCCCAGGAAATCCAGCGCATCGTCTCGACCGGCAGCACGCCCATCAGCGGCGCGGTTTCCAGCGCAAAGCCGTCATTGGGCCCGGCGAAGGCGAACGCCGCCGCGAAGGCGACGGTGAAAAACACCACCGTATCGAAGACGGAGCCGACCAGGGTGCCGACGATCGGCGCGCGCCACCAGCTCTGCCGGCGCAGCCGGTTGAACACGGTGACGTCGAGCAACTGCGCGGTGAGAAAGGCCGCACCCGACGCCGCGGCAATACGCACCAGCCGGTCGGCGGCGGTCTCGAATTCGATCAGGCCGTGGCGAAACAGCAGCGGTGGGATGACGATCGAGCAGACCACCGCTGTCATGAAGCCGACAAAGACGATCCTGCGCGCCACCGCCGGCCCATAACGGCGATTGGCGAGATCGGTGACCAGGAAGGAGAACGGATAGGTGAAGGCGCCCCAGGTCAGGATGTCGGCCAGCGACAACCCGCCGATTGCACCCTGCATCGGGAACTGCACGAGGATGTTCGAGGCCACGACGACGAGCGCCATGGCCGCCACGAAGGGCAGGTACCGCGAGAGGAAAATCATTTTTTTATCCTGGGTAATGGAACCAGCGGAACGCGATCCGCAACCCGGTCGCGCCCTGGAAGGCGGCCGCCGCCGAAAAACTCAGGCGGCCGGCTGTTCGGCGAGCTTCTTGGCGATCTGCTTCTTCAACAGGCGGGCGCGCTGCGACAATTCCTTGGCATCGGCCTTGGCCAGGAAGGCATCGAGGCCGCCGCGATGCTCGACCGAACGCAGCGCGTTGGCCGAAATGCGCAGGCGCACATTCTGGTTCAGCGCTTCCGAGATCAGCGTCACATTGACGAGATTGGGCAGGAAGCGACGCTTGGTTTTGTTGTTGGCGTGGCTCACATTGTTGCCGGACATGACTGCCTTGGCAGTGAGTTCGCAGGTGCGGGACATGGTTCTAACCTTCGGTTCTCGGTCCTGGCCAAACATTCGACCCGCGCCGGGTGGCGCGCGGTTTCGGTCAGGCGGCCTTATGGAAAAAGTTGGCGTTCCATAGTTGCATTTCGCCGATGCGTCAAGCTTGGGGTTGCTTCGGGGATGGGGAATCGCACTTTCGGAGTAGGTGTCGTCGGTGAAGCTGCTGATCGCCCCCTCAGGAGGAGATGTTGCTGTCCCGCAGATCTCTCAAGACCTAGGTTCCTCGCCCACCGCGAAGCGGGGGAGAGGTGGCCGCGAAGCGGCCGGAGAGGGGCCTTTTCGTAGAGCGCGGTTCCCCCTCTCCGTCTCGGCTTCGCCGAGCCACCTTTCCCCCCGCAACCCTTTCCCTCTGCCGGGCCGAGGCAGATCGGCAGATTCGTCGAGGGCGCCACATTTGTTCTTGCTTTGTGCCGGCAGCTATGCTACTAATTTCGGTATGGTGCTAATTGGCTCCAACGACCCGCCCGCCGAGGCGGGTTTTTTATTTTGGCCGTCGACCAGCCCCAACGTTGCCTGCCGACGGCGCCTTTCACATTAAGGCCGGAATTCAGCCTATAAGCGGTCGCACAGGGACATGCCAGACCGGAGCCGCCCGTCCGGTCGACAATCAAGGACCCGCCATGCCTCGTTCTTTCCTCCATGCCCTGGTCGTGCTGATGGCCGTCGCGCTTTCGACGACGGTTTCGGCCGCTGAGCCGCAATCCTTCACGGGCGAATATTCGGTGTCGTTCCTCGGCCTCTCCGTGGCCAAGGCGAAATTCTCCAGCCATTACGAGGGTGACACCTATTCGATCGAGGGCAGCGTTTCCGCCGCCGGGCTCGCCACTTTGTTCGACGATACGCGAGGCACGATCTCGTCGAAGGGCAAGATTTCGGGCAAGCAGTTGCAGCCGCAAGCGTTCCACGCCGACTACACGTCCGGCAAGAAGGCATCGATGATCGACATCCAGTTTGCCAACGGCGTCGTCACCTCGACCAAGGTCGTGCCTGAGCCGAAGAAGCGCAATCCTGAGAATTGGATACCGCTGGTCGGCAGCCATCTCGTATCGGTCCTCGATCCGATGGCCGCGACCGTCATCCATGCCGACAGCCTCGACCAGGTCTGCGGGCGCACGGTGAAGCTCTATGACGGCGAAATGCGTGCCGATCTCAAACTGACCTACGAGTCCAAAGGGTCGATCTCGGTGACCGGCTACGAGGGCGATACGGTCACCTGCAGGCTGGGCTTCGAGCCGGTGGCCGGCTACCGCAAGAACCGCAAGGCGCTGAACTACCTGAAGAAACGCAGCCGCATCATGGTGACGTTTGCACCGGTCGGCCAAAGCGGCGTATATGCGCCGATCCGCGCCACGGTCAGCACGCAAATCGGCCCGTTGACGATCAGCGCGGAGCGGTTCGAAGCGAACGAATAGGCGTGATGGTGCGCCGCCAACGGGGCACGGGGGCGACGGATATGGCGCGCGCAACACTGATCGGCTTCTCCGCGGTCGCCATGTGGGCGCTGCTGGCGCTGCTTACGGATGCTTCGGGCGCCGTTCCGCCGTTCCTGCTTTCCGCAATCACCTTCACGATCGGCACTTGCGTCGGGCTGGTTGCCCGGCTGTTCATGCCGGCAGCCGGCGGCGCCGCGAAGATACCGCGCCAGGTCTGGGTGATCGGCATTGCCGGCCTGTTCGGCTACCACTTCTTCTACTTCACCGCGCTGCGCAATGCGCCGGCCGTCGAGGCCAGCCTGATCGCCTATCTGTGGCCGCTGCTGATCGTGCTCGGATCGGCGCTGATGCCTGGCGAGCGGCTGGCCTGGAACCACGTCGCCGGCGCGCTGCTCGGCCTTGCCGGCACGGTCCTGATCGTCACCAAGGGCGGCGGGCTTGCCTTCGACGCGCGTTATGCCTTCGGCTACGCCATGGCCGGCGTCTGCGCGGTGCTGTGGTCGTCCTATTCGCTGTTGTCGCGGCGCTTCCCGTCGGTGCCGACCAGCATCGTCACCTGGTTCTGCGCCGCCACCGCGGCGCTTTCGCTGGTCTGCCATCTGTTGCTTGAACAGACGGTGCTGCCCGCCGGCGCCGGCCAGTGGCTGGCCGTGCTCGGCCTCGGTCTGATGCCGGTGGGGGCGGCGTTCTATGCCTGGGACATCGGCGTCAAGCGCGGCAACATCCAGGTGCTGGGGGCGGCGAGCTATGCCGCGCCGCTGCTGTCCACCCTGGTGCTGATATCAGCCGGCTTCGCCGAGCCGTCATGGCGCATCCTCGCCGCCTGCGTGCTGATCACCGGCGGCGCGGCACTGGCGGCGAAATCGCTGTTCCTGCGCAAGAGGGCTACAAGCGAGGCAAACGCTTGATGCCGTTTCCCGGTGGCATCGATGCCAATGCCAATGCGACGCTGGTATTTTCGCTGGCGGCGGCGGTGATTTACGCGTTCAGCCTCGGCATGCCGCCGCGCCTTTCGCGGTCGGCGGCAAGGACATTGGCGGTGGCGATGCTGGCGGTGCTGGTCGCGCAGCAGGGCGGCCCATGGCTGCTCGTCGCCGCGCTGGGCGTCAGTGCCATCGGCGACGCCTTCCTGTCGCGCGACGGCGAGAAGGCATTTCTTGGCGGCACGGCCAGTTTTCTTGCCGCGCACGTGCTTTACGTCGTGCTGTTCCTGCGTGCCGGCGGCGGCCTCGGGCTGCTTTCGGCCGAGCCGTGGCGGGCAGCGATCGTGCTGGCGATGATCGTGTCGGTGCTGGCCATGCTTTTCGCGCTCCGGCGCCGCATCGGCCCGGCCTTGCGTTTGCCGATCGGTGTGCATGCCGCGGCACTGCTTGCCATGGGCATTGCGGCGCTCACCCTGAACAGCGTCGGGGTCGTCGGCGGCGTCGTCCTGCTCATGCTGTCCGACGGGCTGCACGCCGCGGAAAAGTTCCTGCTGCCCGCCATCTCGCCACACCGCATTTGGGTGCGCCATGCGGTCTGGGCGCTGTATTACGTCGGCCAGCTGGCGATTACGCTGGGTTTGCTGCTGGGCTAGGTATGTCGATATTCAGGTGATGCCGGCCTGCAAGCGGCGGAAGATCCGACGCGCCATCCGACGCGCCAGCCTCATTCTTCGAACACCTCTCGACGCTCATTTCGATTCTTCTTCGGGTTGGACTACACCCATGCAGCCCAAATAGATTTCGAGCTTCGCGGTTCGGTCTGCATCAAGAATCGTGATCGCACCGACATACCCGTCCGGCCGGATCAGCACACACTCGCCCGGTGCCAGTGCATAAGCATCGCGAAGGTGTCCCCAGGCATCGATGATATCGCCTTGCGGGCCGATGTAGTGGACATGCAGCCCCTGGCGTGGCCCAACCGTCTCTCTCCCGGCTTCACGGACGAGCAGCGTCCAATGCGGCCCTTGGAGCAGTTGGAACAGTCGCGATGGTTGGCCCGCCGCGCCCCTGACTGGGGCATCCGGCGCGCGGTCCCCCGCACGCAGGCCGCTGCTGCGTTCGGCCAGCTCCCTGGAGAGCGGCGAGTCCGGATAGCCGATATCGAGCTGGCGCACCTCGCGGCCGCGGCGCATTCCACCCTGTTTCTGGGCGTCGAGCAGCCGGGTCGAAAGGCCGAGAACCGATTCCGCAACGGGACGCCGCTCCTCCTCATAGGTGTCGAGCAGGCAATCATCCGCACCGCCGAGCACGGCGGCGAGTTTCCAGCCCAGGTTATAGGCATCCTGCACGCTGGTGTTCAGGCCTTGGCCGCCCGTTGGCGGATGGATATGCGCCGCATCGCCAACGAGGAAGACGCGATCAACCCGGTAGCGATCGGCAAGCCGGGCGTTCATCATGTAGGCCGACGCCCAGGCGACCGAATCCACCTGCACATCGGCGCGGCCTGTCCGCTCAGTAATCAAGCGGCCCAGTCCTTCTACCGAGAGGTCCACTTCGCCGTCTAACGGAATGGGTGCCTGAATTTGGAAGAGATCGGTTCCGGCGAGCGGGCAAATCGCGACCATTCGCTCCATGTCACCGTCGTTGAACTGGTGCCACGCATCGCGGTCTAGCCCGGTCAACAGCACAGCCGCCACGATCGCACGCACGCCCAGCGTCTTGCCGGGGAAATCCAAGCCGAGCGTGCCCCGCACGAAGCTACGCCCGCCGTCCGCCCCGACAAGATAGCCTGCGCGAACGGTTTGCTCGCCATTCGGCCCCGCAAGACGTGCCATGACACCGTTCTCGCCTTGCTCGAACCCAACCAACTCACATCCGTACTCGACCCTATGGCCTAGTTCGGCTAGCCGCTCTCGCATGATCCGTTCGGTGAGGAATTGCGGGATCATCAGCGCGATATGGTAAGGCTCCGCCGGCGTCGGATCGGGACGCTCGCCGGTGTCCTTTTCGGTATAGCTGCCGTCATCGCTATACACGCGCAACGGCGGATAGACGCCGCCTGCGGCAACGACCTTGTCGAGAATGCCGAGGTCTTCGAAAATCTCCTGTGTTCTGGGCTGGATACCCTTGCCGCGCGAGCCACGGAAGGGGCCCCTCATCTTCTCGATCAGCCGGAAAGACATCCCGCGCCGTGCAAGCTCGATCCCCAGCGTCAGGCCAGCCGCTCCTGCGCCGCAGATGAGCACATCTGCCGCAAAACCATTTGTCATGTCGATCTCCTTGTGTGTAAAATGCACATAATAGGAGAGTTGGAGTGCCGTCAATGAAAAAGGTGAAAAATACACATATCGAAAGTCGTCAGATTCGCGAACTCCACGGAGCGCTGATCGAGATTGCCAGCCTTATGAACCGGCCTCAGCGCGATGAGCAGATGGTAAAGGAGGCCGGAATTGCGCTCGACCGCGCACTGTTTCCCCTGCTGGTCGGGATAGAGCGGCTTGGGCCGATCGGGATAGTGGACCTCGCTGACCGGGCTGGCCGCGATTACACCACCGTCAGCCGCCAGGTGGCAAAACTCGAAAGCCTTGGCTTGGCCGTGCGCCGGCAGAGCGAGACAGACCGCCGTGTGAATGAGGCTGTCGTCACGCCCAAGGGCAAGGCGACGACCGACAAGATTGACGCTGCACGAGAGAGAAACGCTCGCGCCATCTTCGAAAACTGGGACGCACACGACATCGACGAACTTGTGCGGCTTATGCGCAAGTTTGCCGACGCTGTGAAAGAAGAACCAGAGGACTCTAGCGCGTCCTGAGATGTCACATTATTCCTAAATTTTGTGACCAGATCGCCGACACGGAAACGTCAGGGAAAATTCCGTCGCAAAATTCGGACGCAAAACTCGGCATTCCGCCAATGACTTTCGCGACAGCCAAGATCATCGTCCTGTGTCAGCTTTCTTGAAAATCTTGAACAAACCGGACCGTCTCTTTCCCACCCTGAGCGTCTGTTGTCGTTGGGTACCAAGCGTCAAAACTTCATCACTAGGGCGTGCCCGGCAGCCAGCCTGGTTCGGCGAGTTCGAAGGCGGAGAAATCGAAACCCGGCGCCACGGTGCAGCCGACCAGCGTCCATTCGCCGAGGCTGCGCGCCGACTGCCACCAGCCTGCCGGTACGACGATCTGCGGCCGCTCGCCCGCGGCAAGCGCCGTACCGAGGATCTCCTCGATGACGGGGCCGCCTTCTCGATGTATCGACAGCGCCAGCGGCGCGCCGTCATAGAAGTGCCAGACCTCGGCCGCGTCCTTGACCCGATGCCAGGCCGACAATTGGTCCTTCTCGAGGAGGAAATAGATCGCCGTCGAATGGCCGCGGGCGCCTGCCGCGCCGTCGCGAAAGGTCTCGGCATACCAGCCGCCTTCCGGATGCGGCTTCAGGCCGAGCAGGGCGATGATTTCGGCGGAACTGGTCATGACCCTAGCTCCTGGCGCCGCTCAGAAATTGTCCTTGCGCTTGCGGATCTCGGCGAACACTTCGGCGTCGGAGGCGTTCTCGAGGCCGAGATGCCTGCGGATCGCCGGATCGTGCCAGCGCAGGAACGGATTGGTCGACAGTTCCTCGCCGATCGTCGTCGGCAGCGTCGGTTTGCCGTCGGCGCGCAGCGCCTCGACCTTGGCGGCGCGCTCTTTCAGCGCCGAATTGGTCGGGTCGACGGTGAGCGCGAAACGGGAATTGGCCAGCGTATACTCATGGCCGCAATAGACGACCGTTTCGGCCGGCAGCGCCGCGAGCTTCTTCAGGGATTCGTACATCACCGGCGGCTTGCATTCGAGCAGCCGCCCGCAGCCGAGCGCAAACAGCGTGTCGGCGGCGAATGCCACTTTCGACGCCGGCAGATGATAGGTGACATGGCCGGCGGTATGGCCGGGCGTGGCGATGACCTCGATCCGCTCGTCGCCGAGATGGACGACCGAGCCTTGCTCGACGGTTTCGTCGATGCCGGGAATCTTCGCCTTTTCGGCTTCCGGCCCGACAATGCGCAGCTTGAAACGCTCCTTCAGCGCCAGATTGGCCTCGACATGGTCGAGATGGTGGTGAGTGGTCAGGATCATCGTCGGGGTCCAGCCGGTGCGCTTGATCGCCGCCAGGATGGGCGCCTCCTCGGGCGCATCGATGAGCGCCGTCTGGCCGCTTTTCGGGTCATGCACCAGCACGCCGAAATTGTCGCTGCGGCACATGAATTGTTCGATCTCGACCGGCATCGCATCTCTCCCTTTATTGCCGCAGACATAGGGCGCCTGCCAGCCGATGTCATCTGCCTTTGTTGAACTTGGACTGCTTCGAAGCTACCGTTCCGCGCATGCATTCAGACATTGTCGATCTCCGTTCGTTTTATTCGACCACGCTCGGCCGCCTGGCCGAACGCTCGATCACCATGGCGCTGTCCTCGATATGGGCCGTCGTGCCCAACGAGCGGCTGGTCGGCCTCGGCTACACCTTGCCGTGGCTGGAGCGCTTCGGCAGCGATGCCGAGCGCGTCTTTGCCTTCATGCCGGCAACGCAGGGCGCGGTGGTCTGGCCGGCGACCGGGCCGACGGCGACCGCCCTGGTCTTCGACGAGGAACTGCCGCTGGTTGATTCCTGCATCGACCGCATGCTGCTCGTCCATTCGCTCGAACATGTCGAGAACCCACGCGAGACGCTGAACGAGATCTGGCGGGTGCTGTCGCCGGCCGGCCGTGTCGTCATCGTCGTGCCCAACCGGCGCGGCGTCTGGGCACGCTTCGAGCATACGCCTTTCGGCAATGGCCGGCCGTTCTCGCGCGGCCAGCTGACCGAATTGCTGCGCGAAGCGAATTTCACGCCGGCGGCGTGGTCCGATGCGCTGTTCTTCCCGCCGTCGCCGCGACGTTTCATGATGCAGTTCCATAATGTGCTGGAACGCGCCGGCCGGCGCTTCTGGCCAATCTTTTCTGGCGTTATCGTCGTCGAGGCGCAGAAGCGGCTCTATCAAGGCGTGCCGGTTGCCCAGCGCGCGTCCCGCCGCGTCTTCGTGCCGGTTCTCTCGCCGCATGGCGCGCCGACGCTTGGCCGGGCTGTCGCGGGCCGGACGTCCGACACCGCCAGGATGACGCGTTCGTGATCCGACGCAGGCTTTTTCTCACCAAAAGCGCGTCGCATTAGACCGGCCTCGTACGACGCGCTTTAGGTTGTTGTTTCATGCATGTCGTTATCGCAAAACCGCTGCACACTTTTGCGCGACATGCATTGTCTGTCGCGGACGGGTTGGCTACCCGATTGAAGGCATACGCGGTCGATTCTATGACCGGGTTTCAGCATCGCTTCCGAATGCAAGGATCCACTCATGGCTGATCTTCCGGATGTCGAGGCCAGCGCCCAGAAGCTTGCCACGTCGATCGAAGCCAGCAGCCTGCGTGAGCAGCTGGCAACAATCAAGATAGCGCTGACCACCTCGCCGGTGCGAAAACAATTGCTTTGGGCAGCGATCGGCATCGTCGCCGTCATCGTGGCGAGCTCGATCGGGCAGGTTCTGCTCAATCGCTGGAACCAGCCTTTCTACGACGCGCTTGCGCGGCGCGACATGCCGGCTTTCCTGCATCAGCTTCTGGTCTTTGCCGGCATCGCCGGCGGGCTTGTGGTGCTCAATGTCGGCCAGACCTGGCTCGACCAGATGCTCCGCCTGAAGCTGCGCGAGGCGCTGACGCTCGACCTGATCGACGAATGGATGCGGCCGGCGCGTGCCTTCCGGCTGACCCATGCCGGCGCCATCGGCGTCAATCCCGACCAGCGCCTGCAGCAGGATGCCGGGCATCTCTCCGATCTTTCCACCGGTCTTGGCATCGGCCTGCTGCAGTCCTGCATCCTGCTTGCCTCGTTCGTTGGGGTCCTNCTCCGATCTTTCCACCGGTCTTGGCATCGGCCTGCTGCAGTCCTGCATCCTGCTTGCCTCGTTCGTTGGGGTCCTGTGGTCGCTGTCTTCCGGCTTCGTCTTCCACATAGGCGGCCATTCGCTGGCCATACCCGGCTACATGGTCTGGGCGGCGATCCTTTATGCCGGCACCGCCTCCTGGTTGAGCTGGCTGGTCGGGCGACCGTTGATCCGCTTCAACAACGATCGTTATACGCGTGAGGCGGAGCTGCGCTCCTCGGTGGTTCGCGTCAACGAGAATGTCGATGCCATCGCGCTGGCGCATGGCGAGGCCGATGCCAGGCGCCGGCTCGAATTCGATCTCGGCATGGTGCTGGGCGCCATGCGGCGCATCTACAGCGCCCAGATCAATCTTTCTTGGGTTACCGACACCTATGGCTGGATCACTGTCGTCGCGCCGATCCTGGTCGCCTCACCGGTCTATTTCGCCGGCGATATCAGCTTTGGCGGCTTGATGATGGCAGTCGGCGCTTTCAACCAGGTCCATTCGTCGCTGCGCTGGTTCATCAACAATATCGGCGGCATCGCCGATTGGCGCGCTACGCTGATGCGGGTCGCCGACTTCCGCATCGCGCTTGCCGACACCGACGCGCTGCACCATACGGAAAGGCGCATTTCGTTCGGCGAAAACCCGGACGGCAGCCTGACATTCGAGAAACTCGAGATCGCCTCGCCGGAGGGATGCACCAAGCTTGCCGAGCCGCATGTCGAAATCCGCGCCGGCGACCGGGTCATGATCACCGGAGATCCGGGCGCCGGCAAGACGCTGTTCTTCCGGGCCATTGCCGGTCTGTGGCCATGGGGCAGCGGACGGATCGGCATGCCGGCCGGAGAAGCGCCGATCTTTGTTCCGCGTACCCCCTATTTTCCGCTCGGCAAGCTGCGCGAGGTGCTCAACCATTCAGACGGCGCGGCGGAGGCGAGCGATGCCGAGATNTGCCGAGATCTCGGAGGTGCTGGCCGATGTCGGGCTGCAACGCCTGTCGTCCTCGCTCGATCGCTCGGCGCGCTGGGAGCGTGAGCTCAGCGACGACGAGCAGCGTCTGCTGGCCTTTGCCAGGCTGGCCTTGCGACGGCCGAAATGGGTGATCATCGACGAGGCGCTGGACGCGTTCGACGGCCCAACGCTGAGGCAAGTGCTGTCGATGCTGGAGAAGCGCCTTCCCGACGCCGCGATCCTCAATATCGGCCGCGGCCAGCACAATGCCCGCTTCTTCCGGCGGGCGTTGACCATCGTCAAGGATGCCGGCCAACCGCCACTCAAGCCGGCCCGTATCAGGGCAGGTGCCATCGAACCGCCGCCGGTTATCGTTTCGGCTGGCCGAAAGAAATAGAAGGCAAGCTTTATTTCGCCGCGATCGCGGCGAAAAACTGTCGCGATCGTTTCAGATGGGAACGTTCCGATCAGCCATGCTTGACGCTCTCGCCCTGCTCGCCTGCCTTGCCTGCACCCCGGCGGCACCTGCGGCCGCACCGGCCAATGCAATTGCCGTCGATGTCGAGCTGGTGCTGGCCGTCGACATCTCGCAGTCAATGGATGAAAGGGAGTTTGCCCTGCAGCGCGCCGGCTATGTCGCGGCGCTGCGCCACCCCGACTTCATCAACGCCGTGCGTGCCGGCACCTTCGGCCGCATCGCCATCGCCTATTTCGAATGGGCCGGCACCATCCGCGACGATGCGGTCATTGCCTGGCAGGTCGTCGACAGCAAGGAGAGCGCCAACGCTTTCGCCGACAAGATCGCGGCCCGCCCGTTCAGGAGCTTTCGCGGCACCTCGATTTCCGGTGCTGTGGCTTTCGGCGCCGAGCTTTTCAACGGCACGGCCTTCACCGGCAAACGCCGCGTCATCGACGTCTCGGGGGACGGCCCAAACAACACCGGCTTGCCGGTCACAACGGCACGCGATGCGGCGCTGGCGAAGGGCATCGTCATCAACGGGCTGCCGATCCTGATCAGCCCGTCACCCACCTTCAGCCATCTCGACCGGTATTATGCCGAATGCGTTACCGGCGGGCCGGGCTCGTTCGTGCTGCCGATCTATGCTGCTTCCGAATTCGCCACCGCCACTCGCCGCAAACTGATCCTCGAGGTCAGCGGCATCGAGTATCCCAAGGTGGATCCGAGGACGATCCGCATCGACGCACCGATCGACTGCCTGCAAGGCGAGCGCGACCGAAGGTTTTTCTCGGACCCATATTTCCCGGAACTTGACCGATAAGGCTGGCCCAGGGGTAAGCTAGGCTGGTGGCAGGCCGAAGGCCGGGAACAGAGATGGCCCGAGCGGCCCTATGAAGATCGTCAAGGAAGCGATCCCGCCCTCGGCTGCGTCGAACACATGCAGGGAATGGGCCCGCCATTCAGGGCCATCGTGGCTGCGGGAATAAACCCCGACCGCCGGCTGGGCATTGGCCCGGGTGGCCAGCGTGCGAAAGCCGCCAAACCTCGGCCAGACGGTCTCGAAGAAACCGCGGATCGCTTCGCGGCCTTGATACCATTCACGCCAAGGCGGCATGGTGTAGATGGCGTCCTCACGCAGCAGCTCGATCAAGCTGTCGAGATTGGCGGCCTGCCAGGCCTGCATGTAGCGTTCGAGCAGCAGGCCTTCTTCGCGGCTGGGCCGTGATCGGCTGGCCGGCCGTCCCTGAGGATAGCGCGCCGCCAGCGTTACGCGGGCCCGCTGCAACGCGCTGTTGATCGAAGCCGTCGATCCGCCCAGCAAACGCGCCGTCTCGACAGCCGACCATCCGAGGACGTCGGCAAGCAGCAGCGCGGCGCGCTGCCTGGGCGGCAGATCCTGGATCGCCGCGACGAAGGCGAGCTGGACGGCCTCGCGGCTCTCGTAACGGGCTTCCGGACCTGGCTCGCTGCCGGCAATGTCTGGAAGCTCGGCGTCGGGGTAGGGCTCCAGCCAGGCGATGTCGGCTACGGGCCCGCCTATGGCCGCCCCGTGCGAGGGCTGCCGTCCGGGTTCCCGGAGAATGCGACGCGCCCTCGACCTCGCCTTGATGGCGTTGAGGCAAGCGTTGGTCGCGATCATGTAGAGCCAACCGCGAACCGAACCTCGCCCGTCGAACTCCGATCTTGCGCGCCAGGCGCGAAGCAACGTGTCCTGGACGAGGTCGTCGGCCTCGTGCAGCGAACCCATCATGCGATAACAATGCAGCTTGAGCTCGCGGCGATGGGCGGCCGTGACCTTCTCGAAGGCCAGCCGATCGAGGATCGGCTGGCGTGCTGGTTCCAGAGGTGGTTGAGCGTCTGTCATGTGGCTTGTGCGGTTACGAGCGAGCGTTGCATTACGCGCCCCTCAGGCGGCCGGGGCAAGCCCGCTACCGCTCACCATGAAGGAACTGCCTTGCGGCTGGCCGGTGGCGAGTGCGACCACCGCCCGTCCGACATCGGCCGGCGTTTGCATGTCGGTCATGGCGGCGATGAAGTCCGCCGGCTGGATGCCCATATAGGCCGCTATGCTGTCGACGCCGGCCTTGCCCACGCCGGTTTCCGGCATGATGCGCATCGGCGCGAGCGCCATGAAGCGCAGGCCGAGGCCAAGCCGGTCGGCCTCCTTCTGGCTATGACCGGCCAGGAACATCTGCATGCGTTTTGCGCCGGCATAGCCGCCGGCGTTCGGTGGTCCGCCGGTCAAGGCCGCGCCGCTGGAGATCAGAACGATCCGGGTCCCCGGCTTGAGCGGACGCCGCAGAGCGGCCCGGCAAAACAGGAACGACGCCTTGACGTCCGTGTCCCAATTTGCCGAGAACGCCTTCCAGTTCTGTTCATGCACCGGCGCAGAAGGCGCCAGCGCGCCTGCACAGATCACCAGCACGTCCGGCTCAAGCGCGGCGAAGACCTTATCCGGGGCGGAGTCCACCGTAGCATCGACCGCGAGCGTCTTCACGCCCGAGACCTCCCAGGCAAATTGCGCCAGGGCCTGTTTTCCGCGGGCAACGGCCAGCACCGCCGCTTTCTCCTTGAGAGCGGCCTCCGCGATCGAGCGGCCGACACCACGGCTGCCTCCGACGACGACGACATTCTGATTTTGCAACGATCCCATGGATCACCTCTCGTTCCCGGCCGCCGGACCATCCAGGCGCGCTCATCGATAAGGACAGCGCAGGTGTGCCAAAATCATCGGTGCCAGGTGGAAATATCTTTCAGGTGACGGCAGCCGCGCTTCGTTTTTGTATTCAGTGTCATTACCTCTGGGGTAATCGACCAGCGCATTACGTCTCGGCAAACTGCTCCCATCAAGCCGGTTGTCCGGCCTTCGACCACAAGGAGATACGCCATGACCGCCTACGCCGTCGCCCATATGCGCCAGGTCACGCCGGGGCCGCAGATCGTCGAGTACCTGCACAAGATCGATGAAACGCTGGAACCGTTTGGCGGCCGCTTCGTGGTGCACGGAGGCGAGGTGGAAGTCGTTGAAAACACCTGGCCGGGCCACCTCGTCATGATCGAATTTCCAGACATGCAGCAGGCGCGCGCATGGTACCGCTCGCGCGCCTATCAGGAGATCTTGCCGCTGCGCACCGAGAATTCTCAGTCCGACGTGGTCCTGGTCGATGGCGTTGCGCATCCGCACAAGGCCACCGACGTTCTCGAATAAGGGGACGATCTGCGACGATTGGCTCTTATCGTTTCAGCAGAAACACCGCCTGCTGGCCGAAAAAATTCCAGAACCACCACGGCATCGAGAAGCCGATCCGCTGGCCATTGGCGTCGAGCGCGGTCGCCTTTTCCACCGTCGCGCCAAGCTCGTCGCACAGATTGACGAAATCGCGAATGGTGCAGAAATGGATGTTGGGGGTGTCATACCAGGAATAGGGCAGGTCCCTGGTCACCGGCATGCGGCCGTTGAAGAGCAACGAAAAGCGCACCCGCCAGTGGCCGAAATTCGGGAATGAGACGATGGCGCGGTTGCCGATCCGGAGCAGTTCGTCGAGCACCAGCTTCGGATTGCGTGTCGCCTGCAAGGTCTGCGACAAGACGACGAAGTCGAAGCCCTTGTCGGGATAGAATTGGAGATCCTTGTCGGCATCGCCCTGGATGACCGACAGGCCACGCGCCACGCATTCGTTGACGCCGCGCTGCGACAGCTCCAGGCCGCGGCCATCGACCTTCTTGGTCGCCTGCAGCAATTCGAGCAGCAGGCCGTCGCCGGAACCGACATCCAGCACCCGCGACTGCGGCGGGATGAGATCGGCGACGACTTCGAGGTCGACGCGCTGGGCGCGGTTGACGCTCATGCGTTCGCCTCTTGCCTGGCGCATGATCCTGATCCGAAAAGTCTGCAACTTTTCGGGGTCATGCGCTGATGCCTGGCGCATGGTCCTGATCCGAAAAGCCGGCAACTTTTCGGGGTCATGCGCCGAGCCCTCTCGCCCGAGCGGCCGAGGCGATGAAGCCTTTGATGGCGGCGAACAGTTCGGGCTCGTCGAGCAGAAAGGCGTCGTGGCCGCGGTCGGTCTCGATTTCGACGAACGATACCGAGGCGCCGGCCGCGTTCAGCGCGTGCACGACCGAGCGGCTCTCTTCGGTCGGGAACAGCCAGTCGCTGGTGAACGAAACCAGGCAGAAGCGCGTCTTGGTGCTGGCGAAGGCATCGGCCAGCCGGCCGCCATGGTCGGCGGCGAGATCGAAATAGTCCATCGCCCGGGTCATGTAGAGATAGGAGTTGGCATCGAAGCGATCGACGAAGGTCATGCCCTGATGGCGCAGATAGCTCTCGATCTGGAAGTCGGCATCGAAACCGAAGGTCAGCGCTTCGCGGTCCTGCAGGTTGCGGCCGAACTTGCGATGCAGCGCTGCTTCCGACAGATAGGTGATGTGGGCGGCCATGCGCGCCACCGCCAGCCCCTTTTCCGGCCGCTTGCCATGCTCGAAATATTTGCCGCCGTGCCAATCGGGGTCGGCCATCACCGCCTGCCTGCCGACCTCGTGGAAGGCGATGTTCTGCGAAGAATGGCGGGCGCCGGTCGCGATCGGCAGCGCCGAGAAGACGCGCTCGGGATAGCTGGAGGCCCATTGCAGCACCTGCATGCCGCCCATCGAGCCGCCAAGCACGCTGAACAACTGTTCGATGCCGAAATGCTCGACCAGCATCAACTGCGCCCGCACCATGTCGCGGATGGTGATGATCGGCAGGTCGAGCCCGTAAGGCTTGGCTGTGGCGGGATTTGTCGAGGCGGGGCCGGTGGAGCCGAGGCAGCCGCCGATGACGTTTGACGAGATGACGAAGAAACGGTCGGTGTCGATGATCTTGCCGGGGCCGATCAGCACTTCCCACCAGCCCGGCTTGCCGGTCACGGGATTGGTGTTGGCGACGTGCTGGTCGCCGGTCAGCGCATGGCAGACGAGGATGGCGTTGGAGCGCGCGTCGTTGAGCGTGCCATAGGTCTGGTAGGCGATCTGGAACGGCGACAGCAGCGTGCCGGCGTCGAGCTTGAGCGGCTTGTCGGCGCCGAAACGCAACACCGGGCTCGACGGCTGGTCGGCCTCGTTGTTGGTTTTTCGAGCGCGCAAAGCGACCATTACATCTCCTTGCCCGGCCTTCCGTTGTCCGCCGGTCTGGGCAACAGCCAGTCAGGGCAACAAAAAACCGGCCATGCCTTCGCAAAGCCGGTTACAAGATGCAAACGGCCCTTTAGCAAGTTGTTTAACGTGGCTGCAAGCCGACCGGCCAAATCACCACGGAACTGTTGCTGCTCTTCTAGGACCGACGCATGGCTTCGTCAACGGCAAGTTCTTGATCCCGAATTGCCGCCCCTCGACATTCCGAGCCACGGCTTGTATTTCCGCTGCGGCCTCCGGATGGAGGCACTCTCGACGGATTTCATGAAATGAGCCAGACACCGGATCAGACACGTCCAAGGCCCCGCGCCGGCATCATGGACATCGAAGCCTATGTGCCCGGCAAGAGCGCGGCGCCTGAAGGTGTCGCCAAGGTCCATAAATTGTCGGCGAACGAGAACCCGCTCGGTCCTTCGCCAAAGGCGATAGAGGCCGCGCGCGCGGTCGCCGACAAGCTCGCGGTCTATCCCGACGGCAGCGCCAGGCGCCTGAGGGAAGCGATCGCCGAGGTGCACGGGCTCAACCCGGCGAACATCGTCTGCTCCAACGGCTCCGACGAGATTCTGGGCCTGCTGGCGCAGACCTATCTCGCACCCGGCGACGAAGCCATCATCACCGAACACGGCTTCATGGTCTACAAGATCTACATACAGTCGGCCGGTGCCGTCCCGGTAACGGTCAAGGAGACCGATGAACGCGCCGACATCGATGCGATCCTCGCCGCGGTGACGCCGGCTACCCGGATCATCTTCCTTGCCAATCCAAACAATCCAACCGGCACCTACGTGCCGTTCCAGGAGGTGCGCCGCCTGCATGCCGGCCTGCCGCGAAACGTGCTTCTGGTGCTGGATGCAGCTTACGCCGAATATGTCCGGCGAAACGATTATGAAGCCGGCGTCGAGTTGGTGGGCAGCGCGGAAAACGTGGTCATGACCCGCACTTTCTCCAAATTGGGCCTGGGCGGGGCGCGGATCGGCTGGATGTATGCGCCAATGCACGTCATCGACGCGATCAACCGCGTGCGCGGGCCTTTCAACGTCAATGCGACGGCGATCGAGGCCGGCATCGCGGCGATCCACGACCGCGCCCATATCCAACGCAGCGTCGCGCACAACGAGACCTGGCTAGCCTGGCTGAGCGAGCAACTAAGCGGGCTCGGGCTGCGGGTGACGCCGAGCGTCGGCAATTTCATCCTCATCCACTTTCCCGAGGACAAAAAGCATTCGGCGGCGGCCGCCGACGACTACCTCAGTGCGCGCGGCTACATATTGCGGCGCGTTTCCGGCTACGGTTTTCCGAACGCGCTGCGCATGAGCATCGGCACCGAAGAGGCCAATCGCGGCGTTGTCGCAGCACTCGCGACATTCCTGAAAAGCTAGAACACCATGACCTCACCGATGTTCGAAAAGATCGCGCTGGTCGGCATCGGCCTGATCGGCTCGTCGCTGGCCCGCGTCATCCGCCGCGAGGGACTCGCCGGCCAAGTCGCGATTTCGACGCGCAGCGACGCGACGCTGGCACGCGCGAGCCAACTCGGCCTTGGCGACACCTATACGACGGATGCGAAAGAGGCGGTTCGCGATGCTGATCTGGTTATCGTTTCGGTGCCGGTCGGCTCTTCAGGCACGGTCGCCGCAGAGATCGCGCCGGCGCTGAAGAAGGGCGCCATCCTCACCGATGTCGGCTCGACCAAGGCGTCGGTGATCGCGCAGATGCAGCCGCACGTGCCTGATGGCGTGCACTTCATCCCCGGCCACCCTTTGGCCGGCACCGAAAAATCGGGACCGGACGCCGGTTTTGCCGAACTGTTCGAGAACCGCTGGTGCATTTTCACGCCGCTGCCCGGCACCGATCCCGCGGCACTGGAAAAGCTCTCGGAATTCTGGCGCCGCTGCGGCTCCAACATCGACACGATGGACCCGCAGCATCACGACATGACGCTGGCCATCGTTTCGCACCTGCCGCATATCATCGCTTACAACATCGTCGGTACCGCCGACGATCTGGAGTCGGTGACCAAGTCCGAGGTCATCAAATACTCGGCTTCCGGCTTTCGCGACTTCACCCGTCTCGCGGCGTCGGACCCGACCATGTGGCGCGACGTCTGCCTGCACAACAAGGACGCCATTCTCGAAATGCTGGCGCGGTTTTCCGAGGATCTGTCCTCGCTGCAGCGGGCGATCCGCTGGGGCGACGGCGAAAAACTGTTCGACCTGTTCACCCGCACCCGCGCCGTCCGCCGCTCGATCATCGAGGCCGGCCAGGATATCGACGTACCGGATTTCGGCCGCCAGGCAGTCGAACACCCGCCGAAGGGATAAGCCGCGGCAGGCCGATCGCAGGCCGGCTCGGCTTAGAGCGGTTCATCGTTTCACAGAAACGCCGAACCGCTCTATCTCTTTGTTTTTGCGCAATTCCGGACGGAAAACCGTTTCACACTTTTCCTGGAATTGCTCTAGTCGAGCGGCTTGATCTTGCCGAGCGGGATGAAGCCGAGCGAGGCCTTGCCCCTGACGATCTTCAGCGGCATCGACGGCTGGTTGCCGAGCAGCGCCAGTCCGGCAAAGCCGGTTTGGATCTCTTTCTTCTGCTCGGGGATGGCGGTGGCGAGGATTGCCGCCACGGCCTTCGGATCATTGAGCCTGATCGTCAGGTCGGCATTTATGAGACCATCGTCATCGACCGACAGCGGTCCGGAAACGGTGATGCGCGCAGTTCCGGACGACAGATCGAGCTCGTGGATTTCGGCCGCCTGGCCGCGCAGGCTCTTCGGATTTGCCTTGATCAGCGTCACGCCGTTCTTCAGCGTCACGTCGCCGCTGCCGTCGAGCGGCGGCAAGACGCGGCCGTCGATGGCCGCCGCGTCGATTTCGAGATCGGTGAAATTGCCGGTATAGTCGATGTCCGGGCCGTTTGGGCGCAATTGTCCGGTGGCGGTTCCGGCGCTGAACAGCGAGACGGGATCGGTGTCGTCTGCCGGATCGGTCTGGCCGGACAGGCCTTCTGCCTGCAGCGAGAGGCGTCTCGGCAGCGGCCAGGACAGCTTCATGTCGGCCCGCAGATCATCCCAGTCGATCCAGAGCGGGGTCATGCCGGGAACAGAGGTCCTGAGCGGCCCCCTGAGCTCGGCGGCAGGCGACAAAAGCCGGGTGATCTGCGTGGCGGCGTTGATCTTGCCTGTCGATGCCGCGACGTTGCGGCTGTCGTCCTCGTAAGCCAGGCTATCGCAGGAAAGGGTGAAGCTGAAGGGATAGCCGCTGATCGCGAGATTGGCGCAGTCGGCCCTGATGCCTTTGTCGTCGAGATCGGCGACCGCCTTGTCGGTCGCGCTCTCGACCAGGTCCGCCAGGTAGAACCAGCCCGCGCTGTAGATGCCGAACAGCACGAGAATGAAAGCGGCAAGCCACAACAGGCGGCGACGTTGGCTGGGCGGCGGGCGCTCGTCACTTGACGTCATGCTGCGGCTTTCGTTAACGCGGGTGGCACGGGCGGGCTGTCGCTTGCGGCAACAACAGGTAGACGGACTGAAACACCACCGGTGGGTGGTTCGTCACAATCAGGCTTGGCGATATGGGCGATTTTTGGGTTTTTGGCTACGGCTCACTGATCTGGCGACCGGGATTCGCGCATGTCGAGACGCGGCGCGCCCGCCTGCATGGCTACCGCCGTTCGCTGTGCGTCTATTCTTTCGTGCATCGCGGCACGCGCGAACGGCCGGGCCTGGTGCTCGGCCTCGACCGCGGCGGCTCCTGCATCGGGCTCGCGTTCCGGGTTCCAGGCGAGCTGCGCAACGAGGTCATTACCTATCTGCGCGAACGCGAGCTGGTCACCAACGTCTATCTCGAACGTGTGCTCAGCGTTCGCCTCGACAAGGGTAAAACGGATGGGGGCGAGACGGTCGACGCCGTCGCCTATGTCGTGGACCGCAGCCATGAGCAATATGCCGGTGCGCTCGACGCTGCCGAGGCGGCGGCCGTCGTCCGCGGCGCCGTCGGCCAGTCGGGGAGGAATGAGGATTACGTGCTCAGCACGCTGGAGCACCTCGAAGCACTGGGTATAAGCGACCACTGGCTGGAAGACGTGACAAGACGGGTCGCGACGTAGCGCCTTTTATCGTTACCATGATGTTTTCGGTGTCGTGAAGCGGGCTACATCCTGAAAATCTGTTTTCCGAGATCGGCGCGATCCAGACTGTTTGCCACGGCAAGCTTGAACTCGGTCAGCGCGTGGAGACCGCCGACAGGGACGTGGAAGCCCGGCTGGCCGAAGGTGTCGATGATCTTGCGTAGGACAGGCCGGTCGGCTTCGGCAGGCGGCGAAAAGAAGTAGCGATAGATATTTGCCCTGATTTCGACGCCGCTCAGCAAGACATCGAAATTGTGCAGTTCGAAGCGCTCGGAACTCATGCCGCCATTGATCACCATCTGTCCGCCAAGCGCCAGGGTGCGGATCAATTCGCCGCTGACAGGTCCGCCGACATTGTCGATAATCCCGTTCAATCCGGCGCCACCGGTGATATCCATCACCGCTTCCCGGATGCTTGCCTTCAACTCCGAAAGGTCAAGAGTGGCGGCGGCGCCAAGCGCCTTCAGGTCGAAGCTTTGGTGCGAGCGCCGCACAAGAGCGATGACGTTGATGCCGCGTCGTTGGGCGAACTGCATCACCATTGTCGAAATTGACGAATAGCCGGCCGTGACAGCCAGCCACTGGCCAGGCCGCACACGGGAATCCACCAGCAGATCCCACGCGGTAATGGGGTTCACCATCTGCCCGGCGCGTTCGACCGGATAGCCGGCAGGCAACGGGATCAGCCATTCGGCGGGAATCGCCGCGTACTCGGCCCAACTGCCATAATAGCTGAATGCGACAAGCGTCCCCGGTTCCAGCAAAACGTCCGCGCCAACGGCTTCGACGATGCCGGCGCCATGGTTTCCCGTGATCTGCCGGGGAAAATGCGGCTTCTTCGGTTCGGGATAGAGGTTCTGGATAAACAGGAAGTCGCCCGGATTGATCGATGCCGAGACCATCCTGACCAGCACCTCGCCGTCGCCGATCCGCGGCATCGGCAGGTCGTCCACATAGAGCACGTCGCGCGGCGAGCCGATAGCGTCAAATACAATTGCTTTCATTCCGGTCTCCACAACAAACGATCCGGGGCAAACAGTCTGTGCTTGGCCAGATCGTGCCGAGACTTGCGTCGGCGCGGCGGAACCTACGGTCGGCCGGCAAAAGTCAGAATTGGCAGATTTGACAATCTATATGCCAAACTTGCCAGATTGTTTCTTCAGAGAATGCTGGTTTGGATATCCCGGACCACCGCCTTGAGGCCGGACACGCCGCGGCGGGTCGCGGCTTTGTGAAGCGCCGGCGGGTTGGAAAAGAGGCTATGCGTTTGACGTTGCCACGGCGCGACATAGGTTAGCCCGGTCGGCGGCTCCCATCCGCCCCAGCATGAATCACCATGGAGATCAGCCTTGCAGAAACGTCGTCTCGGTCGCACCGACCTATCCATCGCGCCATTGGTCCTGGGCGGCAATGTGTTCGGCTGGACCGCCGATGAGAAAACCTCGTTCGACCTGCTCGACCGCTTTGTCGACGCTGGCCTCAACGCCATCGACACGGCCGATTCCTATTCGCGCTGGATTGCCGGCCACCAGGGCGGCGAATCCGAAACCATCATCGGCCGATGGATGAAGAGCCGTGGTAACCGCGACACGGTTGTCGTTATCACCAAGGTCGGTTCGGATATGGGACAGGGCAAGAGGGACCTGTCCGCCGCCTATATCGAAAAGGCCATCGATGCTTCGCTGAAGAGGCTGCAGGTCGATAGCGTCGATCTCTATCTGTCGCACTGGCCTGATCCGGCCACTCCCTATGAAGAAACGCTCGGCGCCTACCAGAAACTGCTCGACAAGGGCAAAATCCGTTATGCCGGCGCTTCCAACCTCGACGCCGCCCAGTTGCGGGCTGCACTCAACGTAGCAAGCCTGCGCGGCCTGCCGCGCTACGAGGTGCTGCAGCCGGAATACAACCTTTACGACCGCTCGTCCTTCGATGGTCCGCTGCGCGATCTGTGCGTGACCGAGGACATCGGCGTCATCACCTATTTCAGCCTCGCCAAGGGGTTTCTGAGCGGCAAGTACCGCAGCGAGGCCGACCTCGGCAAAAGCCCGCGCGGTGGCGGTGTGAAAGGCTATCTCAACACCCGCGGCATGCGCATTCTCTCAGCGCTCGATGCCGTTTCAGCCAGACATTCGGCCAAGCCAGCGGAAGTGGCGCTTGCCTGGGTCATGGCGCGGCCCGGCGTCACCGCCCCGATCGCCAGCGCGACGACGCTCGACCAGCTCGACAGCCTGGTGCGTGCCGCGTCGTTGCAGCTCAGCCCGGACGATATCGCCGAGCTCGACAAGGCCAGCGCATAGCCGCGCACGATCGTTCAAGACCGGCGCCGCTGCCTTGCCCTACCGTCCCTGCATCGTCGCAGGATGCAGGGACGCCGCATGACCGGACAGGGTCTTCTCGATCAGCAGCTATGGCAGCAATTGCTGGCGCTTGTGCTGGCATCGGCCATCGTTATGGGCAGCCCGGGGCCGGCGACGATAAGCGTCACCGCGATCGGCGCCGCGTTCGGCCTGCGCGATTCGCTCCGTTATGCCTCGGGAATCGTTGTCGGGACGGTCCTCGTGCTTTTGGTGGTGGCGACGGGCATCATGGCCGTTCTCACCGCGCTGCCGAAGCTCGCCGCGCTGTTGGCGGTCGCGTCAGCAGCCTACATCCTCTATCTGGCGTTCAAGATAGCGACGGCGCCGCCGCTGGCGGCACGCATTGGTGGGGCGGCGCTTCCCACTTTCCTGGGTGGGTTCCTTCTGGCCGTTGCCAATCCGAAAGCCTATGTGGCGATTGCCGCCGTGTTTGCCGGCGCGTCTTCCGGCGCCGGCGGTCTTGCTATTTCAGCCAAGCTGGCGGTCCTCGCCTTGATGATTGTTGCCATTCATCTCTTGTGGCTTCTCGCCGGCACGGCCTTTGCACGTTTGTTGCGCAAACCGCTGGCGTCGCGGATCATCAATCTGGTGTTTGCCGTGACGCTGGTTGCAACAGCTGCCTTGGCTGCCTTGCCGTGAGCCTTTCTGGCATCCGCGGCGGGTGTCTCAGCCTTTCAATTCAGGTTTCGCGTCCAGCTCGCCAAGCCGTTTCACCGCCGTCGGCGGCATCGGCGGCGGGTTCGGCGTCTGCGCCGCCTCGACGAGGAGCTGGTCGCAGGCGGCCTCCGTCTCGCCGATCAGCCGTTGCATGAATTCGTCCTTGCCGAGACCGGGCGGGATCGGTGGCAGGAAGCGCGCCTTGATCGTGCCGGGATAGCGCAGGAATTTGCGGCGCGGCCAATAGAGACCGGCGACGTGAGCGACCGGCACCACCGGAATGCCAAGTTGCGCGTAGAGTTCGACGATGCCGTATTTGTAGACCGGTTCGTCGCCCGGCGCGCGGCGGGTGCCCTCGGGATAGATGATCAGCTGGCGGGGATTGCGCGCCAATTCCTGTTTGGTCGCGGCGATCACCATTTTCAATGCCTTCGAGCGGCTGCCGCGGTCGACCGGAATCATCCGCATCTTCAAGATGTACCAGCCGAAGAACGGGATCCAGGTCAACTCCCGCTTCAATATGTAAACGGGATCGTCGAGATAAGGCAGGAAAGCGATCGTGTCCCAGAAGGACTGGTGCTTCGGCGCCAGGATGAAGGAGCCTTCAGGCAGGTTCTCCTGGCCGGTGATCTCGCTTCTGGTGCCGGCGATCTTGTCGTAGAGCCACATGCTGGTGCGCGACCAGAATTTCGGCACGAACCAGGCGCGATGGCGTGGCGACAGGAAATAATACGGGGTCCAGAGGATCATCTGGACGATCAAATTGAGGTAGAAGGCGAGATTGAACGCCAGCGAGCGGAAATACAGCATACAGCAAGTGCCCGGTGAGGAGGTGTGCGTTGGTTACACCAAGCGCCGGCAAAAAGGAAACGCTGCGAGGCGGGCGATCGGCCCGGCCTTGCGATGGGCCGTCTTCGTCACGTTTGCCACGCCGCCTGCAGCAGGCGCTGTCTCAGGCGCGGGGCGGCGAAGTCGAGGAACGCGCGCAGCTTCACCGGCAGCAGCCCCTGGCCGGCATGGACGAGGCTCACCGGCCATGGGTCTGGCTCGAACTCTTGCAGCACCGGGCGCAGCGTACCCGACCGAACCGCGGCGGCGATCTGGTAGGAAAGCAGCCTCGTCACGCCGACGCCGGCAATCGCCGCATCGATTGCTGCCTCAGCGGTGTTGACCCGTAGCCTGGAGCGGACCGGCACGGCGAATTCGGCCTTGCCGGTGGCGAAGGTCCAACTGGCAGCGGTGAGCCCTTCAAAGGTGATGGCACTGTGCGCCGCAAGCTCTTGCGGCGTTTTCGGCGTGCCGTGCTCGGCGAGATAGGCCGGGCTCGCGCAAACGACGCGGCGGATTGAACCCAGGCGGGTGGCGATCAGGCTCGAATCGGCAAGCTCGCCGATGCGGATGGCGAGGTCGATGTGCTCTTCGACCAACTGGGTTATCCGGTCGGCGAGTGTCAGCCGCACACCTACCTCAGGATAGACGGAGAGGAAGCTGGTGACGACCGGCAGCACATGCAGGCGGCCGAAGACGATCGGCGCAGTGATGATCAGTTCGCCGGTCGGGGCATTGTATTCGCCGGCGGCTATTCGCTCGGCCTCGCCGACCTCATCGAGAATGCGACGACAGGCGGCGAGATAGGCGTGGCCTGCATCGGTCAGCGACAGCTGCCGCGCCGAGCGGTTCAACAGCCGTGTCTTCAGGTGCTTTTCCAGGTCCGAAACCTTGCGGCTGACCGTCGTCAGCGGAATGCCGAAGCGGCGCCCGGCAGCCGAGAGGCTGCCTGTCTCTGCCGCGGCAACGAAAAGCGACATGGACTGGAGGCGATCCATAGCTCTCCCGAAAAGTTGCCCTCCCGAAAAACGGAAGGATAGATTGCAGATATGGCATCTGCATCTCGAAGATGGAAGGACCTATTTCCTGACTAGCAATGCAGCGCAGCTCGGCGCTTGAGGAGGCTTCCATGAACGCTCACACCAGCGATGTTGCTTTCACCCCGACGGTGAAGGCGATTCAGGCGCGCAAGGGCTCGCGCCAGGCCTATGCCCGTGTCGAGGAGCGTGGCGGCTGGCAGGCGGCAATCACGCCCGATCTCGCCGCCTTCATCGAGGCGCAGACCAGCGTCTTTCTGTCGACCGCCAATGCGGACGGGCAGCCTTACATCCAGCATCGCGGCGGGCCTGCCGGTTTCCTCAAGGTGCTCGACGAACGGACGATCGGCTTTGCCGATTTTTCCGGCAACAGGCAGTTCATCACCCAGGGCAACCTCAGCGACAACCCACAGGCTTTCCTATTCCTGATCGATTATGCGCACCGGCAGCGCATCAAGATCTGGGGCAAAGCGCAAGTCGTCGAGGGCGATGCCGAGCTGACGGCAAAGCTGATGCCGCAAGACTATAAGGCGCGACCCGAGCAGGTCATCCTGTTTACGGTTTCGGCTTGGGATTCAAATTGCTCGCAGCACATCCCGCAGCGTTTCGAAGCGGCCGACGTGGCGGCGGCGCTGGGCGAACGCGACAAGCGCATCGAACGGCTCGAACAGGAGATCGCACGCTTGCGATCAGATGCAGCAGCCAGGGAATAAGAGCTAGGGAATAAAAGTGCCGGTGCCGTTCAGTTTCCGCCCGCGGCGTCGGCCAGCGTGACGCCGTTGGGCGATTGCTTCACCGGCATGATGCCGCGCGCCAGCGCCAGCAGGTATTTGTTATATTCGGTGAACAGCACGCGCAGCGCTTCTGGCTTGGTCAGCCAGCCGCCATTCTCGAGGTTGGTGTTGACCACCGGATAGGGTTCGAGCCTGGCGCCGTGCAGCAGCCGGCCCATTTCCAGCAGGCTGCGCGGCATGTGATAATTGTTGGTGACGAGAATGACCGTGCCGTAGGCATGGTCCTCGACCCATTTGGCACTTTCCTCGGCATTGCCGATCGTGTCGAGCGCGGCGCGGTCGATGTCGACGCAGCAGGAAAACAGCCTCTTGTCGCCGCCGGTCGCGGCCTGAAGCTGGCGGCGGCTGGCGGAGGGATGGACGCCGCTGATCAGCAGCCGCTCGCCCTTGCCTAACGCAAGCAGGCCCATCGCAGCGTCGAGGCGCGACTGGCCGCCGGTCAGCACGATGATAGCGTCGGCCCTTGCCGGATTGGCGGGCGTAGTCAGGCGGCTGACGGTATTGGCGAACCAGCCGAAGCCGGCGACAAACAGCGCCATAAAGGCGAGCAGAAGGAGAGCCGAGATGCGCAAGGAGCGGGCTGCCAGCAGCCGCCCATGTTTGGCGAACTGATCCGGCTTGGCAAATTCATCAGGCTCGGCGAATACAGGCGGGCGCGCAACCAGCACTGGCATGCATCCAGCGGTATCGGTCGAGTCCCGAACGTCCATCATGAAATGGTTAATCCCGAAATACGGCCTTTGGTAGGAAAAAAATGCAATTTTCGTGACGATGCGTTTTCATCCGTGATCGATCTTTCCTTTAGCCGGCGTCCGGCTGGCGAATGTCGATGTCGCTGAGATAGGTAACCACGGTGAAATGGGAGGTTGCCGCCGTCAGCGCGCCGATCACCAGCACCATGACAGCGACCCCGAGATAACCCGCCGAGCCGATGGCGAAATTGCCGAACAGGGCGGTCGCCTGGTCGGCCTGCGGCGTTGCCATGTTGCGTGACGACCACCAGGAGAAGACGATGAAGACCAGGATCGCCGCGGCGCCGCCTGCCGCGGCGCCCTTCATGCCGGTGACCAGAAAATGCCGGCGGAATTCGCGCGCGATGAAGCGCGCCTCGGCGCCGACAAAATGCAGCACCTCGATGATGTGACCATTGCCGGCCATGGCGCCGCGCGTCGCGAATACCACGGTCAGCACCGTCGCCGACAGCATCAGCGCCAGCACTGCAATACCGATCGTTACCGTGGTGCGGGCCATGGCAACCAGCCGGTCGACCCAGGTGCGATGATCGTCGAGCGAGGCACTCGGCAGCTTCGGCGTGATCGCCGCGCGCAGTGCGGTGAAATCGGGCGGGCTGTTCTCGTCGATGGTGATGATGATCAGGCGCGGCACCGGCAGCTCATCGATGTTCAGGCCCGAGCCCAGCCAAGGCTCGAGCAGCCGGGCCGTCGCTTCGCGGTCGACGATCCGGGCGCTTTTCACGCCAGGGAATTCGCCGGCGATCTGCGAGGCCAGCGCAAGTGCGGCCTCCATGTCGAGGCCGTCGACCGGCTTGATCTGGATTGTCGCTTCGCGCGAGATCTGGTTCTCCCAGACGGAGGCGGTGTCACGCACCAGCGTGACTGCGCCAAACGTCAGGCAGGACAGAAACGTCATGATGGCGATGACCAGCACCAGCGCCCGGCCGGCGATGTTCTGCGCCGGCACGATCGGCGCCATTTTGCGCTGGACGCGGGGCTTTGCCGCCGCGGCGTCCTGACCCTCGAAATATTCGACGGAGAGCTCAGTCATAGATGTCCAGCCTTCCGCCGGCCAGGATCATTCGCCGTGCGTCGACCTGTTCCATCAGGCCGAGGTCGTGTGTGGCGATCACCACGGCGGTGCCCAGCCGGTTGAGCTCGATGAACAACCGCAGCAAGCGTCGTGCCAGCGGCGGGTCGACATTGCCGGTCGGCTCGTCGGCGAGCAGGATCTCGGGCTGCTCGATCAACGCCCGGGCGATGGCGGCGCGCTGCTTCTCGCCGCCAGACAGCACCGGCGGCAGCACATGCATGCGCTCGCCGAGGCCGACCCATTTCAGCAGCTCGGTGACGTCGGTGCGATAGGTCGCCTCCTCGCGGCCGCGCACGCGCAGCGGCAACGCCACGTTCTCGTAGGTGGTCATATGGTCGAGCAGGCGAAAATCCTGGAACACCACGCCGATGCGACGTCTCAGATGCGGCAATTCGGTACGCGAGATGCGCGAGCGATCCTTGCCGAAAATGGTGATCAGGCCGCGCGTCGGCTTCAGCGACATGAACAAAAGCCGCAGCAACGTCGTCTTGCCGGCGCCTGAAGGTCCGCTCAGGAACTGAAAGGAGCGCTCCGGAATGTGCAAGGAGATGTCGCGGAGAATCTCCGGACCCATGCCATAGCGGAGGCCGACATTTTCGAAGCGGATCACTTTCGACGACCTGAAATTCTCGGCGGCAAGATGCCAGCCCTTTCTGTGGAAAGACCATCGGCCGGCATGGTTAACCGACGGTTAATTTGGGGGCTTTTCGAGCGAGTCACAGGGGTTCCGGTGGGGAAGCGTTAACCATTTCCGTTTACCCAAAAGAAACGAACAGCGAACAGGTGCGGTAGTGTTGGGCCATGATGGCTGAGGATCGAACCGCGCGCCCGGTTTCCGGCGAAATCATGACCGATCCGGCCGCCGAGCCGGAACGCATCATGCGCGACGTGACCGCCGAGGTCATCGATGCCGATTATGAGGTGCTGCCCCGCCATTTTACACGTCCAGACTTTGCGCCGCCGCCTGCGCGCATGATGTCCATGCCTTCGATCGAAGGCATGGACATGTTGCGCAAGCCCGAAGCCGCCGTCGAACGCCCATTGTGGGTGCATGGTGGGCCGATCTTCTGGATTGTTGGCGTCGGTGCCGCCTTTGCCGCCTTCTGGATTTCGGGCGGCCATGCGCTGGTTCGTTAGAGCGGCGCCAGAAAATCAACAGGTCACCAGATAAACGATCAGCGACGCGCTGCGGACACCCGACCGTTCGCGGGCGTCCTGCCAAAGATTTGCCCTTGCCAGCCGGCTCGACATGCCTAGAAACAGGTTGAAGACCGTTTTCGGTCGGCTTCGCCTACAAGGCGATCATTTCTGGAAGGGCAGCCAATGCCAGTTGTGCGCGGCAAGGACATCGAAGTCCTGTTTTCGGCGTCCGCCATCGCGCGGCGGAACCTGGAACTTGCCAAGGAGATCGCCGGGCACGACTACCACGACCTTCTGGTAATCTCGGTGCTGAAGGGATCGTTCATCTTCGCCGCCGATCTTATCCGTGCCATGCACGATGTCGGCCTGTCGCCGGAGGTCGAGTTCATCTTCATCTCCAGCTATGGCGCCGGCACGACCAGCGGTGAGGTGAGGGTGCTGCGCGACATCGACAACGAGGTCGCCGGTCGCGATGTGCTTTTGATCGATGACATTCTGGAATCCGGCAAGACGCTGAGTTTCACCCGCGACCTCATGCTGTCGCGCGGCGCGAGGAGCTGTGCCATCGCCGTGCTGCTCGACAAGCGCATGCGCCGCCAGACCACGCTCAACGCCGACTATGTCGGCTTCGACTGCCCCGATTATTTCGTCGTCGGTTATGGCATGGACGTCGCCCACGCGTTTCGCGAATTGCCCTTCGTCGGCGTCGTCAAGGGCGACGCTTGAGGCCTTTTGATAATTCTACTCCGGCGGCCACCTGACGCAGTTTTCTGCGCTTCCGGTGCTCTCGGACTCGAACGTCCGCTCCGCTCCGGTTCTCGAAAACCACGCTATCTGACTTGGCGGAGCGAATTCTGAAAAGGCCTCATCGACCCTTGGCGCCTTCAGGAAACATCAACTTTTCCCCGCCAAATATCCTGCCCATGGCAAAGCTCCTGATCGTCGAGGACGATGAATCCGTCCGCACTCTCGCCGCTCGCGCGCTCGAACGCGCCGGGCATAATGTCACTGTTGCCGCCGACGGCGCACATGGCCTTTCTCTGATCCGGGCGGCGCAAGGGAGCTATGACCTTGTGCTGTCCGACATCCGCATGCCGGAAATAGACGGCATCGAGATGGCCAAGGCGGCAGCAGCGCTGTTCCCGGCGATGAAGATCATGCTGATGACCGGCTATGCCGACCAGCGCGAGCGCGCCGAGGAATTGGACGGCATTATTCTCGACGTCGTGCAAAAGCCGTTCACGCTGGCTGAAATCCGCGCCCGCGTCGAACAGGCGCTCGCCTGCTTCGCCTAAAGCCCAAGGCCGACCGCCTTCAGGCAGGGTCGCAGGTCGCCGTAATGGCTGGCGCGCCGCTCAGGCGCCGGCTGGCATTGAGCGCAAACAGGCCGGCGCCGATGATGAGGGCTGCGCCCGCCGCCGTCGCTGGTCGCGGCACTTCGGCAAAGAACAGAAAACCCCATAGCGGCGACCAGATGATACCGGTGTATTCGAAGGTGGCGACGCTGTTGGCGGGCGCCAGCCGGTAGGCCTGCGACAACAGGATCATGCCGGCCGAGGCAACGAAGCCGCATGCCCCCATCTTGAGGAGATCCGGCGTCGCCGGCCAGACCCATGGCCGGACGAGGAATTCGAGACTCGGATGCACGGCGTGGTCAATGCCTGCCAGCCAAAACAATGCCGCCGCCAAGGCGGCGCCGACCAGATAGGCGCCGTTCTGATAGAAAGCCATGACAGTCGAGGATTCGGTGTCGCCGATCTTGCGTGCCATCAGCTGCGAGAAACCGTAGAGCAGAGCCGAACCTAGCGACAGCAGCGCTGCCCAGTCGAACAAGCCGGCGCCCGGGCGCACCATCACCAGCACGCCGAGCATGCCGACCAGGACGGTGGCGAGCGCCTGCCAGGACACGCGTTCGCCGAGATAGGGGCCGGCCAACGCCATGATGAACAGCGGCGCCATGAAATAGAGCGCCACCGCGTCAGCCAGCGGCAGGGCGGCGATTGCCAGGTAGTAGGCCGTATAGGAGGTGAACTGGATGAAGGCACGCATCGTCAGCATGCCGAACCGCTTCGACAGGATCGCCTGCAACCCGACATCGGCGTGGACAAGGAAAACCAGGATCGGCAGGGCGACGATCGAGCGGATCGCCATCACCTCGGTGACGGGATAGTGGCTCGACACCGCCTTGACCAGCGGGTCCTGCAGCGAAAAGACCAGCACGCCGAGACAGAGGCTGAGGATGCCGAGCACAAGCCGATTTTGCATAGGCGCTCCTGTCTCCCGCGTGCGCGGCCGAAAGCAGGCCTGCATCCGGGTAAAAAGAACCCGCCACCGTTTCGGGCAGCGGGTACGAGTGAGGACTTTTGATTGGTCCGCAGCCGATTTCGCGGCCGCATATCCAATGGGTAAGGCGACTATCGTCCGCCGTTTGACATGTTGCAAACGAATTGGAATGATGCCAGCAATCAGATTTTCTTATGGTGGGCACATGCGACCCAATCTCGACAGCGACCTGTTGCGCACCTTCGTGGCGGTCGCCGACACCGGCAATTTCACCAAAGCGGCGGAGCGGGCCGGCCGCACCCAGTCGGCGGTCTCGATGCAGATGAAGAGGCTCGAAGGGATGATCGGCGACAGCCTGTTCGAGCGCGGGTCGCGCGGTGTAGCGTTGACGCAGCGCGGCGGCGAACTCATCGCCAACGCCAGGCGCATCGTTTCACTGCTCGACGAGACGGCGGCATCGATGGTCGCGGCGCCGCTTGGCGGGCCGGTGCGCATCGGTATCCCGGAGGAATATGGCCACGCGATCCTGTCGCGGGCACTCGGCGCCTTTGCCAAGCGCCATCCTCAGGTCGACATCACCGTCCGCTACGCGCATTCCGGTGCGCAGATCGCGGCGCTCGCCGCCGGCGAGCTCGATCTGGCGGTGGTGTTCGAATGGCAGGATCTGTCAGGCGGTGAGGTGCTGATGCATGACCCGACCGTATGGGTGACGTCGGAGCTGCATCACATGCATGAGGAGCGGCCGGTGCCGATCGCGCTCTACAACCGTGCCGGTTGGTGCAAGGATTTCGCTATAAAGTCGCTGGAACAGCGCGGTCTCGCCTATCGTGTCGCCTACACCAGCGATACCAATGGCGGCCTGCGGCTCGCCGTCACCTCCGGGTTGGCGATTGCGCCGATCTCGCGCAGCAACATCCCGGCCGGCTGCCGCGAGCTTACGGCCGCCGACGGGTTCGGCGACATCGATTCCTCGAACGTGGTGCTGCGGCGCAATCCGAACGCTTCCGGCGAGGCCATCGACGGCATGGAAGAGGCGATCCGCGAGGCGTTCACCAACCGTTAAAACGTGCCGCTCAGTCCGGCGGTGGCGGCCTCCACGGACCGCACGGCGATCTTCCGAATATTGGGGGCAGCCTTACTTCAGCTCCAGCAACCGCTCCAGATAGCTGCGCTCGATATCGGGGCTGAGTGCGTTGCCGAGCCGCTTGCGGATCGCTTCGAGGATCTGGCGGGCACGCTGCACATCGATCTCGTCAGGCACTCTCACCGAACTTCCGTCATCGGGACCCTCGCTGGTGCGGGGCCGCCCGAGCGGGTCACGGTCGGCATTCTGCTGGCGTCCGCCCTGCCCGTTGCCGCCCTGGTCGCCTTGCATCGCCTGCAGTTGCTTCATCATGTCCTTGGCGCCCCTGCGCAAGGCTTCCAATGCGCGGCCCTGGTGACCGACGGCCTGATCGCCTTCGCCCTCGCCGAGCGCCTGTTCGGCATTGCCCATGGATTTGCCGGCCTCGCCAAACCCCTCATTGGGGTCGAGACCCATGCCTTCGAGGCTCTTCCTCAATTGATCGAGCTCGCCCTGCAGCTTGCCCTGGCCTTCCTGCAATTGCTTCAGCGCATCAGCAAATTCCTGCGGCGTCATCGGCTTCGGCCGGCCGAGCGGATCGCGGTCGTCACCCGGGCCGGGTTTGCCCTCTTCGCCCATCGGGCCTGGCTCACCGTTCTCGCCGAGCTGCTCGTCGCGGTTCTGCCCGCGCTGTTGCTGGCCGCGCTGCATCTGGTCCATACGGAAAGTGTCGTTCATCATCTCCTGCTGGCGCCGCATGATCTCGCCCAGCTTGTCCATCTGCTGGCGCATCTCGCTGTCTTGCTGGCCGCCTTGCTGCTGGCGGCCTGCCTGCAGATTGTTCATCATGTCCTGCAACTCGGACAGCAATTGCTGCGCCTGGTCGCGATTGCCGGATTTCGCCAGGTTCTCGATCTGGTCCATCATGCGGTCGATGTCGCTCTGGCGCAGTTCCTGACCGTTCTGCTGCATCTGTGGCGCATTCGGATTCTGCTGCGCCCGCGCCGCGAATTCCTGCAGGAACTGGTTCATCGCCTCGCGCAGTTCCTTCATCGCCTTCTCGATCTCTTGGTCGCTGGCGCCGTTCTTGATCGCATCCTGCAGCGCCTGCTGCGCCTGGCGCAGCCGCTTCTCGGCCGCCGACAGATTGCCTTCCTCGATGCCGAGCGCGATCTCCCAGAGGTAAGCGACCTCGTCGCGCAACTGGTCGTCGCTGTCGGCCATCTTCAGCCGGGTGCGGGCGCTCATGATGGCGAGGTAGTGCGCCATGTTGTCGAACGTGTCTTCCGGCCTGAGCGTGATTGCATCCATCAGGTCGAGCACGCGGTCCTTGGCATAGGCGTCGAGCGCCAGTATGCGGCGCTGCTCGACCACAGCCCGCGTCAACGGGTTGGAGAATGGCCGCTCCGGCATCACCAGCGTCTTGGTTTCGCTGGTCGCCGTGTGTCCGGCACCGTCGGTGGCGACAAGCGACAGCTTGACGTTGCCACCTGCCCAGACATGGTCGGTCAGATCCTTCGTCGTCTTAGCGGCATTGGCCTTGCTGCCGCGGCGCGGCAACGTCAGCGGCATTTCCGGCGGGCCATAGAGCGGATGCGCGTTGGGCACCTGCGGATCGGCCAATGCGAAAACCGCCTTGGCGGAGGCCGCGCCATAGTCGTCGTCGATCTGGTAGTTGAGTTCGAAGGCGCCGTTGACGGCGCGCTTCGGCTCGCCGACAAAGCGGATCTGCGGCGGCTTGTCGGGAATTATGGCGAAGGCCCAGCGGCCGAGCTCGCCGTCGCTGGACTGCAGCGTCAGCGTGCCGTCGGCCGTTAACTTGCCGCTGAACTGGCGCACGGTGGAAGGCGTTGCCGGACTTGCCTCAGTCTTGGCGGCTTGCGGCCCTGTCGGATCGATGGCGCGGGTGTTGCCGCCGGTGTCGGCGTAGCTCAGCGTTTCCTCGCCCGAACCGCCGGTGACGCGCAGCGACACATCGCTGCCCTCCGGAACCGTGAAGGTCGGCGGCGCTTGAGTGGCGTTGTTGGCCAGGACCGGGGCGTTCAGGAATACCGGCGGCCTGCCGGTATAGGCCGGCGGCGTCNGTGTCGTTGTGGGCCAGGACCGGGGCGTTCAGAAATCCCGGCGGCCTGCCGGTATAGGCCGGCGGCGTCACCCAGGCATCAATGCGCGGCGGCACGACGTCGCGGGCGGCACGGGCAACAAAACCGTCGCTCAGCCTGCCGCCCGATGGCCCGAATGAGAAGGCAAAGGCAGTGACCAACAAAAGCGCGGCAACGGCGCGCAGCGCCCACGGGTCGCGTTCCGGCACGCGTGTGCGCGGCACGTCGCCGCCAAGCTCGCCCAGCCGGTCCGCCATGCGCCGCTGATGCTCGCGCCACAGGGCTTGCGAAAAAATGCTTTCCTTGCCGCTCGGGCGATCGGTCTGGACCTGCACCGGGCTGTGCAGCAATCGGTTGGCCGCCTCGATGCGGCGGTCGACCTCGGCACTGGATGGCGTGCGGAAGAAACGCAGTGGATAGAGTGCGGCAAGCGCTGCGACGCCGAATGCCGTGATAAGACCGATCCGCGCCAGATCGGGCAAAAATGGGAACAGGCCGAGCCACGAAATGCTGAGGAACAGGCTGGCGACGATGACCAGTGGCAGCAGCAATGGCCAGCCGCGTTCGACGATTATCGAGACCTGCGTCCCCAGCCGGCTCAAGGCAAGGCGCCTGGCCAGACTGCGATCGCTGGTGAAAATGGGTCGTTGTGTCATCGGCCCTTCCTGGCCGGGCGGGATAGCCCAGGCCTTACGAGTCTATCGCATGGGCCCGAAAAGTCGATTTTCGGGAAGCACGATGCGAAGACCTAAAATCTTGGCGCGTACTTCGTGCGTCCAAGCGGATGCACATCGCCCTAAGGATACCAACAAACACGGCGAAGGCGAGGCGGTTCCCCAAAACGTGAACAATAATGCCCCGGATATTGTCAGAATTTCGCCGGATTGGCGTTTGCGCCGCAGACCAGTACGGCAACGCGCTCGCCTGCAGCCGGTGCGTAGCGGCCGGACAGGAGCGCCGCGAAGGCGGCCGCACCGCCCGGCTCGGAGATGATTCGCACGCGGTCCCACAGCGCCGCCTGGGCGGCGATAATGTCGTCGTCGCCGACCAGGATCGAGCGCTCGACGAATGCCTCGGCGATAGGAAACATCATTTCGCCGACACGCTTTGGCGCGAGCGAATCGGCGGCGATGCCCTCAGCCGGCGCGTCGACGGGTCGGCCCGCCTCGAAGGCGCGATGAAGCGTCGGCGCACCCTCCGGCTCGACCGCGATTATCCTGATGCGGCCGGAAAACCAGGCAGCGATGCCGCCGATCAGCCCGCCGCCGCCGACGGCGACCAGCAGGGTGTCGAGCTTCGGCAGGTCAGCCTCGATCTCGAGGCCGAGCGTGCCTTGCCCGACCAGCGTCTCCTCCTGGTTGAAGGCGTGGATCTGCAGCGCGCCGGATTTTTCGGCGAAGCTCTCGCTGGCGGCCAGCGCCTCGGCATAACGGGCGCCGCCGACGATCAGCTCGGCGCCGTAGCCGCGGATGCGGTCCAGCTTGGCCTGCGGGCTCACTTCGGGAACAAAGATGGTCGCCTTGTGGCCGAGTCGCATGGCGGCGTAGGCGACGGCGGCGCCGTGATTGCCGCCCGACGCGGCGACGACGCCGACCGCAGGAACCGGCCGTTCGAGGAGATTGGTGAACGCACCACGCGCCTTGAACGAGCCGGAATGCTGCAAGCACTCAAGCTTCAGGTCGACAGGCAGAGCCGGGCGGCCGAAATCGGCCATGTCGACGCGCAGCACCGGCGTGTGGCGCACGAAGGGCCGGATGCGGGGTTCTATCGCCGCAATGCGCTCGCGTGTGATCGTGTGGCCGTGCAGCATGATTTCACTCCCAGAGTTGACATTCAGAGTTGACATTACTTAGTAACTTGGCAAAGTGCCTAAATGCAAGAGGTCGATGTCTTCAAAGCAATCGCCAACGAGCGCAGGCTCCAGATCCTCGATTGGCTGAAGGACCCGCGCGCGCATTTTCCGCCGCAGACGGACGGCGATCTGGTCGAGGACGGCGTCTGCGCGCTGCTGATCGCGGAAAAGCTGGGGATCACCCAGGCAACGCTCAGCGAGCATATGCGCGTGCTCACCCAGGCAGGGCTTTTGCGCAGCAAGCGCATCAAGCAGTGGATATTCTATCGCCGGAATGAGGACAGAATCGCTGAGACCAGGGCGCTCATTCAGCACCGGCTGTAGCTGCAGAGTTCTACTCCAACCAGTCCGGCACCGAGTCCAGTCCGATCAGCTCGTCATAGGTCTGGCGCGGGCGCACAACGTGGAAGCGGTCGCCGTCGACCAGCACTTCCGGTACCAGCAGCCTGGTATTGTAGGTGCCGGCCTGAACGGCGCCATAGGCGCCGGCGGTGGAGACAGCGATCAGGTCGCCGGATTTCAGCCGGGGCAGGTCACGGTCGAGCCCGAGATAGTCGCCGGTCTCACAAACCGGGCCAACGACGTCGACCTTCATGCGTGGTGCAGCGGCCGGCTGCTGCGCCACCGGCCTGATGTCGTGGAAAGCGTCGTAAAGCGTCGGCCGGATCAGGTCGTTCATCGCGGCGTCTACGACGAGGAAGTTCTTGGCGTCGCCCTCCTTCACGAAGATCACCTGCGAGACCAGGATGCCGGCATTGCCGACGATCAGCCGGCCTGGCTCGAACATCACTTTCAGCCCAAGTTTGGCAACATGCTTCCTGACGATCTGGGCATAGGCATCGGGCAAAGGCGGCGGGTTGTTGTCGAGGCGGTAGGGAATGCCAAGGCCGCCGCCGACATCGATGTGCTCGATGGCATGACCGTCGGAGCGCAAGGCGCCGACCAACTCCACCAGCAGCGCAAAGGCGTCGTCGAAGGGCTGCAATTCGGTGATCTGGCTGCCGATATGGGTGTCTATGCCGGTGACCTTGATGCCCGGCAGCTCAGCCGCGCGCGCATAGACCTTCCGCGCATGCTGCCACGGAATGCCGAACTTGTTCTCGGCCTTCCCAGTCGAAATCTTCTTGTGCGTCCTGGCGTCGACATCCGGATTGATGCGCAGCGAGATCGGCGCGATCTTGCCCAGCGCGGTGGCGCGGGCCGACAGCAGCTCCAGCTCCGGTTCGGATTCGACGTTGAAACAGAGAATGCCGGCCGAGAGCGCAAAATCCATTTCGCGCGCGGTCTTGCCGACACCCGAAAACAGGATCTTGCTTGCCGGGATGCCGGCCGCCAAAGCGCGGCGCAATTCGCCCTCCGAGACCACGTCGGCGCCGGCGCCGAGCCCTGCCAGCACCCTCAGCACGGCCTGGTTGGAATTCGCCTTCATGGCATAGCAGACGAGAGCATCGAGCCCGGCAAAGGCCTCGGTGAAGACGCGAAAATGCCTGGTCAGCGTCGCCGTCGAATAACAGTAGAACGGCGTGCCGACGCTGGCGGCGATGTCTGATATCGCCACGTCCTCGGCATGCAGCGCGCCGTCGCGGTAGTCGAAATGGTTCACGAGATTGGTCCGAAATCAGAGCAGCGGGTCGAGGATGAATTTCTTGTCCTCGACAGGTTTTTCCGGCTCCGGCGGCAAAGGTTGCTTGGCCTTCTCGGCGTCCTTGCGGGCCTGCACGGCTGCCGCGTACGGCGTGTCGAGCGCAGCCTTCCTGCCGCAGGCCGCAACGGTGGCCATTGCCGCCAGCAGCGTCAGCGTCACCAAAATCCTGCTTCCGGTCATCGTGCCATCCGTCCAAAACTGTTGCCCGCAGCCGCTTCTAGCCGAGTTTTGCGGCCATTGCACCCCGCGTCTTACGCCTTGGCGAGCCGCTTTTTCCAGTAGCGGATCTGCTTGCGCACCTCGGACGGCGCGGTGCCGCCGAAGCTCGTGCGGCTCTTTACAGAATTCTGCACGGCAAGAACCGAAAACACGTCGGCGCTGATACCGGGGTGAATGGACTGCAGATCCTCCAGCGAAAGCCTGTCGAGCCCGATCTTCCTGTCCTCGGCCAGCGCCACCGCCCGGCCAGTGATATGGTGCGCCTCGCGGAACGGCAGCCCGAGCGTGCGCACCAGCCAGTCGGCGAGGTCGGTCGCAGTCGAATAGCCGGCGCCGGCCGCCTTTTTCATCGCGGCAGTGTTCACCGTCATGTCGCGCACCATGCCGGTCATTGCCGCCAGCATCAGGTCGAGCGTCTCGGCCGCGTCGAAGACGGATTCCTTGTCTTCCTGCATGTCCTTGCCATAGGTCAGCGGCATGCCCTTCATCACCGTCAGCAGGCCGACGAGGTGCCCGGTGACGCGGCCGGTCTTGCCGCGCACCAGTTCGGCAGCGTCCGGGTTCTTCTTCTGCGGCATGATCGACGAACCCGTCGAGAAACTATCCGACAGCCTGACGAAGCCGAATTGCGGCGTCGACCAGATGATGATCTCTTCGGCCAGCCGCGACAGATGCGTCGCGCAGATCGCCGCCAAGCCCAGGAACTCGAGCGCGAAATCGCGGTCCGAAACACTGTCGAGCGAATTGCGCATCGGCTCGCGGAAGCCAAGCGCCTTCGCCGTCTGGTGCCGGTCGATGGAAAAGCTGGTGCCGGCAAGGGCGGCGGCGCCGAGCGGGCTTTCATCCATCCGCTCGATGGCGTCGCGGACACGCGACAGGTCGCGTGCAAACATCTCGACATAAGCCATGCAGTGGTGGCCGAAGGTCACCGGCTGCGCCGCCTGCATGTGGGTGAAGCCCGGCATCACCGTTGCCGCATGCTCCTCGGCCCGATCCAGGAACGCCGTGATCAGGCCCTTCAGCGCCTCGGCGACACGAAAGCATTCGTCCTTGACCCACAGCCTGAGGTCGACCGCCACCTGGTCGTTGCGCGAGCGGGCGGTATGCAGGCGGCCGGCGGCGGGGCCGATCAAATCGGCCAGACGGGCCTCGACATTCATGTGGATGTCTTCCAGCCTGGTCGAGAACTCGAATGTGCCGGCCTCGATCTCTGCGAGGATCGTGTTCAGCCCGTGAGCGATTTTTTCTTGATCGGCCGCCGAAATAATGCCCGTTTGCGCCAGCATCTGGCTATGGGCGATCGAGCCGCGAATATCCTGCGCATAGAGTTTGCGGTCGAACGAGATCGACGCGTTGATCGCTTCCATGATTGCGGCCGGACCCGAGGCAAAACGTCCGCCCCACATCTGGTTGCTGGCCTTCTTGTCGTTCATCGCTATAACCCGTGCTCCGGAGCAGTTTTTCAAAAATGGCAGACGGCAATAGATTTTTCCCGGCTTTGCGTCTCATCCTCGCCGCTTTGGTTGCGGGCGTGCTGGCCGGCGCGGTCGCGGTATATGTCAGGGAAAGCAGTTCTGGCAACAAGGCGCCCGCGCAAGTGGCCGCCGGCGGCGGCAAGGACGACGTCGCCTGCGCCGCCAAGACCGACCGTGCCAAGAAGATCGCCGCCGCTGCCACCGGCCAGGTTGCCGCGCTTTTGCCGGCGGATCCGCCGCAATCGCTGAAAAGCCTTGCCTTCAACGGCCCCGACGGCAAGCCGACGACGATCGCCGATCATGCCGGCAAGACGGTGCTGCTCAATCTGTGGGCGACATGGTGCGCACCTTGCCGCGCCGAAATGCCGGCGCTCGATGCGCTGCAGAAGGAGATGGGCAGCGATGCGTTTCAGGTTGTTGCCGTCAACGTCGATGCCGGCGACGATGCCAAACCGAAGAAGTTCCTGGAGGACACCGGCGTCAAGTCGCTCGGCTACTATCGCGATGCCACGATGGCGCTGTTCAACGACGTCAAGACGCGCGGCCTGGCGCTCGGTCTGCCGGTCACCATGCTGATCGATGGGCAAGGCTGCCTGATCGCCCATATGAATGGCCCGGCCGAATGGTCGGGGCCGGATGCCAAGCGTCTGGTCGAGGCGGCGCTTCAGCCGGGATAGGCTCAGACCGTGCGCAGGCGCGGCTTGAGCACGGCAATGCTTGCGCCGCGTCGGCTGGCGGTGCGGATTGCCGGAGCGGCCACGCCCGTCAGTTCCCCGAATGTCTCGATCGGAGCCGGTTTGCCGAGGTAGTAGCCTTGCCCGATCTCGCAAGCCTCGGCGTCCAGGAACTGCAATTCACCCGGCGTCTCGATGCCTTCTGCCAGAACCGGTAGGCCGAGACCGCGTCCAAGCCCCAGCACGGCGCGAACGATCGCCGCGAACTGGGCGTTCTTGTCGACCGATTTGATGAACGACCCGTCGATCTTGATCTTGTCGAAGGGAAAGGCGCTGAGGTTGGACAGCGAAGAATAGCCGGTGCCAAAATCGTCCATCGCCACATGCACGCCAAGCGCCTTGACCTGCCTCAAGGTTGCCAGCGCGCGCGGCATGTCCTTCACCAGGGCCGTTTCGGTGATCTCCAGTTCGAGCCTGCCGGGGGCCAGGCCGGATCTCGTCAATGCGTCGTGCACCTTGCGGCTGAAGTTCGGATTGTGAAGTTGCACGGCGGAGACGTTGACGGCGACCATCAGCGGGTTTGTCCAGCGAACAGCATCGTTACAAGCCGTCGTCAGCACCCAGTCGCCTATCTGCGCGATAGCGCCACTGTCCTCGGCCACGGGGATGAAAACGGCCGGAGAAATGTCACCCCGCTCAGGGTGCTGCCAACGGACCAGGGCTTCGAAGCCGATCATCCTGCCGCCGCGGATCTCCTTCTGCGGCTGATAGACGAGGTGGAACTCCTTGCGGGCGATCGCCTGGCGCAATTCATGCTCCATCACGCGCTTGTCGCGGGCCGCGGTGCCCATGGCTATCTCGAAAAACCGATAAGTGTCCCTGCCTTCGGTTTTGGCGCGATGGAGTGCCGTGTCGGCATGGCTGATCAGGCCGGCCTGGTCTTCGGCATCCAGCGGAAAGAAGGCGATGCCGATGCTGGCCGAGACGAGGCCGGAGCCGACCGAAACCCTGTTTTCCTCCCGGATCGCCGCCAGCAAGTCCTCGGCTATCCGGCCTGCGGCCAGGGGGTCGGGGAGGTTCGGAGCTATGATGGCAAATTCATCGCCGCCGAGACGCGCGAGCATCTGTCCGTGGCGCGGGATGCCGGAAATGCAGTGCGCCAGCTTCTGCAGCATAGCATCGCCGGCCCCGTGGCCATAGAGGTCGTTGACTTGCTTGAACCGGTCAAGGTCAAGCAGCAGGAGCGCCAGATGTCCATCCTTGCCGCCACGATCCATCGAGGCGAATTCTGCTTCCAGCCGGGAAGAAAAGCTCCGCCGATTGGCAAGCCCGGTAAGCGGATCGAAATGCGCGAGGCGGAGGATCTCTTGTTCTGCCTTCTTGCGCTCACGGATGTCGCGAACGGCAAGCACCGTATGAGGCCTGCCGCAGTAGGTGATTTTCCTGGCGATCAGCTCGACAGGAATTCTCGCCCCGTCGCTGCCCCTTAACTTCGCTTCCTGCGCCTGTTCGCCGAAGCCGGACATATCGGCTGCGCTCTGTCCGTCGAAAAGCTCGCCGAATTGCATCGTGTTCAGGGTGGCTGTCGCTGTTCCGGTCAGCTTCGCCATACTGTCATTGGCGCTGACAATGCGGGTGCCATCGCAAACGATCAGACCTTCCACCGCCGCATTGGCGAGATCGTGCATGCGATCGGCCTCGAGCTTCTGGCGGCGAAAGCGCAGGTCGATCCACAGCGCGGCACCCGATAGCACAAGGATTATCAGGCTGGCGACCGCTGCGGCAAAGGCCTGGGAAATGGGCTCGATGGAATGTTCGGATATTTCAATCGAGGAATCCGGAATGATCGACACCGCAGCCATCGCGATGAAATGCAAGCTGCAAATCGCCAGCGTTAAAAGCGCGGCGCCGCCGAAAGTCGCGAGCGCTGACGGACGGCGCAAGACGACAAGGAGCGCCAGTGCCGCGAGGGTCACGCCGGCCAGAAGCGATATCGCGACAAGGAGCAGGTTCCATACGACCCGGCCTTCGACCTCGAAAGCTGCCATGCCGATGTAGTGCATCGTCGCGATGGCGCCGCCCAGAATGGCGCCACCGGCGAGGAAATGGTCGATGCCGCGGCGCAAGGTGGCGACCCACATCCCAAGCGCGGTCATGATAACGGCGGCGGCAAGCGAAAAGGCGGATAATCCCGGATTGTATGCGTTCGGTATTCCCGGCGTAAACGCGGTCATGGCGATGAAATGCGTCGCCCATATGCCGAACCCGGTCGAGGCTGCGGCGATCATCAGCCAGACAAGCCGGTTTCGCTCGGTCGATCGGCCGACATGCTTAAGGAGATTAACCGCTGAGAAGCAAGAAATTCCACAGACGAGTGCGGCAAGCGCAACCAGTCTCGGATCGTGCTGACTTACAATACAATTATAGACCGTCAGCATCCTGGTTCACTCGGTCTGCCAAAACTAACAGGGGAGGTGTGACTGATTAGTTCTTGGAGATTTTAACGAATGGTTAACCCGCGGGCCATGAGGCGGGTCTTTTCGGGGGAAAACCGACGCCGCTGCGCCGAAAAGACGGTGATGTGATTTCTTGCACCCGGTTCGGTAGCGAGTGCACTTTAGGAAGGAATGATGTTCATTGATCCGCAATAAAACCGTTGTCCGATTGTCATCAGCGCCACATATTGGCTTTGCGGAAGTGCCCCTTTCGCCAATGACAAACGGGAGATGAAACATGAAGTTCTTCGGCTTTGCGGCCGGTATCGCCGCCACCGTGACCCTGCTTTCCACCACCTCCGCCTTCGCCGTCACGCAGATCAGCTGGTGGCACGCCATGACCGGCGCCAACGCCGAGGTCGTCGCCAAGATCTCCAAGGATTTCAACGCCAGCCAGAGCGACTATGAGCTCGTTCCGGTGTTCAAGGGCACCTATCCGGAGACGCTGAATGCCGGCATCGCTGCCTTTCGTGCCGGGCAAGCGCCCGATATCCTCCAGGTGTTCGACGTCGGCACCGGCGTGATGATGGCGGCCGAGGGTGCGATAAAGCCGGTGGCCGATGTGATGACCGGCGCCGGGATGACTTTCGACAAGAGCCAGTATCTGCCCGGCATCGTCGGCTATTATTCGAAGCCGGACGGCACCATGCTATCGTTCCCCTACAACTCTTCCTCGCCGATCCTCTACTACAACAAGGACATCTTCCAGAAGGCAGGCCTCGACGTGAACAATCCGCCCAAGACGTGGAACGAGGTGTGGGAAGCTGCCAAGAAGATCAAGACGAGCGGCGCCGCCCCTTGCGGCTATACCTCGACCTGGCTGACCTGGATCCACCTGGAGAATTTCGCGGCGTGGAATGACGTGCCTTGGGCCACCCAGCAGAATGGCCTGGCCGGCGGTGATGTCGAACTCAAGATCAATGCGCCGATTTTCGTCGACCACTTCCAGGCGCTCGCTGACCTGGCCAAGGACGGCACATTCAAATATGGCGGGCGCACCTCCGAAGCCAAGCAGATATTCCTCGCCGGCGAATGCGGCATCTTCACCGAATCGTCGGGCGGCCTCGGCGATATCGTCAAGTCCGGCATGAACTATGGCATCGGCCAGCTTCCTTACGACAGTGACGCCAAGGGTGCCCCGCAGAACACGACGCCGGGCGGTGCCAGCCTGTGGGTGTTCGGCAACAAGTCGGACGAGGAATACAAGGGTGTCGCCGCCTTCTTTGCCTATCTGTCCAAGACCGATGTGCAGGAATATCTGCACCAGAAGTCGGGATACCTGCCTGTGACGCTCGCCGCGTATGAGGCGACGAAGAAATCAGGCTTCTATGACAAGAACCCCGGCCGCGAGACACCCATCCTGCAGATGATCGGCAAGTCGCCGACCGACAATTCGAAGGGCGTGCGCCTGCCGAATCTGCCGCAGGTGCGCGATATCCAGAACGAGGAGCTGGAGAAGATGCTGGCCGGCCAGCAAACCGCCCAGCAGGCACTCGACAATGCGGTTGCGCGCGGCAACGCGGCGATCAAGGAAGCGCTGGAGAACTGACGGGATTATCTCGGTTAGTCGGTCGGAATATCGCCCACGCGAGCCGGCGTGGGCGATACCTGGATAGCGAGGGAAATCAGCCTGTCTCCACGCGTCGTCTTTCCCAACAAGATCCTGCCCTACCTGCTGGTGGCGCCACAACTCGCCATCACCCTGGTTTTCTTCTACTGGCCGGCCGGTCAGGCGCTTTACCAGTCGATGCTCAGGCAAGACCCGTTCGGGCTGAAGAGCAGGTTCGTCTGGTTTGCCAATTTCCGGAAGGTGCTGGCCGATCCGGCCTACCTCAACTCGATCAAGGTCACCGTAGTGTTCTCTCTTGCGACCGCGATCGTTGCCATGGTTGTGGCCCTGCTGCTCGCGGTCATGGCCGAGAAGGCCGTGCGCGGCAAAGGCCTCTACCGCACACTGTTGATATGGCCTTACGCCGTGGCGCCGGCGATTGCCGGCATGCTTTGGCTTTTCCTGTTCAATCCCTCGATCGGCTCGTTGGCCTATTTGCTGAGAAGCCTCGGCATCGTATGGGACCCGCTGCTCAACGGCACCCACGCCATGATCCTGCTGGTGTCGGCTGCTGCCTGGAAGCAGATCAGCTACAACTTCCTGTTCTTCGTCGCCGGCCTGCAGGCGGTGCCGAAAACGCTGATCGAAGCGGCGGCCATGGACGGCGCCGGCGAAACCAAGCGCTTCTGGACCATCGTCTTCCCGCTGCTTGCGCCGACAACCTTTTTCCTGCTGGTCGTCAACACCGTCTATGCCCTGTTCGACACGTTCGGCATCGTTCATGCCGTCACCGGCGGCGGGCCGGGCAAGACGACCGAGACGCTGGTCTACAAGGTCTACAATGACGGCTTCGTCAATCTGATCCTGGGCGATTCGGCGGCGCAGTCGGTCATCCTGATGGCCATCGTCATTGCGCTCACAGCGATCCAGTTCCGCTATGTGGAACGCAAAGTCCATTACGGCTGAGGGCAGCGATGATCGGCCAGTCCCCGCTCCGCACCTTCATCGCCCATGCCGTGCTCATCCTCGGCATATTGATCGTGGCTTTTCCGATCTACTACACCTTCGTTGCCTCGACGCACACGCTGCAAACGATCCTCAGGCCGCCCCTGCCGCTCTTGCCCGGCGACCAGCTATGGAACAATTACAGCGAGGCGCTGTTCGGCGGCATCGGTCGTATCGGCGGGGTCAGCGTCGGCAGGCTGCTCCTCAACACCACGATCATGGCGCTCGGCGTTGCGGTGGGAAAGATCTTCATCTCGATCCTGTCGGCCTACGCGATTGTGTTCTTTCGCTTTCCGCTGCGCATGACCTTCTTCTGGCTGATCTTCATCACCTTGATGCTTCCAGTCGAGGTGCGCATCCTGCCGACCTACAAGGTGATGGTCGATCTCGGCATGATCGACACCTATGCCGGCCTGATCGTCCCGCTGATCGCCTCGGCCACCGCAACGCTGCTGTTTCGCCAGTTCTTCATGACCATACCGGGCGAATTGGTCGAGGCGGCGCGTGTCGACGGTGCCGGGCCATGGCGCTTCTTTTTCGATATTCTGGTGCCGCTGTCGCGGACAAACATCGCCGCGCTGTTCGTGATCCTCTTCATCTATGGCTGGACGCAGTATCTTTGGCCGCTGCTCGTCACCAACAGCAACGACATGAACACCATCGTCATCGCGCTGAGAAAGATGGTTTCCTTCGCCGATGCCGACACCCAATGGCACCTGGTGATGGTCACGGCAATGCTGGCCATCGTGCCGCCGATCCTGGTGGTCGTGCTGATGCAACGCTGGTTCGTGCGCGGTCTGGTCGAATCCGAAAAGTGAGAAGCCGATGGCGACCGTGGATCTGAAGGATGTCAGGAAAATCTATCCCAGCGGTGTCGAGGCCGTGAAGGGCGTTTCCATCGCCATTCCCGACAAGGAGCTTTGCGTGCTGGTCGGCCCCTCCGGCTGCGGCAAGTCTACGCTGCTGAGGATGATCGCCGGGCTGGAGACGATTTCTGCCGGTACTGTCGCCATCGACGGCAAGGTGGTCAACGCCATTGGCCCGACCGAGCGCGACATCGCCATGGTGTTCCAGAACTACGCGCTCTACCCACATATGAAGGTCTATGACAACATGGCCTATGGCCTGCGCAACCGCGGCACGCCGAATGACGAGATCGACAGCAGGGTACGCTCGACTGCCAAGGTGCTGGAGCTTTCGGCGCTGCTCGACCGGCGCCCGCGCGAGCTTTCCGGCGGTCAGCGCCAGCGCGTCGCCATGGGTCGCGCCATCGTACGCAACCCGAAGGTCTTCCTGTTCGACGAACCGCTGTCCAACCTCGATGCGAAATTGCGCGGGCAGATGCGCATCGAGATCAAGAATCTGCAGCGCTCGCTTGGCGTCACCTCGGTTTATGTCACGCACGACCAGCTTGAGGCGATGACGCTGGCCGACATCCTCGTCGTCATGAACGCCGGCCTGGTCGAGCAGACCGGCGCGCCGCTTGATGTGTACGAGAAACCGGCCTCGACCTTCGTCGCTTCGTTCATAGGCGCACCGCCGATGAATCTGCTGGCGCTCACAGGGGCCTCCCCAAGCTCGGTATTGGCGGACGGTACTGTGATTGGCTTGGCGCCTCGACAGGGCAAGGCAGTGACACTAGGCTTTCGTCCGGAGGACGCCGACATCACCTTCGCGACAGAGGCGCCGGCCGGCGCGCTCGCGCTGCCGGCAACAGTGGAAGCGGTCGAACCGGTCGGTGCCGAAAGCTTTCTCCATTGCGTGGCAGCCGGCAGCCGCATCGTGGTGCGCGTCTCAGGCCGCGCTAGCGCCAAGCCAGGCGACCAATTGCGCGTCGTGGCTAGGTCCGAAAAGCTGCATTGGTTCGATCAGGCGGGCAAACGGGTCGATTGAAGTCGGCCTTGCGCAAAACCGTTCAGGCAAACACATGCGCCTTGCCCGACACGGTCAGCCGGACGATCTCGCCGATCGCCGGCGCGTCCATGCCCGGCTTGCGCAGGATCAACGGCGTATTGCCGATGGCGGCGGCGTCGGGCGGATCGGGGCTGTTCAACAGACGCACCGCGATGGTGCACATCGAGCCGGCGAACTCCGATTCCGTCACCTCGCCGAACAGCATGTCCGGCGTGCCGGACATGCCTTCACGCGATGTGCGTTTCAGCAACACCTGCTCCGGCCGCAGCATGATGCGAGCGACGTCGCGCCGCTCCGAGCTGTCGACAGCGATGCGGCCGAGCGGCGAGATTGCGAAGCCATCGGCGATCCTTGCCGGCAGGACGATGGCGTCGCCAAGGAACTCGGCGACCATCCTGTCCTTCGGCTTGAAATAGAGCTCGCGCGGCGTGCCGACCTGCGAGAATTTGCCGTCGCGCATCACCGCGACCTGGCTGGCGAATGACAGCGCCTCGGCCTGGTCGTGGGTGACCAGGATGGTGGTGATGCCGGCGGTTTCAAGGAGCTCGGCCACGGCCTTGCGCATCGAGGCGCGCAGGCCGGTGTCGAGCGCCGAGAACGGCTCGTCGAGCAGCATCAGCCGCGGCTTCATGGCCATGGCGCGGGCGAGCGCGACGCGCTGCTGCTGGCCACCGGAGAGTTCGTGCGGACGGCGCTTCAGGATACCTTTGTCCAGCCCGACGACATAGGCGAGCTCGGCGATGCGCTCACTGCGCTTTTCCTCGTGACGCCCCATGCCGAAGCCGATATTGGCGGCGATGCTCAGATGCGGGAATAGAGCGCCGTCCTGCGCCACCAGCCCGATGCCGCGGCGATGCGCCGGCACGGCCGTGTCGCCATCGGCCAGCACCTCGCCATCAAGCACGATGCGGCCCTGGTCCGGCGCCTCGAAGCCGGCGATCAGCCGCAGCAAGGTGGTCTTGCCGCAACCGGACGGCCCGACGATTGCCGTACGGCTGCCGCTGGCCACGCTGAGGTCGACGCCGGCAAGTGCTGCGACGGGCCCGTAGTGCTTGTGGATGCCGCTCAGCTCGAGAAAGCTCATCGCCCGGCCATCCGCTTCGACTGGACGTAGAGCAACCAGGTCAAAGGCAGCGACATCGCCACCATGATCAGGGCATAAGGCGCCGCCGACGCATAGTCGATCTCGCCGCTATAGGACCAGAACGCCATGGCCAGCGTGCGGGTGCCGTTGGGCGCCAGCATCTGGGTTGCGGTCAATTCGTTCATGATACCCAGCGCGACCAACGCCATGCCGGCTGCGGCGCCCGGCGCCGACAGGCGGATGGTCGTCGACCACAGCGCCTTGAGCGGCGACCGGCCGAGGCTGGAGGCGGCGCGTTCGAGCTCGACCGGCGCCTGTGCGATCGACGCCCTGAGGCTAATCAGGGCGCGCGGCAGGAACATCAGCGCATAGGCGACCAGGATGGTGAACAGGGTCTGGTAGAGCGGCATGGCGATACGCACGGCGATGGTGACCAGCGCCAGGGCGATGACAACGCCGGGCAACGCGCCGACGATATAGTTGCAGCCCTCCAGGACGCGTTGCAGCCGCCCCGGCGCGCGGATCGAAATCCACGCCATCGGCATTGCCGCGACGGTGGCGAGCAGCGCGCCGGCAATTGCTAGGAACAGCGTTTGGCCAAGCGCCAGGCCGATCTCGTCGAGCCGCCAGACATCGGCGCCGCCGGCCATGAGCCAGCGGCCGATAGTGGCGAACGGCACGCCGAGCGCCAGCAGCGTGGTAATGGCAGGCAGCAGCAGGCAAGGAATGGTGGCGCGCCCAAGGCCCGTGCGCTGCTGCTGGCGCGCAGCACCCGAACCGACGCGGGCATAGCGCTCCTCGCCGCGCACCAGCACCTCCAGCCCGAGCAGCACAAGGCAGCAGGTCACCAGCACGCCGGCCAGCATGTTGGCGGCGGGACCGTTGAAGGTCGACTGAAACTGGTCGACGATCGCGGTGGTGAAGGTGTCGAAGCGGATGAAGACATAGAGCCCGTATTCGGCCAGGAGATGCAGGCCGACCAGCAGGGAGCCGCCGCAAATGGCGAGCCGGAGCTGCGGCAGCACGACACGCCTGAACACACGCCACGGGCCGAGACCAAGGGCTGCCGCTGCATCCTCGAGAGCGGGATCGAGCCGGCGCAATGCCGCCGCCACCGGCAGATAAAGGAAGGGGAAATAGGCGATGACCGACACAAGCACGCCGGCCCACAGGCCGTGCAGTCTGGGCACCATGGTGACCCAGGCGTAACTGTGGACGAAGGCCGGAATGGCGAGCGGCGCCACCGACAGCCAGGCCCATAGGCGGGCACCCGGCAGATCGCTGCGCTCGGTGAGCCAGGCCAGCGCCACCGACAGCACGATCGAGATCGGCACCGCCAACACCACCAGCAGGCTGGTGTTGACCAGAAGTTCGCCGACGCGCGGCCTGAACACCAGCGCCGCCACCGTTTCCCAGCCGGTCTGCACCGCCACCCAGACGATGAAGGCAAGCGGCAGCAGCGCGAAAAGCGAGACAAAGACGGCAGTCAACGCAATCCATGAGACCGACCAACGACGTGCCCGCACGGCCGTGGCGTCGGCCGGCAAGCCTGGGCGTGCGAGATCGATCGCGGATTGCATCAGATCAGACGTTGCGCCAGCTCCGCCCGGAGGCGGAAACGATCGGCGGCGGATAATCTCGCGGGTAGCTTGTGGTCATAGGCAAATGCCATCTTGAAAACAGAGCGCTCCTGTGGAAAGCGAATTCCCACAGGAGCGCAGTCGGTTGCCCTTTTAGGACGAACGCCGGCTAAAGCAAGCCGGCCGCCGTCATCAGGTCGGTCACCTTTTTCGAGTTCAGCGTCGTCGGGTCGACTTTCGGCGCCTGCAGATCGGCCAGCGGCGCCAGCTTCGGATTGGACTCGGCGCCCTTGCCGACTGCGTATTCGAACGAATCGCCTGTTTTCAGCACGTCCTGGCCACGATTGCCGGTGACCCATTTCAGGAAAGCCTGCGCTTCCTTCGGGTGCTTGCTCGAGGCCAGCACGCCGCCGCCGGAAATCGACACGAAAGCACCGGGATCCTGATGCTTGAAATAGTGCAACTCGACGTTCTTGCTGTTCTCGCCGGTCTTGGCCTGATCGCCGTAGTAGTAATAGTGATAGATCACGCCGCCTTCGACCTCGCCGGCATTGACCGCCTTCATCACCGTGCTGTTGCCCTTATAGGCGGTAAAATTCTCCTTCATCGCCTTCAGCCATTCGGCCGTCGCCGCCTCACCCTTGAGCTGCAGAAGCGCGCTGACGATCGCCTGGAAATCGGCGCCGGAGGGCGAAGCGGCCCAGCGGCCCTTCCAGCTCGGATCGGCGAGATCGAGCAGCGATTTGGGCAGCTGGTCGGCGCTCAGCTTGGTCTTGTTGTAGGCAAAGACGGTGCTGCGCGCGGCAACGCCGACCCATTTGCCGCTCGCCGGCTGGTACTCCTGCGGAACCTGGGCCAGCGTCTCGGTGTCGACCGGTGCGAACAGGCCGGCCGCCTCGACCAATGCCATGGCCGGCGAATTCTCCGTCAGGAATACATCGGCGGGCGAAGCGGTGCCTTCCGCAACGATCTGATTGGAGAAATCGCTGTCGCCGCCATTGCGGACGGTAACCTTGATGCCGGTTTCCTTGGTAAATCCCTCCGCCCAGGCCTTGGTCAGGTTTTCGTGCTGGGCGTTGTAAACGACGATGCCCTCGTCCTCTGCTATTGCCGGGCCGGCGATCAGGCTGATTGCAAGTGCTGTCGCACCGGCAAGGGCGGAAAGAACATATTTCATGGCGTCGTCCTCGATTTCGATGGTCTTTGGCTTGGCACGCTGCACCTACCAATACCTGACTGGTGCAGTCAACATTGCTGACCCACTCAATCGCTCAAAAGGAGCAAACTTTCGTGATGCTCAGCTAATTTGCCTTGGACATTATTTCGCCGGCCCCGTAACAAATCAGCGCCGAGAAGCGAATATCGGGGAGTGAACTCTTGTGAGCGGCAAGGACGAAGCCGAGCTTTCACGGCTGCTGCGGGCCGCGATCGCCGGAGACGAAAGGGCCTATGCCGACTTTCTGCACCGGATCGCCGCGCTCGTTCGTGGCTTTGCCCGGCGCAAGATCGTGCAGGGCGGGGTGGATCCCGAGGATGTCGTGCAGGAAACCTTGCTGGCCATTCATGTGAAACGACACACCTGGCGCCATGATGCGCCGGTGCTGCCTTGGGTCTATGCAATAGCCCGCTTCAAGCTGATCGATGCGTTCCGGCGGCGCGGTCGGCGGATCGAGATCGAGATCGACGAAATCGCCGAGACCTTTGCCGAGCCGGAATCGGAGACGGTGAGCGAGCGCGACGTCAACCGGGCGCTCGACAGCCTGCCGCCGGCACAGCGTTCCGTCGTCTCGGCCGTATCGGTCGAAGGCCGGTCAATCGGTGAGACCGCGGCCAAATTCGGCATCAGCGAGACGGCTGTGCGGGTGTCACTGCACCGCGGGCTTGCCGCCATTGCCAAACGGTTCAGGGCGGGGCGGGAATAACATGAGGACCGAAGATTTCATCAAGGCGCTCGACGCCGATGCCCGCAGCAAGGCGCTGCCGCTAGGCACCGCCTGGTGGCTTGCCGCCGGCGCGGCCATCGTGATCGCGGCCGCGGTTTTCTGGCTGACGATCGGCCCGCGCCCCGACATTGCGATCGCCATGCACACGATGCGGTTCCTGTCCAAATTCGTCTTCACGATTGCTCTTGCCGCCAGCGCCTTTGTCCTGGTGCGTGGGCTGTCGACGCCCGGTGCATCGACCGGCCGGGCGGTGAGCTGGATGGTCGCCGCGCCGCTGCTGGTGATTGTGGCTGTGATTCTCGAACTCTTCGCCGTGCCTGCGTCCGACTGGGGCACGCGCCTGGTCGGCACGAACATGGTCATCTGCCTGACCTTAATTCCGTTGATCGGGATCGGCCCGCTTGCCGTCTTTCTCGCGGTGCTGCGCCATGGCGCGCCGACAAGGCCGGTGCTTGCCGGTGCGGCCGCGGGCCTGCTTGCCGGCGGGCTGGCGGCGACCTTCTATGCGGCGCATTGCTTCGACGATTCGCCGCTTTTCGTCGGCACCTGGTATACGATCGCGGCCGCCATCCTTGCCGTGCTCGGGGCGCTCGGCGGACGACTTTTTGTGCGCTGGTAGCGAGGCGATCAGCGTGTCGGAACGGGATGCTCGCCGCGATAGTCGTAGAAGCCGCGCCCGGTCTTGCGGCCGAGCCAGCCGGCCTCGACATATTTGACCAGCAGCGGGCAGGGGCGGTATTTCGAATCCGACAGCCCGTCATGCAGCACCTGCATGATCGACAGGCAGGTATCGAGCCCGATGAAATCGGCAAGCTGCAGCGGCCCCATCGGATGGTTGGCGCCGAGCTTCATGGCGGTATCGATGGCGTCGACCGAGCCGACACCTTCATAGAGCGTGTAGATCGCCTCGTTGATCATCGGCAGCAGGATGCGGTTGACGATGAAGGCCGGGAAATCCTCCGAGACGGTGATCGTCTTGTCGAGCTGCTTCACATAGGTTTTTGCCGCCTCGAAGGTCTGGTCCTCGGTGGCGATGCCGCGCACCAGCTCGACCAGCTTCATCACCGGAACCGGATTCATGAAATGTATGCCGATGAAGCGTTCCGGCCGGTCGGTCTGCGAAGCCAGCCGTGTGATCGAGATCGATGACGTGTTCGTCGCCAGGATGGCCTCGGGGTTGAGCTGCGGGCAGAGCTGGGCATAGATCTTGCGCTTGACCGTCTCGTCCTCGGTCGCTGCTTCGATCACCAGATCGGCGCCCGCAAGGTCGGCCATGGCCGGTGCCGCCGAAATGCGCGCCATCGCCTCATTGCGCAGCTTTTCCTCGAGTTTGCCGGAGCCGACCTGACGGGCCATGTTGCCGCTGATCGTAGCGATGCCCTTTTCGATGCGGTCGGGCGAAATATCGTAAACCAGCACCTTATAGCCCGCCAGCGCCGACACATGGGCGATGCCGCCACCCATCTGGCCCGCGCCGATGATGCCGATCGTCTCGATCTTGCTCATTACCCGATCCCGTCGAGGCCTTTGCGGCCCGTTTTTTGTGCAGTGCAAACTAAAAGGGCGGGGCGACTTCGTCTACCCCACCCCTCAGAATTTAATACGCTTTGGCAGAAGGCGTCAAAGCGCCTTTTGCAGTTCCGGCAGAATGACGAAGAGATCGCCGACGAGACCGTAGTCGGCGACCTGGAAGATCGGCGCTTCCTCGTCCTTGTTGATGGCAACGATCACCTTCGAATCCTTCATGCCGGCAAGGTGCTGGATGGCACCGGAGATGCCGACGGCAATGTAAAGGTCGGGCGCCACCACCTTGCCGGTCTGGCCGACCTGCCAGTCGTTCGGCGCATAGCCGGCATCGACGGCGGCGCGAGATGCGCCGACAGCCGCACCGAGCTTGTCGGCGACCGGCAGGATGACCTCCTGGAACTTCTCGGAGGAGCCCAGCGCACGGCCGCCCGAGATGATGATCTTGGCCGAGGTCAGCTCTGGACGGTCGGTCTCGGAGAGCTTGTTCTCGACAAAGCTCGACAGGCCGGGATTGGCCGCCGCCTGGACCGTCTCGACCGGCGCGGAACCGCCCTCGGGTGCTGCCTGGAAGGAAGCGGTACGCACCGTGATGACCTTCTTGGCGTCACTGGACTGCACCGTCTGGATGGCGTTGCCGGCATAGATCGGCCGCTTGAAGGTGTCGGGCGACACGACTTCGATGATTTCAGATATCTGGGCGACATCGAGCAGCGCCGCCACGCGGGGCGCGACGTTCTTGCCCGACGAGGTCGCCGGCGCGATGATCGTCTCGTATGGCTCAGCAAGCGAAACGACGAGTGCCGCCAGCGGTTCGGCGAGACGCTCGGTCAGTTCGTCGGCGTCGGCGAGCAGCACCTTGGTGACGCCCTTGAGCTTGGCGGCGGCATCCGCTGCCGGCTTGGCACCTTTGCCGGCAACCAGCACATGCACGTCCGAACCGATCTGCAGCGCCGCCGAAAGCGCCTTGGCGGTCTGGTCGGAAAGCGCAGCGTTGTCGTGTTCGGCAATCAGAAGAATAGCCATGATGTTTTCCTGACTTTCGTCTTCGAGGCTCCTGAAATCCGGTCAGGCCGAGTCGAAAACGGTTGGTTTCGAGAACCGGAGCGGAGCGTACTTCAGTACGTGAGCACCGGAAGCGGAGAAACCGGCCGTTTGCAGGCCGGCCTCATCGGATTTCCTTAGAGCACGCCGGCTTCGTTCTTCAGCTTGTCTACCAGTTCGGCGACGCTCTTGACCTTGACGCCCGCCTTGCGGCCGCCCGGCTCCTCGGTCTTGATCACTTTAAGCCGCGGCTTGACGTCGGCGCCGTAATCGGCAGGGCTCTTCTCGTCGAGCGGCTTCTTCTTGGCCTTCATGATGTTGGGCAGAGACGCGTAGCGTGGCTGGTTCAGCCGCAAATCGGCCGTGACGATCGCCGGCATCTTCAGTTCCAGCGTCTGCAGGCCGCCATCGACCTCGCGCGTCACCGTGGCCTTGTCACCGTCGAGCACGATCTTGGAGGCGAAGGTGCCCTGCGCCCAGCCGAGAAGTGCGGCCAGCATCTGGCCGGTCTGGTTGGAATCGTCGTCGATCGCCTGCTTGCCGAGAATGACAAGACCGGGCTGTTCTGCCTCGACGACGCCCTTCAGCACCTTGGCGACGCCCAGCGGCTCAGTCTGCTCGTCGGTCTTGACCAGGATGGCGCGGTCGGCGCCCATGGCGAGCGCCGTGCGCAAGGTCTCCTGGGCCTGCTGCGGCCCGATCGACACGACGATGATCTCTTCGGCCTTGCCAGCTTCCTTCAGCCGGATCGCCTCTTCGACCGCGATCTCGTCGAACGGGTTCATCGCCATCTTGACGTTGGCGAGTTCCACCGCCGAACCGTCCGCCTTCACCCGGACCTTGACGTTCGCATCCACAACCCGCTTCACGGGCACAAGGATCTTCATTTGCCTGTCACCTCTTTCACGATAGTCTCTTCACGCTCGTCGGGCGCGCTATAGCAGCGTGCACCTCTTCAGAGTTGTCGAAAGCCGACATTCCGGACGGAATTCTGGTCTTCGCCACGCCAGTAGGGTGGCGCTTCCGTAGTTGCGGCGACCCCGCGCGTCAATATCCGGGGCGCACTCGGATCCTCGGCGAAGCACTCAAATCGGTTCAGTCCGGACCGGAAACGGCCCCCGGCCCCAGCGCGGCGCCGGCTGCGCAGGTTGTGGGTCGCTTGGCGCCGGCTCCACGGCTACGGGCACCGGACCGGCGACCACGGCCGGCTCCTCGTCTGCGCCGGCGAGTAGCGGTACGCCGCGGCTGCGCAAGACAAGCACCAGCACGGCTCCAGCGATGATGCCGCCGATATGGCAGGCCCAGGAAACCTGATCCTCGCCCCCCTGGGCGAACATGAAGATCTGGAACAGGATCCACAGGATCAGCGGGATGAAGGCCGGGATGCGCAACGGGATGCGCGCGAAGACCAGCACCCATACCTTCACCCGCGGATAAAGGATCAGATAGGCGGCGACCACACCGGCGATGGCGCCCGACGCGCCAATCAGCGGCACCGGCGAATCCCAGGCAACCAGACCCTGGAAGAAAGCGCCGGCGATGGCGCAAAGCAGGTAGAAGACGAGGTAGCGGACATGGCCGAGTGCATCCTCGACATTGTCGCCGAACACCCACAGGAACAGCATGTTGCCGCCGAGGTGGAAGATATCCGCGTGCAGGAAGGAATAGGTCAGATAGCTCAGGCTCTCCGGAATGACGACAAATTGCGGAGCGAGCTCGACGCTGTCATGCACAACCGACGGGATGAAACCGAGGCCCAGCACCGCGGCGTTGGCGAAATCCTCGCCGCCCAGTGTGGTGACAAAGTAGATCAGCACGTTGAGCGCGATCAGGCTGATCGTCACATATTGCAGCTTGATGTGCCGCAGCCGGTTGGTGTCGTAAAGCGGGATGAACATCGGGCCTCTCCCGCTTCCGGCGGATTCAGCGGTTCTTGCCGGGAACCCATAGCACGTCGGCATTTCCGTTGTCATTGACCGCGCGTGCGGCGACGAACAGAAAGTCCGAGACACGGTTGATGTATCTTATCGCCTCGCGGTTGACGTGCTCGTCCGGGTCTTGCGACAGCGCCACCATGATGCGCTCGGCGCGGCGGGCCACCGTGCGGGCGAGGTGAAGGGCAGCCGCTGCCGGCGTACCGCCGTTGAGCACGAAGGATTTGAGCGGCTCAAGGTCCTTGTTGAGGAGATCGATATCCTGTTCGATGCGGTCGGTCTGCGAGGCGATGATGCGCAACGGCTCGTAGTCGAGCGGCTTGCCATTATCGGGAACTGCCAGATCGGCGCCGAGGTCGAAAAGGTCGTTCTGGATGCGGCCGAGCATCGCATCGATCGCCGGATTTACTGCCGCGGTATGAATGCGGGCCATGCCGATGCAGGCATTGGCCTCGTCGACCGTGCCGTAGGCGTCGATGCGAAGGTCGGATTTCAGCCGCCGCTCGCCAGAGCCGAGGCCTGTGGTGCCATCGTCGCCAGTGCGGGTGTAGATCTTGTTGAGCTTGACCACGGGTTACCTCCCGGCTGGTGGCTGCTGCGTCACTTACGGGTGAAATACACCGCCAGCATGATCAGCACCAAGGCCACGAACTGCAAGAGCACGCGCGTCTGCATCAGCTTGTTGGAGGTCATGCTGGAGCCGCCGCGCATCATGTTGATGAGGCCGCGGATCAGTACGATCACCACGGCGACCATAACGAGAACGGCGAGGATGTTGAAGACGGTTGCCATGGTGTGTTCCAGTTGGATTGCGTTCAGGCGCGTTTGGCGAGCAGACGGTAGAGTGCCGATGACGGCAGGATGCGTTTAAGGATCGCGCCGATGCGGGCCGGCACAGTTACCACATAATGCGGGCGCGGGCGCCGCGACAGAAGCGCATGATGCAAGGCGGAATAAACCACCTCCGGCCCGGGCTTCAGCCGCGATGTGCTGCCGCCGGCCCGCAGCCGTTTGAGTTGCGCCGCATAGGCGAGGCGATGAACGGACTTCTCGTGATCGATATTTGCCAGGAACCACACAAGGCTGTTGCTGGCGATCTTCGATTTCACCGGCCCGGGCTCGATCAGCGAAACATGGATTCCGCTGCCGAGGAGTTCTTGGTAGAGGGACAGCATCAGCCCTTCGATAGCGTGCTTCGATGCCGAGTAGGCGCCGCGAAAAGGCACCGGCGCCAGGCCGAGGATCGACGAGCAATGAACGAGACGACCATGGCCTTGGCGGCGCATCACCGGTACGACACGGCGAGTGAGGTCATGCCAGCCAAAGACATTGGCCTCGAACTGCTGCCGTAAAGCCTCGACCGGCAGGTCCTCGACGGCGCCGGGCTGTCCGTAGGCGCCATTGTTGAAGAGCGCATCGAGCCGGCCGCCGGTCCGTTCCAGCACCGACGCCACCAGCGCCTCGATCGATCCGGGCTCGGTGTAGTCCAGATAAAAGGCCTCGATGCCGTCGGCCTCGAGCGCAGCGATATCTTCGGGCTTTCGGGCCGTCGCGAACACCCGCCAGCCTTCCTTCTTAAGAGCATGGGCGCAATAGGCGCCTATACCGGAAGAGGCACCTGTGACAATGATGGTGCGCAACTCTTCTCCGGGAGGAATGGTGGTTTGACCTAGGGTTGTCATTTACCGCAAACCCTTCCCATATTCGCGGCGTCGGGACAATCGAAGGGAACGCGGTTCTTGTTGCGGAAGATCGTAGCCCTCAAACGCGTCCTCTACGACGCGCTCGGCCATTTCAACACCGACGACGGCTGGGCAATGGCCAGCCATCTGGCGATCACCGCGCTGATGGCGCTTTTTCCTTTCCTGATCTTCGCCACGACGCTGGCGAGTTTTTTCGGCGCGCAGGCTTTCGCCGACACCGCCGTGCACCTTGTGTTCGACACATGGCCCGAGCAGATCGCCAAACCGATCGCGCGCGAGGTGCTCAACGTGCTTACCGTCCGGCGCAGTGACCTGTTGACCTACGGTATCGTGCTTGCCGGATATTTCGCCTCGAACGGCATCGAGGCGCTGCGCACCTCGCTCAACCGGGCCTATCGTGTCTCGGAAACGCGCGGCATCATCTATCGGCGGGTGCAGAGCATCATCTTCGTGCTGATCGCGACGGCCGGGTTTTTGGCCATCAGCGTGCTGCTGGTCTTCGCGCCATTGCTGGCACGGCTGGCCGAGTCGCATTTCGAATGGATAAAACCCTATATGGGCACGATCACGCTGTGGCGTTACGTCATCGCCTCTGTAGTCATCATCGGCGGCCTGTTCGCCGTGCATTTCTGGTTGCCGGCCGGCAAGCGCCGCCTCGTTTCGATCGTGCCTGGCATCATCTTCACGCTGGTCGGCTGGCTCATCGGGTCGACCATCTTCGCCGCCTATCTCGATCATTTCTCGTCCTATGTGACGACCTATGCCGGCCTCGCCTCGATCATGATCGCCGTCGTGTTCCTCTATATCGTCTCAGCGATCTTCATCCTCGGTGGCGAGCTCAACGCCGCGATCAGCCGCTATTTAGAGGCGCGTGCCCGCGTCGGCGGCTGAGCCGTCGCCAGCCCGACGCCGAGCGTCGCGATCGCCATGCCGGCGATCTGGAGCGGGCTCAAGTGCTCACCGAACAATGCCCAGGCGATGACCGCGGTGACAGCCGGCACGAGGTAAAACAGCGAGGCGACCTTCGACATTTCGCCGTCGCGGATCATCACCATCAACAGGAAGATGGCGCCGATCGACAGCACCAGCACGAGCCAGGCCATGGCGAAGATCAGCTCGCCGTTGACGATGACCGTTCGGGTCTCGAAGGCGAGCGAGGCCAGAGCCATCACCGATGCGCCGCCGACATATTGCCAGAACGTGGCAGCCACCAGATCGCCGCCGGAAGCAAAGCGCTTCTGCCAGATGGTGCCGGCGCTCATGCCGAGTACCGAGACCAGCGAGGCGCCCAGTGTCTCGGCCGTCACGCCGCCGCCGAGCGCACCGAGCTTCGGCCAAAGCACGATCACCACGCCGATCAACCCGAGGCCGAGACCGGCCCAGTGGCGCGGCAGGATGGCCTCGCCGAGAAGCCGGCCGGCGAGCACTGCCGTGATCAGCGGCTGCAGGCCGACGATCAGGGCTGAAAGTCCGGCGGGCATGCCCCGGTGGATTGCCCAGAACACGCCGCCGAGATAGATGCCATGCATCAGGATGCCGGCACCGGTCGCGTGCAGCGCCTCATCGCGGGTGGCGCGGCTCGAACCAAGTGCGGCCATCAAAGCGACAAGCAGGATTGCGGCCAGGACAAAGCGCGCGGCCAGGAACGTAAAGGGCTCCGCCCACGGCATGGCATAGCGCGCGCCGATGAAGCCGGTCGCCCACAGGACGACGAAAGAGGCGGGGATGAACCGCTTGAGGCTGTGCATTTCCGGAGGCCGCGATGAATTCGGGTGAGGGATCGACTGCGGCGACTGCTTAATGCCGTTCGGGCCGGCAAGCAAAACCAAACGGTTGATCCATAGAGTCATTTGAATTGAAGGAGCGCCGTTGATGGCCGCGAGCTCACCGGTCTAGTCTAGAGACCGACCAGCCGCTTGAGATCGGCGGGCGATGCGCCCGCCTTACGCTGGGCGGCAAGGCCGGTATCGCCAAGGCTCTTCGACAGTTTTCGTCCGTCCGGGCCGAGGATCAGGCGATGGTGAAAATAGGCCGGCTGCGGCAGGCCAAGCAGTTGCTGAAGCAGCCGCTGCACGCTGGTCGCGGAATAAAGGTCCTGGCCGCGCACGACATGGCTGACGCCCTGCAGCGCGTCGTCCATGGTGACGGCGAGGTGATAACTGGTCGGGATTTCGCGGCGCGCCACGACCACGTCGCCCCAATCCTGCGGATGGGCTTCGATACGACGCGTCGCGGAGAGCGTCTCGTCCGTGTGTTCGGCCCATGACAGGTCCTTGCCGGCGCGCGCTATTGCCGCATCGACGTCCAGCCGCCAGGCAAATGGCACATTTTCGGCGACGCGCCGCTTGCGTTCGCTCGCTGTCAACGCCTTGTCGGCGGCGGGATAGAGAGGCACGCCGTCCGGGTCGCGCGGCCAGTCGCGGCCACGCTTCTCGCTGTCGGCGATAAAGGCGCGGATCTCACTTCTGCTCATGAAGGCCGGGTAGACAAGTTCTTCCTTGATCAGCCGCTCGAGCATCGCCCGATATTCGGCAAAATGCTCGGACTGGCGGCGCACCGGTTCCTCCCAGCCAAGCCCCAGCCATTTCAGGTCGCGAAAAATGCCTGCCTCGAATTCCGGCGTGCAGCGTGTCGTATCGATATCCTCGATGCGCAGCAGCAGGCGTCCGCCCGCCGCCTTTGCCAATTTCTGATTGAGCAGCGCCGAATAGGCATGGCCGAGATGCAGTTCGCCGTTCGGGCTCGGCGCGAAGCGGAATGTCAGCAGTGTCATTGTCCGGCGGCAATCGGGTTGTGTGGCGCTTTCGCCAATTGCTACTTTGCGCCGGCGGCGTCGTGCGTCCAGAGGGACACGTGACGAAGCGTGCGGCACTTTTGATTTTGGAACAAGCAGACATGCAACGCATCGCCAGTCTCGACGACATTGCGCAAGGGCTGGATAGGCTATGCTTGCTCGACCCACGCCTGGAAAAAGTGCGCGGCATGGCCGGCGAGGTGCCGCTCAGGCTGTCGGAGCCGGGGTTCAGGAGCCTTGCCTCGATCGTCGTTTCACAACAAGTGTCCCGCGCGAGCGCCGATGCCATCTTCGGCCGGCTGACGAGACTGCTCGATCCGCTGACGCCGCAGGCGATACTTGCCGCCGACGAGGCGATCTTTCGCGAGGCCGGGCTGTCGCGGCCCAAGCAGCGCGGCCTGGTTGCCGTCGCCCGGGCGGTGGCCGAGGGACTCGACCTCGATCACCTGTGCCGGCTCGATGCAAGCGAGGCGATCGCGGCCATGACCAAGGTGCCGGGCATCGGCTCGTGGACGGCTGAAGTCTACCTTTTGTTTGCCGCCGGACACCCAGATATCTTTCCGGCGCGCGACGTTGCATTGCAGAGCGCGGTCGGCCATGCACTCGGCATCGACCCGCGTCCGCCGGAGAAAATGCTGATCCGGCTTGCCGAATCATGGAGCCCGTGGCGCGGCGTCGCATCGCGGCTTTTCTGGGCTTATTATCGCGAATTGAAGGGCAGGGATGCCGCGCCTCCGGCCTGAATCCGCAAAAAAGCATTGAAATCATGCGTTTTTGAGACCCGGCATGATCGACAATCCGCTTCACATCCCTGTCATGTCGGGCTTACAGTATCCGCGTCGACCGGTTCTAGGGTGAAGGAGGTCAACGACGTGACGGTTGCCGTATCTCCGGATGGGCTTCCAGCGCTGGTGCTGAATGCGGATTACCGTCCGCTCAGCTATTACCCCCTGTCGCTCTGGTCCTGGCAGGATGCCATCAAGGCGGTGTTCCTCGAGAGGGTGAACATCGTCGCCGAATACGAACACGCCGTCTCTTCACCGACCTTTTCGATGAAGCTGCCGAGCGTCGTCAGCCTGAAGGCTTACGTGAAGCCGTCGAGGCATCCGGCGTTTACCCGTTTCAACGTCTTCCTGCGTGACCGTTTCCAATGCCAATATTGCGGCACGCCGGACGATCTGACGTTCGACCATGTCATTCCTCGCCATCGCGGCGGCGCCACGACCTGGGAGAATGTCGTCGCTGCCTGCTCGCCCTGCAATCTGAGGAAGGGCGGCATGATGCCGGCCCACGCCAAGATGTGGCCGCTGCAGAAGCCCTACCAGCCGACGGTGCATGATTTGCATAATAACGGCCGGCTGTTCCCGCCCAACCATCTACACGAAAGCTGGATGGATTATCTGTACTGGGATGTCGAACTTGAGCCGTGAGATCATCCGATAATTCGGGAGGCTGGCCGTCTGAAGCGATTGTCTGCGCTTCCGATGCTCACGGACCAATGTCCGCTCCGCTTCGGTTCTCGACAATCACTCCACCCGACTCAGCCTGCCGAATTCTTGGATGATCTCATGTCGCGCTAAATCAGTCGCGGGCAAAGGCGCCGCGGAAGGCGACGACTGCCAGGACAAAGCTGGCGATGGCGTTCCAGCCGGCCAGCGACAGGCCGAGGATGCGGAGCGCCGCCTTGTCGCAGGAGGGCGGGACGAATTTGTCGAGCGCATCGAGCACGCCCTTGCCGCCGGTGTCCACCGGCCCGGCGGCTGCGGTGCAATCGGTCGGGCCTGGCCACCACGCCCATTCGACGCCGGAGTGATAAACGCCGAGATAGACGCCGTAGAGCATCAGCAGGCCGCCAACAGCCAGCAGGCCACGGCTTACCCAGGCTGGCGCGTGAAGAGCCGACGCAAGCACCGCCAGCAGCATCAAGGGCACGCCGACGTAGTAAGGCGTGCGCTGCTCGAGGCAGAGCTTGCAGGGGATATAGCCGCCGAGATACTGGAAGGCCAGCGCCGAGCCGACCGTGGCGGCCATGGCGACAGCGAGAAACAGGGCGGTGCGCAGCCGCTGGCGTCCGGTATCGGCATTCACGGTCGCTGTCATCGGACTCAGTCCATTCGGTTCGATGTCGTTCAGACGGCGTATTTGACGACGATATAGAGCAAAATCAGGGCAGCGGCGGCGGCGCCTGCAATCTGGCCAAGGCGCTTTTCGATGAAGTGGCGGATCGGCTCGCCATAGCGGCGCAAGAGCCAGGCGAGAAACAGGAAGCGAGCACCGCGCGCCACGATTGCCAGCACGATGAACAGCAGCAAAGGAACACCGATGACGCCCGACAGGATCGTCACAACCTTGATCGGCGGCAGATGGGCGAGGCCGGAGGTGACCAGCATCAGGATGATGAAGCCGACACCCGATGAGACGCGCATCGCTTCGAACTCGTCATATTTGCCATAAAATTCGAGGATCGGCCGCGCCACCGCATCATAGGCATAATGGCCGATGAACCAGCCGGCGATGCCGCCCAGCACCGAGGCGACGGTGGCGACCAGCGCGTAACGATAGGCGCGATCCGGCCGTGACAGCGCCATCGGCAGATAGAGGACGTCGGCCGGCACCAGGAACACCGAGCTCTCGACGAAGGCGATGAAGGCCAGCCACCATTCGGCGGATTTGCTCGCCGCCAGCGACAAGGTCCAGTCGTAAAGTCCGCGAAGCATCGGCACTCCTAATGCACGCCCAAACCAGAAGCGGTCTTGGGATCACGACATGTACAAACAAGACTTGGAAGCGCCCCGCATCAACCTCGTCGGACAAGGTGCGCTTCAATGACATGCGCCGCCTGTCTAGAAAGATTTTCCGCGCTGCACAATGGCAGCTGCTTCACGAAATCGAAAGGCTGAGGCTTGAGCGAGCCCAGATGTCGGGATTTGGCCAGTTGACGAGCAAGCCATGGCGTCGAACACTTGCCCGCTGAAGTGCGTCAAGGCAGTTTCCAATTACATCGTGGGTTTTCCGGTCGAACACGATCCGTGTTTAAATACCGGCGATTCCTGTCGCATCCTCTCTCCCTGCTTCGCCCTTTGCGCCGCCATGTCGTTGTCTGATTTCATTTATCGCCCCTTTGAGAAGCTCATCCGTCCGCTGGATATTCCACCCGCGCCGCTGCCTGCGAGCGGGCCGTTTGCACTGCTCCTGCATTTTGCGCGGATGTTCCGCGGCACCCTTGCGGCCATTACCGTCCTGATGATGGCGGTCGAGGGGATCAACCTTGCGACGATTTGGGGGGCCTCGTTCGTCGTCGATGGGGTGAGCGCGAAGGGCGCGGCGGTTTTCCTGCAGGAGGACTGGCCGACGCTGGTCGTGCTCGGCGTGCTGGTTTTCCCCGTGCTGCCGTTGCTCATCTTCGTGGGCAATGCGCTGAACTCGCAGACGGTGGCCGTATGCATGCCGGCGGCGATGCAGTGGCAGGGCCACAAGGCGGTGGAACGTCAGGATCTTGCCTTCTTCCACGACCTCTTCGCAGGTCAGGTGGCGTCGCGCATTTCGCAAGTCGCATCCGCCGTGCAGCAGCAGATCGTCGTGGCCTTCTACAGAATACCGCTGTTTCTGGTGCAACTCGTCGGGTCGCTCGTTCTGCTTGGCGCGTTGTCCTGGCCGCTGGCGCTTCCGGTTTTCCTCTGGATCTCCGCCAACATCGCCATTGCGGTGGTGGCGGTACCCCAATATTCCGAACGGTCGCGCCGCTCGGCGCGGGGGCGAAGCCTCGTGGTCGGCGCCATGACCGACCTCTACAGCAACATTCAGATGGTCAAGCTGTTTGCGGCGGAAGACAGCGAGGCGGGCGCGATGCGGACCGTGATGGAAAACGCCATCGAGACCCAGCAGCGCGAAAGGCGCATCTATCTGACGACCGATATGGGCGTCGTCCTGCTCAACGTTGCCCTCTTTCTCACCAACGTTGCCATAGGGCTCTGGGGATTTGTCGCCGGCTTCGTCACGGTTGGTCAGTTCGCCGCTTCGATCGCCATCGTGCAGCGGCTCAATGCCAACTCCCGTGCCTTCCTGCAGATGGGCCAGCAGATTTTCCAGGCGGTGGGCACGATCCGCGACGCAATGCCGGTCGTGACGACGCCGCCGACCATAAAAGACGCGCCTAACGCCAAGCCGCTCGACGTCACGGCCGGCGAAGTCGAGTTCAAGAACATCCAGTTCGAATACCGCGAGGGGCAACGGGTGATCGAAGACCTGTCGCTCACCGTGCGCGCCGGCGAGAAGGTCGGGCTCGTCGGCCTCTCCGGGGCCGGCAAGTCGACCCTTGTCAGCCTGCTCCTAAGGTTCTTCGAGCTGAAGGGCGGCGCGATCCTGATCGATGGGCAGGATCTCCGCAGCGTGACCCAGGCCAGCCTTCGGGAGAGCATCGGCGTCGTCACCCAGGACGTCTCACTGCTGCATCGCTCCGTCGGCGACAACATCCGTTATGGCCGGCCCGATGCCCCGCCGGAGGCGTTGGAGCGCGCCGCGATGCTGGCCGAGGCCGACGGCTTCATCGCCGATCTCAGAGATGGCGAAGGCCGCACCGGCTACGACGCTTTCGTCGGCGACCGCGGGGTGAAACTTTCCGGCGGCCAGCGTCAGCGCGTCGCGATCGCCCGGGTGTTGCTCAAGGACGCGCCAATCCTGGTTCTCGATGAGGCGACGTCCGCATTGGACATCGAGGCCGAGGCGGCGGTCCAGGACAAGCTCGCTCTTCTGATGGAAGGCAAAACTGTGATCGCCATCGCCCATCGCCTGTCGACGATTGCCAGGATGGACCGGATCGTCGTCCTCGACAAAGGCCGCATCGTCGAGGAGGGAAAACCATCGGCGCTGCTGGAGCGCGACGGGCTCTATGCCCGACTGTGGAAGCTTCAGACCGGCGGCTATATTGCCGACGCCCTCGAGGAGATGTGAGCCGCCCTCGGTGATGATGTTTTTGCTCATGGCCGGCTCGATACATTCTGCTTTCACTCCGGAAACCGGACTTGGCTGAACTCGTTTCCACCATAACGTTCGGAAGCCGATCCCAACTTCATCGATCATGAGCGAAGCCATAATCCCGAACTCCCGTGCCGCCATTCTCGAGCGGCGATCTGCCGGCGCGCTGACATGGTCCGGCCCCGCCCTGATGTTGTTCGCGCGGTCGGCTTTCGCTGTTGCCGCGCAGGGCCTGGTTGCGGCCGTGTACGCTGCGCACGGTTCGGCGACGCCCTGGCGCGACGCAGGGGCTTGGCTGCCGGTATACGGCAGCTTGATCGACGCGGGCTGCCTTGGACTCCTTTGGTGCCTTGCGCGGCGCGAGGGCATCACGTTGCTCGATTTGGTCGGTTTCGATCGCAACCGCTTGGGGCGCGATCTGTTGTTGGGCGTTGCGCTCATCCTCCCGAGCCTCGTTTTCATCTACGTTGGGATCACCGCCAGCAGCCCGTTGGTCTATGGCAACCCTGACGCACCGCAAATATACGGACCTTTGCCGCTCTTGCCTGCGCTCTACGGGGTGCTGATCTTTCCGTTGGTCTGGGGCATTACGGAGCAGACCACCTATAACGGCTATCTTCTGCCGCGTTTCCAAGTCTTGTCGGGAAGCACGGGATTTGCCGTTGCCGTCGTAGCGTTTTCCTGGTCGTTTCAGCATGCGGTGATGCCGCTGACGTTCGACCCACACTTCATGCTCTACCGGCTCTTGGCACCCATCGCGCATTCGACATTCATCACCCTCGTGTACCTGCGCGTGCGCCGCATCCTGCCGCTGGCGGCAGCGCATTGGCTCATGGATGGGGCGTCGGTATTCATCGGCATTCTGTGGCCGCTGTTGCGGTAGAAGGGTTCAAACGGGCTGAGATGCCCACTTTAGACCGAAGCCTCCGATCGACGAAATCGAAAGCCTGGGTTTGAGCTACATGGGGTCTCGGGAATTGGCCAGTTGACGAACAGGCCTCCAACCGTATAGTCCGCGCCCATCCAGGCCGCCCGGCCTGAGCCCCTATGGCGGAATTGGTAGACGCGCTCGACTCAAAATCGAGTTCCGCAAGGAGTGCTGGTTCGATCCCGGCTAGGGGCACCACTTTTTAAATTCCGACGCGACTTCTTATTAAACCTAATGGCGTGGATGGGATCGTCCAGCGACGCGCCCGACCGTGGCCGAATGATTGCACCTTGCCTGCTGCCGCGAGCTGCTCGAGCTTCCGCTGAACGGTGCGCGGACCAGCCCCAAGCGCAAATCTGGCGTTCCTCACCGCACGCGATCAGGCGTGCCGCGGTCCCGCAAAAAGACGTTGCCGCAAAGTCGATCGCTGCCCGACGGACATGTTTCCTCCCGCGAACTACCCACCAGACCCGGCCCACGGATGCAACCTCGGGAGGTGAGATATGCGGTAACATTATGGCACGATGCGAAACAGCTTCGTCTTGGATCGTGCTGCGGGCCGGAGCCGCCGCCGTGCCTAGCGCAGGGCCGCCACGACGTCGGCGAAGTCGGCCCGCTTGCCATTGCCGGCGCGACGCAATTGCACCTCGACCGGCTTGCCGTCGGATTGGTCGCAGTAGACGATGGGTCCGGGCCGCACCCATTTGTCGCCCCACTCGGTCAGCGCGATAATGACCGTTTTGAATTCCAGCCCCTTCCGGGTCAGGACGTAGTCGGCCTGCTCGCCGGCGGCACCCGTGCGACGGTCCATCAGGCCGGCCTCGACGAAATCCTCGAGGCGCTTGGCCAGAATGTTGGTGGCGATCCCCAGGCTCTTCTGGAATTGCGAAAAGCGCGTGCAGCCGCCGAATATCGCGTCGCGCAGGATCAACAGGCTCCAGCGCTCGCCGACCAGTTCCAGGGCGCGTGAGGCCGAGCAGTTTTGTTTTTCATAGAGACGACCAAGCATGGTGTGAACATACCCTATTGACTTGCATCATGCAAGTATGCATTGTACTTGCATGATGCAAGCGACAGAGGTCGAGAGAGCGTCGCTCCACTTCATCGCCCGAGATTTCGGGTGTCCATCAACCAATCAGATCTAGACAGGAGATATGTTATGAAAAAGGAAGAAGATTACACGACGTCATTCGTCGTTAAGCAAAGCCCCGAAGAGGTTTTTGCCGCGGTTGTCAATCCGCGAGCCTGGTGGTCGGAAGATATAGATGGCGATACCAACAAGCTCGGTGCGATATTCTACTATCATTTCAAGGATATCCACCGCGGCACATTCAAGGTCACGGAGCTTGTGCCTGGCAAGAAGGTCGTCTGGCACGTCGTCCAGAACTACTTCAACTTCGTCAAGGATGCGACCGAGTGGACCGGCACGGACGTGGTCTTCGAGATCGCGCCGACCGAAAAGGGGACCGAGCTGCGTTTCACCCATGTCGGGCTGACGCCGAGTGAAGAATGCTACGATGTCTGCCATGACTCGTGGCGCTTCTATGTCGCGAGTCTCCGCGACCTGATTTCGACGGGCAAGGGGCAACCCAACAAGGGCGAAGAGAACGCCAACCCAACGGTTGTGCCGCAAAACGAGGACCTCGGCGCCGTCGAGCGCAAGGCGGCAGGCGATGGCGCCGGGATGATCGTCATGACGACGGCAGCGGCGAAGCCTGGCATCGAAAGCAAGGTGCGGAATGCCCTGCGGGACGTGGCGGGGCGGCCCGCAAGCAAAGCGGGTGCATCGACTATAGCGTCTTTCGCTCGGAGGCAGAGCCCAACGTTACCATCTGCGTCGAGCGCTGGGCATCGAAGCAGGAGCGCGACGCTTTTCTACGCTCGGCGGACGCGAAGAATTTCGTTTCGGCCATAACCGGCGCCTTCCTGGAGCGGCCTTCGCCGATCTCCTACACGACGTTGGAAGTCGGGTCCTAGTTGCAAGGTTCGCCCGGCGACGGCGCCGGCTGCCCTGGAGCAATGCAATGGGGAGACGGCGTCCAAGCGTGTGAACAGAAAACCATAGCCTACTTGCATGATGCAAGAACGAATAGCTTGTATTTATGCAAGAGGAGGAGAGATCGCCGTGCCGAAATCGATGGAAGTCACAAACAAAGCCGTTCTCGTGACCGGGGCCAATCGCGGCCTCGGCAAGGCGCTGGTCGAGGAAATATTGAGGCGGGGTGCCAAGCGCGTCTATGCCGGCGCGCGCAAACCGCTCGCCCACGCGGATCGGCGCGTCACGCCGCTGATCCTGGACGTGACCGATGCGGTGCAGATTGGGGCGGCTGTCGAGCGGATCGGGTCTCTCGATATCCTCATCAACAACGCCGGCATCGGGCTCTACGACGATCTTGGCGATCGTGCTGCGCTCGAGCGACACCTCGCCGTCAACCTGCTCGGCGTGCATGGCGTAACCCACGCATTCCTGCCGCTGCTCACGCATTCGCGCGGCGCCGTGGTCAACATCCTGTCGGAAGCGGCTCTCGTTCCCTTCCCGATCATTCCGTCTTACTCACTATCGAAGGCCGCCGCGTTTTCCATGACGCAATCGCTGCGTGCTCTCGCCGGCGCTCGTGGCGTGAGCGTTCATGCAGTCCTGTCCGGTCCCATAGACACCGACATGAGCAGAGACGCCGATATACCGAAGAGCTCCGCGGAGAGCGTCGCGAAAGGCATCCTGGACGGCATGGCGCGAGGGGAAGAGGAAATCTTCCCTGATCCAAAATCGGCATCCATGGCCGAGAGCTGGCGCGGAAGCGCGTTCAAAGCGCTCGAACGCCAGATGGCGGCCTTCGTCCAAGCCATGCCCGCCAAGCCATAGGCGACCGCCGCCATCGATGCGCTGCCAGCATTTGCAATTCAGCGCCCCACAGTGGAGCGGAACGTCATGCTGTTGAACGCAACTTCCCCGGTTTTCACCAGCGGATCACGATGACTTTGTCGGTCCCGTTGGCGAGTTCGACAGCTTCGGTGCCATCCGGTTTGCGGCTTTGGATTCTGGCGCTCTCGACAGCTTCAACGCCAACAACGTTGACTGCAAAGGCTTCATCGATTTCGGCGGCACAGACCAAGGTGTCCGGCGGCAGGTCCTTTACTTGATCCAACAACTCGCGAAGCTTCATGGTCGAATCTCCTTGGCGATAGCAGGAATGAGCAGCACGCTTTCGCCGCACATTCGGAACCATGTCCCTTGAGAAAGGTTCCCGATGAGGTGGAGATGCCGCAGAATGGGACGAACACGGCGATCCGCCCGTCGCGATGATGTGAACGCGCCGTGCGAAGCATCTGTCTCAAATCCCTGTCCCTAATGCTGCCGGCGCAATTCCTTGTTGATCATGCCGCCCATCGCTAGACCGACCGCCATCACCGCAAAAGTCGCCGCGATAGATCGCTTCGGCAGCACCGTCTCCCAACCTGGCGTCAACCGCTTCGGCACGAAGCCATAATCTGTTGCCGCGGCAATGGCCGCTGCCGCCAACGCATCGCGAAATATCAGAAGCGACGGACGCGACGGCCTCGAGGCGAGCCATAGTTCGAAAAGGAATGCCCAGAAGATGGAGGAAGCGTGATGCGTGCCATAGCCGACGAGCGTGTGCGCCACGTCACCGCGCCGCACCGACGCGGCCTGTTCGCCGTAGAGCCAGTGGCTGGTCGCATTCGTGGGCTGCAGGGCGCCTTTGCCTTCCCGCCTGGCAAGCAGGGCCAATGCAGCTGTCGTGGCGAAGCTGACGATCGTACCCGAAACGGCTGCGGACAATCCTGTCCGGATCAGACTTTTCACTTGGTCCTCCGTCGTTTCGCGGTCGGCTCCTTGGAACGCCTTTGTGAATTCGCGGCAGTGTCGTGATTGCCAAAACGGCAAAACGAGTCCGAAGTTCCGGGAACGGACTTTTGGTTGGACGTTATCCCAGGAGCGTCCTCCGGGATAACGCCTTTGAAGTCCGGCTGCCTTTCCTCGCAAGCTACGGATCGTACCCTGAGCCGCTATTACATCGGCCCCGGCACCATCTTGGTCGGCTGCTCAGGCATCGGAAACGGATAGTTGTCGCATTTCACGTCCGGGTTCGTCGGGCTGAACATTCCGAGCGGGTTGTCCTTGAACAGCCAGGCGTGAAGGTCGTAGTGGTGGAACTCCTTCGGGATGAGCGGGTAATGCCCCTCCATCGGCCCCTGGAATGTCTGGCCGAAGAGCTTCGGCGGCTCCTTTGTGTCCGGCGTCAAGGGCACGAGCCATTCCGCGCCGACTAGGCGCAATTCGCCGCCGACCGGCTCATAGATCAGCACATTGGGGCGCGTCGGATCCGCCGTCGGGCCGACAGTCGTGACGTTGACGAAATGGATGCCCATCGCGCCCTTCGGGTAGTCCATCGCCCCCTCTACCTTTTCGCCGCTGTAGAAGACGCATCCTACCGTCGATAGATAAAGCTCGCGAATGGCAACCTTGTAGTCTTCATACCTGGACAGCGATTTACGCAGGGCATCGATCTCGGCTTTGTCGGGTTCGGCCGCCCGAGGAGTGGCGGCGTTCAGACACGCGCCAACGAGACCTGCCAAGGTGAGGATACCGACACGCCTGAGGTGAGTTGTTTTCATCATGCATTCCTCCCAGATTTTTTCTTCTGGCCGTGCAGGACCGAGGCGGCAGTGGTGCTGGACGCGCGGCCGTAATTGATCGCCTCATCCCGGTTGGGACTGCGTCGATGCTAATCCTTTCCGCTGATCGGGAGAATTAACCCTGACGACCTAGGCCCGAGAGAGCCGACGGTGCAGAGACGGACGGTCGGGCCCACTTTGGACCCGATACTCTACCGCCGGCGCAGCAGGCTCCTCATCCGGTTGCGCAGCAGGCGCGCCATGTTGCGGGTCTCGCGATAGAGGTGAAGCTGCGAGGCCGCCTGGCGGGCGGGGCGGTCGGCGTCCGGCGTCAGCCCGATCACCAGCGTGCCCATCGGCTTGCGTTCGCTCCACAGCCGGCTCATCACCGGATGGTCGGGCACCGCGCAGGAATCGGTCATCATGATGTTGGGGTCGTCGAGATGCTGCCTGGTCACCTCGATCATCAGCAGCGTGCCCGGCGAATAGGCAGCGAGCGTCTCGTCATAGGCGGTCTTCCAGGTGTAGGCGACGCCCGCCTCGACGAAGACGACCAGGCAGGCGATGGTGCGGCCGTCGAGCGTCAGCGAATGGATGCGGCAGAGATCCTGCTCGGCCAGCCGGTGCACCGCTTCGCGGGCGAAGGCGGCGCGGTAGCGGTCGATCGCCATGGCGGTGCGCTCGCGGCCTTTCCAGCCGGCTGCCTCCAAAGTCAGGAAATTTTCGATGGCATGGCGGATCTCGTCCGGCCCGCGCGCCACGACATGCTCCAGCCGGCCGAGGTCGGCGAGGCGGCGCTTCAGGCGGCGGAACTCGCGATAATGGTGCGCGCGCAGCGAAGCCTTCAGATACTCCTCGCCGTCGAGCTCGCTTTCGAGCACCGGGCGGTCGGCCTTGCCGGTGGTGACCAGCGTCAGGCCGCGCGTCTCGGCGACGCTGGCGAGCAGGCTCGCCACCGGGCCGTCCAGCCTTATGTCGGGCAGCACGAAGACTTTCGGCAGCTTGAGATGCGGCCTGGACAGCATCGCGAAGAAATCCTCGATGACGCCGATCGGATCGTCGCGGTCGACCAGGGGCGTGCCGATCGGGCCGAACGGGCTCGACCAGGTGCGCATGACGGGAACCCCGAGCGGCACCACCGGTCGCTCGACCGAGAACGGCACCAGCAGGCGCAGCCGGTTGCGATACTGGTCACCGTCCCGGATGACGGCCAGCCGCACCTCGCGGTCCTCGAGCCTGGGCATGGCCGGCGCCAGGAAGCGCGGATTGAAGAAGACGTTGGGCTCGATCGTGCGGGTACAGAGATAGTCGAGCTCCTCGACCAGGTCGAAGCCGGCGGAGGCCGGATAGATGGCAAGCTTGCGCTCGGGCCGGTTGTTGGCGAGGATCTCGACATGGGCGGGATCGGCTTCGCGGGCAAGCCCGGCAAGGCCGGACACCATGGCGCCGGCCGGGCCGCCGCTGGTTTCCTCGAGCAAGGGGACGGCAGCCATCAGGCAGCTCCTTTGGCGGGCACGAAAATGACCATGGCGATGCCGAGCTTGCGCCAGACCGTAAAGGACAGCGCGCCGGCCTCGAAGATCATGGCGAAGACAGTGGCCATCGCCGCGCCCCACAGACCGAAGAGCGGGATCAGCACGACGCTAAGCGCGATGTTGAAGGCCAGCGTCATGGCATAGACGGCGGCACAGATGTTCTGGTTGCCGCTCATGGTGAGCAGGCTTTCGCAAGGGCCGACGGCGGCCCGCGCGACGACGCCGAACACCAGCAGGAACAGCAGCGGATAGCCGGCGGAAAATTCCGGGCCGAACAGGGTCAGCATCGGCTCGCCCAGGGCCAGCACGAGCAGCGCCATCGCCAGCGACGGCCAGAAGGTCCACGACACGGTTTCGCGGGCGAAGGCGGCGAGCTTTTGAGGCTCGCCATGGGTGAACTGCGCATAGCGCTGGGCGACGCCGGCCTTGACCGCGAAATAGACGAAATGCACCAGCGCCAGCGTCTTGACGGTGGCGAAATAGACGGCGACGTCGTTGGGATCGAGATAGGCGCCGACCATCAGCACGTCGGCATTGGTGAGCAGGAAGAAGAAGCTCTCGACCAGGAAGATCGGCAGCGAGACGATGAACCATTGGCCGAAATGCAGCTTCATCGGCCCGGCGGGGATTCTTTTGTCGATGCGCGAGGTGACGCCGACGAGCTGACCGAGCGTGGTGGCGTAGGTGGCGGCGATCGCGGCGAAGATCGCCGTTCTGGCGTCCGGCGCGTAGCCCGCCAGCAGCATCAGCGCCATGAACGCCAGGATCAGCAGCGGCCGCACCAGGAATGTCGGCGACAGCGCAAACAGCGCCCAGGAATTGGCCCGCGCCAGCCCTTGCAGCAGGTCGGACATGGCGATCATCGGCAGGCAGATGATGCCGAGGATGAACGGCACGACATAATAGTTCTCGATAAAGGGCGACAGTAGCCAGACGCCGAGCGCGCCGAGGCCGGCGATCACCGTCGAGGCAATCAGCACGAACAGCCGGCTGGCCCGCACGATGCCGCGCAATTCGGCCATCATGCCGCGCTCGCGATATTCGGGAATGAAGCGGATGATCGAGGTGTGGAAGCCGAGGCAGGCGAGATTGCCGACGATGACCATCGTCACCCACACGAGCACGAAAATGCCGTATTCGAACGACCCCATCCAGCGCGCCATCAAAACCTGACTGACGAAGGCGATGACGGCGCTGACGATGCGGACCGAAAAGGCGATCAGCGACATGCGGCCGGCCTCGCCGCGCGCGCCGGCGCTGAACAGGACGGCATCGATCAGGCCAAGCAGCGGCGTGATGCGCAGCGCAAGGCGCTGCGGCAGGAACCGCCCGGCTGTCGTCGCCGCGGAAAAGCGCACCCCGATCACACTCCGTTTTCCGCCAATTTACAGGGGCTTGGTGTAGCGGAGACACATTAAGAAACGGTTGGGTGGGAGTGGAGGCGGGGCGATGGAACGCCGGCCATCGACCTTATCGACGGCGAGACCTGCTGAAGGAGCAGAAGATCGGCGTGCGGGTGAAGATGGTCGAGGAAGTGAGCGTAGATGACGTGGCGTTTGCGGAATTTTAGCTGGTCACGCCGGCGGGACAGCGCCCCCCTCTGGCCTGCCGGCCATCTCCCCCTCAGGTGGGGAGATTGGCTAGTCGCCAAAGACCGGCGCTGCCCTCATCCGGCCCCTCGGGCCACCTTCTCCCCGTAGAACGGAGAGAAGCAAGGCGCATTATTCGGCGCGTCGAACCCGGACCGATCCTCGCCTACATACCCTTCATCGCATCGCAGGACACGTTCGGGTTCATGTCCGCGAACGCGCCGGTCGGGTTGCCCTTCCAGGCCCAGACATGCAGCTCGTAGAACGGGCCGAGGCCATAGCGGTTGGGCGCGCTGTTGAAGTTGAACAGATGTCCATCGAGCGAGGCCGGGCCTTTCGACGTGATGTATTCGACCGCGATCAGTTTTAGCGTGCCGTCGGCCATCGGCTCGTACATNGCGGTCGCCGCCGCCACATTCTCGAAGCGGCTGTTGGCCGCGCGTACCATGTCGGCCAGCGGATTGCCGTCCTTTGCCTGGGCCGCGGTGGCGGCGATCGACAGGATGGCCAGGGCGGCAAGGCGCCCGGTGCAAAGATTGATGTTCATGTTCTCTCCGGTTGTTTGAGGACGCGCACCGATCGGGTCTGCTCAACGCTGCGGCGTCCGTTGGAATTTTGCGAAACAGGTCGCTCGTCCTGTTTTCATGTCGGCCGCAATGATGCGGCCGGTTGCACGCCTTGTTTCAGCCCGTCCAAACGGCGCGGCGTACTAATGGTCCCACCAATAATATTCCCAGTATTCGCGCCGCTGCTCGCGGTCGGGCAGTCCCATGTCCTGCCTCAGATAATCGTCTTGCGGGGGCAGCCGGCGCCGCCTGCCCAGCAGACGCGAAGGCAGCGCCGCCGCGATCCGCCATAGACGGCCAAGCAGGGAACCGCCGGGGTTTCCCACGACAGGCGCCGGTTCGCCGACCGGCATGCCATCAGGCATGTCGCAATTGCCGCGAAGGGCAGTTTGATGCTCATCCTTTTGTCCGCCACTTGGGGTTTGCCTGCCATCAACGGTAAAAGTAGGGGTCAAGAACCCGCACCTCCGTGATCTTGTCGACAGGCAGCGAATTCTTCTGGGCGGTGCTGCGGATCGCCTCGGGCGAGGGCGCGTCGTAGATGCAGAAGCTGCGCTTCTTGTCCGGCGACACGTAGGACTGCAGCCAGGTAACGCCCTTTTCGGCATTGCGCATGACGACACCGCCCAGCGCGTCGGCGCCGGCTTCGTTCATCGGCACGTTGAGGCCGTCCGGGAATGTGCGTTCAATCAGATAGCGAGGCATCGAAGCCTTCCTTTCTCCAGTGGGTCATGCCCGGTTTGAGCGCGGCTCGACATTGATCACGCCCGGCCAGAGCGCACATCGGAACCTTTCCCCATTTTTGGCGGGACGATTCCCTATGTTGGCAGCGTTATGGACGGGAGATATGTTGGCGGGTCCATCGCGGGTCCGCCTTTTCGGCGAACTCGATCTCCGTGAGCGAATGATGCTTCTGGAACGGCAGACACAGCTGGAGCGACTCGACGGGCTGCTGGCCGATGCCGGGCGCGGCCGTGGCTGCGTCGCGGTGCTTGCTGGCGAGGCCGGGGCCGGCAAGACCGCGCTTGTCGAGCCTTCATCGACCGGACTGTGCAAGCCACGCGCATATTCCGCAGTGCCTGCGAGGATCTGTCGATACCCTATCCGCTCGGGCCGCTCTACGATCTGGCGCGGGACGCGCAATGGGCGCTGCCGCAGGCGATCGATCATCGGCAAGGACAGAGGCTGCCGCTGTTTTCGGATGCACTCGAAATCTTCGAGACGAAGGCGCAGCCGACCCTGTTGGTGATCGAGGACTTGCACTGGGCCGATGATGCGACGCTCGATTTCGTCCGCTTTCTCGGCCGGCGCATCGCCAGCAGGCATCTCTTGCTGCTGCTGACGGCGCGCACCGATCGCAGCGAGGGACAGATGCGGGTGCGCCGCGCGCTCGGCGAGATACCGGCAGGCAGCGTCGCGCGCATCGACGTGCCGCTGCTCAGCGAGTCGGCGGTGCTGTCGCTGGCCGAGGCGGCGGGGCGTGATGGCGATGCCATCTACCGGGCGACGGCGGGCAACGCCTTTTTCGTCACCGAACTGTTGTGCAGCGGATGCGAGGAAAAAACGGCGCTGCCGGCAAGCGTGCGCGNAACGCCTTTTTCGTCACCGAACTGTTGTGCAGCGGATGCGAGGAAAAAACGGCGCTGCCGGCAAGCGTGCGCGACGCGGTTCTGGCGCGCGCCGAGCGCCTGTCGGCCGGCGCCCGCTCGATGCTCGACGCGGTGTCGGTGTTCCCACGCCGGGCCGACGCCTGGGCGTTGCAAGGCCTGTGCGGCGTCGCCAGTGCCGGCCAGCTTGCCGAATGCGTCGCCAACGGCTTGCTGGAGGATCTGGGCGATGGCTATGCGTTCCGCCACGAGATCGCCCGCCGCGCCATCGAGGCGATGTTGACGACGAGCCACAGGCGGCAGTTCAACCAGCGCGCGCTGGCTGCCCTGCTCGAAAACAGTGAGGTCTCCACCGGCCGCCTCGTGCATCACGCGGTGGAGGCGCACAATCTGCAGGCAGTGCGCGAACTGGCCCCGGTTGCGGCGCGCGAGGCCTCCCGCGTCGGCGCCCATCGCGATGCGGCCGGCTTCTATGAAGCCGTGTTGCGGCAGGCCGACAGCCTGCCGGTGGAGGAGCGCACGGCGCTCTATGAGAAATATGCCTTCGAGTGCCACCTCATCGGCAAGATCGACGAGGCCATCGCCGCGCAGGACCAGGCGCGCCGGCTGCATCAGGCCCAGGGGAATACGGCGAAGGAAGGGGATTGCCTCAGATGGCTGTCGCGCTTTGCCTACCTGCTTGGCGACCGCATGGCTGCCGATGCCCTTGGCGAGCAGGCGGTTCAGCTGCTGGAGACCGCGCCGGCCGGGCCGGAACTCGCCATGGCCTATTCCAACCTCTCGCAACTGGCGATGCTGGCCGAAAGGCTCGACGACACGCTGCGGCTCGGCAACAAGGCGATTGCGCTCGCCGAACAACTGAACCGGCCCGACATCGTCTGCCACGCGCTCAACAATGTCGGCAGCGCCGAGCAGTGGCTGGATCTGGCAAATGGACGGCTGCACCTTGCCCGCAGCCTGGAGATCGCGCTGGAGCAGAATTTTCAGGAACATGCGGCGCGCGCCTTCACCAACAGCGCCTGCAGCGAGATGAACCAGCTCGGCTTCGCTGACGCGCGGTCGTTCCTCGATCGCGGCATCAACTATTGCGTCGAAAACGACCTCGTCACCTGGCGCGACTATATGCGCGGCGTGCTGGCGCAGCTGCTGCTGCGCCAGGGGCAATGGGAAGAGGCTGCCGCCGAGGCACTCGAGGTGATCGCCAACGAGCAGGCGACGATGCTGGTCCGCCATCCCGCCGTGGTGGCGATGGCAAAGCTGCGCGTGCGGCGCGGCGATCCTTCCGCCGAGCCGCTGCTTGCCGAAATGGCGCGGTTCCTCGAAAAGGGATCGGAATTGCAGCGGCTGGCGCCCTATGCGGCACTGATGGCCGAGCGGGCATGGCTTGGCCAGGGCGACCGGGAGGAGGCGTTCGGCCTGATCGCGCTGGCCGAGAGCCTGTCGACGACACGGGCGGTCTTCGGCGAGCTGGCGATGTGGCGGCAGAAGCTGGCGCCGGACCTCGATCCCGGCGACACCATCGGCATGGCCGCGCCCTACCGGCTGCTGCTCGCCGGCGACTGGCAGGCGGCGGCAGAACTATGGGCCGAGATGAACGCGCCCTACGAACGCGGGCTGGCGTTGGCAGAGGGCGACGAGACCGCGCAGCGCTCGGCACTGGAGATTTTTGAGAGCCTCGGCGCCAGGCCCGTCGCCGTTCACCTGCGCGACACCATGCGGCGCAACGGGGTCAACCGTATTGCAAGGGGGCCGCGCCAAACGACGCGTGCCAATCGTGCCGGCCTGACCCAGCGCCAGATGGAGGTGCTGCAACTGATCGAGCGCGGCTTCTCCAACAAGCGGATCGCCGAGCAGCTGACAATTTCGCCGAAGACGGTCGATCACCACGTCTCGGCGGTTCTGGGCAAGCTGGACGCGGTTTCGCGGGGTGAGGCGACGGCCGCGGCACGCGATTCAGGGCTGATTTGAGAAGCGAATAAATCAAAGGCCGGCGATCCTTCGCGCCCCCCTCTGCCCTGCCGGGCATCTCCCCCACGAGGGGGAGATTGGCAGTTTCGCCGCTTGCGACTATTTCTTTAACCTTGGTGATTGGCGAAAACCAATGTGACGTCCGATCTCCCCCCAAGTGGGGGAGATGTCCGGCAGGACAGAGGGGGGCGCTGTCCCGCAGAGCTACCAAATGAGCCGAAATCGCGCCGCTTACGCAAACGCCCCATGGCAATGCTTGTATTTCTTGCCCGAACCACAGGGGCAAGCCTCGTTGCGGCCGACCTTGCCCCAGGTCGCCGGGTTCTTCGGGTCGCGGTCTTCGGGGGCGACGATGGCGTTGGTCTCCTGGCGGACCAGCACGGCCGTCTCGCCGCCTTCGAAATCGTCTTCGCCGGTGAAGCCGTCGATGTGGCTGCCGAACATGTCGGGCGCCTCGGGCGGCGGCGCATCGGCCGCCTGGCGGACCAGCTCGACGCGCATCAATTGCGCGGTGACGGCCTGGCGCAGATTGCCCAGCATCGCCTGGAACAGCTCGAACGCTTCGCCCTTGTACTCCTGCAGCGGATCGCGCTGCGCATAGCCGCGGAAGCCGACGACCGAGCGCAGATGGTCGAGATTGACGATGTGCTCGCGCCACAGATGGTCGAGCGTCTGCAGCACCACCGAGCGCTCGACATAGGTCATCACGTCGGGGCCGAAGCGCTCGGCGCGTTCCTTGGCGGCGGCCTCGGCGGCCTGGCTGACGCGCTCGCGGATGTCGTCCTCGGCGATGCCTTCTTCCTTGACCCAGTTCTCGACCGGCAGATCGAGATTGAGGAATTCGGCGATCTCGGCCTTGAGGCCGGCGACGTTCCACTGCTCGGCATAGGCGTTTTCGGGAATGTTCTTGGCGACGATCTCCTCGATGACGCCTTCGCGCATCTCGGTGATGGTCTCGGACAGGCCTTCGCCGTCCATCAGCTCGATGCGCTGTTCGAACACCACCTTGCGCTGGTCGTTGGAGACGTCGTCGTATTTCAAGAGGTTCTTGCGGATGTCGAAGTTGCGCGCCTCGACCTTCTTCTGCGCCTTTTCCAGCGCCTTGTTGATCCAGGGGTGGATGATCGCCTCGTCTTCTTTGAGGCCGAGCTTCTGCAGCATGCCGTCCATGCGCTCGGAACCGAAGATGCGCATCAAATCGTCCTGCAGCGACAGGAAGAATTTCGAGCGGCCCGGATCGCCCTGGCGGCCCGAGCGGCCGCGCAACTGGTTGTCGATGCGGCGCGATTCATGGCGTTCGGTGGCCAGCACGTAGAGGCCGCCGGCGGCGAGCGCCTTTTCCTTCAGCCGGGCGATGTCGTCGCGGATTTCCTTTTCCCTGGCCTCGCGCTCGGGGCCGGCCGGCATGTCGCCAAGCTCCTCGGCGATGCGCATGTCGGCATTGCCGCCGAGCTGGATGTCGGTGCCGCGGCCGGCCATATTGGTGGCGATGGTGATGGCGCCGGGCTTGCCGGCCTGGGCGACGATCGCCGCCTCGCGCTCGTGGTGGCGGGCGTTCAGCACCTCGAAATCCTTGAAACCTTCCTTGCGCAGGCGTTCGGCCAGCTGCTCGGACTTCTCGATGGAAGTCGTGCCGACCAGCGTCGGCTGGCCCTTGGCGCGGGCTTCCTTGATCTCCTTGACGATCGCCTTGTATTTCTCCTCGACCGTCCGGTAGACCTCGTCGTCTTCGTCAATGCGGATGACCGGCAGGTTGGTCGGGATCTCGGTGACGTCGAGATTGTAGATGTTGGCGAATTCCTCGGCCTCGGTCAGCGCCGTGCCGGTCATGCCGGCGAGCTTCTTGTAGAGGCGGAAATAGTTCTGGAAGGTGACCGAGGCGAGCGTCTGGTTCTCCGGCTGGATCGCCACATGCTCCTTGGCTTCGAGCGCCTGGTGCAGGCCCTCCGAATAGCGGCGGCCGGGCATCATGCGGCCGGTGAACTCGTCGATGATGACGATCTCGCCGTTGCGCACGATATAGTCCTTGTCCCGCTGGAACAGCCGGTGCGCCTTCAGCGCGTTGTTGACGTGGTGGACGATGGCGACGTTCTCGACGTCGTAGAGCGACTCGCCCTTGAGCAGGCCGGCATCGCGCAGCATGTTCTCCAGCTTCTCGGTGCCTTCCTCGGTGAAGATCGAGGTCTTCTGCTTCTCGTCGATCTCGTAGTCCTGCGGCTGCAGCTGGATGATGAAGGTGTCGATGGTGTTGTACATTTCCGAACGGTCCTCGAGCGGACCGGAAATGATCAGCGGCGTGCGGGCTTCGTCGACCAGGATGGAATCGACCTCGTCGACGATGGCGTAGCTGTGGCCGCGCTGCACCATCTGGGCGCGCTCGTATTTCATGTTGTCGCGCAGATAGTCGAAGCCGAGCTCGTTGTTGGTGGCGTAGGTAACGTCGGCGGCGTAGGCGACGCGGCGCTCCTCGTCGGACAGGCCGTGGACGATGACGCCGACCTTAAGGCCGAGGAATTTGTAGACGCGGCCCATCCATTCGGAGTCGCGCGTGGCCAGATAGTCATTGACGGTGACGACATGGACGCCGTTGCCGGCGAGCGCGTTGAGGTAGACCGGCAGCGTCGCCACCAGCGTCTTGCCTTCGCCGGTGCGCATCTCGGCAATGCCGCCATTGTGCAGCACCATGCCGCCGATCAGCTGCACGTCGAACGGCCGCATGCCGAGCACGCGGCGGGCGGCCTCGCGCACGGTGGCGAAGGCCGGCACCAGGAGGTCGTCGAGGCTGGCGCCGTTGGCGATGTCCTGGCGGAATTTGTCGGTGCGGGCCTGAAGCTCGGCGTCGGAAAGCGCCCGCATCTCGTTTTCCATGGCATTGATCGCCTCGACGCGCGGCCGGGTCGATTTGACCCGACGATCGTTGGAGGAGCCGAAAACCTTACGGGCGAGACCGCCGAGACTGACCATCCAATGGCCCTTTCGATAGCATTCCAAGTCATTGCGACGGGCGCCGGCCGGCCCCATCAACTCCACGTGAACGCGGACAAACGCAAAAAGCGCCCGGAAAACGGTTCTGGACGCAAAGTCGTTGGACAGATAAGAGGGGGCTCATTCGATGTCAACGCCGCGCTCGCCCTGTCGACCGCGCCAAATTCCGCCACAATCCTGCTGGTCTGGAAGCCATTCCGCTCTAGCTACCCCGCTTTGGAGATAATCGTAATGTCAGTATTGTTCCGCCGCGCGTCGCTCGCCAGCCTTGGTCTGGCATTCGGGCTATCGGCCCTCTCGCTGTCGCCGCTGATGGCGCAGGAAGCCGCCCCTGCCCAGCCGGCAGCACCCGCCCCGGCGGCCAAGCCGGTCGATCCGAACGCCGTGGTCGCCACCATTAACGGCCAGACGCTGACCGAGGCAGACCTTGGGCTTGCCGAGGGCGAGCTGTCGCAGCAGTTCGCGCAGCTTCCGCCCGAGCAGCGCCGCGCTGCGGCGCTGTCGGCGGCGATCGAAATCCGCGTGATGGCGGCTCAGGCGGTGACCACCGGCCTCGACAAGGATCCCGACTTCCAGCGCCGCATGGCCTTCCTGCAGCAGCGCGCGCTGCATGGCGAAATGGTCGAGAAGGGCGTCGTCGACAAGGTTACCGATGCCGAGGTCCGCGCCCGCTACGACCAGGAAATCGCCAACACGCCGCCCACCAATGAGGTGCACGCCCGTCACATCCTCGTGAAGACGAAGGAAGAGGCAGACGCCATCATCAAGCAGCTCGACGGCGGCGCCGACTTCCAGAAGCTTGCCAACGAGCACACCAGCGATCCGAGCGGCAAGACCAGCGGTGGCGATCTCGGCTGGTTCGGACCTGGCCAGATGGTGCCGGAATTCGACAAGGCGGTGTTTGCGCTGGCGGTCGGCAAATATACCGACCAGCCGGTGCAGTCACAGTTCGGCTGGCACGTCATCAAGGTCGAGGACAAGCGCACCAAGCAGCCGCCGGCCTTCGACGAGGTCAAGGACCAGGCGCGCCAGGCGGTCATCCGCGACAAGTATTTCGCGCTGGTCAAGTCGCTGCGCGCCAACGCCAAGGTCGACATCCCCGATGCGAACCTGAAGAAGACGGTCGACGCGCTGGAAAGCGCCAAATAGGCCAGATTGGGCTATGACAGGGCGCGCTGCCGCCCTGTCGCTTCTATTTGGTAGGGCGAGCGATGATGCGTCGACGTCGCCGCCGGACCGCCGTGGCGTCGCCGGCATCGTCAGCGACTATGCCTTTCAAGACATAGCCGACCGTCCTGCGCAGCGTCGCTTCGTCCTCGTCCAGGCGGTTCGTCAGAAGATGCGTCCAGGCGAACGAGGCAATCAGGTCGGCGACGACAGTGGCATCGACATCGGCTGCCACCTCTCCCCTTGCCTTGGCGCGTTCGACCATCTGGCCGGTGTGGATGCGACGCCCTCTTGCGTATTCGGCGAGGGCGGCGGCGGCTTTTTCGTCCGACTGCGCCTCGGCAATCAGCGATCTGAACACGCTGCCCGACGATGTGTCGCGCCAATGCGCGAACAAGCTCTTCAGGAAGCCGACGAGATCCTCCGCAAGGTTCCCGGAATCGGGATTGTCGACGCGTTTTTGCCGCTGGTAAACGTCGAGCAGCAAGGCGGCCTTGCTTGGCCACCAGCGATAGATCGTCGGTTTTCCGGCACGTGCGCGGCGCGCCACCGCCTCGATCGAGAAGCCGGAATAGCCAGCTTCGACCAGTACCGCCTCGGCGGCATCGAGAATGGCATCGGCGCTTTCTGGGCTGCGCCGTGCGCCAGCCGACTTGCGCCCGGGATCGGTGATTTCGCCCATCTCTTCTTCCTTACCCGCGATTTCGCCAGCCATCATATATACAACTCTTGACGAAACGGAACGATCCGTTTTATATGTAACGGAACGTTCCGTAACGATAAGGAGAGTTTGATGAACTCGACCGCCTTGACCCGCTTTTCGCGCCTGCGCTTCGCCCTGCTGGTGCTGCTCGGCGTGTATCCGCTGATCACTGCCATTTTGTACGTGGTTTTTCCGCTGACGCAGGAATGGCAAATCTGGCAGCGCACGCTGGTCATCGCGCCGCTGATGGTCTCGATCATGATCTGGGGGCTGATTCCGGGCGTGCAGCGGGCGTTTCGCGGGTTCATCAACCCAGCGGTCCGCTGATGTTCATTCCAGCGCTTGCGACGTTTCCGAGGCAATGCGCCACGCGCCATCGGCCAGCACGAGTTCCAGCGTCACCCGCGCCTTGCCGGTCAGGCGCTGCGCCGATTTGTCCTTCGGCACATAGTCGTAGCGCATGGCGAAAACCACGTCGGCACGGTCCTGGCCGTGCGGCGTCACCTCAAGGCTGCCGGGTTCGAGACCGAACGACCACGATGCCCATTGCGCGAACCAGTCGGTCTTGACCTTGACGATCGCCTCGCTGTCGTAGCGCGTGCCGTAGATGATGGCCGACGAACCGTAGAGCCGCTTGACGGTTTCGTGCATTCTCCTGGCATCAGGCGCCAGATAGTCCTCGCGCAGAAACTGCTCGATGGCGCTCTTGTCGCCGACGGAGCGTTCGAGCGCAGCCACCTGCGAAGCGGGAGCCGGGCTGACAGCCGGTTTCGGTTGCTGGGCAATGTCTGCGCCCGGAACGAATTCGAAACGCTCGAGCAGCGACCCCTGCTCCCAGGGACGCTGCGCCTCGCGCGTTGCGGAAACGACGTCGCGGCGCACCGCGATCATCATGTCGTTGATGCTCTGTCCGGGCTCCGCCATATGCCGCAAAAGTGCGGCCGCAAAGGGCGAGTTGCGCCCCGTCCCGTCCATTGCCACGGCGCCGGGTGCCGTCGAGAAGGCGATGAACGAGCCGCGCGTCGACTCGAACTGGGCAAGGCCGGCGAGAGCCGTCGCCGAGCGCGTCGTGGCGCTGCGGCTGAGACTTCGGGCAAACGGGTTGTTGCGGCAGGCATCGAGGAAGACCAGGCTGACTTTGGCCTGCTGCTCCATGATGTCGAGAACCTCGTCGATCGGCACCGCCTCGAGCTGCAGCTTGACCGGCATGTCCAGCCTGGCGTCGACCGGCACGATGAAGTTGCGCCCGTCGACCTGCAGGCCGTGGCCGGCATAGTAGAACAGCCCGGCACCGGCACCTTGCAGCGCATCTGAGAATTCGCCGATCTTGCGTTCGAGCTCGCGCTTGCCGAGATCGTTGCCTTCGATCACCTCGAAACCGATGGCGCGCAGCTTGTCGGCGATGTCGAGCGCATCGTTGACGGGATTGGCCAGCGTGCCGGCTTCGGCGTAGCTGCCGTTGCCGACCACAAGCGCCACGCGCCGCGCCGTCTGAGCATCGGCGCACAGCAGCAAAAAGCCCAGAAACGCCAGTGCCAAGACCACAAGCCTGCCCATGGGGCAGGATCATAGCGCTATCGGTCGCAGCGACACCAACAAATTTGCAGCAGCCTGCTTGCTGCATGAGGCGGTGTCAGGCGTCCGGCACCCGTAACGGCTGTGAAACGCCTTGCGCCGGCGCGTGCTATCGGGCAAACCGGCGTTCATTTCGCGATTTTTCCCGCCCGGGGTCTTCCATGTCCACACAGGTTTCGCCGCTCGCGCCGAAGAAATATCCCAAGATGCCGGTGATCGAGGGCGTGCGCATCGCCACCGCCGAGGCCGGCATAAAATACAAGAACCGCACCGACTTGCTGGCCATGGTGTTCGACGCCGGCACCACCGTCGCCGGCGTGTTCACCAGGTCGAAATGCCCGTCGGCGCCAGTTGATTTCTGCCGGCAGAACCTCGTGGCTGGCAAAGCACGCGTGCTGGTCGTCAATTCCGGCAATGCCAATGCCTTCACCGGCCAGAAGGGCCGCGCCTCGACGGCACTCACGGGCGAGGTGGCGGCGAAGGCGGCCGGCTGCACAGCGGGCGAGGTATTCCTGGCCTCGACCGGCGTGATCGGCGAACCGCTCGACGCCGGCAAGTTCAGCCATCTGCTGGCCGGGCTGGTCAAGGACGGCAAGCCGGACTTGTGGACCGAAGCCGCCAAGGCGATCATGACCACCGACACCTATCCCAAACTGGCGACCGCGACGGTCAAGCTCGGCGATGCCGACGTCACCATCAACGGTATCGCCAAGGGCGCCGGGATGATCGCGCCCGACATGGCGACGATGCTTTCCTTCATCGCCACCGATGCGCCGATCGCAGCACCCGTGCTGCAGGACCTCCTGTCGCGCGGCACGGCCAAGACCTTCAACGCGGTTACCGTCGACAGTGACACCTCGACCAGCGACACGCTGCTGATGTTCGCCACGGGTGCTGCCGCCAGGCGCGGCGCGCCGGCAATTTCCGACCCCAAGGATGCGCGCCTCGGCGCCTTCCGCCGTGCCCTCCGCAAGGTGCTGAAATCGCTGGCACTGCAGGTGGTGCGCGACGGCGAGGGCGCCCGCAAGCAGGTCGAGGTCACCGTCACCGGGGCCAAATCGGCCCGCTCGGCCAAGCGCATCGCGCTGTCGATCGCCAATTCGCCGCTGGTCAAGACGGCAGTCGCCGGCGAGGACGCCAATTGGGGCCGCGTCGTCATGGCCGTCGGCAAGGCCGGCGAACCGGCCGACCGCGACCTTCTGTCGATCTGGTTCGGCGACAACCGCCTGGCCTATCAGGGCGAGCGCGATGCCGCCTATTCCGAGGAGGCGACTTCGGCGTATATGAAGCGCGACGAGATACGCATCCGCGCCGATATCGGCATCGGCCGCGGCAAGGCGACGGTGTGGACCTGCGATCTCACCAAGGAATATGTCGCCATAAACGGCGATTATCGGAGCTGATGGCGTTGGCTTCCAGACATCCGGCAAGCGTGTTGGCGATCGTGCGCCGCTATGAGGCGGCCGGCTTTCGCGCCTGGCCGGCGGCCGCCGTCCATTATGACGGCACCTGGGTGGTTCGGCTGACGGCCGGCCACCCGGCCAAGCGGCTGAACTCGGTCAATCCGCTCGATCCGGGCGACATCCAGCACATTGCCGAGCGCATCGGCCGTGCCAGCCGCCGCTTCGACGCCTATGGCAGGCCGCTGACCTTTCGCATCTCGCCGCTGTCGGGGCCGGATCTTTCGAAGTACCTCGACAGCGAAGGCTGGAGCATATTCGCGGAGTCGCTGGTCATGCGGCTGCCGCTGGCGGACGCCGCGCTCGACGACGCCATGGACCAGATTCCGTTGAAGGACATCAGCCGTTTCATCGGCGCGGCGCTCAAGGTGAGCGGCTCGGATGTGTCGCTGCGGCCGGGCCTGTCGGAGATCATCGGCGCCATCCAGCCGGAGGCCGGGCTGTTTGCGCTGGAGGCCGGCAGCGAACCGCTGGCAACGTTGATCTGCGTGCATGACGGCGACCTTGCCGGCCTGTTCGAGATCGCCACCGACAGGTCGGTGCGCAACCAGGGCCATGGCCGCCATCTCATCCGGTCGGCGCTGAAATGGGCGCGGCTGCGCGGGGCGCGGGAAGCCTGGCTGCAGGTCGAGGCGGACAACGCGCCGGCGCTGGCGCTCTACCGTTCGCTCGGATTCGACGAAGTCTATCGCTATCGCTATCGCCGGCCACCCGGCGCATGAGCGGCTTGGATACGATCGGCAAACGCCTGCTCCTGGTCGCGGCCTGCGCGCTGGTCGATGCCGACGGGCGCGTGCTTTTGGCGCAGCGGCCCGAAGGCAAGCAACTCGCCGGCCTGTGGGAGTTTCCGGGCGGCAAGGTCGAGCCCGGTGAGACGCCGGAACAATGCCTGATCCGCGAATTGTACGAGGAGATCGGCATCGAAACCGACATCCCTTGCCTGGCGCCACTCACCTTCGCCAGCCATTCCTACGATGATTTTCACCTGCTGATGCCGCTATTCGTCTGCCGTCGATTCCGCGGCATTGCCCAGCCGAAGGAAGGCCAGGTGCTGAAATGGGTGCGGCCGCGCCAGATGCGCGATTTTCCAATGCCGCCGGCCGATGCCCCGCTGATCCAGTTCCTCATCGATCTGCTGTAACGGCCGACCTGCCGTAAATCGGGCAGCGCTGCAACGCGCTGGCAGCAGCGTTAATGAAAGATTTATCTGACCGTGAAAAATTGACGCTAGGCGGTTACGCCGATTCCACCGCTGGGGAGCGATTTGCATGAGCCTTGAAAAGGACTGGGACTCGCCTTGGCCCGACCGCCTTCCTGGCGCCGCCAATGCCGGCATGGGAATATTGCGCATCGCCCTCTTGTTCGGCTCGGCCGCGGTGGCTCTGGCCTTGATCGCGACGCCCTACCTCGACAGCCGGACCCGCTCGCAGTTTGCCCGCGACGGGCTTGATACGATGAGCACCGGCTCGATCGGCCAGCGCGATAGCTATACGCTACGCAAGAGCGTGCTGCAGCCGCTGCCCAGTTCGGTCTGCGTTATACGGGCCGATGGCAGAAGCAGCGGCGACTGCTGACTCCTCAACAGATCTCTAGGATTCGGCTGTTTCCTAGAATGCAGCTGGTTCACCGCGCGTTAAGCCTGTCGCATTAACCTTTCTTAACGGGTCGGCGCTAGGTTCGGGCAAGAGGGATAGGCGCCCATGAAAATGTTGCTGCAACGATTTTTAGAAGACGAGAGGGGTGCGACGGCTATCGAATATGGTTTGATCGTCGCCGTTCTGTCGCTTGCCATTGTCGCTGGTATTGGCCAGGCTGCCGGCGCCATCCAGTGGTTGTTCAGCGACAACAGCAGCAAGCTTGCCAACGCTTTTGCACAGTGACCCGCTTAGCTTTTGCGTGGGATACGCTTAGCTTTTGCGCAAGGATCCGCTCAGGGGCCGCCGGGGTTTTCCAGGATTGTCTTCAGCGATATTTTTGCGGAGCCCGGCTTCAGCGGCTTTTGCTGAGAGGCATCGGGCGCCCAGCCTGACATCCAGACCACCGAGAAACTCGCCCTGACGCGGCCATCGGAATCCGAAAACCGCTCCGCATAGATTTCGGCGGCGCGCGCGAACAGCGCTCGCGTGCCCGGCCGCCTGCTGCGGTCGACAAGCGCGCTGGTCTCGCCCATGGCGCGCAGGTCGGCGACCAGGCCAAATAGCGAATCGTAGCGCACCGTGATCGTGTCGACGTCGGCAACCGGCAGTGCCAGGCCGGCGCGTTGCAGCAGCGCGCCGGCGTCGCGGACGTCGGTGAACGGGATCACACGCGGGCTGGCGCCGCCATAGAGCTCGGNTAGAGCTCGGTCTCGGCGGCAAGCAGGCTTTCGCGCAGTTCGGAGAGCGTGCCTGTGCCGGCGAAGGCGCCGAGGAAAAGCCCGTCCGGCTTTAGCGCCCGGCGGACCTGCACCAGCATGCCAGGAATGTCGTTCATCGCCTGCAGCGACAGCAGCGAGACTGCGAGGTCGAGGCTTTCCGGCTCGAATGGCACGGTTTCCAACGGTGCCAACAGTCCTGGCTGGCCACCCAGGAAAGCGGCGTCGGCCTCGACGCGCACGTTTTCCGTCACCTTGCCGCTTTCGGCGAGCACCTCTGCTGCTGCCGGCGTCTGGCAAAACAATGAGGCCGCCTTGCCGAACCTGCGTTCGACGGCGCCGAGCCGGTCGGCAAGATCCTCGGCCGCCCGCCGCATGAGGAAATCCGCGCCGGCGATGGGATGGGCCATTGCCCGGCGCTTGCGCGCCAGCCAGAGCGAGGTGTCAATTACAGGCTGCAATGGGCAGGTCCTTGTGCTTCGCTCTCTGATATAGTGATGCGGAGGACCAACCACGTGGCCGATCCCATGCCAGAGATCAAGCGTATTGCGATCAAGAGCATTGCCCGCAAGGCATTGGGCTGGCCAGCGCGCCTCTTGTTCCCGCCGGTCTGTGCCGGCTGCCGCCGCCATGTCTCGCAGCCCGGCGTGTTGTGCGGCGCCTGCTGGCCGAAACTCAGGCTGCTGGAACGGCCATGGTGCCCGGTGATGGGCACGCCGTTCACCCACAATATGGGTGAAGGGTTCCTTTCGGCGGAGGCGATAGCCGACCCGCCGCCGTTCGAGCGCGCGCGGGCGGCGGTCGCCTATTCCGGCGTTGCCCGCCAGATGGTGCAAGGGCTGAAATACCAGGACCGCACCGATCTGGCGCCGTGGATGGCGCGCTGGATGCTTCGCGCCGGTGCCGAGCTCATCGCCGAGGCCGACGTGGTCGTGCCGGTGCCGCTGCACTGGCGGCGTTTCTTCAGGCGGCAGTTCAACCAGTCGGCGGAACTGGCGCGGGCGGTGGCGCAGCTCGGGGAGCGGCCTTTCGCGCCCTCTGCCATCAGGCGCGTAAAACTCACGCGCCAGCAGGTCGGGCTTGAGCGGCGGGAACGCGAGGAAAATGTACGCGCCGCATTCAAAGTGCCGGATGAGGCGGAGATCGAAATCGCCGGCCGCCGGGTGCTGCTGATCGACGATGTCTACACCACCGGCGCCACCGTCCGCGCGGTCGCCAAGGCGTTGAAGAAGGGCGGTGCCGGCGCGGTCGACGTACTGACCTTCGCACGCGTGCTGCCGGGGGACTTTCGGGCCGACGAATCGGCGCCTATATAGCCTATATGACAGCGGAACGAGGCAGGGTTGCTGACCGATGGTCGATGTGACGATCTACACGCGGATGATGTGCGGCTATTGCACCGCGGCCAAGCGGCTGCTCGACAGGAAGGGTGTGACCTACACCGAGCACGACGCCTCCTTCTCGCCGGAGCTGCGCCAGGAGATGATCTCCCGGGCTCACGGCCGTTCCACCTTTCCGCAGATATTCATCGGCGACACGCATGTCGGCGGCTCCGACGATCTCCACGAATTGGAGGCGGAAGGACGGCTGGACGGATTGCTCGCCAACGGCTCGGCCAGATAGGACATGACGATGGGTGGTTTCAAGGCGGCGGCGATCCAGATGCGTTCGGGAACCAGCCCGGAGCGCAATGCGGTCGATCTGGAACGGCTGGTGCGCGAGGCGACAGGCCTTGGCGCGACCTATATCCAGACGCCGGAAATGACCGGCGCGCTGATCCGCGACAGCCAAGCGCGGGCCGCTTCCTTCACCTCCGAAGACAAGGACATCGTCGTCTCGACGTCGCGGCGGCTGGCCAAGGAACTCGGCATTTTCCTGCATATCGGCTCGACCGCCATTCTGCGCGCCGACGGCAAGCTTGCCAACCGTGCCCTTCTGTTCGGGCCGGACGGTGCCACCATTGCCACCTACGACAAGATCCACATGTTCGACGTCGATCTCGACAATGGCGAGAGCTGGCGCGAATCCGCCGCCTATGAGCCTGGCACCGAGGCTGTCGTCACCGAAATCGAGGGCGCGAAGCTGGGCTTTGCCGTCTGCTACGATCTGCGCTTTCCGCAGCTGTTCCGTGCCGAGGCGCTGGCCGGCGCCGATCTGCTTTCTGTGCCCGCCGCCTTCACCCGCCAGACCGGCGAAGCGCATTGGCACGTGCTGCTCAGGGCGCGTGCCATCGAGAACGGCGCCTATGTCGTTGCCGCCGCGCAAGGCGGCGTGCACGAGGACGGCCGCGAAACCTATGGCCATTCGCTGATCGTCGATCCCTGGGGCCGCGTCATCGCCGAGGCGGCGCATGACGAGCCGGCGGTGGTCGTCGCCGAGATCGACCCGGCGCAGTCAGTCGCTGCGCGCAAAAAGATACCGAATCTCAAAAACGCACGCGATTTTGCCGTAAACGCCGGTTCGGCGCAGGCGCCGCGTCTCAGGGGTGCCGCCTCTTGATCCGCTTTTCCCTGATCTGCGAACACGAGCACGAATTCGAAGCCTGGTTCCGCAGCAACGACGATTTCGACACCCAGAAGAAGCGCGGCTTCGTCGACTGCCCGACCTGCGGCTCGCACAGGGTCGACAAGGCGCTGATGGCGCCTGCCGTCTCCACCGGGCGCAAGCGCGAAAGCATCGCGCTGGCCATGGGCGAGGCGCAGAAGCAGGCGCTGGCGCAGCTCAAGGCCATGGCCGACAAGGTGCGCGAGAATGCCGACTATGTCGGCGACAAATTCGCCGAGGAAGCGCGCAAGATCCATTTCGGTGAAAGCGATCCGCGCGGCATCTATGGCGAGGCGACGCTGGACGAGGCCAAGAGCCTCGCCGAAGACGGCGTCGAGTTCATGCCTATTCCAAGTTTCCCCGACGACCGCAACTGATCCGTCAACTTGCTCCAGACATAGCGAGGCATCTCTCCGCCAGGCAGAGCCGTGAAGGTCGGGGCGGCGCCGAAGGGCGGCGATGCCGCCACCCCGCACAGGCGTCTACAGTTTCAGGCCGAGCAGCAAGGATGGGCCTCGCGGGTAATCGTCTCGCTCCGTCTTTCATGCCCGCCACTTGACGGACTTGCTTCCGCATAGGCTGCAAACTGGCGTTCAAGCGCCTTGACTGCACTGCTGCGCCAGCCCTCCGCCAGGGATTCCGACATGGGATCGGGGAAGATTTCCTCTTCGCCGTTCTCCACTCCGTCCAGGATCGCCCGCGCGACAGACTCCGGAGAGGCCTTCGCGATGTCCAGGCCCCGTGTCATGTCCGTGTCCACCGGGCCGGGAAGGACCCTGTGGACGCTGACACCCCGTCCGGCCAAAAGGGTGCGCAACGACTGCGACAGCGAGAACGAGGCTGCCTTCGAGATCGAGTAAGCCGGACTGAACGGCACGGCGGCAATCGAGGCCAGCGACAGAATGTTGACGATGGCTCCCCGCGACCGGGCCAGCAACGGCAGCAGAGCCTGGGTAACGTCGTACGAGCCGAAGAGGTTTACGGCGAGCTGTTGTTCGAGCACACGACGGTCGCTGAGGTCATCGAAGGGCGATACGCCGGCGTTGTTGATGAGAATATCGAGAGCATCGATCTTCTCGACCGCCTCCCGGATCTGCGCAGCGTTGGTCACATCCATGGTCAGGGACGTCACACGCCGGTCCGGATGGGCCATCGGTTGGCGGGTTGCGGCGAAGACGCGCTTTACGCCTCTGCTCAGGGCTTCCTCGACCAGTGCCCGACCGATGCCCCGATTGGCTCCAGTCACCAGGATGGTTGTACCTTCGATCTTCATTGCGTCTCTCCTAGTGCTTTATCGTTGCGTTCGAGCCCAGTGCACAGTCTAGCCGCGACTCAAGGTTGGCGCGCCGCAACTCAGGTTGGCTACAGTCGCCGTTGTCGATACGACTGGTTGGTGAGATGGACTTAGCGCCGGATGTCGAAGCCATGGGAGTGACAAGTGTGACGGGATTCCGATGGACTCGCTGATCACGGCCGCGGCGCATGCGCTTGCGGCGGGCGATCCGCTCGGCGCCTTGAAGCGGGTTGCGCTGCGCGACGATGCGCCGGCACTGGCGTTGCGCGGTATCGCGATGGCGCAGCTTGGCGACCTGGTTCGGGCGAAGGTTCTTCTCAAGCGGGCGGCGCGCGCATTCAGCCCGAGGGAGGCCGTGGCCCGCGCGCGGTGTATCGTCGCCGAGGCCGAGATCGCGCTCGTCTCGCGCGACCTTACCTGGCCGGCCAAGGCACTCGACGCCGCACGGGCGACGCTTGAAAAGCATGGCGACCGCGTCAACGCCGCGCATGCGCGCAACCTCGACGTTCGGCGCCTGCTGCTGATCGGCCATCTCGACGAAGCCGAGCGCAGGCTGGACGGCTTCGATCCCTCGCCGCTGCCGCCGGCATCGCGGGCCGCCCACGAGCTGGCTGTCGCCGGCATCGCCATCCGCCGCTTGC
>NZ_AYVL01000016.1 GCF_000502835.1 Mesorhizobium sp. LSJC280B00
AGCACACGCCGGCGGAATCCGACACGTCACAACCGAGTCAATCCGTCGCAGCAAGATGTGTATACGCCCTAGCCTCGTGCGGGGGAGATGTCCGGCAGGACAGAGGGGCACTGTCCAGGGCACTGTCCCGCCGACATCGATGGTCGCCAGCACGCGCCACGTCGGGTCGAAGGAGCCTGAAATAAAAAAACCCGCCTCCGTGGGCGGGTCGGCGGCGCCAATTGGCACCATACTCAAATTAGTAGCATACCTGCCGGCACAAAGCAAGAACAAAATGTGGCGCCGTCGGCAAAAAATGCGAACTTCATTCTCCGGCGCGCCTTGTCGATCTTCCCGAAGTCGTCAACGAGGACGATAGAAGGCCCCATTCCTTCGCGCCCCTCTCTGTCCTGCCGGACATCTCCCCCACGAGGGGGGAGATTGGCCGTTATCGTCACTTTCGCCAATTTCCAGCGATGCAGGAAGGGTCGCATTCCCCAAGAGAAAACGCCGCGGTTAGAGCCGCGGCGTTTCGAAGTCGATCTGTCCTGGGCCGGAGCCTAGCTTGATGGCTGGGGTTCCATGCCGCCTTCGGGCTCGGGGCCCTTCTTGCGGCGGCCGGACTTCGGCACGGCCGAGCCGCGGCTCGGCGGCGTGTCGTCGCCAAGGTCGCGCGCGGGCTTATTGCCGGCGATCAGCTGCTTGATCTCCTCGCCGGACAGCGTCTCGTATTCGAGCAGGCCCTGCGCCAGCGCGATCCATTCCTTCTTTTTCTTGGTCAGGATGGACCTTGCCGTCGAATAGGCCTCGTCGATCAGCCGGCGCACTTCGGCGTCGATGATCTGCGCCGTCTCTTCCGAGATATTCTGCGTGCGCGCCACCGAATGGCCGAGGAACACCTCCTCCTGGTTGTCGCCATAGGCGACATGGCCGAGCTTGTCGGAGAAGCCCCAGCGCGTCACCATGGCACGCGCCAGCTTGGTCGCCTGCTCGATATCGGAGGAGGCGCCGGAGGTGATGTTCTCCTTGCCGAACTTGAACTCCTCGGCGACACGGCCGCCCATCATGATGGCGAGGCGCGAGATCATGTATTTGTAGCTCATCGAATAGCGGTCGCCTTCCGGCAGCTGCATGACCATGCCGAGTGCCCGGCCGCGCGGGATGATGGTCGCCTTGTGCAGCGGATCGGCCGACGGCACGTTGAGTGCCAGGATGGCATGACCGGCCTCGTGATAGGCGGTCAGCTCCTTCTCGGCCTGTGTCATCGCCGACGAGCGGCGCTCGGCGCCCATCATGATCTTGTCCTTGGCGTCCTCGAATTCGGCCATGGTGACGAGGCGCTTGTTGCGCCGCGCCGCCATCAGGGCGGATTCGTTGACCAGGTTCATCAGGTCGGCGCCGGAAAAGCCCGGCGTGCCGCGCGCGATCACCTTGAGGTCGACATTGGGCGCCAGCGGCACGTTGCGCACATGCACTTTCAGGATCTTCTCGCGGCCGACGATGTCGGGGTTCGGCACCACCACCTGGCGGTCGAAGCGGCCCGGCCTCAGCAGCGCCGGATCGAGCACGTCTGGCCGGTTGGTGGCGGCGATCAGGATGATGCTTTCGTTGGATTCGAAGCCATCCATCTCGACCAGCAGCTGGTTCAGCGTCTGCTCGCGTTCATCATTGCCGCCGCCGAGGCCGGCGCCGCGATGGCGGCCGACCGCGTCGATTTCGTCGATGAAGATGATGCAAGGCGCATTCTTCTTGGCTTGGTCGAACATGTCGCGGACGCGGCTTGCGCCTACGCCGACGAACATCTCGACGAAGTCCGAGCCCGAAATGGTGAAGAACGGCACGTTGGCTTCACCCGCGACCGAGCGGGCGAGCAGCGTCTTGCCGGTTCCGGGAGGACCGACGAGCAGCACGCCGCGCGGGATCTTGCCGCCGAGCCGCTGGAATTTCTGCGGGTCGCGCAGGAACTCGACGATCTCTTCCAGATCTTCCTTGGCTTCGTCGACGCCGGCGACGTCCTGGAAGGTGACGCGGCCATGTGCTTCGGTCAAAAGCTTGGCCTTCGACTTGCCGAAGCCCATGGCGCGGCCGGAACCGGACTGCATCTGGCGCATGAAGAATATCCAGACGCCGAGGATGAGGATCATCGGCAGCCAGGAGATCAGGGTGCCGAACAGCGAATTGGAGCCGTCGGATTCAGGACGCGCATTGATGGTGACGTTCTTGTCCTGCAGGCGCGAAACCAGCGACGGGTCCCCAGGCGAATAGGTCTGGAAGCCGTTGGAACTGTCCGTGTAATTGCCGGAGATACGGGCGCCGGCGATGGTCACCGACTTGATCCGTCCCGCCGCGACTTCCTGCAGGAACTGCGAATAGGGAACATCGCTCGAGGCTCCACGCGTCTGCGGCGTCTGGAAAAGATTGAAGAGCGCGATGAGCAGGACCGCTATGATCGCCCAGAGCGCGAGGTTGCGATAATTCGGATTCATCAATTGTCCCGTTGGCGCCCGCTGGGCGGACACGCGTCGTGAGAGGAAACTTGGCCCTAACATAGGGAGAGCGTTCCCCCTTGCCAAGCATAACAGCAGGTCTCGGTTAAGCTTTCGCCCGTGGTAGGCCGGCACTGTGGCCGCCGAATGGCACGGCTGGAACGGGCGCCGCGCCAAGCAACGCGGCGACGGCATCGGCCGGCGCCAGATCGAAGGACGGCAGGAAACGGGCGAAGGGCGCGACTGCCGGATATGCGGCGACAGCCGCCGGCATCGGGCCTTCCCCGGGCAAACCCGGGCCTTCCCCGAGCAAACCAAGGCATTCGCCGTCCCGCCAGAGCGCCGGCTCGGCGGCCAGGGCGGCACGTACAAGGCTTGCCGGCGTGCCATGCCCTTCAATTGCCCGCTTTGCGGCAAGAGCCGCCCCGAGCGGTGCCACCAACGGCGGCGCGATCAACAATGCACCTGAACTGTCGCCCAATGTGATCCGTCTGCGGCCGTCCCACAGGGCATTGTCGGAAACCGCAACAGCGGGCGGCAGATCCCGCAATTCGCGGTGCAGAAAGATGCCGGTACGCCGGGCATCGATCACGGTCCGCGACAATGTGGCACAAAGCGGCCCGGTGCGGAACCGGCCGAAAAGGGCTTCGCTGCGGGCCTGGTCGGGAAGGAAGGCGGTGCCGCCGGTCGCCGCCAGCAGGATGCGCAGCGCATAAATGGCCGTCCGGCTGTCGGCGGCCGTCGCAAAATCCCGATCGAGGCGGACGAGGCCGGCGGCCGGCCTGGAGGCCAAGCTGCGGATCAGCATGGCCGCGCGATTGCCCAGCTGCTCACGCTCGGCCGCCGCCTTTCTGGCCAGCGCCATAGCTTCAGCCATGCGAGGCGCATCGTCGCCTTCAACAAGTGCTGCGCGGACGCGCGGCCGCTCGAAAGCAGTGTCGGCATTGGTCGGATCTTCGATCCAGGCGACCTGTTCGCGTTGCAGCAATTCGCGCAGCTCAGCACGCCGCACGCCGAGCAGCGGCCGCACGATCCAGTGCCGCCAATCGTAGAGGGTTGCCGGCGCCATGCCGGCAAGGCCCCGCCCTTCGTCGCGCGGCCTCTCCTCACCTGGCCCGTCGTCACGTGCTTGCCGCATCAGCACGGTCTCGGCCTGGTCGTCGGCGGTGTGGCCGGTCAGGATCAGGCCGATGCCTGCCGCTTCGGCGGCCTCGGCGAGCAGCCGGTATCGGGCTTCGCGCGCGGCGGCAGGCAGGCCGGTCGATGGTTTGTGCCCCGACCAGGCGAGGACGCGATGGGCAATGCCGCGCGCCGCGCACAGCCTGGCCACGGCTTGCGCTTCCGCTGCCGCTTGCGGCCGCAATTGATGATCGATCGTTACCGCCAGCAATTTCGTTGCCGGGGCGTTACGGTCGAGATGGGCTTTGAGGAGGAGGAGAAGGGCGGTCGAGTCGCTGCCGCCGGACACGGCCGCAACAGCGCCGTTGGAAAAGTCGATCCGCGAAAAATCCGGAAGGTCAGGCTCGGTGTCGAGCATCATGCATGTCGCCCAAAAGTGGGCCCGGTTTTGGGGCAACGACATGCAAAGGAAAAACTAGCACGCCGCGAGCGCCCTTTCCTGCTTGACCCGCTCCTTGAGCGCGCCGGAAATATCGGGGTAGCGCTTGCCGATCTCGCTGAAAGTGGCACAGGCCACGTCGCGCTGCTTCAGCCCGACCAGTGAAACGCCGAGCTTCAGCAGCATGTCGGGCGCTTTCTTGGCCTTGGGATAGTCCTTGCTGGCAGCAAGGAAAATCTCGGCCGCATCGCGGTATTTCTGCTGGCCGAGCAGCGATTCACCAAGCCAGTAATGCGCATCCGCCGCTTTGGCGTCCCGGGGAAAACGAGCGATGTGGTCGCGGAAACCCTGTTCGGCGGTGCTGTAGTCGCCCGACAGGATGAACTGGTAAGAATTGCGGTAAAGCTCCTCCGGGTCGTTGGTCGACGGGAGTGCCGCGACCACCGTATCGTCGGATTTACCGGCCTTGTTGCCGGCTGCGCTGGCGCCGTTGGCTGGGGCCGTACTCTGCTGCGGCGCGTTCGCCTGCGCATTGCCATCGGCTTCGACGACATTGCCGTTTTTGTCGACGGTGATGGTGCCGAACGTCTTGGGCGGCGCGCCGGGGATCAGCTTGCCGGGATCGCCGTTGGGCGATTCGACGATGACGTCCTCGACGCTCTTGTCGCCGTCTGCCGCCTTGCCCGCATCGGCCGGAGCCGGCGTCCCCGGCGCCTCCGCCACGTTACTGTCGCCGTTGTGGCTGTCGCTGCTAGGCGCCACCTCGGACTTCTTCTGCTCGGCCGGCTGCTGCGCGCCTTGCGGACCGCCTTCCAACTGCTGGAAGCGGAATTCGTTGTCTTCCTGCTGCTTGCGGATCTGCTCCTGCATCTGCAGGACCTGGAAATTGAGTTCCTCGATCTTGCCATTCATCTGCCGGAGCTGTTCCTCCAGCGCCGGAGTGCCGGTGCCATCCTGTTGCGCGAATTGAACCTGATCCGGCTTTTTCTTTTCGCCGAAAATGCCGGGCAGTTTGATCGTCGGCAGATGGAAGGAAAAACCGCTTTCCGATGACTGCCCGGTGCCGTTTGCCCCGTCAGCAAGTGCCGCGATACTTGATACGAGCAGCAGCGCAAGCGTGCCGCTCAAGACCGATCTGAAATGCATGTGCCTCTCGCCGTGAAACCATTGTTGCGCGCCTCTCATTCGAAGTAGACCAGTCAACTGGGGACTAGCCAGACGCTCTCGGCTCTTAACAGGACGTGAGACTTCGGCCAAATTTTGTTTGGAGCGAGGAGATATGAAAAAGGCGGCCTTTTGGCCGCCTTTCGCACCAAGTGTTGCATTTATGCCGATCAAGAACCGGCGCCGCCCAGCGTGGTTACGGCGCGGCGGTTCTGCGACCAGCAGGAGATGTCGTCGCAAACGGCGACCGGACGCTCCTTGCCGTAGGAAATGGTCTTCAGGCGCTGCGCCGAAACACCCTTAGCGACCAGGAAGTCGCGTGTGGCGGCAGCACGGCGGGCGCCGAGCGCCAGATTGTATTCGCGCGTGCCGCGCTCGTCGGCATGGCCTTCGATGACGATGGCGTACTGCTTGTATTGGTTCAGCCACTGCGCCTGGCGCGACAGAGTCGTCTGCGCATCAGCGCGGATCGAGGATGAATCGGTGTCGAAGAAGATGCGGTCGCCGATGTTGACGGTGAAGTCCTGGGCCGACCCGGGCGTTGCCGCGCCGGCGCCGTTGAGGCCGAGATCGGCGGCGCTGTTCGGCGTCTTCTTCGAGGCGCAACCGGTGATCGCGAGCATCGCGACCAGCGCGATCATGACCGGGTTTGTGGTAAGTGCTGCGATACGGCCCATGCCGCCTCTCCTTCGCAATTCGAGTGATTTCATTGATCGTCCAGTAACCACGTTTGGGTTAACCGGCGCTCAAGAAACACGGTTAAAATTTGGTTTCGGCTGCCGTCCGCAACCGTTCTGCCGAGGGCTACTCAAAGGCGACAATGAGCGCGGACCGTAGGCGGAAATGCGGCCAAAACATGAAAAAGAGGGAATTGAGGAACTGAAGAACTGAGGAATTGAGGAAAGAGATCACCTCAGCTTCTCTCTGAGATTGACCAGCATTCCGTAGATGCGGGCATAGGATTGCAACCAATCGTCGCGTTGCGCCTGTGTGATGTACTCGAGGTCGAACGCATACGAAATCCAGGTCTCCACCTCACTGCATGATCCTATGGCCATCGAAATGAAGCGTGCGAATTCGGGCTTGGAGTGAGTCTGTTTGGCAAAGCCTTCGGCCAAATTGGCGCAGATCGCCTTGCTGGAACGACGTAGTTGATCGGCGAGCGCGTATTGCTCCATTTTCGGAAAAGCAAGCGTGGCTCTGTGTACCCCAAGGGAAACCGCATAGGCACGCTTATAGACTTCTAAATCCCTCGCGTGCTCGATGTAGACCCCTGCCTTCTCCATTCTTCAGTTCTTCAACTCTTCAGTTCTTCAACTCGTCAGTTCTTCAATTCCTCAGTTCTTCAATTCCTCAGTTCTTCTTCCATCACTCCAGCAGCGGCGACCAGGCCGGATCCGAGGCGAAGTTCGCCGTCGGGATCGACTGTTCGTTGCGGCCGGTGAGATCGACCGAAACAAGTTTTGGTCCACCGTTCGAATCGCGGAAGAACATCAGCACCCGGCCGTTGGGCGCCCAGGTCGGCCCTTCCTGCTGAAAGCCGGTGGACAGGATGCGCTCACCCGAACCGTCGGTGCGCATGACGCCGATCTGGAATTCGCCGCCGGTCTGCTTGGTGAAGGCGATGAGATCGCCGCGCGGCGACCACACCGGCGTCGAATAGACGCCGTCGCCGAACGAGATGCGGGTCTGGCCCGAGCCGTCGGCGCCCATCACATAGATCTGCGCGCGGCCGCCGCGATCCGAGGTGAACACCACCTTGCTGCCGTCAGGCGAGTAGGACGGTGAGGTGTCGATGGCGGTCGAGTTGGTGAGCCTGGTCGTCGAGCGGCTTCTCAGATCCATGGCGAAGATGTTGGAATTGCCGTCATCGCGCAGCAGGCTCATGATCACCTTCTGGCCGTCGGGCGAAAAGCGCGGCGCAAACGTCATGCCGGGGAAATTGCCGACCAGCTCGCGCTGCCCCGTCTCGATCTGCAAAAGATACACCCGCGGCTGACCGCTTTCATAGGACATGTAGGTGATTTCCTGCCGGTTCGGCGAGAAGCGCGGCGTCAGCACGATCGATTTGCCGTTCGAGAGATAGCGGACGTTGGCGCCGTCCTGGTCCATGATGGCAAGCCGCTTCTTGCGCGCATTCTTGGCACCGGACTCGTCGATGAAGACAACGCGCGTGTCGAAATAGCCCTTCTCGCCGGTCAGCCGCTCGTAGATCGCATCGGCGATGATATGGGCGACGCGCCTGGTATTGGCGTCGTTGGCGAAGAACTGCTCGCCCGACATCTGCTGGCCGGCAAACGTGTCCCACAACCGGTACTGGGCGCGAATGCGGCCGTCAGCCTCCTTGCCGACACTGCCGGTGACCAGCGCCTGCGCATTGATCACCTTCCAGTCTTCGAAGCGCGGCGTGGCATCCGGGTTCGAGATCTTTTCAATGAAAGCGCTTTTGTCGATCGGCGCGAACAGGCCGGAGCGTTTCAGGTCGGCACTGACGATGCCGGAAATCTCGGCGCCGAGCGCATCGCCGCCCTGGAAGTCCGTGATGGCGATCGGCAACGGCTCGACATTGCCCTTGTTGACGTTGAGCTCAACGAGCGCCCGCGCCGGCAGGGTGACAGCAACAGTCATACCCAGCGCCATCGCTGCGATCGTCAGGAGCGGCTTGAGGATGGATTTCATGTCTTCTCGCTTCTTTCGCTGATTCTGTAGCGCCGGGCCTAAAGACCGAGCATCTCCCTGGGGTCAAAAGTGACCCGAACGTCGGACCAGATGTCTTGCTTGCCCGCCGGAACCTGCAGGCCGGCCACATCGCATTTCTGAACCGCGCGCACTGCGCTTTCGTCAAACGGGCGGTTTCCGCTCGACTTTTCAACGCTCGGCCGGCCATCCAGCTTGCCGGAGGCGTCCAGATTAAACCGGACCACGACGACGAAATTCTCCGAACCCTCGAGCCCTGCCGGAAGCGTCCAGCAACCACCAAGCTGGGCCTCCAATGCCCCCTGCTCCGATTTCGAAAGCTTCTGGCCCTGATCCTTCTCGCCGCCGAGCGATGCCTGCTGGGTCGAGCGCTTGGCGCCGCCACCGGCTGGCTTCCGCTTGTCGAGCAGAGCCGAGATCTCGTCGGCGTTGAATTGCTTGTCGTCCGATTTCGGCCTGGAGGAGGCTTCCTTGACCGGCTTGTCGGTGTCCTTGCGCTCCGGCGCCTTCGCGCTTTCAGCCTGGGCCGGCTGCGGCTTCGGCCGAGCCTCAGGCGCCGGCGCCGAGTCCGGAAGCTGCGCCTCCTCGGTCGGCGGTTGCTTGGCAATCGCCTCGGCAACGGCATCCGGCTTGACCTCGGGCTGCGGATCGATCGCGGCAGTCTTGTCCTGCGGCGGCGTGGGCGTCGGCTCCTTGGCCGGCGTCGGCTTGGGCTCGGTCTGCTTGACAGGTTCGGGCTTGACCTCTTCCTTCGGCTGCGGCACCGGCGCCACCTCCGTAGCGGGAATAGGCTTCGGCTCTTCCTTCGGCTTCGGCACGTCCTCGGGCTTGGGCTTTTCGACCGGCGTCGGCGCGGGTGGCGGAGCCGCCGTCATGTCGACTGGCTGGGGCTTGGGCTCAGGTGTCGGCGGCTTGTCGGTGTCGACGCTGTTATCGCCGACTTTCTGGGCATCGGGAACGATGTCGGGACGCTGCGTCGGTACCGGCGCCGGCTTGTCGTGCATTACAGCCTTCTTGTCGCCTTGCAGGACCTGTGCCGTCGCTTCCATCGGCACGATCTCGACCGACACCGATTCCGCATCGGACGCAGGCATCGCGGGCGGCGAGGACAACGTGAACAGCCCGAAGGCGATCGCCACCGTATGCAAGATCACCGATGTGGTGAGGCCGGTCCTCATCTCGCGTTTATTGATCCTGTTTCGGCAGTGTAATCAGGCCGAGGTTCTTGTAGCCTGCGTCCTGGATGAGACCCATCACCACCATCGCGTCGCCATAATTGGTGGTCTTGTCGCCCTTGACGTAAATGCGCTCTTCGTAGCCGGTCTTAGAAATCGCCTTCAGCTTGGCGATCAGCTCCTCCTGCGGGATTTCGGTCTCCTGCACGAAGATCTTGCCTGTGCCGTCGATCGTAATCGTAATCGGCTGGGTATCGGCGTTCATCGCCTTGGCCTTCGTCTCCGGCAGGGTGACCGGCACGCCGACCGTCAACATGGGTGCGGCGACCATGAAGATGATCAGCAGCACCAGCATCACGTCGACCATCGGCGTGACATTGATTTCCGATATCATCGCGTGATGGCGGCCGCGCCGCCTGTGGCCTCGACCACCGCGCCCTCCGCCACCCGCGCCTACAGACATTCCCATGATCGTTCCTCAAGCCTTCTGCGCGACTTTTTCATCGATTTGGCGCGAGAGTATGGCGGAGAACTCATCCGCGAACCCTTCCATGCGCACCGCGATCTTGCTCGCGTCGGACGACAGCTTGTTGTAGGCGATGACGGCCGGGATTGCGGCGAGCAGGCCGATGGCCGTCGCCAGCAGCGCTTCGGCGATGCCGGGCGCGACCACCGATAGGCTGGTGTTCTTCGAGGCGGCGATCGCCTGGAACGAGGTCATGATGCCGATAACCGTGCCAAACAGGCCGATGAAGGGCGCCGCCGAGCCGGTGGTGGCGAGAAAGCCGAGCCGCCCTTCAAGCTTTTCCATCTCGCGGGTCAGCGCCAGATCCATCGCTTTGTCGATGCGGGTCTGCAGGCCGAGTGGCGATTTCGCGCCTTTCTCGAAGCTCTTCTTCCATTCGCGCATGGCGGCGACGAAGATCGCGCTCATGCCGGTCGTCTTGCGGTCGGCGAGCGTGCGGTAAAGCTCTTCCAGCGACTGCCCCGACCAGAACACCTGTTCGAAGCGGTTGAGCGCCAGCCGCATGCGGGCATAGGCGACGAGCTTGTCGACGATGATCGCCCAGGTCCAGATCGAGGCACCAAGCAGCCCGATCATGACCAGCTTGACCACCCAACCGGCCTGCATGAACAAGGCCCAAATCGATAAATGCGCGCCCGGTTCGGCGAGAGCGATGTTTTCCATGTTACGTCCTTAAAGATTTTCCGGGCGTGGCTGGCGGCTGGCCCATGGGCATCCCTTGTGGTCCGTTCGCGTTAGGCTTGCGGAATAACCCCAAATGCACCGTTGGCGGCCTTTTCGGGGCAAATATTGGTGAAAGGAAGGCGCTTGGATTCTCCCAATCTTAACCAATCCCTTCATGGACCGTTATGGTTAAGGATGGGTTAGGACGTACAGCGCGGCGCATTGCCGCGCCCTGATAGGCCGCCTCGCGATTCTGGCCTGGACCGGGAGCTCCGGGATCGTCCGCCTCTGAACCTTTATTTGCGCGTTCTGGGCATGAAGGCTGCGATCCAGTCCTTGGGAAAGCGCCGCGGCCGCCCGTTCTCGCCGACGATCGCCGCTTCGACACGCGCCTCGACCAGCACTTCGCTGCCGCGCTTCAATTGCTGCGCCATGACGATGCGGGCGCCGGAAATCTCGTCGGTGCGCGTATCGATGGTCAGGATGTCATCCATGCGGGCCGAACCGCGGAAATCGATCTCCATGCGCCGCACCACCCAGACTATTTTCTCGCCATGCTTGCCGTCGGCAAGCTCGGTGTGGTGGACGCCGGCCAGCCGCAGATAGTCGGACCGGCCGCGCTCGAAGAATTCGAGATAGCGCGCGTGGTAGACGACGCCGGAAAAATCGGTGTCTGCATAATAGACCCGCGCCATCAGTCGATGGCCGAATTCCGTCAGCGCGCCGGAAAGTCCGGCGGACAATGCCGATTCACCGTGATCGTCCATTGCGCTGTCCTTTTGGCCCGACAGGCCCTGTTTCAAGCAACACCTGTTTTGCGCATAGACCGGCGATGATCAAGACCTGGAGGGCTGGGCCGGGGAACTGCCAGCACCGAGCCATAAGTAGCGGAACTTAGGGTTCTTCCTGGAACAGGCTGATCTGCTGCTGCGCCAGGTCCTTTGGCGCGTCGAGGCCGAGATGCCGCCAGGCATTGGCCGCCAGCACGCGGCCGCGCGGGGTACGCATGATGAAGCCTTGCTGGATCAGAAAGGGTTCGATGATGTCCTCGATGGCATCGCGTGGCTCGGAAAGCCCGGCCGCGATGGTCTCGATGCCGACCGGCCCGCCGCCGAAATTCCGTGCGATCATCGACAGATAACGGCGGTCGAGCGCGTCGAGGCCGAGCCCGTCGACCTCCAGCCGCGTCAGCGCCTCGTCGGCGACCTTGCGGTCGACATGGCCGTCGCCGGCAACGCTGGCGAAGTCGCGCACCCGGCGCAACAGCCGGCCGGCGATGCGCGGCGTGCCGCGCGCCCTCCGGGCGATCTCCAAAGCACCGTCGTCGCCGAGCGGCATGGCAAGGATGCGGGCGCCACGCCGCACGATCTGCTCGAGTTCCTCGACCGAGTAGAAATTGAGCCGCACCGGAATGCCGAAGCGGTCGCGCAGCGGGTTGGTCAACAGGCCGAGCCGGGTGGTGGCGGCGACAAGCGTGAAGCGGGCCAGGTCGATCTTGACCGAGCGCGCCGCCGGCCCCTCGCCGATGATCAGGTCGAGCTGGAAATCCTCCATCGCCGGATAGAGGATTTCCTCGACCGCCGGGTTGAGCCGGTGGATCTCATCGATGAACAGCACGTCGCGGTCTTCGAGGTTGGTGAGCAGCGCCGCCAGATCACCGGCCTTGGCGATGACCGGACCCGAGGTCGAGCGGAAATTCACGCCGAGCTCGCGCGCCATGATTTGCGCCAGCGTCGTCTTGCCGAGGCCGGGCGGGCCGACGAACAGCACATGGTCGAGCGCTTCGCTGCGCCCCTTGGCGGCCTCGATGAACACTTTGAGATTGGCCCGCACCGCCGCCTGGCCGACGAAGTCGCCAAGCGTCTGCGGCCGCAAGGTCTGCTCGGCGTCCTCGCCGCGTCTGTCGGGAGCAATGAGGCGTGGCGAAAGGCTCATGCGCATACCGCCCGAAAGAAAAAGTTTGTATCGATACCGATCAACGTCACCCGGCACCCTCTCGTTCGTCGCCGTGCTCCTCGCCAACAACATGGCGGCCCACTGCATCTCTTACCACCGCGTCGATCTGTTCCAGCGCAGCAGGCCCGTCAGGTGGATCGCCTAGAAATCCAGCGAGGTCGGCAAATTCGAGATTGCGCGGCGTTCCTATCAGGAGACCATCCACGACCGTCCACGCAACAGTATCGCCTGACTTGAGCGACAACTCGTTCCGGACTTTCTTTGGAATCGTAAGCTGCCCCCTGGAGGTCAAGCTTGCATATCCGACCATGCTCTTGTTCCTAGTCGGAATTTATTTGTCGGGCAACGTCTCACCGTGCCAGCTCCTTCAGCCCGAAGCGGATCAGCTTCGACGCGTCCGCCTCCTCGCCTGCCGTCTTCAGCGCCGCCGCCACCGCATTGGCGGCGGTGTCGCGCGAATAGCCGAGATTGACCAGCGCCGAGACGGCGTCGGTGATCGGCGCCGAGGCGACGCCCTCGCCGAGCTCCTGCTTCAGGCCGATGGTGCCGGAGGCAGTGCCCGCATAGGCCGGCGCCTTGTTCTTCAATTCGGTGACGATGCGCTCCGCCACCTTCTTGCCGACGCCCGGCGCACGGCTGACCATGGCGATATCGCGCAACGCAATCGCATTGGCGAGATCGGCCGGCGCCAGCGTCGACAGGATGGCCAGCGCCACCTTGGCGCCGACGCCTTGCACATTGTTCATCAACAGCCGGAACCATTCGCGCTCCAGCACCGACTGGAACCCATAGAGCCGCAGCATGTCCTCGCGCACATAGGTCTCGATGAACAGCACGACCGCCTCGCCCGGCCGCGGCAATGCCGCCAGCGTGCGCGCCGAGCAGTAGGCGACATAGCCGACGCCATGCACGTCGACGATGCAGAAATCCTCGTCGATCTCATCCAGCGTGCCTTTTAGCTTGCCGATCATTTGAGCGTGCCGATCATGCCGGGTGGGTTTCCGGAGAGATGATATCGAGGTCCGGGAAATAGCCGCGATAGCGCGCGGCATTGCGCGTCAGCAGGCGATGCCCGGCGACAACCGCATGGGCTCCAATAAAGAAATCCGGCAGCGTTCGTTCGCGAATGCCGCCGGCGCGGCGATAGCGGGAATGCGTGACACCGGCGAGGAAGGCTGCTTCCCACGGCAGGAATTCGCGATCCATCTTGAGCATGTCGGCTGCTTGACGAAGAGCCTGTTCGGTCGCAATCAACGGCGCGAGTTCGGACCAGACGATTGCATTGATAACAAGTGCGCCGTCGCGCCGGCATGCGGTAATCGCGGATGCCGACCATTTCGTCTCCCGTCCGGCAGGACCCCAAACGTCGATCAGGACATTTGTGTCAATCAATGTCGAGATCTTCACGTGGGCCCCTCAGCCATTCCATATATTCGTCCGTCGTCATGCCTCCCAGATCCAGCGTACCGGCCATACGATCGAGCATCTGGCTGAATCTGCGCGAGGCTTCCTCCTCCGACATGTTTTCGTCGACGGCTATGACACGAGCCCCGTCCTCGGTGGGGACGAACTCCACCTCCGAGCCCGGGCCGATACCCAGATGATCCCGTATTTCCTTCGGGATGGTCACTTGGCCCTTGGTGGTAACGCGCATGGTAATACCTCGTTGGTATTACTTATTGCCCACTGGAGAACAAGTCAAGAACATACTTATCCGGCCAGCGCCGCCATCCTGTAGGCGATGCTCTGCCGGTGATGCGCGTGACAGATGGCGATAGCCAGCGCGTCGGCGGCGTCGTCGCTGTCGAAAGTCGCCTTCGGCATCAGCACCTTGACCATCATGTGGATCTGCTTCTTGTCGCCATGGCCGACGCCGATCACCGCCTTTTTGACGGCGTTTGGCGCATATTCGGCAACGACAAGGCCGGCACGCGCCGGCACCAGCATGGCGATGCCGCGTGCCTGGCCGAGTTTCAGCGTCGCCGCCGCGTCCTTGTTGACGAAAGTTTGCTCGACCGCCGCCTCGTGCGGCATCGCGGCATGCAGGATCTCGGCGAGCCCGTCATGCAACTGGCAAAGACGCACCGCCAGCGCGGCCTTGTCGTCGGACCGCACCGTGCCGGAAGCGACGAAGCGAAGCGAATTGCCGAGGCTTTCGACTATGCCCCAGCCGGTGCGCCTCAGCCCTGGATCGATGCCGATGATGCGAATCGCTTCCCCCATCCGTCAACTTTAACCCCGGCGAGCAGCGATGCCAGCGAAATGTGAACAAACCAGAAACAGCAAGCCGAGTCTGGTTTAGAGAATGTTTGAGAATTCGCTCTGGCGAGACAGATAGCGTGGTTTTCGAGAACCGGAGCGGAGCGTACATAAGTACGCGAGCACCGGAAGCGCAGAAGGCTGCGCTGGTCTAGCCGTTTGAATAACTGTTGGCGCGAGCGACAGACGGTCCTCTGATCCTTTGGCGGATGTGACAGCCATCTCGGTTTCAACCGCGCAATGCTGCCGCAACGACGCTCTCCAGTGGCGTTGTCGGTCGACCGATCAGCCGGCTCATGGCGCCGCCGTCATCGAACAACGCTCCGCGTGAGGCTGCAATGTCGGCATCGGCCAGGATAGCGGCGAGATCGGCGGGCAGCCCGGCGCCTGTCAACACACCCTCATAGGCCGCCCCGGCAAGATCGTTGTAGGCGATCGCTTTGCCCGATTGCCGCGAGACCTTCGCCGCAAGCTCGGCGAGCGTGAAGGCTTGGTCCGCGGCGAGCTCGTAAGTCCTCCCTGCTTGATCCTCGCTCGTCAGCACCACGGCCGCGGCCTCGGCATAATCCTGCCGCGCCGCGGACGAGAAGCGCCCCTCATTTGCGGCGCCGATGAAGGCGCCGTGCTCCAGAGCCGCCGGGAGCGCCATCAGATGGTTCTCGGTGTACCAGCCGTTGCGCAGGATGACGGCGGGTAGGCCGGAGGCCGCGATGACCTCCTCCGTCTGCCGATGTTCGACCGCGAGCCTCGCGGGAGACGTGTCCGCATGCAGCATGCTTGTGTAAGCGATCAGCGAAACCCCCACCCGTTGGGCGGCCTTGATCACTGACCGATGCTGCGGCAAGCGGCCGCTGACTTCGGTCGAGGAAATCAGCAGCAGTCTATCGACGCCGGCCAGCGCCATCGGGAGCGTGTCGGGACGATTATAGTCCGCCTCCCGCACGACTACGCCGCGTTGGACAAGATCGCTGGCCTTTGCCGGATCACGAACCGCCGCAACGATCCGGCTGGCCGGAACTGTCTTCAGCAGTGCGTCGATCACGAGACGGCCAAGCTGTCCTGTTGCTCCAGTTATTGCGTACATCGTTCTGTCCATTTCGTGGTTGGATGGATTGAGAGCCTCAGATAGCGGCTCTCGTTACCGTCGGAAACCACGTATCTTGTAGTTACCATCATTTTCCGGTATCCAACTGGAAACTCTCATGGAAGATGCGCGATGGTCCTCAGGATGCGAACGAAGGTGAAGGCGCTTCCCGGCTGCCCCATGTCGAGGTGCATGGCGCTGCTTGGCGGGTGCTGGACACCCGAGGTGCTCTGGTCCTTGAGCGACGGCCCGCGCCGGTTCTCCGAATTGCGCCGCGATATCCCAGCCATTTCGGCGAAGGTGCTGACCGGCAGGTTGCGCGATCTCGAGGAGCGTGGCGTCCTCGCACGCCACGTGATGCCGACATCGCCGCCGACCGTGGAGTATGAGCTGACGTCATTGGGGCAGGAGCTGCTCCCAGCGATCAGGTCTATCGTGGAGGTCGGATCGCGCCTGCTGCTGCGTGATTCTCCCCGCCTGATGATCGCGAGCCCATCCCTTCGCGGTTAGTCTAGATGGCCGCCGGAGTAGAATTATGAAACGTTCTCTCAGCCGCGGGCGAAAGCCGTGTTGAGCAGCGTGATCTGGTCGGACACCGGATTGAGGCGACGGCTCGACGGCGGCACCTCGGCGAGGCCGCCATAGATCTCCTCGTCCATGCGGCGCACCAGCGCCTGCAGGCGCAGCGAGCGGTTGACGAGATCGATGAAATCCGTCGGCAGCTCGGCCCAGCCGGGCGCCTCCTCATGCGCGGAGGCGGTATCGAGACGCACCTTGGATTTTTCTGAGGCCACCTGATCGCGGGTCATCTCGCCGGAATTCGCCGCCCGCTGCAAAAGCAGCCACGAGGCGACCTGCATCAGCCTGGTGGTCAGCCGCATCGATTCGGCCGCATAAAGCGTCGCCGCCAGCCTCGACAGCTTCTTGGCCTCGGCGCGGCCCTTGCCGTCGAGATATTCGGCGGCCTGCTCGACCAGGCCCATGCCTTCCTGATAGAGCGGCTTGAAGGATTGGGAGAAAACCCGGCGCTCCGCCAGCTTGATGGTTTTCGCGCTCGCCTTCGAAGGCTCGTTCATCGCTACGCCCCTGCACTTGCCTGACAGCCGGCCGATTCGGCTCTTGGCCGCCATATCCGGCAGCCTAAACGACTGAAGCTTGAAAATGCGCTTCGCTGCCAGCGAAGGCAAGCACATGTTTAACAAACGGTTAACGGCCGCATTTAGCCGGAAGAACGCCCATGCCAGCGGACAAAAAAAGAGCCGCGGATAAGGCGGCTCTCAGGAGTTTAACAGGGAGGCGTCAAACAAAGTGGCTCCAACCACTCGGTAAGAATCCAGATCACTGGATGGACATAGTAAACGCCTGTAAAGCTTAACGAAGCTTTAACGCGGGGCATATTTTTCGATCAAGCGCCCAGCATCTGTGCCGTAACAGCACAGCTGACTGGCCACGGCGCCGTTCACACCACCGGCTGGAAAGTCGGGGCGACGCTTGCGCCATGGTTTCCTCCAAATGGTGACCGGCTTACCGAAACAAAACGGCACTGCGCGCGACATCGTTCCGAAACAGGCGCCGCGCTAAACGCCCGTTCCTCGCAACGAGGCGGAGCAAACCTTGCGCTCCGGCAAATCATCAAATCTCTCAAGGAGCGAATAATGGACTGGTACTCGGCCGTTAAATTTCTGCATATCGTCTCGGCGATCCTCTGGGTCGGCGGCGGCTTCACGCTGATGCTGCTCGCGGTACGCGCCGACCGCGCTGGAAACGTCGAAGGCATGCTGCAGGCGATGCGCGCCACCGGCGAGCTCGGCAACCGGTTCTTCGCGCCGATGTCGATGCTGACATTGCTTTTCGGCCTCATCATGTGCGGCTTCTGGGTCGGCTTTTCCGATCTGTGGGTGCTGATCGGCCTTGCCGGTTATGCGACGACCTTCTGCATCGGCATGTTCATCTTCAAGCCGACTGCCGACCGCATGGCAGGCATGATCGCCAAGGAGGGCGTGACGCCGGCAGTGCTTGCCCAGGGCCAGCGCGTTCTCAGCGCCGCGCGCTTCGACTATTCGGTGATGCTGGTGATCATCGCGGACATGGTGCTGAAGCCGACGCTGCACGACATCACCATTCTGGGCTGCATGGCGCTCGTACTGGCAACCGGCATTGCCCTGGCGCTTGGCAGGACGCGGCAGCTGCTGCCGAGTGCCGCCTGAGGTGTAAGGAATCCGGCGGCGGCCGAATGGGGCCGCCGTCTTACAGGAGGCCGGCGATGCCGTCCCACAGAAGCTTGACCGCGACGACCGCCACGGTCGCATAGGTGAAGGGATAGAACAGCTCCGGCCGCATCCGCCGCACCAGCCAGGCGCCGGCGATTGTCGACAGCGGCGCCAGCGGCATCAGCACCGCCGACGCGGTCAAATTGGTGGCGTCGAACTGGCCGAGCGCGAAATAAGGGATGAGCTTCAGCGCGTTGGTGACGGCGAAAAAGATCGCCGCGGTGCCCGACAGCACCTTCGGATCGAGCCTGATCGGCAGCGCATAGACCTGAAAAGGCGGGCCGCCGACATGGGCGACGAAGCTGGTGAACCCGGCAACAGTACCCCAGAAGCCCGCAGCGACGCGGTTGGGCTCCGCCGCGTGGCCGGCACCGTGGCGGAGTTGCAAATAGAGCCAGCGCAGCACGAAGATCAGGGCAACCGCGCCGACGATCAGCCGCACCATCTCTTCGGTTACAAGTGCCGCCGTCAGCCAGCCAAGGGCGATGCCGATCACGGCGCCCGGCATCATGTCGGCCAGCATCTTGCGGTCAAAGATACCCCACCACGTCCACACCGAGACAATGTCCATCAGGCACAGAATTGGCAGAAGAATTGCGGCAGCCTGAACCGGCGGCATGGTCAGCGCCATCAACGGCACGCCGACAAAGCCGACGGCGCCGCCGAAGCCGCCTTTCGACAGGCCGACGAGGATGACGGCCGGAATGGCCGCGGCATAGAACCAGGGATCGACGAGCAGGCCTGACATGGGAAAGGACGCTGGAGGGAAAGTGATCTCTGGAATAAACCAGAAATGATCGGACCGCGACCGCAAATACTTGGGCCACGCCACCGAACCCGTCACATGTTTGGCATGTCGAGCGGTGGCGGGCGTCTCCGGATCGGCTGCGCCTTGATGATGGCCGTGCTGGTTTCGGCCTTGTCGGCGATGCGGTCGAGAATCCCGTCGAGCTCGCCGATCGAGCGGACGAACAGCCGGGCAACGAAGCAGTCATCGCCCGTCACCTTGTCGCATTCGCCGAATTCCGGGATTTCCTCGATCAGCTTCTGGACGATGTGCAGCTTGCCCGGCAATGGCCGGATGCGAACGATCGCCTGCAAGGCGTAGCCGAGCGCCTGCGGATCGATGTCGATGGTGAACGCGCGGATGACGCCGCGATCCTCTAGCCGCCGAAGCCGCTCCGAAACGCTTGGCGACGACAGCCCGACCTGCAGCGCCAGTTCCTTCAGCGAGGTCCGTGAATCCTTGACCAGGATATCGAGGAGCTTTCTGTCGAGCTCGTCCAGCATTTTACAATTCCAAGAAAAAGCCGATGTTTACCTAATTTAATGAGGTTCATCATGCATATCACCAACTAGAAGTGATGGAAAGACCCGATCCGCTGTGGGATTATAAAATCTCAACGGATTTCAGGAGCATCCATGGACAACACGGTACGCGGCACGATCGAAATGACGGCGGCGATGGCGATCCTCGGCACGATCGGCTGGTTCGTCGTGCTTTCCGGCCAACCCATCATGGACGTGGTGTTCTGGCGCTGTGCTTTCGGGGCGGTAACGCTGCTGATCATCTGCGCGGCGCTGGGACTGCTGCGCGGCAGGCTGTCGCTTCGCATTGTCGCGATCGCGGCGCTCGGCGGTGCTGCCATCGTTATCAACTGGCTGTTGCTGTTCAGCGCGTTTTCCCGCGCGTCGATCTCGATCGCCACGGCTGTCTACAATACGCAGCCCTTTATGCTGGTGGGTTTTGGCGCGCTCTTCTTCTCCGAACGGCTGACGGTGACCAAGCTGACCTGGCTCGGCATCGCCTTCGCCGGCATGCTGCTGATCGTGCAGGCCGCGCCCGATGCAGGCGATCATGGTACGGATTACTTTACCGGCATTGCGATGGCGCTGGCCGCGGCTTTCTTCTGGGCCGTTGCGGCTATCGTCACCAAGAAGCTCAAAGGCACGCCGCCGCACCTGATCGCCCTGATCCAGGTCTGCGTCGGCGTTCTCATGCTGGCACCCTTCGCCAATCTCACCCACCTTCCCGTCGATGCGCGGAGCTGGGTCATGCTGGCGACACTCGGCATCGTCCATACCGGCCTGATGTACATCCTCATGTACGGTGCCATCCAGAAGCTGCCGACGCATCTGCAGGGATCGCTGTCCTTCATCTACCCAGTCGTCGCCATCCTCGTCGATGTCGTCGCCTTCGGCCATCGGCTGCATCCGGCGCAGATCGTCGGCGCCGCGGCCATCCTGGTCGCCGCCGCCGGCATGAATCTCGGCTGGTCGCTGTGGAAATCGAAGGTGCCTGCGTAGGGCCGCAAGCGACCAGGCGAGGAGAATTTCGGCTAACGGCAGCCATGCGCCGAACCCTATGGAATCGTTGCCGGCAAACGTGATCCCCCTGCCGCCTGTTCAATCCCCGCACTTTGCTCTATGCCGCAATGCAACCATCTTCGCCCGGCATAGGCGATAACCGGGACCGAACACCAATGAATGACGCAACGCCGCCCAACCGCTGCCGTATCGTGCTGATCGCGCCGCCGAACGTGCCGGCCGAGCGCATCGCCGCGGCCTTCGACGGCGGTGACGTCGCCTCGCTTATCCTGCCGGAAAACGGTATGGACGAGGCCTCTTTCCAAGCCTTTGCCGAGCAGATCGTGCCGGTGGCGCAAGCGGCCGGCATTGCCGTCATCATTGCCGGCGACACCCGCATCGCCGGCCGCGTCCAGGCCGACGGCATCCATGTCGAGGTCGGCAAGGACGAGCTCGCCGAAACGATCGAACACTTCCAGGCCAGGATGATGGTCGGCACCGGCGGCGCCAAGACCCGCGACGATGCGCTGGAACTCGGCGAGGTCAGGCCTGATTACATTTTCTTCGGCCGTTTCGGTTACGACAACAAGCCTGAGCCGCACCCCCGCAACCTGTCGCTCGGGCAATGGTGGGCGGACGTCATCCATATCCCCTGCATCGTCATGGCCGGATCGGATCTTGCCTCGGTGGAAGCGGTCGCCGCCACCGGCGCTGAATTCGTGGCGCTATCCAGCGCCGTTTTCGCCGACGGCGTCGATCCGAAGATGGCGGTCGCCGCCGCCAACGCGCTGCTCGACGAAACCGCGCCGCGCTTCGAGGACTGACGTGCTCTCGCGGAAAATCCTTTTCAGCGCCTTTCTTGCAACGGCCGTGACGCAGGCGATAGCGGCGGAACCCGTTCCGCTGCCGCAGCCCAGGCCGGATTCCAGCGAACCTGCCGACAAGCCCATCGCCGCACAATTGCCGCAGCCCGCCACCACCGCCCCGTTGCCGTCGGCCGATACCATCAACCCCGACCGCTTCGGCGCAAAGCCGTCCGACGCTGCCTACGGCGCCTTTCAGCGCGGGCTCTACAAGACGGCCTACAACCTTGCGCTTTCGCGCGCTCAAAACGGCGATCCGGCGGCACAGACGCTGGTGGCCGAGATATTGTCGCGCGGCCTCGGCGTGCCGGTCGACGCGGCAGGGGCGGCGAAGTGGTATGCGCTTGCCGCCGAGCAGGGCGTGCCGGAATCGCAATTCCAGTATGCGCTGATGCTGCTCGACGGCCGCTACGTCAAAAAGGACGAGAAGGAAGCCTATGCGCTGATGCAGGCCGCCGCCGAGGCCGGCAACCGCCTGGCGCAGTTCAATTTTGCGCAGCTGATGGTCGAACAGGAGCCCGGCGATGCCGGTATTGCCAAAGCCGTGTCCTATTACGAGCGCGCTGCCGCGACCGGGCTTGCCGACGCACAATATGCGATGGCACAGGTCTACGCCAATGGCGCCGGCGGCAAGCCGCGCGACGATGTCCGCGCCCGCGGCCTGCTGGCACAGGCCGCGCGGCAGAACTACGACACGGCACAGATCGATCTCGCAACCTGGATGATCGAGGGGCGCGGCGGCGCCCGCGACCTGAAATCCGGCTTCAACTGGATGAAGCAGGCCGCCGAGGGCGGCAATGTCGCCGCCCAGAACCGTCTCGCCAAGCTCTACATGAACGGCATCGGCACCGACCCGGATCTGATCCTCGCCGGCGCCTGGTATGTTGTCGCCCGCCGCGCCGGGCTCATCGACCAAGAGATGGACGATTTCCTGCAGGGCCTGACCGACGAGCAGACGCAGCAGGCGCTGCAACGGGCCAACCGCCTGCCCTGACCGCGGTCTCGCGACTCATTGCACCAGGCTCATCAGGCGGACTCATTGCGTATGATCGAGCACGACCTTGCCGAAGGGAGAGCCGTGTTCAAGGTACCGAAAGGCTTCGGCGGCCCGGCTCCATGGCACGACCCGGTCGATCACCGGTCTCAACCGGTTGACGACAATGGCGCGGTTCATCGCCTCGAAGGATTCGCGTGAGCCCACCGGTATGCCTCGCGCCCGGACCTGCCGGCGGAAGATGTCGAGCGGGTTGATGGCGCCGTCACTGCCGCCGAGATAGCCGATGACGTTGATCTGGGCGCCGCGCGCCGCTGCCCTCAGCGATTGTGCAAAACTCTGCGGTCCGCCAACCTCGATGATATGGTCGGCGCCGCGGCCATCCGTTAATCCCAGCACGGCCGATGCCCAATCGGGGACGCTGCGATAGTTCACGCCATCCTGCGCGCCAAGTTGCTTTGCCCGCGCAAGCTTCTCGTCGCTGCTCGACGTCACGATGACGCGCGCCCCGGCAGCGGCGGCGAACTGCACCGCAAACAGCGAAACGCCGCCGGTGCCGAGGCAAAGCACGGTGTCGCCGGGTTTGACGCTGCCCTCCGTAAACAGCGCGTGCCATGCCGTCACGCCGGCGCATGGCAGCGTCGCCGCTTCGAGGTCGCTCAGATTGGCCGGCGCCAGCACCGCCGCCTGTTCGTCGAGCCGGGCAAATTCGCTGAGCAGCCCGTCGATCGGGCCGCCACGTTGATAGGATGGCTCGGCCATGGCGAAACTGCCGCCGACCCAGCGCTGCCAGAACGTGCCGCAGACCCGGTCGCCGATCTTGAACCGGCTGACCTCGGCGCCGATGGCAACGACTTCGCCGACGCCGTCCGACAGCGGCACCAGCGGCAATGCAAACTTCGTGTGATAGCTGCCGCGAACGATCTCGGCATCGCGGTAGTTCAGCGCCGTCGCCTTGACCTTCACAATCATCTCCTGGCGCCCTGGCTCAGGCATCGGCCGCTCGACCATTCTGAGGTTCTCGAGGCCGCCCGGGCTCTGCAATTCGATCGCCTTCATCGTCGTTCCTTTCCAGCTGGGGTCCTGCCGGAAGAAAATCGCTTGCCATCCATCGGATTTCAAATTCATAATGTTCAGGATAATTATGCTTCTATGACATGTTCGGGTGTGTCGTGCTTGAAGAACTGAAAACACTGGCCCTCTTTGCCGAGGAGGGTTCGATTCAGAAGGTGGCGCAACGCCTGCCATTGACGCAGCCGGCCGTCACCCGCCAGATCCAGCGGCTGGAGGAGATGCTCGGCACGGAATTGCTCGACCGCCGGCTAAAGCCGTCGCGACTGACCCCGGCCGGCGTAGAGGTGCTGGCACGCGGCAAGGAAATTCTCGCCGCCGTCGCCGCGCTGAGATCATTCGCCAAGGGCGACGAGCCGGAGGGCCTGCTGCGGCTCGGCCTCGCGCATGGACTTTGCGACAAAGCCGTGGCCGCCGCCATTGGTGATGCCGTGGCCCGGTTTCCGAAGGTCTCGCTGCGTCTGAAGAGCGGCTGGAGCCTTGAGTTGGCCGACCAGCACAAGCGCGGACAGCTTGACCTCGCCGTCATCCTGGACGGCAGCAATTCCAAAGCTGGCGACGGCGTTGTCGGAACCGAGGCCCTCGGCGTCATCGCTGCCGAAAGCACTGTCCGGCAAGCCGACGTCAAGACCATGCCCTGGATCCTCAGCCCTGAGCCTTGCGACGCGCGCCGGCGGCTGACGGCTGCCCTTGCTGAGGGCGGGAACAGATTGACTGTCGGCGCCGAGATTCAGGACAGCGCGCTGCAGATCGACTGGGTTCGTCGAGGCCAAGGCCTTGGCCTGCTGCCCAGGCGGCTGCTGCGGGAAAAGCTGCCGCAGGGCATTGCCCTGGTCGACGCTCCCGGCCTCGAGCTGTCGCTGCGAATTGTCGTCCTGCGTTCGCCGCACCTGCATCTTTTGAGAGAGGTCGCCGACGCAGTGACCGAGGCCGTCACCGCGACTGTCAGGACGGACTGAGGCCGCCACGCCGCGCTGCCGGGCCAGCTTCGTTCCCGCTTCATCGGAAGGCGCTCCTTGCCTCTGCTGGCGATTTGTGGTCTTGGAGGCGCCAAATTGCCCTTTGCGGCGATCATCTCATTTCCGGATCACCTCACCATGGCCAAGATCAATGGCAACGAAATCCGTCCCGGCAACGTCATCGAGCACGATGGCGGCCTTTGGGTGGCGGTCAGGACCAACACCGTCAAGCCCGGCAAGGGCGGCGCCTACAACCAGGTCGAACTCAAGAACCTGATCAACGGCACCAAGCTCAACGAGCGCTTCCGTTCGGCCGAGACGGTCGAGCAGATCCGGCTCGATCTGAAGGATTTTTCTTTCCTCTACGAGCAGGGGGACGCGCTGGTGTTCATGGACACCGAAAGCTACGAGCAGCTCGAATTGCAAAAGGAGTTCGTCGGCGATCGCGCCGCCTTCCTGCAGGACGGCATGATGGTGACGGTCCAGCTCTATGACGAAAGGCCGATCGGCATTTCGCTGCCCGACCAGGTGACGCTGACCATCACCGAGGCCGACCCGGTGGTGAGGGGCCAGACGGCAGCCTCGTCCTACAAGCCGGCGATACTCGAAAACGGCATCCGCGTGCTGGTGCCGCCGTTCATCGGCTCGGGCGAGCGCATCATCGTCGATACCAACGAAATCACTTACGTGCGCCGCGCCGACTAAGGCGTGATCCCAAAGAGTTGCAGACTTTTTGGATAAGATGATGCGTCAAGGCAAATAGGCGCAGCGACAGGAAGAACAGCAATGGCGCGTTCCGCGATCCTCAATGTCATGGTCCAGGCCGCAATGAAGGCCGGCCGCTCGCTGTCGCGTGACTTCGGCGAAGTGCAGAACCTGCAGGTCTCGATGAAGGGGCCGGGCGACTATGTCAGCCAGGCCGACCGCAAGGCCGAAGACATCGTCTTTGCCGAACTCTCCAAGGCGCGGCCCGGCTACGCCTTCCTGATGGAGGAACGCGGCGTGATCGAGGGCGACGACGGCCAGCACCGCTGGATCGTCGACCCGCTCGACGGCACCACCAATTTCCTGCACGGCATTCCGCTCTTTGCCGTTTCGATCGCGCTGGAGCGCCAGGGCCAGATCGTCGCCGGCGTCGTCTACAATCCGGCGATGGATGAGCTCTATACCGCCGAGCGCGGCGGCGGCGCTTTCATGAACGACCGCCGGCTGCGCGTCGCCGGCCGCACCAAGCTGGTCGATGCGGTGATCGGCTGCGGCATGCCGCATCTCGGGCGTGGCCAGCACGGCAATTTCCTCATCGAGTTGCGCAATGTCATGGCCGAGGTCTCTGGCGTCCGCCGTCTCGGCTCCGCCTCGCTCGATCTCGCCTACGTCGCCGCCGGCCGCATGGACGGGTTCTGGGAAACCGGCCTGTCGGCCTGGGATGTCGCCGCCGGCATTTTGCTGATCCGCGAGGCGGGCGGTTTCGTCTCCGATTTCGCCGGGGGACAGGATGTGCTGAACGCCGGTTCACTGGTCGCCGGCAACGAACTCATCCAGCGCGCGCTGTTGAAGACTATCAAAAGGCCACTCTCAGCCGGCTGATACAGGCACGCCGCGCTGAACCGCCGCAGTCGCAAAACCGCAACCAAAGCTTGAAATACTGTCCCGCGGCCGCCCAGATAAGGTGGCGCAGGATCATCGATGACGAACAGCCGGCCCCAACCCCAGAGCGAACTCTCCCAGCTCGACATTCCCTTTATGGGGCGCTGGCATTACTCGCGCGCCGAGATCATCGCCGACGGCATTGTCCACGCCGTGGGCATCGTGCTGGCGATCGCTGCCGGCTCGACGCTGCTGGCACTGGCCGCCTATCGAACCGGCCCCGGCGAATACGTTGCCGCCGCCTTCTATGTAGTCTCGCTGCTCACCGTGCTGTCGGTTTCGCTGGCCTACAATGTCTGGCCGGTGTCGTCGCCGGCAAAATGGATATTGCGGCGCTTCGACCATGCCGCGATCTATCTGCTGATCGCTGCCACCTACACGCCTTTCCTGGCCCAGCTCGGCGGCTCGCCGCTGGCCGTTTCCATGATCGTCCTGGTCTGGACCGCCGCGGCGGTCGGCATCGCCATCAAGGTCTTTCTTCCCGGCCGTTTCGACCGGCTGGCGATCGTCTTCTACCTGGCCATCGGCTGGAGCGGTATCGTTCTGGTGGAGCCGCTCGTGCGGACGCTGCCGGCGACATCGATCGCGCTCATCGTTGCCGGCGGCATCGTCTACTCCTGTGGCGTGATCTTCTTCGCCTGGAAGGGCCTGCGCTTCCACAATGCGCTGTGGCATGGCTTTGTCGTCACCGGCGCCGGCCTGCATCTGGCCGCCATGGTCGACTGCCTGGTCATCAACCGGCTTTGACCTCCGGTCGCGGACAGTGGCAATATTGCCAAGCGCCATTCAATTTCGTCACAATTCCGTTTAGAGTCGCAAACACAAATTGATCGGCGGCGACGGCATCGGAAACGGGGCACGGATGACTCTTCTCAGATCCTTCGGCATGGGCAGGCGCTCCGACGTTCTGATCTACGACCCGCACAAATTGTCGAGCCCGCAGGTGTTTCTGCTGACCATGGTGATCTTTCTGTTCATCGTGGCCTTCATCGCCGCCATCCTGACCCGCCAGATCTCGACCGCCTTCGTCACCAATCCCGGCCTCAACGGCCTGATCATCGGCGTGCTGGCGGTCGGCATCCTGCTGGCCTTCGTCCAGGTCGGCCGGCTGTTCCGCGAGGTGCGCTGGGTCAACTCGTTCCGCGCCGGTTCCGAAACCACCGAACCGGTGTTGCTGGCGCCGATGAAGGCGATGATCGGCCGCTCCTCGACGATTGCTTTCTCGACCAGTTCGATGCGCACCATGCTGGATTCGATCGCCACCCGCCTCGACGAAAGCCGCGACACGTCGCGCTACCTTGTCGGACTGCTGGTGTTCCTCGGCCTGCTCGGCACCTTCTGGGGCCTGCTCAACACGATCGGCTCGATCCGCGAAACCATCGAGTCGCTCGATCCCGGCACCGGCGATGCCGCGGCCGTGCTCGAATCCCTGAAGCAGGGGCTTTCCGCTCCGTTGGCCGGCATGGGCACCGCCTTCTCGTCCTCGCTGTTCGGCCTCTCCGGCTCGCTGGTGCTCGGCTTCCTCGACCTGCAGGCCGGCCGCGCCCAGACGCGCTTCTATACCGAACTCGAAAACTGGCTGTCCTCGGTCACCGACCTGTCCTCCGACATCGTCGTTGCCGACGCGGCCAAGACCGAACCCTCCGAGGAAATCCGGCTGTTGTCGGAAAAGCTGCGCACTCTGCAGGAGAATGGCGGCGGCTCCAATCCGCGCGTCGCCACCGCCATGGCCAATCTCGCCGACGGCATTTCCGGCCTGGTCAAGAACATGCGCTCGGAACAGCAGATCATGCGCGACTGGGTCGAGGCCCAGTCCGACGAGCAGAAGGCGATGCGCAACACCCTGGAGAAGATCGCCGACGCCTTGAAGAAGCCTGGAGTGCATTGACGTGGCGTTGGCACGAGGCCGGCGCTCCGACCGCCGCATCGATTACTGGCCGGGCTTCGTCGATGCGCTGTCGACGCTGCTGTTGGCGATCATGTTCCTGCTCACGGTTTTCGTGCTGGCGCAGTTCCTGCTCGGCCGCGAGATCTCCGGCAAGGACACGGTGCTCAACCGCCTCAATTCGCAGATCAACGAGTTGACCCAGCTTCTGGCGCTGGAACGCTCGACGACGCAGGACAAGGAGGACACCCTTGCCAATTTGCAGGCGTCGCTGTCCGCGTCGGAGGCGGAAAAGAGCCGGCTCGAGCAATTGCTGGCGCAAGGCGCTGGTGCCGGCGATGCCGCCAACCAGCGCGCGACGGCACTTTCCGGCGAGCTCGACAGCCAGCGCCAGATCAGCCAGCAGGCGCTGAGCCAGGTCGAGATCCTCAACCAGCAGATTTCGGCGCTGCGCAGGCAGATCGCAGCGCTCGAACAAGCGCTCGACGTGTCCGAAACGCGCGACCGCGAATCCAACACCAAGATCGCCGATCTCGGCCGCCGCCTCAACGTCGCACTGGCGCAACGCGTGCAGGAGCTAAACCGCTACCGCTCCGATTTCTTCGGCCGCTTACGTGAAATTCTTGCCGACCGCGAGAACATCCGCATCGTCGGCGACCGCTTCGTCTTCCAGTCGGAAGTGCTTTTCCCGACCGGCTCCGAGGTGATCAACGATGCCGGCAAGGTCGAGATGAAGAAGCTCGCCGATGCCATCATCGAATTGCAAAAGGAAATCCCGCCGGAGATCAACTGGGTGCTGCGCGTCGACGGCCACACCGACAACAAGCCGCTCTCCGGTACCGGCCGCTACCGCGACAATTGGGAATTATCGACGGCGCGCTCGACATCGGTGGTCAAGTTCCTGATCGAGAACGGCGTGCCGGCCAACCGGCTGGTCGCGGCCGGCTTCGGCGAATTCCAGCCGCTCGACCCCGCCGATACCGAAGAGGCGCGCAACAAGAACCGCCGCATCGAGTTGAAGCTGACCGAGCGGTGATCTGCAGGCCTTTGGCTTGTATCATGCGCCAGGTCGGGCCGGCTCAAGTCGGCGGCATTTAGGGCACTGGTGCGGCAGCGGCAAGCGCTGAAAAAATTACCTTTTTTTAATTACACTTTGCCGCCATGGCCTTTTAGCCTTGGTCATGGGCCGAGAACCGCCGGCGGTGGAACCGCTCATCGCGACGCGACGGAACCTGACGGCCCGCGGCCGGAAGGCAAGACCCTCCCAACCACCGCCTTCCCCAGTAAAGGAGACGCAACCATGCGCTTCTTCGCTCCCACGAATCTCAGGACTGCTACGCTCGCCACACTTCTCCTCGCCGTTCCGTTTGCTGGCGCTCACGCCGGCCCGCGTGCGACGGCCCTGATCAATCAGATCCAGAGTGTGGAGACGGGTATCCAGGGCGCCATCCGGGCGAACAAGCTCGACCCGGGCGAGGCACGTGACTTGCGCACGCAGGTCGCTCAACTCGATCGGGCCGCCCAGAGGGCCGCACGCGATGGAACGATGCCGGGCACGCAATATCAGCAGTTGCTGGCGCAGCTCGACGATGTCAGCCAAAAGCTGCGCGCTGACACCGGCAGTGCCTTCCTCATCGGCAACGGCGCCGATGGCGGATACTATCCCAACGGCTACGGCCCAACTTATCCAGGCGGCTGAAATCGGCCGCAGTGCCCGGCACTGTGGCAATGGATTTTGCGCATGATCCTTTTCCAGCTTTCGGTTCGGGGATCATGCGCTAGCCCAACGCCAGTGCAATCAGCGCCAGCACTGCCGGCACTGTCTCGATGAACAGGATTTTACGGCCCGCCGTCGCTGCCGTAAAGGCCGGCGACGGCGACGCAGAGCAGGAAGAAGACTTTGAACTGGAAACCGGCTTCGCCGAGGTAAAGCCCCAGATCAGGCCGGCTGCGAGAAAGCCGTTGTAAAGCCCCTGATTGGCCGCGAGCACTTTCGAGGCACTGGCGAATTCCGGCGTCAGCCTGAATACCATATGGCCGCGCGGCGTGTCCTACAGCACCATCTCAAGATAGACGATGCAGAGGTGGATCACGGCCACCAGCCCGACCAGCACATTGGCGATCATGTTTCGTCTCCGCATCGCGGTCTGCCGCCGCCGGACGACATTGATCACGCACGCCACCGCTTCCACAAGATGCTTTTCGGCCGTTGCAGCCGGCAGTCAATGCGTCGATCGCGGACGGCTTCGGGGTTGCCAACACTTTTGCATTGGTATCTTTTCCCGCCGTCAAATCAGCGGAACCCACAATGTCCTTTCAAAAACTCGACGACCTCGGCCACAAGCTCGAAGCGCTGGAACACGCCCTCGCCATCCTCGGCGCCGACGAGGCGACCCATATGGCGGTCGGCGGCGGCGAGAAGCGCGCAGAGGCAATGTCGGCGCTTGCCGGCATGCACCATGCCCGGGCGGCTGCGCCGGAGATTGCCGACTGGATCGCGGCGGCCGAGCAGGAGGCGCTGAACGAAGAGCAGCAGGCCGCGGTCAGAGAATTCCGCCGGCAATACACCAACCTGACCTGCCTGCCGGTCGAGTTCGTCGAGCGCCAGACGACCGCGCGCATGCGCTCCGAGCAGCTCTGGCGCGACCTGCGCGCCAAGAACGACTGGGCCGGCTTCCTGCCGGCGCTGGAAGGCNGGCTGGCGAAACATCCGCTGAAGCCGCTTTCCGGCAGATACCCCTTGGACAAGCAGCGCGAGCTTGGCCTCGCCATGATGGCGGCGGTCGGCTTCGACCTCACCCACGGCTCGCTGTCGGTTTCGCACCATCCCTTCTGCGGCGGCGTGCCGAGCGACGTGCGCATCACCACCCGCTACAAGACCTCGGATTTCCTGTCGGCGCTGATGGGCGTGCTGCACGAGACCGGCCATGCGCTGTACGAGCAGAACCTGCCGAAGGCGTGGGCGCACTGGCCTCTGGGCAGAGCGCGCGGCATGGCGGTGCATGAAAGCCAGAGCCTGTTCGTCGAAAAGCAGATCGGCCGCAATCCAGAATTCTGGCGCTGGGCACTGCCGGTGGTCGAAAGACACCTCGGCGAGAGCTGGACGATCGACGACATCCTGCCGCATGTACACCGGGTCGAGCGCGGCCTGATCCGCGTCGATGCCGACGAGGTCACCTATCCGCTGCACGTCATTCTGCGCTACGAGCTGGAGCAGGAGCTTGTCTCGGGACGGCTGGAAGCAGCCGACCTGCCCGAAGCCTGGGATGCCAAGATGCGCGATTATCTCGGCCTGTCGACATCAGACAATCCGGCTGACGGTCCGATGCAGGACGTCCACTGGCCGGGTGCCGCCTTCGGCTATTTCCCCTCCTACACGCTGGGCGCCATGATGGCGGCGCAGCAATGGGCGGCGCTGACCAGGGATCATCCTTCAGCCGACGAAGACCTCGCCAAGGGAGATTTCGCCGCGATCAACGACTGGCGCCGCAAAAGGATCTGGTCGCAAGGCTCGCGCTGGTCGACACCGGAACTGCTCGAACGCGCTACCGGCGAAAAGCTCGATGCCGCACATTTCACTGACCATCTGAAGAAGCGGTACGGGAACTGAGCCGCTTCGTCTATTCCAGGTTCTTGCCGCGGTGACTGCAGAAATCCGCGAAACTGGCCTTTACTTTGGTGGGAAAGCCTCTGAAAAAGGAGTTCTTCCAAGTTGGGCGAGCGTAGATGTCTGTCTGTTACAGTTTTCATAGGATGAAGTCTTTCTGGCCCCGCTTGGTATTTTTCATCTTATTGATCGGCCTGAGTTCTCCGGCCATGTCCGACGACATGGTTCTCAAGGGTCCGGCAGAAAGCTGGGTAAAGCAGCTTGATATTCCGGCTGCCGATCCCACCCGATCGGATCAAATCAAGAATGGCGTTTCATGGCTGCTCTCGGACGACCAGATCAAGCATCGCGCCGGCGGCTATGTCGAGTACTCGCGCACCGTCTATAAAATCGTCGACCGTCCCGGCCTGGATCGTGGCGCGAGTATCGATCTGCAGTTCGATCCGTCCCGGCACAAGGTCACGCTCAACCATCTTCACATCATCCGCGATGGCGCCGTTCTGGACCGGCTGGAAGGCGTCGAATTCGACATCTTCCGCAGGGAAAGAGACGCCGAGAAGGGTGTCTTCGACGGCTGGCTGACAGCACATGTCAACATCGATGATGTGCGCACCGGCGACATCGTCGATTACGGGTCGACCTACGAAGTAACACCGCTGGTCGGCAAGGACCTTTTCTTCAAGAATTTCTCCACCGAATGGGAAGAGCCGGTAGCGCTTATCCGCACAAGCATCATTTGGCCTTCGGGCCAGCCGCTCCAGATCAAGACAAGGGGAACGCGACTTAAGCCCTCAATCTCCCCGACTGGGCCGGACACCACCTATCTATGGGAAATTCCAAACCCGAAACCGGTCAATGTCGAGGACAACCTGCCCGTGACCTATCCAGGCTGGGGCTCCATCGATGTCGCGTCTACCGCGAATTGGCAAAGTGTGGTCGATGCCGTTGCGCCCTATTACAAGCCAGCGACCGTTTTTCCCCCGGCTTTTGCCGCAAAGCTCGACGACATCGCTCTGCGGCATCCGGTGCCCGAAGACCGGATGGTCGAGGCAATGCGGTTGGTGCAGGACCAGATCCGCTATGTAAGCCTGTCGATGGGTGCCGGTTCCTACGTTCCGCGTGATCCCGCGACGGTTATCCTGAGCGGGTTCGGTGACTGCAAGGACAAGGCCCTGCTGCTGGTTTCGTCGCTTGTGCGGCTTGGCATTGCTGCCGAGGTCGCCTTGGCCGATCTCGACGAGGGACGGGCCCTGGACCAGCATCTGCCGGCGCTCCGCGATTTCGACCATGCCATCGTCAAGGCAAGGATCGGAGCAAAGACATATTGGCTGGACGCCACGAACTATCTTCAGGGCGGCAGGGCGCACAATCTCGCACAGCCGGACTACGGCTTCGCGCTGCCGCTTTCCAGCACCGGCGGGTTGGAGAAGATGCCGAGCCCTGTGCTTACCAGCCCGTCGATCCAGATCGCCGAGGAATTCGACTTTCCGCGGAAACCGGGCGATCCCCTCGTGCTGACGGTCTTCTCGACATATGAGGACGCCGATGCCGATTGGATGCGCGGCAATTTCGCCAGCCGGTCGCTGAGCGAGGTGTCGGACGCCTACCTGAAATACTACAACAAGCAATATCCAGGCATCCAAACCATCGCCAAGCCGGAAATCGTGGATCGCCGCGACGGCAACATAGTGAGCGTGAAGGAAAGTTATCGCTTGCCGGCGGAGGCGCTGACGGCCAACGATCTGGCAAAGAATTTCCCGATCCGCGCGGCCGATCTCGGCAACAACTCTCTTCCAACCCCGACAATCGTCGACCGAACCGGGCCCGTCTCCCTCGGCCCCCAGTTCTACCGCCGCCACAAGGTGACCGTGCGCAACCTCAAGGCGAGGTTTTCCGGCGAGTCGATGAAAAACGTCGTGACGCCCTATCTGTCTCTCAAGGCATCCTGGTCCAACACGCCCACCGAATTGCAAGTTGAATGGAACTTTCAGACGCTGGCGACTGAAGTACCGGCCAAGGCGATTGCCGATTATCTGAAAACCGTCGATGACCTCGCAGACCAGGTTCGCTGGCAGTACGATTTTACCTATGAAGAGCCGCCTGCCGATGTGCAGCTCAGCGATCCGGCAAAGGAGCAGCGACAGACCGTCGCCAGCATGCTTTTGTTGTCGTTGCTTGTCGGTGTTCCCCTGTTCATCGCCTATCGACGCGGCAAACGCCGAGCTTTCGGTAGCTGAAGAATCTCGGCCGCCGCTGGGCACCATGATCCCGAAAAGTGGACGCCGGTTTTCGGAAAAGATCATGGTCAAACAAGAAGATGGAGCCTCATCCCGATTTCATCGGGATGGAGCGATGCTACTCGGCCGCGCCCCTGAAAGCATTCGCCCCGGTATCGAACTGCAGCTTGGCCAGCCGCGCATAGATGCCGCCCTTGGCGACCAGACTCTGATGCGTGCCTTCCTCGACAATGCGGCCGCCATCCATGACCAGGATGCGATCGGCCATCAGCACGGTTGCCAGCCGATGGGCGATGACGATCGTGGTGCGGCCCTTCATCAGCCGGTCCAGCGCCGTCTGCACCAGCGTCTCGCTTTCGGCATCTAGCGCCGAGGTCGCCTCGTCGAGCAGCAGGATGGGCGCATCGCGCAGAATCGCGCGGGCGATCGCCACGCGCTGGCGCTGGCCGCCCGACAGCGTCACGCCGCGCTCGCCGACCTGGCTGTCATAGCCCTTTTCGAGTTTCAGGATGAACTCGTCGGCAAGCGCGTCCTTCGCCGCCGCCTCGATCTCGGCCTGGCTGGCGCCAGGCCGGCCAAAGCCGATATTGTCGCGCGCGCTTGCGGCAAAGATGGTGACGTCCTGCGGCACGATGGCGATGCGCGCGCGGATCGCGGCCGGATCGGCCTCGCGCAGATCGACCCCGTCGATGACGATTCCGCCGGACTCCGGATCGTAGAAGCGCAGAAGCAGCGAAAACACGGTGCTCTTGCCGGCGCCCGAGGGTCCGACGATCGCCACCGTCTCGCCGGGTTTGACCTGAAAGCTCAGGCCATGGACGGCGGCGCGGTCGGGCCGGGCCGGATAGGAGAAGGAGACATCGTCGAAGCTGATCGCACCTCTCGCCTTTGCCGGCAGCGGCTTCGGATCGGCGGGCGCCTGGATCGCGGGTTTCTCGGCCAGGATCTCGGTCAGCCGTTCGGCAGCGCCCGCTGCCTGGGACAGTTCGCCCCAGACCTCCGACAGGGCGCCGAGCGCGCCGGCGGCGAACACCGAATAGAGCAGGAATTGACCAAGCGTGCCCGGCGACAGCGTGCCGTCGAGCACGTCGCGCGAACCGAACCACAGCACCGCCACGACTGACGAAAAGATCATGAAGATGGCGAAGAAGGTGAGAAACGAGCGGGCAAAGATCGAGGCCCGCGCCGCTTCGAACGCTGCTTCCACGGCGGACGAAAAATACCTGGTTACAAGCTTCTCGTTGGTGAAGGCCTGCAGGGTGCGCACCGCGCCGATCTGCTCGCTGGCATAGGCGGTGGCATTGGCCAGCGTATCCTGCGCCAGCCGTGACTTGCGCCGCACCGAGCGGCCGAAGGCGACCAGCGGCAGCACGATTAGCGGAATGGCCGCGATGACCAGGCCGGACAGTTTTGGGCTGGTGAAGACCATCATCGCCACGGCGCCAAGGCCGAGGATGACGTTGCGCAAAGCCACCGAGGCGGTGGCACCGACGGCCGATTTGATCTGTGTCGTGTCGGCAGCGAGCCGCGAGACGATCTCGCCCGACAGGGCCGTGTCGAAGAAGGAGGGCGACAGCGTGGTGACGTGGGCAAAGACATCGCGGCGGATATCGGCAACGACGCGCTCGCCGAGCGTGATGACGAAATAGTAGCGGCTGGCCGATGCCGCCGCCAGAACGGCGGCCATCACCACCAGCATGGCGAAATATTCGGCAATGAAGCTGGAATCGGAAGCGGAAAAACCGTGGTCGATCATCCGCCGCACGGCCAGCGGCAGCGCCAGCGTCGTCGCCGCCGCGACGGCCAGTGAGACGATCGCGCCGATGACCATTTTGCGGTAATGGGTGATGTAGGGAAACAGGCGCTGCAGCGGCTTCAGCGAGCGCCTGCGCTCGTCTGCATCGCCGCTGATGTTCGCCATGACCGTTTCCTTTGGCCCTTTGAGGCTTGCGCCATCAATATGCGCTTGCCGCGGCCTTGTGATTCAATTCCGGCTGATGTATAGGCTCGCCGACCGTTTTAGAAGCCGTGGCTCCTCAATAGCTGCGGCTTCGAGTTTTAAAAAGGGGCGCATCGACGCAGGCTTCAGCCCGTCGGCAGCACCCGGCAAGCCAGGAACAGACCCATGAAGACCGATATCCATCCCGACTACCACACCATCAAGGTCGTCATGACCGACGGCACCGAATACATGACCCGTTCGACCTGGGGCAAGGAAGGCGATACGATGAACCTCGATATCGACCCGACCACCCATCCGGCCTGGACTGGCGGCCAGCAGACCCTGCTCGACCGCGGTGGCCGCCTGTCGAAGTTCAAGAAGCGTTTCGAAGGTTTCGGCCTTTAAGCGCACTGGCGTTTCGCAGATCGAGAAACCCGCCTTCGTGGCGGGTTTTTTATTGCGAAAATACGGCCCTATTCGCCGACCAGCTCGCGCAGCGCCATCCGCTTGTAGGCGGCAACCAGCCTGTCGCCCTCTTGCCGCCCGACCGAGATCGCCAGCCGCATTGCGGCCTCGCCCATCTGCCAGATGAGAAACGCCGTCGTTTCCAGCGCTTCCGGATCGGCGGACGGCCGCAGCCGCTTCAGCACCGCAGTGAGGAATTCGGCGTTGGCCCGGCTGTCGGCGAGCTCGAGTTCGCGCAAGGCCTTGTCGGCCTGCGTGCCCGACCAGATGTCGCGCATCACCGGCTCAGCCAGGAACATTCCGTAGTAGATATCCACCAGTTCCGAAAATGCCCGGCGCAGGCCTTCGGCGTCATTGACCTCGGCTAGCGCTGCCGCAATGCAGGCCTGGCTTTCGGCGGTGTAGCGTTCGGCCAGCGCCCAGATGATCGCCCTCTTGTCGGGGAAGAACTGGTAGAGCGAGCCGATCGACACGCCGGCCCTCTCGGCCACCTCGCCCATGCGCATGGCGTCGCTGCCTTGCTCGGCGATCAGCGCCGAGGCGGCAGCCAGCATGCGCTCGACCCGCTCGCGGCTGCGCTGCTGGCTCGGCGCCCGGCGCGGCGATGCGGCCTGCTCGTTGCGGGAACCCGGTGCAGCGGTGCCTTCCATGACTGTCTCCAGAAAAATGGCTTGACTGACAAAATACGAGGGTTTATCACGTTTTGCAAATGTGAGGATAATTCATATTTTTAGACGACGCACCAATCGAACTGCTCGAATCTGAAACCGGAGCAACTGACATGATCATGAAACTGCTTCCCACCCTCACCTTCGTCGCTGCCATTGGCTCAGGCGTTGTCGGCGGCGTTTTCTTCGCCTTCTCCAACTTTATCATGCCGGCGCTCGCCCGCTTGCCTGCCGCAGGCGGCATCGCCGCCATGAATTCGATCAACATCACCGTGATCACGCCGACATTCATGACCGCACTTTTCGGCACCGGGCTGGTCTGTCTTGTCCTCGCCGCCGGCGCTCTTATCGGCTGGAGCCAGCCGGGTTCGTTCTGGCTTCTCGCCGGCGCCCTGATCTATGTCGTCGGCAATCCGATCGTGACGATGATGTTCAACGTGCCGCTCAACAACGCCCTGGCTGCGGTCGATCCGGCAAGCGCCAAGGGCGCCGCCGTGTGGGCCACCTATCTCAAGGACTGGGTGATGTGGAACCACGTCCGCACCATCACCGCCATCGTGGCGCTGGGCTGCTTCATCTTCGCGTGGCGGTGAATGCAGGACGGAAGTGTAAAAGGCCTTCAGGCAGGATCTTTTGACTTATCGCCCTTGCGGTCGGCATGGCCGAGATCGCGATCCGGATCGATGACATCGCGAACCAGTTGCTTGAGCTTTGCGGCGTCGGGAAAACCGCCATCACGCTTGCGGTCCCAGACCAGCGTGTCATTGCAGGAAATGGTGAAGATGCCACCGGTGCCGGGCACCAGCGTCACCTCGCCGAGATCGGTACCGAAGGTGGACAGCAGCTCCTGCGCCATCCAGCCGGCCCTGAGCAGCCACAGGCACTGGGTGCAATAGGTGATGCGGACTGTGGGCAGCGCGTGTTGGGTCATGCCGCGCTGAGCTTCGCCAAGGTCTCCTCGTCGACCTCGAAATTGGCGTAGACGCTCTGCACGTCGTCGTCGTCCTCAAGCGTCGCAACCAGCTTCATCAGCGATTGTGCCCGCTCCTCGTCGACCGCGATATTGGTCTGCGGCTTCCAGATCGGCTTCACCGATTCAGCCTCGCCGAGCGCGCCTTCCAGCGCCTTCGACACTTCGCCGAGATTCTCGAAAGCGCAGTAGATCGTGTGGCCTTCCTCGTCCGACTGGACGTCGTCGGCACCGGCCTCGATCGCCGCGTCCATCACCTTCTCGGCGCTGCCGGCCGATGCCGGATAGTAGATCTCGCCGACGCGGTCCCACATGAACGATACCGAGCCGGTCTCGCCCATCGCCCCGCCCGCCTTGGTGAAGGCAGCGCGCACATTCGACGCCGAGCGGTTGCGGTTGTCGGTCAGCGCCTCGACGATCAGCGCGACGCCGCCTGGCCCGTAACCCTCGTAGCGCACGGCTTCGTAGGTCTCGGCATCGCCCATCGACGCCTTGTTGATGGCGCGCTGGATATTGTCCTTCGGCATCGACACCGCCTTGGCGTTCTGCACCGCAAGGCGCAGGCGCGGGTTCATCGATGGATCGGGCGTGCCGCTCTTGGCGGCGACGGTGATTTCGCGCGCCAGCTTGGAAAACATCTTCGACCGCACCGCATCCTGGCGGCCCTTGCGGTGCATGATGTTCTTGAACTGTGAATGGCCAGCCATGGCACCCCTGTCATCTTCTCGGCTAGAGCATCTGCCGCCTGGTGAACCACCCGGCATCTTGCAAAATGCTCGAATTCAAAATTTCAGAACGTCCTGCTGCGTCCCTGACGGACGGACGGCGCTCGCTGTCGGAATGGCCGGCTTATAGATAAATCGGCTCAATTCGTCCAGCCGCGCCATTGCTGCCGGCACGCAAGGCTTTCAAGATCCGAAAATCGGCAGGCTTCGGCAAACCTTTCATCCCTCAAGATCGGATTTCAGCCGGTCGAGGATGCTGATCGCGTGCGTGGCATATTGACTGATCCAGCGGTCGTGGATGTGCTTGATCGGCAGCGCGTTGAGATGGTTCCAGCGTTCGCGCCCCTCGCGCCGCGCCACGACCAGGTCGGCCTCCTCCAGCACCTTCAGGTGCAGCATGACCGTGCAGCGGTCCATGTCGGGGAAGGCATCGCACAACATGCCGGTGGTCTGCGGCGCATCCTTCAGCCGGTCCAGCAACGCACGCCGGCGCGGATGCGCCAGCGCCTTGAAAACATTGTCGTCTCGCGATTGGCTTGACATGTTATGTTTCTATAACATATCCTTGAGCCATTCAAGGAAGGAGCTGTGGATATGTCTCTTGGATTCAGGGTTTCTGGCCGCATCGGCAAACCCGTCGCCGAAGTCTTCGATGCGGTCGTCAATCCGAAGAAACTTAGCGGCTACTTCACCACGATCGGCGGCGCCAGCGCACTGCTGGAGGCGGGCGCCACCGTCATCTGGTGGGGCAAGGTTCCCGTCGAGGTCGACGAGGTGAAGAAAGACAGCCGCATCGTGCTGCGCTGGGATGCCACCGACGCCGACGGCAAGCCAGCCTACAAGACCCGCATCGAGATGAATTTCGAGCCGCTCGACGATGGCGGCACCTTCGTCACCATCGCCGAAACCGGCTGGCACGAGAACGCGGTCGGCCTGAAGAAATCCTACCTCAATTGCGAGGGCTGGTCGCAGATGCTGGCCTGCATGAAGGCCTATGTCGAATACGGCATCAATCTGCGCGACGGCTATTACCGCAGCGAGATGAAGGGCGAGCCGGCCAACGAGAACAACATCTGAAAAGCCACCAAGATGACGGAGGCCTGCGATGAAGCAAGTGACGCCATTTCTGATGTTCGAGGGCAAGGCCGAAGAGGCAATGACCTTCTATTGCGAGACGATCCCCGACAGCAGCGTCCTTGACGTCACACGTTACGGCTCCGGCGAAGACGGCCCGGAAGGAACGGTCAAGCTGGCGCGCGTGTCCATAAGCGGTCTGGAAGTGATGGTCTACAACAGCCCCGTGCACCATGCCTTCACGTTCACGCCATCGGTCTCGCTGTATGTGAATTGCTCCACGGAGGCAGAGCTGAACGGCATTGTCGAGGCTCTGGCCAAGGACGGCAAATTTCTGATGGCGCTGGACAATTATGGTTTCAGCCGCCGGTTTGCATGGCTCAACGACAGGTTCGGAGTCTCCTGGCAAATCAATTTGGCATAGCGAGTTCTGGACCGAACCGGCCAATCGAACCTGAACACGGCAATGGAGTCAGCAAATGACCGCGAAGATCACCGGCGGCATCAACATCGCGATGAAAGTCCCGCCGCATCAATACCAGGCAACGATCGCCTTCTATCGCGACGTCATCGGCCTGAAGCCATTCACGGCCAAATCGCCGGCCGTCGGGTTCGAACTTGGTCCCAATCGGCTGTGGATCGACGAGGCGCCGATGATGAGCCAGGCCGAGATCTGGCTGGAACTGTTCACCGATGATTTTCCGGCCGCTGCGGAGCATCTCGCCGAGGCCGGCGTCGTGCGCTGCGATGCCATTGAGGCACTGGGCGAAGGCTTTCGCGGCGGCTGGATCACCAATCCGGCCAACATCATTCACCTCGTGCGCGAACCCGATGCCTGGTGAACAGGGCGGCGCCGTGGAAAGGAGGACGCTATGAAAATCCGTGAAACACCGACCGCCGAAGCCGGCATGCTGATAAGGCGGCCGGTCGCCGACGTATTCGAAGCCTTCGTCGATCCGGCGATCACGACGAAATTCTGGTTCACCCATGGCAGCGACAGGTTGGACAGCGGCAAGGAAATCAGTTGGGAATGGCGCATGTATGGCGTCTCGACGACGGTCAATGTCAGTGAGATCGTCGATAACAAGAAGATCGTCATGCAATGGAGCGATCCGCCGACCACGGTAGTGTGGACTTTCGCCGAGATGCCGGGCGGCACGACCTTTGTCGAGGTCCGCAATTTCGGCTTTGTCGGCAGCCCCGATGAGCAGGTCAAGCAGGCGATCGGCTCGACCGGCGGTTTTGCGCTGGTGCTCGCCGGCGCCAAGGCGTGGCTGGAGCAAGGCGTGATGCTCGGCCTGATCGGCGACCGCCATCCGAAGGGTGTGCCGGGGAATTAGGTCAGCCGCGGTGGGCCATCCTCAGTGCCCGCCGCCTTTTGCCTTCTTCCGCCGCCGCGCCAGCATGTTGAGCCCTTCGACCAGTGCCGAAAAGCCCATGGCGGCGTAGATGTAGCCTTTCGGCACGTGGTAACCCATGCCGTCGGCGATCAGCGTCATGCCGATCATCAGCAGGAAGCCGAGGGCCAGCATGACGATGCTGGGGTTCCTGGCGATAAAGTCGGCCAGCGGCCCGGCCGCCAGCATCATCACGCTCACCGCCACGATCACCGCGATGTACATGATCGCGATTTCGTCGGTCATGCCGACGGCGGTGATGATCGAGTCGATCGAGAAGACGAGGTCGAGCAGCAATATCTGGAAAATCGCGCCGGCCAGCGAAAGCTGCAGCGTCTCGCCCATCATGGTGTCCTGGTGATCATCGAGATCGACCGTGTGGTGGATCTCCTTGGTCGCCTTCCAGACGAGAAACAGGCCGCCGGCGATCAGGATCAGGTCGCGCCATGAAAAGCCGTGGCCGAAGGCGGTGAATATCGGCGTCGTCAGTTGGACGATGATTGAGATGGTGGCCAGTAGGATCAGCCGCATCACCAGCGCGGCCGAGATGCCGAGCCGCCGGGCGCGGGCCCGCTGCGCTACCGGCAATTTGTTGGTCAGGATCGAGATGAAGATCAGATTATCGATGCCGAGCACGACCTCCAGCACGATCAGCGTCAGCAGCGCGACCCATGCCGTCGGGTCGGAGACAAAGGCGAAATGCGGCGCCAGGAATTCGACTAGCTGCATGGAGGTCGTCCCCTCTACGATCTAGAGCAGTTTCGCCGGCAATTGGGTATTGCAAGCGTCTATATCAATGTCACGACCAGAAGGATGGAGCCGTTTCCTCCAGCCGCGGGCCGCGGCGAAACGGCGCGATCCGTTCGGTCAGGCCGCTACGGTCGGAAATGTCGACGCCGACGCCGCACAATGTCGCCGGTCCGGTCGACGCCTCGAAGCGGCCTTTCGGCACCTTGGACAAGAACCGGTTGAGCGGCTCCTCCTTGTCCATGCCGAGCGAGGAATCGTAATCGCCGCACATGCCGGCATCGGAAATATAACCGGTGCCGCCATTGAGGATCTGGTGATCGCCGGTCGGCTGATGCGTATGGGTGCCGACAACAAGGCTGGCACGGCCGTCGACGAAATGAGCGAAGCACATTTTTTCCGAGGTCGCCTCGGCATGGAAATCGATGACGATCGCATCGGCCTGCTCGCCAAGCGGGCAAGCGGCAAGTTCGCGCTCGCCGGCCTGGAACGGATCGTCGAGCTCGGGATGCATGAACACCCGGCCCATGATGTTGGCGACCAGCACGCGCGCGCCGTTCCTGGCGATGTAGACGCCTGAGCCGCGCCCCGGCGTACCCTTGGGGAAATTAGACGGACGCAGGAAGCGCTCTTCGCGCGGCGCGAAAATCAGCGCATCGCGCTGGTCCCAGACATGGTTGCCGGTGGTGACGACATCGGCGCCGGCCGAGATCGTCTCGCGAAAAATTTCCTCGGTGATGCCGAAGCCGCCGGCGGCGTTCTCGCCATTGACGATGACGAAGTCGAGCTTGAAATCCGAGATCAGGCCAGGCAGTTGTTCCCACACCGCCGTACGTCCTGTCTTGCCGACCATGTCGCCGAGAAAGAGAAGTCTCATATAAGCGTGATCCCGAACCGAAGGTCAGCGAAGCAACAAGCTGCATGACTTTCGGAAAAGACCATGCGTCCAGGAACTTATCTACAATTTCGGCGCGAAGCGACGCAACCCGCTCTCGGTGAGTATTTCCGGAATGATCACGTCATGCGGCTCGTCAGGCACCACGGCCACCTCCTGGCAGTCGAAGGCAATGCCGATCAGCCGCGGCTGCTGCCCCTTGTCGACCAGCCGCGCGATCGCCCGGTCGTAATAGCCGGCGCCGTAGCCGATGCGGTGGCCGCGCGCATCGAAGGCGGCAAGCGGCACCAGCATCAGCTGGGGATCGAGCACCTCGGCTTCCTCGTGTGGCCCGACGGTGCCGAAGCCCATGTCGACCATCGGCGCGCCGCGCACCAGTTCGCGAAAGACGATGATGGTTTTGTCGAGAATGGCCGGCAGGCAGAGCCTTGCCCCCTTTTCGCGCAAGGCAAACATCAGCGGCCGGACGTCGACTTCCGAGCGCATCGGCCAGAAGCCTGAGACGATCTGGCCCGGCGCGACGGTGATCCGGTCGCGCGCCGTCTCGGCCATTTCGAGTGCTGCCTCCACCCGCCAGAAAGGATCGAGCGCGTCGCGGCGCCCGAGGGCTTGGTTGCGGAGATTTTTTTTCAGGTCTTTTGGGGATGTCATGCGCCGACGTTAGAAAAGGTCAGATTTGGATGGAGTTTTACGAGCGACGTTTTGGAGGAGCGGGGCGAACTTTTCGTTCGTGAGAGCACCGCACAAAGCGGCGCGACGACAAGATCCGCCAGACATGGCCTTTTCGATAGGTGACGATCCACACAACCGGTGGAGAGAGCGATCCCGGGAACCTACAAAGTAGGTGGGCGCCGTATGAGAAAACCCACGGGTCTTCCCAGGGACAGCTCCCTAGGGATCATTAAGGCCCCGGGGAAAATGTTCTCCTGCCGGGAAGCGCAGACCGTCTCCGCCAATATAGGCAGACGGCAGACCAAGCGCCAGAGAGACGACATGTTTCGAGTCTTAAATCGACGCAGAACCGCTCGACGAGGGTCGCGCCGGCAAGATCCCCGCTTTGCCAGCAGCGCCTTGCACAGCGAAGGCCGCGTCCTTAGGGTCGCGCGATGAACCCGGGAGCAAAAATGCGTTTCGAAGGCACGGCAGCCTATGTTGCCGACAAGGATCTGATGGTGGCGGTCAACGCGGCGATCGCGCTGGAGCGGCCGTTGCTGGTCAAGGGCGAGCCCGGTACCGGCAAGACCGAACTTGCCCGCCAGATGGCGGCGGCGCTCGGCCTGGATCTGATCGAATGGCACGTCAAGTCGACCACGCGGGCGCAGCAGGGCCTCTATGAATATGATGCCGTCTCGCGGCTGCGCGACAGCCAGCTCGGCGACGAGCGCTTCAACGACATCCGCAATTACATCAAGCGCGGCAAGCTGTGGGACGCCTTTGCTGCCGGCAAGAAAGTCGTGCTTCTGATCGACGAGATCGACAAGGCCGATATCGAGTTCCCCAACGATCTGTTGCAGGAACTGGACCGGATGGAGTTCTTCGTCTACGAGACCGGCGAGACCATCCGCGCCACCGTCCGGCCGATCGTCATCATCACCTCCAACAACGAAAAAGAGCTGCCGGACGCCTTCCTGCGCCGCTGCTTCTTCCACTACATCCGCTTTCCCGACGTCGAGACGCTGCACAAAATTGTCGACGTGCACTATCCCGGCATCAAGCAGAACCTGGTGCGCGCCGCACTCACGCAATTCTATGAAATCCGTGACGTGCCGGGCCTCAAGAAGAAGCCGTCGACCTCCGAGGCACTCGACTGGATCCGCCTGCTGGTCGCCGACGACATCGCGCCCGAAGACCTGCGCGCCGACCCGAAGAACGCGCTGCCGAAACTGCACGGCGCCTTGCTGAAGAACGAACAGGACGTGCATCTGTTCGAGCGCCTGGCCTTCATGGCGAGACGGCAGGGGTGAGGGGCCGGTCGGCCGGAAGCCCACGAAGTCACCGGACAGCGCTTTCCCGGTGCTGGACCGTTGCCTCTAGCCGGGCACGGAGGCAGCTTCAGGTTGCCGACTTCAGAGGGAAACGAAATGACCGAGATCACCGTCCGCCCATTGGCGCAATCTGACCATACCAATTGGCGGCGTCTGTGGACCGCCTATCTCACCTTCTACGAAACCAAGCTGCCGGAAGAGGTTTACGCCGTCACCTGGAAGCGGCTGTTCACGGCGGGCGAGTTCGAGCCGAAAGGTTTCATCGCCACCCTCGACGGCAAGGCCGTCGGCCTGACACACTATCTTTACCATCGCTCCTGCTGGTCGCAGATAAACAACTGTTATTTGCAGGACCTGTTCGCCGACCCCGATGTGCGCGGCAAGGGCGTCGGCGCCGCCCTGATCGAAGCGGTCAAGCAGGAAGCCGGCAAGATCGGCGTCAAGAACGTCTACTGGATGACCCACGAGACCAACACCACCGCACGCAAGCTCTACGACCACGTGGCGCGCAGGACCGGCTTCATCGAGTATGATCTGCTGTAGACGGTGAGATGTTCATCCCCTTCTTCCTCGAACTGAAGGCAGCGCGGGTTCCGGTCTCGCTCCGCGAATATCTGTCGCTGCTGGAGGGGCTGGAAGCCGGGCTGGTCGACTATGATGTCGAGGGCTTTTACTATCTCGCCCGCGCCGCTCTGGTGAAGGACGAGCGCCACATCGACCGCTTCGACCAGGTCTTTTCGCACATCTTCAAAGGTGTCGAGGCGCAGGCTGGCAAAAACCCGGTCGATGTCGCAAACATCCCGGAGGAATGGCTGCGGAGGCTCGCCGAAAAGCACCTGACCGATGAGGAGAAGAAGCTGATCGAGGCGCTGGGCGGCTTCGAAAAGCTGATGGAGACGCTGAAGAAGCGGTTGGAGGAGCAAAAGGGCCGGCATCAGGGTGGTTCGAAATGGATCGGCACCGGCGGCACCTCGCCCTTCGGCGCCTATGGCTACAATCCCGAAGGCGTGCGCATCGGCCAGCACGAGAGCCGCAACCGCCGCGCGGTAAAAATCTGGAACAGGCGCGAGTTCAGGAATTTCGACGATGCCGTCGAACTCGGCACCCGCAACATCAAGGTCGCGCTGAAGCGCTTGCGCCGCTGGATGCGCGAAGGCGCCGAAGAGGAGTTCGACCTGCCCGGCACCATCCACGCCACCGCCGAGCACGGTTATCTTGACGTTAAGACACAACCCGAACGTCGCAATGCCGTGAAGCTGCTGATGTTCTTCGATGTCGGCGGCTCGATGGACGACCATGTCAGGAGCGTCGAGGAGCTGTTTTCGGCCGCCCGCGCCGAGTTCCGCCAGCTCGAATATTTCTATTTCCACAACTGCCTCTACGAAGGCGTGTGGAAGGACAATCGCCGCCGCCATGCCGAGGTGATTCCGACCTTCGATCTCCTCCATAAATATGGCCCCGACTACAAGGTGATCGTCGTCGGCGACGCCTCGATGAGCCCCTATGAGATCGCCCAACCCGGCGGCTCGGTCGAGCATTGGAACAAGGAGGCCGGTGCCGTCTGGCTCGGCAGGCTGCTGCAGCAATGGCCGAACGCCATTTGGCTCAATCCGGAAGACGCGAAGAACTGGGGCTATACCCATTCGATTGCCATGATCCGCGATATCTTTGGCGGCCGCATGTTTCCGCTGACGCTCGCCGGCCTGGAAGCCGCGACGAAGCAACTTTCAAGGAAGCACTGAATGGATCCACGCAAAACAGGACGGTCGACCTGTTTCCTTTGCCTGCAATGCGGTGTCCAGTTCGCGGCGACAGCGACGCCGCCGCGATATTGCCCGATCTGCGAGGACGAGCGGCAATATGTGCGCTGGGAGGGCCAGGCCTGGACCACGCCGGAAGAGCTCGCCGCCGGGCATCGGCTCGTGATCAAGGATGATGCCGGCGTGCTCGCCTTCGGCATCGAGCCGCGCTTCGCCATCGGCCAGCGCGCATTGCTGGCGCAAACGCCGCACGGCAATGTGCTGTGGGACTGCATCTCGATGGTCAGCGACGAGGCATTGGCGGAGATCAACCGCCGGGGCGGCCTGGCCGCCATCGCCATTTCGCACTGCCATTATTATTCGGCAATGGTCGAATGGAGCGCGGCGTTTGGCGGCGTGCCGATTTATCTGCACGCCGATGATCGTCAGTGGATCATGCGGCCGCATCCGGCAATCATCAGTTGGGAGGGCGAGATGCGCGCCATAAACCCGTCGCTGACGCTCATCCGCTGCGGCGGCCACTTTGCCGGTGGCCAGGTGCTGCACTGGAAGCGCGATGCCGGCAATGCCATCCTGGCCGGCGACATCCTGCAGGTGACGCCGACCCGCCGTCATGTCAGCTTCATGTACAGCTATCCGAACTATATCCCGCTCAACGCGACGAAGGTGCACGGCATCAAGGCCGCGCTGGAGCCTTTCGCGTTCGACCATATCTACGGCGCATGGTGGAACCAGAACGTCATCGGAGATGCAAAGGCGGCATTTTCAGCATCGGTTGCGCGCTATCTCGCGGCCATCGCCTGAGGAATTCTTTGCAACGGGATAGGAAATACGGGCAAACGCCGTAACAAATGCCTATTTCAGGCGAAGTTGGGAAGGCAACCCAAATAGCGAGATAAGCTAAGAGGAAAAAATGGACAGCCACACCTACCCCGTTACCCGCACCGATGCCGAATGGCGCGCCCGGCTGACGCCCGAGCAATATGCGGTGATGCGCAACCACGGCACCGAGCGGCCGGGAAGCTGCGCCCTGCTGCACGAGAAGCGCGCCGGCACCTTCTCCTGCGTCGGCTGCGACCAGCCCTTGTTTGAATCCAAGCTGAAATTCGAGAGCGGCACCGGTTGGCCGAGCTTCAACGACCCAGTGCCGGGTTCGCTCGAGACCACCGTCGACCGCAGCTATGGCATGGTCCGCACCGAGTGCCATTGCGCCCGCTGCGGCAGCCATCTCGGCCATGTCTTCGACGACGGCCCGCCGCCGACCGGTCTGCGCTATTGCGTCAACGGCGTGGCGCTCAAATTCGATCCGGCCGCCTGATCGTCAGGCCACAACCACCAGGATCAGCCACAACGTGGCGCCAAGCGTCATCAGCGAGGCCATGACGCCACTCGATTTTCCGGCAGTTCGCCAAACGGCAAAGGTCAGGAAGATATTGTAGGGCACCGGCGCGAAATGCACCGCCAGGACGAGCGCAAGCGGCAGCTTCAGCCCGAGCAGAATGAGCGCCGCCACAGATGACGCGACGTTGATCGCTGTGCCGACAACGACCAGGTCGCGCCAGAACAGCCGATCGAGCGGCACGCCGCCGAACCAGCGTGAGCGGAAGAAGGCGGCAACGCGCGACATGATCGTCATCGATCGACCGGCTCCCTCGCTCTGCTCACCAGAGCGATTCTAAGGATTGCGTCTGGAAACCCAGCTTTATTCCTGACCCAGAACTTCGGCAATCGCGCGCTCGAAACGCGAGGCTTCCGTCACCAGCCAGTCGGTCATCGCCGGCCAATTGTCCTCGGCAAAACAATTCACCCGCCACATCGAATTGATGCCGAGGCCGTCGCAACTTTGTTCTGGCCTGAGCTTCAGCCTGTCTTCGATGGCCGGCTGGAACGGCTTCAACCGCGACCAGGCTTGCGTGGCACCGAACTTCTCGTTGCGGCCGAAGAAGACGCCGACATGATTCTGCGCAGGCGCGACGTACATGGAAAGGACCAATGCGAAATCGGGCAGCCCACGCTGCCAGAACCACGGTCCGCGCCTCGCCAGCAGAGCCCTTTCATCCGGATGCCGTTCCGCGAACAGCATCCAGAAGCTGCGTTGGCGGAATTCAGAGGCGCGGCGGGCGCCAAAATCGAATTCGCTCATGGCTGGAATCCATGGTAAGAACCGCTTCTCCCGCGATCGTCTCCGGCGCCGAGGCCGGCCTTTACACCATGCCGAGCGCAGCCTTGTACAGATCGAGGATGGATTCCTCTTCCTGCCGCTCGGCCTGGTCCTTCTTGCGCAGCCGGATAATCGACCGCATCGCCTTGGTGTCGAAGCCGGTGCCCTTGGCCTCTGCGAACACTTCCTTGATGTCGTCGGCAATCGTCTTTTTCTCTTCCTCGAGCCGCTCGATGCGTTCGATGAAGGCGCGCAGCTGGCCGGCGGCAACAGTCTGGCTGGTCTCGATGATGTCGTCGGCCATAGTCTTCTCTCCGCGTCGTTTTCTCACCGCGACTCGGGGTGACCCGAGCGGCGAATTGCAGCGGTTCGATGCCCGACCGGGCGCGGCGGGTCAAGGTGCTATCGATGCGGCATGAAGGGTTGCTGCCAGGCGCCGACAAGGCCCTATCGAGATGCTGGCCTAACTCACCCGAATGCGATCAGCAGATCCTTGGCATCGATCTGGTCGCCGGCCTTGACCAGCACCTCGGCTATGGTGCCGTCGCGTTCGGCATGCAGCGCTGTTTCCATCTTCATCGCTTCGATCGACAGCAGCACGTCGCCGGCCTTCACCGCCTGGCCGGCAGCCACCGCAAGCGCCGAGACGACGCCAGGCATCGGCGCGCCGACATGCGCCTCATTGCCCGGCTCCGCCTTGCGCCGTGCCTTGGCGGCGGAGGCGCCATGCGCCCGGTCCGGCACCTTCACCCGGCGCGGCTGCCCGTTGAGCTCGAAGAACACGGTGACCATGCCCTTTTCGTCGACATCGCCGATGGCAAGGCAGCGCACCACCAGCGTCTTGCCTTTTTCGATGTCGACGAAAATCTCGTCTTCCGGCTTCATGCCGTAGAAATAGGTCGGCGTCGGCAGCACGCTGACCGGCCCGTAGGTCTCCTGCGCGGCGGCAAAATCGGAAAACACCTTCGGATACATCAGCCACGACGCGAACTCGAACTCACTGAGCTTGCGCTCGAGCTTTTCCTCGACCTCCGTGCGACTGGCCTTGAGGTCCGCCGGTTTGAGCAGCGAACCCGGCCGCACCGTGATCGGCTTTTCGCCCTTCAGCACCTTCTTCTGCAATGGCTTTGGCCAGCCGCCCGGCGACTGGCCGAGATCGCCGCGCAACATCGACACCACCGAATCCGGGAAGGCGATGTCCCTCGCCGGATTCTCGACGTCGGCGACGGTCAGGTCCTGGCTCACCATCATCAGCGCCATGTCGCCGACGACCTTGGACGACGGCGTCACCTTGACGATGTCGCCGAACATCAGATTGACGTCGTGATAGGTCTGCGCCACTTCATGCCAGCGTGTCTCCAGCCCGAGCGAGCGCGCCTGTTCCTTGAGGTTGGTGAACTGACCGCCCGGCATTTCGTGCAGATAGACCTCCGATGCCGGCCCCTTCAGGTCGCTTTCGAAGGCTGAATACTGGTTGCGCACCGCCTCCCAGTAGAACGAGATGTTCCTGATCCACTGCGGGTCGAGGCCCGGATCGCGCTCGGTGCCCTTCAGCGCCTCCACGATCGAACCGAGGCACGGCTGCGAGGTGTTGCCGGATAGCGAATCCATCGCCGCGTCGATGGCGTCGACGCCGCTCTCGACCGCCGCCAGCACGGTTGCCGCCGACAGGCCGGATGTGTCGTGGGTGTGGAAGTGGATCGGCAGGTCCGTCGCCTCGCGCAGCGCCTTGAACAGCACGCGGGCAGCGCTCGGCTTTAGAAGCCCAGCCATGTCCTTGACGGCGATGATATGGGCGCCTGCTGCCTGCAATTCCCTGGCCAGGCCGACATAGTATTTCAGATCGTATTTGGCCCGCGCCGGATCGAGTATGTCGCCGGTATAACAGATCGCCGCTTCGATCAGTCTGCCCTCGGCGCCGACCGCATCCATGGCCACGCGCATGTTCTCGACCCAGTTCAGGCAGTCGAAGACCCGGAACAGGTCGATGCCGCCGGCAGCGGCCTGGCGGACGAAATGCTGGACGACATTGTCGGGATAGTTGGTATAGCCAACGCCGTTGGCACCGCGCAGGAGCATCTGCAGCACAAGGTTGGGTGCTGCCTCGCGCACCAGCGACAGCCGCTCCCATGGGTCTTCGGTGAGAAAGCGCATGGCGACGTCGAATGTGGCGCCGCCCCAGCATTCGAGCGACAAAAGCTGTGGCAGCGCGCGCGCATAAGTGCCGGCAATGCCGGCGATGTCATAGGTGCGTACCCTTGTGGCGAGCAGCGACTGATGCCCGTCGCGCATTGTCGTGTCGGTGACCAGCACCTCTTTTTGCTCGCGCATCCACGCGGCGAATTTCTCCGGCCCGAGCACGTCGAGCTTCTGCTTGCTGCCTTGAGGCACATTGCCGTTGAGATATGGCACCACCGGTGGCGCCGCATCGGCCTTTGGCTGCGGCCGGCCGCGCGTCTCGGGATGACCATTGACCGAAACGTCGGCAAGGTAGTTGAGCAGCTTGGTCGCGCGGTCCTGCCGCTTCACACTGGCGAACAGTTCCGGCGTCGTGTCGATGAACTTGGTGGTGTAGGAATTGTCGGCGAAGCTCGAGTGATTGATGATCGCCTCGAGGAACGTGAGGTTGGTCGCCACGCCGCGGATGCGGAACTCGCGCAGCGCCCGGTTCATGCGGGCAATGGTCTCGGCCGGCGTCGGCGCCCATGCCGTCACCTTCTCCAGCAGCGGGTCGTAGAAGCGGGTGATGACCGCGCCCGAATAAGCGGTGCCGCCGTCGAGGCGGATGCCGAAGCCGGTGGCGCCGCGATAGGCGGTGATGCGGCCATAGTCCGGGATGAAATTATGCTCGGGATCTTCGGTAGTGATGCGGCACTGCAGCGCGTGGCCGTTCAGCCTGATGTCCTTTTGCGCCGGCACGCCCGATTCCGCCGTGCCGATGGCAAAGCCGTCGAGGATGTGGATCTGCGCCTTGACGATGTCGATGCCGGTCACCTGTTCGGTGACGGTGTGCTCGACCTGGATGCGCGGATTGACCTCGATGAAATAGAATTTTTCGGTATCGGCATCCTGCAGGAACTCGACTGTGCCGGCGCCGATATAGCTGGTCTCGCGCGCGATCCTCAGCGCGTAGCCGCAAAGCTCCTCGCGCTGTGACATTTCGAGGTAGGGCGCCGGCGCCCGCTCGACCACTTTCTGGTTGCGGCGCTGGATCGAACAATCGCGCTCGAACAGGTGCACGGCGTTGCCATGTGTGTCGCCCAGCACCTGCACCTCGACATGGCGCGCGCGCTCGATCAGCTTTTCGAGATAGACTTCGTCCTTGCCGAAAGCCGCCTTCGCCTCACGCTTGCCTTCCATCACCTCGCGCGCGAGATCGGCCTCGGAGCGGATGGCGCGCATGCCGCGGCCGCCGCCGCCCCAGGACGCCTTGAGCATCACGGGGTAGCCGATCGTCTTGGCGAGTTCCTTCACCGCCGCCATGTCGTCCGGCAAGGGATCGGTAGCGGGAATTACCGGCACACCGACTTCGATTGCGAGATTGCGGGCGGCGACCTTGTTGCCCAGCCTGCGCATCGTATCCGGCTTTGGCCCGATGAAGATGATGCCGGCCTTGGCGCAGGCTTCGGCGAATTCCGGGCTTTCCGACAGCAGGCCGTACCCTGGATGGATGGCATCGGCGCCCGATAGCCTGGCGACGCGGATAACCTCCTCGATCGACAGATAGCTTTCGATCGGCCCCATATCCCTGGCCAAATGCGGCCCGCGCCCGACCTGGTAGCTTTCGTCGGCCTTGAAGCGATGCAGGGAGTATTTGTCCTCCTCTGCCCAGATCGCCACGGTTTTGAGGCCGAGCTCGTTTGCCGCGCGGAAGACGCGGATGGCTATTTCGGAGCGGTTGGCGACAAGGATCTTCGAGATTGCCAAGGACAGGGCTCCGGACGCGGGGAAGGGGACTGCCGGACATGATTAGCGCGAAAATGCTGCAGTGCAAACAAAATCGAAAAGAGGATTAAACCGATTTAATTTGATCTATCGCGCTGACACATTGCGTGTCGATCCGAAGAACGCCTGGGCAGTTCCGATCCAGGCTTTCGGGAACTCTCATAAAAAATGCCCGGCGCGAGGCGCCGGGCATTCTCATGTAGCAACGTCCGGTTATTTGCCGGGTGCGTTCTCGACATAGGTGTACTTGCCGTCGTCACCCTTCTTCCAGGTGTACATGACGTAGTCAGGACGGGTGATATCGCCCTTCGCGTCGTAGCCGATCTCGCCGATCGCGGTCTTCCAGGGGCCGGCCGACTTGATGGTCTCGGCTACCTTCTGAGCGTCATCGGCTGAACCGGTCTTGGTGATGGCGGCCGCGATGATTTCCATCGCTGCGTAGGAATAGAGGGTATAGGCCTCGGGCTCGAAGCCGGCCGCACGGAACTTCTCGACGAGTTCCTTGGCGTTCGGATTCTTGCGCGGATCCGGAGCGAACGTCATCAGCGTGCCCTCGACGGCGTCGCCGGCGATGGAGGCCAATTCGTTCGACACGATGCCGTCGCCGGACATGAAGGTTGCCTTGAGGCCCTGGTCAGCGAGCTGGCGTATGATCAGGCCGGCTTCGGTGTGCAGGCCGCCATAGTAGACGACCGAGACGCCCGCGTCCTTCATCTTGGCGATGAGGGCCGAGAAATCTTTGTCGCCGACATTGATGCCTTCATACATGGCCTCAGTCACGCCGTTGGCTGCGAGCGCCTTCTTGGTTTCGTCGGCGAGGCCCTGGCCATAAGGCGTCTTGTCATGGATGACAGCGATCTTGGCATCCTTAAAGTTCGCGGCGAGATAGTCGCCAGCGACCTTGCCCTGCTGATCGTCGCGTCCGCAGGTGCGGAAGGTGTTCCACATGCCACGTTCCGTCAACTTCGGATTGGTCGCGGCCGGCGTGATCTCAAGGATGCCGTTCTCGGCGTAGACTTCCGACGCCGGGATCGAGACGCCGGAGTTGAAGTGGCCATCGACGTACTTGACGCCGTCGGCGACGAACTTGTTGGCGACCGAGATGCCTTGCTTGGGATCGGAGACGTCGTCGCCGACTTCAAGCTTGAGCTGCTGGCCAAGAACGCCGCCCGCCGCATTGATATCGGCGACTGCCTGTTCGGCACCCTTCTGAAGCTGGGCGCCGAACGCTGCGTTCGGACCGGTGATCGGACCGGCGACGCCGATCAGGATGTCAGCCCACGCGTTGCCGCTGAACGCGACAAGCGCGGTCAGGGCGACGGCAGACAAAAGTGACTTTTTCATTGAAACGCTCCCATTTACCGAGTGGGCGTGGATGTTGCTTTCATGCGATGCCCACTCTTGCTCGCAGAAAGAGTACTTTGCCGATTTTCAGGCACTTGTCACGCCGATTCATCCCTGAAACGCCGTTAATGATAAATGTCAACCTTTTGGTTTCCAGCTCAAAAGAGAGGCTCTTTCGTAAAGCCAATTATACTGCGTTACCATCTGGTTGGTGCGCGTGTATTGGTAGCCGATGAAGCCCAAGATCATCAGCACAATGGTATCGACGATGTAGTAATGCAGCGAGAACATCGTTCCGCCGAACAGCGCGTGATGAATGAACCTTATGCCGATGCCGAGCCCCAGCATGAAGGCGAACAACTGGGCGAAGCTGCGCCACGTCTGCGCACACGCCTTCCCCGTCATCCACGCCGCCCAGCCGCCGAGCAGGCAGGTGACGAAGAAGAACTGCCAGATCGAGGGTTCCTCATAGAGAATGCCCTGCATGATTGATGTCTCCTGAAACTCAGTGATGGCCGCCTTCGAGATAGGCGGCGCGCACTTCCGGATTGGCGAGCAACTCCTTGCCGGTGCCGCTCATCGTCACATTGCCGTTGACCATGACATAGCCGCGCGTGGCGAGCTTCAGCGCGCCGAAGGCGTTCTGCTCGACCAGGAACACGGTCAGGCCTTGAGTCCGGTTCAACTCGCGGATTGCGTCGAATATCTGCTTGACGATCAGCGGCGCCAGGCCGAGCGACGGCTCGTCGAGCAAAAGCAGCTTCGGCCGCGCCATCAGCGCGCGCCCGATCGACAGCATCTGCTGCTCGCCGCCGGACAGCGTGCCGCCACGCTGGGCAATGCGTTCCTTCAGGCGTGGAAACAGCGTGAACACCTTCTCGACGTCCTCGTCATAATGCTCGAGGTTGTCGAGGCTGGCGCCCATTTGCAGGTTTTCCATCACCGTCATGCGCGGGAAAATGCGGCGCCCTTCCGGCGACTGGGCGATGCGCATGCGCGCGATCTCGTGGGTCGGCAGTTGGGTGATGTCGGTACCGGCGAATGTGATGGTACCCGCGCGGGCGCGGGGAGCACCGAAGATGGTCATCATCAGCGTCGACTTGCCGGCGCCGTTGGCACCGATCAGCGCTACGATCTCACCTTGCTTGACCGTGACATCGACGCCGTTCAGCGCCCTGATGTTGCCGTAGTAGGTCTGGACGCCCTTGATATCGAGCAGCGTTGTACCGGCCATCATTTACGCCCTCCGCGCCGATTGGAGACGCGCGGCGTCTTCGGCTTCACCGGAGCCTTGGTGGCCGGCTTTGCTGCAGAGGATTTCGCGGCAGAAGATTTCGCCGTCGGTTTGGCTTTGGCCTGCGCTGCCGCCTTGCTTGCTGCTGCACTCGACCTCGCATCGAACTGCCCGGCTTTCGAGGCACCTTTCGACACGGTGACGCGCTCGCCCTCGCTGTGGCCGACCGTGTCGGCAACCGGTCCGGCGAGATACGAAGCCGATGTGCCTGGGCCGTGGGCGGCATCCGGGCCCGTATCCAATTGCTCGATGACATCTTCGTCGCCGACTTCGGTGAGCACCGTCTCGACCTCCTCGTCGTCGACGCCAAGATAAGCGGCGATGACGCGCGGGTCGGTCCGCACCGATTGCGGGTTGCCGTCCGAGATTTTGCGCCCGTATTCGAGCACCACGACGTGATCGGAAATCTGCATCACCACCGCCATGTCGTGCTCGATCAAAAGGATCGACGTGCCGGTGTTGTCCTTGATGTCCATCAGCAGCGCATTGAGCCCCGCCGATTCTTTCGGATTGAGACCAGCGGCCGGCTCGTCGAGGCACAGAAGCTCAGGCCCGGTGCACATGGCGCGAGCGATTTCGAGCCGCCGCTGCGCGCCATAGGGCAGATCGCCGGCCGGATCGTCGGCGCGGTCGACAAGGTCGGCCTTCTCCAGCCAGTGCTCGGCCAGTTCAACCGATTCCGCCGAAGCCTGTCTGTAGCCGCTGTAGCCGAACAGGCCGAGAATGGTGTAACCGGAGGCCTTCATCAGCTTGTTGTGCTGAGCGACCAAAAGGTTCTCCAGTAGCGTCATGCCCGAGAACAGGCGGATGTTCTGGAAGGTGCGCGCCACCTTGGCGCGCGCCGGGATCTCATGGTTCGGCAAGCGTTCAAGCAGGAACGTGGAGCCGTCGCGCCGGTTGAGCGTGATCATGCCTTCCGACGGCTTGTAGAAACCGGTGATGCAATTGAACACGGTGGTCTTGCCGGCGCCGTTGGGACCGATCAGGGCGGTGATCTCGCCGCGCTTGGCCTGGAAGGAAAGGTCGCCGATGGCGACGAGACCGCCGAACTTCATCGACAAATGCTCGACCTGCAGGATGGCATTGTTCACGGAGGGGCTCGCGTTCATCAGCCGTGTCCCTCCTTGGTGAAGGACCCAGACACCGCCCTGCGCACCTTGAGGAAAGCTGTCGGCTCGCGGCTGCCGACGAAGCCGCGCGGCTTCCACAGCATGACGATGACCATCGCCATGCCGAACAGCAGCATGCGGTACAGTTCCGGCGTGAAGCCGGACCCGAAACCGGGTATGACCGTAGTGTTGCCCCACCTGAGGCCGGTCTTGAGGAAATCCAGTTCGCGCAGGACTTCGGTGCCGCCGATCATCACCATGGCGGCGACGGCAATGCCGACCAGCGAGCCCATGCCGCCAAGCACGACGATGGCGAGGATGATCGCCGATTCCAGGAAGACGAAGGATTCCGGGCTGACGAAGCCTTGCCGCGCGGCAAAGAACGAGCCAGCGAAGCCGCCGAACATCGCGCCCGTGGCAAAGGCGGTGAGCTTGGTGGTGGTGGTGTTGATGCCGAGCGAACGGCAGGCGATCTCGTCCTCGCGCAGCGCTTCCCAGGCACGGCCGACCGGCATCCGCCTGAGCCTCACGGTGACGAAGGCCGTCAGCAGGCAGAGCCCGAGGATCAAATAGTAGAGGAATATCTTGTAGTAGGCACCCGATTGGGCGATGCCGAGCACCTTCGAGATGTAGTTCGGATCGGAGACGTTGAACGACATCAGGCCGAAGAAAGACACCTTCGGGATGCCGGAAATGCCGGCCGAGCCGTTGGTCACCTCGCGCCAGTTGATGATCACCAGCCTTATGATTTCGCCGAAGGCGAGCGTCACGATCGCCAGATAGTCACCGCGCAAGCGCAGCACCGGGAAGCCTAGCATCACCCCCCAAAACGCAGCCATCAGGCCGGCGGCGGGCAGCAGGATCCAGAAGGAGAGGCCGAAATGCGTGCCGAGCAGCGCATAGGCGTAGGCACCGACGGCGTAGAAGGCGACATAGCCGAGATCGAGCAGGCCGGCCAAGCCGATAACGATATTCAGCCCCCAGGCCAGCATCACGTAGATCAGGATCTGGATGCCGTAATTGTCGACATATTTCAGCGAGCCCTGGAAACCGGCGGCCATCGACCCGGCATATAGCGCCAGCACCAACACCACCACGATCGGGTAGAGCGCCAGTGCAGTTATGCCCAATGCCGAGAAATGAGCATGAATGAAGGCCCGGAAATGATAAATCAGCCAGGCCAGCGCATAGATGATTGCAAGCGCCCGCACGAACCGCACGAAATCGGAAAGTTCCGGCCCTAAGGCGTCGGTCAGAAAGCCGCTGAGCGCGAGCAGAATAACGGCGACGGCGAGCGCCACGATGAACGCGGGAAAGCGGAAGAATCGCGAAGCCAGGCTGACCGGCAGCAGGCCGGTGGCGACGTCGACGATCTTCTGGTTCGCCAGGAAGGGTTGGCCATAGGCGACGTAAAGGAAGCGTCCGGCCATGGTGGCGATCACGACGCCGGCGAGCAAGCCCCAGCGCTGCACCAGGATCAGTTCGTTGGAGATGTTCTGGTCGGTCTTCAGGCCGATGAACAGCACGAACAGGCCAAGCGAGATGGCGCCGGCATAGAGCGCTTCGCGAAAAGCGCGCTGGACCGGGGTGGCGACGACGGTGCTTTCCGGAGACACGGTAACCGCCATGATCTCAGACCTTTTCGACTTCTGGCCGGCCGAGAATGCCGGAAGGCAGGAAGATCAGCACGATCGCCAGGATGGAAAAGGCGGCGACGTCCTTGTAATCGATCGAGAAATAAGCCGACCACATGCTTTCGATGAAGCCAATCATCAGCCCGCCGAGCACGGCGCCGGGCAGTGAGCCGATGCCGCCGAGCACCGCGGCAGTAAATGCCTTCACACCGGGCGTAAAGCCGTCGGAAAACACCACCACACCGTAGTACATCAGGAACAACGTGCCGGCGACGGCGGCAAGGGCGGCGCCCATGATGAAGGTGATCGAGATGGTGCGGTCGACGTCGATGCCAAGCAGTGCGGCCATCTTGCGGTCCTGCTCGCAGGCGCGCTGCGCCCGACCGAGCGAGGTCTTGTTGACCAGGTACCAGAACAGCGCCAGCAGGACTATGGTGACCAGGACGATGATGATCTGCTTCAGCGAGACGCTGATGCCTTCGATGTTGTAGACCTTGGACACCATTGGCGGGACCGGCTTGTTGCGCGGCCCTTGGGTCACCTGGACGAAATTGGACAGCGCAATCGACATGCCAATCGCGGTGATCAGCGGCGCCAGCCGGAATGAACCGCGCAAAGGCCGGTAGGCCACCTTCTCGATCGTCCAATTATACAGGCTGGTCAGCAGCATCGCGACGATCATCATGATCAGCAGCGCAACGACGATCGGCAGCGAATAGAACAACGCACCGAGGATAAGGAAAACGATGAGCGCGGTGAAAGCGCCGATCATGAAAATGTCGCCATGGGCGAAATTGATCATGCCGATGATGCCGTAGACCATCGTATAGCCGATCGCGATCAGCCCATAGATCGATCCCAGCGTCAGCCCATTGATAAGCTGCTGGACAAAATACTGCATGCTGTCGTGGCTCCCCTGGAATGTCGCCCATGCAGACGCATTCCTTTTCGTATTTCCCCTAGTCGTAAAGTTTCGAGCCCGGATTGCAACGTGATTTTTCGATCATTATGCGTGTTTTCGCCGCACGCCGTTCGATTGCCCGTTTTGTTCCCGTCCGCCCCCTGGACCATCGCGGACCCTACCATTGGCCTAACGCAATGTCTTTGACGATTCAATCGCAGCATGCGCTCCATTTCGAAGAAATCGCCGTCAAAATAAGTTGATGAGCGGGATCGTTGCGCCGTTGACGTCAATCCGCTTGCGCTCTCTCTTTCCCTTGGGTCAGTGTTTTTTCTATTTGACGACGAAGCCGTGCGCGAACGGGTCGCGGTCGTCGATGAAGATCGTGTTCAATCCGGTCATTCGTGCCCAGCCGCCGATCGAGGGAATGATTGCCGGCTTGCCGGCGACGGTGACCTCTTCCTCGACCCTGCCCTTGAACAGCGAACCAATGATCGATTCGTGGACGAAGTCGTCGCCAACCCCAAGCTTGCCCTTGGCGTGAAGCTGCGCCATACGCGCCGAGGTGCCGGTGCCGCAGGGCGACCGGTCGATTGCCTTGTCGCCGTAGAAGACGGCGTTGCGGGCATCGGCTTGCGGGTTGGTCGGCGCGCCGGTCCACAATATGTGCGACAGCGTATTGATGCCGGGATTCTCCGGATGCACGAAGGTATATTTTTCGTTGAGCCGCTGCCGCACCACCGGGCTCCAGGCGATCAGTTCGCCGGCCGAATGGTCGGCCATGTCGCGATAGGTCTTTTGCGGTTCGACGATGGCGTAGAAATTGCCGCCATAGGCGACATCGACGCTGATCTCGCCGAGCCCGGGGCATTCGACCGTCAGTGCCTCGGCATAGAGGAAGGAAGGCACATTGGTGATGCGCACCTCCTCGACATAGTCGCCGACTTGGCTGTACTCCGCTACGACCACGCCCGCCGGCGTATCCAGCCTGAGCACGCCCGGTGTCTTCGGCTTGATCAGCCCATGCTCGACGGCAAAAGTTACCGTGCCGATGGTGCCGTGGCCGCACATCGGCAAGCAGCCCGAGGTTTCGATGAACAGGATGGCGATGTCGCAATCTTCACGCGTCGGCGGATAGAGGATCGAGCCGGACATCACGTCATGGCCGCGCGGCTCGAACATCAGCCCGGTGCGGATCCAGTCATATTCGGCCAGGAAATGCGCTCGCCGCTCCATCATCGTTGAGCCCTTGAGCAAAGGCCCACCGCCGGCGACCAGCCGCACCGGATTGCCGCAGGTGTGGCCGTCTATGCAGAAGAAGGAATTCTTGGCCATGCCGGCTCCCAACTGAATGTCTTCGAACTCAAAACCGTTGCGGGCTGAACGGGCCGAGATCGAGCGATGGATTCTGCCCGAGAACGAGCTCGCGGATCAAGCGCCCGGTCGCCGCAGCCTGGGTCAGGCCGAGGTGACCGTGGCCGAAACCATACACCACCGACGGCGTTTGTTGCGACCGCCCGATCACCGGCAGCGAATCCGGCAGCGACGGCCGGAACCCCATCCATTCGCGTCCATTGGCCGGATCCAGTCCCGGCAGGAATTTCTGCGCCTTTTCGAGCAGCGCTTTCGAGCGCGCATAATTGGGCGGCCTCTCAAGGCCGCCGAGTTCGACCGCGCCGCCGACGCGCAGGCCCGTCTCGAGCGGCGTGATGACGAAGCCATGCCCGGAGAAGATCAATTGCCGCTTTACGTCGAAGGCAGTCTTCGGCAACGTCGTGTTGTAGCCACGCTCGGTCTCCAGCGGGATTCCGTCGCCGAGATGTCTCGCCAGCAGATGCGACCAGGCCCCGGCAGCGATGACGACGTGCTTCGCCCGTCGCCGCGTGCCGTCGGCCGTGGTCAAGATCGCGCCGTCCTGTCCCGCCTTGACACGCTCGATCCGGGCCCTTTCGAACCCGGCGCCCAACCTCTCGGCATAGGCCCACAAGGCCTTTCCAAGCAGTTTGGGATCGGCAACGGTTTTCCACCCCGGCACGAACGTTCCCTTGACGAAGCGCGGCGACAGACCGGGCTGCAGGGCTGTGAGAGCGCTCCCGTCGACATGGCTGAAGCCGATGCCGAAGCGCTGCCTTGCCGCCCAGCCGGTCAGCGAGGCCTTGAACTCGGCCTCGCTGTCGTAGAGTTCGAGCGAGCCGTCCTCATGCAGCATCGGCCGTGTGCCGGAACGGTCGAGCAAGCCCATCCATTCCGCCTCGGCGAGCTTCATCATCGCGGCCTGCGCGGCAAGGCCGGCTTCATAGCGGTCGCTTCGGCCGGCGCGCCAGAAGCGGACCAGCCAGGGCAGCAGCTTCGGCAGATACGCGGGTGGGATGCTGAGCGGGCCGAGCGGGTCGGCGAGCCATTTCGGCAACTGCTTGATCATGCCCTTGTGGGCGAGCGGCAGCACATCGGAGAAGGCAAAGGCAGCGGCATTGCCGGAGCTGGTTTCCTCACAGATCCCCGTCCGATCGAAGATCGTGACATTTTGGCCCGCCTCTGCCAGAAAGGCGGCGGCGCAGATGCCGATGATGCCGCCACCAATGATGGCGACATCGAGCGTAGCATTATCATTCATTGCCATGCGCCGCGCTGCACATCTGCAAATGCCTTCAAAGCGACTGGATCAGAATGTCGGCAGCTCTGGCCGCACCGCCAGCGCATCCCTGACGATCTTTTCGACTGCCTTGCGCCGCTCGCCCGACAATGGCTGGCGCGGCATGCGCACGCGGTCGTTGGTGTTGATCGCCAACACTTCGGCGAGCTTGATGTTCTGCACCAGATAGGTCGAGACGTCGAGGTCGAGCAGCGGCCGGAACCAGCGGTAGATCTTCAACGCCTCCTCGCGGCGGCCCTGTCTCATCAGTTGGTAGATGGCGACGGTCTCGCGCGGGAACGCGGTGACCAGGCCCGCCACCCAGCCGATGGCGCCGACCGACAGCGCCTCGAAGGCGAGATTGTCTACGCCGGTGAACAAATCGTAGCGGTCGCCGAGGCGGTTGATGATCTCGGTCGAGCGGCGGATGTCGTCGGAGGACTCTTTTATGGCGACGAAGCGTTGGTCCTTCGCCAACTCCTCCATCTGGTCGACGGTGACGTCGACGCGGTAGGCAAGCCGGTTGGAGTAGATCATCACCGGCAGGTCGCCGGCCGCGGCGGCGGCGCTGAGTGCCGCGACCGTCTCTTCGGCATTGGTATGGTAGATCGGACTCGGCACCACCATCAAACCGTTGGCGCCTGCCTTGGCAGCGCGGCGCGCGATCGCCGCCGCCTCGCGTGTACCGGCCTCGTTGACCGTCAACAGCACCGGTTTCTTGCCGGCGATCTTCTGCGCGGTCTTCAGCACCGCGATCTTCTCGTCGTGCGACAGCATCGGGCCTTCGCCGAGCGACCCGCAGACGATGATGCCGTCACAGCCGGCCTCCATCTGCAGCGCAAAGCAGCGCTCCATCTCGGCATGGTCGAGGCCGTCGTCCTTGGTGAATTTGGTCGTAACGGCGGGGAAGACTCCGGCCCACATGTCGATCACTCCATCTGATATATCAGCCGTATATTTCTTAAGAAGCCGGCTGTCAACATTGAATCTGATATGATATATCAACAATATATCAGGAGAAGTCGCATTGGTATATGACAGACCGGGCTCCGAGCCGGCGACCGCGAAGGCCTACCGCAGGCTCGAGCACATGATCGTAACTCTCGAACTGGCGCCGGCGAGCTTCATCACCGAGGGGGCGCTGATCGACAGGCTCGGCCTCGGCCGCACCCCGGTTCGCGAAGCAATCCAGCGGCTGGCCTGGGAGGGGCTGCTCGAGGTCCGGCCGCGCGCCGGCATCGCCATCGCGCCGCTCCACCCCGGCGACTGGCTGCGTGTCCTCGACGCCCGCCGTGGCGTCGAGGTGGTGCTTGCCCGCTCGGCCGCCCGCTTCGTTACCCGCGAGGCCGCCGACCTGTTCCATGACGCTGCCCTTGCCATGCAAAAGGCAGTGATTTCGGAAAATGTGTTCTACTTCATCCAGGCCGACAAGGCGCTCGACGAGGCGCTGGCGCTGGCTGCCGACAACCCGTTCGCCGCGCGCCTGGCGGCACCCTTGCAAACCCACAGCCGTCGCTTCTGGTTCCGCTACAAGGCCGATACCGGATTGGCCGAATCGGCCGAGCATCATGTCGCGCTGATCCGTTCGATCCTCGCCGGCGACGAAGAGGCCGCGGCCAAGGACGCCAAGCGGCTGATGGCGCTTTTGCGCGGCCATGCCGAGGCGGCTGCTACGCGCTGAGCCTGCCATTTCGTCATGCGCCCTGGCCGGGCAGGGCCATCACGTTTTCCCAATTGTCGCCGGCCGCGACGATGCAGCTTCTGCCAGCGATATCGGTGACGACGATGGTCCAGGTTCCGGTCTCGGCGACAAAGACTTCCATGACCGCCTCATGACCGATCAGCCCCAAAGCAAACTGCCTTTCCTGGAACTTCTCGCTCAAATGGGCGACGATCTCGCCATGTTCAACGCAGTATTGATATTGCGCGCCTGCGGTGTTCGTACCCACCGCCAATGCGCCAGCAAGAACCAGGGTTTTCACCCATCTCAACAGCGATTTGCGTGCCATAGGGCACCTCCTTTGCCATCACGTTCCGGCAAAGGAGGGGTTTGACGGCCTCATTTTGCCGGAGCGATTCAGGCCGGTTCCGACGTCATCATCATCGCGTCGTTCCTTTCTGTGTTCCGGTCTGCCATTGGTGGGAACGATTCCAGATGTTCCCATTATGTTCTCGATATATGGTATCGGCAATGGAAAAGCGCAAGCAGGCGCCCAAGCGGGCGCCTGCAGATCCGTTTTACGGTTGTCGCCGAAAGAATGGGCCACAGGCCGCGCGGCCATGCCGAGGCGCGCAGACCCGTGATAAATCGTTCAGATGCCTGGCAGCGCCGCTGTCGTCATCGCGCTTTCCCAGCCTTCGCCGACTGAAATCACGCAGCTTTGACCTTTTGTGTCGCTGGCGAGGATGGTCCAGGTGCCCTTGTCGGAAACGAAGACTTCAAGCACCACATTCGGATTGACGACGCCGACCGCGCTCGGGTTTTCATGAAACTTCTCGCCGAGCGCCTTGACCATATCGGCGCGAGCCGCGCATTGCTCGGCAGCCATTGCCGGGACGGCGGAAAGGGCCATCGCAGCGCAAGCTATAGTCGCCATGAGACGTGTCATCTGACACCTCCTTTGCGCCGGACATTTCCCCCGGAGCCGTCACCAGCGCCGTTGGTTGATCTGCCAGCGTCTCCTTCGCGGCAGGACTGCAACCTAAGAAGATTGCTGCCTTCTTGGTTCCATCACATTAACGTTCAAACGAAAAGGCCCGGGTCCGAGCCCAGGCCTCGTTCAGTGTTTGCGATCTGGATCAGTTCATCGTCGGGATGACGAACTCGGCACCGTCCTTCACACCGGACGGCCAGCGCGACGTCACCGTCTTGGTCTTGGTGTAGAAGCGGAACGCGTCCGGCCCGTGCTGGTTGAGGTCGCCGAAGGAGGACGCCTTCCAGCCGCCGAAGGTGTAGTAGGCGATCGGCACCGGGATCGGCACGTTGATGCCGACCATGCCGACCTGAACCCGCGAGGCGAAGTCGCGCGCCGCGTCGCCGTCGCGGGTGAAGATGGCGACGCCATTGCCCATCTCGTGCTCGTTGGCGAGCTTGATGGCGTTCTCGTAGGTCGGTGCGCGAACGACCGAGAGCACCGGCCCGAAGATCTCTTCCTTGTAGATGCGCATGTCGGCGGTCACATTGTCGAACAGGCAGCCGCCCATATAGTAGCCGTTCTCGTAGCCCTGCATGGAAAAGCCGCGGCCGTCGACGACCAGCTTGGCGCCTTCCTTGACGCCGGTGTCGACATAGGACTTGACCCGCTCCAGCGCCTGCGCCGTGACCAGCGGGCCGAAATCGGCGGAAGAATCCGTCGACGGACCGACCTTCAGGCTCTCGACGCGCGGCACCAGTCTTTCCATCAGCCGGTTGGCGGTGTCGTTGCCGACCGGGACGGCCACCGAGATCGCCATGCAGCGCTCGCCGGCCGAGCCGTAGCCGGCGCCGATCAGCGCGTCGACGGTCTGGTCCATGTCGGCATCCGGCATGATGATCATGTGATTCTTGGCGCCGCCGAAGCACTGCACGCGCTTGCCGGCCGCGCAGCCGCGCGAATAGATGTACTGGGCGATCGGTGTCGAGCCTACGAAACCGATGGCCTTGATGTCGGGATCGTCGAGGATGGCGTCGACCACTTCCTTGTCGCCGTTGACGACATTGAGGATGCCCGCCGGCAGACCGGCCTCGATGAACAGTTCGGCAATCCGCATCGGCACGCCCGGATCGCGCTCCGACGGCTTGAGGATGTAGGCATTGCCGCAGGCGATGGCCGGCGCGATCTTCCACAACGGGATCATCGCCGGAAAATTGAACGGCGTGATGCCGGCGACCACGCCGAGCGGCTGGCGCATCGAATAGACGTCGATGCCGGGGCCGGCGCCATCGGTGAACTCGCCCTTCATCATATGCGGCGCACCGATGCAGACCTCGACCACTTCGAGGCCGCGCTGGATGTCGCCCTTGGCGTCGGCGATGGTCTTGCCGTGTTCGCGCGCCAATATCTCGGCCAGCGCGTCATACTCCTTGGCGACCAGCTCGAGGAACCGCATCAGGACGCGTACGCGTCGCTGCGGATTGGTCGCCGCCCAGCCGGGCTGTGCGGCCTTGGCGTTTTCGACCGCCGCGCGCAATTCCGCCTGCGAAGCCAGCGCCACCGTGCCGCGCACCGTGCCGTCCATCGGCTGCATGACGTCCTGCTTGCGGCCGCTGGTTCCGGCGACGCGCTTGCCGCCGATGAAATGACCGTATTCGATCATGGTCTCTCTCCCTGGTTCGTGATGAGGCATTGTCCGCCTTTGCGGGAGCGATGGCAACGCGAGCGAAAACGCAACCGTTGTGCGGAGAATAGATAGCGGTTGACGGCAGAGCATCAATTCTCGCAAATAGGAAGAATGCAGGTCCCCAGCAGCAAGGATTGAGAATGAGTTCCTTCACCGCCCCCCTCTGTCCTGCCGGACATCTCCCCCTCAAGGAGGGAGATTGGCTGTCACGCCCGCCTTCGGAAATCTTCACTGCGGCAAGAAAGACGCCTGCGGCGGAACTGCCAATCTCCCCCCTTGAGGGGGAGATGTCCGGCAGGACAGAGGGGGGCGCGAAGGAACGCGGTTTTGATCGTTATCGCCAAGACCACCCTCATGAACTGGGATGATGCCCGTATCTTCCTTGCCGTAGCGCGGGCCGGCCAGATCCTCGGCGCCGCCAGGCGGCTGGAGCTTAATCACGCGACCGTCTCGCGCCGCATTGCCGCCCTCGAGGATGCGCTCAGGACAAAACTGTTTCGCCGGCTTACCACCGGCAGCGAGCTGACGCCGGCGGGCGAGCGTTTCCTCGAGATTGCCGAACGCATGGAGGGCGACATGATCGCCGCGCGCTCGACCGTTTCAGGCGAAGGCGACGACGTCTCGGGCACCGTGCGCATCGGCGCGCCGGACGGCTTTGGCGTCGCCTTCCTGGCCAGGCGCCTCGGCGCGCTGACCGCTCTGCACCGTGAGCTCACCATCCAGCTGGTGCCGGTGCCACGCTCCTTCTCTTTGTCCCGGCGCGAGGCCGACATTGCCATCACCGTCGAACGGCCGACGGAAGGCCGCCTGGTGGCGGGAAAGCTGGTCGACTACACGCTCGGCCTGTTCGCGTCGCGGGCCTACGCCGACACCCATGGCCTGCCCGGAACCGCCGCCGAGCTAGGCCAGCATACGCTGATCGGCTACGTGCCGGACCTGATCGTCAGTCGCTCGCTCGACTACGCGGCCGAATTCAGCCCCGACTGGCGCACCAGCTTCGCTATTTCCTCCGCGCTCGGCCAGGCCGAAGCAGTGCGTTCCGGCGCCGGCATCGGCATCCTGCACACCTTCGTTGCCCGCTCGATGCCGGAGCTGGTGCCTCTCGATATCGTCGCACCCATACGCCGCGCCTACTGGCTGGTCTATCATGAATCGGTCAGGCCGCTGCGCCGCGTCCAGGTCGTCGCGAGCTTCATTACCAAGGCCGTCGAACGGGACAGGGGTTTGTTTGCGTGAGCCTGCCGGCCGCTGGCTGTCTTAGCTGGTGGGCGTCTTACTTGGCGTATCGTCCGGGCCCGAGATCGCCGACGTCGATGTCCGGCACCCGGCTGGAGATGATGTCGGCCAGAACTTTGGCCGAGCCGCAGGCCATGGTCCAGCCGAGTGTGCCATGGCCGGTGTTGAGATAGAGATTGGAGAAATCGGTGCGGCCGATCAGCGGCGGCCCGTCGGGTGTCATCGGCCGCAGCCCGCACCAGAAGGTCGCCGATCGCATGTCGCCGCTGCCCGGAAACAGGTCGCCGACCGAATGTTCGAGCGTGCGCCGCCGCGATTCGTGCAGCCGCAGGTCGAAGCCGGAAATCTCCGCCGTGCCGCCGACCCGGATACGGTCGCCGAGCCGGGTGATCGCTACTTTGTAGCTCTCGTCCATCACGGTCGAGACCGGTGCGGCGGCGGCGTCCTTGATCGGCAGGGTGATCGAATAGCCCTTGACCGGGTAAACCGGGATGGGCCGCTTCAGCATGCGCATGAACCGTGCCGAATAGCTGCCCATCGCCATCACATAGGCATCAGCGACCATCCAGCCCTTGCTGGTGCTGACGTTGGTAATGCGATCGCGCTTCTTGACGACGCGCCGTATCTCCGTGTCGTATTCGAAGGTGACGCCGCGTGCCGCGCAAAGCTCGGCAAGCCTGTCGGTGAACATCTTGCAGTCGCCGGTTTCGTCGCCGGGCAACCGCAGGCCACCGACGAATTTTTCGCGCACGCCGGCCAGCCCAGGCTCGGCCGCAATGCAGCCGTCGGGGTCGAGGACCTCGTAGGGGACGCCATAGGCCTTCAGCACCTCGACATCGCCGCCGACGCCGTCGAGCTGCTTTTGCGTTCGGAAGAGCTGCAGCGTGCCCTTGGCGCGCTCGTCATAGGCGATGCCGGTCGCCTCGCGCAGCGCCTTCAGCGTGTCGCGGCTGTACTCGGCCAGCGGCACCATGCGCGCCTTGTTCAGCGCGTAGCGTTCAGCCGTGCAATTGCGCAACATCTTGACCAGCCATATCCACATATGCGGATCGAGGGCCGGTCGCACCACCAGTGGACCGTGCTTCATCAAAAGCCATTTGATGGCCTTCAGCGGAACGCCGGGCCCGGCCCAGGGCGAGGCATAGCCGGGCGAGATCTCGCCGGCATTGGCAAAGCTGGTTTCCAGCGCCGGGCCTTTCTGGCGATCGATCACCGTCACCTGATGACCGGCCTCGGCAAGAAAATAGGCGGTGGTGACCCCGATCACGCCGCCGCCCAGCACGAAGATCTTCATCGTTTGGTTCTCCGCGGCGGCATCTCGTCGGGATTCGAGACCGGGATCATCGCCGCCTCATGTCTGCCGGATTCTGTGGCGTCAGCCAAGTGCCGATGCTTAGGGAAAAGACATGCGTGAGGACAACAAGCTTGCGTCCTAGCCATTCACATAGCGCCGGTGGAAACGGTGGCCGAGGCTGGTCAAGACCTCATAGCCGATGGTGCCGGCCTGGCCGGCTACCTGGTCCACCGTCTGCGACGACGGTCCGATGAGTTCGACGAGGTCGCCGGCCTTCAGCCTGCCGGGCGGCAATGCGGAAATGTCGAGGATGATCGAATCCATCGAAACCCGGCCGACGAAGGGCAGCCGCACATTTTCGAGCCAGGCCGAGGAAGCGGCGCGTCGATGCCAGCCATCGCCATAGCCGAGCGAAATCGTCGCCGCGGCAAGCGGAGCCTTGGTGTGGAAAGTGTGACCGTAGCCGACACCGACGCCGGCCTTCAATATCCGCGTCTGGATGACCTTGGCTTGCAATCGCACCACCGGCAGCATCGGATTGTCCTTCGCCGGCGTCGGATTGACGCCATAGAGAGCGGCACCCGGACGAACGAGGTCGTAGTGATAGCGCTGCCCGAGAAAAATGCCTGATGAATTGGCAAAGGAAGCCGGCGCTTCCGGCAGCATCCGGCGCAGCCGTTCGAATTCCAGCCGCTGCCGCTCGTTGGCCGGCTGCTCGGGTTCATCGGCGCAGGCGAGATGGCTCATCACGAACGTCAGTTCGACACCGTCGAAAGCCTGCGGATCCTGCGCAACGGCTTTCACCTCGGATGGCATCATGCCGAGCCGCGACATGCCGCTGTCGACCTGGAGGGCGGCCGGCAATTTGCGGCCCACCCGCCCGGCCATCTCGCGCCATGCCGCGAGTTGGCTGGCGCTGTTGAGTACGGTGCAAAGCCCTGCCGCAACCGCTTCCCTTTCCGCACCCGGCGGAATGCCGTTCAGCACATAAATGGCCGGGTCTGAGCCGAGCGCCTTGCGCAGCAAGATGCCGCCGGCCAAATGCGCAACAAAGAAAGTATTACAGCCCTCACCCATCAGCGCCGCCGCCACCGGCGCCGCGCCAATCCCATAGCCGTCGGCCTTGACCACTCCAGCACAGCCGACGCCGCCCAGCCGCGCCTTCAGCCGCCGGTAGTTCTCACGGACGGCGCCGAGATCGATGGTCAGGATCGCCCCTGCCGCGGCTTCGCTGATCGGTTCGCCCAGGGTGACGGTCGGCGGAAGAGATTTGCTGGAGATGTCGTTCATGCCGACCTGTTTTAACGGAAGGCCGGCGGCTACGCCACCAGGTGCCGGAACGCCGCCACCACGTCTTCGTAGACCTTGCGCTTGAACGGCACGATCAGGCCCGGCAATTCCAGCATCGGCCGCCACGCCCACCGGTCGAACTCGGCCTTGTGGCCACCCGGCGGCGGATTGATCGCGATCTCGGTTTCGTCGCCGTGGAAACGGAAGGCAAACCATTTCTGCGTCTGGCCGCGATATCGTCCCTTGAAGGCGACGCCGACCAGATGCGCCGGCAGATCGTATTTGATCCAGTGCGGCGCCTCGGCCAGCAGCGACACCGAGCGCATGCCGGTCTCTTCGTAAAGTTCACGCGCCGCCGCGGGCAGCGGCTCCTCGCCATCATCGATGCCGCCCTGCGGCATCTGCCAGAGCTGCGTCGTTCCAGCGAATTCGCTGTCCGGCTCGGCAATGCGACGGCCGACCCAGACCAGGCCGGCCTCATTGAGGACCATCACCCCTACGCAGGGCCGGTAGGGCAGCGTCTCGGGCTCAACGAGCTTGTTCTTTGCCATCTCAGCCTTTTTCCGGATCTATGGCCACCGCCGAAACCGGCACGATCTCGATGCCACGCTTCTTGGCCTCGGTCACCCAGGAAGACACGGTATCCACCGTCAGGTCGAAAGCCGAGCCGATGCCAACGGCAAACCCTTTCGCCCGTGCCGTCGCTTCCAGCCCATCCAGTTTCTTCAATATGGCGCCGCGGTCCTGCACCGCATCGATCGCCGTATCGCCGCCGACGAACGGCACGCCGTCCTTCAGCGCCAGTTCGGGTGCCAGGCTGCGCGCCGACGAACCGTCGTCGACATAGGCCAGACCACGCTTGCCAAGCTCGGCCATCAACGGCCCCATCGCCGTCGCGTCGGCCGAAAAGCGGGCGCCCATATAGTTCATGACGCCGGTGTAGTTGGTCGTTCGCGACAGCGCCCAGCGTAAATTCTTCAAATTCTCGTCCGGCGTTGCAGCCACGGTCAGCGTGTTACGGCCGGGATTGACGTTCGGATAGTCGAACGGCTCAAGCGGTACCTGCATGATGACCTCATGGCCGCTCTGCCGCGCCACCTGCATCCAGCGGCCGATGCTGTTGCCTTGCGGCGCGAAGGCCAGCGTCACTTCCGCCGGCAGCTTGGCGATGGCTGCCTGCGTGCCGGTCTGCGACACGGCAAGCCCGCCGATGACGAGCGCGACGCGTGCACCGCGAGCCCCGGACCACGGCCGCGCATAGACATCGAACGGGCGCCTGCCGTCGGCGGCGCGGATCGGCAACGGACCGGTTTCGCTGGCCTCGACCAGCGCCTTGTCGGGAATGTGCGCGATCCTGAGGTTCTGGCCGATCGTCGAAGGGTCGCGGATGACGATGGCCGCATTGGGTGGACCGTCGCCCTCTTCGGTCTGGACATGGATGATCTGCGGACCGCCCGTCTTCGGCCCGCTTATGTTGGCCCCCCTTGCGTTGCTTGGCGCAGCCATTTCGGGCGTCGCCTTGGCGGGCGCGGCGACGGTATCCGCCGCCGGCGTCTTCGGCGTCGAAACGGCTACTTCTTGCAGCTTCCGGAACGGCTTGTCTCGCAAGGCGATCGCGCTGGAGACGCCGACCACGGACAGCACGACAAGCGCGGCCGCGACCGCACCGGCGCTGATCCCGCTGCCTGAGCGCGGCAGCCGGATCGCCTGTCCGAGAGGTCGTTCTATGTCCTTGCCGATATCAGCCAAGCCCGCACCCCCCGGCGTGCATCCCCGAAGTAAACCTTCTCCGGAGGCGCAAAATCCAAAATGTCGGCGCGTCCCCTTGCTCCACTGGACGCGCAGCATGCCGGCCGCAGCCCCGAATCAAACTGCCGGAGCCTCGCGGCCCCGGCAGCATCGCATCGCTTCGCTCAGGCAGCCAGACCTGTTTGGCCCGGCTTGCCCGCCCTTACTGGTTCAACACGGCCTTTTGCGGATTCGGCGGGAACGCCGGATCGGTCTTCTGGCCGCGCAGCAGTTGCTCGGCATAGATGAGCTGCAAATCGTCCTTGGGTTCCGGCGGCACATAGGCGGCCGAGCCCGAACCGGTCGTGCTTTCGTCGGCGCCCTTGATATGGCCCTTGAGGTCCGATTCGCCGCGCGTCAGGTCCCTGCCCTGCAGTTCCGCCGGCAGCGGCTGGTCGACCTTGATGTCGGGCGTGATGCCCTTGCCCTGGATCGACTTGCCGGACGGCGTGTAATAGAGCGCCGTCGTCAACCGCAGTGCCCCGTTCTCGCCGAGCGGAATGATGGTCTGCACCGAACCCTTGCCGAAGGACTGCGTGCCGACCACGGTGGCGCGGCGCAGATCCTGCAGCGCGCCGGCAACGATTTCCGATGCGCTGGCCGAGCCGCCATTGACGAGCACGATCAGCGGCTTGCCGCCGATGTCGTCGCCGGCCCGCGCGTCGAAGCGGGTGACGTCCTTCGGATCGCGGCCGCGCGTCGAGACGATCTCGCCACGGTCGAGGAAGGCATCCGACACGCTCACCGCCTGGTCGAGCAAACCGCCCGGATTGAGGCGCAGGTCGAGCACGTAGCCCTTGAGCTTGTCGTTCGGCACCTGCTTCTTGATGGTGTCGATGGCATTCTCGAGGTCGTCATAGGTCTTTTCGGTAAAGGAGGTGATCTTCATGTAGCCGATGTCGTTTTCGACCCGGAACTTGACCGCCTTGACCTTGATGATATCGCGCACGACGGTCAGTTCGATCGGCTTGTCGGCGCCCTGGCGCAGGATGGTGAGCTTGATCGGCGTATTGACCAGCCCGCGCATCTTCTCGACGGCGTCGTTGAGGGTCAGGCCGCGGACCTCCTCGCCGTCGATCTTGGCGATATAGTCGCCGGCGAGCACGCCTGCCTTGGCGGCCGGCGTATCGTCGATCGGCGTGATCACCTTGACCAGGTCGTTCTCCATGGTGACCTCGATGCCGAGGCCGCCGAATTCGCCCTTGGTCTGCACGCGCATGTCCTGCGCTTCTTCGGCATTCATGTAGGAGGAGTGTGGGTCGAGCGACGACAGCATGCCGTTGATGGCATTTTCAACCAGCGACTTGTCGTCGGGCGGCGTCACATAATTCGCCCTTACCCGTTCGAAGATATCGCCGAAGATCGCCAGTTGCTTATAGGTCTCGGAGCCCGCAGCCTTCGCTGTCGAGCCGGGCGCGCCATAGACCAGGCTCATCGCCGATGCACCCATCAGCGCACCGGCAAACAGAAGCGACAGTTTCCGCATCATTCACGTCCTTCCAGAAAAACGGTCCGCCCACCATGGGGCCGGATCGACGGGTTTTCCATCCTTGCGGAACTCGACATAGAGCTCCGGTGTGGCATTTCCATTCTTCGATGCCGAGGTGCTCGCCACCCGGGCCTCTCCCATCGCGCCGACCGGCTCACCTGCGAGCACCGACTGGCCAGACGCGACGCTGATTCTGCTCATCCCCGCCAGGACGACATGATAGCCGTCACCCGCATTCAGGATCAAGAGTTGACCGTAAGAGCGGAAAGGCCCCGCATAAAGCACATTTCCATCCGCCGGCGCTGTGACGATGGCTCCCGATTGTGTCGCAACCATGTCACCGAGCATCACCGCGCCGTTACCGTCGTCGGCCCCGAAGCGCCGCTTGATCCTGCCGGTGACCGGCAGCGCGATCTGCCCTTGAAGCGCGGAAAACGGCGCGGCAGCGGTGAGCCTGTTGCTCTCCGGCACCGGCAGCGAGGCCAATTCCGTCGGCGCCGCAGCCGATGCCGGGCCCTTGTCGGCGTCGGCCGTCTTTTGCTCGGCTGCCTTGGCCGCATCCGCCGCCTTGCGGGCTCTGTCGGCCTCGAGCGAGGCGATCAGTTCTTTCAGGCTGCCGGCCTTGGCCGCCAGCGTCGCGGACCGCTGCTTTTCGGCGGCCAGCGCGGTTTGCGTATCGGCGGCGAGCTTCTGCTTGGCTTCGAGCAGCATGCCGAGCCGCTTTTTTTCCGCCGCCTGCTCGCCGACAGCTGCCGTCAGCCGCGCCCGCTCGGCCTCGATCGAGGCCGTCACCCGCGACTGCTCCTTGAGGTCGGCCAGCAACATGTCGGTCTGGTGGCGCAGTTCCGGCACCACGGCACCGAGCAGGATGGCGCTGCGCACCGACGACAATGCGTCCTCCGGCTTGACCAGGATCGCCGGCGGCGGATTGAGCCCCATGCGCTGCAGCGCGCCGAGCACTTCGGCCAGAACGTCGCGTCTGGCGGCCAGTGAGGCGCGGATCTTCTGCCCCTGCGCCTTCAGCCCTTCCAGCTTGCCGCCAATGTCCTCGATGTCCTGGCCGAGCTTCTGCTCGGTCATCGCCGACTGGATCAGCGCCGCGGTGATCGAGGCGTGGTCCTTCTTGACAGCCGCTATGTCAGCGGCGAGCTTGGCCAGCCGCTCGGACGACAGCGTGATCTCTTTCGATACTTTTTCGTATTCGGCGCGGCTCTGGTCCGGGTCGGGCGCCAGGTCGAGCGTGTTCTCGGCCCGCGCGACGCCGAGCGAAAGCGCGATCGTCGCCACGGCGATGCCGTAGCGCACGCGCCAGGAGCCCGTTCGTGATTTCCAGTCTTCAGACATTGAAGCCCAACTCTATGCGCGGCTTCGTTAACGAACCATCAACCATGTTCGAGCCCCGGCCGTCATCGACAAACCCCATGAGCCCAAACTGTCGATGAGCATTGGGGCAAAAATCCGGGCGGCTGGCATCAATTCGCCGACGGAGCCGACTTCATGAACGATGGTAGGGGTGACCGGAAAGGATCGTGGCCGCCCGGTAAAGCTGCTCGCCCAGCATCACGCGGACCAGCTGATGCGGCCAGGTCAGCGCGCCGAGCGACACCGTCAGATCAGCCAGGTCGCGCAGTGACTGGTCATGGCCGTCGGCGCCGCCAATGGCGATCACCAGCGCCTTGCGCCCGCCATCGCGCAGCGAACCTATGCGACCGGCGAAATCCTCGGAGGAAAGGTTCTTGCCGCGCTCATCCAGCAGCATCAGCGCCGTGCCCGGTTGCAAGTGCGTCTGCAGTTTCTGGCCTTCCTCGCGCCGGCGCTCATTGGCCGTCTGCGCGCGACCTTCGGCAATCTCGACGATCCCGGCGAATTCGAGGCCCACGGCAGGACCGCTCCTGGCAAAACGCTCGAAATAGCGGTCGGCCAACTGCTTCTCGGGGCCGGCTTTCATTCGGCCCACGGCATGAACCGTAATCTTCATCCCTGCCTCGAAGAGCCGCTGATGCATGTCGGACGACGACATGCATCAAGACGAATACGGCTCAGTGGAGGGTCTCCTCCTCGAGATCGGGCGCCTGCCACATCTTTTCGAGATTGTAGAAGTCGCGGACCTCGGGACGGAAGACATGGACGATGATGTCGCCCGAATCGATCAGGACCCAGTCGGCGCCAGCCAGCCCCTCGACGCGTGCAGTGCCGAGCCCGGCATCCTTCAGCGCCTTGAGGAGATGATCGGCAACAGCCGAGACATGACGGTGCGATCGGCCCGACGCGACGACCATGTAGTCGCCGAGGCTCGATTTCCCCTGAATGTCGATTGAGACGATGTTTTCGGCCTTGGAGTCTTCCAGACTGGCAAGGACTGTCTTGATGGCGCGGGACACGGCGTCGTTTACGCTGATCCCGGCCGGCGAAGGCACGATGTCGGCCTTCTTCCGCAGTGCTGTTCTCAGTGTATTTCCTTTCGCAGCAAGAACAACCAAATCACCTCTGAAATCAGGTGACACTGCTTAGATAGGCAGAGTTAGGTTGCAGTTTCAAGACACCGCTCGCAAGCAGGCACCCGGCAGCGGCCGAATATCCGGCTTTTCGGGCCAGAAAATCGGAACCGCCTCGCCCCGCAGCGGTTATCGGCTCATCCACGAACCGGAATCCCGACATGCCGATCGATCCCCAGAACGCTCTCCTCACCGTGCAATCCGGCCTGGCGCAACTCAGCACGCTGATCGTCTCCTACTCGCTTTCGGCGGTCGGCGCCGTCATCCTGCTGGTCATCGGCTACATCGTCGCCGGCCTCGCCGAGCGTTCGATCTATGCCGGCCTCGGCCATATCAGCGGCTTCGACGAAACGCTCCGCCATTTCTTCTCGCAGGTCGTCCGCTACGCCATCCTGGGACTGGTCGTAATCATGGTTCTCGGCCAGTTCGGCGTGCAGACGGCTTCGATCATTGCCGCTATCGGTGCCGCCGGCCTGGCCATCGGCCTGGCGCTGCAAGGCACGCTGCAGAACATTGCCGCCGGCATCATGCTCCTGGCGCTGCGGCCGTTCCGCATCGGCGAATATGTCGAAGTCGGCGCGATATCCGGCACCGTCGAGGAGATCGGGCTGTTTGCCACAACGCTGAGGACGGTCGAAGGCGTCTACGTGCTTGCACCCAACTCGACCCTGTGGAACCAGCCGGTCCGCAATTTCACCCGCAACGGTGTGCGCCGCGGCGACATCACGCTCAGCATCGGCTCCTGGAACGACATCGATTTTGCGCAGAAGACCATGCTCGGTGTCGCCGCCGCCGACCGACGCGTCAGGCGGCAGCCGGCGCCGATCGCCTTTGTCGCGACTGTCGGCGACAGCACCGTCGCCATCACCTTGCGCTACTGGACGGCGGCTGCCGATTTCTTCGCCGCCCAGATCGACCTCACCAAGAGCGTCAAGCAGGCGTTCGATGCCGAAGGCCTTTCAATCCCGGCGCCGGCGCCGCAAGTGCCGCAGCCGGAGGCCTCAGCCACGCAGCAATAGAGCATTTGAACCCGGCCGGCAGATGGCCCTCAAAGCTCTCCGCGCCCGCGCTGATCTTCGGGCGCGAAGGCGAGATCGACAGGCAACGGCGCCTGCGCCGTCATTGGCGCGAAACTGCCGGTCTCGGTGGCGGGCACCGGCCGAACCATGACGACGCGCCAGAGAACGAACAGGCAGTAGGCTGTGGCAATGACGATTGCCACATAGATGAAGGCCTGCGTGCCGTAGACGGCGGAAAGTCCGGTCACAATGCCGGGTACGACGAAGCCGGACAGCGACCAGGCAAACAAAAGCGAGCTCGACAACGCCACCATGTCGTCCTTGCCGGCGCGGTCGCCGGCATGGGCGCTGGCAAGCGAATAGATCGATTCCGAGGCGCCGTCCCAGACCACATAGATGACGAGCAGCACCGCCAGCGCGCCGCCGTCGAAACCGAGGGCAAACAGGCCCGCCGCGGCGGCAAGCGCCGACGCCGCGATCAGCACAAAGCGCCGGTCGGTGCGGTCGGAAATCCAGCCGAGCGGAATCTGCAGGATCAGCGTGCCGACCGGCATTGCCGAAAGCAGCAAGGCGACGTCGGCCTGGCTGTAGCCCTTGGCCGTGGCATGGATCGGCGCAAAACCCGAGATCGTCATCGACAGGCCGCCGACGGCAAGCATACCGGCAACGCCGACCGGGGAGATCCGCCAGGCGCGGCCGAGCGCCACGGACGCCGCTTGCGGCGCCGGCGGCTGCGCAAGCCGCGTCAGCCCGACGGGAAGGATCGACAGCGCGGTGAAGGCAATGCCGATCAGCGGCGCGTCGGCCGCGCGGATATCGATCAACGCCAGCGTCGAGTAGCCGACGCCGAGCCCGGCGACGTAGGCAACGTAGAAGATAGCCATGACCCGGCCGCGGATGGCGTTGGCGACGACATCGTTCAGCCAGCTCTGCGCGACAATGAACAGGCCGCATATGGCAAAGCCGTAGAGTGCCCGTGCAGCGATCCATGGCAATGGGTGCGGCCCCGCGCCGACCGCGGCGTTGGACAGCACGATCAGCGCCGACAGCACCATGAACACGCGGGCATGGCCGACACGCCGCACCAGCGGCCCGGTCAGGATGCAGCCGGCGAGGCCGCCAGCCGAAAGGCCGGTGACGATCAGCCCCGCCCATGTCGGATCGAAGCCCTCGGCGCCGAGCCGGACTGGGATATAGGCGAACATCAGCCCATTGCCGACGGCGATCAGCGCCATCGACAAAAGGATGCTGGCAATGGCGATCGACGGCGCCGGCTGCCCTAGACCGTTCTTGTCCTGGTCGCGCTCGAGAATCGTCATGACCGAGGATCGCCCATCAAGCAGGTCAAGGCAGCGGCAAAAGCGACATCACCGGACTTGCCTTCCGCGCCGGTTCAGCCCTTTGCCACCTTGCGGATCGCGCTCGACGACAGCGACGAACGCGGGCCGTGGATGAAGGTCCAGGCCGGCGCCGTCATGCGGGCGAGCCGCGGTGCGTCGCCCTCGTCGACGCGGGCATAGTCGAAGGTCTTGGCGACCACCGACGACAGGAACGACAGCGTCGCGCCTGGTCGGTCGACCACCGCGATCGGGAACGTCATGACGATGCGGCGCCAGCGCTGCCAGCGGTGGAAGTCGCGAAGCGAGTCGGCGCCCATGATCCAGACAAAATCGACGCCCGGGTTACGCGCCTTGACCAGCGCCAGCGTGTCGGCGGTGAAGCGGACGCGGTGGGCCGCCTCGAATGCGGTGACCTTGATCTTCGGGTTCTTCGCGATCTTTTCGGATAGCTGCAGCCGCTCGGCCAGCGGCGCCAGGTCTCCGGCATTCTTGAGCGGATTGCCGGGCGTCACCATCCACCACAGCTGATCGAGCGCAAGGCGTCTGAGTGCGATCTCGGCGACCAGCGCATGGCCGGCATGCGGCGGGTTGAACGAACCGCCGAACAGCCCGACCGCCACGCCTTTCCCGGCATGCGGCATCTTGAGATAGCGGGAGGATATGGCATGTTCGGACAAGGCAAGCATGCGTCAGGCACCCCCCTCTGCCGCGCCGGGCATCTCCCCCTCAAGGGGGGAGATTGTCAGCTTCATCGCAGGCGCAAATCTTGCAACGCCGCCGATTGGCGAAATCAGAAATGACAGCCAATCTCCCCCCTTGAGGGGGAGATGTCCGGCAGGACAGAGGGGGGTGGCTGGGCGCACGCCTCTCAGGCTCGGACTGTGGACGGATTCAAGGCCTCACCTGTCCCGACCCGCGCACGCGATATTTGAACGAGGTCAGTTGCTCGACGCCGACCGGCCCGCGTGCATGCATCTTGCCGGTGGCGATGCCGATCTCGGCGCCCATGCCGAACTCGCCGCCATCGGCAAACTGGGTCGAGGCGTTGTGCAGAAGAATCGCCGAATCGACCTCGTTGAAGAACCGGTCGACCGCTGTGGCGTCCTCGGCGATGATCGCCTCGGTGTGATGCGAGGAAAACGTCTCGATATGCTCGATGGCGCCGCCAATGCCGTCGACCAGCTTCACCGCAATGATGGCATCGAGATACTCGGTCACCCAGTCTGCATCGGTCGCGGGCTGGGCATCGGCATAAAGCCTCAGCGCCTCGGCATCGGCATGGATCTCGCAGCCTGCCGCCCGCAAGGCCTCGAGGATCGGCACCAGGTGCGTGCCGGCGGCGGCACGGTCGACCAGCAGCGTCTCGGCAGCACCGCACACCCCGGTGCGCCGCATCTTGGCATTGACCGCGATCTTGACCGCCATGTCGAGATCAGCCGATCGGTCGATATAGAGATGGCAGATGCCCTCGAGATGCGCGAAGACCGGCACCCGCGCCTCGTTCTGCACACGCTCGACCAGGCTGCGGCCGCCGCGCGGAATGATGACCTCGAGATTGCCGGAAAGTCCTTTCAGCATTTCGCCGACGGCGGCGCGATCGGTAGTCGGCACCAATTGTATGGCATCCTCCGGCAGCCCGGCTGCCTTCAGCCCCTCGACCAGGCAGGCATGGATAGCGGCGGAAGAATTCGCCGAATCCGAGCCGCCGCGCAGGATCACCGGATTGCCCGCCTTGAGGCAGAGCGCGCCGGCATCGGCGGTCACGTTAGGCCGGCTCTCATAGATGACGCCGACGACACCGAGCGGCGTGCGCACCCGTTCGATATGCAACCCGTTCGGCCGGTCCCATGCGGCAATGACATCGCCGACCGGATCGCGTAACCCGGCGATCTCGCTGATACCGTCTGCCATGGCGCGGATGCGGGCGGGATCGAGCTTCAGCCGATCCATCGACGCTGCCGATAGGCCAGCCTCCCTGCCATTTCTGATGTCGATGGCATTGGCGTCGAGGATGTCCTGCTCATGCCGAAGGATCGCCTGAGCCATGCCGAACAGCGCCGCGTGCTTGCGCTCGGCCGCAGCGATGGCCAGCGGGCGGGCCGCGGCACGCGCGCGGCGGCCGATATCGGCCATCAGCGCCACGGTATCATCCCGGGATTTTTCATGCAGCGTCAGCATGGCTCATCCTCCGCTATGTAACCTGGTCACCGACTACTTGCTCGCCACCGGCATGGCTCACCACAAGATCGTCGCGGTGGATCATCGCCGAACGCGCCTCGTAGCCGAGCACGGTTTCGATCTCTGTCGTCCTCAGCCCAGCGATCCTTACGGCATCGGCGGCATCATAGGCAACCAGCCCGCGCGCGATCTCGCGGCCCTCGGGCGACAGGATCGCCACCGTGTCGCCACGCGCAAAATTGCCGCTGACCAGTTTGACCCCGGCCGGCAGCAGCGACTTGCCGGAGAGCAGCGCGCCGATGGCGCCGGCATCGACGGTCAGCCGGCCGGCCGGTTCGAGCTGCCCGGCGATCCAGGTCTTGTAGCCCTTGACCGGATTGGCGCTCGGCCGGAAGAAGGTGGCACGCTCGCCGCGCTCGATTGCCAGCAGCGGCGACAGCCGCGTGCCCGATGTGATGATCATGGCGGTGCCGGCGGCGGTCGCGATCTTGCCGGCGTCGAGCTTGGTGCGCATGCCGCCGCGCGACAATTCCGAAGCAGCGGCACCCGCCATCGCTTCGATGTCGGGGGTGATGCGGTCGACGACCTGAATGAATCGAGCTTGCGGGTCACGCGCCGGCGGTGCCGTGTAGAGCCCGTCAACGTCGGAGAGCAGCACCAAAAGGTCGGCGCCCATCATAGTGGCGACGCGCGCCGCCAGCCGGTCGTTGTCGCCATAGCGGATTTCGGAGGTGGCCACCGTATCGTTCTCGTTGATGACCGGCACCGCCTTCATCTTGAGCAGTGTCGAGATCGTCGCCCGCGCGTTGAGATAGCGGCGGCGCTCTTCGGTGTCGCCGAGCGTCAGCAGGATCTGGCCCGATTTCAAGCCATTCTTGCCGAGCGCATCCGACCAGGCGCCGGCCAGCGCGATTTGCCCGACGGCGGCCGCCGCCTGACTCTCCTCGAGCTTCAGCGCCCGCTTGCCGAGGCCGAGAATGGTGCGGCCAAGTGCAATCGCGCCCGAAGACACGACGAGAATTTCGGCGCCGCCATTGGCCAGCACGGCGATGTCGTCCGCAAGCGAGGCCAGCCAGTCGCGCTTCAGGCCCGTCGTGCGGTCGACAAGCAGCGCCGAGCCGATCTTGACGGCAATGCGCCGATAATTTTTCAGCGATTGCGCGGCCATGGCTATGTGTTCCAGCGCGTCTCGACCGGCGCAGCGACAGCCTCGCGTGCATCGGCCACCACAGCGATCAGCGCGCGCAGCACCGCCTCGACGCCTTCGCCGGTGACTGCCGAAAGCAGCATCGGCGCGCGGCCGGCGGCACGTTTCAGCGAGGCGGTCTTTTTCTTGCGTGCGTCGGCATCGAGTATGTCGACCTGGGAAAGCGCGACGATCTCGACCTTGTCGGTCAGGCCGTTGCCGTAGGCTTCGAGTTCGGCACGCACGGTCTTGTAGGCATTGGCCGGATTTTCTTCCTGCGCCGAGACAAGATGCAGAAGGACACGCGTGCGCTCGACATGGCCAAGGAAGCGGTCGCCGATGCCGACACCTTCATGCGCGCCTTCGATCAGGCCCGGAATATCGGCAATGACGAATTCGCGACCGTCGATGCGGGCCACGCCAAGGCCCGGATGCAGCGTGGTGAAGGGATAGTCGGCGATCTTCGGCTTGGCCGCGGTGACCCCCGCCAGGAAGGTCGACTTGCCGGCGTTGGGCAGCCCGACAAGGCCGGCATCGGCGATCAGCTTCAGCCTGAGCCAGATGTTGAGCTCTTCGCCCGGCAGTCCGGGATTGGCGCGGCGCGGCGCCTGGTTGGTCGAGGTCTTGAAGTGCTGGTTGCCGAAACCGCCATTGCCGCCCTTGGCCAACAGAAAGCGCTGGCCGACGACCGTCAGATCGCAGATCAGCGCCTCATTGTCCTCGGCAAAGACCTGTGTTCCGGCCGGCACTTTCAGCGTTACGTCGGCACCCTTGGCGCCGGTCATGTTGCGGCCCATGCCGTGCGTCCCGGTCTTGGCCTTGAAATGCTGCTGGTAGCGATAGTCGATCAGCGTGTTCAGCCCATCGACCGCCTCGACCCAGACATCGCCGCCGCGACCGCCGTCGCCGCCGTCCGGGCCGCCGAACTCGATGAACTTTTCGCGCCGGAACGACACCGAACCGGCGCCGCCGTCGCCGGAGCGGATGTAGACCTTGGCTTGATCGAGAAATTTCATCGGATTGTATGGTTTCTGCTATTGGCTTTGCGGGATTGCTCTAAACCAAGGCGGGTCGAAGGGCGAGGGCCGTTTTTGCTACTGTACCGTCGCGCGTAGCTCTGGACGCGTAGCATTTGGTTGACCCTTGCCGAAAATCGATCCTCGGCTTTCCAAGCGCGAGATGTCGGAATGAAGCTGGTTACTTACAATATCCACTACGGCGTCGGCCTCGACGCCCGCTATGATGTCGGCCGTATCGCCGATGCCGTGCGCGGCGCCGACGTGATCGCGCTGCAGGAGGTCACCCGCGCCAACCCGAAGAATGGCGGCCGCGACATGGTGGCCGACCTCGGCGAGGCGCTGCCCGACTATTTTGCCGTCTACGGCAGCAATTTCGAAGCCGACGCCGGCTCGCGCCTGGAGAACGGCCGCGCCATCACGACCACCTTCCAGCTCGGCAACATGGTGCTGTCGAGGACGCCGATCCATCTGTCGCGCAATCTCCTTTTGCCGCGCAGCCGCAGTGTCGAGGCGATGAACTTCCAGCGCGGCGCGCTGGAGGCGCTGATCGAAACGCCGCTTGGTCCGATCCGCTTCTATTCCACCCATCTCGACCACCGTAGCCCGGTTGAACGGCTGAGCCAGATCCGCTTTCTGCGCCAGCGTCTGTTGAAATACCCGCTCGAGGGCGGCGGGCTCTCCGGCGTCGCCGAGATCGGCTTGCCGGACCTGCCTTGTCCCGAAGCCTTCGTCGTCATGGGCGACTTCAACATGCTGGCCGGATCGCCGGAACATGTCGAACTCGCCGGCCAGCCTGACCATGAATTCGGCATGCCGGTGACCGCCGACCTCGCCATCGATGCTGCCACCCGCCTCGGCGCTGCCGGCGCCGATCTCGTCACCTGGGTCGACCCCAAGCGGCCGGGCGATACCAGCCGCTACAAGCGCATCGACTACATCTTCACCAGCGCCTCGCTTGCCAAATCGCTGAGGCGCCTGTGGGTCGACCGGCAAGCGGCCGGTTCGGATCACTTGCCGATCTGGCTCGAGATGACGTGAGCCGCATCCATCAAAAATGCACCCAGTTCCGCAGGCTGGTCCAGGTCTTGCGATCGAGGCGGTAGCGCTCGACCGGCACCTGACCGGCAACGATCGAATTCAGCATGCCCTGGCCGGCATACTGGAAGCCGCATTTGTGGATGACCCGGCGCGAGGCCGGATTGATAACCCGCGTCGAGGCGTGCAGCACCTGGATCGTGGTTCTCTGGAAGGCAAGGTCGACCAGTGCGTGCGCTGCCTCCGTCGCGTAGCCGCGTTTCCAGTACGGCTCGCCGATCCAGTAGCCGAGCTCCAGCCCACGATCCGTGGTGTTGAGCCCGGCACAGCCGACGAAGGTCTCGGTGCCGGCCAGCGTCAGCGCATAGGCGATTCCGGCCCGGCGCGATGCCGTCATGGCCAGGAAAGCGCGTGCCTCCGCCTCGCCATAGGGATGCGGCATGCGGGCCAGCATTTCCGCGACATGGCGGTTGTCGGCGAGCGCCACCAATTGCTCGATGTCGCTCTCACGCGGGGCACGCATAACCAGCCGCTCGGTGACCAGGACCGGGCAATCTATCGTGTAACTTTCGTCGTCTGTCGCTTCCGCTTCGGCAACCATATCAAAGTCCTCCAGGCACAAGAAAAAGGGGAGATGGAAACCCATCTCCCCTGATCCATTTCCTGGCTTGGCCAGACACCGGTTCCCGAGATGGGTGCCGGTGTTCTCGTGCGGAACCGGCTACTCCGCTGCCTTCGTCATCGGGTTCACCGATACGTAGGTTCGGCCATTGGCTTTTTTGTTGAAGGTGACTGCGCCAGCTTCGAGCGCAAACAGCGTGTGGTCCGTGCCAATGCCGACATTGGTGCCGGGATGCCACGTCGTGCCACGCTGACGAATGATGATGTTGCCCGGAATCACGGCTTCGCCGCCGAACTTCTTCACGCCGAGCCGCTTGGAATGGGAGTCGCGACCATTGCGCGACGATCCGCCAGCTTTCTTGTGTGCCATCTAACTACTCCGATGCGCCGCGAGGCGCCTAAACGATCTTATGAACGCGTTCGCGTTCCGTTTCAAGTCCGATCCGGCGACGATTGCGCCGGTTCGTTCTACTTCTTCGCCAATTCCTTGGCCTGCTCGCGCCAGTCCTTGATCTGGTCGGCGCTGAACGGCATGTGCTCGTCGATCTTGGCGACGTCCTTGTCGGACAGCTTGGCGATCTGGGCAAAGGTGGTGATGCCCTGTTCGTTGAGCTGGCCGGCGGCGACCGGGCCGATGCCCTTGATCACGGTCAGGTCGTCCGGCTCGCCCTTCGGCGCCTTGAACAACGGCGCGGCGGCTTCGGCAGCCTTGTCCACGGTCGTCTCGGCCTTGGCTTCCTTCTTCGGCGCAGCCTCTGCCTTCGCTGCTGCCTTCGGCGCGGCTTCAGCCTTCGCCTCGGTCTTGGCTGCAACTTCGGCCTTCGCTTCGGTCTTGGCGGCGGCCTTCTTCGCCGGCTTGGCGCCACCCAGCAGGATTTCGGCAATCCTGACGGTGGTCAAAAGCTGGCGATGGCCGATCTTGCGGCGCGAATTCTGCCGGCGGCGCTTCTTGAAGGCGATGACCGTGCGGTTCTTGCCTTGCTCGACGACTTCGGCGGTGACCATCGCACCATCCACGAACGGCGCGCCGAACGTGACGTTTTCGCCTTCGCCATGCGCGAGCACATTACCGATCTCGACGATGTCGCCGACATTGGCTTCGAGTTTTTCGATCTTCAGGAGATCGTTGGCGGCAACGCGATACTGCTTGCCGCCCGTTTTGATGACTGCGAACATTTTTTGCCTTTCGCTGTTCGGTCGGCCTTGATGAACCGCTTCAGGCGGTTCGGCCGTCTTTTTGTCAGTCTGCGGGTTCAAAAAACAAGCGGCGCGGAAGATCCCTCCACGCCGATTGCGCGCTGTCCCTAACCGAAGGTTCGGCTTGAGTCAAGGCAAGCGCCGCGGGCAAGCTGCGAATGGGTTGAGCCCAGTCCTAGCAAATATCGAGCAGCGGCTGCCGGAGGCTCGAAGGAAGCACGGACAGAAGCTGCGGCGCCGGGGCAGATTGGCCCTTGTAACCTGCCTGTCCAGCCGTTATCTAGTGCGCCGCGCCGGCAACGGCGGACCATGACCGCGGAGAGGTGGCAGAGTGGTCGAATGCACCGCACTCGAAATGCGGCATGGGTGCAAGCCCATCGGGGGTTCGAATCCCTCCCTCTCCGCCACTTCGGAATGTGTCCATTCCGGACCCATAGGTAACAGCATCTCTCATCGCGCCGGTAATGGCTTAAGATCGCGGGCCTATGCAGCCTTCCGCCGCAATTGGCTCACGCTCAGCCACACCGCCGAAACCAGGAAGTAGAGGGCGCCTACTGCGGCATAGCCGGCCACGTTGGTGATCGATGGCGGCATCGGCATCCGCGCCTGCGCGATGAAAAACGTGCCTGCCAGTGCTGATTGCCCTCCGCTCAGGACCATCGCCCACTGCGCACCAGAGCTCTTCCAACGGCGGACGGCGGTGCCGAGTTGAAGCAGGCCGGACAGGATCGCCCATAGGCCGAACACGCCCAGCACCCAATTCATGCTCATCTTCAGCGCAACAACGACCGCGAGCGTTGTCGCCACACTGACCACGACGTTGATGGCCTGGGTGCGATTCTGTCCCAATCCTCCGCTGCGCGATGCGTCGACAAAATTGGCCAGGGCATCCCACGCAGGATAAGCCACGAGCAAAACCGCCGCGACCACCCCGGAATGCTGTCCCACCGTAAAGGCAGCCGCCACCCAGGCAGCCGAGAACGCCGTCCGAGCGAAGTAATAGAGCTTGAGCCATTGTTCCTGGCTGGCGCGGGAAAGATCGCCATTGTGAACCGTCATTGGATCGTCCTTTCGACTAGTAGGTAGGGACTCTCGACGAACGTCGCAGAGTCGTTACGCCTATGGTTAGTTGAGGTCTTAGGGTCGTATCTGGAGGGAACGCAGAGCAAGCCGCTCCAGGAGCGGGCCTGTCACGACGCCGAATATCTTCGGATCGTCATAGGCCCGTGCTGAAAGCATCGCGCCGTGAACGGTCGCCATGAACGCTTCAGCCTCGGCACGAGGGGTACTCATCAGTCGAAATTGGCCGTGCCGCGCACCGCGCTCCATCACCGATGTCAGCCAAGCCGACAGCGAGCGGAAATGCGCCCGGACCTCAAGGCCAACTTCCTTGGGCAGCACGGGGAGCTCGCTTGCCAACAGCGCGCAGATACAAAACGGGGCGCTGGCGTTCGCGATGCAGGCTTCCCAATACCCGGCATAGATCCGCAACTGTTCGAGCGGATCGGATTCGTGAAGTTCGACATTTGCCATCCCCGCTTCAGTTTCTTCGCGATACCGCGCAACCAGCGTCCGAACCAGATCGACCTTGCTTGGGAAATGGTGATGGATGCTCGCCTTACGGATCCCGACCACATCAGCGATGTCGGCATAACTGAAACCGTTGTAGCCGCCAGCGACGATCAGTGAACGTGCGCAAGCCAGGATGTCATCAGAGGTGGTAGACAAGTTGCTCATACTTTTACCTACCTTCTGGTAGGATGGCAGTCAAGCCTCCTTGCAACGCGAGTAGCGTGAAATTGCGTGGCTATGGCGTAGACGTCATTCGATCTTCATTGTTTTCGGCCCGCCATCCGTTCAGAAAGCTCCGGGTGTTTGTCGATCGAGGTAGCCATCCCACTTCGAGGACGAGGCAACACCCTCCGGCCGACCGGACCACCGCCAATCGCCGTGCGGCACTAGGCGTTTGCACCGACTGCGCTATCTCACCATCGTTAGCTTGTTCTATCGCTGGTTGAAGACTGGGAGGTTTCCATGGATCGGCGACTATTTTTGACAGGAATGTTTGGCATTGCCGGGGCCGCGGCCCTTGCAAGCACAGTTCGGCCAATCAACGCAGTGGCCGGCGTTCCAACTGCCAGAAGCGGCATTCTCGATGAACTCGAGGCGCCGGATGTCGAGACCTTCGACGACGATGAAACTCAAGCAGAGTTGCAACCAGTCTATCATCGCCGGTGGCACCGGCCGCGCCGGCGCCGCCGGCGCGCTTGGAGAAGGGTCTGTCGCGTTTACTGGCGAAACGGCTATCGGCGCAGGCGGTGCTTCCGCAGGCGCGTCTGGGTCTGGTTTCGATTCTAGCAACTGGCCGGCTTGAACCCTGGCCATCGCGGCCGGGGTTTTCGCCCCAGGCGGCCGTTAGCGCCCTTAGGGAGCTTTCCTAAGGGCGCGGAGGAAGCTGACGGTGTTTGCAGGGTTCAGAGCCACCAGCCTACGACTGGACGATACGACGATTTTCGCAAGGGTCGGAGGCACCGGTCCGCCGCTGCTGCTTCTTCACGGTTTTCCAGAAACGCATCTGATGTGGAGGGATATCGCCGCAGCCTTGGCGCTCCGCTTCACGGTGGTCGCCGCCGACCTTCGAGGCTATGGGCAAAGCGGATGTCCGATTTCCTCTGCCGATCATAGCCCATACGCCAAACGCGCCATGGCCGGCGACATGGTTCAGGCCATGAAGCAGCTGGGGTTTGAGCGGTTCATGGTTGCCGGGCATGATCGCGGCGGGCGGGTTACCTATCGCCTGGCGCTCGACCATCCCGACAAAGTGCTCAAAATCGCCGTCCTCGACATCATCCCCACCGCCGCAACGTGGGATCGGGCGGATGCCAGACTGGCGCTCGGCTTCTGGCCCTGGAGCCTTCTTGCGCAGCCGGAGCCCCTGCCGGAGCGTCTGATCGGCGCGGCTCCCGATGCTGTCGTCGACGATGCAATTACGCACTGGGGATCGTCGGCGAAAATGGTCTCCAAAGAGGTCAGGAACGCCTATGTTGATGCGCTTCGCGATCCCGCGCATATTCATGCCATCTGCGAAGAGTATCGCGCCGCTGCGACGATCGATCGTGAACATGACGCGCTGGACCGCGCAAACGGTCGTCGCATCGACTGTCCGCTACTGGCGCTATGGAGTGGCGAAGGCGCCCTGGAGAACTGGTATGTGCAAGAAGGCGGGCCGCTGGCCATCTGGAGGAAATGGGCCGACAGAGTGGCAGGATGCGCTGTCCAAGGCGGGCACTTTTTCCCGGAAGAGCACCCCGACAAGACGGCAGCGGCTCTCTCGGAATTCTTTGAAGACAAACAGGTCGGTCAGCACAGAGTATTGTAGAGGTCACATGCTTCAGTTACGCGGAACCTCGCGAGTGCTTCGCGGCCCTAGATCGAGAACCCTCCGAAAATCCGCCCGTCCGGCATCAATGTGCTTGATAAGGGAATGAAGGCGATCTCCACGTCCACGCCTCTGATATGCAGCCTCATGTTTGTCGGAAGTTGCGCATCGCCTTTGCCGGCATCCTTTGATGCTGCGAAATACGACAATATGAGTTGCGTCGAGCTCAACGTGGCGATGGGCGCTGTCGCCGACGAAATGTCGGCGACAGCCATCGCTCGTGGCAAAGTCGTCCACACCAACATTCCGGGCTGGCTGTTGGGAGGGCAGCGTGTCGCCTCGACCGTGGCTGCCCGCCAGAGTGCGAAGATCGAGCGCTTGCGGCAGCAGGAGGCTGCGATTGCAGCGGCGAGACGAAGCCGGTGCTAATCGTCTCTTAGCCGTTCGATAAAACGCCTCTTATGGATATGCCGATCGCGGATCGCCTGCAGCCTGCGAGCAAAATCGTGGGTCGTGCCACATTCCTCGGCGATTGCCTTGAGGTCGAGCAGAAGGCTGGCGGCCTCATCGTAGCCGGGAGGGTTGCGGCGTTCGATCTCGCTCTCCACCTCACGCCAGACGCTTTCGCCGCGCCGCGAGAGCGCATCGAGCCGAATACGGCGGGCGCGCGCCTCTTCCGCCGCCTGCCGTTTTCTTTCAGCCTCTCGTTGCTCCTCCTGCGCGCGCTCGCGGGCCTGACGGATCGCCTCGGCACGGGCTCGCAGTTCGCCGGCCGAGCGCGGAACAGTGGCCATGGGGCTTCCAACAGAGACTTTCAACATCGAGCGATTCCGGACGAACGCCCGAAGCTCGTTTTCAACATGCCGATCGCCGTCGACGAGACGAACGAGCAGCGTCGTCTTTTCATGATCGGACAAGGCGCCGACTGAACGCCGGACCATATCCGGCGACAATTCCGTTGTCGTGCCGGCGGGACGCTCGGCCGCCGCAGCGACGAGGTCGGCGTCGAGCTGAAAGAAGCGCGCGAAAGCGTCGAGCGCGGGCGTCATCGGGCCGATCCCCGGCAAAGGCTCCGCCTCGTCCGGCTTGACGGAACCGATCTCGGCCGCCTTCAGCCACAGCAGGTAGAAAAGCCTCAGATCGCCGCCGAGCACGTCGGCGCGCAGCGGCGCCAGTGCTTCGAGCCAGTGCGAGTCGTCGTCCCAATTATCCCAATCGTCCGCAGGTTCCAGTTCTTCGCACAGGATGTCGACGATCAGGTTCTCGCCGGACGTGCTGATCTCGAGGCAATCGACCGCATGCAGGAATCCCTCGAGACGCTGCCGGTCGATTAATCGCGCTGGAAACCGGATCATCAGCCGGTGGGTGCCCCAATTCGCCAAATAGAGATGAAGATCGAACCAACGCCGCATCAACGCGACCGGATCGCCTTTGAAGTCGCCCCACTCGTAGAAATTCGTGAAGCTCGTGGCCGTAATCCGCGCCCGCGTCGACACATCGCGCAAGTCCCCACGATCCGCTTCGCTGAGTGGGCGGTCGACCGCCCGAAACTCGTAGTATTGATATTCGCTCATGGTTGCTTGGCTGCTGGCCGATCCTCGTCCCCCACAGGTCAGTTCAGGATAGAGCTGTGTCGAGATCGAACTCGCCCCGTCTGGTACTTTCTGCACAGGAATTTGCCGTTTGTGCGGATGAACTGTTGAAAGGCAGCCGGCCTGTCGTAGATTTGGCAAGCGCGAACGGCAGCGAGGATGCCATGAAGAAAGAAGCACTGGACTCCGTCCTTGGCCGGGGCAAGCCCGGCTTCGATCTCGGTCCGATAGAAGATCAACTACATGCCGTGGCAAACGAGCAGCAATTGCCGGATGTCGCAATCATTCACTGCATAGCGAGGATTGAAGAATCGGCTCCCGCGCTGCGTGCCGTCGTCACAAGAGCGGCCGAAGGAGAGGCTCTGTCGCGGGATGATCAGATGCTGCTCTTGCGAGGCATCTACATTCTGGGCGGCGCTCGCGACACTAGAACGTTCGGGCCCTTGTTGCGCCTGCTGCGCCGGCCGGGACGCGACCTCGATGACCTGCTCGGCGACGTGGTGACCGAGAGCATGGCGCGTATCGTCGCCGGCGTATTTGATGGCGACGCCGACGCTTTGTTCAGCTTGATCAGCGACCGCTCCGTCGATGAATTCGTCCGCGATGCAGTTTTGGGCGCAGCGACCTTCCTGACCTGGGAAGGCCGCATCGAGCGTGACCGAATGCGAGATTTTCTCGAGCGATTCCACACCGAGAGGCTGGCCGATGACGACGATTTCGCCTGGATCGTCTGGCTGGGGGCGATCGCCCTGCTTGGCTTGCGCGATCTGGCGTCACTTGTTCACAGCGCATGGGACGACGGCCGCATCCCCGAAGGGGTAATCGACCGCCGCGATTTCGAAGACGATCTCCTGGCCGCCGAGCAAAGCCCAAACGACATGGATCGATTCGAGCGCGCCGCTCTCGGCTATATCGACGACGTGCTTGAAGCGTTGGAATGGACCAGCCACCTTGAGTATTTTGGCGAGGAAGATTGGCAATCGCCCTTGCCGGAACAAACTTGGCTCGACGAGTTGTCGAGATTGACAGCGCCGGTCACAAATCCTTGGCGCCATGTCGGACGCAATGATCCGTGTCCCTGTGGAAGCGGCAAGAAAGCAAAGAAATGCTGCCTGGCAAACTAACCTGTTGCAGTGTCGCGCAATTGCGAGTTTGATTTTTGGCTACCCTCACGCCGATCCACCGGGCTGATGCGCAGCGATCGCGCCGAGGAATATCTCGCCGAAATCCTTGAGCTTGGCGGCGCCGACGCCGTTGACCGCGGCGAAGGCGTCCAGATCACGCGGGCAGCGTTCGGCCATATCGATCAGTGTACGATCCGAAAAGATCACGAAGGCCGGCACCTGGCGTTCCCGGGCAAGACGCAGCCGTACAGCCTTGAGCGCGGCCAGCAGCGCCGAATCCAGACCTTCCGTGCCTGCTGCGGTATCCTCAGGACGTATCTTGCCTCGCGATGACTGGCGCGCGTCCAAGCGATACCGGAATGAAGCCTCGCCCCGAGCCAGCGCACGGCCCTTCTCGGCAATGGCGACGCCGCCATGGCCGGCTGAGTCCAATGTCAGGAACCCTCCCGCGACGAGTTGGCGGAGCAGCGACAGCAAGAAACTCTTTTTATGCGCCACACAGGTGCCGAAGCTGGCAAGCCTGTGGTGGTTCCTGTCCAGGACCTTCTCGGTCTCATGGCCGAGCAGGACATCGACGACATGGGCGACGCCGAAGCGCTCGCCGGTCTGTGCGATCGCCGCCAGGATGATCCGCGCCTCCGCCTCGCCATCCGCATGCGGCGCCTGGTCGAGGCAGTTGTCGCAATTGCCGCAAGGCGAAGCACTTTCGCCGAAATAGCCAAGCAGGATCTGACGGCGGCACTGCGTCGTCTCGCAATAACCGATCAGCGTATCGAGTCGGCCATGCGCGCGCCTTTTGTGCTCAGCCGGCGCGTCCTCGTCTTCGATGAAAAGCCGGCGCATGCGGATATCGCCGAGACCGAAGAGCATATGTGCCTCGGCCGCCCGCCCGTCGCGGCCCGCCCGCCCGATTTCCTGATAATAGGCCTCCAAGCTGCCCGGCAGGTCTGTGTGGAAGACATAGGCGACATCCGGCTTGTCGATCCCCATGCCGAAGGCGATGGTCGCCACCATCACCACGCCGGACAAGGTCATGAAAGCGTTTTGATTCGCTTCACGCGTGTCCTTGCTCATGCCGGCGTGATAGGCGAGCGCGCGTACGCCGTTCCGCTCGAGGAACGCCGCCATCTCTTCGGTCTTTTTGCGTGACAGGCAATAGACGATCCCGCTGCGGCCCGCATGGCGCTGCACGAAGTTTAGCAATTGGCGCTTGCTATCCTGCTTGGGCTCAATGCTTAGCTTGATGTTCGGCCGGTCGAAGCCGAGCACCACGGTATCGACGCGCCCGTCGAACAGTTGCGCGGCAATGTCGGTGCGCGTCGCCTCGTCCGCCGTCGCCGTCAGCGCAATGATCGGCACTTTCAGGAAGATATCACGTAGTCTCGACAATTCTTCGTATTCGCGCCGGAACGCCGGTCCCCATTGCGAGATGCAATGCGCCTCGTCGATGGCGATCAGCCGGACATCGAGCTTGGTCAACGCCTCGAGCATTCGCACGGTCATGAGCCGCTCCGGTGCAAGATAGAGCAGGCGCGTCTGGCCTGCCGCGACACGGCGCCATGCAGCGACATTGGTATCGCGGTCGAGCGAGGAATTGATCGTATCGGCCGCCACGCCGGCAAGGCGCAATGCGGCGACCTGATCCTGCATCAGGGCCACCAGCGGCGAAACGACAATGGTGAGCCCGCCCAGCACCAGCGCCGGGACCTGGTAGCAGAGCGATTTGCCGGCGCCGGTCGGCATGACGGCCAGCACATGATGCCCGGCCAGCAGCGCCTCCATCACGGCCGCCTGGCCGAGACGAAAATCATCGAAGCCGAATACATCCTTGAGGACGCGCCGCTTGGAATCCTCTGCCGGGATGCTCGCTGCTGCCTGCATTACAGAACTTTCGGGGACACGACCTGCCGAAATTCGCCGGCGAATCGCCAGGTGATTGCCTGGACAGCAGATTCGAACATTTATCGACCCCTCTGGTCCTGTCCGGGGCACCGCCTGAGGCGAACTTCTCTCTCATTGGCCGATATCAGACCGTCGTTCCAGCCCCCTATTCGCTTTGGCTGTGAATATCGCACCGCCTCGGAGCGGTTAATCCTATCTTCACCATCATTCGGCAGGTTCAGGTTCTGCGGTGATGTTTTGAGTACCGCGGCGCCACAAGCGCCCAGGCAACACGCCCGCGCCTCTCCGGAGGCGCGGGTTTTTCGTTCCGAGAACCGGCTGCCTGATCTTCGGGCCCGCAGCTCAGTCGAGGAAATCGGCGCGGTGCGGCGTGAAGCTGTCGACCAGCCGTCCCGCCTCCAGCGCCTTGACGCCATGGACAAGGTTGGACGGGACGATGAAGCTGCTTCCGGTTTCCAGGACCTCGGTCCTGCCGTCGATGGTGACCTCGAAACGGCCTTCGGCGACGTAGCTTGCCTGGACGTGCGGGTGCGAGTGCAGCGCGCCGACGCCACCCTTGTCGAAACCGAATTCGACCATCATCAGTTCGTCCGTGTGCAGGAGCACGCGCCGGCGGTTGCCATCCGGCGTCGGCGTCCACGCAGCCTCGCCGGCATGCGAGAAGATTTTGGTTCCGGTCATCGCCAAACTCTCACCTTTTGTTGTTCATCGTGCCAGCCAGCCGCCGTCCACCGGCACCACCGCGCCGTGCATGTAGTTGGACGCCGGCGCCAGCAGGAACACGGCTGCGTCGCCGATGTCTTCCGGCGCGCCCCAGCGCCCGGCCGGAATGCGCGCCAGGATTGAAGCGCTGCGGTCGGGATCGGTGCGCAGCGCCTCGGTGTTGTTGGTCTCGATATAGCCTGGCGCAATGCCATTGACGTTGATGCCCTTTGCCGCCCATTCGCATGCAAGCAGCCGGGTGATACCGAGCACGCCATGTTTGGAGGCGGTGTAGGAGGCGACGCGAATGCCGCCCTGAAAGCTCAGCACCGAAGCGATGTTGACGATCTTGCCACGCCGCCCCGGGTCGGCAAGCACGCGCCTGGCAAAACTCTGGCTGAGGAAGAACACCGTCTTCAGATTGACGCCGATGACGTCATCCCAGTCGGCTTCGGTGAGGTCGACCGCATCGGCACGCCGGATGATGCCCGCATTGTTGACCAGGCCGTCGAGCGGCCCGGTGCCGTCCCAGACGCGGTCAAGCATCGCCTGGGCGGCGGCATCGTCGCCAAGGTCGCAGCGGACCGCCTCGAAGCGCCCGCCGGCCGCTTCAATCCTCTCCGCCGTCTCGTCCATCGCCGACCGGCCGACGCCGACCACCGCGCCACCGGCGCGCGCGATCGACACGGCGATGCCCTGGCCGATGCCGGTATTGGCGCCGGTGACGAGGATGCGCTTGCCGGCAAGGCTGAAGGCCGAGAGATCGCTCACTTGAGCTCCTCCATCGCCACCAGGTCGACATCGGTATAGTCGACATTGTCGCCGGCCATCGCCCAGATGAAGGCGTAGTTCGAGGTGCCGGCGCCCGAATGGATCGACCATCCCGGCGACAGCACCGCCTCCTCGTTGCGCATGACGAGATGGCGCGTTTCGTCCGGTTCGCCCATGAAATGAAACACCCGCGCCGCCTCCGGCAGGTCGAAATAGAGATAGGCCTCCATGCGCCGGTCATGCACATGGCATGGCATGGTGTTCCAGACCGAACCGGAGGCAAGCTGCGTCATGCCGACGACAAGCTGACAGGTCTTTACCCCATCGGCATGGATGAACTGGAAGATCGAGCGCTCGTTGGAGGTTGCCTGGCTGCCGAGATCGAGCCGCTTGGCATCGCCGATGCGGATCAGCCGGTTGGGATGGCTCTGATGCGCCGGCGCGCTGAGCAGGTAGAACTTAGCCGGCGCTGCCGGATTGGTCGCAGCGAACGACACCTCATCCGTGCCCATGCCGAGATAGAGCATGTCGCGTGCCTGCAGCTCGTAGGATTGGCCGCCGGCTTTGACGACGCCTGCACCGGCGATGTTGACGATGATCATCTCACGGCGGTCAAGAAAATTCTTGGTCCCGGTCGGCTTGATCGCCTGCAGCGGCAGCGGTGTACCGGCGGGCATGGCGCCGCCGACGATCATGCGGTCGTAATGGGTGTAGGTCAGGCCGATGCGGCCGGGCTGGAACAAGTCCTCGATCAGGAAATTGTGTCGCAGCTCGTCCGTTCCCATGGCTGCGGCAGAAACAGGATCGATGGCGAAGCGGGAGGTGAAATCCGTATGATTGTCAGTGTGATTCATTGCTGTCCCATGGGGCTGCCTCAATTGCTTATTCCGTTGCCGCGGCCTTGACCGAGTCGGCATAAAAAACCTGGCGCGCGTGCAGGCGCTCGCGATAGCGCTGCTGGCTGGCACCGAGATGCCCGCGCATCGCCTCCCGCGCCGCCTCGGCATCGCCTGCCGAGATGGCGTTGAGGATCATCAGGTGTTCGCGCTGCAGGCCGCGCTGGTAGGCGTCGGACTGCGCGAACTCGGTCGACCAGGGCGAGGTCACATCGCAAGGAATAGCGCGCCGGCCGAGCACGTCGAGCATCTCGACATAGAACGGATTGTTGGTGGCGCTGGCGATTGCGCGGTGGAAGGCAAGGTCGGCCGGTCCAGTCGGCTCGCTGTTGAGGAGCAGCCGTTCGAACTCGAAGAAGGCTTCCTGGATTGCCGCTTCCTGCGCGGCGTTGCGCCGGATGGCGGCGAGCCCGGCGGATTCGATCTCGATCGCCAACCTGACTTCGAGCACGTTGAGGGCAATCGAATCCTTGCTGCCCATCTCCGCTGCCAGAGCACCGAACGCTGTCGAGATATGTTCGGTCACGAAAACGCCGGCGCCTTGGCGCGGCTCGACCAGGCCGTCCGCGGCAAGCTTGGCCAGCGCCTCGCGTATCACGGTGCGGCTGACCCCGAAGGTTTCCGTCAGCTGGCCCTCGGTCGGCAGCTTTTGCCCAGGCTGGATCTCGCCCGCCTGCAGCTGCTTGCGGATCGCCGCGACGACGGTTTCCGAAAGCTTCGGTCTTCGTTCGACGCGGAGCCCGACGGCCGTGTCCGATGCCATGTCGCACCCCCTATTTGAAGACGCTCGGCAGCCATAGCGAAATGGCCGGAATGTAAGTGACGAGCGCCAGCACCACGAGGCCTGCGCCATAGAATGGCCAGATCGAGCGCATCGATTCCCAGACGGATATCTTGCCCACTGCGCATGCCACGAACTGCACTGCGCCCACCGGCGGCGTGTTCAGCCCGATGCCGAAATTGAGGATCATGATGACGCCGAAATGCACCGGATCGACGCCGTAGGCCTGCGCCACGGGCAGGAAGATAGGCGTGCAAATGATGATCGTCGGCCCCATGTCCATGAACGTGCCGAGGAACAGCATCAAGAGGTTGAGCAGGAGAAGCACAACCAGCGGATCGTCCGAGATCGCGTTCATGGAGGCTATCAACGCTGCCGGCACTTTCAGGAAGGCCATCAGCCACGAGAACGCCGCCGCCATGCCGATGATGAGCAGCACCATAGCCGTGGTGCGCACGGCGCCATGGGTGGCATGAACGAACCCTTCCCAGGTCATCTGCCGGTAAACGAAGACGGTCACGAGCAGCGCATAGATGACGGCGATACAGGAACTCTCGGTGGCGGTGAAGACGCCCGATCGCACGCCGCCGAAGATGATCGCGATCAGCAGCAGGCCGGGCACGGCGACGGCGAAAAGATGCGCGACCGCGGTGAAGCCCGGAAACGCCTCGGTCGGATAGCCGCGGGAGCGCGCCACGATATAGGCGGTGACCATCAGCGACAGGGCCAGTAGCAGGCCCGGGATGATACCGGCCGTGAACAGATCGGCGATGGAGATCTTTCCGCCTGCCGAGATCGAGTAGATGATCATGTTGTGCGACGGCGGCAGCAGCAGCGCGATCAGTGCCGCCATCGACGTGACGTTGACGGCGTAGTCCGCTCCATATCCACGCGCCTTCATCTGCGGGATCATCAGGCCGCCTACCGCCGCTGCCTCCGCAACCGCTGAGCCGGAAATGCCGCCGAACAGTGTAGCGGTTGCAATGTTGACCTGGCCGAGGCCGCCGCGCAAATGGCCGACGAGCGAGCCAGCGAAGGCAACGATCTTGCTGGCGATGCCGCCGCGCACCATCAAGTCGCCGGCGTAGATGAAAAACGGAATGGCCAGCAGCGAAAAGACGCTCATGCCGGAATTCAGGCGCTGGAACACGATGAGCGGCGGCAGGCCCATATAGAGGACGGTGGCGAGGCTTGCGACGCCGAGGCAGAAAGCGATCGGCGTGCCGATAAGCATCAGCAGGGTGAAGACGCCGAAGAGAATCCACAGTTCCATGGCGTCAGACCTTCACGTTGGCGGTGTCGAGTTCGGCCGCGACTTCGGCCGGCGGCAGTTCATCGAGGGCATCGTCGATCGGCGCGCCGGAGAGGCGAAGCACGATGCGCTCCAGCGTGAAGAGCACGATGAGCGCGCCTCCCGCGACAAGCGGGACATAGTCCCAGCCCCCCGATATGCCGAGTGACGGCAAGACGGAGCCCCAGGTCAATGCGACCAGCTGGCTGCCATACCAGATCATGCCGATGCCGAAGGCGAGCGCGACAATATCCGAAATCATCCGCAGCCAGCGCTTGCCGCCTTTCGGCAGCACGTAGAGCAGGACGTCGAAGCCAAGATGGTAGTTCTCGCGAACGCCGACGGCAGCGCCGAGGAAAATGAACCAGCTCATCAGCATCACCGAGCCGGGCTCGGTCCAGCTCGGCGAGCGGTTCAGAACATAGCGGCCGAACACCTGCCAGGCGACGAACGCGGTCATCAGCACCAGCCCGATGCCGGCGATCGACAGCGCCGCCGTGCTGACGCGCGACATCACTTGCGCGACGCCGGACAGGAGCGGTGTTGGTTTTGGGCTGGAAGTCACCGGTTTTCTCCCCAGGAGGATGGCGGCACGGAATGTCCGCGCCGCCGCTTGATCACTGCACGGCCTTGATGGCTTCGACCATGGCCTTCAGCTTGTCGTCCTTGACGTGCTTCTCGTAGACCGGCCCCATCGCGTCGATGAAGGGCTGCTTGTCCGGCGTCGTGATCTGCGAACCGGCCGCCTCGACCTTGGCGCGCGATTCCTTGACCTTGGCGGTCCACAGCTCGCGCTGCTTGGCGACGCTTTCCTTGGCGGCCGCCTTGAAGATCGCCTGGTCTTCCGGCGTCAGCTTGTCCCAGCTCGACTTCGCCATGACGAAGGCTTCCGGCACCATCGTATGCTCGTCGAGCGAATAGTATTTGGCGACTTCCGCGTGCTTGGCGGTGTCGTAGCTCGGAAAATTGTTCTCCGCGCCGTCGATCACCCCGGTCTCGATCGCCGAATACACCTCGCCATACGGCATCGGCGTCGCGTTGGCGCCGAGTGCCGCCACCATGTCGACGAAGATGTCGGACTGGATGACGCGGAACTTCATGCCGGCCATGTCGGCTACGGTGTTGATCGGCTTCTTCGAATTGTAGAAGGAGCGCGAGCCGCCGTCGTAAAAGGCGAGCAGCACCAGCCCGACCTGGTCGAACGCCGCCGCGATCTGGTCGCCGATCGCCCCGTCCATGACCTTGTGCATATGCTCTTCCGAACGGAAGATGTAGGGCAGCGAGGGCACGGTGGTCTCCGGGATGAGCCCGTTGAACGGCGCCATCGAGACGCGGTTGAGATCGATCACGCCGGTACGCACCTGCTCGATCGTGTCCTTTTCCTCGCCGAGTTGCGCGGAAGGATAGATCTCGACCACATAGCGGCCGGCCGTGCGCTCCTTCACCAGCTCGCCGAAATATTTGACCGCCTCGACCGTCGGATAGCCGTCCGGGTGCGTGTCGGACGAGCGCAGGACCGTCTGGGCGCTTGCCGATCCGGCCAGCAGTGCGGCGGCAAGTAGCGTAGCTCCCGCCAATCTCGAAAAATGCAGCATTGGTTTCCTCCCGTTTTGAACGATGGCGGCAAGCGCCGTTAGAGCCGGTACGCCTGTTTCGCGAGCGTATAGGCAAGTTCCTGCGCCAGCTCGTGCGCCTCGTCCTCGCCGAGCCGATGCTCGGCGACGAGACGCGCCAGATATGCGCAATCGACCCGGCGCGCCACATCATGGCGGGCCGGTATGGATGGAAAGGCGCGGGTGTCGTCGTTGAAACCGACGGTGTTGTAGAAACCGGCGGTTTCGGTGGTCATCTCACGGAACCGGCGCATGCCTTCGGGGCTGTCGTGGAACCACCAGGCCGGCCCGAGCTTCAATGCCGGGTAGACGCCGGCAAGCGGCGCCAGTTCGCGCGCATAGCTGGTCTCGTCAAGGGTGAAGAGGATGATGGTGAGGTCGCGCTCCAGCCCGACGCAGTCGAGCAGCGGCTTCAGCGCCGTCACATAATCGGTGCGGGTCGGGATATCGAAGCCTTTGTCCCTGCCGAACCTGTGAAAGATAGAAGGCGAATGATTGCGCCAGGAGCCGGGATGGATCTGCAGGACCAGCCCGTCGTCGCGGCTCATCTTGGCCATCTCGGTCAGCATCTGGGCGCGAAACAGTTTTCGCTCGCGCTCGTCGTCCGAGCCCCGGCGGATGCGGTTGAACAGCTCCTGCGCGGCGGCATCCGAGAGATTGGCGGTTTCGGCCGTAGGATGGCCGTGATCGGAGGAAGTCGCGCCGAAACTCTTGAAGAAGGCGCGCCGCTGGCGGTGCGCCTCGAGATAGCCGGTCCAATTGCCGGTATCGCACCCGGTGATCTCGCCAAGCCGGTCGAGATTGGCCGAGAACCCTTCGAAGTCGGGATCGACGATCGCATCCGGCCGATAGGCGGTGATGACGCGGCCCTCCCAGCCGCTGTCGCGGATCATCTGGTGCCATCTGAGATCGTCGAGCGCGCCTTCGGTCGTCGCGATGACTTCAATGTTGAAGCGCTCGAACAGCGCTCGCGGGCGAAAATTCTCCCACTGCAGCAAGGTCGAGATCATATCGTAATGGCGGTCGGCGGTTGCGGCCGTCAGCGGCTCGTCGATGCCGAACAGATGGGCAAGCACATGGTCGAACCACAGCCGGGTCGGCGTGCCGCGGAACAGGTAATAATGCTCGGCGAAGCACCGCCAGATCGTTCTGCCGTCGGTTTCCACCGGCGAGCCGTCAAGCGTCGGCACACCAAGCTCCTCAAGCCGAACGCCCTGGCTGAACAGCATGCGGAAAATGTAGTGGTCCGGCACGATCAGCAACTGCGCCGGATCGGGAAACGCCTCGTTGAGCGCATACCAGCGCGGATCGGTGTGGCCGTGCGGGCTGACGATCGGCAGGTCCTTGACCGCGGCGTAGAGATCACGGGCCAGCGAACGCGGGCGCGCCTCGGCGGCAAACAGCAAATCCGGATCCGTCAATGCGGCCACGCAAATCCTCCCAATCCGGACATCGGTAGGGTTGGAAAGAAATAATGTCAACATACAAAAACTGGGTTGTTGTATGATGACTTTTCGTCGGCCATTGCCCATTGTGCGTGACGGCATCGGGTGTTACGCCGCCTGACAGCAGTGACCCAACAATCTCGATCAGACACGTGGCGCAATGACCAATAGACGCCTTTCCAACAGCACGCTGAAGGCACTGCCGGCTTCGGTCGCGATTCCGCGCTACGACCGCGGCGGCGTCGCACCTGGCATCGTCCATCTCGGCGTCGGTGCCTTCCATCGCGCCCACCAGGCGGCCTATGTCGACGACTGCCTGGCGGCGGGCGAGGCGGACTGGGGCATTGTCGGCGTGTCCTTGCGCAGTCCTGACACGCGCGACGCACTGGCGCCGCAGGATGGCCTCTACACGCTGGCGATCAGGAGCAGCATCGGCGAAGAGCTGCGCGTCGTCGGCTCGATCCTGTCGCTGCTGGTGGCGCCGGAAGATCCGGCTGCGGTGCTCGCCGCCCTGACCGATCAGCGCACCCGCATCGTCACGCTCACGATCACCGAAAAGGCTTATCTGAGAGCAGCCGGCGGCGGTTTGGACAGCACCCATCCGGACATCGTCCATGATTTGGCTAGCCCGCAAATGCCACGGACGGCGCATGGTTTTCTCACCGAAGCGCTGTCGCGCCGCCGTGCCGCCGGCATCCAGCCTTTCACCGTGCTCTGCTGCGACAACCTTCCGGCCAATGGCGCCACGCTGCACCGCCTGCTGGTCGAATTCGCCGCGCTGCGCGATTCCAGGCTCGCCACTTCAGGCGATGCCAGGCTCGCCACTTCAGGCGATGCCAGGCTCGCCACTTCAGGCGATGCCAGGCTCGCCGCTTCAGGCGATGCCAGGCTCGCCGCACACATTGCCGACGGCGTCGCGTTTCCGTCGAGCATGGTCGACCGTATCGTGCCGGCGACCACCGACGCCGACCGAGCGCGTATCGCCGTCGAGCTCGGCGTCGAGGATGCCTGGCCGGTGATGACCGAGCCGTTCTGCCAATGGGTGGTCGAAGACGATTTCCCGGCTGGCAGGCCGGCCTGGGAAAAGTTCGGCGTCACCATGGTCGGCGACGTCGGGCCCTTCGAGGACATGAAGCTGCGGCTGCTCAACGGCTCGCATTCGGCAATCGCCTATCTCGGCCTGCTCAGCGGCGACGACACGGTCGACCGCGCCTTTGCCGATCCGGCGATCCGGCAATTCGTCGACGGACTATGGGCCGAGGCGATCCCGACGCTGCCGCAGGACGCCGGGCTCGATACGGCCGGCTACACGGCCCAGCTCGCCGAACGCTATTCGAACACGGCGCTCGCCCATCGCACGGCGCAGATCGCCAATGACGGCAGCCAGAAGCTGCCGCAGCGCATCGTCGCCTCGGCCCTCGATCGACTGGGCGCCGGTGACCCGCCCGCGCATCTCATGCTGGTGGTGGCGGCCTGGATCGCCGCTTGCGAGGCGCGCGGCAAAACCTTGCCGGAAGCCCATTTTACCGACCCGATCGACGCTCGGCTTACGGCGCTCGGCAGCCGGCCGGCTGATGAGACGGTGACAGCGATATTCGATCTCGCCGGCTTCGCCAAGGACCATTCCCACCGCATGACACTGATCGATCTGACGGCAGCCCATCTCGAGCGCCTGCGGCGGGGCGGCACTGCCGCAGCTTTGGCGGCGCTTGGCATAGGGAGTGAGAAGCCATGAGACAGACCTGGCGCTGGTTCGGGCCAGACGATCCGGTGACGCTTGCCCATGTCCGTCAGGCCGGCGCCGTCGGCATCGTCAGCGCGCTGCACCACCTCAACGACGGCCGCGCCTGGCCGGCAGACGAGATCGCCAGGCGCAAGGCCGAGATCGAGGCAGCAGGGCTGACCTGGGACGTGGTCGAGAGCATCGTCGTGCACGAGGACATCAAGACCCGCAGCGGCGACTGGCGCAGCCTGATCGACAATTACAAGGCCTCGATCCGCGCCGTCGCCGCCGCCGGTATCAACACCGTCTGCTATAATTTCATGGCGATCACCGACTGGACGCGCACCGACCTCGATTACCCGATGCCGCATGGCGGCACGGCGCTGCGCTTCGATGTCGTCGAGCTCTGCGCCTATGACGTCTTCATCCTTGAGCGAGAAGGGGCGGAGGCCGATCACCCAGCGGCCCGTATCGAGGCCGCGCGTGCGCGGCTGCAAGCCATGAACGAAAGCGACAAGGCAAGGCTGGAGCGCAACCTGATCGGCTGGGTGCCGGCGCGCGAATTCATCTTCGATCGGGCAAGCTTCCGCCGCGCCCTCGACCTCTACAAGGACGTCTCCACCGAAGGCCTGCGCGAAAACCTGTTTGCCTTCCTGCGCGAGATCGTGCCGGTGGCCGAAGAGGCCGGCCTCAGGATGGCGATCCACCCCGACGATCCGCCTTTTTCGCTGTTCGGCCTGCCGCGAATCGTTTCCAAGGCAGCCGATGCCCGCGCGCTGCTCGACGCGGTCGCTTCGCCGGCAAACGGGCTGACACTGTGCACCGGCTCCTACGGCGCGGGCGCGCAGAACGATCTGCCCGCAATGGCCAAGGCCTTCGCCGAAAACATCCATTTCGCCCATCTGCGCAACGTCACCAAGGAGCCAGACGGCTCCTTCCACGAAGCCGAGCACCTCGACGGCGACACCGACATGGTGGCGGTCGTGTCGGCGCTGATTGGCGAAGAGCGGCGGCGCAAGGCGGCAGGCAGGGCGGACTGGCAGGTGCCGATGCGTCCCGACCATGGCCACGCCATCGTCGACGACATCGGCAAGAAGGTGAACCCCGGCTATTCCTGCATTGGCCGCCTGAAGGGCCTTGCCGAACTGCGCGGCGTGATGCGCGCAGTAGAGGCACTGACGGTTTGAGCTATTTGCCTGACGAATCCAATATTTGTCGGGACGAATAATCGGTGCCCTTGGAATTCCAGAACAGCCGCACGGCCTTGCCGACCAGATTTTCATAGGGAACAAACCCGACACTGAACCGGCTGTCGGAGGCATTGTCGCGATTGTCGCCAAGCACGAAGTAGTGGCCTTCGGGCACCTCAAACACGCGCGTATTGTCGCCGATCGAGTTGTCGGTGAGGTTGAGAACGGAATGGGTGACGCCCCCCGGCAGAGTTTCGCGTTGAAGTTTGGCTTTCGAGAACTCTTCGGACGAAAAAGTGCCGATATCGTCGAGTCCCACCGCGACATCGTTGATGTGAAGCACCCCGTCGATGATCTGGATCTTCTCGCCGGGAAGGCCGACAATCCGCTGGATGTAGTCCACGCTCGGATCGGGCGGGAACTTGAAGACAACCACATCTCCCCTTTTGGGTTCCGCGCCGAATATACGTCCATCAACGGGAAGCAAGTTGAACGGCACGCTGTAGCGGCTGTAGCCGTATGCCATTTTGGAGACGAAGAGATAGTCGCCTTCCTGCAACGTCGGCACCATGCTGCTGGAGGGAATCGAAAAAGGCTGGAGCAGGAACGCGCGTATTGCGAATGCAGCCGGATACGAGGTCAGAAAGACGAGCACCAGCACCGAAAGCCCACGCGCGTACCATCTGTCCGGCTTGAACCGGTGCGCGAAGGGAACAACGATCGCTGCCCACAGGGCCATCAAACCGATCCCTGAAAAATTGGCCCACCAAGCAAGATCGACGCCAGGCAATACCGGAAAGCCAATGTAAATAAGCGCGAAAACGACGACGCTGATCACCACCAGGCTGGCGACCGCCAGTTTGCCGCTGCCGATCCAGAGGAACCCGCCAAACGGGCCGCCATAGGCCGAAACCAGGGCCGTCGACCATCTGGATCGCGAGATAGTTTCTTGTTGCACTGCTTGTTCTGTCATCGGCCACCCCCACGCCAAGGCAGCCAGACTGTCCACCAAACAACAAAGCGGGGCAAGCCCGCTTTTTCAGTTAGTCATTTGACCGGAACTCACGCCGGCAACAGCGCACCTTCAAGCGTCGTAAGCTGGTTGAGGAACTGCTCGGCCTTGCTGCGGGTCTGGTCGTCCTTGGCGTCGGCGGCGTCTTCCCTGGCCTCCTGGATGCGGCGGGCAAGGTCGGCGCGGTCGATGTCGCCGACGGCTACCGCCGATTCCGCCAGAAGCGTGCAGCCGGCCGGAACGATGTCGGCAAAGCCGCCGAACACCACATAGCGCTCTTCCTTGCCTTGCGCGGTCTTCAGCGTAACGACGCCCGGCTTGATTGTGGTCATGACCGGCGCGTGATGCGCCATGACAGTCATCTCGCCTTCGGCGCCCGGAATGACGACGGATTCGACCTGCTCGGAAACCAAGAGGCGCTCCGGCGAGACCAGTTCGAATTTGAAAGCTTCAGGCATGATCAGTTTAGCGACTGGTGAATGGTGAATGGTGAACGGTCAGAAAGAATGACCTTCACTCAGCCCCGATTTCCTATCCGCTACTCCCCATTCACAATTCACTATTGACCATTCACCATCAGGCCGCTTCGGCGGCCAGGCGCTGTGCCTTCTCGACCGCTTCCTCGATGCCGCCGACCATGTAGAAGGCGGCCTCCGGCAGATGGTCGTAATCGCCGTTGCAAAGGCCCTTGAAGCCCTTGATGGTGTCGGCGAGGTCGACCAGCTTGCCCGGTGCGCCGGTGAACACTTCGGCGACGAAGAAGGGTTGCGACAGGAAGCGCTCGATCTTGCGGGCGCGGGCCACGGTCTGCTTATCCTCTTCCGACAGCTCGTCCATGCCCAGGATGGCGATGATGTCCTGCAGCGACTTGTAACGCTGAAGGATCGACTGCACCTGGCGGGCGACCTGGTAATGCTCTTCGCCGACAACCATCGGGTCGAGCATGCGCGAGGTCGAATCGAGCGGATCGACGGCCGGATAGATGCCCTTTTCCGAAATCGCGCGGTTGAGCACGGTCGTCGCGTCGAGGTGGGCGAACGAGGTCGCCGGTGCCGGGTCGGTCAGGTCGTCGGCCGGCACATAGATCGCCTGCACCGAGGTGATCGAACCCTTGGTCGTCGTGGTGATACGCTCCTGCAGCGCGCCCATGTCGGTAGCCAGCGTCGGCTGGTAGCCCACGGCCGAAGGAATGCGGCCGAGCAGCGCCGACACTTCCGAGCCCGCCTGCGTGAAGCGGAAGATGTTGTCTACGAAGAACAGCACGTCCTGGCCCTGGTCGCGGAAATATTCGGCAACCGTCAAGCCGGTCAGGCCGACGCGGGCGCGGGCGCCCGGCGGCTCGTTCATCTGGCCATAGACGAGCGCGGCCTTGGAGCCTTCGCCGCCGCCCTTCTTGTTGACGCCGGACTCGATGAACTCGTGATAGAGGTCGTTGCCTTCGCGGGTGCGCTCGCCGACGCCGGCGAACACCGAGAAGCCGCCATGCGCCTTGGCGACGTTGTTGATCAGTTCCTGGATCAGCACCGTTTTGCCGACGCCGGCGCCGCCGAACAGGCCGATCTTGCCGCCGCGGGCATAGGGGGCCAGCAGGTCGAGCACCTTGATGCCGGTGACCAGGATCTGCGCTTCCGTCGACTGCTCGACATAGGTCGGCGCCGGCTGGTGGATCGAGCGCATCTCGATGCCGTCGACCGGGCCTGCCTCGTCGACCGGCTCGCCGATGACGTTGATGATGCGGCCGAGCATGCCCGGGCCGACCGGCACGGTAATCGGTGCACCGGTGTCATAGACGTCCTGGCCGCGGACCAGACCTTCGGTCGAGTCCATGGCGATGCAGCGCACGGTGTTTTCGCCGAGATGCTGGGCCACCTCTAGCACCAGGCGATTGCCGACGTTGATCGTCTCAAGCGCGTTCAGGATCGCCGGCAGATGTTCGCCAAACTGGACGTCGACAACGGCGCCGATGACCTGGCGAACCTTGCCTGCCAGGCCGGTTTTCTTGATGGTGGCGGCCGGCGTATTCACAGCGGCGGCCTTGGTTGCTGCCGCCTTCTTGGCCGGAGCGGCCTTTGCTGCTGCCGGAGCCTTCGCTGGTGCCGCGGCCTTAGGGGCTGCCGTCTTCGGGGTCGCTGCTTTCGCCATCGTCTTTACCCTTTTCGTCTCTTTGTTTCTCACACGCTTGAGGTCGATGACCTCCTTGTGGGCGTGCCTAGAGCGCCTCGGCGCCCGAAATGATTTCGATCAATTCCTTGGTGATCTGCGCCTGCCGCTGGCGGTTGTAGGTGATCGACAATTTGTTGATCATGTCGCCGGCGTTGCGCGTCGCATTGTCCATGGCGCTCATCTTGGCGCCCATCTCGCCGGCAGCATTCTCGAGCAGCGCGCGAAAAACCTGCACGGAAATGTTGCGTGGGATGAGATCGGAGAGGATCTCGCCCGGCTCCGGCTCGTATTCGTAGACGGCGCTGCCGCCGTCCTTCACTTCCGCGCCAGCCGCAGGCGCGCCCGCCGGGACAATTTGCTGCGCCGTCGGGATCTGGCTGATCACCGACTTGAACTGCGAATAGAACAGCGTGCAGATGTCGAAGCCGCCTTCGTTGAACAGGTGGATCACCTTCTTGGCGATGGCATCGGCATTGACGAAGCCCAGCGTCTTGACCTCGCGCAGGTCGACACGCTCGATGATCAGCGCCCCGTAGTCGCGGCGCAATATGTCGAACCCCTTCTTGCCGACGCAGATGATCTTGACCTGCTTGCCGTCGGCCAGAAGCTTGCGGATGTGGTCGCGGGCAAAGCGGGCGATCTGCGAATTGAAACCGCCGCACAGACCGCGTTCGGCCGTGCAGACGACAAGCAGATGCACGTCGTCCTTGCCGGTGCCGGTCATCAGCGCCGGGGCATCGCCGCCGCCGCCGATCGCCTGGGTGATATTGGCCAGCACCGCGCCCATGCGCTCCGAATAGGGACGCGCCGCTTCCGCCGCTTCCTGCGCGCGACGCAGCTTCGCCGCGGCGACCATCTGCATCGCCTTGGTGATCTTCTGCGTCGCCTTGACCGAGGCGATACGGTTACGAAGGTCTTTTAACGAAGGCATGCTTCAAACCTGATCCCGTCCGTCCTGCTCAAGCAAAGGTCTTGGCGAAGGCGTCGATTTCTGCCTTCAGCCTGGCGCGCAGATCGTCGGACAGCGCCTTCTCCTTGCGGATGCCGTCGAGCACGTCCTTGCCGGCCGAGCGCATATGCGACAGCAGACCATGCTCGAACTTGCCGACCTGGTTGACCGCCAGCTTGTCGAGATAGCCGTTGACGCCGGCGAAGATCACCGCGACCTGCTCCTCGACTTTGAGCGGCGAGAATTGCGGCTGCTTCAACAGCTCGGTCAGACGCGAGCCGCGGTTGAGCAGGCGTTGCGTGGCGGCGTCGAGATCGGAGCCGAACTGCGCGAAAGCAGCCATTTCGCGGTACTGCGCGAGCTCGCCCTTGATCGACCCGGCAACCTGCTTCATCGCCTTGATCTGCGCCGAGGAGCCGACGCGCGACACCGAAAGGCCGACATTGACCGCCGGGCGCACGCCCTGGAAGAACAGATTGGTTTCCAGGAAGATCTGGCCGTCGGTGATCGAGATGACGTTGGTCGGGATATAGGCCGACACGTCGTTGGCCTGCGTTTCGATGATCGGCAGCGCCGTCAGCGACCCACCGCCGTTTTCGTCATTGAGCTTGGCGGCGCGCTCGAGCAGGCGCGAGTGCAGGTAGAAAACGTCGCCGGGATAGGCTTCGCGGCCCGGCGGACGGCGCAGCAGCAGCGACATCTGGCGATAGGCGACGGCCTGCTTCGACAGGTCGTCGTAGCTGATCAGCGCGTGCATGCCGTTGTCACGGAAATATTCGCCCATGGTGCAGGCGGTGAACGGCGCCAGGAACTGCATTGGCGCCGGATCGGAGGCGGTCGCGGCGACGATGATCGAATAGTCGAGCGCGCCGCGCTCTTCCAGGACCTTGACGAACTGCGCCACCGTCGAGCGCTTCTGGCCGACGGCGACATAGACGCAGTACAGCTTTTCCTTCTCAGGGCCGTTGTCGTGCACCGATTTCTGGTTGAGCATGGTGTCGAGGATGATCGCGGTCTTGCCGGTCTGGCGGTCGCCGATGACCAGTTCGCGCTGGCCGCGGCCGACCGGGATCAGCGCGTCGATGGCCTTGAGGCCGGTCGACATCGGCTCGTTCACCGATTTGCGCGGGATGATGCCGGGCGCTTTGACGTCGACGCGCTTGCGTTCGGTGGCCTGGATCGGGCCTTTGCCATCAATCGGGTTGCCGAGCGCGTCGACGACGCGGCCGAGCAGGCCCATGCCGACGGGCGCATCGACGATGGCGCCGGTGCGCTTGACGGTGTCGCCTTCCTTGATGTCGCGGTCGGCGCCGAAGATGACAACGCCGACATTGTCGGCTTCGAGGTTGAGCGCCATGCCGCGGATGCCGCCGGGGAACTCGACCATCTCGCCGGCCTGGACATTGTCGAGGCCGTAGACGCGGGCGATACCGTCACCGACGGACAGCACCTGGCCGACTTCGGAGACCTCGGCCTCCTTGCCGAAATTCTTGATCTGGTCTTTCAGAATTGCGGAAATTTCCGCGGCGCGGATGTCCATCAGCCGACCTCTTTCAGTGCAAGCTTGAGCGAATTGAGTTTGGTTTTGAGCGACGTATCGATCTGGCGCGAGCCGATCTTGACCACCAGTCCGCCGAGCAGCGACGGATCGACGGTGACCGTGATCGCCACATCCTTGCCGGCGACACTTTTCAGCGCTGCCTTCAGCTCGGTTTCCTGGGCAGGCGTCAGCGCATGCGCCGAGGTAACCTCGGCGGCGGTCTCGCCGCGGTGTTCGGCGGCGATCTGGCGGAACGCCTTGATCATGCCGGGCACGGCAAATAGCCGGCGATTCTGGGCAACGACGCGCAGGAAATTGCCGGTGAGGCCGGTGATCCCCGCTTTGTCGGCGATCGCGGCGATCGCCTTGGCCTGGTCCTCGCTGGAGAAGACAGGGCTCCTGATCAGCCGCGAAAGGTCAGCGCTGCCTTCGAGCATCGTTTCGAACCTATTGAGGTCGGCCTCGACGCTGGCGACCGAATTGGCCTGCAGCGCGAGTTCGAACAGCGAACCCGCATAGCGTTCTGCGACACCTGAGATTGGCGATGACGATTGGGCCACGGACCGTCTTTTCTCTTGTCTGACAGGCCGCAGATTGTTGGCGCGAGCAAAAACTCTGGCTAAATCTTTGACCTTACTGCATTTTTCCAAGCACGGAGGCGCGGCTTCCGCTATCCCCGGTCGAAAGTCGATTGCCGTCTAGCACAGGCATTTTCAGACCGCAATGCGTCGTCCGGCATGGTTTTCAGGCACTATTGTCGCATCCGCCGGCCGAGTTCAGCAACCAACCCCGGATTGATCCCTGATTCAGGGCAAAAAGCCGAAGGCGAAGGCCAGAGGCAGCGCCGCCAGCACCAGCTCGACGACGATGGATGCCCAGTTGAACGGCGTGTTGGCGCCGTCCGACATCATCGACAGCAGCCGGCCGAAGGCGGTGAACAGCCAGGAGAAGCCGAGCGCCATATAGAGCAGCGGCTGCGCCAGGAGGATGCAGCACAGGCTGAGGCCGAGATAGAAGCCCGACATCCGGCCGCGCCCCTCGGCGATCGCCGCTGCCTTCTCCGGTCTGACCTGCAGCCGCAGGATCCGGAAGGCCAATCCTGGCGCCAGGAACAGCAGCAGGCCGAACAGCAAGGTCACCACGGCGCTCGACCATGCCAGCCACTCGCCCTGGCTCATCGGCCACGGAAACGCAAATTCCATGTTGTCCCCTCGTAAATGGATATTCAAAATTTCGGGCATTCTAACGAAGCAAGAGACATACGCCAGATGGGCATCGGCAATTTACGGAAGCCTGTCCTCTGAGCCCCTTCACAAAAAGCTCTGCGGGTCGATGTCGACCTGGACTCGCACCGAGCCCCTTATCTTCGGTCCCTCGGCCAGCATGGTGCGAATGAACCCTTGCATGTCGGCGCGCCGTTCGCCCTGGATCAGCAGGCGAAAGCGATGGCGGCCGCCGATCAACGACAGCGGCGCCTCGGCCGGGCCGAGCACGAACAGGTCGCTGGCCTGCGGCGCGGCGCGACGCAGGCCACGGGCGTGCCCTTCGGCTTCGGCCCGTGTCGCCGCGCTGACGATGACGCCGGCGAGCCTGCCGAAGGGCGGCAGCCCCGCCCGCTCACGCTCGGCGATCTCGCGCTCGTAGAAGGCCTCGGCATCGCCTGAGACGATCGCGCGCATCACCGGGTGGTCGGGTTGGAAGGTCTGCAGCAGGCCGAGGCTTTTCTTGCCGGTGCGGCCGGCGCGGCCGGTCACCTGGCTGAGCAGTTGGAAGGTGCGCTCGGCGGCGCGCGGGTCGCCATTGGCAAGGCCGAGATCGGCATCGACCACACCGACCAGCGTCATGTTGGGGAAATTATGGCCCTTGGCGACGAGTTGTGTGCCGATGACGATGTCGGCCTCGCCATTGGCGATGGCTTCAAGCTCGAGCCGCAGCCGCCGCACGCCGCCCATCAGGTCGGACGACAAGACGATGGTGCGGGCATCGGGGAAATGCGCGACGACCTCCTCGGCGATGCGCTCGACGCCTGGCCCGCAGGCGACCAGATGATCGAGCGTGCCGCATTCCGGACAGGCTTCGGGCCGGCGTTCATTGTGCCCGCAGTGGTGGCAGACGAGCTGGCCGCGAAAGCGGTGCTCGACCAGCCAGGCCGAGCAGACCGGACAGCCGAAGCGGTGGCCGCAGACCCGGCAGAGCGTCAGCGGCGCATAGCCGCGCCGGTTGAGGAACAGCAGCGACTGTTCCTTTCTTTCCAGCGTCTGCCGTATATGGCCGAGCAGTACAGGCGACAGGAAGCCGCCGCGTGCCGGCGGCGCGCGGCGCATGTCGATCGTCTTGAGATCGGGAAGTGCCGCCTCGGCAAAGCGCGCCGAAAGCACCGCCCTGCTGTAGCGGCCCTGGCTGGCATTGACCCGGCTTTCGACCGACGGTGTCGCCGAGGCGAGCACGACCGGAAAGCCGCCGATATGGCTGCGCACCACGGCCATGTCGCGCGCGTTGTAAAAGACGCGATCCTCCTGCTTGTAGGCGGGATCGTGCTCTTCGTCGACGACGATCAGTCCAAGCTCCCTGAATGGCAGGAACAGCGCCGAGCGCGCGCCTGCGACGACCCGCACGCCGCCTTCCGCTACCTGCCGCCAGACCTTTTCGCGCATCCTTGGCGGCAGGTCCGAGTGCCACTCCGCCGGCTTGGCGCCGAACCGCTCCTGGAAGCGTTCGAGGAAGGCGTGGGTCAGCGCGATTTCCGGCAGCAGGATCAGCACCTGCTTGCCGCGATCGAGCGCGGCCGCGACCGCCTCGAAATAGACCTCCGTCTTGCCGGATCCGGTTACACCGTCGAGCAGGGTGACGCCGAATGTACCGGTCGCGACATTGGCGCGCAGCGTCTCGGCGGCATCGCTCTGGTCGGGCATCAGTGAAGGCACGGCGTAGCCGGGATCGGGTGCTGCGACCACCGGCCGCGGCGGGATCATCACCGTCTGGAATACGCCCTGCACCCGCAGCCCGTCCACCACCGTCGACGACACGCCTGCCGCATGCGCCAGGCCGGATCGCGTCCAGGCAAGTCCGCCTTCGGCCGTCTCCAGCACGCGCGTCCTCGCCTCCGTCATCCGGTCGGGCTTGGCGAACGTGCGCTGCAGCCCTTCGATCCACGGCTCCGGGTCGAACGCCTCCGGCGCCCTGAGCAGCATGCGCGCCACCATGCCGGGCGGCGACAGCGTGTACTGCGCCACCCAATCGACAAAACGCCGCATCGCGCGGTCGATCGGCGGGCAGTCGAAAACCTGCTCGATCGGCCGCAATTTCTTCGCGTCGACCTTTTCGACGGCGCCGTCCCAGACGATGCCGGCGACCTGGCGGGGCCCAAGCGGAACGCGCACGATCGAGCCCGGCACCACGCGCATGCCAGCCGGCACGGCATAGGTGTAGGGGCGCTCGGCGGGCATCGGCACCAGCACCGGTGCGGCCGCGACAAAGGGCGAATCTTCGATCATGAGGCGTGACCTTGCCCCGACTTTGGTCTAGATCAAAGTCCGACCCCAAATGTGCATGACGTGCACATGAAAAATCTTCAGGAGACCGCCATGAAATTTTTTGTCGACACCGCCGATGTCAAGGAAATCCGCGAGCTGAACGATTTGGGGCTGCTCGACGGCGTAACCACCAATCCGTCGCTGATCCTGAAATCCGGCGGCAAGATCGCCGACGTCACAAGAGAGATCTGCGAGATCGTCAAGGGCCCAGTCTCGGCCGAAGTCGTCGCCACCGAATACAAGGACATGATGGCGGAGGCCAAGATCCTGGCCAGGATCGCCGACAATGTCTGCATCAAGGTGCCGCTGACGCTCGACGGCCTGAGAGCCTGCAAGGACATCCGGTCGGACGGCCGCATGGTCAACGTCACGCTGTGCTTCTCGGCCACCCAGGCGCTGCTCGCCGCCAAGGCCGGCGCCTCCTTCATCTCGCCCTTCGTCGGCCGCATCGACGATAGCGGCTGGGACGGCATGGAGCTGATTGCCGATATCCGCACCATCTACGACAATTATGACTTCCAGACTGAAATCCTGACCGCTTCGGTGCGTACCGTGAACCATGTCAAGCAGGCGGCGCTGATCGGTGCCGATGTCATCACCGCGCCGCCGGCGACGCTCAAGGCGCTGGTCAAGCACCCGCTGACCGACAAGGGCCTGGAACTGTTCCTCGCCGACTGGGCAAAGACCGGGCAGAAGATCGGCTGAAGCGACTATCCTACGAACAAAAAAAGCCGAGCAATCGGCCTTTTTTGCAGATTGCGCACTCTGGAAAGACCTAGCTTGCCGCCGGCTTGCCGTGCTTGATCAGATCCTGGGCAATCGACAGCCGCAGCACATCTGCCAGCTCGCGCGCCGCACGGTTCTCGGCGTCGATCTGGGCCCGGTATGACGCGAATTCCTGGCGCGGCCTGTCGTATGACGACGGAATCGAGCGCTTGCCCCTCGCTATGACCGTGCCCGTCTTGGCATCGCTGAGCACATAGTTGGCAGTCAGCGTCACAGTGCCGGCGGTCGGCTCGTCTTCGTCGGTCGTGACCTGCTCGATTGCCGCCGATTCGACGAGTTCGGAGACGCCGAGATCAAGCGAATAGACCGGCGAAGCCGGCTCGCCGGCGCCCTGGCCGAGCGCGAAGATCAAATTGTTGCGGACCTGCTGGGCGTAGCGGGTCTTGACCGGCTTGACCGAGATCGATGCCAGTTCGGCAGCAGCGCCGACCTGCGAGCCGGCGATCAGCGGCGCGCTCGAATAGAGCGGCCGCACCGTGCAGGCGGAAACCAGCGCCACCGAGGCGAGCAGCCCGCAAAGCACAACGCGGCGCAGCGTCAACTCTGTCTTTCGCGGATCAGGCAACGACATTGACGATCCTCTGCGGCACTATGATCACCTTGCGCGGCGCCTTACCTTCGAGCGCTTTCTGCACGAAGTCGAGAGCCAGAACCGCCTTTTCGACCGCACCTTGATCCGCGTCACGGGCAATTGTCAAATCGCCGCGTTTCTTGCCGTTGACCTGGACCGGCAGCACGATCTCGGCGTCGACGACAAGCGAGCGATCGTAATCCGGCCAGGGCCGTTCGGCGACAAGGTCGGTGCCGCCGAGCGTCTGCCAGCACTCCTCGGCCAGATGCGGCATGACCGGCGCGATCAGGTGCACCAGGATCTCGACGGCCTCACGGCAGGCCGCTTGCAGCGCCGGACCGGCCCTGCCCTCTGCCGCCTCGTTGAGCGGTACGGTCAAGGCATTGGCGAGCTCGTAGATGCGGGCGATGGCGCGGTTGAAGGCGAGCTTTTCGATATCCTCGCCGACCGACTTCAAGATCTTGTGCGCGGCCTTGGACACTGTCCCGGCCTCGCCGTCCTTCGCCGCCTCTGGCCGGACTCCGGCGAGCGATTCGGCAGCCGTCGACACCAGGCGCCAGATGCGCTGGATGAAGCGATGCGCGCCGGCCGCACCCTCGTCGGTCCATTCGACATCGCGCTCGGGCGGCGAGTCCGACAGCATGAACCAGCGCGCCGTATCGGCGCCGTAGCCGTCGGTGATCTCTTCCGGACTCACCGTATTCTTCTTCGACTTCGACATTTTTTCGAGCGGACCGATCACCGCCTCTTCGCCGGTGGCGATTTCGAAGGCGCGGCGCTTGCCGTCGGCGTCTTCCAGCCTGACCTCGCTAGGCGCAAGCCAGCGGCCGTTCGAGGCGCCGCCAACCCGATAGGTCTCGTGCACCACCATGCCTTGCGTGAACAGGCCCCTGAACGGCTCGGCGAGATCGACATGGCCGGTCTCGCGCATGGCGCGGGTGAAAAAGCGCGAATAGAGCAAATGCAGGATCGCATGCTCAATGCCGCCAATATACTGGTCGACCGGCAGCCATTCAGTCGCGGCCTTGGGATCGGTCGGATCGTTTGCCCACGGCGCGGTGAAGCGAGCGAAATACCAAGAAGAATCGACAAATGTGTCCATCGTGTCGGTTTCGCGCCGCGCATCCTTGCCGCAACGCGGGCATTTGACGTGCCGCCATGTCGGATGGCGATCGAGCGGATTGCCCGGCCGGTCGAACTCGATGTCGTCCGGCAGCTTGACCGGCAGGTCGGCCTTCGGCACCGGCACCACGCCGCAATCCTCGCAATGGATCATCGGGATCGGGCAGCCCCAATAGCGCTGGCGCGAAATGCCCCAGTCGCGCAGGCGGAAATTCACCTTGCGCTCGGCCATCGGCCGGTTGCCGATGGTCCTTTGTTCCAGCAGCTTCGCCACCTCGTCGAATGCCTGATCCGGCTTCATGCCGTCGAGGAAGCGCGAATTGATCATCGCGCCATCATCGACATAAGCCTCGTCGATGACCTGGAAGCTTCCTTGATTCTCGCCTTCCGGCATCACCACCGGAATGACCGGAAGGCCGTATCTGTTGGCGAAGTCGAGGTCGCGCTGGTCATGTGCCGGGCAGCCGAAGATGGCGCCGGTGCCATAGTCCATCAGCACGAAATTGGCGACGTAGACGGGCAGCGTCCACCTCTCGTCGAACGGATGGACAACGCGAATGCCGGTATCGAAACCCTTCTTCTCGGCCGTCTCCAATGCCGCCGCCGAAGTGCCCATATGGCGGACTTCGTCGATGAACTTTGCCAGCGCCGGATTGTCCTCGGCGGCCTTTTTGGCCAGCGGATGGTCGGCCGCAATCGCCATGAAGGACGCGCCGAAGATGGTGTCGGGCCTGGTCGTATAGACTTCGAGCTCATGCTCGCCGGCGACTGGCTTGGCCAGCGGCCAGCGGATCAGCAGCCCTTCCGAACGGCCGATCCAGTTCGCCTGCATCAGCTTCACTTTTTCCGGCCAGTCGTCGAGTTGGTCGAGCGAATCCAGCAGATCCTGCGCGTAATCGGTGATCTTGAAGAACCACTGCGTCAGCTCGCGCTGTTCCACCAGCGCGCCTGAGCGCCAGCCGCGTCCGTCGATGACCTGCTCGTTGGCAAGCACCGTCATGTCCTCCGGATCCCAGTTGACCTTGGAGGATTTGCGCGTCACCAGCCCCTTCTCGACGAAATCGAGGAACAGCATCTGCTGGCGGTGATAGTAGTCGACGTCGCAGGTGGCGAACTCGCGGGCCCAATCGAGCGACAGGCCCATGACCTTGAGCTGCTCGCGCATGGCGGCGATGTTCTGATAGGTCCAGTCCTTGGGATGGACCTTGTTCTGCATCGCCGCGTTTTCGGCTGGCATGCCAAAGGCGTCCCAGCCCATCGGGTGCAGCACGTTGAAACCCTTGGCCCGCTTGTAGCGCGCCACCACGTCGCCCATCGTATAGTTGCGGGTATGGCCGATATGGATGCGCCCCGACGGATACGGGAACATCTCCAGCACGTAGTATTTCGGGCGCGGGTCGTCATTGTCGGCTTCGAACAGCTTCTTGGCGTCCCAGGCGTTCTGCCATTTGGGCTCTGACGCGCGCGGATTGTATCGTTCGGTTGCCATCGGGTGTTTTTCACTTAAAAGCATGCGCGAGCCGCCGGACAATGCCCGGGCGGCTCAGGAAATGTCGTCGCGGTGTTCACCATGGATTGCCGGACCCGTCAACTGCGGCGATCCGGCGAAAAGCCAAACACAGGCAGGATATAGGCATGGCGAGCGCCGTCGAACAGCTTTTCACGGTCAAGGCAAGGATCGCTGCCGCCGAGCGCGAGGCAGGCCGTGAGGCCGGAGCGGTGACGCTGGTCGCAGTCTCGAAAACCTTCGACGCCGCCGATATCCGCCCGATTATCGAGGCCGGCCAGCGCGTCTTCGGCGAAAACCGCGTCCAGGAAGCACAAGCGAAATGGCCGGTGCTGAAGGAGGCATTTTCCGACATCGAGCTGCATCTGATCGGTCCGCTGCAATCGAACAAGGCCAAGGAAGCGGTGGCATTGTTCGATGTCATCGAAACCGTCGACCGTGAAAAGATCGCCGCAGAGCTGGCCAAGGAGATCGCCAGGCAAGGCCGGTCACCAAGGCTCTATGTCCAGGTCAACACCGGCTCCGAGCCGCAAAAGGCCGGCATCGAGCCGCGCGAGGCTGTCGCCTTCGTGGCCCGCTGCCGCTCGGTTCACGCCCTCGCCATCGAAGGGCTGATGTGCATTCCGCCGGCCGACGAGAACCCCGGTCCGCATTTCGCGCTGCTGGAAAAGCTTGGGCTTGAGGCCGGCGTCGACAAGCTCTCCATGGGCATGTCCGGCGACTACGAAACCGCGATCGCCTTCGGCGCGACCAGTGTCAGGGTTGGATCGGCAATTTTCGGCGCCAGATGAGGCGCAGCCGACCTTAGGCCACAGGCTGACATTGACTGCGCCAGCGTATAGAAACGGAACGTTTCGTTCCTATATGGGTCGAGTTATTCTCAACCCGTCTGGAGCCACCCATGCGTTACAATCAACTTGGAAATACGGGGATGTTCGTCTCCGAACTTTGCCTCGGCACGATGACGTTCGGCGCGGCCGGCGAGAATGCCCAATGGGGCCTGATCGCCAGCCTCGACCAGAAGGGCGTCGACGAGATCGTTGCCCGCTCGCTCGCCGCCGGCGTCAATTTCTTCGACACGGCGGATGTCTATTCCTTCGGCGCCTCGGAACGGCTTCTCGGCCAGTCGCTCAGGAATCTTGGCGTCAACCGACAGGACGTGATCATCGCCACCAAGGTCCATGGCGCCATGGGCGGGGGCCCGAACCAGCGTGGTTCCTCGCGCGGCCACATCATGGATTCGGTCGAAGGCAGCCTCGAGCGGCTGCAGCTCGATCACATCGATCTCTACCAGCTGCACGGCACCGACACGGTGACGCCGATCGACGAGACACTGCGGGCGCTCGACGACCTCGTTGCCGCCGGCACGGTCCGCTATGTCGGCGTCTCGAACTGGCAGGCCTGGCGCGTTGCCAAGGCGCTGGGTATTGCCGAGCGCAAGGGATTTGCCCGCTTCGAGACCGTGCAGTCGTACTACTCGATCGCCGGCCGCGATCTCGAGCGCGAAATCGTGCCGCTGCTCAACGAGGAGAAGCTCGGGCTGATGGTCTGGTCGCCGATGGCTGGCGGCCTGCTCTCCGGCAAATACGGACCGGGCGCCCCCGGCAATGGCGAGGGCCGCCGCGCCAGCTTCAATTTCCCGCCGGTCAATGAGGACCGTGCCTGGGCAGCAGTCGCCGTCATGCGCGAGATCGCCGTCAAGCACGGCGTCAGCGTCGCCACGGTGGCGCTCGGCTATGTCCTGGCCAAGCCATTCGTGATGAGCGTCATCATCGGCGCCAGCCGCATGGAGCAGCTGGAACAGAACCTTGCAGCCACCGAGTTGAAGCTCGATGCCGATGATCTCGTTCGCCTCGACGAAGTCAGTGCCCTGCCCGCCGAATACCCCGGCTGGATGCTGGAACGTCAGGCTGCCGGCCGGCGTCCGGCGCCCGTTGTGCCGAAAACGTAACTCAATCTCACCTTCGATTCGATGCTTCGGGAGCCGGCAGGCTCCCGATCTTTTTTGGGCTCAGGTCAGCCGGACCGTCTCGACCAAAAAGTCCAAAAACGCCCGCACCCGCGCCGGCAGATGCTTGCCTTGGCCGACATAGACGGCGTGGGTGAGTTCCTCGTCGCCGGGGTTGAACTCTTCCAGCAGCGGCAGAAGCCGGCCGGCGGCAATGTCGGCCTCCACATGCCAGCGTGCCAGCCGGGCGAGGCCCGCCCCCGAGAGCGCCATCAGCCGCATCGCCTCGCCGTCGCTGACCAGCGTATTTCCGATGATCGACAGGGTGATCGGCTTGCCGGCCGCGTCGATAAAAGGCCAGCCCTCGAGGTGACGTACGAAACGGAAGCCCATCCGGTTGTGACGATCGAGATCGGCGGGCGTCTTGGGCGTGCCACGCGCTTCGAGATACGATGGCGCCGCAACGACGACCACCCGGCTCTGCCCGAGCTTGCGCGCCACCAGCCGTGATTCGCCGAGCGGTCCGGCGCGGATGGCGACGTCAGCGCGCTCCTCCATCAGGTCGATGACATCGTCGGTCAACACCAGATCGACCGAGATTTCGGGGTAGCGTTCTAGGAAACGCGGCAAAAGCGGGATCAGCCGATGCTGCCCGAAAGGCACGTAGCTGTTGATCCGCAGCCGGCCACGCGGCGCGGCACCCGCCGCTGCCTCGCGCTCGGCCGCCGCCATGTCGGCCAGGACGCGCACGCCGCTGTCGAAGAACGCCGCCCCCTCCGGCGTCAGTTGCAGCTTGCGCGTCGAACGGCTGACCAGCCGCGCACCAAGCCGCGCCTCCAGCCGCGCGATCAGCTTGCTCACCGCCGACGGCGTCATCCGCAACGCGCGGGCAGCGGCTGAAAAGCTGCCCGCCTCGACGACGCGGACGAACACTTCGATCTCGCCGGAGCGATTGATGTCGGGCCTGGCCATTGGTGAATCTATTTCACAGACGATGTGCCCGATGCAAGGCTGGTTCACAGCACATCGCGGCACGATCTTCCGGATCGGGGCGTGGGAGGACACGGCGCCCGTCGTCAAAACTGGTCGTCATCGAAGTGGGAACCGCCATGCCCCTTGCTCTTTACGCTCTTGCCGCCGGTGCGTTCGGCATCGGCGTCACCGAATTCGTCATCATGGGCCTGCTGCTCGACGTCAGCACCGATCTCGACGTCTCGATCTCGGCTGCCGGCCAGCTGATTTCCGGCTATGCGCTGGGCGTTGTCATCGGCGCGCCGCTGCTGACGATCGCAACCGGCCGTTGGCCGCGCAAAACCGTGCTTCTGGCGCTGATGGCGATCTTCACGCTGGGCAACCTCGCTTGTGCGCTTGCCCCAGACTACTGGACGCTGATGGGTGCGCGCGTACTGACCGCCTTCGCCCACGGCACCTTCTTCGGCGTCGGCTCGGTCGTGGCGACCGGACTGGTGGCGCCCAACAAGAAAGCCTCGGCGATCGCCCTGATGTTCACCGGCCTGACCATCGCCAACATCCTCGGCGTGCCCTTCGGCACATGGCTCGGCCAAGCCTTCGGCTGGCGCGCGACCTTCTGGGCGGTGACCCTGGTCGGCATCGCCGCCTTTACCATCATTCTGCTGCTGGTGCCGGGCAGCCGAACAGAGCCTGAGAAGAGCAATTTGCGCGCCGATCTCGCCGTGCTCGGCCGCACGCCGGTCCTGCTTGGCTTTGCTACCACCGTGCTTGGCTATGCCGGCGTCTTCGCCGTCTTCACCTACATCGCCCCGTTGCTGACCGAGATCACCGGTTTTGATGAAGCAGCGGTGTCGCCGATCCTGCTGGTCTTCGGCGGCGGCCTCATTGCCGGCAACCTCGCCGGCGGCAAGTTCGCCGACCGCTGGTTGGTACCGTCCGTTCTCGGCAGTCTCGTCGTCCTGGCGATGGTGCTCGGCACCATGACCTTCGCCCTGCACAGCCAGGTCATGGCCGTTATCTATGTCGGCCTGCTCGGCGCCGCCGCCTTCGCCACCGTGGCGCCGCTGCAGATGTGGGTACTGGAAAAGGCACAAGGCGCCGGCCAGAGCCTCGCCTCATCCTTCAACATCGCCGCCTTCAACCTCGGCAATGCTGCCGGCGCCTGGCTCGGCGGCGTGGTCATCGCCCATGGTCCCGGCCTCGATGCCGTCACCTGGGTCGCGGCCCTGTTGCCGCTTTCAGCGCTTGCCGTGGCGGCGTTTGCGCTGCGCCTCGACCGAGATCCTGTCCTCGCCACACCGGAAATCGCGCGGTCATAGAACGGCAAACCTCAACCAATCTTTGAAACAGCCATCCTTCCACAAGGAGCAAACCCATGGATTATCGAAATCTTGGCGCATCAGGCCTGAAGGTCCCGGCGCTCTCGTTCGGCGCTGGAACCTTCGGCGGTTCAGGCCCGCTGTTCGGCGCCTGGGGCAACAGCGATGCGACGGAAGCACGGCGGCTGGTCGACATCTGCCTTGAGGCCGGCGTCAACCTGTTCGACACCGCCGACGTCTATTCGAATGGCGCTTCCGAACAAGTGCTCGGCGCTGCCATCAAGGGCCGCCGCGACGCCGTGCTGATCTCGACCAAGACCTCGCTGCCGATGGGCGACGGTCCCAACGATGCCGGATCGTCACGTTCACGCCTGATCAAGGCCGTCGAAGACGCGCTGGGGCGCCTTGGCACCGACTACATCGACCTGCTGCAACTGCACGCCTTCGACGCAGCAACACCGATCGAGGAGGTGCTGTCGACACTGGACAGTCTCGTGCGCGCCGGCAAACTGCGTTATGTCGGCGTCTCCAATTTTTCCGGCTGGCAAGTGATGAAGTCGCTCGGCCTGGCGGGCAGATATGGCTATCCCCGATACGTCGCCCATCAGGTCTATTACTCGCTGGTCGGACGCGATTATGAATGGGAGTTGATGCCGCTCGGCCTCAACCAGGGTGTCGGTGCGCTGGTGTGGAGCCCACTCGGCTGGGGCCGCCTGACCGGCAGGATCCGCCGTGGCCAGAAGCTGCCTGAGAAAAGCCGGCTGCACGACACGGCAAGCTTCGGACCGCCCGTCGAGGATGAGCATCTCTATCGGGTCGTCGACGCGCTTGATGTTGTCGCCGAGGAAACCGGCAAGACCATACCGCAGATCGCCATCAATTGGCTGCTGCAGCGGCCGACCGTCGCCTCCGTCATCATTGGCGCGCGCAACGAGGAGCAGTTGCGCCAGAATCTCGGCGCCGTCGGCTGGTCCTTGACAGCCGAGCAGATGAAGAAGCTCGACACGGCAAGTGAGGTCACCGCACCCTATCCGTATTTTCCCTATCGCCGGCAGGAGGGTTTTGCCCGGCTGAACCCGCCCGCAGTCTGACGCTCCAAAAGCTGGGCGGCGGCTCCCAGGCTGCCGCCCGCCCGGCTAATGCAGAACGAACTCGCCGTCGACCTTGCGCCATTCGTTCGGCGCGATCAGCTTCTGGTGCGTGTAGCTGACCGAATGCAGCGGGCCTTCGAGCTTGGCCTTCCAGAACTCGATGAAACGGATCAGCACGGGAAATTTCGGGGCGATGTCGTAATCCTGCCAGATGAAGCTCTGCAGCAGATGCGGATGATCTGGAAAGTGATAAAGAATCTTGGCCGTGGTCAAGCCATAGCCCTTGAGCATCAGGTCCATTTCGGAATGGTCGCGCATTGCGGTCCCCTGGTTGATTCTCCTTCCTCCCAGCCTGAAATTGTGCACCCCATTTGCTTAATCGTCTATTGATATTTCTGCGATCGAACCAGATTCCTCCCGCAAAAACATGCGCTTAGCAGCCGACTCACGAGAGTGCTGACACGACCCGGCAAAGCACCTGCGGCATCCCGCCGCGCGAATCCAACGTCTAATGTTGCCGTCGCGGCCGAACTGTTAATAATGCGCGCGAATTCGCGGCCGCATCGCCGCGATCCTGCCGGCGGTCAAGCCGGCGGTTTGGTTTTGGGGAGGAAGGCGAAGAAATGTCCGATGTTCATGTCCATCGCGTCCAGCCGGCGTGGAAGAAGAACGCGCTGATTGACAATGACACCTACCTGAAATGGTACGCCGACAGCGTCAAGAACCCGGACAAGTTCTGGGGCAAGCACGGCAAGCGCATCGACTGGTTCAAGCCGTACAGCAAGGTCAAGAACACGTCCTTCGACGGCCAGGTCTCAATCAAATGGTTCGAGGATGGCCAGACCAACGTTTCCTGGAACTGCATCGACCGGCATCTGAAGAAGCGCGGCGAACAGACCGCCATCATCTGGGAAGGCGACAATCCCTACGACGACAGGAAGATCACCTATAACGAGCTTTACGCGCATGTCTGCCGCCTCGCCAATGTGATGAAAAAGCACGGCGTCAAGAAGGGCGACCGCGTAACCATCTACATGCCGATGATCCCGGAGGCCGCTTATGCGATGCTCGCCTGCACGCGCATCGGCGCCATTCATTCGGTCGTCTTCGGCGGCTTTTCGCCGGATGCGCTGGCCGGACGCATCGATGACTGCAAGTCGACCTTCGTCATCACCGCCGACGAAGGCCTGCGCGGCGGCAAGCCGATCCCGCTAAAGGAGAACACGGACAAGGCGATCGAGATCGCCGCCAAGGCCGGAACGAAAGTCGAAAAGGTCTTGGTAGTGCGCCGCACTGGCGGCAAGACCGGCTGGGCCGCCGGGCGCGACGTCTGGTACCATGACGAGGTCGCGACGGTTAAGGCCGAATGCAAGCCCGAGAAGATGAACGCCGAGGACCCGTTGTTCATCCTCTACACATCCGGCTCGACCGGCAAGCCGAAAGGTGTGCTGCACACCACCGCCGGCTATCTCGTCTATGTCTCGATGACCCACCAATATGTCTTCGACTATCATGACGGCGATATCTACTGGTGCACCGCCGATGTCGGCTGGGTCACCGGCCACAGCTACATCGTCTACGGGCCGCTCGCCAACGGCGCCACCACGCTGATGTTCGAAGGCGTGCCGAACTACCCGTCGCAGTCGCGTTTCTGGGACGTGATCGACAAGCACAAGGTCAACATCTTCTACACGGCGCCGACGGCGTTGCGCGCGCTGATGGGCGCCGGCGATGCCCATGTCACCAAAACGTCGCGCAAGTCGCTGCGCGTGCTCGGCACCGTCGGTGAGCCGATCAATCCGGAAGCCTGGGAGTGGTATTTCAACGTCGTAGGCAACGGCAAGGTGCCGATCGTCGATACCTGGTGGCAGACCGAGACCGGCGGCATCATGATCACGCCGGTTCCGGGCGCCACCCACCTCAAGGCGGGTTCAGCGACGCGGCCCTTCTTTGGCGTCAAGCCGCAGCTGGTCGATACCGACGGCAAGGTGCTCGAAGGCGAAGCCAGCGGCAATCTTTGTATTGCCGACTCATGGCCGGGCCAGACGCGCACCGTCTATGGCGATCACGACCGCTTCGTGCAGACCTATTTCTCGACCTACAAGGGCAGATACTTCACCGGCGACGGCTGCCGCCGCGATGCTGACGGCTACTACTGGATCACCGGCCGCGTCGACGACGTCATCAACGTCTCCGGCCACCGCATGGGCACCGCCGAGGTCGAATCGGCGCTGGTTTCGCATGAGAAGGTCTCGGAGGCCGCCGTCGTCGGCTACCCGCACGATATCAAGGGCCAGGGCATCTACTGCTATGTCACGCTGATGGCCGGCGAAACGCCAAGCGAGGAATTGCGCCAGGAACTCGTCGCCCATGTCCGCAAGGAGATCGGCGCCATCGCTTCGCCCGACAAGATCCAGTTCGCGCCCGGCCTGCCGAAGACCCGTTCCGGCAAGATCATGCGACGCATCCTGCGCAAGATCGCCGAGGATGATTTTGCCGCGCTCGGCGATACCTCGACGCTGGCCGATCCGGCGGTCGTCGACGACCTTATCGCCAACCGGCAAAACAAGAAGGGCTGATGCAACCCGCATTGGGCGCCGTCACCGAGCTTTGGCGCTATCCCGCGAGCTCGCTCGCCGGCGAGTTTCAGCAGGCGATCTCCGTCGACCGGCATACCGTCGAAGGCGACCGCCTGTTTGGTCTTGTCGATACCTCGACCGATGAAATCGCACGGCCCGACCGCGAAGCGAAATGGCACAAGGTGCCCCGCATCCGCACCCGGCTGTCGCAGGCCGGCAGGCTGGAGGTCGCCATCCCCGACGGACGCTGGCTTTCGGCACCTGGCGCGCAAAGTGATCGCGCCATTTGCGCCTATCTCGGCTTTGCGGCTTCCATCCGGCCGTTCCGTCGGGAAAATGCGGCTCCGGATTACGCCGGCCCTCTGCTGACGGAACGCTACGTCAAAGCCCCTATTCATCTGCTGACCACCGCCTCACTGGCGCGTTTGAAAGTGCTGCATCCAAAGGGCACCGCCGACGCGCGCCGCTTCCGCCCCAACATCGTCGTCGATGTGCCGGAGGTCGAGGGGTCGTTCCCCGAGACGGAATGGATCGGGCGCAAGCTGGCGATCGGCGACCTGCTCCTGACCATCTCCGAGCCGTGCCGCCGCTGCGGCTTCACCATCATTGGCCAGGACGGGTTCGACCACGACCCGGCAATCCTGCGCAGCCTGGTCCGCCACAACGCCCATAACCTCGGCGTCTACTGCACCGTCGATCGACCGGCCCGCGTCGAGATCGGCGCCACGATGCGCCTCCTGTAGCTATCGGTACAAATCCGCCCGCGTCGGCGGCAGGCCGCTCGGCCCACGCGCGCGCCTTGTGGCGACGGTCTGGAAAACCTGCGCCGAGGCGCGTTCGAAGGTAATCGAGCAGCCGGTGAGATAAAGCAGCCAGAGCCGCGCCTTGGCTTCGCCGACCTCGGCGATAGCTTCGTCGAAGCGTGCGTGGAGGCGCTCGGCCCATAGCCTGCAGGTGCGCGCATAGTGCTCGCGCAAATTTTCGACGTCGTAGACGAGGAAGCCGTGGGCCTCGAGATTGCCGAGCGTCATGCCGATCGTGTCGAGTTCGCCGCCCGGAAAAATGTATTTGATCAGCGCCTTGAATTCCGGCCCCTTGCGCAGCGTCTTCTTCAAGCTGCCCTTGTCGCGCCGGGTGATGGCGTGGTGCAGATAGATGCCGCCCGGCTTGAGCAGGCGATGGATCCTCGAGAAATAGGCCGCATGGTTGGCAAGCCCCAGATGCTCGAACATGCCGATCGACGAGATCTTGTCGAAGGAGCCGGACAGCTCGGCATAGGACTTTATCTCGATGGTGATGCGGTCCTCCAGCCCCTCGGCGCGGATGCGTTCACGGGCGAGCTCGGTCTGTGCTTCCGATAGCGAAACGCCGTGGCCGACGACGCCATAATTCTTCACCGCATGGATGAGCATCGCTCCCCAGCCGCAGCCGATGTCGAGCAATCTATCGCCGGGCTTCAGCCGAAGCTTGCGGCAGATATGGTCGAGCTTGTCTCTCTGGGCCTGATCGATATCGTTGGCGAAATCCTTGAAGTAGCCGCAGCTATAGACCATGCGCTCGTCGAGGAAGAGCCGGTAGAATGCGTTGGAAATGTCGTAATGATGCTCGATCGCCTCCTTGCTCGAACCGCTGACGAAAGGATTGCGGCCGGAAAGATCGGTTCGCGTCGTCATCTGTTTTCGCGAAAACAGCACCGCCGGCAGGTCGCGCAGGATCGCCAGCTTCGGCAATGTCTTGAGCTTCGTCCTGAGCTTGCCGTGCGTGGGCAAGGCGTAGAAATCGAACAGCGATCCGTCTTCGACGTCGACCGCCTTGGCAATCCACATCTCGATCAGCGTCGATAAAGAGGGCCGACGTACGATCTGCCAGACGATGTCCTGGTCGTTGATGGTGAGCACCGGGCCGGCAGCCGGGCCGATCCGCTCGCCTGTCCACAGCCTCACCGCAAAACCCGGCTTCAGCGTCTCGATGACCGTCCGAACAATCCGGGCCGCTCTCTCGGCTGCCTCCATCCCGTCCTCCCTTACCCGGCAAAATAGTGGCCCGGAACAATAGCGGCTCGATCTTGCCTGCCCGATCGGCCGGCCGCAAGCCGCCCGAGTGCACAAGCAGGCTTGTTCAGGATTTTCGGGTGCCGCGCCTTGCCATTTGCCGGATGACACCCCATCATGAGGGAGTGTTCAACAAATCGAAAGGAGGTGATCCGATGTCGAGTGATTTCGTTTTCCAGAACGTGGCCTCAGCGGATCGCACTTTCGGGAAGCAGTCTTCCCGCTAAGGCGCGAGATGCGCGGCTGGCGACCAGGGTCGCCGCCAGGAGCCGCGCCATGGACGGAAACACGGAAGGCCGCCGGCTTCGCGAGAAGCGGCGGCCTTTCCTTTTTGGGCTGTTGTCCCCTATTTGGTTACGGTTAACATCTCGACGTTGCGCGCTATATCCTGGAAAGCCTGGTTGAGTTCCGTTCCATTGGCCGCCTGATAAAAGTGCTTGATCTTGGCGGTGTCCGGGCTCGCGCAATCCTGGAGCGTCGCCTTGGCATTCGTTTCGTTTAGGTCAAACCCAATGGTGAAGACCTCGATGCCCTTGTCGCGCATGGCAGCGCAAAGTTTCTTGGCGGCCGTGCGGGTCGGCTCCTTGCCGGCGTCATTGTAGACGTCGCTGACCGTGCTCGCATCGAAGTAGGACAGGTTGAATTCGCCATCGGTCATCAGGATCGCGATCTTGGCAACCTTCTTTGGATCCATCTTGGCCGGCCGTTCCGAGGCTTTCATCACACTGCCCCAGTTTTCCGAAAGCATGTACCAGGTCCACTGCACGCCGATATGGCCGGCGGTGCCGCCGGAGGCGACGAAATTCTTGATGACCGTCTTGAGCGCCGTCGCATCCGCTGTCAGCGGCATCAGCGCGGCGATCGGGCAGGCGGCGGTGCCGGTCTGCCAGGCGAAGGATGACAGCAGGTAGTCGCGATTGACCATGCTGACGTCGGGGCCCGCATCCGAATACTGATAGGTCCCCTTGCGCTCGGTGGCGCAATTATCGGGACGGATAAAGCCCGAGACATACTGCACGGCGTCATTGGCCGGCGCCTGTTTGCGTTGACTGGCGGTGGTTTCCACATAGACGCTGCTGGCGGCAAGTGTACCGGCATTCACCGAATTGGCATAAGGCACGATGGCAACCCGCACACGTGGCTTGGAGGGGTCCTGGCCGCCCAGGAAGCTGTCGACAGCATTCGCCGCGGCCGCCCGCAGATCGATGATTTTCTGGCCGGCCATCGACCCGGTCACGTCCAGCATCATCGCGACTTCGATCTGCTTGTCCGAATAGAGCGCCGTCGTCGATGCGGGGACGCGTTGCATGCCACCCGTGCTGAAAAGCGGGAAATAGTAGTTGACGTTGACATGGACGTCCGCCTGGACAGTCTTGGCTGTCCTGTCGACAACCAGATTGTCGAGGACGATCTGGTTGTCCTGGAGGATACCCGCCGTGCTGTTGGCATCGAGAAAGGCCTGCACCGATTTGCTGGCGTCGGCCTCGCTGATGACGCCGGTTGTCAGGTCGCGGGCCGTCGAGGTGACCGCTGCATCGACCACGCCTTGCAGGCTCGATTTTACATTGTAGAGTTGGGACACGTTGACCGCAAAGCCGACACTCAGTGCCAGCACTGAGCCGATTATCCCAAACAGGACCGCGAAATTTCCGCTGCGATCCCCGGCAAAGCCGCCGATCGTCTGAACAAGACCCCCGAAACGCCGCATTCCTTCCGCCTCCATTCGCTACAGCCTGCAGCTGTCCGAACGCGCATTGCAGGAATCCGGCCGGATCGCGCCGCCAGGCCCGGGAAAGCGACCGGCCCGCGATCAGGTCATTGTTTCCAAACGGTTTCGAGCGGCGGCAGGGTAAACAGAGGGTAAACGAAAGCTGCGCCGGCACGGCTTTGTCGACAAAGCGCTTACCACGAACAGGCTCGCAATTCAGGACGACTGGACTGCGTCCCAATCCGGTACAGACGAGATGTATCGAACCGGTTCAGCACGATCGCGGTGGCGGGAAATGGAAACACGGACTGTGAATGTGTCCCGAAAGACTAGGCCAGCATCCGTGCGCTGACCGTCTTGTCGACGCCACGACAAGGCGGCTTGAACAGATTACCTTCCTGCTCGTGCGTCCAGACCTTGAACAGGGTGAGCCGATGCGGGCCAAAACTGTGCAGCAGCGGCACGTCGGTGGCGTCGCGGCCGCGGGCGATGACGACGCGGCCGATCCTCGGCACATTGTGGCGAGGATCGAAAGTGTACCACCTGCCGTCGAGGAACACTTCCACCCACGCCGAGAAATCCATCGGCGCCGGATCGGCGGGCACGCCGATATCGCCGAGATAGCCGTTCACGTAGCGGGCCGGGATGTTCATGCAGCGGCAGAGCGTGATCGCCAGATGGGCAAAGTCGCGGCAGACGCCGACGCGTTCCTCATGCGCCTGCGCCGCCGTGCGGGTCGAGCGCGCATAGCCGTAGCCGAAGGACAGGCGGTTGTGGACATAGTCGACGATGGCCTGCACCCGCGCCCAGCCCGGTGGAAGCTGGCCGAAAAGTTGCCAGGCCAGGTCGCCGAGATGGTCGGTCTCGCAGTAACGGCTGCCGAGCAGATAGCCGAGCACCTCGTCCGGCAATTCGGCAACCGGGACTTCTCTCGCCAGCGTGTTGACTTCGTCCGTCTCGCCGCTGTCCTCGACCACCGCGTCATAAAGGATGCGAAAGCTTCCGGCCGGCGCCGTGAAGCGGCGGCAGCTATTGCCGAAAAGGTCGTGGTAGACCCTGGTCGGGACCGACGGCGAGGTCAGCACGCGCGTCTGCCGCTTGATGTCGGCCTGGCGATCCCCGTGGATATCGAGCAATGAAACGACCGGCGTTGCTGCAACGCATTCAATGGCAATTTCATAGCCGAGCCGAATCAGCATCGCCCTCCCCTGCGATCGTCATGGAAGATAGTGCCGATCAACGCGGGACAGTGCGTGGCGGTTCCTTGTGGTCGTCAAAAACGACGCCTCGCGGCTTCCCATACGGACGCGGCAACGTTACGGTCGATTGACACGCGTCTTTCGAAATAATCCCTCCAAGATGACCCCGGGAAACCGATGTTTGCAGGCAGAAAATTCGCGGCCTTCCTGTTCGATATGGACGGCACGATTCTCAATTCGATCGCCGCAGCGGAAAGGGTCTGGGCAGCGTGGGCGCATCGGCAAGGTCTTGACGTCGCCGCATTCCTGCCGACCATCCACGGCGTGCGGGCGATCGAGACCATCGGCCGGCTGGCGCTCCCAGGCGTCGATCCTGCCCGCGAAGCCGATTCGCTTTTGCAGGCCGAGGCGGCCGATGTCGAGGGCATTCGCCCGATTGCCGGCGCCGCGGCCTTCCTGGCGTCGCTGCCGCCTGGAAGCTGGGCGATCGCCACTTCGGCACCGCGCGAGCTCGCCCTGCTGCGCCTGCAGGCCGCGGGTATTCCGGCTCCCGCCGTGATTGTTGCGGCGGAGGATGTATCGCGCGGCAAGCCGGCGCCCGACTGCTTCCGGCTGGCGGCCGAACGGCTCGGCGTCGATGTGGGCGACTGCCTCGTCTTCGAGGACGCGCCGGCCGGCATAGCGGCGGCCGAAGCCGCGGGCGCTGCGGTCGTGGTGATCAGCGCCACGCACCGGCATCCGTTGGAGACGCCGCATGCCACCATCGCCGGCTATGACGCGATCGGCATCGCCGTCGATTCCAGCGGCTGGATTGCCATCGGAGTGGAGCGGGCCGCGCTGCCTGTTTGACTAGCACCCTGCCTGGGCTAAAAGTCGCTGGTCAGGCCCTTGACCTCCCAGTCGCCATAGCGGCCAGGCTCCTTGCCGCCGCGCCCGCCCATCTCCCTCGGCAGCGTGGCTTCCTGCTCGCGATATTTCTCCCGCCGGGCCTCGGCCTCGACCAAGGCGCGCCTGGCTGCCGGGGTCAGCGGCTTTTGCGGCGAGCCGTTAGCATGCGTTTGGCTGGTTTTGTCGATCATGCGATCTTCCGCTAGATTGAAACAGGCCCCGATTGAAACGGGAACCGCTGTTTCCCATCATATAGCGATGGGCCCACAAGGATCGACCCCTTTGTTGGGCCAGAACGGAGCAGACGATGAACACCCTTCGCACCGCCATGCTTTTGGCCGCAATGACGGCCCTGTTCATGGGTGTCGGCTATCTCATCGGCGGATCCGGCGGCATGATGATCGCGTTGCTGATCGCCGCCGGCACCAATTTGTTCAGCTATTGGAACGCCGACAAGATGGTGCTGTCGATGCACCGTGCGATCGAAGTCGACGAACGCAACGCGCCTGAATATTACGCCATCGTGAAGGGTCTCGCGCAACGTGCCGGCCTGCCGATGCCGAGAACCTATCTCATCGACAATCCGCAGCCCAATGCCTTCGCCACCGGCCGCAATCCGCAAAATGCCGCTGTCGCCGCCAGCACCGGCCTGCTCGAGCGGCTATCGCATGAAGAAGTCGCGGCGGTGATGGCACACGAGCTCGCCCATGTGCAGCACCGCGATACGCTGACCATGACGATCGTCGCCACCTTTGCCGGCGCAATTTCGATGCTCGGCAATTTCGCCTTCTTTTTCGGCGGCAACCGCGACAATAACAATTCCTTTGGCATCGTCGGCGTGCTGGTGGCGATGATAGTCGCGCCCCTGGCCGCCATGATCGTGCAGATGGCGGTGAGCCGCACCCGCGAATATGAGGCCGACCGGCGCGGTGCCGAAATCTGTGGACACCCGCTGTGGCTCGCCTCGGCACTTGACAAGATCGCGCGGGGCGCCGAACGCATCCGCAACCCGGATGCCGAGCGCAATCCGGCAACCGCCCATCTCTTCATCATCAATCCTCTTTCCGGCGAGCGCATGGACAGTTTGTTTTCCACTCACCCGAGCACAGAAAACCGCATCGCCGCGTTGCAGAGGATGGCGAGCGAAATGGCCGGCGCACCCGAAGCGGCCGCGACGCCAAGGCCGGCGCCGGAAGGGACCGGGCAGCAGCCGTCTGGTCCGTGGGACAGGGCCGCGCGGCCCGAGAGGCCGGCTGAGCCGGCCAAGCCGAGACCCAATCCCTGGGGACGCAATCCGACCGGCCCCAAAGGTCCGTGGTCGTGAGTTCAGCGAAGCGCCGGCACGGAATTTCAGGCGATCGTGAACACAATTCGAGCGGCGAGGCCGTAGCCGGCCTCGCCGCGCGCAAGGCAGCCGCGCGCCTGCTTGCCGCGGTTATAGACGCGAGGACGCCGCTCGACGGGCTGACCGACCAAGAGAACGGCCATCCGCAGTACAAGGCGCTCGACCTGCGCGACCGCGCCTTGGTGCGCGCCATTCTGGTCACCGCCCTGCGCTACCGCATGACCATATCAGGCCTTTTGGCCCGTCGCCTGGAAAAGCCGCTGCCGCCCAACGCCACGGCGCTTTCGCACATTTTGCATGTGGCGGCAGCGCAGATCCTGTTCCTCGATGTTCCCGACAGCGCCGCCGTCGACCTCGCCGTGACACACGCCAAGTCCGATCCGCGCACGGCGCGCTTTTCCGGCCTCGTCAACGGCGTGCTGCGCACGCTGGCGCGGGCCAAGCAGGACGAGCTCGCCGCAGCACGTGCCGCTACCGACGAGGCGCCAAAATGGTTTTCCGACCGTTTGAAAACGGTCTACGGCCTCGACAAGGCCAGGCAGATACTGCTCGCCCATCGCCATGAGGCACCGGTCGATTTCTCGGTCAAGTCGGACCCGGCGCTGTGGGCCGAACGGCTCGGCGGCTTTGTCTTGCCGACCGGCACGGTGCGGGTGGAAAAGCTCAGCGCTTCCGTGACCGAACTGCCCGGCTTTGGGGAAGGCGCCTGGTGGGTTCAGGATGCAGCGGCCAGCCTGCCGGCCCGGCTGTTCGGCGACATCAATGGTTTGCGAATCGCCGACCTCTGTGCCGCGCCGGGCGGCAAGACCGCCCAGCTGATCCTCGCCGGCGCCCACGTCACCGCGCTCGACATGTCCAAAACGCGGCTGGCACGGCTGACGCAGAACCTCGAACGGCTCGGTCTGGCCGCCGAGATCGTCCAGGCCGATCTGCTCAAATACGAGCCGAAGGACCTCTTCGACGCCGTCCTCCTCGACCCACCATGCTCTTCGACCGGGACGGTGCGGCGGCATCCCGACGTTCCCTGGACGAAGACGGCGGCCGACGTCGAAAAACTGGCCGACCTGCAACGCCGGCTGCTTGCCCGCGCCGTCACCCTGGTCAAGCCTGGTGGACGCATCGTCTTTTCCAACTGTTCGCTCGATCCGCTGGAAGGCGAAGAGCTCTATCGCGACTTTCTCGCCGGCAATGCGGAGATTGTCGACGACCCGCTTCGGCCGGGTGAGATCGCCGGCATCGACCCGTTTCTGACGCCGCAAGGCACGTTGCGCACCACGCCTGCCGATCTGGAGCTAGGCTCGCCGGGCCGCTCCGGGCTGGACGGCTTCTTCGCCGCCCGCATGCGCAGAGCCGGCTAAGGGACGATCTTGAAGTGCCGTCCGGCTTCATGGGGCGAGGAGGCATGGAAAACAGGCTGAACGGCCCCACCGCCGCGGAATTCGCCTTCGCACAAGTTCTTGAATCATATAAACTTGTGCTTGGGTGAGGACGATCAGGAGGGGTTTTGGCAATCGCTGCCGGTAACACGACGCGTCTGTGGACGCTTGTCGCGAGGGAGTTCTGGCGCAAGACGCGCCGGCGCTTGCGCGCCGGGCCACTCTATCGCTGGCGCTACTCAGGCCGCACGCCGGAGCGCGTCCTGATCGCCCCACCGGACCTGCGGCTCGCCGATCCTCAGATCGCGCTCGAGATCTATTACGGCCGCTATCCGCTTTCGGGGCATCTGGTCGAGACCGGCGGCAAATCGCCCTTCCAGATCGACGTGCCCAATCCCGGCTGGCAAAAAACGCTGCATGGCTTTCGCTGGCTGCGCCATATGCGTGCCGCCGGTACCGAGCTCGCCGCCGCCAACGCGCGGGCGTTGGTTTCCGACTGGATTGCAATCCATGGCAGCCATATTTCCGGCGTCGCCTGGGAGCCCGGCACGACGGCCAAGCGTGTCATTGCCTGGCTGCAGCATTCCTCGATCGTGTTGCAGGGCGCCGAATTTCCGTTCTACCGCGCGTTCTTGAAATCGCTCGCCGTCCAGATCCGCTATCTGCGCGCCATGGTGCGCGAGATGCCGGACGGCAAGGACAGGCTGCGCGCCCGCATTGCGCTGGCCTTTGCCGCTTTGTCGCTGCCGGCGCCGGCCTCGGCGCTACGCGGTGCTACCCGCAATCTCGCCGAGGAGCTCGACCGCCAGATCCTGCCTGACGGCGGCCATATCTCGCGTAATCCGATGACCGTGCTTGAAATCCTCGCCGACCTTCTGCCGTTGCGCCAGACATACGCCAATCAGGCCGAGACGCCGCCGGCCGCCCTGATCGGCGCCATCGACCGGATGCTGCCGGCACTGCGCTTCTTTCGCCATCAGGACGGCAGCCTTGCCCGCTTCAACGGCATGGGCGCCACCATTCACGACCGTATCGCCAGCATCCTGCATCACGACGACACCGCCGGCGCACCGTTGCTGCACGCGCCGCATTCGGGTTATGAGCGCCTGTCGATGGGCGGTGTCACTGTGATCGCCGATACCGGCCCGCCGCCCCCCGTCGACGTATCCAATGCCGCTCACGCCGGATGCCTCGCCTTCGAATTGTCGTCGGGCCGCCAGCACTATATCGTCAACGCCGGAATAGATACTTATGGCGCCGCCGAGTTCCGGCCGCTTGCCCGCGCCACCGCCGCCCACTCGACCGCCACCATCAACGACACGTCGTCGGCGCGCTTCAATCACTCCTTGCGCGTCAACGACCTGCTCGGCACGCCTTTGATCGGCGGACCGCAGCATGTACCTTGCAAGCGCACCGACCAGAAGGGCAGCCAGGGCTTCATCGCCCGCCATGACGGCTATGTGGCGCGCTTCGGCTTCCTGCATGAGCGCGAGCTGAAATTATCGACCGAAGGCAATGTGTTTGCCGGCAGGGACCGTTTCCTGCGCCCGGGCGGCGCTTCTATCCGCAACAATGGACGTGACTTCGTCACGGTGCGTTTCCATGTCCATCCCGATATAAGCCTGCTCCAGGATGAGCATGACCGTCTGGTGCTGGCCGCCGACCATGCCGACACCTGGGTGTTTACCTCTACCGAAGTGGTGCCAGAGGTCGAGGAATCGATCTATTTCGCAGGGCTTGGCGGCCCGCGCCGCAGCCGCCAGATCGTGCTTGCGTTCAAGGCCTCGGAAATTGCCGAGGTCCACTGGCAATTGACGCGCACCATCATCGCCGGCCGTCCGGAAAAAGCTGAAGCCGGTGGCAACGGCAGACACTGATCAAGTCTTGCGGCTTGATTTCCGGGCCTCATATGCTACGGCCCGCGGACGCTCTCCAACCAGAACTGGAAAGGCCGCCAGCCCATGGCCGTCGCCGCCAAGAACATTCCCGCGCCCGACCTTGTACCCATCCGTCGCGCGCTCCTTTCCGTCTTTGATAAGACCGGCCTGATCGATTTCGCCAGGGCGCTGGCTTCGGCCGGCGTCGAGCTAGTCTCGACCGGCGGCACCGCAAGGGCCCTTGCCGAGGCGGGCATGGCGGTGCGCGACGTGTCCGAGCTCACCGGCTTTCCCGAGATCATGGACGGCCGCGTCAAGACGCTGCACCCGTCGGTGCATGGCGCACTGCTTGGCGTGCGCGACGATCCCGAGCACGCCGCAGCGATGCGCGACCACGGCATCGAGCCGATCGATCTCGTCGTCTCCAATCTCTATCCGTTCGAAGAGGTGCGTCGCTCCGGCGCCGACTACGCGGCGATCGTCGAGAACATCGACATCGGCGGCCCGGCGATGATCCGTGCCTCGGCCAAGAACCACGCCTATGTCGGCATCGTCACCGATCCCGATGACTATGCCTCGGTGCTCAACGCGCTGGAGATGAATTTCGGGTCGTTGTCGCTGGATTTCCGCAAGAAGCTGGCAGCCAAGGCCTTTGCCCGCACCGCCACCTACGATGCGGCGATCTCGGGATGGTTCGCCGAGGCGCTTGAGATCGAGCATCCGACATGGCGCGCCTTCGGCGGCAAGCTGCAGTCGGTGATGCGCTATGGCGAAAACCCGCATCAGGGCGCCGGCTTCTATGTCAACGGCGACAGGCGGCCGGGCGTCGCCACGGCGCGCCAGCTTCAGGGCAAGCAGCTTTCCTACAACAACATCAACGACACCGACGCTGCCTTCGAGCTGGTCGGCGAGTTCGACCCGTCGCGCTCCGCAGCAATTGCCATCATCAAGCACGCCAACCCGTGCGGCGTCGCTGAGGACGCTTCGCTGCAGGCGGCCTATGCCAAGGCGCTGGCCTGCGACCCGGTCTCGGCCTTCGGCGGCATCGTCGCCATGAACCGCATCCTCGATGCCGGAACCGCCGAAGAGATCGTCAAGACCTTTACCGAAGTGATCATCGCACCGGAGGCGTCCGAAGAAGCAGTCCGCATCATTGCCGCCAAGAAGAACCTACGCCTGCTGGTCACCGGCGGCCTGCCCGACCCGCGCGCGGCGGGCCTTGGCTTGAAATCGGTTGCCGGCGGTTTGCTGGTCCAGGGCCGCGACAACGCGGTGGTGGATGACCTCGAGCTGAAAGTGGTGACCAGGCGCGCTCCGACGCCGGCCGAATTGGCCGATCTGAAATTCGCTTTTCGCGTGGCAAAGCACGTCAAGTCGAACGCCATCGTCTATGCCAGGGATGGCGCTACAGTCGGCATCGGCGCCGGCCAGATGAGCCGGGTCGATTCCTCGCGCATCGCGGCGCGCAAGGCGCTCGACGCGGCCGAGGCTGCCGGCCTGACGGAGCCTTTGACCAGGGGCTCGGTCGTCGCCTCGGATGCCTTTTTCCCGTTCGCGGACGGGCTTTTGTCGGCAATCGAAGCCGGCGCCACCGCCGTCATCCAGCCCGGCGGCTCGATGCGCGACGACGATGTCATCGCCGCCGCCGACGCTCACGGCATTGCCATGGTCTTCACCGGAGTGAGGCATTTCCGGCATTGAACGCGTTACCCTCCCGCTGTGGGAGAAGGCAAGAGCAGCTCACTCCGCCGGCCGATCTGCCGGATAGGGCGTGCCGATCAGGATCGCCATGCCGGCGCCAAGGAACAGCACGATCGCCGCCATGCCGAGCCGCGCCGAGCCGCTGGCCAGGGTGATCGTGGCCACCATGAAGGGTGCGGCAAAACTGGTTGCCCGGCCGGCCAGCGCATAGATGCCGAAATAGCGGCCCGATTCGGCAGCGGAGACGCTGCGCGCCATGTAGGAGCGCGACGATGCCTGCACCGGGCCGAAAGCAAGCCCGATCAGCAGGCCGTAGAAAATGTAGGCTTTTTCCGCCGCCGTGCCGAACAATCCGCCACCATCCAGTCCGGGCATCACCCAGGCGCCGAACAGCGTATAGCCCGGTCCGGTCGAAACGATGCCGATCGTGGCAATGCTCAGCATGACCAGCGAAATCATCACTATGGTCTTGGAACCCAGCGCTGTGTCGAGGCGTGCGGCAACCAGGCAGCCGACGATGGCAACGACGTTGAGGATGATGCCGAACAGGCCGATCTCGGTAATCGACCAATGGAACATTGCCGCCGCAAACGTTCCGCCCAGCGCCAGCAGTGCATTGACGCCGTCCTGATAGATCATACGGGCGACGAGAAAGCGAAAAATGCCGCTGCGCTTGCGCACTTCGGCCAGCGTCGACTTCAGTTCCGACAGGCCTTCGCGCACCGCCGGCCCGATTGGAATGCCTTTGATCGCATCAGGCGTGAAGAAGAACATCGGCAGGATGAACAGGAAATACCAGCCCGCCGACAACGGCCCGGTAGCGCGCGCGTCCTCGCCGAGCCTGGGGTCGAGGCCGAAGATCGGGTCGAGCCCAACGACGGTCTTGCCGGTTTCAGGCGAGCCGGCCATGACGGTAACGACGAAGATCAGTGCGATCATGCCGCCGAGATAGCCGAGTCCCCAGGCCATGTTCGAGATCCTGCCGATGTCGCTCTTCGGCACCAGGCGGGGCATCATCGAATCATTGAACACGGTCGAGAATTCCGCCGCGACCGACGCCAGCGAGAACAACGCCACGACCAGAAAAAGATCAGAGCCGGGCGCGGCGAACCACAGCAGGGTGAGGCAGGTGATTTTAACCGCGGCGAAGAAGGCGATCCAAGGTTTGCGTGGTCCGGTCTGATCGGCGATCGAGCCGAGGACCGGCGACAAAACGGCAATGACGAGGCCGGCGGCGGCAATGCCGTAGCCCCAGGCCGCTTGCCCGGTCTCCGGATTGCTGGCCATGCGCGAGACGAAATAAGGACCGAAGATGAAGGTGGTAACGACCGTGAAAAACGGCTGTGCCGCCCAGTCGAACAGCATCCATCCCCAGATGCCGCGTCCCGATGCCCGCTGCACTGCCATCTCAGCCATGTCCCCTCCGCTGGAGCTTGCTCCATGCCGATCGAATCGGAATGACGCTCCGTCTTCTGTTGAGCACGATCTTGTCCAAAAGCCGATCGTCACTTTTTGGGATCATGCTCCGGCCCCCCAAAGCAGGGCGCCGTTCGCTCTATAGCGCAGTTCTTCCCGGCAATCCCGCGCGATATGGAAGACGTCTCACAGCTGCGTCAGATCACTCATCAGGCCGGATGCCACCGACAGCCGCGACACGGTGATGTCGCCGCCCTCGGTCAGCGCCTGCAACCGCTCGCGGATGCGTCCGACCCGTTCGCCGCCGGCCTCCAACCATGCCGACACCGGATCCGCCGCCTCGGCATGGCCGGTCAGCGCCGCCACCGCGATGCCGCGCCTGGCCGCGCCGATCGTGTCGGTGGCGCGGGAAAGCGCCAGTTGATCGTAATAATCCGAGGGCGTGATCGAGCGCGCCGCATCTTCGACGCGCGGGATGCGGAAGACATCGCTGACTGCAAAAAACGCCTTGGCGGCAGCGACGATGCCGGCATTTGCCGTCCGCGCCGTCAGCGCTATGTCGGGGATGAGTTCCGCCACATCGGTCAACGCCAGTTGCTCGGCAAGGCTCTCGGGCGCGCCGCCCTTCGACAGGCTGTGCCGCCGCTCCTCGATCCGCTCGCGCGAGAAGGCCGGCAGCAGCGAAACGAGCTTCGGCTCCAGCGCCTTGCGCGCATCCTGCAACTCGGCAATCCGCTGCCCGAGCAGTGCAGTGTCGGCATCGTTCTTCAGGTACCAGCCGCTGGTCACATAGATCAGCCGGCTGACCGCCTGATAGAGGTCGAGCTGGATCTGTCCGTCGATCTGGTTGTCGAGCGCGTCGATCTGGCGATAGAGCGCCGGCAGTGCAAAGCCATCCCGCACCACGGCGAAGGTGCGCACGACATCGGCGGCACTGCGCCCGGTCGCTTCCTGCAGCCTGTTGACGAAGGACGGGCCGCCGCGATTGACCAGATCATTGGCGACGACACGGGCGATGATCTCGCGGCGCAGGCGATGGCCGTGGATTTCCGCCGCATATTTCTTTGCCATGCCGTCGGGAAAGTAACCCATCAGGTCGCGGTCGAAATGCGGATCGTCCGGCACGTCGCTGGCGACGATATCGGAAAACAGCACGATCTTGGCATAGGCAAGCAGCACGCCGAGCTCGGCCCGGGTGAGCGGCTCGCCGCGCGCTTCGCGCTCGGCAACAGCCGCCGGCGACGGCAGCGTCTCGACGGCACGGTCGAGCAGCCCGCGCGCCTCGAGCGCCTCCATGAAGCGGCTCTGATGGGCAATGTCGGCAAGGCCGCGCTTGCGAGCAAGGGACAGCGCCAGCGTCTGCTGGTAATTGTTGGACAGCACCAGGGCGCTGACCTCGTCGGTCATCTCGGCCAGCAATTTGTTGCGCGACGGCCGCGTCAGCGATCCCTTTCGCATGGCGGAAGCCAGCGCGATCTTGATGTTGACCTCGACGTCTGAGCAGTTCACGCCGCCCGAATTGTCGATCGCATCTGAGTTGCAGCGGCCGCCATTCAATCCGAATTCGATGCGCGCCCGCTGCGTGACGCCGAGATTGGCGCCTTCACCGATGACCTTGGCACGCAGGTCGAGCGCGGTGATGCGGATCGCGTCATTGGCACGGTCGCCGACGTCCTGGTTGGTCTCGCCCGATGCCCTGACATAGGTGCCGATGCCGCCGAACCACAAAAGATCTGCCGGCGCCTTGAGGATGGCACTCATGATCTCGACCGGCGTGGCCGTTGTCTTGCCGAGGCCGATAGCTGCAGCCGCGGCGGCCGGCAAGGTGATCGACTTCTGGCTGCGCGAGACGATGATGCCGCCTTCGGACAGCTTCGTCTTGTCGTAATCCTGCCAGCTTGAGCGGGCGAGAGCGAACATACGCCGGCGCTCGGCCATCGAAGCCGCCATGTCGGGATCGGGATCGATGAAGATGTCGCGATGATCGAAGGCGGCGATCAGCCGGGTCTGCTCCGACAGCAGCATGCCGTTGCCGAACACGTCACCTGACATGTCGCCAACGCCGATGGCGGTGAACGGCGTGGTTTGGATGTCGCGGTTCATCTCGCGGAAATGCCGCTTGACCGCTTCCCAGGCGCCCTTGGCGGTGATGCCCATCTTCTTGTGGTCGTAGCCGGCCGAACCGCCGCTGGCGAAAGCGTCGTCGAGCCAGAAGCCGTGCCTTTCGCTGATGGCGTTGGCGATGTCCGAGAAGGTCGCCGTGCCCTTGTCCGCGGCGACGACGAAATACGGATCATCCTGATCGCGCCGCACGACGCCGGCTGGCGGGATGACGCCGTCCAGCCCGATATTGTCGGTGATCGACAACAGGCTGGAAACGTAATTCTTGTAGGCGGCCGTGCCGGCCTCGAAAATTGCGTCGCGCCCGGCGCTCATCGGCAGCTTTTTCGGGTAGAAGCCGCCCTTGGCGCCAACCGGCACGATCACCGCATTCTTGACCTGCTGTGCCTTGACCAGGCCGAGCACCTCGGTGCGATAGTCCTGCGCACGGTCCGACCAGCGCAGGCCGCCACGCGCGACCGGGCCGAAGCGCAGATGCACACCCTCGACCTCGGAGCCGTAGACGAAGATCTCCCGCCATGGCCGCGGCGCCGGCAGCCCGTCGACCGATTGCGAATCGAGCTTGATCGCCAGCGATTGGCCTTTCTGTTTCGTATCGGAAACGAAATGATTGGTGCGCAGCGAGGCTTCGATCAGGTTCAGATAACGGCGGATGATGGTGTCGTCGTCAATGTTGGGAACGTCTTCCAGCGCATCCGTGATCTTGGCTTTCAGATGTTTGGCCTGAACGACGCCTTCCGTCTCGGCCGTCGGGCTGAGGCGGGCGACAAACAGCGCATGCAGGCCGCGGGCGATCTCGGGATAACGGTTGAGTGCGGCGGCGATGAAATCCTGGCTCTGCGGGATGCCGGCCTGCTGCAGATAGCGGCCATAGGCGCGCAGGACGGTGATCTCGCCCGACCACAGGCCGGCGGTCTGGGCAAGGCCGTTATAGCCGTCATTGTCGACATCGCCGCGCCAGACGGAAAGGAACGCATCCTCGAACAGCGCGCCGCCATTGCCGAGGTCGATCGGCCTGCCGTAGCTGTTCTCGAGTTCCATGTCGTGGATGAAGACCATGCCGGATTGAATGTCGCCGACCTCGAAAGTGCGCTCGCTGATGACGCGGAAACCGATGTTTTCCAGCACGGGCACGCGCCGCGACAGCGCCACCGGGCTGCCATGGTGATAGATCTTCAGCGCCGCCTGATGCGGCTTCTGGACGGTGTGACGGTAATAGTCGATGGCGATCGGATTTGACGCATCGAGCTTGGCGATGCGCCTGGCGTCGGCAAGCGCCACGGCCGGCGGAAAACTGTCGCGATAACTTTCCGAAAAACGCGAGGCGATGGCCGTGAGTCTCGCATCGGCGCCGGTCTCTGTCGCGGTCTCGCGCAGTGCATCGTCCCAGGTCCGTACGATGTCGCGGATCGCCGCCTCGATCGTCGCCTGCTCGACCTTCGGCGTCTTGCCGCCGGAGCGGCCGATGATGAAATGGACGCGCGCCAGCCCGCCTTCCGGGAAGGCCGGATAATAGGCCGACAGCCGGCCTTCGAAGACGGTCTTCAGATAGGTGCCGATCTTCTCGCGCACGACGCTGTCGTAGCGGTCGCGCGGCACGAAGACGAGCACGGAGACGAAGCGGTCGAACTGGTCGACACGCACCAATGCCCTGACGCGCGGTCGCTCGATCAAGCCCAGTATGGCTTCGGCATGCTTGCGCAGGATCGGCACCGGAACCTGGAACAGCTCGTCGCGCGGATAGCTCTCCAGCACGTTGATCAAAGCTTTGCCGGAATGGTCGCTTGGATTGAAGCCGGATTTGGCAATGACGGTTTCCGCCTTCGAGCGCAGGTAGGGGATCTTCATCACCGAGCGCGTATAGGCAGTCGAGGTGAACAGGCCGACGATACGGAGCTCGCCTGAAAGCACGCCTTTGCCGGTGTAGGTCTTGACGCCAATGTAGTCGAGGTAGATGCGGCGGTGCACCGATGACTTGGCGTTGGCCTTGGTGACGATCAGCGGTTCCGGCCCATGCAGGAAGGCACGGATTTCCGGCGTCGTGCTCACCGCTTCGGTGCCGCGCCTGAGCACCAGCACGTCGGGATCGGAAAGGATGCCGAGGCCGGGCTTTTCGGCGCGCTCGAGCATGCCGCTCGTCTCGCCGCCGGTGTAGTTGAATTCGCGCATGCCGAGAAAGGTGAAATTGTCGTCGCGCAGCCATTCGAGGAAGGCGATCGCCTCGGTGACATGGGCCTTGTCGAGCGGCACTGGCGAGTAGCGGAATTCCGAGATCGCCTGGTCGAGGCGGGCAAGCATCGGCTTCCAGTCGGTGACGGCGGCTCGCACCTGGCCGAGCAGCTTCGTCAGGCGTGCGGCCAGGCCTTCGGCCTGCTCGGCCGAAAGGCGGCCGATATGGACATGGATGACGCTCAGTCGGTCATGGCTGTGGTCGCCCTTGGCATAACCGCCATCGCCGAGGATTTCCTCGACGCCGTTCTTGCCGTGCCTGACGACTATGACCGGATGGGTAACCAGCAGCGGCTCGCCGGCGCTTTCTGTAATCTCGCCGAGGACGGAATCGAACAGGAACGGCATGTTGTCGTTGACGACGGTGATCACCGTCATCGGCCGGCGCTGGCGGACGACACCGGAATCAACGTCTATAGCAACGACGCAGTCGTCCTTCTTGTGCCTGGCCACTGCGCGGCCGGCGAGTTCGGCAGCGCGTTCGAGATCGATGACGTCGTAGGCGGCGACATCTTCGGCCGGAGCTCGGGCCAGCAAGTAGTCGGCAAGCCTGCCGGGCTTTTCGCCACCCGCGGCTTCACCCCTCGTCACGCCGGCTTTTTTCAACCGGCTCGCTGACTTTACGCTGGCCATGAGTCCCTCCCGTCACATGTTTTTGCGGCTATGCTAACAGATGACGGGTATTTGGCGACAAAGGTTTGACGGCTTGCGACGAAATGTCGAAATTCACCGGCAGCCTGGCGAAAACGAGGAGAAATCCGCCATGACGGAGAAAATTACCGCGCTTGACCTGGCACCGGCGGAGCTGAGCGACGCGACCAAGGCCTATTTCGCCAAGTGCCGGGAGAAGCTCGGCCTCGTTCCCAATGTGCTGCTCGCCTATGCCTTCGACGAGAAGAAGCTGCGCGCTTTCACCGACATGTACAATGATTTGATGCTGGGTGAATCCGGCCTGTCGAAACTCGAGCGCGAGATGATCGCGGTGGCCGTCTCGTCGATCAACCATTGCTACTATTGCCTGGTCGCGCATGGCGCGGCGGTGCGCCAGCTTTCCGGCGACCCGGCCTTCGGCGAGATGATGGTGATGAATTTTCGCGCCGCCGAGCTGTCGGACAGGCAACGCGCCATGCTCGAATTCGCGGTGAAGCTGACCGGGCAGCCGGCAAAGATCGTCGAAGCGGACCGGGCGGCGCTGCGGCAAGTCGGCTTTTCCGACCGCGACATCTGGGACGTCGCCTCGACCGCGGCGTTCTTCAACATGTCGAACCGGCTGGCATCGGCAATCGACATGCGGCCGAACGATGAATACCATGCGATGGCGCGATAGGCACCGCCGTTGCGAGCCAACCACACATTATATTAGCTACTTCGCATTCTCGTTGCTTGTTTGCCGGTTTGGTCCGATGATCGGCATGCGGCATGACCGCATGCCGGTTCGATGCCGCCGATCAAAGGAGGAGAACATGGCGAAATTTCTCTACGTCTATCACGGCTCGGGCAAGATGCCGACCGAGGAGGCCGAACGGAAGGCAGCGATGGATGCCTGGAACGGCTGGTACGGCAAGCTTGGCTCAGCCGTGGTCGACGGTGGCAATCCAGTCGGCATGTCGAAGACCCTGCTGCCCGGCGGCAAGGTCGAGAACAATGGCGGTAGCAATCCGACCGCCGGTTACACCATCATCGAAGCGAAAGACATCGACGATGCCGTCGGCAAAGCCAAGGATTGTCCTATCCTGACGGACCCGGGTTTCAGCGTCGAGATTGCGCCGATAATCGAAATGGGTTGACGCGCCGGCTCAGGACCGCGCCGCGATAGCCGCCGCAGCGCCGGCCATGGTTCCGGCGCTGACGCGGTTGGCGATCTTCATCGCCCGCTTGCTTTTGAGCAGCTTGCGCGCCTGTGATGCGGCGAGCACCCAGGTCAAATCGATAGCGACCAGGACAACGGCCATGGTCGCGGTCAGCTCGATCCAGCCGATCATGCTGACCGAACCGAGGTCGATGATGGTCGGCAGCAGCGCCAGGTAGAACATCATGATCTTCGGGTTGCCGAGCGTCACCGCCATGCCGGCAAAGAACAGCTTGACGGGCGAATCTTCGCGCGGCAGCGAACCTTCTTTTGCCTCGACCGGCGCCGTCCACATCTTCCAGGCCAGCCAGGCGAGATAAGCAACGCCAACCCATTTCACGACGACAAAGGCAAAATGGAACGTCTGCGCCACCACGGCGAGGCCAAACACCGCCAGGGACAGCCAGATCGCTTCGCCGATCCACATCGCAAGCAGGAACGGAAACACGTCGCGAAACCCTTTCGAGATGACCCGCGCCACAAGAGCGGCGATCGATGGGCCGGGCGAGCCGGCTGCAACAAGCAGGGCGCCGGCAAAAATCAGCAGCGACGTGAAATGCATGACGCGGTCTCGTTTGACATGTTTGGGTCGTTCAACATAACCCAACTGTTCCGGCGACGGTAGCGTCTACCGAAAGAAGGCTTGTCGGCCAGGCACCTCACGGCTAGAGATGTCGTTCCGAAATCCTTTCCGAGCTTCACTTTGCCTACGTAACCGCCGGTCTCGTCAACTCCCCCAACACAGAGCAGGGCGTCGCAGTCGCGATGCCTGTTTTCACATCATGTGTTCCTCGGGTGGCGGTTCGAGACCGGTTTGGCACTGCTGAACCGCTGTCGCGCATAACCACCCGCGACACCTGATTTCCAACTGCCGCAGTCTCTCGCCACGCCGTGCCCGCAAGGGTTCTCGATATCGCCGATCTGACGAACTTCCCGACGGGAAGGGCTTTTCGGCATGCCTTCGATATTGCGTATCCGCTGGGCGATCACATCCAAGACCGCACCTCGACCTCACCTCAACTGCAATCGCTGCGGCGGCCTGAAAGCCTATCGCTGCAGCGGCAAATTCCGGGTCAATGCCAACGGCAAGCGCATTGACGCCTGGTTGATCTACCGCTGCATCGACTGCGACAATTCCTGGAATTTCGGCATTCTGGAGCGCTCAAGCCGCCGCGATATCGAACCGGCAATATTGCAGGCGCTCGAAAGCAATGATCCGGTCCTGGCGCGGCGCCATGCTTTCGATGTTGCCGCATTGCGAAGCAGGATCGGGCGCGTCGAGGCGTTTCCTGAAGCCGTCGTTCATAAGCAGGTGCTCGGGGACAGGCCGGAAAATACCAGCGCTCTCGAACTTCAGCTCTGGCTCGAAATGCCGACAACGCTGCGGCTCGACCGGTTGCTCGCCAACGAACTCGGTGTCTCGCGATCGCGGCTACAGGTTTGGGAAGAGAAGCGATTGCTGGTCATTGGTCCGGACGGGGGCAAAGCCTTGCGCAAGCCGGCTCGAACGGGAACGACGATCCGCGTCTATCTCGTCGGCGAGCCCGACCGGGAAGCCATCATCTCGGCTGCCGGCGGATGAAACAACGAGGGAAGGGAGCACACGAGTGCTCCCTTCCCTCGTTGTTGTAGACTACAAGAAAGAAACTTGCGCCGCGCCGACCACTTTCGCCGATTTCCCGAAACGCAATCCTAAGCCGTTTCCAAATCCTTGGCATTTTTCCTTCGCTGAAACGCGCCAAGGAATCGCAAGGGAAGAGTAAGCATCGATAGATTGGGATGTGCCTTGCGCATCATTTTCCATGCGTAACGGTCTGCCTGCCGTTCCTGATCAGGATCCTGTCCAGATTCGACATGCTGCAGCGCGTGGTGTCCTACCTCATGATAGAGCGTTTTCTCGATCATGAATCTCCGAACTACGTTCCCAATCCTGTGCTCGGACGGGCGTCGCCAGACAATCTCGATGACCGATACCGCCTGGAGGTAGGTACCGGCGAATTCGGGCTCGGGAGGTTCCGGGATTATGTAGATTCGCGAAATGCCAACCAGATCGGCTTCAGGTACATTTGCGAGCCAGCGGCCAACGTGCCGAGAGGCTTCAAAGCGACTGTCGAGCTTGCCATGCTCCAGAACAATGATGCCGCCGACCGAAGACCGCCGCCAGTCGTCCATTGTAAAGCGGACGATGCTGCGGAGCGCAGCTCGCATGAGGGGAGTTATCGGTCTTGCGAGCGAAGCCGACATATATCGTCGGGATGCGTCTTCGTTGATATCGTGCAGAGCAGTAGCGAGGCCCGCCACAAGCGTTGTGATTTCGTGATGAGAAACCTTGCCTAGATCGATCCTTGCAAGTTCGTGCTCGATCGCTGGCAATACTGCATTGCCAAATCCAACAAGATTCTTGTGAGCAACGAGCCTTCGCCGCATGTCATCTTGCATAAGGCTCCGGACGAAAGCCAGAACGGCATTTCCCACACCCGGTTCCCCAACTTTACCCACAGCTAAACTACCGTGACAAAGAAGGAGAGAGCGAAAATATCATGGTATTGCGACGACTCCGCTGTAGCCCCTGAAGAGACACTGAGCGGCCGGCGCCACATTCCTTCTGGCGACAAGCCATGTCCGCTCAGCGGGAAGGAACGCGTGTTTCGCCCCTCCATTCCGCCCAGAATAAAAGCTCTTACGCCGCGCCGACCACTTTCGCCGACTTTTCAAAACGCTTGCGCTCGTTCGGATCGAGATAGAGCTTGCGCAGGCGGATGGTCTTCGGCGTCACTTCGACCAGCTCGTCGTCCTGGATCCAGGCCAGCGCGCGTTCCAGCGTCATGCGGATCGGCGGTGTCAGCTTCACCGCCTCGTCCTTGCCGGCGGCGCGGATGTTGGTCAGCTTCTTGCCCTTGAGCACGTTGACTTCGAGGTCGTTGTCCCTGGAATGGATGCCGATGATCATGCCCTGATAGACCTTGACGCCGGGGTCGATGACCATCGGGCCGCGGTCTTCCAGGTTCCACATGGCGTACGCCACCGATTCACCCTGTTCGTTGGAGATCAGCACGCCGTTGGTACGGCCCGGCAGCTCACCCTTGTAAGGTTCATAGGCATGGAACAGCCGGTTCATCACAGCGGTGCCGCGCGTGTCGGTCAACAGTTCCGACTGGTAGCCGATCAACCCGCGCGTCGGTGCGTGAAAGACGATGCGCTGGCGATTGCCGCCCGAAGGGCGAAGCTCGACCATCTCGGCCTTGCGCTCCGACATCTTCTGCACGACGACGCCGGCATGCTCCTCGTCGACGTCGATGACGACTTCCTCGACCGGCTCCAGTAATTCGCCGCTGTCGCCCTTCTGCATGACAACGCGCGGCCGCGACACGGCGATCTCAAAACCTTCGCGGCGCATCGTCTCGATCAGCACGGCCAGCTGCAATTCGCCGCGGCCGGAGACGAAGAACGAATCCTTATCCGGCGATTCCTCGATCTTCAGCGCGACATTGCCTTCGGCCTCGCGCAGCAGGCGGTCGCGGATGACGCGGCTGGTCACCTTGTCGCCTTCGGTGCCGGCCAGCGGGGAATCATTGACCAGGAACGACATCGTCACGGTCGGCGGATCGATCGGCTGCGCATGCAGCGGTTCCGTCACCGACGGGTCGCAGAAGGTGTCGGCGACGGTGCCCTTCGACAGGCCGGCAATAGCGACGATGTCGCCCGCCTGCGCCTCGTCGATGGGCTGGCGCTCGAGCCCGCGGAAAGCGAGGATCTTCGAAATGCGGCCGGTTTCGACCTGGGTGCCGTCATGGTGCAGCACCTTGACAGCCTGGTTGGATTTCAGCGTGCCGGATTCGATACGGCCGGTGATGATGCGGCCGAGGAACGGATTGGCTTCCAGGATGGTGCCGATCATGCGGAACGGGCCGGGATGAACGGTCGGCGCCGGCACGTGCTTGATGACGAGGTCGAACAGCGGCGCCAGAGCCTGGTCCTTCGGACCTTCGGGGTTTTCCGAGACCCAGCCGTCGCGGCCTGAACCATAAAGGATAGGGAAGTCGAGCTGCTCGTCGGTGGCGTCAAGTGCTGCAAAAAGATCGAACACCTCGTTGACCACTTCGACGTGACGGGCATCGGGCCGGTCGATCTTGTTGATGACGACGATCGGCTTCAGTCCAACCTTGAGCGCCTTGCCGACGACGAATTTGGTCTGCGGCATCGGCCCCTCGGCGGCGTCGACCAGCACGATGGCCGAATCCACCATCGACAGAATGCGCTCGACCTCGCCGCCGAAGTCGGCGTGGCCGGGCGTGTCGACGATGTTGATGCGGGTGTCCTTCCAGTCGACCGAGGTCGCCTTGGCCAGGATGGTGATGCCGCGTTCCTTTTCGAGGTCGTTCGAATCCATGGCGCGCTCGGCGACGCGCTGGTTGTCGCGGAACGAGCCGGACTGTTTCAGAAGCTGGTCGACAAGGGTGGTTTTTCCATGGTCGACGTGCGCGATGATCGCGATATTGCGGATTTTCATGTTTCGGTCTCGGGAGCGTTGCAGGCAGCAGGCCAAAAGGCGCTGCCTCTTTCGGTTGGGCGGCTCATACAGGGTTTTTCGCAATTGCGAAAGAGGAGGCGAGCCACCAAATAAAGTCACCAAATCTTAAATGTCTTGGTGTGAAGTGGAATTATTAACCAAGGCGGAACCTTTCATGGTCCGGACAGTTCGAATTTCATGATCGAGATAGGCATCAAACTCCGGCCGATTTTGGCATGTACCGCGCTCGCCGTCCTCCTCGCGGCCGGCGCGGCGCAGTCGGCGGCGTCGTTCAAGGAGACGCGGTCTGCTTTGCCGTCCGACAAGCCGTCGGCGGAGCAGCTTTTTGCCGATGCTCCCGATGGCGTCGATCCGGTGGTGACCGGGCCGGTCACCGCCGCCTTCAAGCAGCGGCAGCAAAATGCCGGATGCGACAGCGCCGTCTGGCCCAACATTCCCGTCGTCTGCTATCCCGATTGATATACGCCCTACCCTCGGGCTGGCCCGAGGGTAGTGGCGCCGTCGCTCACGCCGACCGCACCGGATCGAGCGTGACCTTGTAGAGTTCGCTGTCGTCGCGATCCATCAGCCGCACCGTCAACTGCTCGGTGGCGCCATCGATTTCGACGAGCCCGAAGAACTGCAGGCCGGCCGAAGGCGCCAGGTTTTGACCCTGTTCGGCAGTTGGTGCCTTTATGAACTTCAGCTCCGGGCCGAATGTCATATCGAAACCATTAGGCCCGAACGTGCCGGAATGGATCGGACCCGAAACGAATTCCCAAAACGGATTGAAGTCCTGGAACTGCGCCTTGTCCGGATTGTAGTAATGCGCGGCTGTGTAATGCACGTCTGCGGTGAGCCAGACAGTGTTGCTGATACCCGCATTCTTTATATAGCGAAGAAGGTCGGCAATTTCCAGCTCACGCCCTTTGGCCGGGCCATTGTCGCCATTGCTGACCGCCTCGGCCCCTACCTTCTTGGTGCCGTCGTTCCAGACGACGAGGCCGAGCGGCATGTCGGCGGCGATGATTTTCCAGGTTGCGTTGGAATTCGCCAGTTCACGCTTCAGCCATTTGATCTGCTGTTCACCGAGGATGCGCGATTGCGGCGTCATCGTCTCCTGCATATCCGGACCGTTGGGGCCGCGGTAGGAACGCATGTCGAGGAAGAACACGTCGAGCAGCGGACCATAGGCGATCTTGCGGTAGACGCGGCCGGGCTCCGACGGCTCGTAACGGATCGTCGTCATTTCGTGGAAGGCGCGCGCCGCACGTGCCGTCAGCACATGGATGGATTTTTCAGTGTAGCGATCGTCGGCGCTCAGGTCCTTCGAGTCCGACCAGTTGTTCAGCACCTCGTGGTCATCCCACTGATAGAAGGTCGGACAGATGGCGCTGAGCGCCAGCACATGCCTGTCCATCATGTTGTATTTCCACTGCGCCCGGTATTCGTCCAGCGTCTCGGCAACCTTGCGCTTCTCGTCGATCAGCACTTTGTTTTTCCACTTGCCGCCGTTGGGCAGGTCGACCTCGTCCTTCATCGCACCATCGGCATAGATCGTATCGCCCGAATGCAGGAAGAAGTCGGGCGTGTGCTTGGCAATGGTGGCGTAGGTCTTCATGCCGGTCTCGTCGATGCCCCAGCCTTGGCCGGCGGTGTCGCCCGACCAAGCAAAGCGAATGTCGCGCTTCGAGGCAGGTGCCGTGCGGAAGCGGCCGACGACCGGCTCGGAAACGGCGTTGATGTCGGCAAGATCGGCCGCGACCATGCGGTAGAAGATGTCCTGGTCGGAGGCGAGATCGGTAAGCAGCCGCTTCACCGTATAATCGCTGGCCGGCGAGGTATCGAGCGGCGCCAGGCGGACGGCATTGGTGAAGCTTTCGGTCGGCGACACCTCGAACATGACGCGCGACGGCCGGTCGGTGCGTGTCCAGACCATGCCGCTGGTGGCGTCGACGTCGCCGGACTGGATGCCATGGGTGAAAGCCGGGCGCTGATTGGCGCGCGAGTAATAGGGAAGCGCGAGGCCCGAGGCGCCGACCAGGCCAACGGCGCTGGCCGACGTGACGAAAGCGCGCCGCGTCATCGAAATCTTGTTCATGGCTGTCTCCTGGATGGCATTGAACGTCGCCGCCAAGCTCCAGCTTCAATGTTTCAGGCACATTTCGAAACGATGAAGGTTTGATAACAGTGAACAGGCTGGCGAATCTCCCTCCTTGAGGGGGAGATGTCGCCGAAGGCGACAGAAGGGGGTCGTCTCGCATGGAGCACCGGTCTCCTGCATCGGCGATAAGGGGCCGAGCCCAGTCGGACCAACCCCCTCTGGCCGCTTCGCGGCCATCTCCCCCTCAGGGGGGAGATTACCACGGCCGATCGCGCCCTACGCCGGCTGCGGTTCCGGATCAAACGCCGGACGGCTGGTGTTGATCAGCAGCGAGATGCAGGCGGCGGCTATTGCCGTCATGCCGGCAATCAGAAAGGCAAGCTCGTAATTGCCTTGCAGCTCGCGCATGGTGCCGCCGAAAAAGGCCGCCGTTGCCGCACCCACCTGATGGCCGGCGACGATCCAGCCGAAGACGATCGGTCCGCTGCGGTCGCCGAACGCCTCGTTGGAAAGCCTGAGCGTCGGCGGCACCGTGGCGATCCAGTCCAGTCCGTAAAACACGGCGAAGATGATCAGGCTGGTCGCCGAGAAGCCGGAATAGGGCAAATAGATCAGCGACAGGCCGCGAATACCGTAATAGACGCCGAGCAGCTTGCGCGGGTCGAAACGGTCGGTGAGCCAGCCCGACAGCGTTGTGCCGATAAGATCGAAGATGCCCATCATCGACAGCAGGCCTGCAGCCTGCACTTCGCCAATGCCCATATCGCCGCAAAAGGCGATCAGGTGCGTGCCGACCAACCCGTTGGTGGTGAAGCCGCAAACGAAGAAGGTGGCGAACAGATACCAAAAGACGCGCGTGCCGGCGGCGCGGCGCAACGTGCTCAGCGTCTGGGTGAGGAAATTGCCTTGCGAGGCCGGTGGCACCGGCGGCACGTCGTCGGCCTCGGCACCGTAACGCACCATGCCGATCGCGGCTGGCCGCTCCGGCACCAGCATATAAACCAGCGGCACCAAGGCGGCGGTGGCCACGGCGATGGCAATGGCGACCGGCTTCCAGCCGCCCGACTGGGCGAGCGAGGCGAGCAGCGGCAGGAAGACCAGCAGCCCGGTGGCACTGGATGCCGACATCAGTCCCATCACCAAGCCGCGATTGGTCTTGAACCAGCGGTTGACGATGGTCGCGCCGAGCACGGTGGCGACGGCGCCCGAGCTGACGCCGGAAAACACGCCCCAGGTGAGGAGCAGATGCCACGGTTTGGTCATCAACAGGCTGAGCGCGGTCGATCCCGACATCAACAGCAGCGCGGCAAGCAAGGTGCGGCGCAGCCCGATCCGCTCCATCAGCGCCGCGGCAAACGGCCCGGTCAGGCCATAGAGGAAGATGCCGGTGGCCGCCGCCAGCGACACCACGTCGCGCCGCCAGCCGAAACTGTTCTCCAGCGGCAGCATCATGACTGCCGGCGCCGAACGCAGGCCCGCTGCGATCAGCAGGCAGAGGAAGATGACGGCGACCACGACGAAAGCGTAGCGCTGGCCAAACGGGCGGGATTGAGCTATCATGTTACTGACCGGTACGTTGCAGGAGCGCGATACATACGTACCGACCGGTAACATTGTCAACCAGCTAATCGGCAGACCAGGCATGAAAAGCATTGAACCAACGATCAAGGCCAATGACGCACCGCCGCCTCGCGCCGCCGAACGGATTCTCCAGGTGGCGCGCGATCTGTTCTACCGGCAAGGCATCAGGGCGATCGGCGTCGACGAGATCGTGCGGCGTGCCGGCGTCACCAAGCCCAGCCTCTACCGCAGCTTTCCGTCCAAGGACGAGCTGGCCGCATCCTACCTCCGGCACTATGACCTCGAATTCTGGGAGCGCTTCGACGAGGCGGTGAATGCCCACCCCGGCGATCCGCGCGCGCAGATCGTCGCCTTCCTGACGCGTGTCGGCAAGCGCACGCAAAGGCCCGATTATCGCGGCTGCGGCATGACCAATGCCGCGGTCGAATATCCCGAACATGGCCATCCGGCCCGCGTCGTGAGCGAAGCCAACAAGCAGGAATTGCGCCGGCGCCTGCGTGCCATGGCGGCAGAGATGGGCGCCGGCGACGCCGACACGCTGGGCGACGGGCTGCTGCTCCTGATCGAGGGCGCCTATATCAGCGGCCAGCTGTTCGGTGTCGGCGGGCCGGCGAAGTCGGTGGCCCGCAACGCCGATCTTCTGATCGAGGCAAGCTTGAAGAAATAGCTCTCTTGCTGTCTGTGCCGGTCGGGAGCAATATGATTGCTACGCTTTGGCCTCACATTGCACGTAACGCCTTGAACTCGATTGCTCGAACAATTTTGGACGATCTTCAAAAGATGTTCCTGCTTCACTACATGAGGCAGGGAAATTCGGTTTTTATCAGCGACCAAGAAAAGAGAGACATCAGGACGGTCCTTAGCCTGAATGAATATACGGTCAAGGAAGCCGTGCTGCGCAGAGTTGCGTTCCTCATACTTATTTCATCGACCTTGGCATATTTCTTCTTCAGGGCGCCTGACTTTAGCCAGACAGCGAGCGCGCTGACCATCTCAATATCGGCGTTGGCTTTGATCTTCTTATACTTGGGCATCGCTGTCCCCCTAACCCTGTTTACAGCTTGCGCGTCGCTACTCGCAATTTGTTGGATGGACTACCAAACGTTCGTTATATCTTCTTCTTTTTCCGCGTTGTACGCCCTGTATTTTTTTGCAAGGCTTAGGTCGAGATAGGGTTCAGAGGGGATTCTCCACCATGCGTGCCCTGCTGCTTGTTCCGCTTATCCTCGCCGGTTTCTGCCAGGCGGCCCGGGCCGGCGACATATCCAGCGTCAATACCGATCTCGATTGGGAGAAGGACTGCGTCACCTATGCCCAAGCGGAGGAAGGCGACGGCGACTGGGCCGATCTCGCCTGTTCGGGCTACCGCGGCTACCCGGTGCTGGTTTCCTACGACGACGCGCGGGAATCGCTGTTCTACGGCTTTCCACCTGGCGATATGACCACGGTCTGGGAAAGCTTTTCCGGCCTCAATTCGGCTGGACCCAAGGTCGAGTGGCGGATCGAAACCAACGGCAAAACTGCCATTCCCTTCGCCGTCATTCATCGTCGCTCGATCAGCGATACCGAGGGCGAGAACAAGTCGACGGAAGTGCTGATCGTCGCCAAGGTTGCCCAGCCTGACGCCCACGAAGGCTGCACGATCGGCCTTGTGCTCGCCACCGGCAATCCCGCCGCCAACGATCAGGCGCGCAAGCTTGCCGACGAGAAGGCACGCACCTTCGCCTGCGGCAAGGACAAGCGCGTAGTGATCGGCGACGCGCCCGCTTACGGCCGGGTCGACAACTGATTATTTGCGCCCGACAATTACTTGCGCCTGGCCCGCTCGATTGCCTCGACGATCATCTTCTTGGCATAGGTCGCATCGTACCAGCCTTCGATCTTGACCCATTTGCCGGGTTCGAGATCCTTGTAGTGCTCGAAAAAGTGCTGCACTTGCTGGCGGGTGATGTCGGGCAATTGCGTGTATTCGTGGACGTCCTCGTAACGCAAGGTCAGCTTGGGTGAAGGCACCGCGATCACCTTCTCGTCCTGGCCCGCATTGTCCTCCATCACCAGCACGCCGATCGGCCGCACATTGATGACGCAGCCTGGCACCAGCGCGCGCGTGTTGCAGACTAGCACGTCGATCGGGTCGCCGTCGCCCGACAGCGTATGCGGTACGAAACCGTAATTGCCGGGATAACGCATCGACGTGTGCAGAAAGCGGTCGACGAACAGGGTGCCGGCTTCCTTGTCCATCTCGTACTTGATCGGCTCGCCGCCGATCGGCACCTCGATTATGACGTTGACGTCCTCGGGCGGGTTCTTTCCGCTGGCAATCGCTTCGATACGCATCGCTTTATCCCTCTCTCGATTGGAGATCGATAGCGGGCGACGGCGAATGGTGCAATGCGGCGAATGGTACGGGGAGATCGTCCGAACCGAAAACCGGCCGGATCATGCGCTGGCCGTCATTCCCAGACGAAAGCGACCTTCTTCAGCGCCTTCTGCTCGAATATCTCGACGCCTTCGGCAACATCGCGGCCACCGGCGCCGGCATAGAAGGCAAGTGCGTTCTGATTGTCTTCCAGCGCCCAGACCACCATGCCTTTCAGGCCATGGTCGGCCAGCCGTGCCCGCGCGGCCGAGAACAGCCGGCTGCCGAGCCCGATGCCTTGATATTCCGGCCGCAGGTAAAGTTCGTAGATCTCGCCCTGCTGCCTGAGTTCGCGGGCGCGGTTCTTGCCGATCGTCGCATAGCCGGCAATTTTGCCGCCGATTTCGACGACCAGGACGGTGGCAGCGCGGCGAATGGCATTCGCCCACCAGTCGGCGCCGCGGCGGTTGATCATCGATGTCAGCGTGCGGTGCGGGATGATGCCCGAATAGGCGCCGCGCCAGGCCTCGAGATGCACGTCGGCGATGGCGGCTGCATCGCGCGGTTCGGCTTTCCTGATGTCGATGCTCAGCGTATTCATGATTGGTTAACCATAAACCCGCCGCGCCCGATTGCAAGAGTCCGGTCAACCGCCGCGATGCTTTCACACAGCCGGACGGTGCGTCCTTGAGACGCTGCGAAACCGCTTTTGGCGAGATCAAATCTCGACCAGATGGTCGTCCAGTTCGTTGCTGTCGCCAGTCGAGACCGGAAAATGCTCGGCCAGTACCGCACCGACTGCTTGGATCGCCTCGACGAACCCCTCGGCAAGCCGATCGTCGCCGGCATGCGCCGTAAGGTCGCGGACGACACCGTCCCAGACATGCTGGCCGACACGAGAATCGATCCCGCTGTCGGCGACCACCTCGGCGTAGCGCTCGGCAATCGAGACGAACACCAGCACGCCAGTGCGCGCCGTGGTACGGTGGACGTTGCGGGCGAGGAACTGCTTCATCGCATTGGCGTGGGCGGCCTGGTAGCGCAGCCGCCTCGGCACCAAATGGATGCGCAATGCCGGCAATGCCCACAACAGGATGAGCACACTGGCAAGCGCCAGAAGCTCGGCGATGACGAAATGCGGCAAGCGGATCGACAGCCACCAGGCTTCCAGCCCATAACCGACGGCGAGGCTGACGACGAGCATGCCGAGCATCGCCATGAAAGCGGCCGGAAAGAAATAGCCGTCGCTGGCATGCGCCACGACGCAGTAGATCTCGCCGTCGGTCTTTGATTCGGCAGCGCGGATCGCATCGGCGATGCGCTCATGATCCCCGGGGCTGATCGGTCGTGTTGCCATGATTGATGTCTCACCAGCTTCCTGAAGAACCGCCGCCGCCGGACGAACCGCCGCCGCCTGAAAACCCGCCGCCGGAACTTCCAGACGACCAACTGCTGCCGGAACTTCCAGACGACCAGCCACTGCCAGACGAGGTCCCAGACGTCCAGCCACCGCCACCGGAGGATGACGAAGCTGGCCCACGGCCGTAGCGGAACGTCATGCCCAGCCACTTGTACACGCCCGGCGACAGCTTCGTGCCGAAGATCGGCGGCAGGAACGCCATTGCCAAGCCGCCGAAGAACATCGTCGCCCACAGGACAATGAACAGCATGAAGATGGGATCGACAGGATTGTCATTCGCCGGATTGCGCTTGCCGCGCGCCTCCAGCTCTTCGGGATTGCCTTCCAGCACCATGATCATGTCGTCGACGGCCTTGCTGATGCCGCCTGAGAAATCGCCGGCACGGAAGGCCGGCACCATGTCGTTTTCGATGATCAGCTTGGTGTGCAGGTCGGTCANCGGAACAGCCGGTTGGCGTAAGGCTCGATCTCCTCGCCGTCGAGGCTGGGGATGGTCGCGACGACGATCTGGTCCGAACCCTTCGTCTCGAAAGCGGCAAGCTTCTGCGTCAGCGCCGCCTTGGTCGCGGCATCGATGATGCCGGCATTGTCGACGACCCGTCCGGTCAGCGCCGGCAGTGCGGCGGCGAAGGCCGCGAAGCCGACCAGCAGCACCGCCATGGCCAACAGCGCGGTGCCGATCATTTTGATGAAACGGCCGGATTTCACCGGGCTGATGGCATGTCTTGTCATCTCGTCACCAACTTCCCGAGGAGCCGCCGCCGCCGGACGAACCGCCGCCGCCGGAAAACCCGCCACCGCTTGAACCCGACGACCATCCCCCGCCGGAACCTCCCGACCAGCCGCCGGACGACCGCCGGTTTGGCTCGAAGGTCATGCCCAGCCAGCGATAGCGGCCGGGACCGATCTTCTGGCCGAAGATCGGCGGCAGGATGGAGGCTGCGAGGCCGCCGAAAAAGATGATTGCCCAGATGGCTATGAAGATCGTGAAGAACAGATCGTCGCTGTTGAACGGCGGCTGCTGGTTGCGTTCGCCGCGCGCCTCCAGTTCTTCGGGATTGCCTTCCAGCACCATGATCATGTCGTCTACGGCCTTGCTGATGCCGCCGGAGAAATCGCCGGCACGGAAGGCCGGCACCATGTCGTTTTCGATGATCAGCTTGGTGTGCAGGTCGGTCAGCGTGCCTTCCAGCCCATAGCCGACTTCGATGCGCATCTTGCGGTCGTTCGGCGCCACCAGAAGCAGGACGCCGTTGTTCTCCTTCGCCTGGCCCAGTTTCCAGGCGCGGAACAGCCGGTTGGCGTAAGGCTCGATCTCCTCGCCGTCGAGGCTGGGGATGGTCGCGACGACGATCTGGTCGGACCCTTTGGTCTCGAACTCGGCAAGCTTCTGCGTCAGCGCCGCCTCGGTCGCGGCTTCGATGATGCCGGCATTGTCGACGACCCGTCCGGTGAGGGTTGGCAGGTCGGCGGAAAGGGCGGTGAGCGGGAGGAACAGACCAAGGCAAAGAAGAAGCAGAGTGACGCTCAGAAGCGTCAGGTTTGCACTTCGTCGCGCCCCCCTCTGTCCTGCCGGACATCTCCCCCACTTGGGGGGAGATCGACTATCGCGACCGCTTTCGCCAACTCCCAAGGTCGGTGATTGGCCGCCTTGGCAAGAGCTGCCAATCTCCCCCTTGAGGGGGAGATGCCCGGTAGGGCAGAGGGGGGCGCTACGGAGTGCAAGGCCAATAGGGACCACGCTCACCGGCTGTTCTTCACCCGCCTTGCGTGGTGTTGGTGCCGAAATCGACCTTCGGCGGCTGCATCTTATCCTCCTCGATGGTGAAATTCGCAAACGGCTGGTTGCCGCGGAACCAAAAGGTCGCCCAGATCACCGACGGGAAGGTCCTCAGCGTCAGATTGTACTCTCTCACTGCCTGGATATAGTCGCGGCGGGCGACCGTGATCCGGTTCTCGGTGCCTTCGAGTTGTGCTTGCAGCGCCAGAAAGTTCTGGTTGGCCTTGAGATCGGGATAGTTCTCCACCACCGCCAGCAGGCGCGACAGCGCGCTGGTCAGGCCGGCCTGGCTGTCCTGGAATTTCTTGAAGGCTTCCGGATTGTTCAGCGTTTCCGGCGTCACGGTCACCTGCGTCGCCTTGGCGCGCGCTTCGACCACGGCATCGAGCGTGTCCTTCTCGTGCGCGGCGTAGCCCTTGACCGTGTTGACCAGATTGGGGATGAGATCGGCGCGGCGCTGGTATTGATTCAACACCTCGCTCCATGCGGCTTTGGCGTTTTCCTCAGCCGTCGGAATGGTGTTGTAGCCGCAGCCGGCAAGCAGCGGCAGCATGACGGCCATGACCAGGAACGCAGCTAGATTACGAAAGATTGGCGGCGAAGAAAGGCGCTGGGCAAGCATGATAAGTCCCCTCGATAGCATTGGCAGGCGAAGCATTAGCACAATCCTTGCGTAAGAAAATGACTTCGGCCGAGAAGTGTTACTGGTTTCTGCCATTCGCCGTCGGGCCCTGTGACAGACGAGGCGAACGGGTTAAGCTCGGCATAAAACGGGACATCACCATGGCGAAACGCCACGACAGCGACGCGGAATCGCGCCGCATCATCGAACGGGTGGCGCGCGAGACCGACCCGGGGGGCACCTCGTTCCTTGCACGAACCACTAAAGGCGCGCGCGACCACGTCACCGCGGCCGATGCCGACCGGTCGGACCCGATCGAATATTGGGGCACCCGCATCGGTCGGGCAGCGGGCTTGCTTATTGCCATCGGCCTGTTGATCTGGCTCGTGCTTTTCGTCACCAGGGGTAGTTAGGAAAATCAATGAGTGCCGAAAAAACCGAGGCGCCGCGCGCGGTCATCGTCGTCTCCAGCCATGTCGCCCGTGGCTCGGTCGGCAACCGTGCCGCTGTCTTTGCGCTGGAGACGCTCGGCTTTCCGGTTTGGGCGGTACCGACCGTCATCCTGCCCTGGCATCCGGGCCATGGCCGGGCCACCCGCATCGTGCCGCCGCTGGACCAGTTCAAGGCGCTGATGGCCGACCTTGAGCGCGCGCCGTGGCTGGGCGAGGTCGGCGCCGTGCTGTCCGGCTATCTCGGCGAGGCTGGCCAGGCCGAAGCCGTCGCTTCGCTGGTCGGCGCAGTGAAGGCGAAGACGCCGGACGCCCTCTATATCTGCGATCCGGTGATGGGCGATTCGGGCGGGCTCTACGTACCTGAGCCGACCGCAATCGCCATGCGCGACCGGCTGATGCCGATCGCCGATATCGCCACGCCCAACCGCTACGAGCTGGAATGGATGGCCGGAGCGCCGCTGCCCGACCTGAAATCGGCAATGGCTGCGGCCCTGCAGGCCGGCCCACCGGCTATGCTGGTCACATCGGCGCCGGCGATGATGGCCGGCGGCACCGGCAATTTACTGCTCGCCGGCAGAGAGGCACTGCTTGCCGAACACCGGCTCATCGACAAGCCGCCGAATGGGCTCGGCGACCTAACGGCGGCCGTCTACCTGGCGCGGATCCTGTCCGGCCAGCCAGCCGCCAAGGCGCTGCAATCGACCACGGCGGCGGTCTACGAGATCCTGGCGCGGACCGCCAAGCGCGGCGGCGACGAGTTGCAGCTCGAGACCGATGCCCAGAGCCTGTCGCACCCGATGGCGATGGTGCAGCTTCGCCATCTCCTGCATCCGGAACGGGACCGCCGGGCGTGAAGCAGGCCGAAGACGCCGTGCCCCAGGATGATGCGCCCAAGGATGCTGCGCCTGACGATGTTATGCCCTGGGGTGTTGTGCTTGTCGGCGTCGACGGTTGCAAGGCCGGCTGGATAGCCGTCCGCCGCGATCCCGGTGCGGCACCGTCGACAGCCGTTTTCCCAAGCTTCGCGGCGTTGCTCGACCGACTGCCCGCCGACTCGTTGGTAGCGGTCGATATGCCAATCGGCCTGCCCGATTTCTCGCAAAGAGGCGGTCGCGGCCCGGAGGCGCTGGTGCGGCCGTTTCTTGGCGCCCGGCAGTCCAGTGTCTTTGCCATCCCCTCCCGCGCCGCGCTCTATGCCGAGATCGAAGCCTTCACCACGGTCAAAGCCTGGTACGCCGCACATCGCAGGGCAAGCGAGGTGGCCAAGACGACCTCAGATCCGCCGCGCGGTGTCTCGATCCAGGCCTTCGGCATCTTCGCCAAGATCCGTGAGATCGATTCGCTGCTGATCGCGCGCCCCGAACTACGCAGCCGCGTGTTCGAATCGCATCCGGAAGTTGCCTTCTGCAAACTGAACGGCGACCGGGCGATGCGCCTGCCAAAGAAGATCAGGGGCAACATCAATCCGGCCGGCATGGCCGAACGCAAGGCGCTGCTTGCCCGGCATGGCTATAGCCAGGATTTTCTCGACCAGACGCCGCCGCGCGGCGCGGCCGCCGACGATTTCCTCGATGCCGCTGCGATGATGCTGGTTGCCGGACGCATCGTCAAAGGCGAGGCAACGCCGTTTCCGGATCCGCCGCTCGCCGATCGTTTCGGCATTCCGGTCGCCATTTGGGCCTGAGGACCAGGGCGTCAGGAGCGTGATCTGAGCGCCTCGTTAAGTGCCCACATATCCTTCTCCTCGGGCGCGGTCTCCAATCCGAGCACGGGAACTTGCGTGCGCAAATGGTCGTGGTGGGTGCGCACGCCATATTCGAGATCGGAGAGGTAAAAACCTCCGAAGGCTTCGGACAGCATGGATTCGTTGGACCATATCGAAAGCTGTACATCCTCGGCCAGCGTGTCGCGGTCGATGCGGTAGGATAGGTAGCGGGCTGCCGCCTGTCGCCTGGTCTCGTCGCGATAGCGGTAGATGGCGCCGCGCAGCAGCGTCTCACCCGTCGACAGCGGGAATTCCTGATAGAACTGCACCGATTCCGGCATGATCGACAGCGCGTTGTTCGGGAAGATGCCGTAGTAGATCCAGGCCTTGCGCAGGTGTTCCGGCAGGTGCTTCGCCTCGGGTGCGAGCTTGATGTATTGCGCGACGCTCCAGCGCCGTCCGGCATACGGATTGTAGGTGGCGAACGAGCGCGACACGCCGTTGACGAACGGCTCGTCGAAATAGGTCGCACCGTAAAGGTCCTGCAGCGCCGGATGCGCCATGGCGACGTGGTAGCCTTCATTGTCGACATCGCGCACCGACTTCCAGTTGACCGGCGTCTTTTGGGTCCAGATGCCCCACGAAGGCACCATCTCGGCGACGCCGTAATGGGCAATCTCGGCTTCGATCGGCTTCAACAGCTCGGCCACCGATGGCTGCGGCCCACCCTTGCGGAAACGGATGAAGATGAAGCCCATCCAGATTTCGAGCTCGAGCGGCATCAGGCCGAATTCGGTCTTGTCGAGGTCGGGGAAGGAACGGGGGCGGGCAGCACCGCGCAGCGTGCCGTCGAGATTGTAGACCCAGCCATGAAAGGGGCAGACCAGCGCATTCTTGCAAGTGCCCTGGCTGTCGGCAACGACGCGACTGCCGCGGTGGCGGCACATATTGTTGAAGGCGCGCACAACGCCATCCTTGCCGCGCACGATCAGCGCCCGCTCGCCGACCACGTCCATCGTCAGATAGTCGCCGGTGTTCGGCACGTCGCAGACATGGCCGGCGATCTGCCAATGGTTGCGGAAGACGTGCTCTTTCTCGAGTTCGAGCAAGGCGTCGGAATGATAGCTCCAGCCCGGCAGCCCCCGCCGATCCCAATCGTTGGGGATTGCCACGTCACGCAGATGCGGGTTCATAAAAGGCTCTTTATTTATTGAATGATTGTTCAATAAAAGCATATTTTCCGTTGAAATGCAATGGCTTGGCAAAATGGAGAGTATTCTAGACGGGAAAACAAGCGGGATTCGAGAGCCCAGTCCGAACGATCGAAGCCGGGAAAATCCCGGGAATTCCAGACGTTAATCCCTTTACACGTGTTGAGCGCCCGACGCTCTGTGGGCCTGGAAAGGCGACGTGGATCTGGTGCCGTGGGTAGCGGAAAACGAGCACAGAATGCCACCGGTGCTGTCAGGTACGCCGGATCGGTTTGCCCAGGAATGGCCGCCGGCTTGGTTTCATGCCGGTTACACAATCGATAATCCATCATCGTTGGCCGGTTACAAGGTGCGATTAAGTTCGTTTCAACAGGGAAAAGAAGAAGACCGAAGGAAACGACGATGCGTACGAAAATCCAGATCACCGATACCGACCTTCGCCAGCAGGGTCCCCAGCGTAACGACCGGCGCCCGAAGCTGGCGCTGCGCCAGCGCGCCAGTGATCATCCGATGGCGATGTTCATGCTGCTGGCGGCTGCCGCATTTGCCGGCATGGCGTTGACGCCGACCGTCGGTCCGGCCTTCGCCTCACTGAACCCGCCGGCCAACCTCATCGATGGCGCGACAACCACCACCAAGACGGCGCGCCTGCCGATGCCGGAGATCGATTTTGCCTGCAAGGGGCAGGCCTGGGGCGCCGAGAGCCTGGATTGCCTGCGCGTCATCGCTGCCCAGTCGGGCAAGGCACGACCGGTCCGCATGATCGCCAATGCCGCCCCGCTGGCTGATACGCCGAACGTTTTTTGATTTTTTTGCGAGCGCCCTCCAGCACTCCAGTCAGGCTCCCGCCGCAATGTCGGCCGGGAGCCTTTTTCTTCCGGGGCGAGATCGCGGAGTCTAGCCGCCCAGAGCGGCCTGCTCGGCAATGGCCGAGAGCACGCCGCGCACATCCAGCGTGCTGAACGGTTTTTCGAGGATCGGCGGTCGCTGCTGCGCCGGCAGCGCTTCGATCTCGCCTTTCGCGCCGATCAGATCGCCGGTGACAAGCACGAAGCGCCGCGCCAGACCCGGCATTTCGGCGAGTAGCTCGCGATAGGCGGCTATGCCGCTGGTGCCGGGCATGCGCAAATCGGAAAACACGATGTCCGGCGGCACATGGCCGCTCAGCGTCGCGGCGGCCGAGACCCAGGCCGGCACGACCCGCGACTTGATGCCCATCAGCTCCAGAATATCGGACAGCGACGCGGCGACATCCGGCTCATCGTCTATGATCAGCGCGTGACGCAAGCCGCTCGACCGCGACGGAGCTTCGCCGGCGGCGGCCGCGCCGGCAGCGATCGCCGGCAGCTGCACGACAAAACGCACACCTCTCGGCGAAACCTCCTCGAACCAGATATTGCCATTGTGCCGCTCGATGATCGATTTCGAGATCGACAGGCCGATGCCGGTACCGACACCGACCGGCTTGGTGGTGAAATAGGATTCGAATATGCGTGAGCGTATCGCTTCCGGCACGCCTGGCCCGTTGTCCTCGACCGAGAATCCGGGATTGCCGCGGTCGCTGCGAAACGTCCGGACCTTGATCCTGCGGTCGCCGGCAACGCCGGCCAAGGCGTGCTGGCTGTTGATGAGGAAGTTGGCGGCCACCTGCGTCACGTGGTCGGCATCGGCCATGGCCAGCAGCGGGCCGCCGGCGAAATCGGTGTCGATGATGATGCCGCTCGACCGTGCACCATAGGCGGTCACTTCGAGTGCGGCGCGGATCACCTGGTTGAGGTCGGTTTCGGCTTGTGCGGCCGGGTGCAGGCGGACCATCGACAGGAAGCTCTTGACGATACGGCCGCAGCGCTCGGCAGCGGCGCGCACCTTTTCGGCGCGCACCTTGGTCTGGGGATCGGCGGCGAATTCGTGCAGCAGCGTCGACTGGGCGACAACCACGGCCAGCGGATTGTTGAGCTCGTGCGAAACGCCGGCAAGCAGCGAGCCCATTGCCGCCATCTTCTCGTTCTGGTGCAGTTTTTCGCGCTGGCGGTTGATTTCCTCCTCGGCCCGCAACTTGTCGCGCAGGTCGCGGATGGAGCCGAAGATCAGCTGGCGATCGGCGACCCGCATCTCGGTTGCCGTCAGCTCGATCGGAAAAACCTCGCCGGCGGCATTCTGGGTGACCGTTTCAAGCCGTTGGCCGACCATCGGCGCGCCGCGGCCCGACATGTATTCGGCACCCGACGCATAGCCCTTGCGGTAATATTCCGGCACGACCGTATCGAGCAGGTCCTTGCCGAGGATATCGCTGCGCCGATAGCCGAACATCTTCTCGGCGGCCGGATTGAATTCGATGATCGAGCCGGTCTCGTCGATGACGATGATGGCGTCGAGAGAGGCCTGCAGCATGGTGCGGCGAATGACGTCGCTGGCATGCGCGTCGGAGGGCGACCGTTCGATGGCATCGCCGATGGCGAGTGCCACCATGTGCAGCGCCGCCTCTTCCTGGTCGGTCCATTCGCGTTCGTGGATGCAGTCGTTGACCGCCAGCGTGCCCCACAAATTGCCGTGCGAAAAGACCGACACCGACAGGAATGACTTGATGTTCTGCTTTTCGAAATCGGTCCGCAGAAAGCCTTCGAGATCGCGTGTGTGCCCGGCGAAGATCTTGCCTTGACGCTCGTCCTCCGCCAGCCGTTCCAGCAATGGGTCGGAATCGACGACCGACTGCATGATGACGGTCGGTGACGCCAGTTCGCCGCCAAACCGGGGAGCGATCCAATAAGCGGCGACCGACTGGGCGAAGCCCTGGCCGGGCAGTTCGCGCAGGCGAAACAGGATGCCGCGGTGACAATCCATGGCTTCGCAAAGCGTCTGGAGAATACCCTCCATTTCGCGTTGCCAGTCGCCGGCTTCGCGCAGCCGGCGAACCACATGCACGGCCGCCATCGCCGCGCCCTGCCTGGCGCCCTGCATGTCCGCGCGTGTTGTTTCAGCCGTCATGGTCAGCCGTCATTTCCTGGCCGTGGCTTGCTCAAGCCGCCGGGCCTTAGTTGTTTTCCCCGACTGGCAGCGAGAAGATATAGCCTTCGCCGCGCACCGTGCGCAGGAATTTCGGATTGGCCGGATCCGCCTCGATCTTCTTTCTCAGCCGCATGATGCGGATGTCGACGGCGCGGGACGACTCCGGGTCCTCGACGAAACCGATCGCCTCGGAGATCGCCGCCCGCGTCAACAGCCGGTTGGCGCGCGTCAGGAACACCTCCAGCACGTCGAACTCGCTCTTGGCCATGTCGATGACCGCGCCGTTGGCGCCGGTGACGAGCCTGCCGTCGAGATCGGCGTGAAAGGGTCCGAAGCTCACGGACCGGCGGCCGCCGGATGTTTCAGCCTTGGCCTTTTGTGGCTCGGTCGGTTCCGGAACGCGGCGCAGCACGCTGCGCACCCTGGCCAGCACTTCGCGCAATTCGTAAGGCTTGACGATGTAGTCGTCAGCGCCGAGCTCCAGTCCGACGATGCGGTCCAGCGCGGTACCGGCCGCCGTCGCATAGATGATGCCGATCGGCATTTTCGACCGCATCCAGCGGCCGAGCGACAGGCCGTCCTCGCCCGGCATGGCGATGTCGAGAATGGCCAGATGGAAGGACTGGGTTTCCAAAAGGTCGCGCGCCGCCGCCGCACTTTCGGCCGTGGCCACATCATAGCCGCTGGCGCCCAGATACTCGGCGACCGCATCCCTCAGGTCGGGCTCGTCCTCGACAATGACAATTCGTGCCCGCACGATGCTTTCGCTCCCGCTTTCAGCGGAAAGTAGATTGGGTATAAACATGATGTCCAGCACTCTTCTTGGGTTGCCGTATGCGGGGTAGAAAAACATGGCTGCACGATCCGTTATCGCGCTTGTTTCCGTCGCTGAAGTAATTGCGACCGATCTCGCCGATCATCTCGAGCGGCGCGGTCATGACGTCCGCGCGGCGCGACAGCCGTGGGAGGCCGAATCGCTGCTTTCGGAAAAGGGTATCGATGTCGTGGTTGTCGGCGACAGCGTCAGCCAGGCAGAGGGGCGCGACCTGCTCAGGCGACATGGCGGCGAAGGTGGACCGGATTTCATCCTGATCTGCCGCCCGGCCGATCTGGTCGACAAGGTTCTGGCGCTCGAACTCGGCGCCGCCGACGTCGTCGAAAGCCCGCTCAATGTCAGGGAGCTTGCCGCTCGCGTAGGCGGCCTTCTGGCTCGGCGCGGCAGGAGCGCCGGGGAACTGATCGTGCTGGAGAACGCGACCGTCGATCTCCGATCGGCCATCGTCATGCACCGCTCGGGCACGGAAGAACAGCTGTCCCCCGGGCAGGTGGCGCTGCTCAGGCTGTTCCTGGCCAGCCCGCGCAAGGTGCTGACGCGGGACGACATCATCGCCGCCGCGCCCGCCGAAAATGCCGAAGCCTTCGATCGGTCGATCGATTCGCGCATCGTGCGGCTGCGTCGCAAGCTCGATACCGAAACCATCACCACCATACGGGGTGCGGGCTACCGGTTCGATCCGCCCACGCAATTCACCGATTGAAGGCAGGACGGCCACCCTTTTGTCTTGAGCATCGATTTTCCCAAAACCGTTCCACTTTGGGGTCCGATGCTCTTCAGCGCACCACGAGAAGCGACGGGCCGGACAGCATGTCACTGTTCGTGCTGACCTCGCCGGCATGGGCACGTTCCTTCAGCAGGACGGTGGCGAGGCCGGCAATGCCGAGCAGCCCCTGCACGTAAAGCAGCGCGGAAAGCATGGAAGCGGCGAATTTCGTTTTCATCCTGTTCGTTCCTCAAAATTGGAATTTACGGGCACTTCAGGGGAACCCCCGAAGCGCCCGCGCCGCCAGCGGAGCCCCCCGTTGCGGCGCGGGCCTTCGGTCCTCTCGGCTGCAAGTTGCCGGAGGCGCCGCGCATCCTCAACGGCCCTAAGCCGCCCCCGCCAGAGGGGCTTGAGCAGGTCGACGCGCAGGCTGGAAACTGTCCAGACCAATCCAGACCGTAGCGAAAACAGTGTTGGCTTCCGATCGTTCGTTGACCGCTGTTTTCGTTAGGTCAACTTACCCTGTTCGCTGTATCCGGATCATGCCGCCGAGGCTGCGCTTTGTTGCAGCTCGGTTTCGGAGTCAGGTGAATTCCTATCAAACGAAAGGCAATCGCGTATTCGCGCCGCGGTTTGGCCGATCCGCCTAGGCAAACACGCCACCGTCATGACGACGTCGTGCAACTGCAAGCTGCTTTGCACGGACCTTTTCTGTTAACCAGGGGAAACAGAATCGAAACACAAACGAGCACGTAGCGAAATCGGCTGGAAACATGACGCCCCGATAAGCCGGTCATCGAATTGAGCCGGCCCCGACCGGCAGAATAGGGGAGACATCATGTACACTGCCATTTCCGCCAAGCTCATCAACATCGCTGCCGCCGTGATCACCGGTACTGCCTTGCTTGTCAGTGCCGGCAACAGCGCAGCCCACGCCGCCGCCAACAAGATCGTCGCGCGTGTATCACTGTCACAGCAGACCATGGAAATCCTGGTCGACGGCCGGCCGACATTCGCCTGGAAGGTCTCGACCGGCGACAGGACGCACGTCACGCCGACCGGTTCGTTCAAGCCGACCCGCATGCATGAAATGTGGTACTCGAAGAAATACGACAACGCCCCGATGCCGCATTCGGTGTTCTTCAGCGGCGGCTACGCCGTACATGCGACAAGCGCCATCAAGCGCCTCGGCCAGCCGGCCTCGCATGGCTGCGTGCGTCTGCATCCGGACAACGCCGCCGATTTCTACCAGCTCGTCGAGGTCTTCGGCCCGGCCAACACCAGCATCGTCATCGTTAAATGAGCGATGCTTCTCGTCGCTCCCAGGAAAGGGCCGGAAATTAGCGCAGTCTAATCCGGCATTACCGGCATCAGCTTCGGATCCGGCTTTTCGGCGTGATGCGGCAGGTCCTTGCTGGCGATAAAGGTGTAGAACATCGGCACCACGAACAGCGTGAACATGGTTCCGACCAGGATGCCGGTGAAGATCACCAGGCCCATCGAATAGCGTGCCGCGGCACCAGCGCCGCTGGAGATGATCAGCGGCACCACGCCGAGCGCCATCGCCGCCGTCGTCATCAGGATCGGCCGCAGCCGCACCCTGGCCGAGGCGATGATCGCATCGCGCCGCCGCATGCCGTGCATTTCACGCTGCTGGTTGGCGAACTCGACCAGAAGGATGCCGTGCTTGGTGATCAGGCCGATCAGCGTGATCAAGCCGACCTGCGTGTAGATGTTGAGCGTGCCGAGCCCGACATTAAGCGGCACGATCGCGCCGAAGATGGACAGCGGCACCGCCATCATGATGATCAGCGGATCGCGGAAACTTTCGAATTGCGCCGCCAGCACCAGATAGATGACGAGCACCGCCGCCGCGAAGGCGATGATGATCGTGTAGCCCTGTTCCTTCTCCTGCCGCGATTGACCGGTATAGTCGATGAAGAAGGTGTCGGGCAGGCTCTGCTTGGCAATGTCCTCGATCGCCTGTAGCCCATCCCCGGTGGTGATGCCGGGCCGCGGCAAGGCAGAGATCGTCGCCGAGTTGAGCTGGTTGAACTGCTCGATGGCGGCCGGCGACGCGTTGGTCGAGATCTTCACCACCGCCGAGAGCGGCACCATCTCGCCCGATACGCTGCGCACGAAATACTCGCCCAGTTTTTCGGGATTGTCGCGGAATTGCTGCGGCACCTGCGGAATGATGTCGTAGCTATTGGATTCGCGGTCGAATTGCGCCACTTCGGCGCCACCGACCAGGAGCGTCAGCGTCCGGCCGATGTCGGCTATCGGCAGGTTGAGCGCGGCGGCGCGATCGCGGTCGATCGTCACTGTCACTTGCGGCGCGTCGAAGGTCATCGAATTCTGCACGACGATGAAGCGGCCGGAGGCCTGCGCCTTGTTCTTGATGTCTTCGGCCGCCTCGTACACCTGCGAGGCGTCGCCGGTCGAGCGCACGACCATCGTTATCGGCAGGCCGCCGCCGGAGCCGGGCAGCGTCGGCGGCGCGAAGACGAAAGCTTCGACGCCCGCCACCTTGCTCAGGCGGCCCGTAATGTCTTGCTGGATTTCCTTCGAGTTGCGCGTGCGGTCAGCCCAGTCCTTGAACGCAAAGCCGACGAAAGCGCTGTTTGTCTGGCCACCACCGAAGGCGACCGCGGAGAACTGTGCCCGCGTCTCAGGCAGATCCTTGACCAGGCCGAGTATCTGATTGACGTAGGTTTCGGTATAGTCCGACGTCGCGTACCGTGGCGCGGTCACCAGCGAAAGCAGGAAACCCTGGTCCTCTTCCGGCGCCAGTTCGCTCGAGGTCTTGGTGAACATGAAACCGGTCGTGGCGACCAGCGCGAGGACGATCATCAGCGTCACCGGGCGATAGTTCAACGAACCGGTGACGAGCCGCTCATAGATGTGTTCGACGCGCCCGAACGTATTGTCGACAATGCGCTGGAAGCGGCTGTGCGAGCCGGACCTCAGGATACGTGCCGACATCATCGGTGTGATGGTGAGGGCGACGACACCCGAAAGCACCACCGAGCCGGCAAGCGTCACCGCGAATTCGCGAAACAGTGCGCCTGTCAGGCCGCCGGTGAAGGCCAGCGGCGCGAACACGGCGGCCAATGTTATCGTCATGGCGACGACGGCGGACGAGATCTCGCGCATGCCGTTGAACGCCGCCTGCATCGGCGACAAGCCGTCTTCCTCCATGTGGCGGTGGATGTTTTCCACCACCACGATGGCATCGTCGACGACAAGTCCGATCGCCAGCACCATGGCCAGCAACGACAAAAGATTGATCGAATAGCCCACTGAAAACAGCAGGAAACAGACGCCAATCAGCGACAGCGGAATGGTCACGATCGGCATCAGCACCGAGCGGAACGAGCCGAGGAAGAGCAGGATGACGACGATGACGATGGCGACCGCCTCGCCGATGGTCTTGAATACCTCCTCGATCGACGCGCTGATCTGCTCGGTTGAGTCGTAGACGATCTCCATCGTCATGCCGAGCGGCAGCGTCTCCTGGATGGTCGGCACAATCTTGTGGATTGCCGCCGCGGTGGTCAGCGGATTGGCGGCCGGCGTCGGAAAGATAGCGAGAAAGATGCCGGGCTTGCCGTTGAAGCTGACCCTGGTGTCGGTGTTCGCCGCGGCGAGTTCGACGCGGGCCACGTCGCGCAGTCTCACCACATTGCCGTCCTTCGACCGGAGTGGAAGGGCGGCGAAAGCCTCCGGCGTCTGCAGCGTCGAGCGAACGGTGATCGAAGAAACCACATATTCGTTTTCGGTGTCGCCGGGCGCGGAAAGGAAATTCGATTCGTTGATGGCGGCCAGCACTTCCGCCGCCGTCACGCCGCGCGCCGCCAGTTTGATCGGGTCGATCCAGACCCGCATCGAATATTCGGCTGCACCGAAGATCTGCACGTCGGCGACGCCTTCGACCGTCGAGATACGCGGCCGCACGACGCGCTCGATATATTCGGTGAGCTGTTCCGGCGTCATGTTCGGGTTCTGCATCGAGATGTACATCATCGCGAACTGCTGGCCGGTGCCCTTGACGATCACCGGGTCCTTGGTTTCGTCCGGCAGATCGCCGCGAACGCTCTGCACCTTCGACAAGACTTCGTTCAGCGCGACGTCGGGGTCGGAGCCGAGCTTCATCTGCACTGTCACGGTGCTGGATGACGGCCGGCTCGCCGATGTCACATAATCGATGTTTTCGGTCGACGCGACGGCACGCGCGATCGGCGCGGAAATGAACCCCTGGATCAGGTCGGCGCTGGCGCCGGGATAGGCAGTGGTGATGGTGATGGCCGTTTCTTCAACCTCTGGATACTGCCGGATCGAAAGGTTGAAGATGCCTTGGAAACCCAGAAGCAGGATCATGCAGGCAAGCACGGTCGAAAGGACCGGGCGGCGGATGAAGAGGTCGGAAAAGCTCACTGCTGGGCTGCCTGCTGGTTCCCTGGCTTGCTCGGATCGATCGTGTTGTCGACGGCAACGGACATGCCGTTGGAGAGCCGGTTCTGGCCGGCGGTAACGACTTCGTCGCCGGGCGCGATGCCCTCCAGAATCTCGACCAGGCCGGCGTTGCGGCGGCCTGGCTTGACGAACACCTGGGCTAGCACGAGCTGCGGCTTCTGTTCTTCCGCTGCCGGTTTGGCTGGGGTAGCAGCCGACTTTTCGTCGGGTTTTGCCGCGGGTGCTTCGGCTGCGGGCTTGGCAGCATCTGCAGCCGGCTTGTCTTCCGGCTTTGCCTCGGGCGCCGCGCCGTTGGCTTCGGCGGATTTGGCCGGGCGCACCACGAAGACGAAGTCGCCGTACAGGCTGGAAGTCAGCGCCGTCTGCGGCAGCGCCAGCACGTCGTTCTCCTCGGGCAGTTCGACGCGCACCTGGACGAACTGACCGGGCGTCAGCTTGCCTTCGGGATTGCCGACCTCCGCTCTCACCGTCACCAGCCGGCTGGTCGGGTCGATCTTCGGATCGATGCCGCGGATGCTGCCGGTGAACGGCATGTCGCCGCCGCCGACGCCCAACCGCACCGTCTGTCCGATCTTCAGCTGCGGAAGCTGCTGCTCCGGCACGGTGAAATCGACACGCATCGTATCCATGTCCTGCAAGGTCACCACAGCGGTGCCGGGTGTGAGATACTGGCCAAGGTCGATTTTCGGAATACCGACGGTACCCTTGAAAGGGGCCGTCAACTGCTTTTGGTCGAGCACCGCTTGCAGCTTGTTTACCTGCGCTGCGGAGACCGATGCTGCTGCCTGCGCCGTGTCGAGCGTAGCGTCGGTGCCGACCCCGCGCTTCTGCAGCTCAAGAGCGCGCATCAGCGTCGTCTGGTCGGATGTGGCTTGCGCCTTCGATGCCACGAGGTCGGCTCGCTCGACTTCATCGTCGAGCTGCAGCAGCACGGCGTTGGCGGCGACCTTCTGATTGGCATGGAACAGGATGTCCTTGACGATGCCAGCAGTTTCGACCGTCAGGTCGACGCCGCGTACGGCACTGACAGTGCCGATCGCCTCGATGCCGGGCGTCCACGACATCGGTTTGACGATGACCGTCGACACGGTCGCGGCCGGCGGCTTCATGGTGGCGAAGAACTGTTTGATCGCATTGTCGCGAAACAGGTTGAAGCCGACGATGCCGCCGCACACCAGCACGAGCAGAATGAAGGCGATGATGAAGCGCTTGATCACGAACAGTCCCTCGGCCATGGCCCAGCATAACAGTCGGATGACCGGAACACATACCTGTGACTGGTCCCAATTTCAAATGACGGCGATCTTACTGTACCGTCTGGACGGTCTTGTCAATTCCGCCTAAGCTAATGAATGGGGAACGCTTGATGAAGGTCCGCAGAGCAAATTCGCGCGAAAAAATTCTCGCCGCCGCCGCCGCCGTGGCGCGCGAGACAGGCCCTGGCAGCCTGTCGCTGGATGCGGTCGCCAGCCGTGCCGGCGTGTCGAAGGGTGGTCTTCTCTACAATTTCCCGACCAAGGCGAAATTGATGCAGGCGCTGGTGGAGGATTATCTGCGCGCCTTCGAGCAGGCACTGCAGTCCGCCCGCACGGCCGGCATCAACGGCGAAAGCCCGCTTGCAACTTATATCAAGCTGTCGGCCGAGCATGCCGAGGAATCGAAACCGTCGGCGTCCTGGATATTTTCGGCGATTGCCGAGGATCCCGATTTCCTGACGCCGATAAAATCGTTCAGGCGGCAGCTGTTCGAGCGGCTGAAGCAGGAAACGCCGAACCTCAAGGCGCTGCTGGTCTGCTATCTCGCCATCGAAGGGCTTCGCAGCATGAACCTGTTCGATTCGGACATTCTCTCCGCCGAAGAGCGCCGGCTGCTGATATCGACCCTGCTGGAGATCGCGGAATAGTCTACGCCGGCCGGGTTCAATTGCCTCGGTCGCGTCGATCGCCCGTTGCGTCAGCCCAAAGTGCCCGCCGTCACACAGGCTTCATCGTGCCGACATAGCGTCCTCCCATTCTTTGCTGCAACGCAGGAGGAGTGGGGTATGGTCGATATTGTTTCAAGCGAGGCAGGAATTCCAAGGCCGGAGCATCCGCTTGACCGGCCAAACGGCACCGGTAAATGGTTTCTGCCGGCCTTTGCCGTCATCATTCTGGGCGGCCTTGCCTATGTCGGCTACGCGCTCAGCCAGGACCTGACCAGCACCGTCGCGGTGCCGTGGATCCTGCTTGGGCTGGCGCTGCTGATCGCGCTCGGCTTCGAATTCGTCAACGGTTTTCACGACACTGCCAATGCGGTGGCAACGGTGATCTACACGCATTCCATGCCGGCCGAGCTTGCAGTGATGTGGTCCGGCTTCTTCAACTTTCTGGGCGTGCTCACCGCCAGCGGAGCGGTCGCCTTCGGCATCATATCGCTGCTGCCGGTCGAGCTGATCCTTCAGGTCGGATCGAGCTCCGGACTGGCCATGGTCTTCGCGCTGCTGGTTGCGGCGATCATGTGGAATCTCGGAACTTGGTATCTCGGCCTGCCTGCCTCGAGCTCGCACACACTGATCGGCTCGATCATCGGCGTCGGTCTCGCCAACCAGTTCATGGCCCCGGCCGGCTCCGTCACCAGCGGCGTCGACTGGTCGCAGGCGTCCAATGTCGGCCTGTCGCTCCTGATCTCGCCGCTGGTCGGTTTTGGCCTGGCTGCACTGCTGCTTCTGGTGATGAAGCTGCTGGTCAGGAACCGCGAGCTCTACGAGGCGCCCAAGTCGAGCGCGCCGCCGCCGCTGTGGATCCGGGCGTTGCTTATCTTCACCTGCACCGGCGTCAGCTTTGCCCACGGCTCCATGACGGGCAAAAGGGCATGGGCCTCATCATGCTCATCCTGATCGGCGTCGTGCCGACCGCCTTCGCGCTCAACCGCACACCGGACGTGAACTATCTCGAAGCTTACAAATCGGCGGCGACGCAGGTCGAAACGGTACTCGGCAAATACGTCAAGCCCGGCATCGCCGTGACCGATGCGGCAATCGTGGTCGGCGACGCCGTTCGCACCAAGACCTGGAAGGACGAGACCACGCCTGCCCTGCGGAGCTTCATCCACGACACCAGCGCCATGTTGTCGCCCTATCCGTCCGTGGAAAAGCTGCCGACAACTCTGGTCAGCAACGCCCGCAACAACATCTATCTTATCGGTGAAGCGCTGAAGCTGATCGACAGGAAGAAGCTGCTGCCGATGGAGGCAGACGACCTGAAGGCGGTGACAACCTACCATAAGGCGGTCGACAACGCGACGAAGTTCATCCCGCTCTGGGTCAAGGTCGCCATCGCGCTGGCGCTCGGCCTCGGCACCATGGTCGGCTGGAAGCGCATCGTCGTCACCGTCGGCGAGAAGATCGGCAAAAGCCATTTGACCTACGGTCAGGGTGCGTCCGCCGAGCTTGTCGCGATGGCGACGATCGCATCGGCCGACTATCTCGGCCTGCCGGTCTCGACCACCCATGTGCTGTCCTCGGGCGTTGCCGGCACCATGGCGGCGAACGGCTCTGGCCTGCAATGGTCGACGGTGCGCAACATGCTGATGGCCTGGATACTGACCCTTCCGGTCTCGATCTGTCTTGCCTTCGTGTTGTTCGTCATCTTCCGCCAGGTGTTCTGAGCGGGGGCAGGGTTTGACCAGAATGTCGCGGCACCGGCCCCGGCGCGGCCCTGATCGCCTGAACGTGCATTATTTCGGCGGCGGCCATGAATGACGCATCGCATCTGACATTGCTTGCCGCGGACGACCAGCATCATGCTCCCGGGCTGGTCTGGGCCTATCATGCTGCTCCCGGCAAAGCTCCCGAACCACTGGCGCCCCGAGACATAGAGGCCGCGCTCGCCTCAGCGGACGGCTGGGTCTGGCTGCATGTCGACCTTGTCGACCGGCGCGCCCATTCCTGGGTCAGCCATGCCTGCGCGCTGCCGGCGTCGGCTCATGCAATCCTCGAAGGACATGAGGACAGCCTAGTGCTGGCGCATGAGAATGGCGTCGTCCACGGCATTTCGGCCGACTTGCACGGCGAGATCGCCCATCAGTCGACGACCATCGGCAGATTGCATTTTGCGGTCTCCGAGCGGCTGCTGGTCACCGGCCGCCGGCATCCGCTGGCGGCGGTGGAGGAAGTGCACACTGCCCTTGCCGCGGGACTGCGGCCGGCCACGGCATTCGAGCTGTTCGAAATGCTGGTCATGGCTTTTTGCAAGACCACCAGCCTGCGGCTCGCTACAGCGACGAAGCGGCTCGATGCAGTCGAGGATCATCTCGTGACCGAGCGGCTTGCCAACGAAAGACGGCAGCTGAAGGATGTGCGCCGCCTTGCCGTATCCCTGCATCGGCCGATCGCGGCCCTGGCAGCGCTTTTCCAGGGTGAAGACCGTTCCGCCTGGAACCTTTCCGCCGACGCACATGAAGTTCTGCGCCGGCTTGCTGCGCGCCTTGAACGGCTCGACCGCGAGGTCGTCATGATCAACGACCGGGCAGGGCTGCTGCAGGAGGAGCTTGCCGCCGAGCTTGCCGACGAATCGAACCGTAGCCTCAAGGCGCTGGCGGTGATGAGCGCGCTGCTTTTGCCGGGCACGCTGATCGTCGGCATTTTCGGCATGAACACAGGCGGACTGCCATTTGCCGAGAGTCCCAGCGGCTTCTTCCTGGCGATGCTGCTGGCGGCTGGCGCGACCGGCCTGTTCTACTGGCTTCTGCTGCGTGCCGGCGCCAATCTGCGGTTCTGAACCCGATTAATGGCGGCGTTCGTTCACCTGTGTCAAAGTACGGGCTGGCACGTTGAAACCACGCCTCGCCTTCCGAAAATCGGTTCCGATTTTCGGGCCGATGCGCTAGAGCCTTTCGGGATTGAACCGAGCTGCCTTCAACCCGGAAAGGCTCCCACCGCTGCCCATGCCCCATCTTCCCGAGCATCTTCTCACCGGCTACCGCAGTTTCATGAGCGGCCGCTATCTCACCGAAAGCGGCCGTTATCGCTCGCTGGCGCGGGAGGGCCAGGCACCGGAAACGATGATCGTCGCCTGCTGCGATTCGCGGGCCGCGCCCGAAGCGATCTTCGATGCCGGGCCCGGCGAGCTGTTCGTGCTGCGCAATGTCGGCAATCTGGTGCCGCCCTATGCGCCCGACGATCAGTTCCACTCGACATCGGCGGCGCTCGAATTTGCCGTGCAGAGCCTCAAGGTCAAGAACATCGTGGTGATGGGCCACGGCCGCTGCGGCGGCATCCGCGCGGCACTCGACACCACGGCCGCACCCTTGTCGCCGGGCGATTTCATCGGCAGATGGATGAGCCTGATCGCACCTGCGGCCGAGACCGTATCGTCCAGCACCTTCATGACGGCGACCGAGCGCCAGACGGCGCTGGAGCGCATCTCGATCCGTTATTCCATTGCCAATCTGCGCACCTTCCCTTGTGTTTCGATCCTCGAAGGCAAGGGGCGGCTATCGCTGCACGGTGCCTGGTTCGATATTTCGACCGGCGAGCTTTGGGTGATGAACAAGGAAACCGGCGATTTCGAGCGGCCGGAGACGGAGTAGGAGACGAGGCATGATGCGAGCTCGGTTCGCGCTCGCGGCGGCGGCACTGCTATGCTCGGCAAATGTCGCCCGTGCCGACGATAGCGCGATCATAGACCGCTGGTATTCGGCACTGCTCGTCGCCGACCGCACCGAATTGTCGGACCTGCTTGCCGACAACGTCCGCATCAAGCTCGACGACCTCGGCGTCGTGCAAAGCAAGCAGGAATTCATCGCCTCGATCGCCGAGTGGCAGGGCGCCGTCGCCGGGGCCGAAATCCGCCACCGGATCGAGAAGACGGAGGGCGGCGTCACCACTGTCATCGCCTGCTATGATTTTCCCAGCAACGACATGCTGATGCAGGAGACCTTTGCGGTCGCCAACGACCAGATCACCGCCAGTTCGCAAGCCGCGATCGCCGAAAACTGCGACGGCTACTGACGGAACCATGAACGGGACCCGCTGTTGCGCGCAACCGGCCGGCGCCTTACATCGGTGACGATCCATCTTCTCCCGCCACTCAGCGAAAGTTTGCCCATGCCGTCCACCGTCGACCTCGCCGCTCATCCGCTGACCGCATGGCAAGGGCCGCTCGGCCTGCCCGATTTCACGCGCATCGGCGACGGTGATTTTTCTCCGGTCTTCGATGAGGCCCTCAAGGCGCATGAGGCCGAGATCGAGGCGATTGCCGGCAACACCGGGACACCGACGATCGAAAACACGCTTGCCTCGCTCGAGCTTGCCGGCGAGGCGCTCGACCATGTCTCCTCGATCTTCTGGTGCCGCGCCGGCGCCCACACCAATGAAGCGATCCAGGCGCTGGAGCGCGACATCTCGCCAAAGATGTCGCGGCATTACTCGGCGATTTCGATGAATGAGCGACTGTTTGCCCGCATCGACGATCTCTATCAGCGCCGCGAGGCTTTGAAGCTCGATGCCGAAACGCTGCGGGTGCTGGAAAAGACCTGGAAAAATTTCGTCCGCTCCGGCGCCAGGCTCGACGCCGAAGGCAAGAAGCGGCTTGCATCGATCAACGAGGAATTGTCGTCGCTCGGCACCAATTTCGGCCAGAACGTGCTTGCCGACGAGCGCGACTGGGCGTTGTTCCTCGACGACGCAGACCTGGCCGGCCTGCCGGAATTCCTGAAAAGCTCGATGGCGGAAGCCGCCGAGATGCGCGGCCAGAAGGGCCGCTACGCCGTCACTCTGTCGCGTTCGATCTACGAGCCGTTCTCGACCTTCTCAGAGCGCCGCGACCTGCGCGAGACAGCGTTCCGCGCCTTCATCATGCGTGGCCAGAATGGCGGCGCTACCGACAACACCGACGTGGTGCGCGACATGCTGCGCCTGCGCGCCGAAAAGGCGAAGCTGCTCGGTTACGCTTCCTACGCCGCGTTGAAGCTCGACGACACCATGGCCAAGGCGCCGGAGGCGGTGCACGCGCTGCTCGATCCAGTCTGGGAAAAGGCGGTGGAAAAGGCCGCAAGCGACCAGGCCGAATTGCAGCGGCTGGCGGCCGAGGCCGGCAGCAACGAGAAATTCGCCGCCTGGGACTGGCGCTTCTATCAGGAGAAGCTGCGCGCAGAGAAATTCGCCTTCGACGAGGCCGAGCTGAAGCCGTACCTGCAGCTCGACCGCATCATCGACGCCTGTTTCGACGTGGCAACACGATTGTTCGGCATTTCTTTCGAAGAAAAGAAGGGCATTGCCACCTGGCATCCGGACTCACGTGTTTTCGTCGTGAAGAATGCCGACGGCAGCGAGCGCGGCCTGTTCCTCGCCGACTATTTCGCGCGGCCCTCGAAGCGCTCCGGCGCCTGGATGAGCGCGCTGAAATCCGGCTACAAGCTTGGCGATGGCTCCAAGCCGGTCATCTACAACATCATGAATTTCGCCAAGCCGCCGGCCGGCGAGGCAGCCTTGCTGTCGGTCGACGAGGCCAAGACCCTGTTCCACGAATTCGGTCACGCGCTGCACGGCATGCTAACCGACGTTACCTGGCCATCGGTCGCTGGCACCTCGGTCAGCCGCGATTTCGTCGAGCTGCCCTCGCAGCTCTACGAACACTGGCTGACGGTGCCGGCGGTGCTGGAAAAGCATGCGCTGCACGTCAAGACCGGCAAGCCGATGCCAAAGGCGCTGGTCGACAAGATGCTGGCGGCGCGCACCTTCGGCGCCGGCTTCGCCACCGTCGAGTTCACCGCCTCGGCTTTGGTCGACATGGCCTACCACGCCCGGCCGGATGCACCGGACCAGCCGCTTCGTTTCGAAGGCGAAACGCTCGAAAAACTCAACATGCCTGACACCATCGCCATGCGTCACCGCACCCCGCATTTCGGCCATATCTTTGCCGGCGATGGCTATTCGGCCGGCTACTATTCCTACATGTGGTCGGAAGTTCTCGACGCCGACGCGTTCGCCGCCTTCGAGGAAACAGGCGATCCCTTCAACCCGGCGCTGGCCGAGCGGCTGCGCAAGAACATCTACGCCGCCGGCGGCTCGAAGGACCCCGAAGAACTTTACACCGCCTTCCGCGGCAAGATGCCTTCACCGGAAGCAATGATGGCCAAGCGCGGGCTGGTGTGATGCATGCCCGCTCTTGTCACCGTTCTCTTTCCATCCTGATTGATCTCGGCTGTCATGGCGGCGGGTTGCGCACCGCCTGATCCGGTTTCCGCCGGTCCCGCTCGGCCTCGTTGGCTGCGGCCGCGTCGTTGAGGTGACTGCACTTAATGCGGTCTCCATCGTTCCGGCCGAAGGAGCCGCGTTCATGTCGGCGCTACGGGCTGTGCGGGGTAGGCAACGACAGCTTGCCCGCTATGCTGATCGGCCGCTGCCGCATCCGGATCGCGCCTTGCGACGACCGCTACGGAAACTCTCAGTCGCGAAGTGGCAGCCCCGCCAATGGAAGGCGGGGCTGGTAAGTTTGATTGTCTCGGCGAAGGTTTTTGCCGAGCCGACTGGCCTAGGCAGGCACAAAGCCAAAATAGGCTTTGTAGGACGCCCCGTCGCCGGAAATCAGGGGCGTTTCCACTTTGAACCCAATCCCGCTGAAGGTGGTATTGTTCGTACGTGCCGCGAGCAACACCATCTGCTTTGCGGAGATGGTCACTGTCGCGCTCCCGATCCTGTCATCGCCCCAATCGAAGAGATCGCTGATGGCGCCGCCGATCGATGGCATCAAGGTTTCCAGGGCCGGGCCGGCTATGGCGGCAATGATAGGTCCTGCCACCGGAATGAGGCCCAAAGCCAGCGTACCCGCCGTATGGACGCCCATCACGACCTTCTGCACTTCGTCCTTGTACTTGTTCGGATCGCCGAAATCATTTTCCATCAGCACCGTACCGATATTGATGCCGTAGGGCTTGCCTCGATAGACCTCCATCAGGTCGGGTCTCGTATCTCCCGCATCGACGTCGCCATAGACCTGGCTGCGCTTGGTGTCGGCGATCTGCGGCGTTGCCACGCTGACGATGACATAGGGCTCGTCCGCACCACCCGGCCCCTGATCCCAGTCGGTCTCGCCGAAGCAATGGAGGCCGGTATAGTGGACGACGACGTCTCGAAGGTCGATCGCGCCGGTGTCGGGCCACCAGTATATGCCGCCGTTTTCAAACAGATTGGCACGGCCACCGTCGGCAAATTCGGTCTCGTCGGTCGTTGGGTACCCCAGATATGACTGTTCCCAGCCCAAGCTTTCCCACTTCTTTCGAATGTCGCCGTACACCACGTTGGCTCCTGTGTTCGGTGTCCAGTAGATCGAGCCGGCATTGGCAAAATGGTTGTAGCGCCCGACGCCGTCGGGAGTTCCGGTTTCGTCGGTGACCGGATAGCCGAGAACCGAGCGCTCCCAGCCCATTGCTGCCCATTTGCCGCGAATTGCCCCCCAAATCGCTTGAGCACCGGTGTTCGGTGTCCAGTAGATCGAAGCGGTATTGTTGTTGAAGTGATTGTATCGGCCGACGCCGTCGGGAGTTCCGGTTTCGTCGGTGCAGGGAATGCCCCACGCGAGACCGCCAAGCGCAATCCACTTCCTGTAGATTTCGCCATGGATCTCAAAGGCGTTGTGCATGGCATCGTTGTAGCAAATGCATGAGCCGTTCTTGAGATACCAGGCTTTTCCAGTGTCCTTCCTGTCGATCTCGGCGAAGCCGGCGCCTCCAAGGGAGTTGTACTTTTGCTGTATGACAGCTTCGGGCGAGAGGAGCGACCAAGGCCCGATCCTGAGCTGGTCGGAAAGTCTTGTGGCTCCAGCGCGGATGGTGCCGGCACGCACTCTCGAAGTTGCTCTGGCAGTATACGGCATGACCTTTTCCTTCCTGTGAGTGTTGGTATCGGGGGCTTCAGGCCTCCGGCGATCGGTTTTGATCGACGGGCCGAGGTTCCCAGACCGCGACTTACGGACGGCTTACGGAGTTCCGAGCTGCGCCAGAGCAATTCCAGGAAAAGTGTGGAACGGTTTTCCGTCCGGAATTGCGCAAAAATAAAGAGATAGAGCGGTTCGGCGTTTCCGTGAAACGATGAACCGGTCTAGAGAAACGGGCGCACGAGCGAACGCAGCAAAGGCGAGGGCTCGTCATCGCCGGTCGAAGCGAGCGCGCGTTCATAGCGCCGGTAATCCTCGATGGCGCCGGCATGGTCGTTCCTGGAGAGGCTCTCCTGGATGAGCGTGCCATGGAGTTTGGCCGATTCCGGGTAGAAATCGAGCGCACGCCGGCACGCCTGGCGTGCCCGATCTGCGTTGCCTTGGCTCTGCCAGTGTTTGGCGATCCGCACGGCAAGCTCCACCAACCCGTCCCGCACCCGGTCGGCCGCGGCGTTCGACCAGGCGGGCGTCGGGCCATTCGAGAAAAGCGGGCCGACAAAGCTTTCCAGCAGCATCTCCTGCTCCTCGATTGCGCTGTCTCTTTGGCCCGACAGAACGGGTTTCAGCCGGTCTTCCCAATCCTGCAGATCGATCCAGACCTTGTCGGCAGCGAGCCGCAAACGGCCTTCTCTCAGCGTCACGAGTTCGCCTTGCCCGAGCAATTTGCGCAGACGATGCAGCGCCTGCTCCAAGGCCGCTTTGGCCTGGTCGCCGTCGAGGTCGGGCCAGAGCCAATCCTGCAGGGTTTCCACCGAACAGACCTGGTCCCTCGACAGGCAGATAATGCGCAATATGTCGAGCGCGCGGGTAGGTTTGGCACCGGGCGCGACCTCGGCGCCATCGATTTCGAGGCGAAAGCCTCCCATCAAGTGGATCCTGAGCGGCCAAGGCCACTGGGCGGGTCGGCCAGCGGGCGGGACCAGATATCGCGCCCGAACGACGCGGCGGCAGAGATCGATGTCGATCTTTCGCTCCAGCGCATCGGCGACCAGATCGGCCAATAGGTCCGGCAGGTTGAGCAGGATTGCGGAGGGGTTGACCTGGCGCAACGCCTCCATGAATTCAGCCAGACGACTGCCATAGGACGCGCCGCCGTTCCACTTCTGCTCCAGGGCCTGAGCGGCCAGAATGTTGAGTTCGACGCGCTGGCGAGGGCCGCCGCTCAGCCTTTCGACGATCTCCTGGAGTAGCGCAATGGCCTCCGCTGGACGCCGATCGGCCACCAGGACCTGGTATTTGGTAACGTAATGCGGCCAGCGTTCGATCATCGGCTCATTCGCCCGCTCGATCGCATCCATGAAGGCATCGCAGTCGAGATAAGCCTTGACGAAGTCGCCGTTGCGCGTGTGCATCGCCGCGTGGCAGTCGGCGACTACAGCGACCTGGGTTGTGAACCTGCTGTCCGCGATCTCGCCCAGCCGGGAGACGAGCGCATTGAATTCCGAGAACCTGTTGTGAAGCTTCATCAGCAATTGAAGCTGATAGAGGGCGCTGAACTCGACGCCCCGTAAGGCGTGCTGCTCGCCTATCGCCGTTGCGCGTCGCAACGCATCCTCGGCCGAGGCATAGACAAAACCGCGCCGCGAATAGGGGAAGTAACGGCCGCTGGCCGAGCCAAAGGACACCAGCCACATGCCGAGCACCAGCGGCGGGATATCCGGATGTTCGAGATCGGCGGCAACGCTGTCCACGGCATTGGCAAAAATGTCGCGCTGCCCCGACGAGGTCGCGTAGTCGATGAGCGCTTCGCTTGCCAGCAGGCGCAACTCGACCGAATCCTCGATCGGCAGATGTGTCAGGCGCTGCTGGATATCATTCACGAGGCGCTTCGCGTCATGGGCGTCGAATTCGCCAGGTTCGGCGAAATCGACGGCCCGCAGGATGCCGAGCCTGACCATCATGAGTTCCTCCGGATCCAACTCCGGCAATCCCTTGGCAAGAACCTGTGAGGCTCGGCGCGTCCAATCCGCCAGCCCCTCATGCGTACGCCAGCTGGCGGTCTTGACTACGACCGCCCGCGCCACCGTCAGGCATTGGCCGCGCATGTCGGTGTTCTCGAATGCTTGCCAGGCCTTGGAGAAGTGCGGTTCGGCCTTCGCATCGTCCGATGCGAAGGCGACGCCCAGCCAATAATGGACCCACCCGTCCATCTGGTCGGGGGGCAGCCTGTTGCACCATTCGACGAAGCTGGCCCTGCGCCCTTGCGAGAGAACGCCGTTAGCGCACTGCAGAATGAGCTGGCGTGCCAGCGGCCAGGCGCCCGCCTGCAACGCCAGCACGATTGCCGCGTCGGTTTTGTCTGCCTCGTGCAGGACCTTTGCTGCCTGCTCGCGCAGCCTGCAACGGTCCGCTTCCGTCACGCGCCGGTCCAGTAGGCCGGCAAGGTATTCGCGCAACAAGTCATGCAGCTGGAAGGCGGCGCCGCCCGGACCGTCGCGCGTGATCAGCAGCTGGCGATGCTGCAGCCGCACCAGCAGGCGAGCAGCCTGCGGCGAGCCCAGGAACGCATCGGCAAGCTCCGTGCTGATCTCCGGCAGAACGTTGAGCCTGATAAGCAGATCCTGGTCCTCCGGCGCGATGTCGCGCAGGAAATAACGTCCGACAATCTCCCGAAGGCCGGCGCCTCCGGCAAGGCCGGTCTGCGCAAGCGGGTAGTACATTCCGGCGTTGGCCAGCAGGAGAAGGCCCACCGCCCAGCCGCGCGCCTCCGAAATGTCGCCGACCTCGGACGGCGATTGCGAGCGGGCGATGACGAGGTTGCGAGCCTCCGCAGGCGAAAACTCCAGCAGTGTTTGGTTGAGGACCGGCAACTGTCCCGACAGCACGAGGTCGGCGACATCGCCCTCGGGCAGCATCCGCGATGTGCAGATGCAGCGGGCGGTGTTGGGGCGTTCGCGCAACAGGATCGCCAGCGTCCGGCGAAAGCCTGGCGCATCGGCACGATGCAGATCGTCGAGGACCAGGATCGTGCCCGGATCAAGCCGCGAGAAATAGGTGCGGAAGAACAGCCGCGCGAAATCGTCGGAATTGTCGGCATATTCCGGACCAAAGACCGGCATGCCGGCATGCCTGCCGTCGAGCGACAGCGTCAGATAGTGGAAAAGGCGCGCAACGTCCTGGTCCTCGGTGTCGACCCGATACCAGTTGTACGCCGATTCGCCTTGCTTCAGCCCGCCTTGTTCCAGCCCGCCGTGTTCCAGAAAGTCGATCACCGCGGTGGTCTTACCGTATCCACCAGGCGCAGCCAGCCAGCATGCACCGCTGTCGAGGGCCTGCGAAAGCAGCGCCACTACGCGCGGACGGCTGACAATTCCCACTGGCCGGGGTGCCGAGAGCTTTGCTATCTCGCGCGGCGCGTCCCGGAAGGATCTATCCATTGTGAGGACTCTCGCAGCGCAGTCGCCTCGCGAAAACAGCTAATCGGTTCGCCCGCAACAACAAATCGCCGGCCGGCGTTGTGCTCGCCTGACGTGCCGTGCTCGCCGGCAAGGTCGCGGTTATCCCTTGTGCGACATGATATGCGAAACCCCGACACTCACGTCGGCGGTGTGTCTTGCCATCACTGCGTTCAATCGCATTGCAATCGTCGCATAGCCGTTTCGTTCGTGGTCGGTAACTTCCGAGGGCTTGAAGAGCCAAGGAAGGGGTGCAACCTGCGCGTCCTCGAAATTGGCCGGCAGATTCGATGGCAAGGCCTTTTTTCCTAAAGGCAGCTCTAGCCCAAGGTCACTAAATTCGTCCTCGAGGCTGGCGTGCAGATTAGAAAGCACCACATAGATCGCCAGCTTTGATCTAGTCCTTTCTGTGTTGTTTTGATTGTACTCTTGAAGAACCTCATCGAACGATGGCGATACGTCGGTTTCAGCAGCGGTAGCTCGTGTTGCAACAGCACCGGCCAGGGCAGTCGCCGCCACTCCTGTAAGACCTACAAAATCACGTCTTGTCTTGCTGGTCATAGTGAATTCCCCTCGGTTTTGAAGACGGGCCAAGTCTGGCAAGGACGAGGCGCAGTAGCAATAGGCCGCATACGCTACTGGTGTAGAGGGCCTTTACGTCGCCGATGTGAATCCACCCGGCGATAACAGTGCCAGCCGGCAGAGACTCGCGATGCATTCGGTTGCTTCAGCTGAGGATAGCCATGGACTCCAAGCGGGTCTTCGGCATGCAACCAGGCAAGGGATTCTAAAAATCCGCTGGTGGAGCTGAGGAGGATCGAACTCCTGACCTCGTCATTGCGAACGACGCGCTCTCCCAGCTGAGCTACAGCCCCGTCCAGCGGATGGGGCTTTTATCGGCCGCTGCGGTTTCCTGTCAAGGCTGCGCTTGCTGCCGAAATGCCGTTCGGCCGTTCGTTCGGCTTCGCCATGCGGCAGAAGGCTGCTCTTGCCGCTTTCCCCTACAGTGGCTACATGTCGGCAACAATCGGAGACCGGCATGATCGCCCTCATTCAGACCATTGTCATGGCGCTTGACCTTTACTGGTGGATCATCATCGCCTCGGCGATATTTTCCTGGCTCTACGCCTTCAACGTCGTCAACTCCCGCAACCAGTTCGTCGACACCATCAGCAACATGCTCTATCGGCTGACCGAGCCGGCGCTGCGGCCGATCCGCCGCTTCATGCCCGACCTCGGCGGCATCGACATCTCGCCGATCATCCTGCTGCTGATCCTGTTCTTCATCCGGCAGTTCCTGCTCACCACCGTGCTTTCGCTGGTCGTCTGAGTTCAGGCGTCCCATGAGCGCGCCGTTCCGCACGCGCGCCGACGGCATCGACCTGTTCGTCCGGCTGACGCCGAAAGCGGCGATGGACAGGCTGGAGGGCTTCGAAACATCGGTGGATGGGCGAAGCTATCTAAAAGCCCGCGTCCGCGCCGTGCCGGAAAACGGAGCCGCCAATCGAGCGCTGGAAAGGCTGGTAGCTAAGGCGCTTGGCGTGCCGGCATCGGGCGTCTCGATCGCCGCCGGCGGCACAGCTCGGCTGAAGACGCTGCGCGTGCTTGGCGATCCCGCGGCGCTGGCGAAACGCATCGATACGCTGGGCACCCCTGCGCCATGATCTCGGCTCGCTCACTTACCCCGCAAAAAAAGGCCGGGCTGCAAAGCCCGGCCAGATGTGAAGGTCGAAAACCTTCAGAGGGGAACGCGCCGGACGAATGGGAGGAAACATCCGACGCCAATTGCATATGGGTTGGCATCGACGACGTTTCAATGAGGTCGGAGGAAAGCTCAATGACCACTACTCGAGTCCTATTCTTCGATGTTCTGGGAACCGTCGTTGACTGGCGCAGCGGTATCGCAAGGGAGGCCGGCGCCTTCCTCGCGCGAGTTGGTGCAGAGCAGGTCGATCCCGGTGAATTCGCTGATGCGTGGGCGTCGCGCTATGACGCCTCGACCGAGGCGGTGCGGACGGGGCACCGGCCTTTCGTTTCACTTGACGTGATCAACAGGGAGAATCTGGACGCCACCCTCGTCCAGTTCGGGCTGGCCCCATCCGAGCTGCCGACCACCGAACTTGAGGAACTCAACCTCGCCTGGCACCGGCTGGAGCCGTGGCCCGATTCGCTGAAAGGCCTTGCGAGGCTAAAGGAACGCTTCATCATCGTGCCCTTGTCAGGGGCCAATACCCGGCTGTTGCTGGATATGGCCAAGCGCGCCGGCCTGCCTTGGGACACCGTCCTTGGCTCGGATGTGTTCGGCACCTACAAGCCTGCGCCGCAGGCTTATCTCCGCGCAGTGGAGATCCTGGTGGTGCGACCTTCGGAGGCCGTGTTAGTCGCCGCGCATAATGACGACCTGGCTGCGGCACGAAGGTGCGGTATCGGAACCGCCTTTGTTGCTCGGCCAAAAGAGCATGGCCCGGCGCAGACGACCGATCTCTCGCCTCTTGAGAGCTGGGACTTTGTGGCCGACGACCTTGTCCATCTCGCCCAACTTCTCCCGTAGGCACAGGGCAAAAAACCTAAGCGATGTCGTCGCGGATGCAGGCCTTCAGATGGCCCTCGGCCGTCGCCCTCAGCGGCGGCACAGCCCCGACGCAAGCCTCCAGCGCAAACGGGCAACGGGTTCGGAAAACGCAGCCCGACGGCGGGTTTGCCGGGCTTGGAATATCGCCCTTGAGCACTTGTCGGTCTTGCCTGGCCAGCGGATCGAGCGACGGAATGGCTGACAGCAGCGCGCGCGTGTAGGGATGCTGCGGCCGGGCATAAAGCTCGGCCGCCGGCGCAACCTCCATGATGCGCCCGAGATAGAGCACGATGACCGTGTCGCAGATGTACTCGACGACAGCCAGATCGTGCGAAATGAACAGCATAGTCAGGCCGAGCCGGAGCTGCAGGTCGCGCAACAGATTGATGATTTGCGCCTGGATCGAGACGTCGAGTGCCGAGACCGGCTCGTCGGCAACGATGAATTCCGGCTCGAGCGTCAGCGCCCGGGCGATGCCGATGCGCTGGCGCTGGCCGCCCGAAAATTCATGGGCGTAGCGGTCATAGGCGTCGACCGGCAACTCGACCGCGGCAAGTGCCGTCTCGGCCTTCGCCCGCCGCTCGGACTTCTTGCCGATGCCTTGAATGTCCAGGCCTTCGGTGAGGATCTGCCCTATCGTCATGCGCGGCGACAGGCTGGCGAAGGGATCCTGGAAAATATACTGCATCTTGCGGCGCTGGCGGCGCAACTGGGCGGCACCCAGCCTGGTGATGTCGGTGCCGTCATAGTTGATTTGGCCGGATGTCGGCTCGATCAGACGCAGCACCGAGCGGCCGATCGTCGTCTTGCCGGACCCGGATTCGCCGACCAGGCCGACCACCTGGCCACGCCTGATATCGAAGGAAATATCCTCCAACGCCCTTACGACGGGTCCGCGCGAGAACGCTGTCGGCGCAAAATGCTTGGCCAGGTTTTTGACAGCGAGGAAAGGGGCGTCGGCCATCAGAGCTCCTCCCAACGCAGGCAGCGGCTTTGCTGGGTCGGCGTCGCCCCAAACAATGGCGGGACCGCGGCGCCGCAGGCAGCGATAGCCATCGGGCAACGCGGCGCGAAGGAACAGCCCTTGGGCAGCAAGGCGAGCGACGGAACATTTCCGGCAATGGTGGGGAGCGGCGTCCCCGCCGCCTTCAGCGCCGTGGCCTGGCCGAGCCGCGGCACCGAGCGCATCAACCCTGCGGTATAGGGATGACGCGGACGGGTGAACACTTCGCTCACCGGACCTGTTTCGACGATACGCCCCGCATACATCACCGCTACCCGGTCGGCGATTTCGGCGACGACGCCGAGATTGTGGGTGACGAACAGGATGCCCATGCCGCGCTGCGCCTGCAGTTCGGCCAAAAGATCGAGGATCTGGGCCTGTATGGTGACGTCCAGCGCGGTCGTCGGCTCGTCGGCGATCAGCAAGCCTGGATCGCAGGACAGGGCCATGGCTATGGTAGCGCGCTGGCGCATCCCGCCCGAAAGTTCGTGCGGATATTGCCGCGCCCGCCGCTTCGGATCGGGAATGCCGACCTGTACCAGCAGCCGCACCGCGTCTGCTTCTGCCTCGCGGTGCGATTTGCCGAGATGGATGCGGATCGGTTCGGCGATCTGCTCGCCGATCGTGTAGACCGGGTTGAGGCTGGTCATCGGCTCCTGGAACACCATGCCGATCTCGTTGCCGCGTATCTTGCGCAGCGACTCGGCATCGAGGCTGGTCAGCTCGGTGAGCGTGCCGTTCTTGCGCCGCAGCGCGATCGATCCCTCGGCAATATGTCCGACCCTTTTCGGCAACAGGCCGATGATCGACAGGCTGGTGACGGATTTGCCGGATCCGGATTCGCCGACGAGCGCCACCGTCTCGCCGGAGCCGATCGTCAGGTCGACATCCGTTACCGCCGCGATGTCGCGCCCCGCGATGCGGAACACCGCGCGCAGGCCGGAAATCGAAAGGATCGGCGCGACACTCAGCGGAGCAGCCCCACGTCGCGAAGGATCATGTCGACCTTCGCGGTTTCCTCCTCGTTCAGGCTGCGTTGCGGCCGCGCCATGGTGTTCGAGGCGATGATGCCGAGGCTCTTCATCGCCGCCTTGAAGGCGCCGACGCCGGCCGAGCCGGCGCTGGTCCTGCCGAGCGAGATCCAGACGATCTCGAACAGTTTCAACAGCCGCTCCTGCTCCAGGCGGGCTTCGGCATGCTGGCCCGCCTGCGTCAGCTTCCACAGCCTGACATAACCATGCGGGTCGACATTGGCGAGGCCCGGCACGACGCCATGCGCACCCATCGCCAGCACACTGTCGACCAGGATCTCGGAACCGGTCATGCCGAAAAAACTGGAATCGTCGGCCATGTCCTTGAGCACGTAACGCAGATTGCCGTCATCGCCGCTGGAATCCTTGATACCCGCAATGGCGCCTTCCCTGGCGAGACCGACCGTGGTCTTGCGCTCCAGCTTGATGTGAACGCAGACCGGGATATCGTAGGCGATGACCGGAATGTCGATCGCATCCTTGATATAGCGAAAGTGGTCGCCGATCTCCGGCTGGCTGGTGCGGGTATAAAACGGCGCGGTGACGACGATGGCGTCGGCGCCGGCCGATCTGGCGATCCGGGCGTGGTTGATGACGCGGTCGGTAGTCGGGTCGATTACCCCAGCGAAGATCGGAACCCGGCCGTTATTGACCTTGACCGCGTGCTCGAGGATGGCCCTGCGGCCCGCCTCGTCGTGGAAGACCACCTCGCTGGTCGAGCCGAGCACAAACAGCCCGTGAACACCACCGTCGAGCAGGTTCTCGATAGTGCGGGTGAACGACGGGAAGTCGATGCTGAAATCGGCATTGAGCGGGGTGACGACAGGTGGCACGACGCCGGTAAACAGGGGCATTTTGATGAACCTTTGAGGTCAGTTGAGATCGGAGCGAGGGTCGAATGCGTCGCGCAAGCCGTCGCCGATGAAATTGATGGCGAGCACGGTGAGCACCAGTGCGGCGCCCGGGAACATCCATTGCCAGGGGTAATTTTCAAGCACGACGGTGGAGCGGGCGAGATTGAGCATGTTGCCCCAGCTGGCTTCGGGCGGTGCGATGCCGAGGCCGAGGAAGGACAGGCCGGCCTCGAGCAGGATGGCGTTGGCGATCTGCAAGGTGGCGTAGACGACCAGGATATCGATGCAATTGGGCAGGCCGTGCCGGAACAGCAGATGCGGCAGCCCTGCCCCCATGCCGCGGGCGGCAACGACGAAATCGCGCTCGCGCAGTTCGAGCAGCCGGGCGCGCACCATGCGCGACAGCACCGGCCAGGAGAGCAGCGAGATCACCAGTATGGTCGGCGCGATGCCGGTGCCGGCGATCGAAGCCAGCACCAGCAGGAAGATCACCGGCGGCAGCGTCATCGCCAGATCGACCAGGCGCATCACCGTGCCGTCGACGAGGCGCCCGCCAAAGCTGGCGACGGCGCCGACCAGGAAGCCGATGACGGTGGAGATGGCGACCGAGCTGACGGCAACCAGCAATGAGATCCGCCCGCCTTGCAGCAACCGGGCCATGACGTCGCGCCCGACGCCGTCGCTGCCCAGCCAATGAATGGCCGACGGCGCCTTGTTCATTGCTCGGAGGTCGATGGTGTTAGGACCGAACGGCCACCACAAAGGATACGTCGAAACCGCCAGCAGGATCGGGATGACGATCAAAAGCCCGGCACGCGCCGCGCGGTTTTCAAAAAAGCGGTCGAGCGCGCGGCGAAGCGGGCCTTTGGTTTGCGGCACGGCTGTCGGGTCAACTGTAGGATCTGGCGCCGTGATTGCCATCATGCCACCTGAATGCGCGGGTCGACGACGGCATAGACGACGTCGGTCAAGAGGTTGACCAGGATGACGCAAACGCCGATCACCAGGGTAGCGCCCATGATCACCGGGTAATCGCGGGTGCCGACGGCGTTGACCAGAAGCAGTCCCATGCCCGGCCAGTTGAACACGCTTTCCAGGAAGATGGCGCCGCCGATGGCGATGCCGACAGTCGAGCCGATCAAGGTAATGACCGGCAAGAGCGCATTGCGGGTCGCGTGCTTGATGATAACCCAGAACTCGCGCACGCCCTTGGCACGCGCCGTCCGCACGTAATCCTGGTTGAGCACTTCCAGCAGCGAGGCGCGCATGTAACGCATGATCAGCGCGGCATGGCCGACGGACAGCAGGCAGGCGGGCAGGACGAGGTGCGCAAGCACATCCGTCGCCGAGAACGGCGCACCCGCGGTCTGCATGCCGCCGGACGGCGCCCAGCGCAGCAGCACCGAGAAGAAATAGAGACCGAGCAGCGCTGTCAGAAAAGCCGGGCTGGAGATACCGATAAACGACAGCACCGACAGCGCGATGTCGGATGGTTCGTTACGGCGCACCGCGCTGAAAATGCCGGCGGAAATGCCGAGCACGATGGCGATCGCCAGGCCCGTACCCATCAGCAGCGCCGTCGGGCCGATGCGTTCCATGACCAGTGGCAGCACGGCAACGCCGCTGCGCTGGATCGAATAGCCGAAGTCACCGCTCAGCGCCGCGCGCAGCCAGGCGAGATATTGCACGGGAAGCGGCCGATCGAGCCCGAGCCGTTCGCGCAGGCCCTCGAGGTCGGAAGCCGACATGGGGACCGATGGGTTGATATAGGCGTCGATCGGATCGCCCGGCGCCAGCCGCAACAGGATGAAGATGAGGACGCTGAGCGCGACCAGCATCAGCAATCCTGTGGCGCTGCGGCGGGCGATGAAGCTCAACATGGGCTTTCCGTGGCGGTGGCAGGCGGCGCCAAAGTGGTCCCGCCTGCTCGCTTGGTTGCGGGTTTCTTACTGGATGTCCCAGCGCTCGGGGTGAGCTGCGTAGGGGCCGCCGCCCGGCGCCGGCGTCCAGACGAAGTCATGCAGCTTGTTGGAGGCTACGCCATAGCGGTTGGCCACCCACAACGTCGCCCAGGGTAGCTCCTTGTTCATCACCTTGCAGACCCCCTGCCAGGATTGATCGAGCTTGGCCGGATCGGTTTGGCCTAGCGCGGCGTCCAATGCGGTGCTCAGATCGTCGAACTCGATGCGCATGGTGTTGAAGCCTGCCGGCGGGATCTGCGACTTGTTGAGGCCGGGATTGAGGCCGGCCGGGTTGGGGCCGTTCTGCAGGCCGGCATAGACCATCGGAAAGGCGTTCCAGTCCGGCGTGCCTTGCTTGTAGACGATGCCGTTGTAGGTCGGCGTATCGACGACCCGCGGCACCACATTGATACCGACCTCGGCCAGCATCGACTGGACAGCGGCCATCACATTGGCCGCTTGCGGCGAGCCGTAATAGGTCAGCAAGGTGATCGGCTTGTCGCCGTTGATCTTGTCCCAGCCGGCCTCGCTCAGCAGCGCCTTGGCCTTTGCCGGATCGTAGGCATAGGGTTCGAGGCCTGCGGGAACGAGATGCGGCGCGACATAGCCGCAATTGGCTGGCTCGGCGGCACCGCCGTAGAGGCTGTCGATGATGGCGTTGCGATCGATCGCGTACATGATCGCCTGGCGGACACGGATATCCCTAAACAGGTCGACCTTCTGGTTCAGGCCGATATAGTTGACCACGTACGAGGCACCTTCGATCACCTTGAAATTGCTGTCGCTCTTGAACGATGCCGCATCGTCGGGCTCGACATAGGTGAACTGGATTTCGCCGGCACGGAGTGCGGCAACGGCCGCCGCCGGCGACTCGAAATAGCGGTTGATGAGCACGTCTACCTTCGGCTTGCCGCCGCGATAATCGTCATCGGCTGCCAGTTCGACATATTGGTCGGTCACGTAGCGCTTGAACTTGAACGGGCCGGTGCCGACCGGTGTGGTCGACCACCAGGTGCTTGTCGCCAGCGATTCCGGCGGCAGAGCGGCCAGGGCATGCTCCGGCAGGATCATCAGCTGCGAGAGGATGGATAGAAACGAGCCGTTCGGTTTCGATAGCTTCACCACTGCGGTGTGGTCATCCGGGGCATCGACCGAGGCGATGTTGGCGAGGCGGGCGGCAAACAGGCTGCCGGAGGCCTTGTTCTTGGCAAGCTCGAGGGTGAACTTGACGTCCTTCGAGGTGAACGGTTTGCCGTCATGCCAGGTCTCGTTGACCAGGTTGAACGTATAGCTCAGCTGGTCGTCGCTGATCTTGTAGTCCTTGGCGAGGTCGCCTTCGATATCGGCCAGCCCGGCATTGTAGATGACCAGCGGTTCAAAATAGGTGCTGAGCCAGGTGTAGCCGCCGGTCGCCACCAGCGGGTTGAAGTTCTTGGGAAAACCGCCGGGGCCGACGTCGAAGCCGCCCGCAATGGTCTTGGCGCTTTGTGCCTGGACACTGGTCAATGGGGCAATGCTGGCGAGCAGCAGCCCGGCGACTGAGAATGCGATGGTCCTGATACGCATGGTTTCCTCCCTTGGCATAGTCAGGTTGTTCTTCAGCTTGTTCGGTTTTTTGCGATAACCTGCTGGATCCCCCGGTAATGGTCGTCGAGCCGCCGACGCGCCTGGTCGACATCCTTGGCGGCGACAGCCTCGACGATCTCGTGATGGTCGCGCCATGTCGCCAGCGGCGTCGGATTATCGAGATTGGTGAAATTCGAGGCCTTGTTGAACGCCGTCCAGAAGATGTCGATCAGCGCGCTCAGCATGTGATTGTTCTGGCAGCGGAACAGCAGCTGATGGAATTGCTGGTCCTCTTCGGCGAAGCTCTCATGGCGCTCGGCACGTTGCCGCATGCGCTCGGTCAACTGGCGCAGCGCCTCGATGTCCTCGGCACTGATCATCTCGATCGTCTTGGCGATGAGGCCGGTTTCCAGCACGCGACGGATTTCGCGCAGCTCTTCGACATCGCGCAGCGAATCCTGCAAACCGTAGGCCAGGTTATCCAGCAGCGGCTTGAACGAGAATTCCTTGACGAACACGCCGATGCCGCGTCGCGTCTCCAGGATGCCGATCGATTCCAGCGCCTTGATGGCTTCCCGCACGGAGTTGCGGCCGACGCCGAGCCGCTGCGCCAGGAACGTCTCCGGCGGCAGGGGATCGCCTGCCTTGAGCTGGTTGCTTTCGATATAGGCCCTGAGGCTTTCCTGCACGGTGACGTGAAGCAGCGGCGGTCTGCTCAACGGTTCGATCGACTTCAGTTCCGCCATCCCACTGCCTTCATCATCCGCTGAAGCTTGCCCGCCGCTTGTCGTATAGCCACTTGTAGGATATCCTGCAAGCCCATAACAAACCTGCTGCCTCCGAATGAAGATTACCCTCGCCGGCTCGAGCCACTGGCACGCCGAAATACACCTCGACGCCGCACGCTTTTACGGCACGGAGATCACCGGTATCTGGGACGAGGATCCTGGCCAAGCGCAAGCGTTCGCCGCGCATCACGACCTGCCGTTTATCGAAGATTTCAAGGAGATACTCTCCAGCCCGCCGGATGTGATCCTGTTGATGGGGCACCCTTCGATGGTGCCGGCGCGGGCACGTGCGATCATCGCGGCAAGGATACCGCTGATCCTGGAGAAGCCGGCGGCCAGCCATACGAGGGAACTGATGGCGCTGCGCGACCTTGCCAGGCAGCACCAGGCTTTTGTCGCTGTTCCCCTGCCCAACCGTTTCGGGCCGGCCGTTGCCGGCCTTGAACGGCTGCGCCGGCAAGGTCGCGCCGGCCCCGTGGCGCATTGCCAGTTCCGGCTGGTCAACGGCCCGCCGCAACGCTACATCGCCGACGGTGTCGCCTGGGTGCTCGACCCGGCGGTTGGTGGCGGGGGTGCGTTGAGGAATCTCGGCATACACGGCGTCGACGCGGCACTCAGCCTCGCAACCGGCAAGCTCGGCCTGAAAAGCGTTTCGATCGCGAACCGCATCCATCCCGGCCCGGTCGAGGATCACGCACTTCTGGTGCTGGAAGACGAAGCCGGCGCGCTGTTCATCGTCGAGGCCGGTTACACCTTTGCTTCGATGCGCCCCGGCGGTGACTTCGAGTGGCGCATCGTCAGTGCCAATGCCACCCTCATCGATCATGGCGACCATGTTATCTGCGCAACGCTCGACGACGCGGCAATCGTCGACTTGCCGGTCGAACTGCCGGCAACGCGCTATCGTCTGTTCATGCGCGATACGCTTGACCGGCTGGCCAGAAAGGCGCCTCCGCCGGTGTCCATCGAAGATTATGTTGCGGCGATGTCGCTGATCGACGCCGCTTATCAAAAGGCAGGACCATGATTGGAATAGGAATTATCGGCGCCGGCGATTTCGGCGCAGCCCATGCGCGGGCAATCCGCGAGGTTGGAAATATTCGCCTCGTCGCCGCCTCTCGAGGAAATGCCGACGCACTGCAGCAATTCACCGCTGAACATGGCGGCCGCGGCTACGCGGACTGGCGAAGGCTGCTGGACGACAAGGAGGTCGATGCGGTCCTCATTGCCAGCCCGCACCATCTCCATGCCGAAATGGCCATCGGCGCGGCAAAGGCCGGCAAGCATATCCTGCTCGAAAAACCGATGGCGCCGACGGTGGCTGCCTGCGATGCGATCAACGCCGCCGTGGCCAAGGGTGGCATCAAGCTGATGGTCGCCCACCTCATGCATTTCGCCCTGCCCTGCATGGCGGCCAGGCAAATTCTGGAGGAAGGCGAGCTCGGCCGGCCGCTCGCCGGATCGAGCTGGATCATCAAGCTGTGGATGGAGCACAATCGCCGCGACTGGCATCTGCGCAAGGCGACCGGCGGCGGCATGCTGTTGACGGCCGGCATCCACGCGGTCGATCGCCTGGTCTGGCTGATGGATGACGATGTCGTGTCGGTGAGCGGCATGCTCGGCGCCAAGTTCCATGACCAGGAAGCAGACGACAGCGCTCTGCTCGGATTGCGCTTCGCCGGCGGCGGCATCGGCCAGGTGCAGAGCGTCGGCTATCGCACCGGCGCCACCACCTATGCCATGGATCTGGTCTGCGAGCGGGGAACGCTGCGCATCGACATGGACCGCGGCACCATGCTTGGCCGCGAGACGGTCTGGACCGAGCTGCCCGGTTCCTTTGAGCCGAACTGGATGCATAACGCGCTGGTGCGCGAATGGAACGCAATGCGCGATGCCATTGCCGATGACACGCCTGTCCCGGTCGACGGCATCTATGCGCGCAAGATCATCGCTATTATCGAGGCTGCCTTCGCGTCGAACGAAACCCGCCGCGAACACGAGATCGCCGGTGGACGCTGACCTCGACGACCATCTGGCCCGCTTGCCCGCACACGCACCGCGCGGCATCTGGGGCGCGGTGATGCTGGCCATCGACGATCGCGGAGCGATCGACTGGCAGGCGACGGAAGAGACGATCGCCCGACTCTGCGCCTCAGGCGTCGACGGCGTCTATTCCAATGGCACGGCCTGCGAATTCCATTGCCAGACCGAGCCCGAATTCGACCGGCTTTGTGAGTTGGTCGCAACCATAGCCGGCCGCGCGCGCCTTCCTTTCCAGATCGGCATCAGCCAGTCCAATCCGCGCGTTGCGCTGGAGCGACTGACGCGGGTCGCCGGACTTCGCCCGGCGGCGGTGCAGTTCACGCTGCCCGACTGGTGGCCGCCCAGCGACGACGAGGTCATGCGCTTTGCCGGCGGCCTGTGCGACGCCGCGCCTGAAACGCCGCTGGTGCTCTACAATCCGCCGCACGCCAAGCGCCACCTGACGCTCGACGGCATCGCCAGTCTGCGTGCGGCCGTGCCATCGCTGGTCGGCGCCAAGCTGCCGGGCGGCGACGCCGGCTGGTATGCCGACATGCGCCGCAAACTGGACGGATTTTCCGTCTTCGTCCCCGGCCACACGCTGGCAGCAGGCTATGCTGGAGGGGCCCATGGCAGCTATTCCAACGTTGCCTGCCTCAACCCGAAGGGCGCGATGATGTGGTGGCAGATAATCCGCACCGACATGGCCGCCGCTGCCGAGGTCGAGGCCCGCATACAGGCCTTCCTCGCCGCACATGTCCTACCGTTTCGCACCCGTTACAATGTCGGTGATGCAGCACTCGACAAGGCGATGGCGGCGGCCGGCGGCTGGGCGCCGCTCGGCCCACGACTGCTCTGGCCCTACAGCTCCGTTCCCGATCAGGAAATACCGACGCTGGCCAGGGCGGCTCACGCGGCTTTCCCGGAATGGTGGTAGACCCGTCACCAAGGCGCGGGACGACGGAGGCTCTTCAGCAGCCGGCGCGTGCTCCCTGTGTCGCGCGTGACGCAAACGCCCCCGGCTGAGGGACATCGGCCTCGCGCCGTGCCAGCGAATTGCGCAAGAGCGCGATCGCCTCGCGGCCGGCGGTCGCAATCTCGCGTGGCCTGTCGACGCCGACGATCATGAACTCCTTGATCCCCAAAGCGGCGTAGGAAAGCAGCGAAAGCGCGACCTGCGCCGGCGGCCCGGCAAGTTCGAGCGCCTTCTGGCAGGAAGCGGCCGGTTTGTCTTCCGAACGGATTCGGACGGGAAGCGCGAAATGCAGCTTGCCGGCCCGGCCGTGTTCGGCGGCGGCGCCGCGTACGCGCTCCATTGACTGGCGGATTTCTGCAAGCGAGCCCGGCGCCAACTCGAACACATCCGCATGCCTGCCCGCGACCCTGAGCGCAGTGCCCGACTGCCCGCCCATGCGGATGGTCACATCGGCACCATGCGGCCCCTTGCGCGGCACATAGCCGCCTTTGATGCTGTAAAAGGCGCCTTCATGGTCGAACGGCCTGTCGTTCGACCACAACCGCTTCAGCAGCACCAGATATTCGTCGATGCGTTGCCAGACCACCGTATGGCCGGCCGGACGTGCCTCGGCATCGTCGTCGCTCAGCGGCTCGCTGAGCATCCTGAGCGACAGCCGGCCACCGCTTCTCCCGTCGAGGGCAGCGAGCTGCCGCGCCGCCACGGTTGGTTCGATCACGCCTGCCCAATGCGTGAGCACGACCTCCAGGGACGAGGTCCGGTCCAGCGTCTGGGCGGCAAGGTCCATATTGGTCAGCAGCCCGGCCTGGTCGTCGATGACGATCCTCTGGAATCCGGCATCCTCGATCAGTGACAGCTTCGTCGCGGTCTCGACAAAGTCATAGAAAAAGCTGGCGTCGGCAGCGTGGATCTTACCGGGAACATGCGTGAACTCGATTGGCATTGCCATCTCCTCCATCACGTTGGAATCAGGGCGCGCAAAAGCGCACCGGCATTCGGTTCATCAACTCCGGAATTTCTGCAAACGGCAGGCCGCTATCCCGAGGAAGCCTCGATGATCAGAGCCTTGACAATCAGGGGATCAGCCCCAGTACCACTGCCCCGGTGAATACAAACGCAAGGGCAAAGACGAGATAGGCGAAAGCGCCGGCATAGGCCGGCCGCCACACCTGGTCGGAACCCAGCCTTTGGCCTTTGCGGGCAGTCTGAGCGTTCTGGCTATAGGACATATCGACCTCCGTCTCGGCGCTTAATCTATAAAATCAGTAGACTTTGTCGAGTGCTATTTTCGCGCGACCCTTAGAACAATTTTCTCCAAATGATAGACACATTAGTGCTTTTACTGCTTAGCGCTGCCTTTTGCGGCATGCCGGGGTGACGGCAGGAAACGTCAGGTCCATGTGTCTGTGGCTCCTTGGCCATCCAATGGATGAGGGATAGCATCGCTTCAGCGGAAAGCCGCGACGTCACGGCAAGGCAGCAGGGAGCAAACCATGGGCACAAGACTGGCCGGCAAGGTCGCCATCATTTCGGGCGGCGCGACGGGAATGGGCGGTGCGGCCTCGGAGCTTTTCGCGGCCGAGGGCGCCAAGGTGGCGATCGTCGACCGCAACGGCGAAGCGGCGGCGGCCACCGCAGCGGCAATCAGGCAACGCGGCCATGTCGCCGAGCACTGGGTCGCCGACGTATCGGATGAGGCGCAGGTCGAAGCGGCGGTGAAGGGCGCGACGGAAAAATTCGGCCCGGTCACGGTTCTGTTCAACCACGCCGGCACCCTCGTCATCAAACCCTTCCTGGAGACCACGCTGCAGGAATGGGACTGGCTGCATGCCGTCAATGTGCGTTCGATGTTCCTGATGACGCGTGCCGTGCTGCCCGGCATGATCGCCGCCGGCGGCGGTTCCATCGTCTGCACCTCGTCGATCTCGGCGGTGGCGGCGACGCCGATGGAGGTGCTTTACGACACCACCAAGGGCGCCTGCCATATGTTCGCGCGTGCCATCGCCGTCGAGTTCCGCGACCGCAACATCCGCTGCAATGCGGTCTGTCCAGGCTTCATCAGGACACCGCATGGCCTGCGCGAGGTCGCCGATCTCGACAAACTCGGCGTCGATGTCTCCGACGCGGCAATGGCGGCGCAACAAGGGCGGATCGGCGAGCCGGAAGAGGTCGCGAAGGCAGCCCTGTTCCTGGCCAGCGACGAGGCCAGCTTCGTCAACGGCGCCCANGCCGGAAGAGGTCGCGAAGGCAGCCCTGTTCCTGGCCAGCGACGAGGCCAGCTTCGTCAACGGCGCCCATCTGTTCGTCGATAACGGCTTTACCGCGATGTGAAGGGCGAAGCGCCGCTACCGCTCTTCGCGCCGGAACGGCTTGAGCAGCGCCGACGGGGCCACCGCATTGCGCGACATCACCGCCATAGCGACGATGGTGAAGATGAACGGCAGCATCAGGAACGCCTCGTAGGGGATATGGCCAAGCCCGCTCGCCTGCATGCGCAACTGCAAGGCGTCGACGAAGGCAAACAGCAATGCAGCACCTGCCGATCGCCACGGATCCCAGCGGCCGAAAACGACGAGCGCGATTGCCACCCAGCCACGCCCCGAAACCACGCCGAAGGTGAAGGCGTTGAATTGCGCCATCGACAGGAAGGCACCGGCCAACCCCATCAAGGCACCGCCGAGGATCACCGCCTGGAAGCGTGTTGCAATGACGCTGACGCCGGCAGAATCGGCGGCACGCGGGTTTTCGCCGACCATGCGCACCGCTAGGCCCCAAGGCGTGCGGTAGAGCACGAAGGCGGCCAGCGGTATGGCCAGCATCGCCATGTAGACCAGCGAAAACTGGTTGAACACCGCCGGCCCAAGCACCGGTATGTCGGATAGGATCGGGATCGGCAGCGTCTCGAACCCCTTGATGTTCGGTGGCACCGATTGCTGTCCGAAGATCAGCCGGTAGAGGAAATAGGCAAGGCCCGACGAGAACAGCGTCACGCCGATGCCGCAGACATGCTGGCTGAGGCCGAGCGCTACAGTGAACAGCGCGTGCACGGCGCCCATCAGCGCCCCGGTCAGCACCGCCGCGAGCACGCCAAGCCAAAGGCTGCCGCTGAGGCTCGCCGCGGTGAAGCCGGTCATGGCCGACAAAAGCATGATGCCTTCGATGCCGAGATTGAGCACACCGGCGCGCTCGGAGAACATTTCGCCCAGCGTCGCAAAGGCCAGGGGCGTGGCGATGCGGATGATCGCGGCCAGGAAGCCGACCTGGAATATCTGCTCCAGTACCACGCTCATTTGGTGGCTCCGACGCGGCGAATGCGATAGGCGGTGAACAGCAGCGCCGCCAGCATGGCGAGCAGCGCAGTTCCCTGGATGACATCGCTGAGGAAGGCCGGAACGCCGGTCGCCCGCGACATCGCCTCGGCGCCGGTCATCACCGCGGCAAGGAAGATCGCCGCCGGCACGACGCCGAGCGGATTGAGCCTCGCCAGCATGGCGACGACGATGCCGGAATAGCCATAGCCCGGCGAGATGTCGCTCATCACCTGGAAATGCACGCCGCCGACCTCGCCGACGCCCGCAAGGCCGGCCAATGCGCCAGACAGCAGCGCCGTCGAAATCAGCACCCGCTCGACATTGATGCCGCCATAGCGCGCCGCCTCGGGGTTTTCGCCGGTGACCCTGATGCGGAAGCCGAGCGTCGTACGCGCGACCACGAACCAGATGACCGGTGCGGCGACCAGCGCCGCGACGACCCCGAGATGCAGCCGCGTGCCTTCGAGCAGCACCGGAAAATTGGCCGTATCCTCGATCGGCGGCGAGATCGGGTAGCCGCTGAAACTGTCCTTCCATGGCCCCTCGATCAGCGCCATCAGTGCATAGAAAAAGACCGAGTTGAGCAGCAGTGAGCTGACCACGTCATCGACCCTGAATTTTACCCGCAGTGTGGCGGGGATCAGGGCGACGGCCGCGCCAGCGGCAGCGCCCGCCAGCGCCATCAGCAGCATGGCGAGCGGCCCCGGCATCGGGATTGCACCGACGGCACAGCTCGCCACCGCACCAGCCAGCAATTGCCCTTCGGCGCCGATGTTCCAGAATTTGGCGCGGAAGGCGACCGCCACGGCCAGTCCGGTGAAGATCATCGGCGCGGCACGCACCAGCGTTTCGGTGATGGCGTAGCTGTCGCCCAAAGACGCCGAAAACATAACGCCATAAGCCTCGACGACGCCGGCGCCAGCCAGTGCGATGAGGCCGCTGCACAGGATCAGCGTCGCGCCGATTGCGAGCAGCGGCAGCGCCAGATTGAACCAGGCGGGCGTTGAGGTGCGGGCCTCGAGACGGAACATCAGGCATGGCCCTCCGCTCCGGTCATCATCAACCCGAGTCTGGCGATGCTGGCGTCGGCGCTGTCCAGCGTGCCGACGATGCGGCCCTCATACATCACCGCGATACGATCCGAGAGCATCAGCAACTCTTCCAGATCCTCGCCGATGACGATGATGCTGCAGCCCTTGGCGCGCATGTCGAGGAATTTTTCGTGGATGAAGCGCGCGGCGCCGATGTCGAGGCCGCGAGTCGGCTGCGAAACGATCAGCACCTTTGGATCGAAAGCGAGTTCGCGCGCCAGAAGCGCCTTTTGCAGGTTGCCGCCGGAAAGCGCCCCGGCGCGCGTCATTGGCCCGGGGCAACGTATATCGTAGGCCTTGATCTGCGCCTCGGCGAAGGCGCGGATCGCATCCGGCTTGATCAGGCCGTTGCGGCTGAACGCCGCCGTGCCGATGCGCGGCAGCACCATCGAATCGGCAAGCGGCAGATTGGTGACCAGCCCGGTCGTCATGCGGTCTTCCGGGATGCGGCCGAGGCCGAGCGCCTGCACTGTGCTCGGCGAGAACCGCGAAACCGTTTTGCCGGCTATGGTCATCTTCCCGGCATCGGGCGCACGCACGCCGGAGATGACCTCGGCAAGCGCGCGCTGGCCATTGCCGGAGACGCCGGCGATGCCAAGGATCTCGCCGCCACGAACCGACAGCGAAACATCGCGCAGCGCCATGCCGGAATGATGAGATGTCGAGATACCGTCGAGGGTCAGCACGGCCGCACCGGGCATCGACGGTCCTCTGGCCGGCGGCACGATCTCGTGGCCGCACATCAGCCGCGCCATCTCCGAGGAGGTGGTGCTGGCCGGCGCATCGACGCGGCCGGCAACGCGCCCATGCCGGAGCACGACGCAGCGATGCGTCAGCGCTCGCACCTCGTTGAGCTTATGCGAGATGAAGATGATGCCGAGCCCTTGTGCCGCCATCGAGCGCAGCGCCGAAAACAGCCCGTCGACCTCGGTTGGTGCCAACACCGCCGTCGGCTCGTCGAGGATCAGCAGCCTTGCGCCGCGAAACAGCGCCTTGACGATTTCGAGCCGCTGTTGCTCGCCGACCGACAGCGCCGAGACGGGGAGGTCCGGGTCGAGCGTCAGCCCGTGCTGGCGGCCGATCTCGGCGAGCCGCGCCAGCCCGCCGGCGCGGTCGATCCGGCCCGATCTGCCGGGAATGCCGATCAAGAGGTTCTCCAGCACCGAAAGCCGCGGTGCGAGATGAAAATGCTGGTGCACCATGCCGATGCCGGCGGCCAGCGCATCGGCCGAACTGTTGATCGCCACCGACCGGCCCTGCACCAGGATCTCGCCGGCATCGGGCGCATAGGCGCCGAACAGCACATTCATCAGCGTCGTCTTGCCGGCGCCGTTTTCGCCGAGCAGCCCGAGGATTTCACCCGGCGCGACGCTGAGATCGACGGCCTCGTTCGCCTTGACGGCGCCAAAGCTCTTGGAGATGCCGCGCATTTCGATGAGAGGGGCAGGCGTTGACAAGGGTGCTCCCGATCGGAATTGGCTTACGATTCAGCTTTGATCGACGGGAATGCGCTGCACCCCCCTCTGGCCTGCCGGCCATCTCCCCCTCAAGGGGGGAGATCGGATGTCACTTCGGCTTTCGCAAATCGTCAGCGCTGAAGACGAGGTGCTGTCGGCGAAGCTGCTAATCTCCCCCCTTGAGGGGGAGATGGCCGGCTGGCCAGAGGGGGGTGCGACAAGCACCAACCCCAAAAGACAGAGCCCTAATCCGAGACCGGCGTATTCTCATCGACGTCGACGCGGAAATTGCCGTCGAGGATCTCTGCCTTCTTCTTCTCGACCAGTTCCTTGACCTCGGCCGGCAGCGTCTTGTCGAACTTGTGGTAGGGCGCGAGGTAGGAGCCGCCCTTGGCCATGCGCGAGAAATCGCCGTAATCCTGCGCGGTGAAGACGCCGGCCTTGACCAGCTTGATCGCCTGCTCGACGGTCGGATACATGTCCCAGACCGGCCCGGTGATCACCGTGTCGGGGCCGAGGCTCGACTGGTCCGACATGTTGGAGATGGCGAGGATCTTCTTCTCCGCCGCCGCTTCGATGACGCCGAAGCGCTCGGCATAGATGACGTCGACGCCGGCATCGATCTGGGCGACGGCCGCTTCCTTTGCTTTTGGCGGATCGAAGAACGAGCCGATGAAGGCGACCTTCTTCTTGATGTCGGGATTGACCTCCCTGGCGCCGGCAAAGAAAGCGTTGACCAGCCGGTTCACTTCCGGAATGCCCATCGCCGCGACGGCGCCGACCGTGCCTGACTTCGACATCTTTCCGGCGATCATGCCGGACAGATAGGCCGGCTCGTGAATCCAGTTGTCGAAGACGCCGAAATTCGGCTCGGCCGGCCCGGCGCCGGAGCCGAACAGGAAGGCGGTCTTCGGGAACTGCTTGGCGGTCCTGCGCGATTCGCGCTCGGCGGCGAAGGCATCGCCCAGCACCAGCTCATAGCCGCCCTGCGCATATTCGCGCATGACGCGGCTGAAATCGGCCGTCTGCACCTTCTCCGACCATTTGTATTCGATGCCGAGTTCCTTCTCGGCCTTCTGCAGGGCAACGTGGATCTGGTTGTCCCACGGCTCCTCGATCGGCGTGGCGAAGATCGCCGCCACTTTCAGCTTCTTGGTCTTGGCAAAGGCGCTGCCCGGCAGCATCGCCGCCGCCAGGCCGAGCGCGCCCAACTCCAGCACGTTGCGGCGCGAAAGCCCTTCGCGTTTCGATTGGATTCTGCTCTTTTTGTTGTCCATTGCATGCCCCTCTGTTCGACAGCCATGTCGAGCCGGCTGTTCGGAAAATATAAAGACAGGGAACTATGGAACGACGCCGGACCTTTGTCCACATGGTCAAATTTCGGGTAATGTCTCAGTTTGAAATTTGACGCGATTGAACGTGCCGCAATAGCCGAAGGACGTAAGGCTCTATTTCAAGCCTTCGCGCGGTTGAAAGAATGCTTTCCCACGTTTTTTGCGGTTCATGGCCATTTGCGATCAAGCTCGGCGCGTTGTGAAAGGCGTCCGCGAGCATCCGTGCCTTTTCCGGTTTGTCAGTCCCTCGAATTTCGACGAGAACATAATGCAGAATTATGAGGATTGTATCGTTGGTAATGGGTTGAGGATCGCTCAATTCAAACAGCTTTCTTGCAAGGGCCACACTTTCCCGGCCTAGGCGCAACGGTGTCCATCATTTCGCAAGGATCGCCCATTGACCAGAGCGTCTTTCGCATATCGGGCAAACGAGATAGGCGGCGCCAGGGCTCTGCCCCAGGGCGGCCAAAAGATCAAACGCGTTCGAGCGCCACGGCGATGCCCTGGCCGACACCGATGCACATGGTGGCGAGCGCGTATCTGGCGCCGCGTTCACGCAGCTCCAGCGCCGCCGTGCCTGATATGCGCGCACCCGACATGCCGAGCGGATGGCCGAGCGCGATGGCACCGCCATTCGGGTTGACGTGCTCCGCATCCTCGGCAATGCCGAGCTGGCGCAGCACGGCGATGCCTTGCGAGGCGAAGGCCTCGTTGAGCTCGACGACGTCGAACTGTTGCGGCTCCAGGCCGAGCCGGGCACACAGCTTCTGCGTGGCCGGCACCGGACCGATGCCCATGATGCGCGGAGCGACGCCGGCGGTGGCACCGCCCAGAATACGGGCGATCGGCGTCAACCCGTATCTTTTCGCGGCTGCTTCCGAGGCGACGATCAGCGCCGCGGCGCCGTCATTGACGCCCGAAGCATTGCCGGCCGTAACCGTGCCGCCTTGCCGGAACGGCGTCGGCAACTTGGCCAACGCTTCGATCGACGTGCCCCCGCGGGGATGCTCATCTCTGTCGACAACGACCGGATCGCCCTTGCGCTGCGCGATCGTCACCGGCGTGATTTCCTTTGCCAGCCGGCCGCTGGCTTGTGCGGCTACAGCCTTGTCCTGGCTGCGCACGGCAAATGCGTCCTGGTCGGCGCGGGAGACAGCGAACTCTTCCGCCACGTTCTCGCCGGTCTCCGGCATCGAATCGACGCCGTATTGCTTCTTCATCAGCGGATTGATGAAGCGCCAGCCGATCGTGGTGTCGTAAATCTCGGCATTGCGCGAAAAGGCGGTCTCTGCCTTCGGCAGCACGAACGGAGCGCGGCTCATCGATTCGACGCCGCCTGATATCATCAGCTCCGCCTCGCCGGCCTTGATGGCGCGGGCAGCAATCATCACCGCATCCATGCCCGAACCGCAGAGACGGTTGACGGTCGAGCCCGAAACCTCCTTCGGCAGGCCGGCCAACAGCAGCGCCATGCGCGCCACATTGCGGTTGTCCTCGCCGGCCTGGTTGGCGCAGCCATAGACGATGTCGTCGATGGCAGCCCAATCAATGCCTGGATTGCGCTCGATCAGCGCCCTCAGAGGTATCGCGCCGAGATCGTCGGTACGGACCGCCGACAACGAACCGCCGAAGCGTCCGATCGGCGTGCGGATGTAGTCGCAGATATAGGCCTCGGCCATTATGCAGCCTTCCCGTTTGCGCTGATGATTTCTGCTCCCGACCCAGCCATGTTGGCCGCATTCTCCTTGAGACGAAAGCACATCTCGCCGCCGGCCGTTAGTCCAAAGAGAATTTCAGCTGCCGCCCGCCGGGAGCGGCGGATCAGCCGATGCTTTCTCCACCGTCGATCACCAGCGCCTGACCGGTCATGAAGGACGAGCGGTCGGAGACGAGGAACAGGATCGCTTCGGCGATTTCCTCCGCGCTGGCCCAGCGCTGCATGGGAATCTTGGTGCGGACATAGTTCTCGATCGCCGCCCGCCCGCCCATCTGCGCGATGAACGGCTCGTTGAAGGGCGTATCGACCCAGCCGGGGCACAGCGCGTTGATGCGGACATTGTGTTTGGCATAGTCGAGCGACATCTGCCGGGTCATCGCCACCACTGCATGTTTTGACGTTGCGTAGGCGATCATTTCGCGGTCGTAGAACACACCCGAATTCGAGGCGGTATTCAGGATCACCCCGCCGCCTTGCGCGATCATCGACGGCATGACCAGCCTGGCCGCGAGGAACTGCGCCCGCACATTGATCCGCCAGGAGGCATCCATGCCGTCGGCGCCGACTTCGGTCAGCGTGCCGCCGACCTGGATCCCGGCATGATTGTGCAGGATGTCGATCCGCCGATGCCGGCCCAGCGTTCCCGCAATGAGCTGCTCGACCGCCGCATCCTCGCCGACGTCGGTGGCGACGGCCTCGGCCCGACCGCCGGCCGCACGAATGTCGGAAGCGGTTGCTTCCCCCGCCGCCTGGTCCCTGTCGGCGATCACCACGAGCGCGCCTTCCCTGGCCATCATCATGGCGCCGGCACGCCCGATCCCCGACCCGGCACCCGTCACCACGGCGATGCGATCTCTCAGAATCATGTTTTTTTATCTTTCAGTGTGATGGTTTTCGTTGGCGCAGTTGCCATTGGGCAAGCACCACGAGCAAAACGGAGGCGACGAGCACGATCGTCGCGATGGCATTGATCTCCGGCGTGACCCCGCGCCGGATCGAGGCGAAGACATAGATCGGCAATGTCGTCTGTGCGCCGGCGACGAAGAAAGCGACAATGAAATCGTCGAAGGAGAATGTGAAGGCGAGCAGGAAGCCGGCGATCACCGCCGGCATGATCTGCGGCAACACGATGCTGCGGAACGTCGTCAGCGGGGTAGCGTAAAGATCGCTCGAGGCCTCGACCAGATTGCGGTCGAGGCTGCCGAGGCGCGTGCCGACAATCATCGCCACCAGCGCCATCGAAAACAGCCCGTGCGCGGCGATGATCGAGCCATAGCCGAGCGCCAGGCGCGGTGGCTGGTTGTTCGGCCACAGCGAAGCGACAAACGGGTTGACCACCCCGAATAGCTGGACCAGCGCGACCAGCGTCGAGATGCCGATGACGACGCCAGGAACGACGATCGCAGCACCCAAAAGCGCATCGAAGACGGCTCGCGTCCGCGCGCCGACACGCGCCAGGCCAAGCGCGGCCGCCGTGCCGCACAGCGCCGCCAGCAAGGCGCTGGTCGTGGCGATGAACAGGCTGTTCTTCAGCGCTTCGACCAGGAACGGGTTTGCCAGGGCCTTGCCGTACCATTGCACCGAGAAGCCAGTGAACTCGCTGGCGTGGTGGCCGGCGTTAAACGAAAACAGCACCACCAGCGCGATCGGCAGGTAGAGAAAGGCAAAGACCGCAACGACGAAGGCACGCATCAGATCAGGTCCACCCGGCGGGCACCCGAAAGCCGGGTCGAAATGCGGTTCGCGGCAAGCAGCACGACCACTGAAACCGCCACAAGTGTGATGGCGATTGCCGATCCAAATGGCCAGTTGCGCGATTGCAGGAACAGATCGACCAGCGCGTTGCCGATGAAGAAGACCTTGCCGCCGCCGAGTAGCGTCGGGATCAGATATTCGCCGAGCAGCAGGATCATGACCAGCGAGAAGCCGGTCATCACACCTGGCAGCGACAGCCGCAGCGTCACGCCGAGGAATGTCGAGATCGGCGTCGCGCCGAGATCGGCGGAGGCCTCCAGTAGCCGGCGGTCGAGCCGCTCGAGGCTGACATAGATCGGCAGGATCATCAGCGGCAGATAACCATAGACGATACCGAGCAGAACCGCTCCCGGCGTGTTGATCAGCCGCACGTCCTCCAGCCCGACATAGGCCAGCAGAGCTGGGATGCCGCGCCCGCCAAGCACATACATCCAGGCATAGGTTCGCATCAGCAGGCTGGTCCAGAACGGGATGACGACAAGCGCCAGCAGGATCAGCCGCCACCGTTCCGGCGCGCGCAAAGCGAGGTAATAGGCGACCGGATAGGCAACGAGAAGACAGGCCAGTGCGCCCGCCGGCGCCAGCACCATGGTGTTCCAGAAGGCAGTCGCCCGCGCCGGAAGATTGGCATACTGCGCCAAGGTGAAAGCGGCCTGATAGCCGCCTTCCGGCGCCCGCTCGCCGACGCTGAAAACGGCGATCGCCACGAACGGCAAAACTAAAAACACCACCAGCCACGCCGTTGCTGGACCGAGCAGCAGGGCGGTCAGGAGATTGTGACGAAGGACATTGCTGCGCATTGAAAAAGCCGCCCCGGTGCCGGCGGACATCTGCCCGCCGGGTGAGTTGCCTGCATCGAGCCTGTGGCCTGCCCGGTTCAAGCCGACTTGAAGCGTGCCATCAATTCGGCCCGGCCCGGATCGGTTAGCGTTGCAGCCGCACCGAATTCGAGCGGCTTCAGCAGATCCGCCGCCGGATAGAGGATCGGATTGTCCAGCACCTCCTTGGGCAGCAGCGCATTGACCCGCGCATCGGTGGAAGGCGCACCGTTGGCCAGGTGCTCCTTGACCGCGACTTTCGGGTTCATCAAATAGTTGAGCAAGGCATAGCCGGCAGGCTTGTTCGGCGCATCCTTGGGTATTGCGTAGAAGTCGGTCCAGATCTCGCCGCCTTCCTTGCCAAGCACGTAGGCGATTTCGGGGATGTCGCGGTGGAGCTGCGCCCCGTCATTGGTCCAGCACATCGTCATCCAGGCGTCGCCGGCACGCATCGACGGCTGGTAGTCGCTGGAGACCGCGAACAGATGCGGCTTGACCTTCAGCAGCAATTCCTCCGCCTTGGCGAGTTCGTCCGGCTTCAGCGAGTTGAACGAGAAGCCGAAATATTTCAGCGCGTTGCCGATCGTGGTCAGTTGGTAATCATGAACCATGGTCCGGCCGTCACCCTCCGCCATGGCCGTGTCCCAGAATTCCTTCCAGCTCGTCATCGGCTTGGTCAGTTTCTTGGTGTTGACGGCAAATCCGGTGGTGCCCCAATTCTTCGGCACAGCGTAGGTCACCCCGTCGATGGTGCCTTCCCCAGTGAAGCGCGGGTCTTCTTGCGAGCCGTCATAATTGGCAAGCTTGGCCATATCCAGCGCTTCGATGATGCCAAGCTTCTTGTAAGTCGAGATCGTGTAGTTGGTCGGAACGAAAAGGCTCCAGCCCGAGGCGCCGGCCTGCAGCTTGGCCAGCATCTCCTCGTTTGACCCGAACACGTTCACCTCGACGGCAACGCCGGTTTCGGCCTTGAAATTCTCGAACGTCGCCGGGTCGTGATAATTGGGCCAGGTGGCAATCGACATGCGGTCGCCAAGCCCCTCCTGGGCGAAGGCCGGCGACGGCATGATGCCGAGTTCGCGGGCCATTACTGCCGTTGCGATGCCTAGGCCGGTGAGGCCAAGGAACTCGCGGCGGCCGATGGAACCGCGCTTGAGGCGCATCAACTGGTCGATGAATTTTTCAGGGCTTATCGGCAGTCCGTCACGATACGATTTCGACATTTTTGTTTTCCCTCTGGTTGGTCCCGTTATTCTCCGGAAACGCCAGCGGCGTTCCGGCTGTAAAGCCGACGGCGACGGGTTCACCCGGCTTGAAGAGATTTCCACCGCCAACCAGATGGTCGGCCTTGGCGAGCAGTGTCCCGATGCCTTGGACCTCGATTGCATATTCCGCGGTGGAACCGAGAAAGATCCGGTTGCGGACAAGCCCGTTCAGCCGGCCGCTTCCGGGCGCGCCGAGACTTAAGGATTCAGGACGCAGGCTGACCGAGACGGCTTCGCCCTGGGCTAGCGAAGTGCGCTTGCGCGCGGCGATGACGGTGCCGTCGGCAAGCGCTACCTCGACGAGCTTGCCCGAGAGCCCGACGACCTTGCCGCTCAAGAGATTGGTCTTGCCGACGAAATCGGCGACGAAGAGGTCGGCGGGTTCGTCGTAGATTTCGCTCGGCTGCCCAAGCTGGACGATGCGCCCGCCATTCATGACGCAGACGAAATCGCTCATCGACAGTGCCTCTTCCTGATCGTGGGTGACCAGGACGAAGGTGATGCCGATCTCGCGCTGCAGGTTCTGCAGCTCTATCTGCATGTCGGTGCGCAGCTTCTTGTCGAGCGCCGCCAGGGGCTCGTCGAGCAGCAGCACCGCCGGCTTGTTGACCAGCGCCCGCGCCAGGGCGACACGCTGCTGCTGGCCGCCGGAAAGCTCATGGATCTTGCGGCGTCCATAGCCGGCGAGCCGAACCATGGCGAGCGCCTCGCCTGCCTTCAGGCTGATCTCCCGCGACGACAGGCGCGGCCGCGCCTGGCGTAGGCCATAGGCGACGTTGTCCGCCACATCCAGATGCGGAAACAGCGCATATTGCTGGAACACCATGTTGACCGGCCGCCGATAGGGCGGCGTGCCGGCCATGTCGCGGCCACGGATGAATACCACACCTTCGCTTGGCTGTTCGAAACCGCCGATCATGCGCAAACAGGTTGTCTTGCCGCAGCCGGACGGCCCGAGCAACGCGACAAAGGCAGACGGCGGGATGGCAAGATCGATGCCGCTGACCGCGATCACGCTGCCGTAGCGTTTGGTGACCCCGCGAAACTCGATGTCGGGCACTGCGGTCAAAGCTGCGGGCTCCAGCGGCTAGTTGGTCTCGAAACGCTATCAGAGCCAATGGCGGCTAGTATATACCTCCCAGGTGGTATATTTCGTCTATTTTCTCGTCTGGAGGGGTATGAATTGGGCGTTTCACGCAGCGATGAATACAGCCGGCTCGCTGCGCTCATCGCAGCGACGCGGGAGACGAGCGGCGAGCTTTTCGGCAAGGCGATGGTCGCCTGGCTCCGCCAGCATGTCAGTTTCGATCATTGCGTGATCTTCGGCTATCGCGGCGCCTCACGCCCGCCGCTGCTGTTCGAGACATTCTCGCCGGCCGAAAGCCACGTCTTCGTCGCGCTCTATCAGGAAGGGCCTTATCTGCTCGATCCGTTCCACCATGCGGCAGTCGAGCGCAAGGAAGGCTTTTGGCGCATGCGCGAATTGGCGCCGGATCGCTTCTATGCCAGCGAATATTACCGCTCCTATTACAGCCAGACCAGGCTTGCGGAGGAGGTCGGCTTTTTCGTGCCGCTGCCGGGAAAGGACGCGCTGGTGGTCTCGCTAATGCGATTGCGCGCTTCGGGGCCGTTCGGAACCGCCGATGCCAGGTTGCTGCGCGACATGGCGCCTGCGGTGATCAGCCTCGTCAGGCTGCGCTGGCCTACCCTTCCGGCTGACGGACCGGTTGGGACGAAGCAAGACGAGGCGATTGCTCCGGTCAGTGACTTCGAACGTGCTCACATCTGGAAGAGCCTTTCACTCACGCCGCGCGAACAGCATGTCGTCGATCTGGTGCTTCAGGGCCATTCCACGGAATCGATTGCCAGGGCGATGCGCATCGTGCCGGGAACCGTAAAAGTTCATCGCCGCAACATTTACCGCAAGCTCAAGATAAAGTCGCAGGCGGGTCTGTTCGCGCGTTTTGTCGAGATCATGGACGCACGGATTCGGTAGTCCCAAGTTCAGCCGGCAGCGCCGTCCCAGGAACCGGTTTCGGCCATCTGCCTGAGCCGGGGTGCCACTCGAAAGACATCCTTGCCGGTCTGCTGGTGCCAGTGATCCAGCCGCCGGATGATCTTGTCCACGCCTTCGAGGCTCGCCCAGAACATCGGCCCGCCCTTGCCGACCGGGAAGCCGTAGCCGTTGACCCAGACGACGTCGATATCGGAGGCGCGGGCGGCAATCTTTTCCTTGAGGATTTTGGCGCCCTCGTTGATCATCGGATAGAGCGTCCGCTCGATGATCTCCTCGGCGCCGATCGCGCGCGGTGCAATATCGCGCTCGGCAGCCTTGTTGCGGATCAGCGCCTCGACATCGGGATCGGGCAGCGGCGTGCGCGAACCGCCTTCGTAGCGATAGAAGCCGCTGCCGGTCTTCTGGCCGAAATGTCCCTGTTCGCACAACGCATCGGCGATCACGGCCGTCTGGCCACGCGCCTTGCGGTTGCGCCAGCCTATGTCGAGGCCGGCGAGATCGCTCATCTCGAACGGCCCCATCGGCCAGCCGAAATCGGTGAACACCTGGTCGACCTGGCGCGGCATTGCGCCTTCCAGCAGAAGCGTCTCCAGTTCCGCACCGCGCGCCGCCAGCATGCGGTTGCCGACGAAGCCGTGGCAGACGCCGACAACGACCGGCACCTTGCCGATCCGCCGTGCCAGATCGACGATGGTCGCCAGCACGTCGGGCGAAGTCTTGTCGGCGCGGACGATTTCCAAAAGCTTCATGACGTTAGCCGGCGAAAAGAAATGCATGCCGAGGAGATCTTGCGGCCGCGACGTCGAACCGGCGATTTCGTTGACGTCGAGATAGGAGGTGTTGGTGGCGAGGATCGCGCCCGGTTTGGCCACGGCATCGAGCCTGCCGAAGACATCCTTCTTGACCGCCATCTCCTCGAACACGGCCTCGACGATCAGGTCGCAATCGGCAAGATCGGCATAGTCGGTGGAACCCTTGAACAACCCAAGCCGTTGGCGCTTGGCGTCTTCGCTCAGCGAGCCGCGGATGACGGAAACGGCATAATTCTTGTTGATCGTCGCCAGCCCGCGCTGCAAGNTGCAAGGCCTCGTGTGTCGCTTCCAGCAAGGTCACGGGGACGCCGCCGTTGGCGAACGCCATGGCGATGCCGCCGCCCATCGTGCCGGCGCCGATGACGCCGACTCGGGCGATCTTGCGCCTGACGACGTCCTTGCCGGCAATCTTTGCCGCCTCACGTTCAGCGAAGAACAAATGCCGCTGCGCGCGTGATTGGTCCCCGGCGACAAGCTTGACGAACAGGTCGCGCTCCGCCGCCAGCGCTTCGTCGAAGGGCAGCGTCAGGGCGTTGCGGATCGACTGCGCACAGGCGATCGGCGCCTCGAGGCCGCGTGCTTTGCCGGCAAGCACTGCCGCTTCCTTGTCGAACGCCGGCAAGTCGGCCTGGTCGAGGCGATCATTGCGGTCGCGCACCGGCGTGAACGGACCGCCTTTCGCGGCCGTTTCGTTGGCGAAATTCACCGCTTGCGCGGTCAGGTCGCCATCGAAGACGGCATCCACCAGGCCGGCGGCGAGCGCCTCGGCCGCACCGATCGGCGTTCCCGAAACGATCATGCTGAGTGCCTTCAGCGGACCAACCAAGCGCGGCAGGCGAACCGTGCCGCCGCCGCCCGGCAGCAGGCCGAGCTTGACTTCCGGCAGGCCGAGCCTTGCCGTTCGGTCGGCAACACGGAAATGGCAGCCGAGCGCCAGTTCCAGGCCGCCGCCGAGCGCAGTGCCGTGAATGGCCGCGACCGTCGGCTTGGCGATGGTTTCCAGCATGGCGACTAGGGCGCCCAGGTCCGGTTGCCGCGCCGGCTTGCCGAATTCGGTGATGTCGGCGCCGGCGACGAAGGTCCGCCCGGCACATGCTATCACGATTGCTCGGACCGACGGCTCGTCGCGCAGGGAAACGAGCGCCTGCATCAGCGGCTCGCGCACATGGAAGCTCAGCGCGTTGACCGGCGGATTGTCGATGCTCACCACCGCGACGTTGCCGTGCCTTGTAGTGCTGACGAAATCGGACACGCAAACCTCACGCAATGATGTTGGCCAATAGCGCGACGGGATTTACAGCGCTGGCATGCGGATGGGAACCACGTGTTTTGCGGGCCGGATCGATATCCCCTCGCCGCCGGGTGGCCTTGCCTTAGCGCAGCGCCTTCTGCCCACCGGCGGCGGTGATGACGCCGACGATGATCAGCCCTGTCAGCACCAGGCGGACGCCGACGCTGACGCCGAATGTGTTGAGCATGGTCAACAGCAGCACCAGGAACAGCGCCGCGCCCCAGACCCCCGGCACATTGGCCTTGCCGCCCGCCACCGACGTGCCGCCGATGACGACGACCGCGATTGAGGCCAGCAGATATTCATTGCCGATATCGACATTGGCGCCGCGGAAATAGCCGGCGAGCAGTGCGCCGTCGAGGCCGCCGAGCGCGCCCGACAGCGTGTAGGTGAGGAAGCGGGTGCGGCCGACATTGACGCCGGCCAGCCAGGCAGCGCGGATGTTCTGGCCGATCGCCAGCACCGAGCGGCCGTAGATCATGCGCTGCAAAACGATGCCGGCGCCGATGGTGAACAGCACGGTGAGGATCGCCAGCACCGGGATGCCGAAGACCTGCCAGTTGGTGAAATCGGCAAAGCCCGGCGGCGGCTTGATCTGCAGGCCCCGCCCATAGCTGATATCGACCGACTGGATGACGAAGCTGGCCGACAGCGTCGCGATGATCGGCGGAATGCGCAGCGCCCAGATCAGCAGATAGTTGACGGCGCCGATCGCCATGCCGCAGGCAAGCGCTGCCAGCAGGCCGACCGCGATCATCGCATCATTGCCGTCCATGACCTTCATGGCGACGGCGCTGGCAAGGCCGATATTGGCCGGCAGCGACAGGTCGACATTGCCCGGCCCGAGCGTGATGACGAACATCTGCCCGACGCCGACGATGACCGTGAAGACGGCGAGCGACAGCGCCGCCGTGATCATGCCGCCGCCGCCGTAGCCGCCGGTGAAGGCGATGGTCGCCAGCCACACCAGCAGCGCCCCGAAGAACGACCAGATCCAGGGTCTGGCAAGCAGTGTCCGCAGCGATGCCATGCTCACCTCTCCCTGCGGCTGATCAGCACCCGCGCCGCCAGCACGATGATCAGGATGGCGCCATTGGCGGCGACCTGCCAGTCGGGCGGAATGTGCATGAACGTCAAGAGGGGCGATGCCGCCAGCGCCAGCGTCAGCGCGCCGATGACGGCGCCGATCGGCGACACCCGGCCGCCGACGAACTCACCGCCGCCGAGGATGACGCCGGCGATCGAAAGCAGCGTATAGCCATTGCCGATATTGGCATCGGCCGAGGTGGTGATGCCGATCAGCGCCATGCCGGACAAAACGCCGAACAGGCCGGTCAGCGCAAACAGCGCGATCTTGGTGCGCAGCAGCGACCAGCCGGCGCGCTTGAGTGCGGCTGAATTGCCGCCCGATCCACGCAGGATGACGCCGTAGGAGGTGCGCATCAGGCCAAAGTGGACGACGGCTGCGATCAGCAATGCCGCGATGATCGGGAACGGAATGAAGGGTGGCTTGAAGGCCATCAGCGCCAGCAGCCAGTCCGGCGCCTTGCCGCCGGGCTTGGGCAGGATGAGGATGGCCATGCCCTGCCAGACAAAACTCATGCCGAGCGTCACCACGATAGAGGGCAGGTTGCGCAGATGGATCAGCGCGCCGAGCAGCGCGTAGACGCCGATCGACCCGAGCAGGATCACGACGCCGAGCAGCGGCGCGTCCTTCAGCCATGTCGCCGTCACGCAGCCGACGAAGCCGACAAAGGTGCCAATCGACAGATCGAGCTCGTTGCCGGCGATGACGAACATCTGCGCGATCGTCGCCAGAGCGATCGGGATCGCCAGATTGAGCATCAGGCTGAAACCGAAATAGCTGATGGCGCGCGGGTTGAGCCAGGCGATGGCGATGAGCACCAGCGCCAGCGACAGTGCCGGCAGCAGGCTGCGCAGCATGCGCGCCCGCCTGGTGGCGCGAGCCGAAGATTTTAGCCCATTCTCGACGGATACCGCTGTCATCTCAGGCCGCATCGCCGAACGACGACTGGATGATCTTTTCCTCCGTCAGTTCGTCGCGACGAAGGTTGGCGACGATCCGGCCGTTCTTGAACACATAGATGTGGTCGCAATTGTCGAGCTCTTCGGTTTCGGTGGTGTACCAGAGGAAAGTGCGGCCATGGCGAGCCTCCTCGCGCACCAGGTCGTAGACTTCGAGCTTGGTGCCGATGTCGACGCCGCGCATCGGATCGTCCATCAGCACGATCTTGGCGTCGGAGCCGAGCGCCCGCGCGAACAGCGCCTTCTGCTGGTTGCCGCCGGACAGCGAGAAGATGTTGTTGTTCATGTCGGGCGTACGGATGCCGATTTTCCGCTGCCACAACTCCGCGAGCTCGGCTTCGCGCTGCGGCGAGATCAAGAGGCCGTTGCGCAATCGCGCCAGCGAACGGATGCCAATGTTCTCGGCAATCGACCATTGCGGAAAAATCCCGTCCGACTGGCGGTCGCCGGCAACCAGCGCCACCGGCGCGGTGACCTCGATGCCGGTCTTGGCACGGGAAGCCGCAGCAAAGATAGCCAGCAAAAGATCGGTCTGCCCATGCCCGGCAAGTCCGGCAAGGCCGATGATCTCACCGGCACGGGCGACGAGCTCGTTGCCGTCCTGCTGTCGCGCCGGGCGCGCCCGGACCCGCAGCAGGCCGGGCTCCGGCTTGCCGCTCGCAATTTCTGCGGCGGTCTTCTCGCGCGCCTCCGCTCCGCCCATCGCCGTCACCAGGCTGTCGCGGTCGAAGGCGTCGGCCTGCCCGGCGGCGACCACCTTGCCGTCGCGCATCACCACGATGCGGTCGGCATTTCCGAGCACTTCGCCCAACACATGCGAGATCAGGATGCAGCTCTTGCCGGCGGCGATGAAGCGGCGCACGAACGCCAGCAGCTGGCCGGCGGTATGCGCGTCGAGCGAGGATGTCGGCTCGTCGAGGATAACCAGCTCGAGCGGCTCCTGCGTGACCGTGAAGGCGCGCGCCACCTCCACCATCTGCCGGCTGGTGATGGAAAGATCACCGACGATGTCGGATGCCGAGATGCTGTGGCCGGGGAAGATCTCGTCGAGCTTGGCGGCGATCAGATCGGCCGCCTTGCGCCGCCAGCCGAAGCCATGCAGCGACGCGTGGTTGATCCGCGTGTTCTCGGCGACGCTGAGGTTCGGGCAGAGCGACAGCTCCTGGAACACACAGCGTATGCCGAGCTGCTGCGCGCGCGGCACCGAATAACTTGCCTCGACACCGCCGCGGACCGCGATCTGCCCGCTGTCGGGGGCAAGCGTGCCCGCCACCATATGCATGAGCGTCGATTTTCCGGCGCCGTTATGGCCGACGAGACCGACACATTCTCCGGCACGAACGCTGAAATCGACACCGGCGAGCGCCCTGACGGCGCCGAAATGTTTTTCGGCTCCGTCCAGTCTTATGATGTCCAAACTGACGGCGCCGAAAAGCTTTTCGGCGCCGTCCGGCATGATGATGTCTGCATTGGCCTCGGGCATCCCTCAACGATACCCGGTTATCCGTGGCGGCAACAATAGTGCCATGCTCACTTGATGTTGGCCTTGATCGCCGCGACGGCGTCTTCCTGCGTGTATTCGTGGCTGGCGACGCCGCCCTTCGGAATCTTCGGCAGCGCGGCCTCGAAATCGTCCTGGGTGAAGGCAAGATAGGGCACCAGCAGGTCGTGCGGCACGTCGGTGCGGCCGTCGAGCACCTGCTGCGCCACCCAGAAGGCAAGCGTCGATACGCCCGGTGCGATCGATGCCGACCAGGTCTTGTAACCGTCCTTTTCCTTCTGCTCCTTCCACCACTGCAACTCGTCCTGGCGATTGCCCATGATGATGGTCGGGCGTGGCTTGCCGGCGGCGGCGAAAGCCTGCGCCGCGCCGTAGCCGTCACCGCCCTGGTCGACGACCCCGACAACATCCGGCAGCGAAGGCAGGATCGTCGCTACGGCTTTCTGTGCCGTGGTCTGGTCCCAGTCGCCGGTCACCGAGCCGACGATCTTGAACTCGGGATGGGCAGCGACGCCTTCGAGGATGCCGGCATGGATGGCATCGTCGATCGAGGTGCCGGCGAGGCCGCGGATTTCCAGCAGGTTGCCGCCCTTGGGCTGGAACTTGGCCATCTGCTCGACCTCCTGCTTGCCCATGTCCTTGAAGTCGACAACGACGCGGTAGGCGCAGGGTTCGGTGACGATGCCGTCGAAGGAGACGACGACGATGCCGGCGTCGCAGGCCTGCTTGATGGCGCCGTTGAGCGCATCCGGAGACGCCGCGTTGATGACGATCGCGTCATAGCCCTGCAGGATCAGGTTCTGCACCTGGGCTGCTTGCGTCGGCACTTCCTTGTCGGCCGTCGTGAAGACGTCCGCGGCGCCGACCACCTTGTCGGCAACCGCCTTCTTGGTAACGATGGCGTAGCTGTCCAGCATCGCCTGCCGCCAGGAATTGCCGGCGTAATTGTTGGAGAAGGCGATTTTCTTGCCGCTGGTGTCGGCAAGCGCTGTACCTGCGGCGAGCATCGCCGCAAGAGCCCCCAAAACGAATATTTTCCTCATGTCATACTCCTCCCGTGAGTTGCTGTCTTACTGGTGGTTAATGGCTGGCTGGTGGGTATTGGCTGATACGCTCACAATCTTGTTTTTTATCTATTATCAGACAAATGCAGATAGGCGGCAAGCTGTCAACAGCAATCCATGGCCGGCGATCAACTTGCGGTGCAATCATTGAAACCGGTTCGACTCCTGGTCTAGGGATGGCACTGGAGACCGATTGAATGGCGACGAACCTTGCTCCGGGTGCACCCGGCATTCCGGCGCGCTGGACCTCGAGCGCCAAGAGCGGCGTCGGCACCGCGCTCTCGCCGGCCTGCCCGATCTGGTTCACCATCAGCCACGGTATCCTCAACGAGATCTACTACCCGCGCCTCGACAGCGCCTGCACCCGCGATCTGGGGCTGATCGTCACCGGACCCGACGGCTATTTCTCGGAAGAAAAACGCGACGCCGAACACAGTATCGAACCCCTGGCGGACGGGGTGCCTGCCTACCGGCTGGTCAACACCGCAAGCGATGGAACCTACAGGATCGAAAAGCGCATCCTGACGGATCCGGAACGTCCCGTCTTGCTGCAGGAGATTATGTTCACGCCGCTCAAAGGCGCGGCCGCCGACTACCGCGTCTACGCGCTGCTGGCACCGCACCTCGTCAACGCCGGCATGGGCAACACCGCCTGGATCGACGACCATGAAGGACAGCCTGTCCTGTTTGCATCGGGACGCGGCACCTGCCTGGCGCTCGCCTCGTCGCTGCCGTGGAAGGTGTGCTCGGCCGGCTATGTCGGCGTCTCCGACGGCTGGCAGCAGCTTCGTCAAGGCGGCCGGCTCGATCCGGCCTGCCGCAGGGCCGAGGACGGCAATGTCGCGCTGACCGGCGAGATCGCCTTTTCGGCTGCGAACCCAAAAATATTGCTGGCACTGGGCTTCGGCGCGACGCCGCAACAGGCGGCGGAAACTGCTTTCGCCAGCCTGAGGCAAGGTTTTGAGCCCGCGGCCAGATCCTACATCGAAAAATGGCGCAAATGGCAGGCCGGCCTGCTGCCGCTGGACCGGCACGCGGCGTCCGGCCTCAATCCCTACCGCCTCAGCACGGCGGTGCTGGCGACACATCGGTCGTCTGCCGGAGCAGCCGTCGCCAGCCTGTCGATCCCGTGGGGCTTCAACAAGGGCGACGACGACCTCGGCGGCTATCACCTGGTCTGGCCGCGCGATCTGGTCGAAACCGCCGGCGGCTTCCTCGCCGCCGGCGACCCGGCGGAAGCCTTGCGCATCCTTGGCTATCTGCGCGCGATCCAGGAGCCGGACGGCCGTTGGCCGCAGAACGCCTGGCTCGACGGATCGGCCTATTGGCCGGGCATCCAGATGGACGAATGCGCCTTCCCGCTGCTGCTTGCCGACGCACTGCGCCGCGCCGGCCATTTGCCGCCTGCCGCACTCTCCTCCTTCATGCCGATGATCGAGCGCGCTGCCGCCTATGTCGTGCGCAACGGTCCGGTCACCGGCGAGGACCGCTGGGAGGAAGACGCCGGCTACAGCCCGTTCACGCTTGCCGTCGAGATCGCCGCATTGCTAGCGGCTGCGGACATCTTCGATGCCGCCGGCAAAACAGAGCCGGCAAACTATCTGCGCGAAACCGCCGATGTCTGGAACGATCAGATCGAACGCTGGACCTACGTCGCCGGTAGCTCCTCAGGCGATGAAGCCGGCGTCGAGGGCCACTATGTCCGCATTGCGCCGCCCGACAAAGCCGGCGCGGCATCGCCGAAAGACGGCTACGTCCCGATCAAGAACCGCCCGCCGGCGGATACGGACCGGCCGGCCAAGGCGATCGTCAGCCCCGATGCGCTGGCGCTGGTCCGCTTCGGCTTGCGGGCAGCCGACGATCCGCGCATCCTCGACACGGTCAAGGTCATCGACGCGCAATTGCGCTGCGAACTGCCGCAGGGCCCGCTCTGGTACCGCTACAATGGCGATGGCTATGGCGAGCATGCCGACGGCGCGCCCTTCGATGGAACCGGCCGGGGCCGGCCCTGGCCGCTGCTGGTCGGCGAGCGCGCTCATTACGAGCTGGCGGCAGGCCGTAGGGATAGTGCGGCAAGCCTGCTCAGGACGTTCGAGAACTCTGCCGGACCGGGCGGCCTGCTACCGGAGCAGGTCTGGGACGGTCCCGACATGCCGGAGCGCGAATTGCGGCATGGCGGGCCCTCCGGCAGCGCCAAGCCGCTGGTCTGGGCGCATTCCGAGCACATCAAGCTGCTGCGGTCGCTGCGCGACGGCACGGTGTTCGACATGCCGCCGCAAGGCGTCAAGCGCTATATCGAGGGCAGGACGGTGTCGCGCTTCAGGGCATGGCGCTTCAACCACAAGATCCGTACCATCCCGGCAGGCAAGGCGCTGCGCATCGAACTTCTGGCCCGGGCGGTGGTTCATTGGAGCAGCGACAATTGGGCAACCGTCCATGACACCGAGACCACCGCGAATGCTTTCGGCATCCATCTTGCGGAATTGCAGGTTGCCGAGATTGCTCCGGGCAATAGCCCGGGCAATAGCATTGTCTTCACTTTCTTCTGGCCCGATAGCGACCATTGGGAGAATGCTGACTTTTCTGTCGGCATCGGCGATACCGGATAGAGCATGATCCCGCAAAGTGGAGACCGGTTTTCGGACAAGATCATGCTTCAATCACAGCGCCACTAGATCATCGATCCCTCAAGTAAGGCAGGACGAGACCATGCAGATAGGAATGATGGGACTGGGCCGGATGGGCGCCAACATGGTTCGGCGCCTGCTGCGTGATGGCCACGAATGCGTCGTCTACGATATTAACCCGGCGAGCGTCGCCGCGCTTGTGAGCGCCGGCGCGGTCGGAGCCGCCTCGATGGAGGAGTTCGTCGGCAAGCTGGCGAAGCCGCGCAGCGCCTGGCTGATGCTGCCGGCGGCGATCACCGGCAAGATCGTCGACCAGGTGGCTGCCCTGATGGAGCCGGGCGACATCATCATCGACGGCGGCAATTCCTATTATCACGAGGCCGTCGACCACGCCGCGCGCCTCGCCTTGAAAGGCTTGAGCTATGTCGATGTCGGCACCAGCGGCGGCGTCTGGGGCCTCGAGCGCGGCTACTGCCTGATGATCGGCGGCCCCGACAGCGCGGTCCAGCATCTCGATCCGGTCTTCGCAACGCTGGCGCCGGGCGCCGACGCCGCTTCGCCCGCCCCTGCCAAGGATGCCGGAACCGCTCCCTTCGGCTATCTCCACTGCGGACCAAGCGGCGCCGGCCATTTCGTCAAGATGGTCCATAACGGTATCGAATATGGCGTTATGGCCGCCTATGCCGAAGGCATGAACATCCTGAAGTCGGCGAATGCCGGCAAACGGCAGCGCACCGCCGATGCCGAAACCAGCCCGCTGGAAAACCCGCAATATTACCAGTTCGACATCGACATCGCTGAAGTGGCCGAGGTCTGGCGGCACGGCAGCGTCATCGGCTCGTGGCTGCTCGACCTGACGGCCGGCGTACTGAAGGCCGATTCGTCGTTGACGCAGTTCGGCGGGCGGGTCTCGGATTCCGGCGAAGGCCGCTGGACGCTGAAGGCGGCGATCGACACCGGCGTGCCGGCGCCGGTGCTGTCCTCGGCGCTGTTCGACAGGTTCTCCTCGCAAGGCGAATCCGAATTCGCCGACAAGCTTCTGTCCGCCATGCGCTATGCCTTTGGCGGCCATGTCGAAAAACCCAAGGCCGGCTCGTGACGGGCGACAGGGAGGCACGCCCATGAGCCAGGAACGATCGGACACGCTGGTGCTTTTCGGCGCCACCGGCGATCTCGCCCACAAGAAGATCTTCCCCGCCCTTTACGCCATGGTGGCCAAGGGAACGCTGAACGAGCCGGTGATCGGCGTCGCCTTCGACCCCTGGGACCTCGCCAAGCTGCAGGCGCGCGCCCGCGACGGCATCGTCAACGCCTTGGGCAGCATCGACGACAAGATCTTTGCCAGGCTTGCATCGCTGCTGCGCTATGTCAGCGGCGACTATCGGGCGCCTGCGACCTTCGAGAAGCTGAAGACCGCGCTCGGCAGCGCTGAGCGGCCGCTGCACTATCTGGCGGTGCCGCCGGCGATGTTCGAGGTGGTCGTCCAGGGGCTGGAGCAGTCGGGCGCCGCCCAGGGCGCGCGCCTGATGGTGGAAAAGCCGTTTGGCCACGATCTGCAATCGGCGCGCTGGCTGAACCGGGTGCTGCATCTGGTCTTCGACGAGAAGTCGATCTTCCGCATCGACCATTATCTCGGCAAGGAGGCGATCCAGAACCTGCTCTATTTCCGCTTCGCCAATTCCTTCCTCGAGCCGATCTGGAACCGCAATTACGTCGAGAGCGTGCAGATCACCATGGCCGAGGATTTCGGCGTCGAGGGCCGCGGCCGCTTCTATGACGAGGTCGGCTGCATTCGCGACGTCATCGAAAACCATCTGCTCAACATCCTCTTGCTGCTCGCCATGGAACCGCCGGTCGGCCGCTCGGCCGACGATCTCATCGACGAGAAGGTGCAGGTCCTGCGGGCGATCCGGACGCTGACCAGGGACGATGTGGTGCGCGGCCAGTTCGACGGCTATCTCAACGAGCCGGGCGTGGCGCCGAACTCGCCGGTCGAGACCTTCGCGGCGGTGCGCTTTTTCGTCGATACCTGGCGCTGGCAGGATGTGCCGTTCTTCATTCGCGCCGGCAAATCCCTGCCGGTGCACGCCACCGAGGTCATCGTGCGGCTGAAGCGGCCGCCGCTCGACGTCTTCGATCCGATCAAGCCCGGCGACTGCAATCACGTGCGCTTCCGCATCGATCCGCAGGTGGCGATCTCGATCGGCGCCCGGCGCAAGGCACCCGGCGATGACATGGTCGGTGAGCAGGTCGAGCTCACCGCGCTCGACGATTCGAAGGGCGACATGCCGCCTTACGAGCGGTTGATCGGCGACGCCATGAACGGCAACGGCCAGCTGTTCACCCGCCAGGACGCCAGCGAGCTCGCCAGGCGCATCGTCGGCCCGGTGCTCGGCGACACCACGCCGCCCCCTGTCTACGCGCCAAAGACGTGGGGGCCGGCCGAAGCCATGGCTGGATTCGGGCCGCCGAACGGCTGGATCAATCCAGCGAAATGATTTCTGGGAGGCGAAAGCGATGGCCAAGGCGGTGAAGCAACCGGCATCGGAGGAAGAAAAGATCGTGCTTGCGATCGATATCGGCGGCTCGCACGTCAAGATCCGCACCAGCGCCGGCGGCGACGAGCGCAAGACCGCTTCCGGACCGGAGCTTACGCCGCAGCAGATGATCGCGGCGGTGAAGACGCTCGCCGAAGGGCTGCACTACGATGTCGTCTCGATGGGCTATCCGGGCCCGGTGCACCACAACCGGCCGCTGACCGAACCCGCCAATCTCGGCAAGGGCTGGGTCGGCTGCGATTTCGCCGCCGAGTTCGGCAAACCGGTCAAGGTCGTTAACGATGCGCTCATGCAGGCCATCGGCAGTTATGAGGGCGGCCGCATGCTGTTCCTTGGCCTCGGCACCGGCCTGGGGGCCGCGATGATCGTTGATAACGTTGCCCAGCCGATGGAGCTTGCCCATCTTCCCTACAAGAAGCGCGGCAGTTTCGAAGACTATGTCGGCGAACGCGGCCTGCAAAAGCGCGGCAAGAAGAAATGGCGCAAACACGTCTTCGACGTGGTCGACCGGCTTCGCGCCGCCATGCAGCCGGATTACGTGGTCATCGGCGGCGGCAATGTCGACGAACTCACCGACTTGCCCGCCGATTGCAGACGCGGCGACAACACACGCGCCTTCGAGGGCGGATTTCGACTATGGCGCGACAAATCCCTGATTATTTGATATTGCTGATTGTCTGATATTATCGAGCACCGGCTCAGGGTTGTTAATCCCGCGCTGCCGTTAGTATTATTATTCAAAATAATGTGTGACGTGGTGCGGCGTCATTGCATTGCGCAGATTTGCCGACTAGGAATTTCTGCGACCCCCATGGACGGAGAGATAGATTGACCGACGACAACAACAACGCTCGCAAACACATCGACCTGCTCGAGCTGACCGCCCATATCGTCTCCGCATACGTCGAGAAGAACCGCTTGCCGGCTTCCGGCCTCGGCGATCTCATCGCCAGCGTCAGCGCTTCCATAGGCGGCCTCGGGCAACCGGCTGTGCCGGTCGCCGCGCCGCTGACGCCTGCCGTCAATCCCAAGAAATCGGTGACGCCGGACTACATCATCTGTCTCGAGGACGGCAAGAAGTTCAAATCCTTGAAGCGCCATATCGGCGTTCATTTCGGGCTGACGCCCGACGCCTATCGCGCCAAATGGGGCCTGCCGTCGGACTACCCGATGGTCGCCCCCAACTACGCAGCCTCGCGTTCGCAGCTGGCCAAGGCGATCGGCCTCGGCCGCAAAGCCCCCCCGCCCACGCCCGTCAAGGGCCGGGGCAGGAAGGCTAAGGCGACGGCCTAAAGCATCGTTCGAAGCCCTGCAAACGCAAGCCTCGAAGATTGGCGGGACAGCGCCCCCCTCTGTCCTGCCGGACATCTCCCCCTCAAGGGGGGAGATCAGCTGCCTCGCCGATGGCGCTACTCTTTAAACGTACAAATCTTTGAACGTACAAATTGCCTTCGAAGCCGGAGACTGGCGAAGGACGTCGCGACGTCCGATCTCCCCCTTTGAGGGGGAGATGTCCGGCAGGACAGAGGGGGGCGCGAAGGAACTCGACCTGCGCGCCAAATAACCCTCTCCATCTCCGCCGAGCGTGGTTGCCGCCTGCAATTGGTATGGCAGCCTGAAAAAAGCTGGAGCCAGGCCGGATTTTTGCGCGCGCCTCCGGCCGAACTGCGCTAAAGGCTCTTTTGGCCGGACCAGCGCCCATCGTGGAAGTGCCCCGCCGGCCGACATCGCCGCCACGGGGCCTTATTCCATGACCACAGAATCCCAAGTACCATCCGACCAGCGCTATGCCGCCTTTCGCCACCGGCCGTTCCTGAGCTACTGGGCGGCGCGCTTCCTCTCGACATTCTCCACCCAGATCGTGTCGGTCGCCGTCGGCTGGCAGATCTACGATCTCACCCGCGACCCGTTCGACCTCGGCCTTGTCGGCATCGTTCAGTTCCTGCCTTCGCTGCTGCTGGTGCTGGTCACCGGCGACGTTGCCGATCGTTTCGGGCGCCGGCTGATCATGGCGCTGGCGGTGCTGGTCGAGGCGGGCTGCGCCTTGGCCCTGCTGCTGCTGACGCTACGCGGCCTCTCCGGGCCGATGCCGGTCTTCATCGTGCTCGCCATGTTCGGCATCGCGCGCGCCTTCTTCGGGCCGGCCTCCTCATCGCTGTTCGCCAATCTGGTGCCGCCCGAGGATTTCGCCAACGCCATCGCCTGGAACTCGTCCGCCTGGCAGACGGCAACCATCGTCGGGCCGGTCGCCGGCGGCCTGCTCTACGGGCTTTCAGCCGAAGCCGCGTACACCACCGCCGCCGTGCTGATGCTGGTTGCCGCCGTGCTGATCTTCACCATCCCTAAGCCTGCCCAGCGCAGCCGGACCGACAGGCCGACGGTACAGACCCTGTTCGCCGGCTTCGGCTATATCTGGAGCGAAAAGATCGTGCTCGGCGCGATTTCGCTCGATCTGTTTGCGGTGCTCCTGTCCGGCGCCTCGGCGCTGCTGCCGGTCTACGCGCGCGATATCCTCGAACTCGGCCCATGGGGGCTCGGCCTGTTGCGCTCGGCGCCCGGCGTCGGCGCCATCTGCGTCGCCATCTGGCTGGCCGGACACCCGATCCGCAACCATGCCGGCCTTGTCATGCTCGGCTTCGTCGCGCTGTTCGGCGCGTTCACGGTTCTGTTCGGCCTCTCGACCATCACCTGGCTGTCGATTGCGGCCCTTGCGCTGCTCGGCGCCACCGACATGTTCAGCGTCTATATCCGCGAGACGCTGATCCAGCTGTGGACGCCGGACGACGTTCGCGGCCGCGTCAACGCTGTCAACCAGGTGTTTGTCGGCGCTTCCAATGAGCTCGGCGAATTCCGCGCCGGTACCATGGCGGCGTTGATCGGCACGGTTCCGGCCGTGGTGGTCGGGGGTGTCGGGGCGATCGCTGTTGCCGGCCTATGGGCGGTGCTGTTCCCGCAGCTGCGCAAGGTGCGTCATCTCAGGGGGCGAAACTGATTACCGCAGCGCCGGCTTGCCGAAAATCATCGGCAGGAACTCGCCGAGCCAGCGCTTGAGGTGGATGTCCCAGATCAGCCGGCCGCCGAGATGGTCGCGGCCGGGCTGCGCGCCGGGCAGTTCGAAGCGGTGCGCGCCGCGCACCACCCAGCGCTGCATCATCGCCCGGGTCAATTCGCCATGGAACTGAATGCCCCAGGCATTGTCGCCATAGCGGAAGGCCTGGTTGGGATAGGTTTCGGCCGTCGCCAAAAGCGTCGCGTCCTTCGGCAGCGAAAACCCTTCGCGATGGAACTGATAGACCATCTCCGGCCAATGCATCAGCCTGCTGCCCGCTTCGGTCGCCTTCAGCGGATACCAGCCGATTTCGACGAGGCCCTCGCCATGGCCCTCGACCCTGCCGCCAAGATGCTTGACCAGCATTTGCGCGCCGAGGCAGATGCCAAGCAGCGGCCGGTTCTCGTTGAGCGGAATTTTGAGCCAGTCGGTCTCGCGGCGGACGAACTCGTCGCCGTCATTGGCGCTCATCGGCCCGCCGAACACCACGGCGCCGGCATGGCCATCCAGCGTCTGCGGCAAGGCCTCGCCGAGCGGCGGTCGGCGGATGTCGAGGTCGAAGCCTTCCTCGATAAGCATATGGCCGACCCGTCCGGGGCTCGAATGCTCCTGATGCAGCACGATCAGGATCTTTGGTCTCGGACTTGGCTTGGGCGGCATTGGAAGGCGGGATCCTGTCTATTCGTCGCTTGAGGTTCCGGCGGCACCAGGAGCCGCGGCGGCCGCCTTGAGGCGCGCCTCGACACGGTCGCGACGTTCGACGCCGATCAGCTCGGCGACCCGCCACACGGTATTGTCCTCGAGCTCGTGCAGCTCGCCATCGGCATAGACGATCTCCCACATCAGGCCGATGAAGGCCTTTCGCGCCTCGGCGTCGAGATGGCGCTTGAGCACGCTGGTGAAAGCGTAGAGGTCGATCGCCTCATTGTCGGCCCGCTCGCCGGCAGCCGCCAATGCGTCGAGTTCGTCGCCGCTGATCGAGTAGCTTTCAGCCAGCACCTTCTTGAACCGTTCCCATTCGGTATCCTGTCGCACCCCGTCGGCGTTCATCACGTGGAAAAGCAGGGCGGACGCGGCAATGCGCGGATCGTCGGCGCTGGGGCTGGCGCCACCACCGGACGGCAGATCCCTTAGAAACGACAAAACGCGTTCGAACATCAAATCATTCCCAATAAGCCCGGGTCCACTTGACCCTGATCAGAACAAACGAAACCGGCGCGTCGATTTATCCGCCGCGTCGTCTGGATCGACGCCGGGGTCGTCGGGCAGCCGCGTCAGCTCCTGCGCCGGCTCGACGGCCTCGGCATCTTCCGGCACTTGGGCAAACGCCGCCGCGGTGATTGGTGTCACATGATCCTCGCCGGCACGGTCGTCCGTCTTCTCCTCGGTCGCTGTGCCCGGTGTCTCCGCCGTGTGCTCGATCGTCCCGGCTCTTTCCTGTACCGGCCTGGCTGGAGCCGCGATGGCCGGCACCGGCGCCTCCGGCGTATCCTCATGACCGTCGATCAACTGTCCGAGCCGCTCCATCGGCGCCCGCCATTCGAATGCGTCGAGCCTGCCGGTGATCGGCGATATCGGAGCCCAGCGCTCGGAGACGACGCCGTCGGCGACCCAAGCCGGGTCGCGCGGCGCTCTCACCGCTTTCGACAGCAACTGCCGCACCTTGCCCTGGTCGGCGGTTTCGGCCTCCTCGATATCGGCCAGCAGCAGATAAGCGCCTTCGCGGCGATCGATGCGGATGGCGGCTTCAGCCTCCCGGCGGGCGGTTGAAAACTCCTGCGCATCTAGCGCGGCGCGCGCCACGGCAAGCGAGGACTCGGCATGGTTCTTCTTCAGCTCCTGCAGCTTCTTTGCCCGGTTCAGCCGGTCGAGCACGGCATCGCCCGGCCTGGCATGGCTGTAGAGCTCGGCGATCTCCGGATGGGGCTCGGCCTTCCACGCCGCCTCGAGGATTTTCGAGCCTTTGCGCACGTCGTTCTGCCTAAACAGCAATTTCGCCGCGACGACCGCCGCCGGTGCAAAATCCGGCCGCAGCCGGTTGGCTTCGAGCGCCGCCGCCCTTGCGGCATTGGCATCGCTGTCGATCAGCGCCTGCGCCTTGGCGGTCAGCAGCACGGCGCGGCGCCGGTTGGCGGCGTCACGCTCGATCTGCCGGGTCGACTTCTGGGCGTCGACCAGTTTCAGCGCGCCATCCCAGTCGCCGCGTCCGGTCAGGTCTTCCAGCGTCGATTCGGCCGCCCAGGCCAGTTGCGGCGCCACCGCCGCGGCACGGCCGGCATAGTGGCGGGCTGCGTTGCGGTCGCCGAGCCGCTCGGCCTCGAGATAAAGTCCGCGCAGGCCGAGCAGCCGCATTTCGGGATCATCGAGCATGGTCTCGAACTTTTCGCGGGCGCCTTCATGGTCGCCTTCGAGCAGCGAGGCCTGCGCGTCGAGCAGCTGGATCAGTGGCTCCTGATCGGAGCGGATCAGCTTTGCCGCTTCCTTGGTCTTCTTGCGGGCGAGCGCGCCGTCACCGGCGCCGGCGGCGATCATCCCGGTCGACAGCGCCTGGTAGCCGCGGTCGCGGCGACGCACGCGGAAATAGCGCGAGATCGTATAGGGGCTGTTCCACAGCGCCTTGACCAGCCACCAGACGATCATCACCGCGGCAACCACGGCAACGACCGCCACCGCCGCGACCATCAGGCTGACCTGGTATTGATAGCCGTTGAAGGTGACGAGCATTTCGCCCGGCCGGTCGGCCAGCCAGGCGAAGCCGAGCCCGAGCGCAAAGACGACGGCAAGGAAGGCGAGGATGCGGATCATTGGGTTCCTCACGCCTTCATCGCGCCGGCGATGAGCGAATCGATCTGCGTCTCGACCTCCATCCGCGCTTTCAGCTTGCCGGCAAAGTCGGCGCCGGCGGCCTTGGCCGCCTCAGGCAGGGTTTCGTATTCGCTGAGCGCCTTGGCGTAGTCGCCCTGGTTGACCGCGACCTCCATGCGCGCGACGGTTTCCGGAACGCCGGTGCCTTCGACGGCGCCGATCGGCCTGACCTTGACCAGCGATTCGGCGCTGGACAGCAGCTTCTGCAGGATGCCGGCATTCTGGTCGATGGGCGTCGCGGCAGCGACCATCGCGTTGGCGGCGCCGTCCGCTTCGGCGGCGATCTCGGAGCGCATCGGGACGCCCTTTTCGGCATAGGTGCGCAACGTCGCGATCTCGGGCGCATCGGGTGAGATCGCGGCAAAGGTTTCGAGCTCGGCGCCGAACGGTGCACCACGGTCGAGCGCTGCCTTGAGCGCCGAAGCGGCAATGGCCAGTGCGATCTTCGGCTGCGAAGCCTGTGCATCGACCTTGCCCGAGATCTGTGAAACCGACTGTTCCAGGGCCGCAAGCCGGCTGTCCTGCGCCTTTGTCGTCTCGCCGGCCGATTTCACCAGCGCATCGAGCGCGGCCAGCCTTTCGTTGAGCGGGCCGAGATCGACCGGCGCCGTACCGCCGGCCTTGCCGAGGGCCGCAACCGCCGTCTCGATCTGCCTTACCTTGTCGCCAAGTGCTGCCAGGCCGGCATTGCCGCCGGCACCGCCTTGCTCGACGGCCGACTTCAACGTCGCAACGTCCGCCCTTACCTGATCCAGCGCCGACGACAGCCCGTCCACCTTGGCCGATGCGTCATTGTTGGCGCCGGCCTGTCTGAGGTCCGCGACCTCGCGTTTCAGCGAAACGATCTCACCATTGACCGCGTCGAGCGACACGCCGCCCGACCCCGGCGCACCGAGCAGGCCGGCAAATTGCAGCCCGCCGGCCGCGGCGAGGGCGATGACGCCGCCGATAATACCGGCGGCGATGCCGTTGATGCCGCTTCGCTTCGGCTGCGCTGCCATATGGTCGTCCCTCGTCTCAGCTGTCTTCTCGCCGGAACCTGGGATCCCCGGTTCGTTGGCCCCGGTTCCGCTGGATGCATCTTCGAAACTGTAGTCGGAAACCGTGGAGCGCCCGGCCGGCGCATCCGAACCGGCGGGATAAGGGGTTTCCGCTTCCCTGGCAGAATCGACGCCGGCATCCGCCGGCTCTTGCGTGCCGGCCGGCGCGGCTGCGTCGGCATGTTCCCATGGCTCGAGATCGGTCTGGTCCGCATGCACCGGCTCTTCAGGTGGCTCCGGCTGCGAGGCGTTCGCCGCTTCCTCGGCCCGCGCCTCGTCGGTCTGCGAGGTCACGGCATCCTGTTCGTCGGCGACTCGCGAGACGGCGCCAGGCTCAAGCTCGATGGTCACCGGCTCACGGCGGCTCTTGGAATGCCGCATCTTCGGCGTCTTGACCATGCTCGGGCTCCGCAAAATTCGCTTCGGGATGGTTTGAAGGGTCTAGCACATCACCAAGCGGTGAAAAGGGGCGGCGTGATGACGCCACGGCCTGGAGTTCAGTTTTGGCAAAACGCCGCAGGGCCGAATCCACGTTTCAAGCCAAGGCCCATGCTCGGCACACAAAAAACCCGCCTCGGCGGGCGGGTCGTTGGAGCCAATTAGCACCATAACTAGATTAGTAGCATAGCTGCCGGCACAAAGCAAGAACAAAATGTGCCCGAGCGCAGTCATCCACGTTGGCACTGCCCCTCATCACCCTGCCGGGCACTTCTCCCCGTATAGTGACGGGGAGAAGGGCTCTCACGAGTCCAGACGCTTCTTCTGCAACGCTGGAGGTTGGCGAAATCCTCGGCGAAGGCACCCTCTCCCCGTCACTATACGGGGAGACGATGCCGGCAGGCAGGTGAGGGGCGGCGCCAACCTTTGGAACAAGCTGGCACAGAGCAGCGGCGGATGCCGGTCAGCGCGACGCCTGCAAAAGTCCCAGCAGCGCGTCCTCGCTGGGCTCAGGCGCAATCCGGATCTCGGCGACATCGCCCAAGGCCGCGGCGATGCGCCCCGATAATCCGAAAAAGCGCGTTTTTTCAAAAACACCGCGCAGCACCGGCCGGCTAGCCAGGGCCTGCATAGCGGTGGCCGCCTTGGCCGAATAGAGCAGCACCGCCTCGACCGGCCGGGCGGACAGGCGCGCAAGAACGGCCTCATCGGAGTAATCCAGGACAACGGTGTCGTAGGTCTCGACGGCGCGGACCTGAACGCCCGACGCCAACAGCCCTTCCTCGAAGCCGGGAAATCGCACCCGCCCGCAGAGATAGACGATCGTCTGCCCCGCGTAACCGCCAGCAAGCGCATCGGCCAGCGCCTCGGCATTGCCCGGGCCTTCGCTGACCGACAGAAACCCGGCAGCGCGGGCGGCTTCCGCCGTCATCCTGCCGACGGCGTGGCACGGCAAGCCGGCGAACGCCGCGATGACCTCTTTCGGCGCATGGCGAACGGCATTGGCGCTGGTGACCGCGACCGCCGCGGCGTCAGCGAGCGCGCCGGCATCGACCGGCAGCGCCACGGTTCCGGTCAATGGCAGCAGGATCGGCTGAAAGCCGGCATCCGCAAGCCGGCGCCCCGTGCGCGACGCGCCTGGTTCGGGCCTCGTCACAAGGACGCGGAGCATGTCAGGTCCAGCCATCGAAGAATGTTTCGCCGGCCTTGGCCCGAACGGTCGCCGCGGCTTCCGCGCCAATGCGCGCCGCCTCCTGCGCCGGCCCTTGCAGCCTGACTTCATGCGACTGCGTGCCATCGGGCGAGATGATCAGCCCGGCAAAGGAAACCGTTCCGCCCGATATCGTCGCATGTCCGGCGATCGGCGTGCGGCAGGACCCGTCGAGCGCCGCCAGGAAGGCGCGCTCGCAGGCCAGCGCCTCGCCGGTCGGCCCGTCGTGGATCGCTGCCAGCATCTGTTCCACGTCGCGGTCTCCGATGCGGCTTTCGATGCAGATCGCGCCTTGCCCCGGCGCCGGCGGAAAGACCTCGAGCGGCATCAGGTCGGTGACGACGTCTTCGAGCCCGAGCCGCTTCAGCCCGGCATAGGCGAGGATGGTGCCGTCGGCGATGCCGTCGTCGAGCTTGCGCAGCCGCGTCTGCACATTGCCGCGAAACATCACCACTTCGACGTCCGGCCGCATCCGCCGGATCAGCGCCTGGCGCCGCAGCGACGACGAACCGATCCTGGCGCCTTGCGGCAGGCCGGCAATCGTTCGCGCCGCCTTGCCGATGAAGGCATCGCGCGCGTCCTCGCGCGGCAGGAACGCGGACAGTTCCAGCCCCTCGGGCAACAGCGTCGGCATGTCCTTCGACGAATGCACGGCGATGTCGATGCGGCGCGCCAGCAGCGCCTCCTCGATCTCCTTGGTGAACAGGCCCTTGCCGCCGGCTTCCGACAGCGGTCGGTCCTGGATGCGGTCGCCGCTGGTCGAGATGACGACCACCTCGAAAGCTTCCGCCGGCATGCCATGCGCCGCCATCAGTCGCGCCTGCGTTTCATGCGCCTGCGCCAGCGCCAGCGGGCTGCCGCGTGTTCCGATTTTCAAGGTTGTTTGCATGACGCGCCGTCCGTGATAACCCCCGGCAGGTTTTCGGGTTTTCTCCTATCGGGGAAAGGCCGACAGTACAATCTGTACGATTTTTGGACAGCGACGAATTGATCCGCGTTCTGGGCATCGAGACGAGTTGCGACGAGACCGCCGCCAGCGTGGTGACGCTGGACGGTCGCAGCACGCCGCAAATCCTGTCGAACATCGTGCTCAGCCAGATCGAGGAGCATGCTGCTTTCGGCGGCGTCGTGCCGGAGATCGCCGCGCGCGCCCATGTCGAGGCGCTCGACGGCATCATCGAGGCAGCGCTCGCCGATTCCGGCGTCGACCTCGCCGACATCGATGCGATTGCCGCCACCGCCGGTCCCGGTCTTGTCGGCGGGCTGATCGTCGGCCTGATGACGGCAAAAGCAATCGCCGCGGCAGCCAAAAAACCGCTGATCGCCATCAACCATCTCGAAGGCCACGCGCTGACGGCCAGATTGACCGATGGGCTCGACTTTCCCTACCTCTTGCTGCTGGTCTCCGGCGGCCATACCCAGATCGTCGCCGTACGCGGCGTCGGCGACTACCAGCGCTGGGCGACGACGATCGATGACGCGCTTGGCGAGGCCTTCGACAAGACGGCCAAGATGCTCGGCCTGCCCTATCCGGGCGGACCGAATGTCGAGAAGGCGGCGGCAAATGGCGATGCGGCCCGTTTTGCCTTTCCGCGCCCGATGAAGGGCTCGGTGCAGCCCGATTTTTCCTTCTCCGGCCTCAAGACCGCGGTCCGCCAGGCAGCCACCGCGATCGCCCCGCTGAGCGACCAGGATGTTGCCGATATCTGCGCCTCGTTCCAGGCGGCGGTGGCGGATGCGCTGGGCGACCGTGTTGCGCGGGCGCTGACCCGGTTCCGTCAGCAATTCCCGGACAAGGCCGAGCCTGCATTGGTTGTCGCCGGCGGCGTGGCCGCCAATCGGACCATCAAGGCGACATTGCAGGGCCTGTGCGAGCAGGCCGGGTTCAGCTTCGTCGCGCCGCCGCTCAACCTCTGCACCGACAATGCGGCGATGATCGCCTGGGCCGGCATCGAGCGCTTGCGCGCCGGCATATCAGGTGAAAACGCCGCCGATTTCGTGCCGCGCTCGCGCTGGCCGCTGGACAGCGTCTCGGCCCCGATGGTCGGCTCGGGCCGGCGTGGGGCCAAGGCATGACCGGCAGCGGGCACAAGGCGCCAAGCGGCTGGCGCGTCGCCG
>NZ_AYVL01000017.1 GCF_000502835.1 Mesorhizobium sp. LSJC280B00
TCGACGAGCGCACAGGCCACCGAGGCGGACAGGCCCGACCCCACCTCCTTGGCCACGATCGGCACGCCCACGCTGCGCGCGGCGCGAGCGATCTGCGCCAGGACGCCGCGCCAGTCGCGGTCGCCCTCCGGCTGTACCGCTTCCTGCAGCGGATTGAGATGGACGATGAGTCCATCGGCCTCCAGCGCATTCACCGCCCGGCGCGCCAGGTCCAGGCCGTCGGCCTCGCGCAGTTGCGCGGCGCCGATATTGGCCAGCAAGGGAATGTCTGGGGCCAGGCGGCGCAGCGCGCGCGTCAGCCCCTGGGAGTTGCGGGATTGCAGGCTCACGCGCTGCGAACCGACGCACATGGCGATCCCCAAGGCTTGCGCTGCCTCGCTCAGATGCCGGTTGATGGCCTCGGCGCGTGGCATGCCGCCGGTCATGGAACTGATCAGCAGCGGCGCGCGCATGGTCTTGCCCAGCAGCGAGGCGCGCAGGTCGATCTGCGTCAGGTCCAACTCGGGCAATGCGCAGTGTTCGAAACGGATGTACTCCCAGCCGGCGGCGACCGTGGCCAGCGCCGTTCGCCGATCCAGCACGATGTCCAGATGGTCGTCCTTGCGCCGGCTCAGGGCGGTGTCGCTCATGCTCGCTCCATCCGTCGCATCCGGCGGCGGCGTTGCGTCGGATCGGACCGACGGCAGCGCGCGCACGCCGCCGCCTCCCGCGCGTTCAGGCCGGCGCACGCTGGCCTCCCGCCGCAACGTCGCTGCGGTAGCGGCTGGNTGGTCGAGGTCTGGTAATACTGCGCGCGGATGGCCGCCATGGCCTCGATCAACGGTCCCCACGGCGCGGGAAAGCGTTCTTCCGCCATCATCCGGTGCAGCATGCGCATATGGCCGGCCAACTCGTCGTTGAGGAACTCCACCACGGGCATAGCCGGATAGCGCTGCAGCAGCAGGATTGCCGCGTTGTCGGCCTCGCCGGCCGACCTGTCCTTGTCGCATCCATGCAGATCGTTCTGCAGGCGCCCTATCGCGGAGATGAGCCGCAGGACCTGGCGAAACGCCGGACGCGCGCGCAAGGTCGCCATGTCCAGCCCCCACAGCAACGACAGGCAACAGAACACGTTCGTGTAGGCGATCGCATCGATGCCGTTGTGCAGGTACTCGGCGTAGGACCAGCGTTCCGCCCCTGCCGCCTGCGCGTGTCCGGCGCGCAGCGCCGCGCAGTAGCACCGTGTATCGTCGAGAAGCTGAGCATAGTCGCGACGATCGTAGGCGAGCGCGGCCAGCGAAGCGCGCAGCACAGCGCAGCCCTCGAATCCGGGGAACGCGCACGGCACGCCCTGCCCCAGCGCCTGCTCCACCGCGGCGAGCTGCTCCGGCGCGATCAGGCCAAGGTCGTTGCAATCGTCGAGCCAGAACAGCAGCGCCAGTTCGCGATAGAACGCCACGATCAGCGTTTCGTCCTGCGGATCGCGGCCGGTGCGGGCGCTGGTGTCGCGCAGGCTCGGGTGGATGCGCTGCAGGATGTACTGGCCGCCCCTGACCGCTTCCACGGCATGCTCGTGGGCGAACCCGGTCAGGGAACGCCCCCACTCCAGCACCTGCTGCAGCGCGCGTTCGGTCTGGATCATGGCGCCGCTCCTGCTCCCTCGGCCAGGACGCGCCGCCCCCAACGAAGCGCCAGCCACAACCCGGCGAGTTCGGCCACGCGCACCACCCGGGTGGGGCAATACAGTTCCTTGCCGATCCACAGCGGCGTCTGCGGCCATGCATGCGCCGCATGGCGGGCGAGCATCCACTCCAGCGCACGCGCCACCGCCTGCGCGATGCGCCGGCGCCCTGTCGGCTCTTCGCTCCCGTCCATCACGTGCAACGCGAACAGCGCATAGGCGGTTTCCTCGAATGTGGACGCGCGACCGGCGCCCCAGCCGCCGTCGTCACGCTGCGCCTGCAGCAGCGCCGCCAGCGCGCGCTCGTCGCGCCACTGGGGCTTGCCTTGCGCCAGCGCAGCGACCGCATGCGCGGTGGGATACAGCCACGAGACGTGCCATTTTTCGTTGTCCCATAGACCGTGCGGGTTGCGATTGGCCTCGACGTAGGCGCTGGTGCCGACGGCCGGCTTTCCCAACATTCGCAACGCATGCAGGGCATGGGTGTTGGTCGACACCGAGGCATTGCGCTCGCCGGGAAAGGTGACGAACAGCTCGCCGATTTCGAAATGGCGCAACGCATCGACCGCCGGGTCGCGGCCTGCAAGGCGCAGGACGCACAACGCAACGGCGGTGTCGTCCGCATCGGCCGCGAAGTGCAAGGCCGGGCCCAGACCCCGCACGCCCAGCCGGGCGTCGAGCTGCGCGACGATCACTTGCACCGCCTCGGCGAGCGCGGGATGGGCGAACAGCCCGGCCAGATGCAGGGTGTACAGCGACCAGCATGGCTCGAACACATTGATCGGCCAGACGTTGGGAACGACACCTTCGATGCCGCTGCGCGTCGCCCGCGATGCCGCCTGCAGGTACGCGTCGGCGCGCCCGACCTGCGGCGTGCTCCCCTGTGCCACGGCGCGCGCACGCCACGCGGCGGTGGCCGCCGGACTGATGCCGATGCTGCCGTCTTCATCCGGGCATGCGGTGGTCGGCGACGTCCCCCAGGCTTCCCAGGAGTGCAGCAACGGATGGCCGCTCGGCAACGTCCCCACCGCCCCCAGCTTGACCAGGCACGCTTGCCGCAACGGCAACAGCGCCGGGTGGCGCGGAAACGCCACGCCGCCCAGCAAGGATGCGGCCTCGCCGCATAACTGCGGCAGGATCAGCTCCGCGCCGATCGGCGCGTCTTCCGGCACCGCATGCACGTAAGGATCGGGCTGGCGCTCGAGGAACCGGGTTGCAGCCTGGACTGCGTCGGCAGCGCCCGGAACAGGATCGGCACGCTGCAATGCCAGCAACGCCGCCCACGTAGGCGCATGGCGGAACAGCGGGAAGTCCGCGCTTCCCCATCCGCCATCGGCCTGTTGCTGCGCGATGAGCCACGCGTATGCGTCCTGCCGACCGGAGACGTTGCCGTGGAACTGCAGAGCTCGCGCCGTGTCGTAGACGGACGGACCGACGCTGCCGCCGTCGCTCATCTCGCTCAGCAGGTGGCGCAATTCGGAAAGGATCTGTTCGGGCAGCGCGTTCACGCGGGATGTTCCTTCTGCAGAGGGTCGACGACAACCAGGATCGGGCAGACGCCGCGCACGTCGCCGCCGGTTCGGACAGTGCAGCATGCACCGCCCGCCGGCCGATCGTAGCAGCACAGGGGCGAGTCCATGCGGACGGACGCGCTCATGCGTATGGCGCGGACAGATACACGTTGGCCCGCTGCAGTATCTGCGCCAACCGTTCCGCACGCTGCCCCAGCGGGACGATGGCTTCCCCGGCGTCGCGCAACAAATCCAGCGCGAACTGGCGCGCTGCCTGCAGCCCCATGATCGACGCGCAGGTCGGCTTCTGCGCCGCCGCGTCCTTGCCGGGGGTCTTGCCCAGCGTCGCGGTATCCGCTGTCGCGTCGAGAATGTCGTCGACCACCTGCAACGCCAGGCCGAAACAGGCGGTGTACCGATCGAGCGCACAGTACAGCGCAGCGTGCGCGGCATCCTCCGCGATGGAGCATAGCGCGCCCATGCGAACGGACGCGCGCACTAGCGCTCCGCTCTTCATCCGGTGCATCGCCACGATCCTGTCCAGCTCGGCGTGCTTTCCGACCAGCGACAGATCCATGGCCTGCCCGCCTGCGGCACCCTCGGCGGACACGGCCTGCGCCAGTTCGCGCACGAGCGCGATTCGGTTGTCGCCCGGCGCATCCAGGCTCGCCAGGGTCAGGAAGGCGTGCGCCTGCAGCGCATCGCCGACCAGGATCGCAGTGGCTTCGCCGAACTTTACGTGCACGGTCGGAAGGCCGCGGCGAAGCACGTCGTCGTCCATCGCGGGCAGGTCGTCGTGGACCAGGGTACAGGCGTGCATCATCTCGATGGCGGCGCCGACGTCGTCGAGCATGTGCGCCGGCGTGTCGGCCAGTGCGCCGGCCGCCAGACAGAGCAAGGCGCGGGTGCGCTTCCCGCCATGCAAGGTGGCGTAGCGCATCGCCGCCATCAGCTCGGTCTCACCGTCGTCTTCGGCGCAGAGAAGACGCGCCAGCGCCTGTTCGACCCGCTTTGCGCCGTCCTGCATCCAGATCTCCGGCAGCAGCCTGCCGGATGCGCCGCGCGCCTGCGCGCCCAATCCGCGGAGCGCGGAAACGCCAGTTCGGTCGTCGTATAGCGTGGAACCGGTCTGCATGTTTTTCATGTCCTTGTACCTGACACGAGATGACCACAGCGAGCGCCAAGCCGCAGCGGTGTTGCCGGCGTCGCACCGAGCGCGTGCGCTGAGTGCAGCAATGCCGCGCCTCGCCGGCGCCGCTGCCTCGCCACACGGGGCATGCGATGCCAGCTCATGAGAAGCCTATGCGGATTGCCATGGACGGATGTGCGGTCGGGTAATACCGCCGGCCTTTTTCGACGCCGCTCAGCAACCGCGGCCGCACCCCGGCCTTGTGCATGATCAGCGCCAAGGCGATGCAGAACTGCACCATTTCCAGCCATACCAGGTGGTAGCCGATGCAGACGTGTGGGCCGGTACCGAACTGCAGCATGTCCACCGGCCGGATCGGCTCCGTGCGTTGCAGCCACCGCGCCAGGCGGAACTGATCAGGCGCCTCGTGCAGCAGCGCCGAGGTCGAGAAATGCAGCAGCGGGATGCACAGATGGATGCCCGCGGGAATGCGCCGTTGGCCGAGTTGCAATTCCTGCAGCGCGCGACGCGGCAGGAGCGTGGTCGCCGGATGCAGGCGCAGTGTCTCGCGGAACAGCGCCTCGGCGACCGGACACTGCGCCAGGTCCGCGTGCCGGGTCGGCACCGCGCCCACGCGTTGCGCCTCCTCGACCAGGGCGTCCCACAGCACAGGCTGCCGCGCCAGCTCGATCACCATCCAGGCCATCGTCGAGGCAGTGGTGTCGTGACCGGCAAGCAGCAGCAAGCGGATATTGGCGACCAGGACGTCATCGGAAAGCGCATCGTCGCTGCGGTCGAAGGCGCTCACCATGTCGTTGATCAACCCGGTGCGCGCGGCATGCGCGCGCGCGTCGCGGACGAACTGGCGCAACTGCGCGTCGATCCAGTCGCGGGCGGCGCGGCCTCGCCGCAAGGGCAGTCCGGGCAGGTCGACCGGGGGGGCGACGATCAACTGCAGCAGTTGCCGGTATTTGCGATGCCATCCCGGCAGGTCCTGCGCGGGGATTCCCATGAGGTTGAAGATGAGCTTGAGCATCAGGTCGCCGGTTTCGCGCAGGATGGTTACCTCGCCGCGGCCGCGCCACGCCTGCACCCGCGCCCAGATGACGGGCGCGAACAGGTCGCCGATGCCGGCCTGGGTCAGCCCCTTGGGCAGGAACGCCGCCTTGATCGCATCGCGCGCCTGCCGGTGCGCGGCGCCGTCCTGGGCAACCAACGTTCCGCCAAGCAATTCGGGCGCGATCTCTTCGATCAGCGCCGAGGACACTTCCTTGTGCCGGAGCAGTGCGAACGCATCCGGATGCACGCAGGTCATCAGGTGTCCGGCAGGGCCGAAATCCAGCCAGAAGTGGCTGCCCAGCGTCCGTTCCGCGCGCCGCAGCAGGCGCGGCAGGTCGCAGACGATGGCGGGAAGATGCCCGACCAGGGGGAAAGCGCCGGGCATGACCGGGATGTCGTATCGCAGCCGGTGCTGACGGTTGAGCGGGTTGAGCAGCATGTCCATCAGCAGCGCGCCGCCGCCGCCGCTTCGGCGGTGTCGCCGGCAGGCCGCGCGGCGCAGCTGTTGCCACCGTCGGCGTACGTCGGCACATGCGCCAGCATGCCGCCGTCGATGCACACGACCTGGCCGGTGATGAACGCAGCATCGTCGGAGAGCAGGAACGCCACCAGCGCCGCCACGTCCTCGGGGCGGCCGACGCGCGGCAGGAGCTGGTGCCGACGCAGATGCCGTTGCATGCACTCGTCCAGCTTGGCGAGGAGACGCTCGGTCATGACGAGACCCGGCGCAACCGCGTTGCAGCGGATCTGCGCATGACCGTACTGGGTGGCGAGCGAGGCCGACAGCATGTTCATCGCCGCCTTCGACGCGGCGTAGGACGTCTGCGCGGTGTCACCGCTGAGCCCCTGGCACGACGACATGTTGACGATCGCGCCACCGCCGCGGGCGATCATCCGTGGGATGGCCTGCCGGCAGCAAAGCAGCGTGCCGCGCAGATTGGTCGCCATGGTCTGATCCCAGACCGCCAGGTCCAGGTCGAGGATCGCGCGGTCGCGTGAGGTCAGATGCATGGCGCTCGCATTGTTCACCAGCAGGTCGACCCCACCGAAGTGCCGCTCCGCCGTCTCGAACAGCGCCGCCACCGCCTGCGCATCGGCGATATCCATGGCCAGGGGCAGCGCGTGGCCTGCTTCGGCCGCGATCTGCGCGGTGCAGGCGATGGCCGCCGAGCCATCAATGTCGGCCACCACCACTCTGCCGCCCCCGCGCGCGATGGCGAGAGCGCATGCCTTGCCGATGCCGGCGCCAGCGCCGGTCACCACGGCCACCTTGCCTTCAAACCGTCCATCGTGTCCTCCTGGATTGCGTTGGTCTTTCGCGGCATGCCGCTCGGCCTCCGCCGGAGAAGGCGCAGGGTCGGCGCTGGCGCGCTCGCCATCGCCAGCGTCGCTTTCGATGACCCGAATGGCGGCGACCGGGCACTGGCTGGCCGCAAGCCGCACGGCGGCGTGCAGCGCCTGCGGGACCGTCGCCACGCACACTTCTGCCACGCCGTCCGGTTCGCGCTGGCGAAAGGTGCCCGGCAGCGTCAGCACGCACTGCCCGGTAGTTCCGCACAGATCCTGATCGACCAGGACGCGCATCTCAGCCCTCCTGCCCATGCAGCCGCACCGTCAGCGCGCGGAACGTCCTAAGGAACGCGGAGGGCTCCCGGGTCGGCTGCTCGGCCAATGCCAGCGTGGGGAAGCGCGCCTGGATCCGCGGCAGGCTCTCGGCTAACTGCACCCGGGCCAGTTGCGCACCAAGGCAGAAGTGGATGCCGTGGCCGAAGGTCAGCATGATCTTCCCGTCGATCGACATGCCAGGACTGGTGCCGTAGAACCGCACGGGATCGAAGCGGTCGGGATCGGCGAAGGCGTGCGGGTCGCGATTGCCGGCCGCGATCAGCACGCGCACGTCCGCGTTCTTCGGGATCACCACGCCGCCCAGTTCGATGTCGCGCTGGGCGATACGCGGAATGGAGCTGAACATGGCGGGCGCGTCGTAGCGCAGGGCTTCTTCGACGAATGCCTTCACCCCCACGGCATCTCCCTTCAGCCAGTGCCGCTGTTCGGGATGCGCCAGCATCGCCAGAACCGCATGGCCGATGGCCGCGGCAGTGGTGGCGAAGCCGCCCAGCAGCATGCCCCAGAGCATGCTGATCAATTCCGCATCCGACAGCATCTCGGCATCGTCGTCGTGTGCGCCGACCAGCATTGACACGATGTCGTGGCGGGAATCGGTGCGCTTGCGCTGTATGAGGTCGCCGAAGTAGGCCTGCACCCTGGCGCTGGCCGCGTCCCCCGCAGCGAGTTGGGGATCGCTGGCGTGCGGGCTCAGGCCTTCCAGAATGGCGCTGATGCCGGTGACGAGCCCGAGAATGTCGTCCCGGGGCATGCCGAACAGTTCGCCGAAAACCAGCATGGGCAAGGCCAGCGCGAATTCCTGATGCAGGTCCACTGCCTCCCCGCGCTCCAGTGCGGGCGCCATGCCCTCCAGGCGCGCTGCGACAATGCGAGCGATGGTCGGCCTCAGCTTGTCGATCTGGCCGATGGTGAAATCGCGCGAGATCAGCCGGCGCAGACGCGTATGGGTTGGAGGTTCCTTCATCGCTAAAGTGGACGCCAGCAAACTTAGCGACAGGCTGGTCGCCGCACGCGGGAAATAGCGCGCCAGTTCGCCCGGCGCCGGTCCCCGAAAAGCATCTCCCGTGGCCTTGAGCGCCCAGTAGATGTCGGCGTGGCGGCTCAACAGAAAGAGGCCCGACGCCGCGCGATGTACCGGATCGTGCTCGCGCAACCACCGCATGAATGGGTACGGGTCCTGAATGCACGCTGGCGACGCCAGTTCGGCGAAGGCGTCCCGGCATGCTACCGTGGTTTCTTGCACGTCCATCTTGGTCACCTGTTGGCTGGCTGATCTGATCGGCGCGCGGCAGGCGCGGCGGCAACTCGAGAACGTCGCGATTCCTGGTGGCGTCCCCGCATCACCAGAGCACCGGGAACTCCTCGAACCCGCCAGTGATGATCTCCTTGCGCAACTTCAGTTCTTCGGGCGCCACGGCCAGGCGCAGCGCGGGAAAGCGCTGGAAGATCGAACCGAACACCGCCTTGAGTTCCAGCCTGACCAGCGCCAAGCCGATGCAGTTGTGCGGCCCGTAGGAGAACGCCAGGTGCGGGTTTTCGTCACGTCCGATGTCGAAGATTTCCGGGTCGTCGAAATGGCGCGGATCGAAGGACGTCGCCGGCAGGCCGACCAGCACCTTGCTCTCCGCGGGAACATGCACGCCCGCGATGGTCACGTCGGTCCTCGGATAGCGCATGATGCCGTCCCAGCCCGCGCCCGGCGGGTACATGCGCAGGATTTCCTCCACCGCCTTGTCCACCAGGGATGGATCGCCCACCAGGCGTTCGCGCTGTTGCGGATGGCGGAACATGGCCAGCAGGCCGAATTCGATCTGCGCGACGGTGCTCTCGTGACCCGCCACGAGCATGCCCGCGGCCAGGCCGATCGCCTCTTCCTCGGTCGCCTTGCCCTGGTCGACCGCCGCCAGCAGATCCGTCAGCAGGTTGTCGCCCGGATCCTGGCGCTTGTCCCGCATCTTGCCGCGAATGTAGGCGCGGAGTTCTTCCCAGGCCAAGCGCGACGCGCTTCGCGGGCCGCTTTCATGCTGGTGCGTCATCACCTCGTCGGACAGCCCGGCGAAAAAGGCGTGATCCTCGTAGAGCACGCCCATCAGCGCGCTGATGACCATGGCCGGAAGCGGAAAGGAGAGGTGGCGCCGCAGATCGGCGGGCTGGGGCTGGGCCGCCAGCGTGTCGAACAACTGCGCGGCGATCGCCTCGACCTGCTGCGCGAGCAGCTTCACCCTGCCGTTGCTGAAGGCCGGCGCCACGATCGTGCGTAACCGCGTATGCTCGCCCCCCTCGTGCGAGACCAGCCATCCTGGCGAACCGAGAATCACCGAATCCGGGGTGAATGCCGCCGGCGGCATTCCCGCGGGCCGGAACGCCGCGTCGGACAACACCGCCTTGGCCTCGTCATAGCCTGTCACCCACCAGCCTTCGTGCCCGGACGGGAAGCGCACGCGGTGGATCGGACCGTTGGCCCGTAGCGCCAACATCTCGGGCGAGGGCTCAATGTGATCGACGCGCCAGATCGGCAGCGTCGGCAAAGGTTGTTCGGACATGCTGGCACTTCACTCTATAGCGATGGAAGGGCGGAAGGTGACCGGCGGGTGCTGCGGCAGCGAAGACCTAAGACGGCATGTAGACGACGTCGTCCGAAGGCAGACCGATTATCAAGATCGGCTAACGCGTAACTGTCTAGGCACATCGCGCGGCGAGATGCGAGGTCAGGATAAAGTCGGTGTGGTGGGCCTTTGACTCGCCGCCGGCCAAGATTTCCTGCGCAAGGGTCGACAAGGCCAGCGCGCTGTTTGGTAAGGGCGGTTTCGCCGAGGGCCCCTTCCCATAGAATGCTATCTGATGCGGATTTGACATTTTGCTTTTCTTTCTTCGTTCCATCGATCGCGGTGCCATCCACGAAATGAGGTCGGTCGGCGGCTCCCGGCCCGCAACGAAGGAGCTTCAAAACTCGTGCCAATTTGGCCGGCCCAGCAGAAGAAAAAAATTGTGATTGCTTTTCATCGGGTTAGCCTGAGGCCAGACAAGAGCTCGGCGAAATAGGCCGGTGTCGCGGGCCAACAAAGGCGACAGAACAGTGTCGGATAGTACGCCTCGGCGACCTTTCGGTCGGGCTTGCGACATTCTGGTCCAGTTTCGAACATAAGAGGGTGGCAAATAGACACGATTGGGGAATTCGATCCTCACGGAGTCAGGCGCTTGCCGAAGCGCGCGCTCATGGTTGCTGCGACAGGCGCATGTTCGCGAAAGCCGAGCCTGCGCACGCAAGAACACGTTTGCGGCAGACGCTACGAAATCGCTGCAGTGCCCGCCGGTGTGAGGTAGGGCATCGGCTCGGCTTTCGGTTCGTCTTTGTCCAGCCGGTGCGGAAGCGCCGCATATCCGCACCATACAGCACCCTTGTCGAGCGTGCTGACGAGGCGGTTATAGGGCGCGCCTGGTCTTGAAGACACGGTCCTCCCAAGAAAAAGGATCGCTCCAAAAGCATCTCTATTTGAAATGGCACGCCGCTTGCTGCTCCTGGTCAGAGCCCATCAAAACACGATGAAAGCGACTTGCGCCATGCCCGACACGCGAAGCTCTAGACCGTGGCCTGAGGAGACGGTGCCTGTTCCCGCTGAACATCGGTACATCATCTCCTCCGGAGGTCCCTCCTCGGCAGCCGCTTTGCGCACGGCTGGTCCGATGGCGGCACGCCAACACATGGCGCTCGCGCAATTGTCGTCTACCGGTTCTGATCAGCATGTGAGTGCCCAACAGCCCCATCAAAGAGCCACCGAAGCCAAGGTCGGCGGGTCACTGGCAAACTTCGACAATACGCCGAACCAGCTCAGTAACGCGGGTCTCTTGCGGAAAGTCACATTTGAGGCCTCCACACGCGTCCGATATTGGCTTCGGGCCCGCTATCACTTTGTCCCGGGCACGAGCGCGAGCGATGGATGCCGCTTCCGGCGCCATAGCCGTGGAAAGATTGCCCCAGCGGCTCGACAGCCTCCACTTGCTCAGATCGATGGCGTTCGGGTGACGAAGACCAGCAGCCAAGACGTTCCCCTTCATCGGGATGGAAAAAGGAGGGTGCGAGCCGCGAGTGCCTCATTTCATGCCCGGCATACGAGCCTTTGCTCGGTATTGCGCCAGCCTCTGCCAGAATCCGGCGCGCCAGTTTTTTTCTGAGGAGCAAGTTGATGACCGTTCAAAAGAAGGTTCCCTTCGTCACCTTTCTCACGCGTGTTCGCGATGAGTCAGTCCAGGGCCCAAATCCATATCGCTGGGAAGAAAAGACATCTGACGACTACTTTGCCGGCAAACGCGTCATCCTGTTCTCGCTGCCTGGCGCCTTCACTCCGACCTGCTCGACCTACCAACTGCCCAATTTCGAAGAGCTCTATGATGAGTTTGAGAAGGAGGGAATTGACGCGATTTACTGCGTCTCCGTCAACGATGCCTTCGTCATGAATGCGTGGGGGAAGTCCTTGGGCCTGCATAAGGTCGAGCTCATCCCCGATGGCTCAGGCGAGTTCACACGCAAGATGGGCATGCTGGTCGCCAAGGACAATCTCGGCTTCGGGATGCGCTCCTGGCGCTACGCCGCCCTGATCAACAATGGCGTGGTGGAGCAGTGGTTTGAGGAGGAAGGTTTCTCCGACAACTGCGAGGCCGACCCCTATGGCGTCTCATCACCGCAAAACGTTCTCGAAACGCTGAAAGCCGCCGCATGACCTAGAAAACGTCTCACTGGTGCCATTGCCCGCCCCAAGAGGCTCCTCGACAGGATTATCACGCTCACCATGCAATCCTCAGCAAGCCTGCTTCAGCGCCAGAAGCAATCGATGGTCGCATCGCCTCAACTCATTGAGTCGATTCGCTTGCTGCAACTGGCGCAAACTGAACTGCATCAGTTCGTGGAGCGGGAAATCGAGAAGAACCCGCTCTTGGAATCTGCGTCAAACGATGGCGGGCCTTTTGGCGATATTTCGATTTCGGGAGCGGATCAGCCTGTCGGCCCACGCGCAAACGCCGTTGACGGACCGACCGGGGCCGGGTCGCCTGAACGGCTCGGGCAATGGAAATCACTTCGCAACACGACCAACAACCCGCCGGGTAATGGCCCTTCCCTCGACGAGTTTGCCAGCCTCGCCGAGACATTGCACGACCATGTCGCTCGTCAGATCGCCCTCACTGCGTTCACACCACAGGAGCGGCTGATCGCTGGCCAGCTTGCCGCCGATCTGGAAGACACTGGCTATCTTCGGGCAAACCTTTTGGAGCTGGCCGAGAGCCTGAATGTCCGGGAGGCTGATGTGGAACGGGTTCTCGGAACCTTGCAGCACTTTGATCCACCGGGAATTTTTGCGCGAACTCTCGGAGAATGCCTCGAAATCCAGTTGCGCCAGCGAGACCGGTTCGACCCGGCAATGGCAGCTTTGGTTGCCAATCTTGAAATGCTTGCGCGACGCGATTTTCAGGGACTGAAGCAGCATTGCGGCGTCGATGAAGACGACCTTCTCGACATGATGCATGAGATTCGGGCGCTCGATCCCAAGCCTGGAAACCGATTCCAATCCGGTGCGTCTGAATCAATCATACCCGACGTCTGGGTCACGCCCTCGCCGGAAGGCGGGTGGCAGATCGAACTTGATCCGGCCACACTGCCCAAGCTGCTGATCAACCAAACTTACTATGCCGAAGTGTCGCGTCAAACTGTCCGAAATTCGAAAGATCAAGCATTTCTCAACGAATGCTTGCAAAACGCGAACTGGCTAATCCGCAGCCTCGATCAGCGCGCCAACACGATTATTAAGGTTGCGGCTGAAATCGTGCGCCAGCAGGATGCCTTTTTGGAACATGGCGTCACCCACCTGCGGCCTCTCAATCTCAGAACCGTCGCTGACGCGATCGGCGTGCACGAGTCGACGGTAAGCCGGGTGACCTCGAACAAGTACATGCTTACCCCGCGCGGAGTGTTCGAACTGAAGTATTTTTTCACCGTCGCGATCGCGTCCTGCCAAGGCGGCGATGCGCACTCCGCCGAAGCTGTCCGCCATCGGATCAAAGCGATAATTGCCGCAGAATCTCCCGGCGACGTGCTTTCCGACGATGACATCGCTGTCCGGCTGAAGGAAACCGGCATCGATGTTGCGCGCCGCACCGTCACAAAATATCGCGAAGCAATGAACATCCCCTCCTCCGTGCAACGCCGCCGCGAAATGCGCTTGTGTCTTTAATGTGGGTCAAGGCAGCCAACCTCATGTTGCAGTGCATCCAAAGTGGAGACTTCGTTCATGACCCGATCCGCGGCAGGCGTCATGGACGCTGTTCTGCACGACCCAGAAAAGCCCGACCAACCGTCTGGTCCCGCATGGGGTGCGGTCATTTCGCTTTCCTTGGGCACCTTCGGGCTGGTAACGGCAGAGTTTCTGCCTGTCAGCCTCCTCACGCCCCTCGCGAATGATCTCGGTGTCACCGAGGGTGCGGCTGGACAGGCGATGACGGCGACCGCTATCGTCGGGGCGATCTCGGCGCCGACTGTGGCCATCATCACAAAGCGCCTGGACCGCAGGATCGTCATGTGGACGATGACGCTGCTGCTGATCCTGTCGGACGTTCTGGCGGCCGGCGCGTGGTCGCTGGCGGTACTCCTGACGGCACGCGTCGTGCTCGGCATAGCGCTCGGAGGCTTCTGGTCGATGTCGGCAGCAGTGGCCATGCGGCTCGTTCCAAGCCACCTCCTGCCGCGCGCCATATCGATCATCCTCACCGGCGTTTCCGTCGCTACCGTTTGCGCAGCTCCAATCGGCGCTTATGTCGGCGATATCTGGGGATGGCGAAGCGCCTTCATGCTCGCCGCAGTCGTCGGCGCCGCGACACTGCTGGTGCAACTCATAACCATTCCGAAGCTGCCTCCGGTTGGAGTGGCTAGCTTCCGCAGCCTGCTGGATGTGGCCAAGATTCCGATGATCAAGGTCGCGCTTTTGGTCGTCCTGCTGGTCGCTTCCGGCCACTTCGCCGGCTTCACCTATATCCGCGCCTTCCTCGAGAAGGTTCCCGCGCTGGATGTCGAGACGATCTCGCTTGTGTTGCTTGCTTTTGGCATCGGCGGATTCTTCGGCAATTTGGCCGGCGGGCTGCTGGCCGAGTACAGTCTCAAGGCAGTCGCGGCCCTTGCACCGCTGCTCATAGCGATAGCCGCTGTTTCGCTGCTGACGGCGGGAGCATCGGCCTCCGCCTCGGCGGTTGCGGTTGCCGCGTGGGGCTTTGCCTTCGGCGCAGTGCCGGTGGGATTGCAGACGTGGATGGTGTGGCGCGCCGCTCCCGAGCAGGCCGAAAGCGCGGGTGTGCTGATGGTCGTAGCGTTCCAAGTGGCAATCGCAGGCGGCGCGATTTTCGGCGGACTATTGGTGGACAATGCCGGGATTACCAGTGCCATTGCCTACAGTGCTCTTGCCACGTTCCTCGCTGCCCTGACAGTGTTCCTGCTCGGCCCGAAGCGCGAAACCTAGAGCAGCGCAGCGGGACGAGAGATGCAATCGCATGCACGGCGCGGCGCGATCCTCCGCATGATTACGCATGGTCAACGCAAGCGCCTCGCCGGCTTCACCTCCGGGCCATGGCGACCTTCGCCGCCAGACACGCGAACCTCGCTGGCACCGGTTTCCACTTGGCGACGATGAGCGCTGCCAGCGCGTTGCTGGCGGTCATATCCTTGACGACAAGCCGGCATTCTGGGCGAGCGACAGCTACGCGCCGGCCATGCCCGTCAGAACGCCGGTGAAGATGCCGCACGATAGCGCAGCCAGGTCACGAAATGCCAGTGGTGTCAACGGCGGCCGGATTATCGTCGACCGCGCGAAGCCCTAGGCCGACGCGGGTGCTAAACAGCACCAATCAGGGAGATGGAATCATCAGGACGCGACATAGACCAGCAGTGAATGGCCGGTAGATCAGCTCGGGATAGACCAGCCGGAGCACCGGCACGCCGCGCACCCCTTCGGTAACCATCCGGTCTGGGCCGCGGCAGACGCGTGATCTGTGCTAGACTGGGCGGATGGAGATCGACACGGACAAGATCGATGATGCGGTCTTGGCGCTGCTTTGGCTGACGCTGCACAATGAACGATGCGCCTGGAAGAGCTTTGATTGGGAGTGACGGATCGGCTGCATCGGAAGGGGCTGATTGCAGACCCTGTGAACAAGGCGAAGTCCTTGGTCCTGACGGACGAAGGTCTTCAGCGGTCGGAGGAACTGTTCCGCGCGCTGTTCACGCGGCCGAGGCCATAAGGATCTGGCGGGGCTGCCAATTCCACGGAAGCAGTTCATGAAGCCGGTTCTGCGGCGTATCGGCGACGCGGGTGAGGACGTCGGCCAGCCAGGCCTGCGGATCGACGTCGTTGAGCTTCGCCGTCATGATCAGCGTCGCCATGGCCGCCGCCCGGGCAGCGCCGCGTTCGGAGCCGGCAAACAGCCAGGATTTGCGGCCCAGGGCAAAACCGCGCAGCGCCCGTTCGGCGGCGTTGTTCGTAAGACAAATCCGGCCGTCCTCGATGAAGCGGGCAAAGCGGTCCCACCGCCGGAGCATATAGTCGATCGGCTTGGCGACAGAGGCCGAGCGCGACAGGCGGGAGCGCTCCTCACGCAGCCATTCTTCGAGCTTCAATAACAGTGGGGCACTTCTTTCCTGGCGAACCGCCAACCGTTGCTCCTCAGTGAGGCCGTTGATGTCGCGCTCGATGTCGAACAGCGCGTCGATGCGCTTGACGGCCTCGAATGCAATGGGTGAGATCGCCGGCGCCTTCTTTCCGCGCCGCGCATTGGCGGCAATGTCGGCCAGCTCGAAGAACTGTCGTCGCGTATGGGCCCAGCACAGCGCCGGTGCTGGTCCCTGAGCCCGCGACGGATCGTAAAGCGTGTTGTACCCGCTATAGGCGTCGGCCTGCAGGATACCGGTGAAGTCTTGCAGATGGCGCTCGGGGTGATCCTGTCGTCGATCGCGCGAAGCGTAGTAGAGCGCGGCCGGCGGCGAGGTTCCGCCGAACGGCCGGTCGTCACGGACATAAGTCCAGATGTGGCCGGTGGCCGTCTTGCCCTTGGCCAGGATGGGCACCGTGGTGTCGTCGCCATGCAGCCGCTCGGCGGCAAGCACATGGGTCTCGATCAGCGCATGCAGCGGCTGCAGCACCAACGCGCAGGCGCCGACCTGGTCGGCCAGCGTCGACACGCTCAGATCGATGCCTTCGCGGGCGTATCGTTCGCTCTGCCGGTTCAGCGGCTGATGCTGACCGAACTTCTCGAACAGGATCATCGCCAAAAGGTTCGGGCCGGCGAAGCCCCGCGGGGTTACGTGGAAGGGGGCCGGCGGCTGCGTGATCTTCTCGCATTCCCGGCACGAGAACTTTTCGCGCACCGTCTGGATCACCTTCCACTGGCGCGGGATCACTTCCAGCGTCTCCGTGACGTCCTCGCCCAGCTTCGACAGTTTCGCCGATCCGCAGCAGGGACAGCTTTCGGGCGCGGCGATGACGACGCGCTCGCGCGGCAGGTGCTCTGGGAACGGCTTGCGCGAAGGCCGCTTGCGCTCGAACGATTTGACCGACTGCGTCTGCGCCGCCGCTTTCTCTGCCGCCAACTCGTCCTCTGTCGCGGCCGAGCCGAAAACAGATCGAACTGGTATGTCATGGACTGGCGAGGCATGGACATCTCTCCGACTCGTTTCGTGAGAGACCAATGCTGCGCCCATTACCGCAGATTGCGATGAGGCGTCGGCGTCTTCCAGTAACTTTGCCAAAGCATGCAGGCTCGCGAGATCGACGTGCGGAACCGGCAGGCTGCGCCAATATCCGCGGTCGAACATCCATGCTGGGACTTCAAGAAGCCGATCAGAAGAAGCACCAGAAAGGCTGCAGCGGAAACTATCCGTACCTTTGGCCAGCGCCTGATGGACATGCACGAGCTGACCGCACCAAGGATGCCACGGATATAAAAGCTCGCGAACCTCCGTCCCGTGGGTGTACTGTCGTCGTGTTGTACAACACCGCGCGGCCGCATTCCCAAATCGCCTGGCAGACACCGGCCGAGTTCGCCACCACCTTCAATCTGCGACGGTCGCTCGCGCTGCGCTATGCCAAAGGCTCCGCGCCAGCGCCCGCCGCTTCACCCGCCCAGCAGGGCACAACCCACGCCGGAAACGAACTCAAAACTGGATAGAAACTGGGGGCAAGGTCACTCGCCACCGGGCGGCTTGGCGACCAGCTTTGGCTCCATCGGCGGAATGAACTCGAGCCGGCGGGCGCCGGGCTGCAGCAACAAAAACGTCGATTTTTCATCGCGTACATACGGCCAGACAAAAAGCCCGGCGTGCTCCCTCCGCCATATCAATCGATTTTATCCGAGGTGTCACATCCGGGTAATCTAGCGGCTTCTAATGAAACCGGCTAAGGGGAGCGCGAATTTGGGGGAACTTTTCGTGAATAGCCAAAAAGATGCAGAGCGTATCCTTGCCGAAATGTCGATCGCACAGGCGATTTACGATGCCATTTGCGAGATGAACGGATCTTCGTACAGGCAAGACAAAGCACCTTTGCGGTGGGACACTTCGTCAGGCCAACCGTTGAGCCTAATGAGTATTGACGGCTTTTTCGAATTGCGGGAACTCGCTAGGCGCATAGCGTCGAAGATCGACACGCCTGCGCTCATCAGTCTCCAAAGACACACCTCGCAGTCGTCAAAAAAGATTGACTTCCACTAGGTAGAAACTGCGCTCGCGCTGCGACGTGCCTCTGGTCTGAGCGCCGACAAAACCCGGCGATCGGGAACCGCCCGCCGCACCTTTCGGCACGGCGGGCGATCAGTCGTTCACCAGGCACGGGGCTGCAACGAGGTGCCGAAATTTGGTGGCGGCACCTATTGGACCGAAGACGATGATCCCCATAGGGACTATGATGATGGGGTCGACGTAAATCGAACCGAAAAGAACCGAATTATTTTCAACTTCCTTCGAACTTTGGAGGAGGCATCCGTTTTGAAGGATGGCGCAACAGCCGAAGCGCTTTATGCCGACTCGGCCGTCCGGAAGCGAATTAAGGCAGCCTCGATTTCCGATATCACGGAATTCGGGAGAATGACCCATGCCGAGATGACGGCACTCTGCGATGCGGCGCGCTTGGGTCGGCCAAAAGGCGGCGCGACCATCTTTGTCACAACCTTTCCATGCCACAACTGCGCGAAGCACATAATTGCATCAGGTTTAAAGCGGGTTGTGTTCATCGAACCGTACCCAAAAAGTAAGGCACTGGAGTTTCACGAGGACTCTGCTGTCCTTGATGAAAAGAATGAACGACGCATTTTATTTGAGCATTCCGTGGGTATTTCGCCCCGCAGGTATCGAGACATATTTGAAAAAGGTTCGAGACGCTCTGCTGATGGGAAAGTTGCTGAATGGTACAAAGGAGAGCCTATGCCTTTGCTCGAAGATAAAGGCCCGTCGTACATTTACGATGAAGAGTCCGCTATATACTCCTCCCTAATAGCAGTGGCTGAGGAGCTAGGTATAGTGGTCAAATCAGAGCAGTCCGGGTCGGATGAAATCGACAAGACGACAGCAGATACAGAAAATATTGCGGCCCAGTGACCCAGCTGCCGATTCACTCCTCCGCCGCCGGTCTGAACTTCCGCACGATGAATTCGAACAGGATGTCCGAGATCCACATTGCCGACACCCCGATCAGGAACGCCGCGGCGAGCGTCGTTGTGTCGTCGTCGGTCGCCGGAATCGGCAACCCTGTGGCGCGGAAGTAATTCACTACCGGCAGCGTCAGATAGGGCAGCCGCCAGGGCGCCGCAGATCGGCGACGCCACCATGCGCGTATCTTGTAGCGGTGGCGCGACAGAGCGCGCAGGACGCCCCCAGCGAGGCCGGCAGCAACGACCGGGCCTCGGAACTCGGCAAAGGTCTCCGGCGGCACATCTTCAAATTCGTATCGTTTGCCGCTGGCGACGAACCACACCGAAAGGATTCTGCGATCCAGATCGTATTCCGTTTTGCGTATCGAGGTGGATGGCATGACGGCGGGGATGCGCAAGGTCCAGGAGGTCCCAGGGACTACGAGGTCTATGGCTTCATGACCACCAAGCCGAACGCCCTTGTCACGCACCTGCCCGCGCAACCGTGAAGGCCCACTGGACTCTCCGGAGCAAAGAACGCATTGTTCCCGAGGGGAGCGGGGACTTGGAAAAATCTCGGTATGACAATCGGTCTGGCCAGTGGCGGAAGCGCCCTGGCGTAAGGCGATATCGTGCCCGACCGCTCTCGGGCGTGCCGATGCGGCTGGTGTATGTTACCATCGCGGCAGTGGCCGCATTGGCGACACAGTACTTCCTGCAGCACACCGATGGTTTCCAAAAAGCCGTGTCGAAATGGATCGGCCCGGCTCCCGCTCCAATAGCGGGGATTGCTTCCGCTGCTCGACCGGAAAGATACCATCGGCATTACCGATGCTATGGTCGAACCAGCGCTCGGCCGACGTTATCGGCGGCGATACGATCGAAATTCACGGCCAGCGTATCCGTTTCAGTGGAATCGACGCCCCGGAGGCCGCGCAACGGTGCGATGACGCCAAGGGCTTCCGCTACCAGTGCGGTGCGAAGTCCGCCGGCGCCCTTGACGCCTTCCTGGCAGCCTCGAGGCCGCTCCGGTGCACTTTCGTCGCTTGGGACCGCTACGGCCGCTTTGTTGCCGACTGCTCGCGGGCCGACGGCAGAAGCGTTGCCTCGTGGCTGGTGGAGAACGGCCAGGCTCTTGATTGGCCTAGCTACAGCCAGGGCGCATATGCACCGCAGCAGGCGAGAGCGGAGGCGGCGAAAATCGGTCTTTGGGCGCGATTTCGAGGCGCCGTGGGTTTGGCGGGTAGAGCACGCAGAAAAGGCGCAGCCGGCGATCAGCCAGCCGCTCGGCATCGTCGGCGGCCGGCAAGTGGCGCAAAGCTACTCATGCCAGCCGCGGCGAACTTGCTCGAAAATCAGCCCGTGCGACGAGGCGCAATGGTATCTCGGCAATTGCCCGTGGGGCGGCAAGCTGGACCGCGATGGCGACGGAAGGGCGTGCGAGACGCTCTGTTAGGAACGACAATGGGCCGCGGCCCTCGGGGGGACGTATTAATGGACGAGAAATTCTACAATCGCGTTGGCGGCGACCGTATCTCGTCGCGTCAGGTCGACGAACTCATAGGGCTCGCCCGTGGCCTGGCCGCAGATGGAACCATCAACAAGGCCGAGGTCGAGTTCCTTCAAAAATGGTTGGCGGCGAATGTGGAGATCAGTAATCAACCAATCATCCGAACCTTGTACCGGCGCATCAATGAGATCCTTGAAGACGGCGTGCTCGATTCCGATGAACACGCGCAACTTGTGGATACGCTAAACAGCTTCTCGAATCGTAATTTCGAACTCGGAGAAGTGCTAAAGCCGACGTCGCTGCCACTCTGCGATCCGGCCCCGACTTTGACTTTCGTCGGCCGGTTGTACTGCTTCACAGGCACATTCAATTTTGGCCAGCGGAAGCATTGCGAACAGGCCATCGCAGATCGCGGAGCCTTCGCGGGAGGTCTGAGCCAGAAAACAGAAGTTTTGGTTATAGGCGCCTATGCCACCGAATCGTGGAAGCATTCTTCATTTGGGGATAAAATCGTCAAGGCTACCGGCTGGCGCGACCAAGGATTGCCAATCTCGATCGTCGCCGAAAGTCACTGGGCCAGCTTTCTCTGAGGTGTCCTTTGCCAAACGATCGGGCCAAGTTTTCAGTGCGGCGCACCGCCCGCCAGCAGATATCGGTAGCCGTTCGTCGTCATCCACCGGGCGCGGGCGAGATGCGTCTCCCAAGCCCTGAATGCGGCGCTCCGGTTCCTTCTCAGGATCGATATGCAGGACGATCCTGGCGACCTCTCGCCAGTCCGCCTCCTCGGCCGCGGCGTCGAGCAGGCGAATGTAGGTAAGCAGACGCTCTTCGTCGTATCCGGTCAGAACCGAAGAAGTGGGAGCCTCATCGGCGACGTCAGAGTCGAGCAGACATTTGCGCATCGACGCTTTTCTAACCCAGTTGATGCCAGCTGCAAAAAGCGACTCGCCCTTTAAGGTTACGGAACTTTAACGAAAGGAGAGCATTGACTAGAGGCCACTACCTATCATATTGATAGGCGCATGGCCGAGATTATACCGCTGACGCTTACGGCGCCGCTTGCGTTGAAGATGATTCGGCAGCGGGGTACGATCTGCGAAGGTCCAGTGATGAATGCGAAGGGGCATTGGCAAGTCAATATGTACCGGCACGCTGCAGGAGAAGAAATGGAATGCGTCGTGGCAATTGATTGGGGAAAATCTCTGATCGTGATCACGGTGTTTTAGGAACGGGTGAAGAGATGGCTTACCACTATACCGAAAGCGGTCTCGACAATGTTTGGCTCGAGAACGGATACACAAGGCACGATACGGCTTACGGAGTCGGTGTTTCGATTCAAGATACCGAAGGCCTCCACAGGGCGATCGGTCAATGGGTCATATCGCTCCCCAAGCCTCTAAATGGCGCAGAGCTTCGTTTCCTGCGCCTAGAAATGGATACTACGCAAAAGAACCTCGCCGGGATCCTCGGGGCCGACGAGCAAGCTGTGCGGCGGTGGGAAAAGGCCCGGACGAAGCCGATGAATGGCTCCGCCGACTTGCTCCTGCGCGCCCTCTATTCCGAGTATACTAACAAGAGCAGCCGCATTCGTCGCATGATTGATCGGCTTGCAGAACTCGACCAGATCGAAGCACCGACAGGGCGCTTTTGTGAAACCGATCACGGATGGCAGCCGCAAGGCTGTGCCGCAGCGTAGTCTTTGCCCCGGCCTCTGCGCCGGGGTTTTTCTTATCGCGGAGAATTCGATGCCGAGGCCAGTTTTGCCGTTAGTCAGCACAATGCTTCTTCCGGCGGAGATTCCAGATGCCGGCGCCGCCCTAAAAAAGTTGGAGGAAAGGAGATGGCGAGAAGCCAATCCCGCAGTCTTCATGCACAAGCGAATTGCGGACACGATCGAGCAATTTGAGAAGAATTTGGGACTGGAAAGCGAACTCGGGGTGACCGTTGTTGGTGGCCAAGATAGCCCAATTCATCTCCGGTCATTTGCGTGCTCGCCACCGGACATTTTAGAGTTCCATGGCGTCAACGAACGCGGTCAGTCTGTTACGCTCATCCAACACCATACGCAAACCAGCCTGCTTCTCACCGAATTGCCGAAGATCAAAGCTAAGGCATTTCGCATTGGCTTCGTGCCGGCAGGAGACGGTGGTGCGTAAAGCGCGTATTCGCCCGACGCGTTACTAGACTAGTCTAGATGTAAGGGGCCATACGGCGGATCGTGTCCGCCACATATGAGGGCGCCAAGTGCGCATAGTGCTTCTCGGCCATTCGGGTGTCGCTGTGCCCCAGCGCTTGGGCCACGATGATTAGCGGCGCCCCGTTCCGGACCACCGTGCTGGCGTAGGTGTGCCGCAGCTCGTGCAGGGTGACGGACTGCACCCTTGCCGTCTGCAGAACAGCTTTCCATGAACGATTGTAGGTCGACGGCGCCCACGCCACGCCACTCTCCTGTCGAAGGAGGAACTTGCCAGCGCCGCGATCGGCGGCAAGCCTGGCGAACAGGTCCGCCCGCCGTCTGGCAATCGCACATGCCGCGGCTTGCCGCCTTTGCTTTCGGCGATGAACACCGACTTGTTCACGACGTCGTAGTCAGCGACGCGCAGCCGGGCCAGCTCGCCGAACCGGGCGCCAGTCACAAGGGCGGCCGATACGAGATCGCGGATAGCTCCGTTGCTGGCGGCCACCAATGCTCGCTGCTCTTCCGGCGACAGAAACCGGATCCGCGCCGAAGTCGTGTTCCTGTAGGCATATTGGATGCAGCCACGCACTGGCCTGGGGCTGATGTCGTCACGCAATCGAGGCGTGGGTAGTTCGACTGTCGCGGGAACATAGGTCTGAAATGGCCCAGCGATAAACCAGGTGACTAGGAGATCGCTGTTGGGATCGAGGTTTTTAACACAAGAAATGTAACGTCGCAGCTTGCCTTTCTTCTCGACCCAGGAGCTGGTTACGAAGTTGAAGTTGCCGACGGGATGTTCCTGACGGGTATCGCCCTCATCGCAGGTTTTCGCTTCGGCCGATACAACCCCGACTACCAACGACGCGGCGAGCATTGGAAGCATTCTGGATCGCGATTTCATAGTGACCACCCGACTTGGCGGCACAATGTGCCCAAAAATCGAGAAACTGCAATCATGCCAGCTTAAAAATGCAACAAATATCCTCACGAATTGTCAGTGCGATCACTGTCACTCTCCCGTTTTCCGCTTTAGCTCACGTTGAGGCTCTCTTTTTGCGGCAACGAGAAAGACGCTCGCAAGCAGGTCAAATCGCTTGCGCCTGCCGTAAGAGCTCCACCGGCGGCGCGCCATGACGACGGCCCGCCGAAGCGAGCACCGCGAGCAATCGGGCAGCAGGCACAGCATTCAATCCCCGAAGGCGTCAGTCGACATTCGACAAGAGACCTATGGCGCGGCGCGAGCGCTGGGGCTTACGACTGACGGAAGCGGCTCTCAATCCGAGGCGATGCCGTTCTTGATCCGTGTGAGGTGGCTTTCGCCTTCCTCCAGGCCGAAGCAGCTTTCGAAATCATTGCATTCCCGGCAACTGGGCGCGCTGCACAGCGAAAAACCTTCGGCCTCGCAGAGCTTGCGGTAAAAGTATCTCTTCCATTTCATATTTTGGGTGTTGCCGGCCGCCAGCGTCGGAAAATGCGAGGCGAGCAGGCGGCCGAGGTCGCTTCGACTAAAAAGGCCAAGGTCCTGCCAGAGATGGTCATTGCGCATGGCACGCCGGGCGATGATCTTGGCGAAGCGGGCGCTTGCCGGATCGCGCGGCCGGGCATGCGCCAGCAGCAGTCCGCGCAGAAGTTCTTCCTCCAGATCCGGCTCGGGCTCGCGCACCTCTTCCAAGGCAAACGCGTTGATAGGAAAAGCAGGGAAACAGCGGGCCAGGACATCGCGCAGCTCGGCGCGCGCAAGGCCGGTGGCCTCCGTCGCCGTCGCCTCGCCGGCCTCGATCTCCTCGAGCGCACGTGAAAGCACACAGGCAAGCACATGCTGGTCGAACCTCCTCTCCAGCTCGATCTGCGGCCATCGGCCGGTGCTGAGCCGGGCATAGTGTTGGGCAAATATGGTGCCGTTCTCCTGGTTTGTCCTATCAAGTCATGCAGTGACCCGGCCGGCCGCAACATGGGTCGGGCAGTTCTTCGGGTAGAGGCAGTCGCGGATCGCCTCGCGGTCGAGTAGTTCGGTAGTTTTCGTCGATCGGCTCTGTCGCAAATTCTGTGATTGGAAGAGGTGTTTCGCGAACCCCCGCCCTGCCGTTTGCGCCTCAGGGGAACACTGGCGCTGGAAATGCCCCCGCGGAGTTGGACGTGGACCGTGCTGGGACAGAGGTCGCGTGCTGTTCTTTCCAGTGCGGCCACGTGGTCGACCCCATTCAAGCCCGCCTGACTCCCGACTTGAATGACGTCCTATTCAACCCGCGCAGCCGGTGTACGGTCGAGTTCCAGCGCACGTTCAGGACAGGATCGCGCGCCTCGCGATGCAGGCAGCTCCTCCCCTTCCGCAACTTCAATGTCACCAGGCAGGATGTAACCCTCGTCATCAAGCTTGAAGATGTCCGGCGCTTGCGCCGCACATCGCGCGTGACCCTGGCATTTGGCCTTTTGGACGATGATGCGCATGGCGCTGCCTCCATTGTCTGTGCCCCGACTCGGGGCGGGCCTAAGACCAGTCCAGGATCAAATTTTCGATCCCGAATACATGGCCGCCAGAGGTTATGGGTGCCGTACCCGGCTTGATCCTGAAAGCCGGGATGCGCGCCAGCCACTCCTCCAGGCCAACGACAATCTCCCGCCGGGCAAGGTGTGAGCCAAGGCAACGGTGGGGACCATAGCCAAACGCGGCGTGGCGGTTGTCCTCCCGCTCCAAATCGATCGTGTTGGGGCATTCGAATTCCGCCGGGTCACGATTGGCAATCATCGTGGCGCAGGAAACATAGTCCCCCCTCCGGATCGGCGCGCCTTCGAAGTCGATATCTTTCGTAGCCACGCGGATCAACTGAATGGGCGGATAGGCCCGCAGCAATTCTTCGGTTGCGAGCGGGATGCGGTCCGGTTCGCTCCGCAGCAATTGCTGATCTTTGAGGTTGCGCGCGAGGTACGCCAAGTCAAAGCCTATAGCTGCTGCGACCGTGTCGAGCCCAGCGACGAAGACAAGCACGCCGATGCCGCGGACTTGGGTGTCCGTCAGCCGGCGGCCCTCAACCTGTGCCTGCACGATAAAGGTCATGAAATCGTCAACCGCCTCCTGGCGGCGCATGGCTGCAAGTTCGTCGATGAATGCCACGATCGTCCGGGCAGCCACAGGTCGTTCCTTATCGTCGCCGTGGAGCAGATCTTTCCCCCAGCCGACGAATGTATCGAGTCGGTCATCGGGCAACCCGAGAAAGCGAAGAAAGGTGCTCACCGCGAAAGGAAAGGCAAAATCCTTCATCGCGTCGCAGCTTGTGCCCGACGCGGCGATCCTTTCGATCAGCTCGACCGCCCGTTCGCGGACAGCCGGTTCCAAAGCCAACACCCGCTTTGGCGAAAGCAGCGGATTGAGCAGTGAGCGAAAGACGCCATGGGCCGGTGGATCGAGCTCAAGCGGGATCGTCGGCCAGTTTTCACCCAGTATGGAGGAGAAGATGCTGCGATGGCTGGAAAAAGTCTCTGCGTCCTGCAGCACCTTCCGCTGGTCCGCGGCACGGGTGATGACCCAGGTACCCCGGCCATCTTGCGTGTTGTAGCGGGAGTAAAAGATCGGAGGCCCGTCATGTACGCAAGCGACAGCTGCGTGTGGATCCCCGTTGGGTGTTGGTGGCATCCCTGGCGATGTAAACAGGCTGAAGTCCCTCACCATTTCGGGCGGGACATGATCTGGAACGGGGTTGGTCGCCATTTTGTTTTCTCTACATTGGCGTTCATGGCTCGATTGAGATTGCACCGCTGTTCATAAAGTCGATTTCCAGCATGGGCACGTCTCTTGTCGGGCGCCTTCTAGATTCTGTCGCCTGATACAGCCCACCTGCACCAGCGCGGATGAGATCGGTTGCGAAGTCGATCAGAAGGGGCATCTCCGCCGCGCTGCGGTCATGAAGCAAAGCCGCCGCTTATCCCAGTTAGGGTTGAGAGGCTGGTCAATCACCTCTGAGCTCCGTGACGCACTGCTGATGCCCTGCTGATCAAATTGTCGAAGCAAGTCGCGTGCCGGATAGGCGTACCCATGGCGCTGCACCAAGCAATGCCAGCCTGCACTAGGCCCGCCGCTGATGATCACCTGTCCATCATTCTTAGGACAACGTCCGACAACCGACATCCGTGGTCGGTTTTGTCGAGTCCGCGACATCGGGCTGTTCGGCTTGGCTGCTGCTGCACAGCCTTCCGGTCGACGAGCGAGGAGATCGCTCGCACGGCCCGGATTGAGCAACGACGCGATCCAGCGCAAGGTTCGGGTGCGGTCCGACAAGACCCGGCCGCGCTTCCGCTTCGGTTCGGCGCTGATGGCATATGCGTTGTTGTAGCCGCTGCAAGGATTTCCGGTCAGACGAGCGATGCACTCGTGCGCAGCGATCCGGCCGGCGACGAGCCTGACTTTATCGATGAGGTCAATTCCGGCGTGCACACCTGACCGTCCGTATGCGCTGCGACGGCAAGCTCTATCGCACATGGACCTATATTTCCTCGCGAGCCGCTGTCGGAACGTGGTGCCGAGTCCTATGGCGGCCGGTTCAATCCGAGGGCCTGTCGGCACTCTACACATCCCTGTCGGTCGGACCGGGAACGCGTGGCAGACTCTCGGCCAGAAACCGCCAGTCGCTGCGCTCGCGTTCGCCTTCCTTGCGCGCGCCGAAGAACTGGATGATCATCTTGCCGTCGGCGCCATAGGCTTCAATGGACGTGACGTGACCGTCCCTCGTGGGCTTGCGCACGGCCCACACCTCGCGGATTTGATGGGTCCTAAGATGCAGATGGAAGGTCTCGTCGAGCACATTGATCCGCGGCCCTATCTGCTTGACCGACTTGATCGGGCCGGAATGGATCTGGATGCAACCACGATTGCCGACAAAGCACATGATCGGCATCTCGTCTTCGGCCGCCTGTTGGAACAGGGCGCCAACGGCATCATTGTCGAGCTGCCAGGCGTAATCCTCGCCGGCCATACGCATCGCCTGGCAGCGGCTGAGCTTCAGTGTCTTCAACATATCGTAGAACTGATGCACGTCGCTCAGCCGGCTCCAGTGCTCGCGTAGGTCGTCGACCGTGGCGGCTTGGTCCGGACTCACTGCGTTATCGCCCGCCCCGCTCGCCTTGACCGATATGATCGGCTCCTGGTCGGAGGATGCGAGCTTTGCCGCCAGATTCTGATAGGCGTGCAGGTTCGAGGCGGGCCTGAGATGTACTTTGTGCATCGCCTCGCCGGTGGCATCAAAGAATTGCAGGCTGCGGCGGATCTCGGCTCCCTCGCGCTTCTCGACGGCGAAGCCATACGCCCACGCTTTCGGGAAGATGCGCAGGTCGATTTCGTCGCCGAGCACCATGGCATGCTGGTTGCCGGTGACCACTTTGTCGTAGACGCCGATCTTTTCGTGCACGGCACTTTCATTGCGGGTGAGCGCCATCACCTCGCCGACCGCTTCGAGGCCGGTCAGCAGGTCATCGACGCGCGGCTCGATGCGCACCGCGCCGTGACCACAATGCGCCGCGACCAATTCGGCTTCCGAAATGCCCAATCGAGCGGCGAGATCATGCTCCCGGATTTTCGGATTGTCTTCGCACGCCCGCTGGATTTCGTCCGGCGACGGTTTCTCGCGCTGGTCCATGTCTTACCCCTGCTTCCACCTACGTGTGAGGATCAGCTGCCCTGCCGGTGAATCTTCAGCCGATAGGGCGCGCCGTAATGCTCGACCCTGATCTGCTGCTGGCCCGTGAACAAAGTGTCGCTGGACAGCGTGCGCACGTCGTCGCACCCGCGCGAAAACCGGGGGTGCTATCGGAGCGGCGAGACCCGAGTGACACGAGCAGGCACATGCCGATGGAATCTCATCGAGCCGGTCGGTGGCCACCGGGCGGTGGTGAGCGATTGTGGGTGTTGTCGCAATCGGCCAATCGGTCATTCGGATGCCACGGGCGGCGCTGCTTCGCCAAACAAAGCGTGTCTGACCCAGTCCTGACATGTTGCTCCCTTGCTTCGCCGCATCGATCGCGAGGGCACCCACGACACGATTGTGGATCGGCAGTCTCTTGCCGCCTCGCCAGTGGAGCTTCAAAAACCGTGCCAATTGCGCCCAAGCAAGCTCAGAAGGAGTCTTCTGTAATGGTCGTTGGTTTAATGTGAGTTCAGCCAACAACTCAGGCCCAACATCCCGCGTGGCGGACCCGACAAACCCGACAGTACGTGTCGGTTGGCCGACACCTTCGCAGCATGGACTCACAAGAACCACGGCAGGGTCAGAGATGCCGCGCTGTGTTGAAACATTTTTTCGCTTTGGCACGGTGCATGCAACGTGATGCGCAAGCAGGTCCCGGACTGAGGAGAATGGAGCCATGATTACGCTCACCGACAACGCTGTTGCCGCCATCAAGACTGCTCTTTCCCGCGCCAGCGAGCCGGCGGAAGGCTTTCGCATCATGGTCCAGGCCGGCGGCTGCGCCGGCTTCAAATACTTAATGGGCCTGGAGAGCGTGTCGCGCGAGGGCGACGCGATCACCGAGACAGATGGGATCAAGCTGTTCGTGGACGCGGGCTCCCAACCGCATGTCGCCGGCATGACCGTCGACTTTCTCACCGGGCTCGAATCTTCCGGCTTTGTCTTCGATAACCCCAACGCGCGCGAGAAGTGCGGCTGCGGCAAGTCCTTCAGTTGATCGCCCGAAGCGCCTGTGCGGGTCCATGAAGCGATTGCCGCCGACGCACTCATTTGCGGCAGAGGAGGCTTATATGGCCGGCACAACAGATGTCCCTGTCCTCAAGAACAAGGCAAGGTCGAAGCCGATCTTGGGACCGGCAATCGCTTCAGGTAGGATGCAAAGAACGTCGCCTCCCGAAACAGTTCGGTTCCTGGTGGCACCCAAGCTGCTGGCGGCCAAATCGCGCCGCTGCGCCAAATTCGGCTTATCGATAACGTTGTCGTGTTCGGGCGTCCTTACCTGCGGGCTGACGGCGGCGACTGCGGACTTGGCCATGTCGACGCCGATCCGGTCTACGTCAAACTCTCGGGCGTCCGCGCCGGCTGCCAGTTCGGGCCCATCATCATCAACGGCATACGCCAGAGGCTCAATGAGGCGGTCGCGCGCTCGCGTCATTCCGGTCAACTGAGGATCGCACATGAAACCTGTCTACCTCGACAACAACGCAACCACACGGGTCGATCCTGAGGTCGTGCAAGCGATGTTGCCGTTCTTTAGGGATCAATTCGGCAACCCTTCGTCGGCGCACGCTCTTGGCGCCTCAGTCAGTGCGGCGGTGAGAAAGGCGCGGAGGCAGTTGCAAGCTCTGATCGGCGCGGAGTTCGACGATGAGATCACCTTCACCTCGGGTGGGACAGAAAGCGACAATGCAGCGCTACTTTCGGCGCTCGAGGCGGCGCCCAACCGAACCGAGATCGTGACGTCCGCGGTCGAGCATCCCGCCGTGCTGACGCTCTGCGCGCATCTTGAGAAGACCCGCCGCGTCAAGGTGCACAGGATCCCGGTGGATTGCCGTGGCCGGCTCGACCTCGACGCCTATATGGCCGCCCTCACCCCACAGGTGGCAATCGTCTCGATAATGTGGGCGAACAATGAGACTGGTGTGATCTTCCCCGTGGCCAGGCTTGCCGAGTTGGCCAAGGAAGTGGGCGCCCTTTTCCATACCGACGCTGTGCAGGCGGTCGGCAAGCTTCCGATGAACCTGAAGTCGACCGCAATCGACATGCTGTCGCTCTCCGGCCACAAGCTGCACGGGCCGAAAGGGATCGGCGCGCTTTTCGTAAAACGTGGCGTCAATTTCCACTCGCTCATCAAGGGGGGCCACCAAGAACACAACCGGCGTGCTGGCACCGAGAATACGCCCGGCATAGTCGGGCTCGGCATGGCGGCCGAACTCGCCTTGAAATTCATGGACGACGAGACCACACGGGTAAAGTCGCTCCGCGACCGTTTAGAGGACGGGATTCTCCAGCGCATCCCAAGCACCTGTGTCACTGGTGATCCCCTGGAACGGTTGCCCAACACCGCAAACATCTCCTTCGAACATGTCGAAAGTGATGGAATTCCACTTCTCCTCAGCCGCGTGGGCATCGCGTGTTCCTCCGGCTCCGCCTGCACCTCCGGCTCGCTGGAACCGAGCCATGTCCTGAGCGCGATGAAAACGCCACACGCGGCAGTCCGCTTCTCCTTGGCGCGGGACAACGGCGAAGCGGACGTCGACCGGGTACTCGAGGTCATGCCGGCAATCGTGGAGAAGCTGCGTGGCTTTCCCAGTCCTGGGCCCGGTAGGCGAGGCGCCGAAGACGTTCAATCCGGTCTATGCCTGAGCGGCAGCAGAACAGGCTGCCGTTCATGACCCGTCATGTCTTTCTCAACGATACGACCTTGCGCGATCGCGAGCAGGCGCCCGGCGTCGCCTTTACGACGACGGAAAAGCTGGAGATCGCCGAGTCTCTTGCGGCGGCCGGCGTCACAGAGATCGAGATCGGCACGCCGGTCATGGGCGCCGACGAGATCGAAACAATTCGCGCCGTGGTCGCGCGGCGTCTCCCGGTTCGGCTCATGGCGTGGTGCCGGATGACGTCGCTGGATCTCGATGCAGCGATCGAGAGCGGCGTCCACGCCGTCAATCTATCGCTGCCTGCGTCGGACATCCAACTTGCCGCCAAGCTCGGCCTCGATAAGGCGGGAGCGCTCCAGGTCATCGAGCATATGGTCAGGCGCGCAGCCGCCGCCGGCTTCTTTGTCGCGGTGGGCTGCGAGGATGCCTCGCGGGCCAATCGGGATCATCTCGCCCGCGTCATCGAGACGGCTGCACGCGCCGGCGCAAGCCGCGTCAGGCTAGCCGACACAGTCGGCGTTCTCGACCCGTTTTCGACCTTCGAACTTGTCGCCCAGCTCGTGGCGCAGTCTCCAATCGATCTTGAATTTCATGCGCACAACGATCTCGGACTTGCTGCCGCCAACACGCTGGCCGCGATCCGCGCAGGCACGCGCCATGCGTCCGTCACCGTCCTGGGGCTCGGCGAGCGTGCGGGCAATGCCGCGCTGGAAGAGGTGGCCGCCGCGATGGCGGTCCTCGACGGCGCGGATACCGGCATCGAGCTGACCGCATTGCCCGACCTCGCCGCCCAGGTGGCTTGGGCCGCCCGCCGGCAGACCGCGGCCATTAAGCCGGTCGCCTGCGCCGATGTTTTCACCCACGAATCCGGCAATCACGTCGCAGGGCTGCTGAAGGACTCGCGTACTTATCAAGGGCTCGATCCGGCTCTCGTGGGCCGCTGCCGGCGTATCGTCATCGGCAAGCATTCCGGCGCCACTGCGATTGCCCATGTGCTGAGCGAAAGCGGTCGCGATCTCGACCCGGATCTGGCAGCCGCGATGGTGGCCCGCGTCCGGCGCGAGGCGGCCGAGACCAAATCGACCGTCACTGCAACTCAACTGGTCGAGCTCTACGATGGAATGTGCAGCGAGGCATCCCTCGCGGAGCTGTGCGGGTCCAGGTCAGCCGTGCGCGAGCGCACCACCACAGTTTTCCGACCAGGGAGAATGCAATGAATTGTTCCGCTGACAGCCGCCCCATCGATGTCACCGACATCCTCGCACGACTGAAGCGCCTGTCGGCTGCGGAGGAGTTCTTCGCAGTCCTTGGCGTCTCCTATGACCCGAAGGTGCTGAATGTCTCGCGGCTCCATATCATGAAGCGCGTGGGCCAATACCTTGCCGAAGAAGATTTCGCCGATCTGCCCGACCAGGTGATTGCCGCGCGGGTGCGCGCGACGCTCGAACGCGCTTACGAGGACTTCGCGGTTTCCTCGCCGCTCACCCATCGGATCTTCAAGGTGCTCAAAGACCACGATCCGAACAAACCTGCCACGCCGGGCCGCACCTTTGTCCCGTTCGACTCCGTACTGAAGCGGTTCGGACAGGAATGACCGCGACACGGGTTGCGACGCGACAATGTCGAGAAGCCGACAAATCCAGTCATCACCAGGCGCCCTCAGAAGCAACCAAGCGAAGTTCTAGGAATAGGGGGCAGCGCAAAACAGTTGGCACGAATGATGCAAACCAAGGAGATGAACCGCCGAGCCCGCATCCGGACAGGAGCCTGGAGAAACCGCCAATGCACATCGTAATCTGCATCAAGCAGGTGCCGGACTCGGCACAGATACGGGTCCATCCGGTGACGAACACTATCATGCGCCAGGGTGTTCCGACCATCATCAACCCTTACGACCTGTTCGCCCTCGAAGAAGCCCTCAGACTGCGCGACACACATGATGGCGAAGTTACCGTGCTCACTATGGGTCCGCCCATGGCAGAGGACGCGCTGCGCAAGGCGCTCGGTTACGGCGCCGACCGAGCGGTGCTCTTGACCGACCGCTATTTTGCCGGCTCCGACACGCTGGCGACCTCGTTCGCCCTTTCCCAGGCAATCGCGAAGGTTGGCGAGACGTTCGGCACGCCAGACCTCGTCTTCACCGGCAAGCAGACGATCGATGGCGACACCGCCCAGGTCGGGCCCGGCATCGCCAAGCGCCTCGGACTCCTGCAGCTGACCTATGTCGCGAAGATCGCCTCTATTGACCTTGCTGCGCGCGAGATCAAGGTTGAGCGCCGCTCGGAAGGCGGCACACAGATGCTGAAGAGCAGGCTCCCTTGCCTGATCACCATGCTGGAAGGCACAAACGAGATCCGCCGGGGCTCGATCCAGGACGCCCTGTGCGCCGCGCGCAGCCAGGTCTTGAAATGGAGTGCCGCCGACGCCGGCATTGAGGATCTCACCAAATGCGGCCTGCGCGGTTCACCGACGGTCGTCAAGCGCGTTTTCGCGCCTCCTGCGCGGGCGGAAAAGGCGGCAAAAATCGACACCGCCGAGATGGCCTTGCGCGATGTCGCTGACGAACTCATCACGGCAATTTTCACCCGCCAGCCGGCATTGGAACATGAGCTCGCCTTCAACGGCGGCGCGTGAGAGGGCAAGGAGCAGACGATGTCGACCGCGAACCGAGAAACCCCTCGCCCTGCCGCCGGCCGTGCCGGCATAAAGAAGGAGCTGCCCGCGCATTTCAAGGACTACCGGCACGTTTGGGTTTTCATCGAGCTCGAACGCGGCCAGGTCCATCCCGTATCATTCGAACTGCTCGGCGAAGGCCGCAAGTTAGCAGACAAGCTTCAGGTCCAGCTTGCGGGCGTCGTGCTTGGACCGCCGGGAGAGGCCATCGGGAACGCCGTTGCCGAAGCGTTCGCTTATGGCGCCGACCTTGTCTACATCGTCGAGGCGCCGCTGCTCGCCGACTATCGGAACGAGCCATTCACCAAGGCGATGACGGATCTGGTCGATGCCCACAAACCCGAGATCCTTCTTCTCGGCGCCACCACACTCGGCAGGGATCTTGCCGGGTCCGTGGCGACGACCTTGCAGACAGGGCTCACGGCCGACTGCACCGAACTTGATGTGGATACCGACGGATCGCTCGCCGCCACCCGTCCGACTTTCGGCGGTTCCTTGTTGTGCACGATCTATACGCTCAATTTCCGCCCCCAGATGGCGACAGTGCGACCGAGGGTCATGCCCATGCCGCAGCGGGCGGATAAACCGGTCGGGCGTGTCATCCGGCACAAGCTCTCGGTAGCCGAGGACGAGATCGTTACCAAAATCCTCGGCTTCCTGCCGGATAGTCAGTCGGCAAAGGCAAATCTTGCCTATGCCGACGTCGTGGTTGCGGGAGGCCTCGGTCTAGGCGCGGCGGAGAACCTGCAGCTTGTGAAGAATCTCGCGCGAGCAATCGGCGCCGAGCACGGCTGTTCGCGCCCGTTGGTCCAGAAGGGCTGGATGCCAGCTGATCGGCAGATCGGCCAAACTGGCAAGACCATCCGGCCGAAGCTTTACATAGCGGCCGGGATTTCCGGCGCCGTCCAGCATCGGGTTGGCGTCGAGGGGGCGGATCTCATCGTGGCCATCAACACCGACCCGAACGCGCCGATTTTCGATTTCGCTCACCTCGGGATCGTCACCGACGCGATCCGCTTCCTGCCCGCACTGACGGAAGCCTTCACCCGGCGGCTGTCGCCCCACAGTCGCGACAAGCTTGCGAGCTAAGGGATGGACATGATTGAGGAACAATTCGACGCCATTGTTATTGGGGCCGGCATGTCCGGAAACGCAGCTGCTTACACCATGGCCAGCCACGGCCTGAAGGTGCTGCAGTTGGAGCGGGGTGAATATCCGGGCTCCAAGAATGTCCAGGGTGCCATCATGTACGCGAACATGCTGGAGAAGATCATCCCGGATTTCCGGGACGATGCGCCTCTCGAGCGGCATTTGGTTGAACAGCGGCTTTGGGTGATGGACGACACATCCCATACCGGGATTCACTATCGGTCGGACGACTTCAATGAGGCGAAGCCCAACCGCTACACGATCATCCGTGCCCAGTTCGATAAATGGTTTTCGCGTAAGGTGCGCGAGGCCGGCGCGACGGTTCTGTGCGAGACGACCGTGACGGAACTCATCCGTGACGCCAAGGACAGGGTGATCGGCGTCCGCACAGACCGGGCCGGCGGAGCCATCTACGCGGACGTGGTCGTCCTCGCAGAAGGCGTATGCGGACTGCTTGGCACGCGGGCCGGCCTGCGCGAGATGCCGAAGCCGCAAACCGTGGCGCTCGCCGTCAAGGAAATGCATTTCCTGCCCGAAGAGGTCATTGAGCAGCGGTTCGGCCTCAAAGGCGATGAAGGCTGCGTGATCGAGGCGGTGGGCACGACCTCCCGCAGCATGGCCGGGCTCGGCTTCCTCTATACCAACAAGGAGTCGATCTCACTGGGCATTGGCTGCCTCGTCTCCGATTTCGCCGCGATGGTCGAGAGCCCTTACGTCCTCCTCGACGCCTTAAAAACCCATCCTTCGATCCGGCCGCTGATCGCCGGCTCGGAAGTGAAAGAATATTCCGCGCATCTCATTCCCGAAGGCGGCTACAAGGCTATTCCGCAGCTCTTTGGCGACGGTTGGGTCGTGGTCGGCGATGCCGCGCAACTGAACAACGCCATTCACCGCGAGGGTTCGAACCTCGCCATGACCTCCGGCCGCATCGCGGCTGAGGCAATCATCGAGGTCAAGAGCCGCAACGGTCCTATGACCAAACGGAATCTCGCCCTTTACAAAGCCATGCTGGACAAGTCCTTCGTGGTCAAGGACCTAAGGAAATACAAAGACATGCCGGCCTTGCTCCACACCAATTCCTGCAATTACTTCACGGCTTATCCGCGGTTGATGTCGCAAGCCGCGCAGAACTTCATGCGTGTCGACGGCACGCCGAAGATCGAGAAGGAAAAGGCGACCACGGCGGCCTTCATCAAGGCGCGCTCGCGCTGGGGGCTGGTCAGCGACGCGGTCCGCCTTGCATTGGCGTGGCGCTGAGGGGAGACGAAATGACGATCGCAGTGACGAAGTCACGTGTCGAGGACAAGCTTTACCAGAACCGCTACTTGGTGGATTCTGGCCGTCCGCATATCAAAGTGCGACCGCACGAGAGGCCAAGCGCGAACTTGCTCGCGCTGACCCACGTCTGCCCCGCGAAATGTTATGAGTTGAACGACAAAGGTCAAGTGGAGATCACTGCCGACGGCTGCATGGAGTGCGGCACCTGCCGGATTTTGTGCGAGACCAGTGGCGAGATCGAGTGGAACTATCCACGCGGCGGCTTCGGAGTCCTCTTCAAATTCGGATGAGGACGCACGCACCGCATCAAGAGGGTCAATCTTGGTACACCTGAGGTCGCGACCAACGCCAAGTCTATCTTTGCTTGAATTGCCGCGCCACGAAGAGAAGCTCGTGAATACTGTGCTTTCAGAATTCAGACTCAGATTCAAAAGGAGGAGCACTCTGGACGACAACCCCTGAGGTGTTTCCATGGCTCACGTACCGCAAGATCGGGTCGACGAGGTAGCACCTCGGGATACCCGCCCTGAACCGCCCATCAAAAGCATGCCCCAAGCAGATATCGCGCTCAGGGGACTCTACGAGATATCGAAGGTGCTGACCGCCCCCAGCGAGCTGGAGATTACGCTCGCCAATGTCGTGAACATCCTGCCTTCGTTTCTGCAGATGCGTCACGGAGCAATCGTCGTCCTGGACGCTGAAGGAGAGCCGGAGATTGCCGCAACTGCCGGCAATACCCACGCACCTCAATCAGGCACTCGCCGCGTCATACCACAGGCCATAACAGATCAAATCGTCGCTACGGGGACGCCGCTCTTCATACCGGACGTCCGCAAGTCCCAACTATTTCAGGCTGACCTTCAAACATCTTCGAGCAGCGGCACCATCCCAATTGCCTTTATCGGTATCCCGCTAAAGGCTGATCATAAAATCCTTGGGACATTGTCGATCGACCGCGCCGGAGACGGCGCCACCGACTTTCGCGACGACGAGGACACATACTTCCTGACGATGGTCGCCAACCTTGTCGGCCGGACGATCCGTCTCCATCGCATCCTGAGTACAGATCGTCAGCGGTCTGTCCATGAGCAATGGAGACCGGAGAAATCGCCCAACGAGGGGAGGACCTACGACCCTGCCCGGCATGCGGATGTCAAAATCGACGGGATCATCGGGGAAAGCCCCGCACTCAAGCAGGTGCTCGAAACCGTCTCGGTCGTAGCAGGGACCAATTCCACCGTGCTTCTGCGGGGTGAAAGCGGCACCGGCAAGGAGTTCTTTGCACAAGCCATCCATAAGCTCTCACGTCGGAGGAAGAAGTCTTTCGTCAAATTGAACTGCGCCGCACTGTCTGAAAGCGTTCTGGAGTCAGAACTGTTTGGGCATGAAAAGGGCGCTTTCACGGGTGCTATCTCCCAGCGCGCCGGTCGTTTTGAATTGGCAAATGAGGGAACGCTGCTACTTGATGAAATCGGCGAGATTTCGCCGGCCTTTCAAGCCAAGCTGTTGCGTGTCTTGCAGGAAGGCGAGTTGGAGCGAGTCGGCGGCACCAAAACGCTACAGGTCGACGTGCGCCTCATATGCGCCACCAACAAGGATCTCGAGACGGCCGTCATAAAAGGGGAGTTCAGGGCCGACCTTTATTACCGCATCAATGTGGTGCCAATTATCCTGCCTCCGCTCAGAGAGCGACCCGGCGATATTCCACGCCTTGCGAACGCCTTCCTCAATCGATTCAACAAGGAGAACGATCGCGCACTCGCCTTCGCGCCGTCGGCGCTTGACCTGATCTCGCAATGCTATTTCCCTGGTAACGTCCGCGAGCTGGAGAACTGCGTCCAAAGGACGGCCACACTTGCGCGTTCAAGGACGATCACGCCATCCGATTTCGCCTGTAAGAAGAGCCAGTGCCTTTCCTGGCTCCTCTGGAAGCGAGCCGACCGCTCGAATGGCGGCAATACCATCGACGATCTCGCACGGGTCAACGCAGTGCCGGTCGGATTGCGGCTGCCGGCCAGTCGCATCGGTGCCTCCGCAGGCAACGTATCTCCCCTTGCGGCCGGCGATCCAAACGATCCCGCTTGTCCCCCGCGTCTGACGGAACGCGACCGGCTGATCGACGCGATGGACAAGGCCGGTTGGGTTCAGGCCAGGGCGGCTCGTATCCTCGGCCTCACGCCGCGGCAAATCGGCTACGCGCTGCGCCGATATGGCATCGAGGTGAAGAAATTCTAGACGTCGTGATGACGTCAAACGTAAGCCCGGAGTAGTCTCCCTCACACCCTTCGCGCCCAAGGCTGGTAGCCTTCGCGACCCGATTTGCTTGTCCACTGTCGGAAGCCCGACAAAGGTGTGTCGGAGCAATCCGACGGAATCCGACACGAAAGCCAATTCGTGAACCAAAACCGCTCTTTGAGCTGGCATAGCTCTTGCGGTTTGAACTGCGACATTCACCTAGCAACGGAGCCGTTCGATGTCCGCACCGGCAATTTCGCTTGAGAGCCTCAGCACGACATTCGGTGACCAGTTGCTTGCCACCGTGAAAGCCGGTGGCTGCGCGTCTTCGTCCTGCGGCTCGTCGATAAAGCCGGACGACACGGATCCGGCTATCTGGGAGAAGATCAAGGATCACCCCTGCTTTTCAGAAGAGGCGCATCACTATTTCGCGCGCATGCACGTCGCGGTCGCGCCCGGCTGCAATATCCAGTGCAACTACTGCAATCGCAAATATGACTGCGCGAACGAAAGCCGGCCTGGGGTGGTCTCCGAAACGCTGACACCCGACCAGGCGCTACGCAAGGCGGTCGCGGTCGCCAACGAGGTGCCGCAACTCTCCGTGCTCGGCATCGCCGGACCGGGCGATGCCTGTTACGACTGGAAGAAGACGAAGGCAACGTTCGAACGAGTTGCCAGGGAAATCCCAGACATCAAGTTTTGCATCTCCACGAATGGGCTCGCGCTGCCGGACCATGTCGATGAGCTTGCCGACATGAATGTCGATCACGTGACGATCACCATCAACATGGTCGACCCTGAGGTCGGTGCAAAGATCTATCCTTGGATCTTTTACGACCATCGCCGCTACGTCGGCATCGAAGCCGCCCGGATCCTGCACGAGCGGCAGATGTTGGGTCTGGAGATGCTGACCGCGCGCGGCATCCTCACCAAAATCAATTCAGTGATGATCCCCGGCGTGAACGATGAGCATCTGATCAAGGTGAATAGATGGGTGAAGGAGCGAGGCGCGTTCCTGCACAACCTCATGCCGCTGATTTCGGACCCGGCGCACGGCACGCACTACGGACTGAGCGGGCAACGCGGCCCAAACGCAATGGAGATGAAGGCTCTTCAGGATCGTGTCGAAGGCGGCGCCCAGTTGATGCGCCACTGCCGGCAGTGCCGGGCAGATGCCGTCGGCCTGCTCGGTGAGGATCGTGGCCAGGAATTCACAGTCGACCGAATTCCCGGCGAGGTCACCTACGATGCCAGCAATCGCAAGGCCTATCGGGAGCTGGTCGCGGAGGAGCGCCGTGATCACGTGGCGGCTAGGAGAGAAGCGATCGGATTGGTCAAGGCAGCGAGCCCCGGCAAGTCCCTTCTCTTCGCGGTGGCGACCAAGGGCGGCGGCCGCGTCAATGAACATTTCGGCCATGCGAAGGAATTCCAGGTTTACGAAGCCTCGCCGAGAGGGATCAGCTTTGTCGGGCATCGCAAGGTCGAGCAGTATTGTCTCGGCGGCTGGGGCGCAGAGGCCACCCTGGATGGCGTCATCGCTGCGCTTGAGGGCATAGATGTCGTGCTGTGCGCCAAGATCGGAAACTGCCCGCAGGATCAGCTCGCCGACGCTGGAATCCAAGCCACCGACGCATATGCCCACGACTATATCGAAACCGCAATCAGCGCGATTTACGCGGCCGCGTCTGGGACCCCCGCACTCGCGGCGACGGCCTGAGCGCGTCTCATCCATTCGGACCAGGAGTTAAAATGGCTTTCAAGATCATCGCATCCCAATGCACCCAATGCGGCGCCTGCGAATTCGAGTGTCCCTCCGGCGCGATCAAGTTCAAAGGCGAGAGCTATGTGATCGAGCCGCAAAAGTGCACCGAGTGCGAGGGGGTCTTCGATGCGCAGCAATGTGCCTCGGTATGCCCGGTGCCGAAGACCTGCGTTCCTGCGTGACGAACATTGGGCTGCCGACATGGTCGGGGATGCCTTCGCAGGACGCCTGGAACGCCTTTGTTCACAATCTGCAGCCTCAAGAGAAATCAGGGAACGGACATGTCGCTCGGACGCGAAGAGGAGGTCGAAATCCGCAGGCCTCCACGATTCATGCAGGGAGAGCGGGTACGTGCCACTCGCCATATAAAAAATGACGGCACCTATCCTGGCAGGGAGATCGGCGAAAATCTCGTGCGGAAGGGCGACGAGGGATATGTGCGCGACATTGGCACCTTTCTCCAGCAGTTCTTCATCTATGCGGTCGAATGGATCGACCGTGGCACCGTCGTCGGCATGCGAGCGCGTGAACTGATGAGCCTCGACAAAGCCGAGGCGCCCTGCAGTGCCGATAGCAATACCAATGAAGGGACGGCCAGATGAAAGTCATGATCCGCAGGACCGATGCTGGCTTGTCGGCGTATGTCCCGAAGAAGGACCTCGAAGAGCCGATCATCAAGCTCGAGAAGGAAGAGTTGTGGGGCGGAACTGTGACGCTCAGGAACGGGTGGCGGCTCCTCCTACCCGATCTTCCACGGGATACGCGTCTGCCGATCACCGTCGAGGCAAGGAAGGTTTCCGAAGAGGACTGATGCTGCCCGTTCATAAGGTGCGTCGCGAGGAAACGAGCATGAACACGATCCTGACATCGGGCCACCTGGTCATCGTGCGGGACAGTTTTGCCGAAAAGCTGCTTGACCTGGCGAACGAAGCGCTCGCCGCCGATCAGGTGATCCCCTATCTCGGTCCGGGTCTTCTTGGGTTCAACTGTGCGGAACCGCCTGTGCCGCATACGCCGGAGCTCGTTGCCGCGGCACTCAATGCGCGGGCGCCAGCCCCTTCCAGGATCCGCACCAATATGTGGTCGGTTGCGCAGTTCATCGAACAGCGCCGGCATCGCCGGACGCTTCAAGCTTGGATGACCGACATATTCGCAGCGCCGGTGGCGCCGACCCTCCTCCACGCCTGGCTCGCAAGGCTGCCGCTCTCCCTCATCGTCGACAGCTGGTACGACGGCGCGATGCGCACGGCTCTCGTAGAGACCGGCCGAACGGACGTCGTTGAGATACAAGGCGTCACGCGGGCGAACGAAATCGGTAACATTTGGACGAAAACCTACGATTTGTCCGGGAGGGAACTCAACCCCCGATCGGGGGCGAAGACGGTTCTCTATACACCTCACGGGAGTATTAGGCCGGCGCAAAACTTTCTCGTCGCAGATTCCGACTATGTCGAAGTCCTGACCGAAATCGATATCCAGACACCGATCCCAGACGTGGTGAAGGAACGGCGCATCACCCGTGGATTTTTCTTCGTTGGCTGCCGCTTCAACGATCAGATGCTGCGCACCTACGCCAGGCAGATCATGAAGCGCTCCCGAGGTCCACATTGCGCGGTAATGGACGCGGAAACGCTGACCAGAAACGAAGCGCGTTTCCTTGCGGCAAGCGGAATCACGGTGATCGACATGCCAGTAAGTGAAGCCGCGGCTCGGCTTATAGGAACGCGCCCTGCTGCAGGTGGTGGACAGGATTAACAATGGCGGGCCCCTTTGATGATTGGTCCTTCGGCTTGCCTCGAAGGCGCAAAATGCAGTCGGGAATACACCCGTGAGCAGTGATGCTATCGGCAGCGCAACGAACGCTCTGAATTCGTTGACCGATGTGGAAGCGGCGCGCTGGGGCCGGGATTTGAGTACGCTGTTGCGCATCACGCGTATGAATTTGCGGCATCCCTGGCAGGTCGCCTTCGCTATGGGCTCGACGATCATGGCGGCAATCCTCCAGTTGCTCATTCCCCAGCTTCTCGGCCGGGCTGTCGACCAGACCCAGACAGCCATCGGGGGCGGTGTCGCGGGGACCGCGGCAGGACAAGCGCTCTGGATCCCGGCTCTCCTGCTGCTCGCCGTCAGCGCGCTACGCGGCCTTTTCACGATGGCGCAGAACTATTTTGCCGAAGCCGTCGGGCATCATGTCGCGTACGAACTGCGGCTCGCCTACTACGACAAGATCCAGCGTCTCAGCTTTTCCTTTCACGACCGGGTCCATTCAGGCGATCTGATCACCATCGGAATGCTCGATCTCCAAGGCGTGCGGATGTATTTTTCCACCGCGCTCGTTCGCGTGCTCCTGCTCACCATGCTGATCGGGATCGGCGCCTACATGATGATCTCGACCGATCCCATGCTCGGCCTGGTCGCGCTGAGCTTCGTGCCTTTTGTCGCCTGGCGCTCATCGGCCACACAGCTTAGGCTGCGCGCCACCTGGCTCGACCTGCATGAGCGGCTTTCGGTACTAAGCCGCGTGATGGAGGAAAATCTCGCAGGCATCCGCGTGGTCCGCGCTTTTGCGGCTCAAGCCTACGAGATGCTGAAGTTCGACGGCGCTTCCAAGAACGCGCTCGACCTCGCCCACGACCGCGTTGACATCTACGTGCCCAGCACGTCGGCGATGACCTTGTCCTTCTTTTTCGCAATGGGATTGGTGCTCTGGATCGGTGGCAGCAAGCTCGTCGCTGGCGAGATAAGCGTCGGAACGGTGGCGACCTTCCTGACCTTCATGACAATCCTGCAAATGCCAGTCCGCCAGATCGGCCTCATGGTCAATGCCTTTGCCCGCGCTTCTAGCTGCGGTTCGCGGCTTTTCGGTCTCCTCGACCAGGAGATCACAATCAGGGATGCTCTCGAGGCCAGACCGCTCGAGATAAGCGACGGCACTCTGCGCTTCCACAATGTCTCGTTTGCGTACCCCAGCGCCGAAAACCGCGCCATTTTGAAGAACGTCAGCTTTGAGGCCCGTAGAGGCGAGACGATCGCGATCGTCGGTCCGCCGGGTTCGGGCAAATCGACGATAGCTCATCTGGTCCCCCGCTTTTATGACGTGACCGGTGGCGCCATCACGCTGGACGGCCAGGACATACGCAATGTCACCCTCGCGACGCTTCGCAAGGCGGTCGCCGTCGTACAGCAGGATGCATTCCTATTCACCACTACGATCGAGAACAACATCGCTTATGGCGATCCCTGGGCGAAGAGACAGCGAATCGAACGCGCTGGCGAATTCGCCCAGCTCCACAACTACATCCTCGGGCTCCCAGCGGGCTACGAGACGGTCGTGGGCGAACGCGGCGTCTCTCTCTCTGGCGGCCAGCGCCAGCGTCTCACGATTGCTCGCACCATGATGCTGCGCCCCTCCGTCGTCGTTTTCGACGACTCAACGGCCGCGATCGATGCCGGCACCGAGCAGCGCATCCGCGCGGCGATGCGGCGCTTCGCCAAGGATCGGGTGACGATCATCATCGCGCACCGGCTGAGTGCGCTTATGCACGCCGATCAGATCCTTTTTGTCGATAACGGCGAAATCGTAGAACGCGGCACGCATCAAGAGCTTTTGGCGAAGCGGGGACGCTACAAGGCCCTTTACGATCTCCAGACGCGCCCGGGTGATGACAATATGACCCAGTATGGGGGCGCCCGCTGATGGCGCAGGGCCGCGCCGGCGAAGTCGAAGCCGAACGTGACGACGGCAGACGCCCTCCGCGCGCGGTTGTCGGCTCGCACCGCATCGAGGAGGAGATGTTCGGCCGGGCTTTCGACAAGAGCATCCTCCGGCGCATCTGGGCCTTCGTCCGTCCCTATCGGGCCAGGGTAGTCATCACGATTGCAGCAATGCTGATCTTCACCGGGACGCAGCTTCTCATCCCGTTGATCATCCGCTACGCGATCGACCAAGGCATGAACCCGGCAAGGACCGATCGCTCAGCCCAGCTTGCGGCCGTCGGCGCGTTCGTTTTGGCGATTTTGGTCAATTTCGCTGCCGGCTACATGCAGGAAACCGTGGTTGGGAAAGTGGCCGAAACTGTCCTGTTCGACATCCGCCGCGCCATGTTTGGCCATCTGCAGAAGGTTTCGCTCTCCTTCATGGACAAGACCGAGGTCGGACGCCTCATGTCGCGCCTGCAAGGCGACGTCAACTCCATACAGGAATTCCTCGAAACCTCGGTATATTCCGTAGGCGATGTTGCGCTTCTCTTCGGCATCGTTTTCGTAATGCTGTGGCTCGACTTCCGCCTCGGCCTCCTGACGCTCTCGGTTCTGCCGGTCCTGGTGATCGTCCGCATTGTCTGGCTGCCGCGTGCCCGCGCCGCCTTCATGGCTGCACACGAGACTAATTCCGTCGTCAACGGCGCGCTGGCCGAAGCCATTCACGGCGTGCGCACCGTCCAGTCCATGGACCGCCAGCAGGTGAATTCCATTCTTTTTGACGACAAGGCCCATGCCAACCTCAGGACCCACCTGATCGCTGCCAAATATGCACTGGTCATGGTGCCTATCGTCGATGGCCTCACCGGCCTCGCCATGGCCGCCGTTATTGTGGTCGGCGGCTCGATGGTCATGAATGGCCGCATAGATGTGGGCGTATTGGTTGCCTACCTATTTTACATCCAGCGCTTCTTTGACCCGATCCGCTCACTCACCCTGCAATATTCGGTCATGCAGCGCGCCATGGCCTCAGGCAAGCGCCTGACCGATGTGCTCGACGTCAAGATCGATGTTCAGGACAAACCTAATGCCGAGGTGCTTTCGCCCGAAATGGACGGCTCGGTCGAGTTCAGGGACGTCACCTTCGGCTACAATCCGAACCGTTCGGTGCTGAAAAATGTTTCCTTCCGGGTCAATCCCGGCGAGACGGTCGCACTGGTCGGGCCGAGCGGTTCTGGCAAATCGAGTGCGATGGCCCTGGTCCACCGCTTCTATGATGTTCAGCAGGGCCAAGTGCTGGTCGGCGGATATGATGTGCGCGATCTCACCCAGGAATCGCTCGGCCGCCAGGTCGCCATGGTGCTGCAGGAGCCATTCCTGTTCACCGGGACGGTCTTCGAGAACATTCGATACCACAAGACAGAGGCCACGCGAGACAGGGTGATCGAGGCGGCCAAGGCGGTCGGCGCCCACGACTTCATCATGAGCCTCGCCGATGGGTATGAGACCCAACTTGGCGAACGCGGCGACAACTTATCTCTCGGCCAGCGCCAGCTCATCAGTTTCGCTCGCGCCCTCGTCGCCGACGCCAAGATCCTCGTGCTCGACGAAGCTACCGCCAACATCGACAGCTACACGGAAATGCAGATTCAGAAGGCTCTGATAAAGCTGCTTCAAGGGCGCACTGGCCTCGTCATCGCCCACCGTCTTGCCACGATCCGGGGTGCCGACCGCATCATCGTGCTTCAGAATGGCCAAGTTATTGCGACTGGCAACCACGATCAGCTAATAGCCATGGGGGGTCTGTATTCCAAACTCTACAATCTCAACTACGCCTCCTTTGACGATATTCCAGAACACGATACGACCGTACAAGCCGGCTCCCAGACCTGACGTCTTGGCGGCCTTGTGGTACTGACATTGACTTCGGGCGTGCCGGCGGACACTCAGGCCGCCGCAGACGGGGAAGCAGGCAGCATTCATGCAAAGCACTCGCGCGGATCGTGAAGACCGGCTGCGAACGATTTCCTCCAGCGTCGTTATCCGACCGCGGTGCACGCCGCGACATCGGGCGAACTCGCTCCAGGTGGTGTCGTTCGGCGTAGCAAAGCCGCTCGCGAGCGCGCCCTCAACAGCGCCGTAGCGAGTGACGGCTTTGCTACCGCCGAGCCGCTGATGAAGCTGGATGCGGGAGCCGCCACCGGCGCCGCCCCGGTCGAGAAGAACCTCTTGCGGCGGGCTATGGGACTAGCGCGAGCGCGACGAGCAGATGCGTGCCGGCATCGTGACGCGCTCGGCCATCATCTCCTTAGGATCGTGCAGTCTCACACCGTGCCCAGATGCCGGCCAACGCACAAACCTGGTAATCTGTGCCGCCGGCTCGTCGTCAGTTTGGCCTCCCTCACGATTTCCCAATCCCCACCACGTGCACGCTCGAGCAATGTGAGGGAGCGCTGTTACAACGATTTACCTTCGGATCAGACCGCGAATTTCATGGTCAGCCAAGTCGAGCCATGATTTCGGATTGAATGGTCGTCGCGGTGTATAGGGAAGCATCTAGCGGCAGATTCCCAAATGCCAGTTGACAAAGAAGGTAGTTAGCACCTGCCTCTTCCAACTGACTGAGCAGAGCTTCTCGCACAGACGCTGCTGATCCTACCACGCACAATTCACTCTCGACTGCCGCATCGAAGGTCAGCGGCAGGTTGGGTGGAGTGGGGATAGCGTTAAGCTCGTAAAGGAATTGGAAGCTCTTGAGCCATCGTTCGTAAGCAGGTGCCGCGAGCGAATAGGCATGTGTGTCACAACGCCCAACCACGACCATGCGGAGCAATCCAATAAATGGCGCTCGATCGCCCGCGCCAGTGTTGTCCTCTTGATAGGCGCGGAACGCATCAGTAGTTTTGCGAACAGAAGAGGAAGGTCCTACACACGCGATATTTGCTCCATTCGCAGCGGCCCAGGCTGCGGACTCGGGTCGATTGGCGGCGACCCATGTCGGCGGATGTGGACGCTGATGAGGTCTTAGCGTCAAAGGAACGTCATTGAGCTCAAAATGGCGGCCTTGATAGCACAGCGTGCCAACCTTCATGGCATTAACAAGTATTTCAACAAGAATTTCGCTGGCTTCCGCATAGCGGCCCGGCACCGCGTCCGCACCAATCCCGAAGTAACCCAATTCGATCGGGAGAGCACCGCGCCCTATGCCCAGTTCGAGCCTGCCACCGCTCAACTGGTCCAGCATACAGATCTCTTCGAACGCACGCAGCGGATGATAAAGCGCAAGCAGCATCACCAAGGGTCCGAGACGCAGGCGCCGGGTGCGCTGGGCGACGCTCGATAAGAACAGATTCGGCGATGGACCTCTCCCATGGGGGGTACAGTGGTGCTCTGCGAGATGATAGGCATAGAACCCTAGCTGATCGCACGCCTCTGCTAATATCAGGCGATCTTCGTACTGCCGGGCGATATCGAGGCCGTCCTCGTCCAGATGATCGAAGATGCCGAAGGCTAGGTTTGAAGGAAAGACGTTTGTCACTCGATATTGTCCCCGATTTTAAAGAAAAATGTTGTCGTGCTTGGGTGACCAAGCAAGTCTAAAGATAGCAATGTGTGATATCGGATTAGCGTCAGCGTACCGAACGAGCAGAGCCTGACGCTCCCCTGCCCGTGGTGCTTGGTATGTTTAAGCTTCCAACTATATCGCGAGCGGCAGCAAGAAATGCATCCAATTGCTCTTTTGTGCCGATGCTGACGCGGATGCAATGTTCCAAACCATTGTCCGGAAAGTAGGCAACGAGTATCTTTTGCCTTTCCAAGGCTGCTTGCCACCATGAGCCGTCCTGTCCCGCTGGCACACGGGCTAGCAAGAAATTTGCGTGGGAGGGCGTTACGGAAAATCCAAGTTGCGACAGTGCGGCTGTCACTCGCTGTCGTTCATGTCTGATGTGCTTGTGGTTCTCTGCGTAGGCGCCGCGATGCGCAAGCACGCTGATACCAACCGCATGCCCGATCACGTTCATGTTGAAGACGTTCTGGATGTTGCGCAGCCTGCCAATAATCTCAGGGTGACCGAAACCGAAACCGACGCGAATGCCGGCGGCGGCATAGCTCTTCGAAAATGTTCTCAAGATCAGAAGGTTCGAATAACGGTTGATGAGGCGCAGCCCGTGATCGGGTGCAAAGTCGACGTAGGCCTCATCAAGGACGACCAGGCGATCCGATTGTGCCACGAGGCGTTCGATATTGCTTATCGAGAGGAATGTTCCGGTCGGATTGTTTGGATTGGCCACCAGAATGAACTTGGCGTCTTTTGCCGGACCGGAAAGCAATTGCTCCATTGGCAGCGAATGAGTTTGACATCCGATCTCGAGAAACTCAGCACCATGCAACATGGCAAGTTTGCGGTTGAACGAAAACCCTGGCGATATCATCGCCACCTTGTCGCCAGGGGCGAGGAAAGCTCTGTAGATGAGTCCGAGCAGTTCAGACGACCCGTTGCCTGCGATGACCTGATCCGTGGATACCCCATAGGTATTGGACGCTGCTTCCCTCAAGCTGATGTTATCGTCGTCCGGATACAGATACTGGCGATTGAGGGCCGCCACTGCACTTTGCATTATGATTGGCGGCAACGGAAACGGGTTCTCATTCGTATTCAGCTTGACAAAACTTTTGTCCGGCGCTGGTCCGTTGGACGGCAGAGCATCTAACTGTCGCGTCCCTTGCGGAAGAGACGAAAGCACAGCTTGCAGTTTTGCATCGGACATATTTTATCTCCGTTTCAGTCGCACAGGGGCATCCGTATGAGCTCGCAACGAGAGCAACATGGCGGACGGATTGACGATGGCAGCGTCGCCTTTCACAAGATGGTCGCAACGCCGGCTGCCACGGGAATTCGGCCAGGCTGTCCTCGGTCGGATCGACTTGACGCGGACGCGGATCTGCATCCCTGCACGGGCCAAGCCGCTAAGCGGTCTCAGCTAATCCGCCTGAGTCATGCTTTCACAGACGCTTGATCTCGATGCCGTATTTCCTCAGCACGTAGCCAATCTGGCGCGGGGTCAGTCCAAGCAGGCGCGCCGCCTTTGCCTGTACCCAGCCACATCTTTCCATGGCAGCAATGACGCGCTCGGCGTCGGTGGTCCTCGCGCCCAATGAGTGCGTTGCTCCGGCAGGCGGGACTGTGGTGGCGGCCGAACGAGCGGCCGCATCCGGCGGCGTGGCCGGATTCACTGCCTCTGGCAGGATTGGCGCTGGTTGCAGCGCGGCCTTGCCCGATCTGCTCTTCCGCAGCGCCTCGGCAAAGCATTGGTCGTGGGAGCACGCAAAGTCGTTTCTCCCGATTGATAGTCCCTCCGCCAGGATCGCTGTCCGGTGCACGCAATTTTCAAGCTCGCGAATGTTGCCGGGAAATTCACATTTCATCAGTACTTCAATCGCACGCGGATCGAAGGTCAGGGTACGGCCGTTCTCATCGTTGAAATTCTTGAGAAACTCAGCTGCGAGGAGCGGAATATCGCTGCGCCTTTGGCGTAGCGCCGGCACCAGCAAGGGAACCACGTTGATGCGATAATATAGGTCGGCGCGGAACTCATTCCTTGCAACCGCCTCTTCAAGGTTCCTGTTCGTGGCGGCAATCACGCGAACGTCGACCTTGATGGTCTGGTTGCTGCCGACGCGCTCAAACTCCTGCTCCTGCAGCACGCGCAGTAGCTTTGCCTGGAAGGAGGCCGAGATCTCGCCGATCTCATCCAGAAACAACGTCCCCTTGTCGGCGAGCTCAAAGCGACCCTTGCGGGAATTGAACGCACTTGTGAAGGCACCCTTCTCATGACCGAACAGTTCGGATTCCAGGACTGTCTCTGGCAGCGCTGCACAATTGAGTTTGATGAAGGGCCGCTTGGCGCGCGGCGACAACTCGTGAATTGCCTTGGCGACCAGCTCCTTCCCGGTACCGGATTCGCCTCGCAACAGAACCGTGGTCTTTGCCTTAGCTACCACTGCGATCTTCTCGAGCAGCGCGCTTAGCGCCGGACTATCGCCAATCATCCCCTTGACGTGAACCTTCTTGCGCTGCGGTGCAGGGTGCTTGACATCAGAGAATTGCGTTTGCAGCCGATCTTCCACCTCTGTCGGTCGTTCGCGGTCGCCCGCGGAGAAGCGGTGCAACTTGACTGTCTGTCCCACCATGTTGGCGATCATGGTGAGCAGCCGGACATCATAATCGAGCCGATACGTTGACCTGCTGTCCAAGGCGCGGTCGATAGTCAGCGTGCCTACGGCGTTCCCATCAACACGAATGGGAACGCCGATGAACGACACGGGGTCGGAGGCCCCAAGCACCTCTATGTCAGCGGCAGTGAAGGCCGAATGCACCGCTATGTTCTCGGCGACGAGCGGCGTGTCCGTCGTCACAATCCGATCGATTGCCTCGCGCGGCAGACGCATCCGGGAGCGCTCATCGCTGTTCTCGTCGCAGCCGGTGACTACGGTGATGTCCAGTATGCCCTCAGCGTCGAAGAGAGCGATGATGCCGTGCCGCATCTGCACAAACGAGGGCAGGAGATCGACGACCTTGGCCAACGTGACTTCGAGCCGGGCGGGGTCGGTGAGTACTTTCGATATTTCGAAGATGCCGGTAAGCGCGTGCTCGTGCGATGGCACAAAAGGGACCGCGGTGTTCGTCTCGGACTTTGGGTAAGCCCTTTTCTCATCCGGAAGCGAAATGCGGCACTCGCTGGCATTTTGTTCTGATTTGGGAATGTTGTGGTGCATGTGATCCTCGATCTCGCGCCATGAAATGCATGCCGGCGGCATGTGCGCCCGCGACGTCGCGGGCAAGCGCGAAAATGCTCTGACGTGAACTCGTGCCACCGCCGTGTGGTCGAGTACAAAGCGGGTCGACCCCTGACGCATCGCTTGGCTCTCCCTCCACGAAGCTTGGCCACGTTCTCGGCTTGCACGGGGGCAACCACACGTTGATTTTCAAAAGACTGGAGCGAGGCGGGATAGTCAATCGAGCTTTCTTTCATTCGTGAAAGGAAACCTCGCGGCCTATGATACAATTCATCAGTTCTAATTTTTGTCGGCGATGTTGAACGACAGAAATACGGCGCCGGCGATGCGGTGCCCGAGCGGCTGACCGCGCCGAGTTGCCGGGCCGTGCCAGTCACCAGCGCCTGCGAACCAGGGGCGGGAGCGATAATCACTGCCGACGACACTGGTCGGTCGCGGCAACCGCCATTTCCTCGATATTGATGACGCAGATAAGGCGGCGGCGTCGCGTGTGAAGGCGCGAAGGTGGCGGTCGAGCGCGGCTTTCTCGGCGGTGCTTGGAACTTCTGAACCGCATCGTCGCGGTCAGCACCAGCGGCGTCAATCCCTACGTCTCGACGTCGCTTTCAAGCTGTCGCTGCAGCGGGAGCGCGGCAAAGAACACGGCAATTCTGCACCCTGGTGCCAGCGATGCGGCCCTTCCCAAAGTCGGCAAACCGAGGAGCCCGCCACGATGTGCAGCAAAACCGCAAGCCAGAGAGATCGACCGGCAATCTGCCGGAGAACATCAAGCGCGTGCTGGACGGCGGCCTTGTCATTCCCGTCTTGTGCCACCGCATTCATCCCATCATTGGCGAGCCCAACGTCAGTTCAGGTCATGCGGATCCATTTGGCATGGGTATTGCGGCGGCGTTGGTGCAGCGTTCGACCGGAGCGCCGCGATAGGGAGAAGCCCGGGAGAAGTCACGCCACCTCGATCCGGTCAGGGAGAGAGAAACAGTGTCAGCTGCACAAGTCCGCGGCGCGAGTCCCGCGCCCCGCAAACCCTTCTATGCCAAGCTTTACGCGCAGGTGCTTGCCGCCATCGCCCTCGGCGTCGCAATTGGCTATTTCTATCCAGGGACCGGCGAGAGCCTGAAGCCGCTGGGCGATGCGTTCATCAAGCTGGTCAAGATGATCATCGCGCCTGTCATCTTCCTGACAATTGCGACCGGCATTGCCGGCATGAACGATCTTCACAAGGTCGGCCGGGTCGCCGGCAAGGCAATGGTCTATTTCCTCACCTTCTCGACGCTGGCGCTGATCGTCGGCCTCATCGTCGCCAATGTCGTCCAGCCTGGCGCCGGCCTCAACATCGATCCGGCCTCGCTCGATGTCCAGGCCGTGAATACCTATGCCGCAAAGGCCCACGAGCAGTCGGTCACCGGCTTCCTGATGAACATCATCCCGCCAACGATTGTCGGTGCCTTCGCGGAAGGCGACATCCTGCAGGTGCTGTTCTTCTCGGTTCTGTTCGGCATGGCGCTCGCGATGGCCGGAGAGACGGGCAAGCCTGTCGTTTCCTTCCTTCAGGCGCTCATCGCGCCTGTCTTCAAGCTCGTCGGCATTCTGATGAAAGCCGCGCCGATCGGCGCTTTCGGCGCAATGGCCTTCACCATCGGTAGATATGGCATCGGTTCGGTCGTCAACCTCGCGATGCTGGTCGCGACGTTTTATTTCACCGCCTTCCTCTTCGTGTTCGGGGTTCTCGGCGCGGTCTGCCGCTACAACGGCTTTTCGATCTGTTCTCTTATTCGCTACATCAAGGAAGAGCTGCTGCTTGTCCTCGCAACGTCCTCCTCGGAGGCCGCGCTCCCCTCGCTCATGCAGAAGATGGAGAAGGCGGGCGCCAGGCGTTCGGTTGTGGGTCTCGTCATCCCGGCCGGATATTCGTTCAATCTGGACGGCACGAATATCTACATGACCCTGGCGGCCCTCTTCATCGCGCAGGCGACGAACACGGATCTGTCAATCGGCGATCAGGTGCTGCTGCTGCTCGTTGCGATGCTTTCCTCCAAGGGCGCTGCAGGTGTGACAGGTGCGGGCTTCATCACCCTGGCTGCTACGCTCGCCGTAGTTCCGAGTGTTCCCGTTGCTGGGATGGCACTGATACTCGGCATCGACCGCTTCATGTCCGAATGCCGGGCGCTGACGAATTGCGTCGGCAACGCAGTGGCATCCCTCGTCGTTGCCCGCTGGGAAGGAGAATTGGACCGAGCGCAGATGAAAGCCGCCTTCTGCGGTCATCAGCTTGCCGAGGCATCAAACCGGCTATCCTCCGCCGAGTAAGGTCGACGCACCGCGACCGGTTTCGCCAAGCTGGTCACATGACCTGAACGATCGACTCGCAGGCTCTAAACGGCGCCTCACGGACCATGTATCAGAAGCGCAATATGTGTGAGTGCAAATCATCGCCGCCCTAAGCGAATGAACCTTCCGTTATACCCGGCCGGTCTACATCTGGAGTAGTCCAATACGCTGTCGATCATTCAGTATGCGGGCGTCTCCACTTTGCCCACCCGAAACCATTGTCGAATCGCGCTAGGTGACAGAGAGCCAGCCTGCGTCAAAAACCAATCAGAATAGGATCCATGACCAAGCGCCCCACAATTGCCGATCTCGCCCGCGAAGCCCGAGTCAGCGTAGCAACGGTCGATCGGGTTCTGAACGCCCGCCATCCGGTGCGCGAGGAGACCGCGCGGCGGGTCCACGACGCCGCCCACGCGATCGGCTATCATGCTGCCGGGCTCATCAAGCAGCGCTTGCGGCGAGACCTACCGTGCTACCGTCTGGGCTTCATCTTGAGAAAACCGGCCCAGCATTTCTACCAAGACTTTGCGCGCGAGGTCGAAGCGTCGGTCAATTTGGCCCAGTCCTTCCACGGCATTCCGCTCATCCAATTCGCCCCGTCACATATGCCGAGCGACCTAATCGCACCGCTCAAGGATTTGGGCGCACGCTGCCATGCGATCGCGATGGTGGCACCGGACCACCCGAAAATTACAGCAGCGGTTGAGGACCTCAAGGCCAAAGGCATTCCGGTTTTCTCGCTGCTTTCCGACTTCGCCGCCGGCGTGCGACAGGGCTATATCGGCCTCAACAACCGCAAGGTGGGGCGCACGGCCGCTTGGATGGTGTCCAAGGTCGCAAAACGGCCCGGCAAGGTGGCGGTGTTTGTCGGCAGCCATCGTTTCCAGGGGCACGAGCTCCGTGACGTCGGCTTTCGCTCCTATTGCCGTGAGAACGCGCCGACGTTCGAGGTGCTCGATCCGCTTGTGAACCTGGAGAAACGGCAGGTCACCTACGAGGCAACGCTTGATCTCATGCAGCGGGAACCCGAGCTCGTCGGCTTCTATGTCGCCGGCGGCGGCATGGAGGGCGCCATCTCCGCGGTCCGGGAAGAGGGTAAAAGTCGCGATCTCGTCGCGATCGTGAATGAAATCACGCCGGAATCTCGGGCGGCACTCGCAGATAACATCATCACGATGGCGGTCGCCACGCCAATGCGCCGGCTTTCCCAGGAGCTGATAACGCTGATGACGCGGGCTATCGAGACCGGCACTGCTGAAACACCAGGACAGACATTTCTGCCGTTCGACATCCATCTGCCGGAAAATATATGAAGCTGATGGATTCTATCGTAAGCGGGGAGTTTCCTTTCATAAATGAGAGAAAGTTGATTGATGATCCGATCCACGCGGGGTAGCCGCACCCCACAGGCCTCAGCCGCGGCCCAGGATGAAAGCGCCGATTGAGTGAACGGATCGGCCGCGCGTTCAGGCGGAAGCGCGAGGTAAATTCCCTGCATCCGCAGCGTCGACCTCGACCGGCTTCATTGCCAACATCTCGACGTTGTCGGTGCAGGGCGGTGTCGTCAAGGATGCCTCACGCCAGTAGCCGAGCGAGGCCGGCACAGTCCATTGGGATCGACCTCGTCGACCGCCATCTCCTCGCCTGGCCGCGCGTGAAAAGCCGCGGCAAGGCCGGCAAAGTTGGCATTTGAGTGGGGCTAAACATCTTCTGGGACTTCGCACGCGAAATCGGAGGCGGCAGTCAACTCAGCACCAACCGGGCATGTGTTCTGCTCGTTCCTGGCCCTCGTACTCAGCAAGGAACTGCGCCGCTCTGCCCCGAATGGCAACCGCTCCTCCGCGACCGCCTCCAGGAGCCACCATCGAAAAGGATGGTCGCGTCGTCACCACCACGTCACGGCAAAAGTGGGCAACGTCTTGAAGGCAGCTGGCATCGCTCTGCGACACAGCTCGACAAACAACTCGCCTGAGATCACCCCCAAAAAGGTAGTGGTAACACGCGCCGGCGCGCGCCTAACATGCTGATTAATGACATTATTCTTACAGCCGGTGTTTAAGTGGGGCTAAATCTCTTCTGGGACTTCGCACGCGAAATCGGAGGCGGCATTCAATTCGGTACCAACAACGGCAAGGTCGGATCCGGCGTGCCCGAGACGCTCAATAGTTTCAAGCAAAGGCGCCAGGCGAGATGCCTCCTGCAACATCATTTCCCGCATCCACAGGCTTGCCGGATCAGTATTGTGAAGCGCAGGCCATTGGACGGCCTCCGTGAATGCGGGATGAGGAAGTGGCGGCGGAAGTCCGACAATCCGCAGGGGTGTTGTTTTTGCGAAATGCTGCGCCAGCCGTAAGGGCATGGTCCCGATGCGGTTGGTGCCTGATACAACGGGCGGGATCATGCTAAAGCCCTGTACGACGACCTCGATACGTCTCTCGAAACCGTGCTCGAGCAAATACCATTCCTCCATGGTGGGCTGCCGGGTGTGCCTGAATCTGAGCACAACATGCCCCATGGACAAGTATCGCTCGAATGTAAGTGGCTCTGACAGCTGCTTGTTCGTGCCGCAGCCTACGCATACGAGCATATCTTCGAACAGGGCTGCGCGAGGATGTTTCGACATGAACACTTCCGGCATAATCAGAAAATGAACGTCGCCGCGCCGGAGAAGCTCCTCGGGGTCGTCGGAAATAGGCAGACATTCGAAGCGGACGGCGGGAGCTTCCCGCGCAGCACGCTCTACGATCTTCTTAAAAAATACGAGCGTGAGGTAATCGGAAAGCATGATTCGGAAGAGACGATCCGATTGGGCTGGGTTAAAGGCGTCCCAGGAAATAATCGATAGCTGGATGTGCAGCAATGCGTCCCGGACTGCTGGGGCGAGCCCCTCCGCGCGCGGTGTCAAAATGAGCTCGCGGCCGTTCATCGCAAATAGCTCATCGCTGAAATAGGCGCGTAACCGAGCGACGGCGGCGCTCATGGCCGGCTGGCTCAGGTTAATACTCCGGGCCGCCGCGGTGACTTTACGTTCCCTGATCAGAGCGTCCAGCACAACGAGGAGATTTAGATCCAGCCCCTTAAAACGCATGTCCTGATCTATCCAGCGTGTGGATGGGTATCATCTAAACAATCAATTTTACGAATTTACGAACCATGCATTAGAGGAACGTAAATGACCGACGTCAAGCTCAAATCGACGGCGCCGCAACACGGGCGGGAACATCGAGAGAGCTCATTTGCGAGCCCGACCGGCTGGCTCACCTTCGCTAACGACAACGGTTGAGTGCAGTCAAACAACGCCGCCGCTTTGGCCGGGTAATGCGGCCCGCAAGAAACCAATAAGAAAGAGAGATCCTGAATGCGCTCGCAGGTGCAGTGGAAGTTGTGCTGGGAAAATGAGTTGCAGCTCTCCGACCATGTCGAGCTCGCCAAGTTCTTTCGAAATACCTATGGGCCGACTGGGGCGTGCAACGCAGAACCGTTCGAAGGTAGTCGAAGCTGGGCCGGAGCCAGGCCTGAACTCCGCGTAATCGCCTATGATTCGAGCGGTGTAGCGGCCCATATGGGCATACTGCGCCGTTTCGTCAAGGTTGACGCGGTCGATCTATTGGTGGCTGAGCTGGGCCTGTACGGGGTACGTCCGGATCTTGAGGGCCTCGGAATCGCCCATTCAATCCATGTCATGCTTCCAACACTGCAGGAGCTTGGCGTTCCATTCGCTTTCGGAACCGTCCGGGACGCGCTGCGGAATCATGTTGAGAGGTTCGGGCGGCGATACAGCCCTTTGGCTGTTTTGTCGGGAATTCGCGTGCGCTCCACCCGACCAGAGGCGCGCCTCGACCTGCCGCCCACACGCATCGATGACGCACTCGTCATTGTTCTGCCAGTTGGACGACCGATCAGCGAATGGCCCACCGGCGCGATGATCGATCGGAACGGACCAGAGCTATGAGCCGTCCCGATTGCTTATACGAAGTGCGCCGTGAGTGCTCTGACGGCACCGGCCGTCGCAGCGTTTATCTGACGTTCGACGACGGTCCCAATCCACTTTTCACACCGGAGATTCTGGATGTGTTGGCAGAGCAGCGGGTGCCGGCGACTTTCTTCGTCATCGGCGCCTACGCCTTAGAGCACCCGGATCTAATCCAACGAATGTTTGCAGAAGGGCACGAGCTAGGCAACCACACGATGACTCATCCGGATCCGTACAAATGCGGCTTCGGCGAAGTGCAACGTGAGATCTTTGAAGCGAACGGCGCCATCATGAGGGCGTGCCCTCAGGCCTCGGTGCGCTATATTCGCGCGCCCTACGGCGCCTGGAGCGAAGAAGTCTTCACAGCGTCACAGATCGCCGGGCTGACGGCCCTCCATTGGTCCGTCGACCCTCGAGATTGGTCTCGCCCTGGGGTCGACGCGATTATCGATACCGTGCTCGCCTCTGTCCGGCCGGGCGCAATCGTACTCTTGCACGACGGATGCCCTCCCGGCGAGTTGAGCCAGGGCGCTCACGCCGGTCTGCGCGACCAGACGGTCACGGCGCTGTCCCGTCTGATTCCAGCACTTCATGAGCGCGGATTTGTAATCCGCTCACTTCCTCAACATCACTGAACAAACGAGATCCCATGACTCTTCTTGGTACAACCAGCACTGTGGCCATTTCGCTTTATGCACTGCTCTCGACTACTTATAAGAGCATGCAGGGGATTTATGCTCTGCCGACAAACGACTCATCGGCGTTGGAGGATCTCGTCGGCTCCGATCAACTGCCCAGCGTGGATGTCATCGTCCCCTGCTTCAACGAGGATCCGCGCACGCTTTCAGAGTGCCTGGCTTCCATTGCAGACCAAGAATACGCCGGAAGACTTCGGGTCTATGTGGTTGATGACGGTTCTGGAAATCGCGAAGCCGTAGGAACTGTCCACGAAACCTACGCGCGCGACCCTAGGTTCGACATCATTTTGCTTCCCGAGAATGTTGGAAAGCGCAAGGCACAGATCGCCGCGATACGCCGCTCATCCGGGGATTTGGTGCTTAACGTTGATTCAGACACGATACTCGCGTCCGACGTCATTACCAAGCTTGTACCGAAGATGCGAGATCCAGCGGTCGGCGCAGTCATGGGTCAGTTGACGGCCAGTAACCGGAGCGAGAGCTGGCTGACCAGGCTGATAGACATGGAGTACTGGCTGGCTTGCAACGAGGAGCGCGCGGCACAGGCTCGCTTCGGTGCCGTTATGTGCTGTTGCGGCCCATGTGCCATGTACCGCCGGTCTGCGCTCCTTTTGTTACTGGACCAGTACGAGTCGCAATTTTTTCGGGGCAAGCCAAGCGACTTCGGTGAGGATCGCCATCTCACTATCCTCATGCTGAAAGCAGGCTTTCGAACCGAGTACGTTCCGAGCGCCATCGCGGCCACAGTCGTTCCGAACAGACTCGGACCGTATCTGCGCCAACAACTCCGTTGGGCACGAAGCACATTCCGGGACACGCTGCTTGGGCTGCGCTTGCTGCCCGGCCTCAATAGCTATCTCACGTTGGACGTGGTCGGACAGAATCTCGGGGCGCTACTCCTCGCCCTATCGGTACTAACGGGCCTCGCACATTTCGCACTGACAGGCACTGTGCCTTGGTGGACAGGACTGATGATTGTGTCCATGACCATGGTCCGATGCAGCGTGGTAGCAGTTCGTGCTCGACAGTTTCGATTTCTGGGCTTTTCCCTGCACACGTTCATCAACATCTTTCTCTTACTTCCCTTGAAGGCCTACGCGCTGTGTACATTGAGCAATAGCGATTGGCTGTCGCGAAGCTCTGCTGTCGCTACATCGAACACTGGGGGAAAACAGGCCCCCACCCAAACTCCGATCACTGGATCAAGCAGGGCAGAATTCTCACCGCATGCAGCTCCGCTTCGCAGGCTCAATCTTGGGCGGGATTCTTCGGGATTAGCGCTTTCGGGCAACATTTGCGGCGACGAGTGATCGCTAATTACCTAGGTGGACGAGAGGTGGACGAGTTTGACCCAGAACATGAATCATCAGTTGCTCGATCGGGAATTGGCCGCAGACGATCCGTGGCGCCTCGACCGCAATCCGTTCGAGCGGGAGCGCCACACGCAAATGCTCCAGCTGGCGCTTGCCCAAGGCTCCATTACAAATGCCCTCGAAGTCGGGTGCGCTGCCGGCGCATTCACGGAAAAACTAGCCCCCTACTGCCAAGGGCTCACCGTCATCGATGTCGTGGCGCAAGCGATTGCTCGAGCACGTCAACGGATAAAGGAGCCGTCGCGCATCAACTGGATAGTCTCCGATGTTCAACAGTTTTCGACCGACGAGTTGTTTGACCTGATCGTTGTGGCGGAGGTCCTATACTACCTCGAAGACATAGCCGAGATGCGCGCGGCCGTCAAAAACCTGGTGCGGGTGCTTGCGCCAGGCGGGCATCTGATCTTCGGATCGGCAAGGGATGCTAATTGCCGTCGCTGGGGTCACGCCGCTGGTGCTGAGCCGGTCATCGCCATGCTGAACGAAACGTTGATCGAGGTAGAGCGTCTTGAGTGTCGGGGCGAGTCGGTCAACGAAGACTGCTTGCTCGTCCGTTTCCGGAACCCGCTTTCCGCTTCCTGATGAATCGAATCTATCGCCGTTAACGTGGAGACACTATGCGCATCTGTGGTACCAAGCTGACCCATGATGGGGCGATCGCCCTTGTCGAGGATGGACGGCTCGTCTTCTGCGTAGAGCAGGAAAAGCGGCACAACAATCCGCGTTACCAAACCATCGATAATCTCGACGCAATTGTCGCCGCTTTGGCGGAACAGGGGCTAAATCCTTGTGATGTCGATCAGTTCGTTATCGACGGCTGGGATGGCGAAGACGAGTCACAGTTTCAGGTCCGGCAGGCAACAGCAACCGCCAGTCGTGGCGACGCTCTCGGTAAAATGAACCCATGTCCACGGTAACGATCGATCTTACTGACGTAAGCAAAACTTATGACAAGCTCGTTGTCGACAGACTGTCGTTCCGCGTTACGGCGGGGGAATGCTTCGGGCTCTTGGGACCGAACGGTGCGGGCAAAAGCACGATTGCGCGTATGGTCCTCGGCATGACATCGCCTGATGCGGGGAAGATTACTGTGCTCGGCGCTCCAGTGCCGGCGCGCGCGCGTTTGGCACGTATGCGCATCGGCGTGGTCCCGCAGTTCGACAATCTTGATACCGCGTTCACTGTACGCGAGAACCTGTTGGTGTTCGGGCGCTACTTCCGGATGAGCAGACGCCAGATCGAAGCGGTCATACCGTCGCTGCTTGAGTTCGCCCGCCTCGAGAACAAAGCGGATGCGCGCGTCGCCGAACTGTCCGGCGGCATGAAGCGGCGCCTGACGCTCGCGCGTGCGCTGATCAATGACCCGCACTTGCTGGTGATGGACGAGCCGACCACCGGCCTCGATCCGCAGGCCCGCCACCTGATCTGGGAACGGCTGCGATCGCTGCTGGCGCGGGGCAAGACTATTCTTTTGACTACCCATTTCATGGAAGAGGCCGAGCGGCTGTGCGATCGGCTGTGCGTTATGGAGGAGGGGCGCAAGATCGCCGAAGGCCGCCCGTCCGCACTCATTGACGAGCAGATCGGCTGTGACGTGGTCGAGGTCTACGGCGGCAATCCGCATGAACTGGGTGCGCTGATCCGGCCGTACGCACAGCGCATCGAGGTGAGCGGTGAGACGCTTTTTTGCTATGCACCCGATCCGGAGCAGGTGCTGGGGCAGCTACGCGGGCGCGCGGGTCTGCGCCTTCTGCAGCGTCCCCCCAATCTCGAGGATGTGTTCTTGCGGCTAACCGGGCGCGAGATGGAGGACTGAACAATGGGCGAACGTTATGCGGCGGGCATGCCCGCCAATGCGTGGAATTGGGTCGCGGTTTGGCGCCGCAACTATCTTGGATGGAAGAAAATCGGGCTTGCATCGGTTCTCGGCAACCTCGCCGATCCGATGATCTATCTGTTCGGTCTCGGCTTTGGCATCGGAACAATGATAGGTCCTGTTGAGGGCACTTCGTACATTGCGTTTCTCGCGGCTGGCATGGTTGCCACAAGCGCGATGGCATCGGCGACCGCTGAAACGGTTTACGGGAGTTTCGGACGCATGGACAACCAGCGCACCTGGGAAGGAATGCTATGCACTCAGCTGACGCTCGGCGATATCGTACTCGGCGAATTGGCGTGGGCAGCCACCAAGGCCCTGATGGCGGGCACAGCAATCACCATTGTTGCCACCACGCTCGGCTACACATCGTGGCCATCCATCCTCTGCTTGCTGCCAGTCATCGCTCTCAGTGGCCTCGCCTTCGCGAGTCTAGCGATGGTCGTCACGGCGCTTGCGCCCAGTTATGAATATTTCATATTTTATAATACGCTTGTTATAACACCCATGCTGTTCCTTTGCGGCGCGATGTTTCCGGTCAACCAATTGCCCGGCGCTTTTCAGGACGTCGCCTCCTTGTTGCCGCTCGCACATGCAATTGACCTCATTCGTCCGGCGATGCTTGGCCGTCCGGCCGGCAGCATGGGCCTGCATATCGGCGCGCTTTGCATATACACGGTTTTGCCGTTCTTCCTATCGGTTGCTCTATTTCGTCGTCGGCTGATGCGTTGACGCTACTCACCATTCGTAAAATTGTTTCTTTGGGCGATACCCATCCACGCGTCGGATAGGTCAATACATGCGTTTTAAGGGACTCGATCTAAATCTCCTGGTTGTGCTGGATGCTTTGATCAGGGAGCGTAAAGTCACCGCCGCGGCCCGCAGTATTAACCTGAGTCAGCCGGCCATGAGCGCCGCCGTCGGTCGGTTACGCGCCTATTTCAGCGATGAGCTATTTACGATGAACGGCCGCGAACTCATTTTGACACCGCGCGCGGAGGGGCTCGCCACAGCAGTCCGGGAGGCATTGCTGCACATCCAGCTGTCGATTATTTCCTGGGACGCCTTTAACCCGGCCCGATCGGATCGTCGCTTCCGCATCATCCTTTCCGATTACCTCACGCTCGTATTTTTTAAGAAGATCGTAAAGCGTGCTGCGCGGGAAGCTCCCGCCGTCCGCTTCGAATGTCTGCTTATTTCCGACGACCCCGAGGAGCTTCTCCGGCGCGGCGACGTTGATTTTCTGATTATGCCGGAAGTGTTCATGTCGAAACATCCTCGCGCAGCCCTGTTCGAAGATATACTCGTATGCGTAGGCTGCGGCACGAACAAGCAGCTGTCAGAGCCACTTACATTCGACCGATACTTGTCGATGGGGCAGGTTGTGCTTAAATTCGGGGACACCCGGCAGCCCTCCATCGAGGAATGGTATTTGCTCGAGAACGGTTTCGAGAGACGTATCGAGGTCGTCGTACAGGGCTTTAGCATGATCCCGCCCCTTCTATCAGGCACCAACCGCATCGGGACAATGCCCTTACGGCTGGCGCAGCATTTCGCAAAATTAACACCCCTGCGGATTGTCGAACTTCCGCCGCCACTTCCTGCCGCATTCACGGAGGCCGTCCAATGGCCTGCGCTTCACAATAATGATCCGGCAAGCCTATGGATGCGGGAAATGATGTTGCAGGAGGCATCTCGTATGATTACCCCGCCTAAGAGCACCGGACGTCTCAGTTGTCGGCCGACGACCCCTCGGTTATGAGAGGAGGCATGGATGGCGATTGGGATTGGGCGATTCCTGCATTGTCGAGAACGATGCAGGGAGAGCAGATCCTTCAGCCTGAAGAGGTGGCAGCGATGCTGCCGCTGCATGAGCTTGGCTGGGGAACCGACGGGCGAACGAATTCGGGTGCGCTCGCAACACGGTGCCTCGGTATCTAAGCGAGGGCGGGACTGTTCCGTTTCGCAAGCCTGTGCGGCCGACCGCGTTTGACGGACTGGACGATTGGCTGCGGGAGCGCTTCTTCCCCCATGGCTCGGGCTGGATGACGATCTCGACCCGCTCCAGATGCGCCGGGAACGCCTTGCGCGGTCGCGCAGCACGTCGCGGCTCGCCTGTCGGTCTTGCGGCCTCGAGCTCGGACTCAATCGCGCCGAGCCCGGTCTGGATTTCGAAGGCGAAGGCCTGCTGGGCACGTTCGAGCTTCTCGGAGCTGCGACCGAAGCGGCGCGCTCCAGCTGCTTGACGATCCCATGAAGGTCGGCGATCCTCTCCTGGGCACGCTCGTTGAGTGTCGCCATCCGGACGATCTCGGCCTTGAGTGTTTCGCTCCGGAGTTGTTGCAGTTCGGCCTTCTCCGCCGCCATGGCGACGAACATCGCCTTGAGCGGATCGATTTCGTGGGGACGGGCCGAAGCGCTTCTCGTCATGACGCCGACAGGAGCTTGTTTTACACGGCCTGAAGCCCGCCTTTTGCGCCTGAGTCACTTCGCCACCGCCTTCCGGCCGGACGCCGTCGCCGTTCGGCTCGAACGCGCGTCCAGTCCATGCCTTCGACGAGCGCCATCAGTTTCGGCGCGGCAAGCCGATCACGCCGTTCTCCGCCAGCGGAACTTGTCCTCGTCCAGCGCTCACGGTGCGGGTATGCCGGCGTCGAGCAAACAGAGAGAAGTTTGGGGCCCAACCAGGACGGCCCCGTTACGAAGTTCGTCCTAGTCTAGTCCCGGTTTGAGTGTCGAATCTTCATCGATTGCATCGGCGACCAGCGTCCCCGCCGCCTGCGAGCCCGCAACTGCTCAGCAGAAGGAAGTGAACGTGAGTGCATCCATTTCGTAAATGTGTGTCTATCCAAGCAATCGATTTCTCTAATTATCCGATGAGGAATATGAAACGCGTCAGGCAGGGTGCATCATTAGGAGTATTTTCGATGGCAAACATTATCGAGGGTGGCCCGGGTTCCGAAACACTCCTCGGCACCAAGCTTGAAGATTGGATGGAGGGTTTCGGGGGCAATGACTGGATTGACGGTCGTGGCGGCAACGACGAGATCTCGGCTGGCGCGGGCAGTGACCGAGCCCTCGGCGGCGAGGGTAACGACCGCATCTTCGGCGGAGATGGCTGGGACGATCTCTCCGGCGACAACGGCCGCTTCAACGCGCGCATCTCCGGTGAGGACAATGACAGGCTCAGCGGCGGTCCCGGCCAGGATGTCGTCTACGTGGGTGACGGCCAGGACACGTTGACCGGGGGCACCGACAGTGACACGTTCGTGTTCCAGTTCCACAATCCGGTGCCTGGGGTCGTCCCGAGTGTCGGGTCGAAGCCGGACATTTCCACTATCACCGATTTCAACCCGGCGGAGGACAAGTTCGCCTTCGATGCGGTGGGCCTCTACAACGACGGTTTCGGCGCGAACTTCGTCAACAACGCCAGCATACAGTCCGGCTACCCGGTGAGCAGCTTCTACAGTGGTGCGGCCTCGGGTGCGAACGGCGAACACGTCGTGGTGATCACTGGCGAATCTTTCAACTCTGCTTCTGAAGCCGCGAGTGCGATCTCCGGCGAGCACGCCGGCGACATCATTGTCTACCAAAGCAGCTACACCGACAGAGTCGCAACTCTGGCCTATGTCACCGCCGACAACAGCGCGCATGAGTTCGTCCACCTGGGCGGTGTGGTCACCGTGGCCGACCTAGGCCTGACCGCGTCGGACTTCACCTTCGTTTGATCCAGAAAACCCATACGGAACAGCGCCCCGCCCCCCTGGGCGGGCGCTTTCCGTTTCCGCTACTTGCGATGGGCCGGGGCGCCCGGGAGCAGTCGCAGCGTGTACAGCTTGACGAAGCCCTGCACGTCGCGCTGGTCGTACACCGAAATCTCCCTGAAGGCGTGGAGGCGGAAGCCTGTTCGGGCCCTTGCGGCCGGCCACGATGACGTTGCCCTTCCAAACCTTCAGCCGGACGGTGTTGTTGTTGACCCGCTCCATTAGATGCCAAACCAAACATATTCGGCGGGAGCACTGATCCTGAATCAGCGAGCGGATGCAGTCGGTCGCCGCTCGGGGAGCAATATAGGGAGCTGGGTCGCCAGATCCTCACGGAGACCTACGTGAGTAACCATTCCTTGAAGGATTCAGCTTTGAGACCTTTCCCTCTGACTTCCGCTATTTGGGGAATTCTGTTGATCAGCGGCGTGGTCAACGTGCTTGCGCTGATCTCGCCGCTGTTCATGCTTCAGGTCTACGACCGCGTTCTGGCAAGTGGCAGCGTATCGACGCTAGTGGGGCTCGTCGTGCTTGCTGCAGGGCTTTATGCGTTCCAATGCCTGCTCGACGTTTTGCGCGCCCGCGTGCTGCTGCGGATTGGCGAGCGTTTCGATGAACAGTTTTCCGGACGCGTTCACGATGCGATCGTTCGCCTTCCGCTTTTAACGCGCATGCCGGGCGACGGCTTGCAGCCGCTTCGCGATCTCGACAATATTCGCGGATTCTTAGGTGGAAACGGTCCGACAGCGTTCTTCGATCTGCCATGGATGCTGCTTTATCTTGCCATTTGCTTCCTCTTTCATTTCTGGATCGGCATGACGGCACTTATCGGGGCGATCGGTCTCACATCTCTGACACTTCTTACCAACACTCTCTCGCAACGGCCGATACGCGAGACCATTGCCCACGACATGGTACGCAATGGCCTACTGCAAGCAGCGCGTTGCAATGCCGAGGTCGTGCAAGCTCTCGGTCTCGGAAAGCGGATCGCTGCCCGATGGCACAAGGCCAATGCCGAGTATCTGGCCGCCAACCGGAAAGCTGGGGACGTGGCAGGTGGGCTGGGTGGCATTGCAAAGTCGTTGCGCGTGCTGCTGCAATCGGCCATTCTTGCCGTCGGCGCGTACCTTGTCATCAGGCAGGAGGCTACGGCCGGGGTCATGATTGCCAGTTCGATCATGATGGGGCGTGCGCTGGCTCCGGTCGATCTGGCCATTTCAAGCTGGAAACCCTTCCTCATGGCGCGCCAGGGTTGGGCGCGGCTGGAGGACCTCCTGGGAACGGTTCCTGAAACCGCTTCTGTTATGCCAATGCCTGCACCTGAACGCGAACTCCGCCTCGAAGGCGTGACAATCGTTCCGCCCGGCGAAAGGAAGCCGACCGTGACCGGCCTTGCGTTTGCCGTTCAGGCGGGAAGCGCACTCGGGATCATCGGTGCATCGGGTTCGGGCAAGTCGACACTCTCGCGCGCCATCGTCGGCGCATGGACGCCGGTCGCCGGAAAGGTTCGCATCGACAGCGCAAGCCTCGATCAATGGGACCGGGAAGCGCTAGGCCGTCATATCGGCTATTTGCCGCAAGGTGTTGAACTGTTCGACGGCACCATTGCCGAAAACATCGCTCGTTTTGAAGATAATCCTGACCCTGAGGCTATTGTCACCGCGGCGAAAGCAGCGGGCACGCACGAACTGATCCTCCGATTTGAGCACGGCTACGAAACTCCGATTGGTGAGGCCGGATCGGCACTTTCCGCCGGGCAGCGCCAGCGTATCGGTCTTGCCCGTGCTCTTTATCGAGACCCTTTCCTTGTTGTGCTGGATGAACCCAATGCCAATCTCGATGCGGAAGGCGAGGCTGCGGTCGTCAAGGCGATCGCCTCCGTGCGCGGGCGCAAGGGCATTGCGGTTGTCGTCGCCCATCGGCCGAGCGCCATCCGCGCCGTGGATTTTGTGTTGGTCATGGAAGGTGGACGGCAGCGAGCATTCGGTGCGCGTGATGAAGCGCTTTCCAAAGTCTTGAAGAGGGCAGCGATGGCACCAGGCGCTGGCGTCAAGGCCATCGAGTCTACACAGGATAACGTGGGAGAGCGCGCTGACATGGAGGATCCCGGTGGCCGGCATTCATCAGAATAATGACGTTTCCAGCTCCATTCGCCGGCACCTGGTGGCGGGCCTTCTGGCGAGCGTGATCTTTGTTGGAGGAGCCGGAGCCTGGGCGGCCTTCACGAATCTCTCCGGTGCGGTTGTCGCGTCCGGACACTTTGTCGTCGATTCCTATGTGAAGAAGGTGCAGCACCCGACCGGCGGGGTGGTGGGAGAAATCCTGGTGAGCGAAGGTGATAAAGTAAAAGCCGGCGACATCCTCATGCGGCTCGACGCCACCCAGACGCGCGCCACTCTCGCTGTAGTCACCAAGCGGCTCGATGAGCTGGCCGCCAACCTGGCACGACTCGAAGCTGAGCGTGACGATCTGGCGGAGATCGCCTTCCCGGACTGGCTGCTCGCCCGCAGAGATGTTCCGGACGTAGCTTCGGCAGTACATGGCGAGACGCGGCTGTTCGAATTCCGCAGACAATCCCGCGACGGAAGGCAGGCGCAGCTAGCGGAACGCATCACTCAATATGAGCACGAGATCGAGGGGCTCAAGGCGCAGGAAATCGCTTGTGAGAAAAGCACCGAGATTCTCCAAAAGGAAATTGCTGCCCTGAGTGGGCTGCGCGACCAAGGCATTGTCTCGGACCAACGCTTGAACAGCCTGAAGACGCAGGTTGCCACTTTCGGCGGCGAACGCGGTGAGAAGATTGCACATCAGGCACAGACGGCAGCCCGCATAGCCGAAACGCGCCTGCAGATCCTGCAGATCGATCCGGATTTCAAGACGGAAGTCGGCCAGGAGCTCAGAGAGGTTCAGGCGCAGGTTGGGGAGTATGTTGAGCGCAAGGTGGCGGCTGAACAGGAACTGCGACGGATCGATATTGTCGCGCCGCAGTCAGGCGCCATTCAACAACTCGCAGTTCATACGGTCGGAGGAGTGATCACGCCCGCCGATCCGATTATGCTAATCGTGCCGGAAGGCGACGATCTTGCGCTTGAAGCACGAATCACCCCGAAGGACATCGACCAAATCCAGCTTGGTCACAAGGCCGTGCTGCGGATGTCAGCCTTCAATCTGAGGACCACGCCGGTATTGAACGGATATGTCAGCCGGATCGCAGCCGATCTGGCGACGGACGAAAAAAACGGCGTCTCGTATTACCTGGTGCGTCTGTCGGTTCCGCATGCGGAACTGACGAAGCTCAAGGACCTGACGCTCGTGCCCGGCATGCCGGCCGAAGCGATGATCCAGACGGGCGAGCGTACGGCGCTTTCTTATTTTGTGAAGCCGCTGTCGGACCAAATCAGTCGCGCATTCCATGAGGAATGAAAGTGATCCACAGAAATATTTTGTTGGTATTCTTGTTGGTTGTTACGCATGCATGAAAGTCATAACCGTCTGAAAACACAACCATGCGTTCCTCAGTTGGATTGCGCCTCTGACTCAGATACGTGGTTCCGCGGTCATTTTGCCCTTGCAAGTCGCCGCCCATTCAGTTCTTGGCCTCGAGCGCATTAAGATACCCATCATCGTACACAAAGGCTGGAAAAGAGTCCGGTGTCTTGAGCGATCCTAGGTCTGGAGACCTAGGGTGAGCCTGCAAGCACAGGGCCAGGACATGATTGAGCGTCTGCAATATTCGGACAGGTGCATAGAAAGACAGGCAGGCGCCAAAGACGCGCTTTCAACGCACTAAACCGATGCTGCGCACCCCGAGCGTCTTGCCGCCCTCGCTCCCGCCGGTAGGAATCAATCGCGAGCAGGCTGCGACGTTCATCGGCGTAAGCTCAACGACCTTTGATGAAATGGTCCAGGACGGCCGGATGCCGCAGCCACGAATGCCGAGCAAGGGGCGCATTGTTTGGGACGTCGAGGAACTTGTATTGGCGTTTCGAAAGCTCCCTCACCGCCAAATCGGAGGAGCACCAAAGCTTGACGAAGATTCGCCGCCACTAGACAATCCTTGGGATCGAAAACCACGAACATGACGGATGAGCCCGTGAAGGTCGCTCTTAAGGGCGTAGTGAAGGACACTGATCGCCACGGCAATGATCGGTACTATTTTCGCGCACCGGGTCGGAAGAAGGTCCGGCTCCGTGAACCGACCGGCAGCGACGAGTTCCTCGAGGAACTGCGGTGCGCGCGCGCCGAGGTCACTTATGTTCGGCCCGGCACTCTTCCCGAGATTTGCCGGCGCCTCCCCAAGCCTTCCGAGCCAGCGAAGAAAGGCACGTTGCTGTGGCTTTGCCAGGAGTATTACCGTCGGGGCGGCACGGAAATCACCCAAGACACTATGGCGCGCCGACGAGCAATTCTGGAGCGCGTATGCGAATTACCTCATCCCCTCGAAGGTGACCCGGATCCTCAGTATCCCACCAAGGGATCTCTGCCATTCGCCGGTATGAAACGGTCTCATGTTAAGGAGATCAGGGACACCAGGCTCGACGCCCTTGGCGCGGCAAACAATATCGTAAAAGCCATCAGCGCGATGTTTGAGTGGGCAAAGGACACAGAGATTCCGGGCGTCGACTCCAATCCCGCCCGCGGCATCAGACGGCTAAAGAGCGGCGACGGCTGGCACCCATGGGACGTGTCGGAGATCGTTCAATATGAGAAGCGGCATCCGCTGGGTACCGCAGCCAGACGTGCGCTCTCGATCTTCATGTTTACTGGCCTGCGGTTGTCCGACGTCGCGATCTTCGGTCGACAGCACATCACGCTCGTCTACAACGAGGAGACCGAGCAGTGGGAGAAGTGGATCAGAATTAAGCCTGGGAAGACCAGTCGTAACAAGGATGCGGTGTTGGTGGAGCTCCCGCTTCTGCCCGAACTAGAGGCGGAACTTGAGCACACGCCCTCCGACCAGATGACCTTCCTGGTCAATGAGTATGGTCGCCCGTTCTCGGAGAACGGTCTGGGCAACAAGATGCGCCAGTGGTGTGATCAAGCTGAGCTGCCGCACTGCAGTGCTCATGGAATTCGCAAGGCCGGCGCGACGATCGCCGCTGAGAACGGCGCGACGCACGAGCAGCTGAAGGCGATATATGGGTGGACTACGTACCAGCAGCCCGACCACTACATCAAGAAAGCGCGTCGCCGGAAGGTAGCGAGAGCGGCGAAATACCTGCTGGTTATCGATCGAAAAGAGAACAAAATTGTCCCACTTTCTGAGGGGGTTGAAAGAGGTGGGACAAAAATGGCCAAAAAATCCAATTAAATCAACGGCCACAAAAGCCAATGGTGGGCCCGGAGGGACTCGAACCCCCAACCAAGCGGTTATGAGCCGCCGGCTCTAACCATTGAGCTACAGGCCCCACGGCGCTGGATTAGTGTTTTTCCCTGAACCGCACAAGGCTTTCCGAGGGCTTTCCGAGCAGGCGTTCCAAGGGGGCTGGCAGAGATCGCCCAAATCAGCCCATATTGATAACCTATTGCACGTCGCCCATTGGACGCCGGCCAACACTCGGCTGTCTTGGGATCCCAGATCGAGGAGATTTCATGACCAGACGTATTTTGCCCCTGGCGATTGCCGCCGCAATCGCATTTCCGGCGATCGCGGCCGCCGCCGATTCGCCACCGCCGCCGCGTATCGTCGTCACCGGTGAAGGCGAGGCGGCGATAGCACCCGATCTGGCTCTGCTGACGCTCAGCGTCATGCGTGAAGCCAAGACGGCACGTGCAGCGCTCGATGCCAATAACGACGCGATGGCCGCAGTGATCGCTGCCATGAAATCGTCCGGCATCAAGGAGCGCGACCTGCAGACCGCGGGCATCCAGATCAATCCGCGCTATAACTACACCAACAAGCCCGACGGCAGCCAGGAGGCCGAGCTTGTCGCCTACCAGGTGACCAACACCCTTTCGGTGCGCATCCGCGACATCGACAAGACCGGCGACATTCTCGATAAGGCGGTGTCGCTCGGCGTCAACCAGGGCGGCGGCATCTCCTTCTCCAACGACGATCCGGCGGCAGCCGTCACCGAGGCGCGCAAGAAGGCCGTCGCCAATGCCATGGCCAAGGCCAAGACGCTGGCCGAAGCGGCCGGCGTCGGCATCGGCCGGGTCCTGGAAATCACCGACCAGAATTTCGCACCACCGCCGATGCCGATCAACGCCAAGGCATTCGATGCCGCCGGTGCGTCGGTCCCGGTGCAAGCCGGCGAAAATTCCTATACCGCACAGGTGACGGTGACTTTCGAATTGAAATGATCATCGCTTGCAGCATGAAAAACCCCGGAGGATCGATCCTCCAGGGTTTTTTGAGCCGCGCTTCCTGGCGGAAAGGCCCGGCTGCAAGTCAGCCGGCCGCAGGCCCGAAGACCTTAGCGATAGATGATCGGACAGCCGCGCTCGTTGGCGAATACGATCACGACGCGGTCGCCATACTGGCGGCCGGCGACCTTGACCGTGCGGCGGTTGATGTCGATGATGCGGGCGCGGTGCAGGCCCATGCGTTCGGCCTTGTCGATGGCACGCTCCGGCGAACAGGACCGGCGCCAGCCGCCATGACGCCGGTGTTCGCGATAGTAACCATCATCTTCGTCGCCGGTATAGACGCCGACGCGCGGATCCTGGTTGTTGCCGAAGCCGAGATAGATGCTGTCAGCATGAGCGGGGATGGCAGCAAGCGTGCCAAGGCCGACAAGAGCCGAAAGAGCCGCCGTCTTGATGGTGTTGAACATTGTCTTCTCTCCTTGTTGAGGGTTTCCACACGTTTTCGTCGAACCGATGGGAGGAGAATGCACCCGTCTGTCTGAATTTTTTGCGAACCGGCCGTTCATCTCCAGTTCATGAGGCAGAACCGGAATAGTCTCTCGCTTCTGGAACCGGTGTTATGGACGGCGGTGCTGCATAGGGTGGGCATGGTGGATGGACAACGTCCGTTTTGCCGTCGGTTCCGGATTCTCGATTTCGCGGTAAAATCCTAAGGCTCGTCCGCGAGCATATGGTCGAAATAGTCGTCCGGCTCGGCAAGGTCGGTCTCGCTGGCGCTGACCCGGCCGCGCATCGAGATGCCGGCCTCGTGCACGGTCTCGTCGCTTCCCGACACCAGCCTGTGCCACCAATAGAGATCGCGGCCCTCGGCCACTAGCCGGTAAGCGCAGGTCTTGGGCAGCCAGCTGATGGTGCGCACATTCTGCGGCGTCAGCCCGACGCAATCCGGAACACGCGCCAGCCGGTTGGCATAGTCGGAGCAGCGGCAGCTTCCAGCGTCGAACAGCCGGCAGCCGACGCTGGTCCAGTAGATCTCTCCGGTGTCCTCGTCTTCGAGTTTGGACAGGCAGCATTTGCCGCAGCCGTCGCAGAGTGATTCCCACTCGGCCGGGGTCATCGCCTCGAGCGTCTTGGTCTTCCAGAACGGCTTTTCCATCGTCGGCATGTGGCCCTCGGACGCTTCAAGGTCAAGCACGGCAACCGTGCACCCTCGTCCGAACGATACGCCGGGACAATACGCCGGAACATACGCCAGGACCATACGAATGACATGAAGTCGCCTTCAAAACGCCGGTCAATCGCCCTGTGCCACGGCTAGAACCTACAAACAGGAACCAAACATGGTTGCTGAAAGTTTGGGCAGGGATGGGACGCCACAAGGAGTGTTTATGATGAAACGCCAACCACGGATTCTGGCAGGCACGGCGCTTGGCCTGTTGATGGCGTCCGCGCCGCTAGGCGCGTTCCCGCTGCAAGGCAATGCCGCATTCAGCCCCGTGCAACGTACCGCAGCGCCGCTCATCCCAGTGCAATCGAGTTGCGCCGAGGGCGAGTCGGCGGAGGCCTGCGCGCAAAGCCAGCAGGCAGAGCAGCCCAGAAAGAAGAAGCGCGACCAGCAGCAGCAAACGGAATCCGCTCCGGCCGAGCAGGCGGCTCCAGCCGAGTCCGAGCAACCCCGCAAGAAGCGGCGCAATCAGCAGCAGCAAACAGAATCCGCTCCGGCCGAGCAGATCGCTCCGGCCGAGTCCGAGCAACCCCGCAAGAAGCGGCGCAATCGGCAGCAGATCGAAGCGGCCCCATCGGAACAACCGGCCGAGCAGGCAGCGCCGGCAAACGACAACCAGCCCAACGTCAATCCGCGCAAGAAGAAGCAAAAACAGAACCAGCAGATCGAGGCTGCCCCGGTAGAACAGGCTCCGACTGTCGAGCCCGGACAAAAGCCGGGCAAGCGCAAGAAGCCTGCTGAATTGACCGGACCCGCCACGGAGCCGGAAGGCCAGCCGGCGCCGACCAATAAGGAAGCGACCCCACAGACCCAACCGGCTCCGACCGAGCAGCAGGCCGCTCCCGTCCAGGGCGAACAGCCCCAGGACAAGATCAAGAAACGTGGTAAGAGGCCTGTCGGCGAACAGCCGGTGACAGGAGAGCAACAGCCCTCGACCGGCGAACAGCCTTCGACTGGCCAGGCCGCGCCTGTCCAGGGTGAAAATCCGGTCCAGGGTGAAGCCCAGGCCAATCCGAACGAGGCACCTGTTCTGGACAGCCAGAAAGATGTCTTGCGCAAGCGCAAGGGTGGCAAGGAGCGCGGCCAAAATGCCGGTAAGCAGCAGGGCAACCAGCCCGCCCAGCAGGGCGAGAACCAGGTGGAAGCCCCGAAGCCGGCTCCGGTCGATCAGGGGCCGCCACCCACCGACGACCGGGCAGCCCAGCGGGAGATCAAGCCTGAAAAGATCGTTCCGGTGACCGAGGAAAAAGGCAAGCGCGTCGAGCGTGCGCCGGACATTGAGGATGTTCGTCGTCGTCCGCGCCCCCAGGGTGCCAACGTCCTCAGGGAATTCGGCGACCGCGTCATCCTCCAGTTCAACAACCAGACGTTCGTCGAAAGCAGCGATGCACCGCGCATGCACCGCGGCGCCAGGAATGTCTATTATGAGGACTTGTCGGGCGATCGCACCCGGGAAATCGTCGAGCGTGACAATGGTGTCCGGATCGTCACCATCCGCAACCGCTACGGCGACGTCATCCAGCGTTCACGCATCGCGCCCGACGGCCGCGAATATGTGCTGAGCTATGTCGACGAGCGGAACTATGACGATGATGCAGACTGGCGCGACCCGGGCGACGACCTGCCGCCGATGCGCCTTACCATCCCGCGAGAGGAATACATTCTGGATTCCGAAGAGGTCGAGGATCCGGACGACTACTACACCTTCCTCGAACGGCCGCCGGTCGAGAGGGTCCAGCGCCTCTATTCGATCGACGAGGTCAAGCGCTCGGCCCGCGTGCGCGACATCGCCCGCCGCATCGACCTCGACACGCTCAACTTCGAATTCGGTTCGGCCTCGATTTCCGACACCGAGGTCCAGAAGCTGGAGGGTGTTGCCAACGCCATGGACAAGCTGCTGAAGAAAAACCCGGCCGAGAGCTTCCTGATCGAGGGCCATACCGACGCTGTCGGCACACCGGAAGCGAACCTTGCTCTGTCCGACCGCCGCGCCGAGGCGGTCGCCGAAGCCTTGACCAACGCCTTTGGCATCCCGCCGGAGAACCTGACGACGCAGGGCTATGGCGAGGAGTATCTCAAGGTCAACACGTCGGGACCCAACCGCGAGAACCGCCGCGTCGCCATCCGCCGGATTACCCCCCTGGTAGCGCCGGTGGCCAGCGCCCAATAAACCGCAATGTGAACCGCGCGATTTGATCAACCATTGAATCGCGCGGTCATCAATCTTGAAACGCGCGGTTACCCATCCCAGATTCTGGAAAGGGCGTTCCCTGCCCTGTCCCGACTCCAGCGGGACACACGAGCCCCGCCGGTTCCCCTCCCCGGCGGGGTTTCGTTTTTTTGCAACCTTGCAAACCGCCGCAGCCTGCCCGAAATACGGCACTCCGACAACGGAGCCCGTATCGCCGCATGAAGCGCCTCGAACTCGCCATCGAATCGATCATTCTCGCCTCGCGCTGGCTGCTGGTCGCCTTCTATCTCGGACTGGGTGCGGCACTTGCCATCTATGCCGTGTCCTTCGGCAAGAAGCTGTTCGAGTTCGTCTCCGTCGCCTTCACGCTCGATGACACCGACACCATCCTGAAAATACTCGGCCTCATCGATGCCGCGCTGGTCGCCTCACTGGTGGTGATGGTGATCATCTCGGGTTACGAAAACTTCGTCAGCCGCTTCGATGAAAATGACGGCAAGGTGCATTGGCTGGGCACGATCGATGTCGGCTCGCTGAAGGTCAAGGTCGCCTCGACAATCGTAGCGATCTCCTCGATCCACCTCTTGCAGGTGTTCCTGAACTCGGTCTCCTACACGACCGACCAGCTGATGTGGCTGACCATCATTCATCTGGCCTTCGTTCTGTCGGCACTGATGCTTGCCTATATCGACCGGCTGATGGGTCTTGGCAAAGCCAAGAAAGCCGAGGAGTGAGCACGCGTCTGTGCCGGTCTTTTGAGAGATACTTCTGTAGCGAGATACTTTCCGTCAGTAGATACCTTTGATTTTGGTATCCGACCGGCCGAACACCTCGTCCGGCACAAAAAAGTCGCCGGCGAGCGGGCCTGTCGCACCCGGCGCATAGGCCGAGAAATCGCTGACGCCCTCAGCGCGCAGCACTTCTTCGTCAATGTAGAAATTGCCGGTCGCCTCACGCGACGGCCTGACCAGGATGGCGTATGCCGCATCGGCCATGATGTCGGGCGAACGGCTCATCGCCGCCACCGTCGCCCCGCCCAGGAGGTTACGCACCGCCGCCGTGTCGATGGTCGAGATCGGCCATAGCGAATTGACCGCAATGCCGTCCCTGGCGAACTCGGCGCTCATGCCCAGCGTGCACATCGACATGCCGAACTTTGCCATCGTGTAGGCGACATGGTTCTTGAACCACTGGGCCCTCATGTCAAGCGGCGGCGCCAGATTCAAGATGTGAGGATTTTCCGCCAACCTCAAGTGCGGAATGCACATTTTGGAGACGAGAAAAGTGCCGCGCGTGTTGATCTGGTGCATCAGATCGTAGCGCTTCATATCAGTCTCCAGCGTGCCGGTGAGTTGGATGGCACTGGCGTTGTTGACGCAGATATCGATGCCGCCGAACCTCTCCACGGTCTTGGCGACCGCTTCGGCGACCTGTTCTTCATCCCGAATGTCGCACAGCACCGGCAGCGCCTTGCCGCCGGCCTGCTCGATCTCGTGCGCCGCCGTGTAGATCGTCCCGGGCAGCTTCGGATGCGGCTCGGCGGTCTTGGCCGCGATCGTCACATTGGCGCCATCGCGCGCGGCGCGCAGCGCAATCGCCAGCCCGATGCCGCGCGACCCGCCGGAGATGAAAAGCGTCTTTCCCTTGAGCGACATCCTTGCGCCTTCCTTCAACATGAAAGACACGATCCTTGCGCGGCTGAGAACCGCCGCGCAAGGCCCAACACACCGGATGCGGGTTACGCTGCGTCGGCCTTGAGACAATCTGAGCTAGACCAGCACCAGGCCCTGCCGCATGGCGATGGCGATCGCATCGGTGCGGTTGGCGGCACCGAGCTTCGTCAGGATCGCTGCGACATGGAACTTCGCCGTATGCACGGAGATGTTCAGCCGCCGCGCGATGACCTTGTTGGGGGCGCCCTCGGCCAGCAGCGCCAGCACTTCGCTCTCGCGCGGCGAAAGCGTCGGCCGGACGATCTGCTCGTCGGTCAGTTCCTCTTCGAACCGGTCGCTGTCATGGAAGATCAAATCGTGATGCCGATCGGATAGAACATGGCTGTCGCGCGAAATCCGGTAGCCCGCAGCCGCGAGCCGCGCGGCGGCGGCGATCAGCAACTCGTCCGCTTGCACCGGCAGCACGGCAAACACTGTATCGGCCGGCCGTTCGCGGGCCGCTCGCGACGATAGCAGCACGCGAGGCATAGCCGCGTCGACGAGCCCGCCTTGTAGCCCATGATCATCGACGATGGCGACATCCGCCGCCTCACGCCCGTCGACTTCGCCGGCCAGAACCGGCCGCAGATCATCGGTCGCGGCGAGAACGGCGGACAGACTTCGCGCGCGCTCGACGTCACCGAGCGCGATCAGCACCGTCAGCCGTCTGCCAGCGACCTCACCGCTTACCATCTATCCCTCAGCTCAGTGGCTTTTCACCGATGGTCAGGGAAACCTCACGGTTCTCGCCGCCGCGCACCACGCCGAGTGTCACCAAGGCACCGGCGCTGTCCGGCCCGAGCTTGCGGATCAGCTCGCGCGGGCCATGCACCGTCTCTGCGTTCCACGACACGATGATGTCGCCGAGACTGAGACCGGCTGATTTCGCCGGCCCGTTATCGTCGAGGCTCATCACCATGGCGCCCTGGGTATCACCATTGCGGACCGGATGCAGGCCGGCGCCAAGATAGCCGCGCGCCACATGACCCTTCTCGCGCAGCGTCGTGACTGCCCGCTCGATCGTTTCGTAAGGCATGACCAGCGCCCGCCGGCGTGGCCCGAACAGCAGCATGCCGATCAGTCCACCCTTGGCGTCGAGCACAGGGCCACCCTCGAAACGGCCGCCGGCATTGACGGCAAGGTTGATGCGCCGGTCGATCGTGCCGCCGCGCATTGAACGCCAGGCCGGGCCGACCTCGCCGACCGTGCCGAAGGTAGCGAGCGAGGTGCCGTCGCTATTGCCCGCCACGACCGCCAGGTTGCCCGGCCGCACCGCATCCGCCTTTACCAGTGACGGGGCGCCCGGCGCGCCGGCCGGTTTCAAAACGGCCGTGCCGGTGGACGGGTCGCGGCCGACCAGTTCCGCCTTGACGGCTTCGCCCGAAGAAAACGTCAGCTCGATCTCCTCGCCGGCCTCGACCGCCTCCTCGGCAGTGACGAAATAGCCGTCCCGCCAGTGGAAAGCAGTTGACGTCCGGTGGTGGGTCGCGAAGCTGGCCGTCGCTGGTGCCGCGGCTGCCGCGATGTCGGCAATGGCGTCGGAAAACGTGCTCAGATTGAAATCGCTCATGATCTGTCTCCTGGGTTCTTCGTGACCCAGATATCGCCCGGCAGGACGTTGGCGGATACTCGCCTGACGGCTAGTTTGGGCATGTGACTGGCCATCTGGTCAGGTCGCGGCCGGTCCGGCCGCTCCGCACATATAGGCATTGTTCATCTTGTTCCAAACGGAGCCCTCGGATGGCCCTGCCCGCCCAGCAATTGCAATATGACGATGCCCTTCTCGATGCCTATTCGGCGACGGTCGCCGATGCCGTCGACCGCATCGGGCCCGCCGTCTGCCGCATCGAGCGCATCGGTGGCCCGGGCGGCCATGGCTCCGGCTTCGTCATCGCGCAGGACGGGCTGGTCGTCACCAACTTCCACGTCGTCGGCGATGCGCGCAGCGTGCGCGTATCAATGCCGGATGGCGCCTCCAGGGAAGGCCGCGTGCTCGGCCGCGATCCCGACACCGACATTGCGCTGGTGCGCGCCGACGGCAACTTTGCCGACGTCGCGCCGCTTGGCGATTCCAAGCGATTGAGGCGCGGCCAGATTGCTATTGCCATCGGCAATCCGCTCGGCTTCGAATGGACCGTCACCACTGGCGTCGTCTCGGCACTCGGCCGCTCGATGCGTGCCTCCACCGGCCGGCTGATCGACGACGTCATCCAGACCGACGCCGCGCTCAACCCCGGCAATTCCGGCGGACCGCTGGTGTCCTCGGCTGGCGAGGTGATCGGCGTTAACACCGCGATGATCCACGGTGCGCAAGGCATCGCCTTCGCGGTTGCCTCCAACACCGCCAATTTCGTCATCTCGGAAATCATCCGCTTCGGCCGTGTGCGCCGTGCCTTCATCGGCGTTTCCGCCGACACCACCAACCTGCCGCGCCGCGCAGCCCTTTTGTCGCAAGTATCGAGCAGCACGGCGGTGCGCCTGCGCACCGTCGAAAAGAACAGCCCGGCGGCCAAAGCCGGCCTCAGGGAAGGCGACATTATTGCCGCCATCGACGGCCGTCCGGTCACCGGCGTCGACGATCTGGTGCGCATGCTCGACGCCGAGCGAATCGGCCGCGAGACACTGTGCACGGTGGTGCGCCGCTCCGGCATTACTCAGGTCACCGTGATGCCGTTGGCGCGGGCGAGTTAGCGCGCCGCAGCACCCTGCGCATATTGCGCCATAAATTCTGGGCTCGGCGGGATCGGCCTGATCACGTCGATCAGCACGCCATTGGGATCCCTGGTGATGAAATGGCGCTGGCCGAAGGGTTCGTCGCGTAGCGTCCGCAGGATCGGCAGGCCAGCGGCGGTGATCCGCTTATAGATGGCATCCGGATCCCTGACCTCGAAATTGATCAGCAGGCCAGATGTGCGGCCCCGCCCTTCCTCCGGGATCGTCTCATGATCGCCCTGGACGATGCCGAGGTTGACGCGACGGTCTTCGGCCGAGCGCAGATGCACGTACCAGTCGGCCTCAAACAGCGGCTTGAAGCCGAAATGCGCAACATAAAAGGCTGCCGTGCCGGCAACGTCGCTCGTCATCAGCACCGGATAATAGCTCGTCGTCCTCATCTTTCCTTCTCCCGGCAAATAACATACAGTCTGCAGGTAAATGGAATTAACATACAGGCTGCATGTATGCAACAAGGATCCGCTCGTCGCTCCAACCGTGATCGCACCGCCGCGACTCGCGCCGAGCTCATCGCCGCGGCTCGCAAACTGTTCACCGAAAAGTCCTATGCCGAGACCGGCACACCCGAGATCGCCGCCGCTGCCGGCGTCACGCGCGGCGCGCTCTATCATCACTTTGCCGACAAGCAGGCGTTGTTTGCCGCTGTGGTCGAACAGGAGGCGCAAGCCGTCTCGGAAGAGATCGAACGCGCGTCGCCGCCTTCGCTATTTGCCCGCGATGCGCTGATTGCCGGCTCGGATGCCTATCTGGCTGCCATGCGTGCGCCCGGCCGTACGCGGCTCTTGCTGCTTGATGGCCCGGCCGTGCTGGGCCGCGCCGCCATGGATGCGATCGACAATCGCCATGGCAACCGTTCGCTGCGCGAAGGCCTTGTTGCCGCGATGCGCTCGCACTCCATGACGAGACTGCCTGTGGAAGCACTGACCGCTTTGCTCGCAGCCGCCTTCGACCGCGCAGCGCTCGCCATCGAAACTGGAGCATCGATCGAGGACTATCGCGCCGTTCTCATGGCGCTGATCGACGGCCTGTCTCCGGCTGCTCCTCAGGTATCTCACCCGGTTCGAACTCGTTGAAACAGCCTAGCTGGCGCTTGAACTGGTCGATCAGCCAGGCGGCCGCCGGTTTCGGGCTGCGATCGGCGCGGTGCATGGCATAGAGCGGCGAGCGGACTTCGCTGTAAGGCTCGAGATCGAGTTCGACGAGCCGGCCGGTCGCCAGATCATCGGCAATCAGCCATCGCGGCAGCCCGCCCCAGCCCAGCCCCTCGCGCATCAGCACGTGCTTGGTGCGCACATCCGTCAGCCGCCAGGTGCGGTAGGCGAAGACGCCATAGTCACGCCCGCGCGTACGCTCGGACTGGTCCGAGACGACCAGTTGGATGTGTTCGCGGACATCCTCTAGCGCCACTGGTCTCGGCAGCAGCGCCAGGGGGTGATCAGGCGCTGCGGCTGGCACCAGGGAGAAGAAGCCGATGCGAAGCAGATTCACGTCCGTCTCACCCAGAAGCCCCCCGATGCCGAGATCGGCCTGTCCGCCGACAACATGATCGAGGATAAGGCCAAGCGAGCCGATATGGAGACGCAGCGTCACGGCCGGGAACTGCGCCTCGAATGCCTTTAGCACCCGAACCAGAACCGGCGACGGTAGCGTCACGTCGACCGACAGCGTAACTTCCGCCTCCAATCCCTGCCGGTATCCGTCGACACGCGAGCGGATGCGTTGCAGCACGCCGACCATGCGCCGCGCATCTTCCAGCGTCGCCTTGCCGACATCGGTCAGTTGCGGTTCACGCGTGCCCTCGCGCTCGAACAGCTTCAGCCCGAGCTGCGCTTCGAGGTTGGCGATGGCGTAGCTGATCACCGATTGCGCGCGATTCAATTTGCGCCCGGCGGCCGAGAAGCTGCCGGTCTCGGCCACCGCAACCAGGATCTGCAGTTGGTCAAGCGTCGGGTTCGGTTGCATCGTTCAATCCACATTTTAGATGGATAATATACAAAATACACCAGTTTTTCAAATGGGTCTGCGCACACATATTTGCCAGGAGATTTTAATCCAACCCTGGAGACCCCATTATGTCCATCCTTCTTGTCACATCGAGCCCGCGCGGCGCTGCCTCGCACTCGACCCGAATTGCTACTGAATTCGCTGAAAAGCTTGTTGCCGCCGATCCGTCGAACACGCTTGTCGTGCGCGACCTCGTCGCCAATCCGTTGCCGCACATCGATGCCGATTATGCGACCGGCATCTACACGCCGGCCGAAGCGCGCACCTCACGCCAGGCTGAAGTCGTTGGCGTCTCCGATGTCGTGCTGGATGAACTATTCGCGGCCGATACGGTGATTCTCGCCACCGGCTTCATCAACTTCAACATCTCCTCGACGCTGAAGTCCTGGGTCGATCACATTGCCCGTTCCGGCAAGAGCTTTGCCTATGGCGAGAACGGCCCCAAGGGGCTCGTCACCGGCAAGAAGGTCTACATCGTACTGGCTTCGGGCGGCATCTATTCCGAAGGTGCGGCCGTGCAGTTCGATCACGCCATTCCCTACCTGCGCAGCGTGCTTGGCTTCCTCGGCATGACCGATGTCGAGGTCATCCGCATCGAAGGGGTCGGCATGGGCGCCGATGCGGTGGCAGCAGCGCTGGCCAAGGCCTCGACCAAGGTCGACGCCATTGTGGCTGCGACCGGAAATGCCGAGCGCGTGGCCACCGCGGCATAAAGCGTCAGCATCGTCTGAATTGTACAAGGGCAGGCGCCGGCGCCTGTCCTTGTTGTCGTTGGCGACAACCTATTGTGGTGGGCCACACAACCGCCATTGGTTATTCCGCTTGTCTGCGCTATCGGTCGCGGATGTTCCTTTCCGTTGCCACAACGCACCGTCCGGCCACCGATCTCGGTTTCTTGCTGCACAAGCATCCGGATCGCCTGCACGAGACCGACCTGTCTTTCGGCAAGGCGTGGCTGTTCTATCCCGAGGCAACCGAAGACCGTTGCGAGGCTGCACTCCTGCTCGATGTCGATCCTGTGGGACTGGTGCGGGGCAAGGGCCAGGCAGAAGGCCTGCTCGACCAATATGTGAACGACCGGCCTTACGCAGCATCATCCTTCCTGTCGGTGGCGCTGAACAAAATGCTGCGGACGGCGATGACCGGTATATCGAAGGAGCGCCAGGAACTGGCCGACAGCGAACTGCCGCTGGAAGCCGTGGTTACTCCACTGCCAATGCGCGGCGGTGAGGTTCTGGTTCGAAGTTTGTTCGAACCCATGGGCTGGACAGTCGATCTGACGCCAATCGAAGGAAACGGGGGTGCTGCAGGCGAGCCCCGATATGGCCATCTGAAGCTGACTGGCACGGGCCGACTCAGCGCCTTGTTGAACCACCTCTATGTGCTGATCCCGGTGATGGACGATGCCAAGCATTATTGGGTCGGCGAAGCAGAGATCGACAAGCTGCTGTCCAAAGGCGAAGGCTGGCTGGAAAACCATCCGGCCAAAGACCTGATCGTGCGCCGCTATCTTGGCAATCGCAGGGCCTTGACCCGCATCGCCCTGGAGCGACTGGCTCCCGAGACGGCTGGCGAGGCACAACCTGCCGAGTTGCGCGTCACGCCCGAGGAAGCGCTTGAGACGCCTATCCGGCTCAACGATCTGCGCATGGACGCAGTTGTCCACGCCATTCGGGCGACGGGAGGAACCACGGTTGCGGACCTGGGATGCGGTGAAGGCAAGCTGCTCGACAGGCTGGTGCGCGAGCGATGGATCCACAAGCTGTTCGGTCTGGATCCGGCGGCGCGCGAACTGGAATGGGCCGCAAAGCGTCTCAAGCTGAACGAATTAGGCGGGCCGCCCGAGGGCCGGGTCACGCTGCTGCATGGATCGCTGACCTACCGGGACAGCCGTTGGGCCGCAGCCGACATCGCCGTTCTGGTCGAGGTCATCGAGCATCTCGACGAGGACAGGCTGCCCCTGGTCGAACGCATCGTTTTCGGTGAGACGGCGCCCAAATCCGTCATCGTGACCACTCCGAATGCGGACTACAACGCTCTGTTTCCAAGACTGGTCTCTGGCGCATTTCGCCATCCCGATCACCGTTTCGAATGGAGCCGGGCTCAGTTCCAAGCCTGGGCGGCCAAAATCGGCGAGATCTATGGCTATGCAGCCATCTTCAGCGGTATCGGAGCCGAGGACCCGACCCTCGGCGCCCCCACACAGATGGCGGTGTTCACCCGATGAGAGAACCCGATAAGACCAACCTCACCATTCCTGACTTCGCCCTCGTCGTGCTGATCGGCTCGACCGGATCGGGCAAGTCGACTTTCGCCGCCAAGCATTTCCTGACGACCGAGATTATCTCAGTTCGCTCTGTACGGCGAGACCACAGGCGAGACCGACGAGTTCGGGCTGCCCGTCCGTGCCGACTGGGCTGCGGCCTATCGTGGCAAGACGGCCATTATCTATGGACATACGCCCACGCTATCGGCCGAATGGGTCAACAACACCCTGTGCATCGACACCGGATGCGTATTCGGCGGCAAGCTGACGGCCTTGCGCTGGCCGGAACGCGAACTGGTCGAGGTGCCGGCAATCCAGACCTGGTCGGAGCCGATACGTCCGCTGGGCGGGTCCGGTCCCGGTAAATCGGCACAGGCCGACGCCGACGGCGTGCTCGATTATCAGGATGTCTCCGGTCGCCGTTGGATCGAGACCGGACTGAGGGGCCGGATTGTCGTGGCCGAGGAGAACGCGTCGGCAGCACTGGAGGTGATGAGCCGCTTCGCGCTCTCGCCGCAATGGCTGATCTATCTGCCGCCGACCATGTCGCCGTCCGAGACCAGCAGCCAGGACGGCTGGCTGGAACGTCCGGAGGATGCCTTCGCTTACTTCCGCGAGCGCGGCGTTGCGCAGATCGTGTGCGAGGAGAAGCACATGGGTTCGCGGGCAGTGATCGCGCTCTGCCGGAACGCGCAGGCGGCACGCAGCCGCTTCGGGGTCCCTGGCGACGAAACCGGCGCAATCTGGACCCGCACCGGACGCTCCTTTTTCAACGACAGTGCCATGACGGAGGGCCTGCTCGCCCGTCTCCGCGCCGAGGTCGACACGGCGGATCTGTGGAAAGAATTGAACAGCGACTGGCTGCTGCTGGACGCCGAGATAATGCCTTGGTCGGCCAAAGCCGGCAGTCTGATCGAAAGCCAGTATGCGCCTGTGGCCACATCCTCTGCCGCCGGTCTCAAGGCCAGCAGCGAGGCGCTGGCCCGTGCGATGGCGCGAGGCGTCGATGCAGCCGGCCTGAACGCACGCCTTGAAGACCGGGCCGTCCGCGCAGCCAAATACGCCACCGCCTGGGCGCCCTACGTATGGCCGGTTTCGGGCGTCGAGGACCTTAAGGCCGCGCCTTTCCACCTGCTGGCCAGCGAGGGACGTGTTTGGTTTGACCAGGACCATGTCTGGCACATGTCGCTCGCGGACCGTCTGGCCGCCCGTGGCGGCGTGGTCACGCCGACTCGATGCCGTATGGTTGATCTGGCCGACGGCAGCGCGTGTGCCGAGGCCGTCGCCTGGTGGGAAGCGCTGACTGGCGTAGGCGGCGAAGGCATGGTGGTCAAACCACGCGACTTCGTCAGCCGTGGCAAGAAGGGGCTCATCCAGCCGGCGCTGAAGGTCCGCGGCCCGGAATATTTGCGCATCACCTATGGTCCCGAATATGACGCGCCCGACAATCTCGTCCGCCTCCGAGAACGCGGCCTGGCCGGCAAGCGCAGCCTGGCGCTCAGAGAGTTCGCGCTTGGCCACGAAGCGCTAACGCGATTTGTCGCCAAGCAGCCGCTACGCCGGGTTCACGAGTGTGTCTTCGCCGTGCTGGCGTTGGAAAGCGAGCCAATCGACCCAAGGCTGTAGTAGCCGATCTATCCGAAGATCTTCTCGCCTTGCTCGTCGACCAGCTGGATGCCCTTTTTGATCGAGATGTCGACAGCGTCATCAAGCCCGGCAAAGCGGTCGGCGCGGATGAATTTGTGCTCCTTCATCACGCCGTCGATCTCCTTCGAAACCACGCCGCAGGTCTGGTACTGGCCCTCCGCCTTGTAGGGCGTGGCGCTGATCAAAAATCCCTTGTGCTCGATCTGCTTTGCCGGCGCCGCTGTCTTTGGCTCGGCGGCTTCGTTGCCTCCGCCGAAAAGACGCTTCAGAAAAGACATGGGGGATCCTCCAACGGCAATCATCCTGCACCACATAGCGCGGTGCAGGATGATTTTCAGTACCGGTCCTTGGCCGAGCGGGCAAGGGCCGCAGCTTGCTTGGCAGCCAGAGATCAGTCGCGCGCCAACGCTTCCAAGGCCTCTGCGGCAGCTTCCAATATGCTGATTGCCTCGGCCTGCTTTGCTTCAGGCGCATCGACGATCTCGCCGAGCGCGGCGCGCAGCCGGTGGCGCACGGCGCGAAACTCGTCGCGCTTTTCCGAGCGGCCGCGGCCGCGCCGGCCACCGTCGCCGTCATCGTTCCAGCCGAACCAGTCGCGCGCCTTCGCCATCTTGCGGCCGAAGCGCTCGAGATGTTCGAGCACGTGGTCGATCATCTCGCGATTTTCGTTGAGGTGCGCCTGCCCAGCCTCGGTGATTGAAAACACCTTCTTGTTGCCTTCCGCCGCAGAAACGGCGTATCCGGCCTCTTCCAGGAAGGTCAGCGTCGGGTAGACCACGCCGGGGCTCGGGCTGTAGAAGCCGCTGGTGCGCTCCTCCAGCGCCTTGATGATGTCGTAGCCGTGCCGCGGCGCCTCGGCCAGCAGCGACAGCGTGATCAGCTTGAGATCGCCGTCGGCCAGCATGCGGCCGGCGCGGAACATGTCGCCCGGCCCGCCGCGTCCGCCGCCTCTCATGCCATGCCCGAACGGGCCAAAGCCGCCGCCACGTCCGCCGAACTTGCCGGCCATATGCATGAAGACGCGCTCGGCGCGTTCGCCGAAACGATGATGGCTGAAATGATTGTCTTTGTGCATTGTCTGCTCCTTGAGTTATGTCTTACGATATATCTCACTTAAGTGCCCGCCACGGTCGAGTCAAGATATATCTTACGATGTATCTGAAAATGGCACCAGCAGGATTGATTTCGCCAGCGAGGGCAGCTAGAGGGTGCATGAGGGCCGAAGGCCGCTCCGTAAGCGTCTGACGTGAAGCAACGCATCCACCCCGGTCGTTCCGGGCAGTTACGCCGACAATACCGGCGAAAGGATGCAAGGCGACGAACCGGATGCTTCAGGGAAATCCAAATGACCATGAAAACCCCGCGCAGCAAGCTGCCTGCGCGCTATGCCGCCGTGCTCGGCCCGCTGGTGCTGTCGTTGCTGATGACGTTCATCGTGTCGTTCATCTCGACACTGAAAAGCCTTGGCTTCCAGCCCGACATGCTGGCCACTTGGCTGACGGCTTGGGGCCTGTCCTGGCTGGTGGCCTTTCCGACGCTGCTGCTGGTGCTGCCGGCGGTGCGCCGCATCGTTGGCTGGCTTTGCGAGCCCGTGGCTCGATAGCAGGGCACGCGAAAGGCCTGGAAACAATCTCCGGACCTTTCGGTGCGGAGCGAATAATACCCGTTACCAGCGGCCTTTGCGCCGGTTCCAGGCATAGAGCAGATCGGCAAAGCGATCATAGCCATAGCGCGTCAACGGCCGTGCGCCGGGATTGCCGAACAGCGTTGCGAGCCAGCCTTCGCCGGGCGTCGTCCGCCATACAGCAATGGCAACATCGGCGCCGGCCAGCAATTTGCCGTCGGCGTCGATCGCATACAGCCGGCGCCGGATGTCCTCCAGCCTTATGCCGTATCCGGCCAGCGCCGCCGGTTCGGCATTGATGTCGCGAAATTCGATCCGGCCGGCCTTGACCGCCTCGATCAGCCGCCGCTTCTGCCGGTTGATACCGGCATCACAGACCGGACAGCGCGTATTATACCAGACGGTCAGCAGAGGCTTGCTCATATTTCGAAACGGCACCAGAGGACACGCACGGATTATCCGAGAAATGCCGTTGCGCCGCAACGTGACACGATACCGGCGGAATGGCCGGTTTCGCTGATCCAGGTCGCCCAAAGGGTATGCAGCGGTTTTACGATAACGACATGCATGAGCTTAAAGCGCGTCGCAAAGGCCGTTCAGCGCGACGCGCTTCAGGAGCAGCGGCTCACCCGAGCGAGGTGATGATCTCGCGATAGGCATCCTCCGGGAAAGCCTTGAGCGTCCGAGTCCTGACGTTGCCAGCCGTCGCCAGCATTAACGAGAAACGAGCCAGGACGGCATCGTCGGGCGCTTCGAGCACCGCCACCATGTCGCAATCCCCCATGGTGAGATAAAATGCCTTGAATGATCCGCCCATGTCTCCCAGCATCTTCTTGGCGGCATCGAGCCGCTTCGGCGACTCGCGCACGTTTTTGGCGCCTTGTTCCGTCCAGTTGATCAGCACGATGTAAGTTGTCATGGCACACCTCCCTCCGGGGCCACGGAGCACGGCGTCAACCGCCGGGGCGGGCATCCGGGTTTGTCGCCCAGAAATGCATCCGATACGAAATTATCCTCCCGCAAGCCGCAGGCCGCAAGAGCGATAGCGTCGAATAGCCGATCGCCTATGCACAAACGAAAAAGGGCGCCGACGGCGCCCTTTGAATCCCTAACCCTTGTTGGCCTCAGCTGTCGAGGAAGCTTCTGAGCTTGCGCGACCGGCTCGGGTGCTTGAGCTTGCGCAGCGCCTTGGCTTCGATCTGGCGGATACGCTCGCGGGTGACCGAGAATTGCTGGCCGACCTCTTCAAGCGTGTGGTCGGTGTTCATGCCGATGCCGAAGCGCATTCTGAGCACGCGCTCTTCGCGCGGCGTCAGCGAGGCCAATACGCGCGTCGTCGTCTCGCGCAAATTGGCCTGGATCGCTGCGTCGATCGGCAGGATCGCCATCTTGTCCTCGATGAAGTCGCCAAGATGCGAATCCTCCTCGTCGCCGACCGGCGTTTCGAGCGAGATCGGCTCCTTGGCGATCTTCAGCACCTTGCGCACTTTTTCCAGCGGCATGGCGAGCTTTTCCGCCAGTTCTTCTGGCGTCGGCTCGCGGCCGATCTCATGCAGCATCTGGCGCGAGGTGCGCACGATCTTGTTGATCGTTTCGATCATGTGCACCGGAATGCGGATGGTGCGCGCCTGGTCGGCGATCGAGCGGGTGATCGCCTGCCGGATCCACCACGTCGCGTAGGTCGAGAACTTGTAGCCGCGGCGGTATTCGAATTTGTCGACCGCCTTCATCAGGCCGATATTGCCTTCCTGGATCAGGTCGAGGAACTGCAGGCCGCGATTGGTGTATTTCTTGGCGATGGAGATGACGAGGCGCAGATTGGCCTCGACCATTTCCTTCTTGGCGATCGCGGCTTCGCGCTCGCCCTTCTGCACCTGGTTGACGATCTTGCGGAATTCCTGGATCGAAATCGCCGTCTCGGTGGCGAGGTTCTGGATCTCCGCGCGCAGGTCGCGGATGGCGTCCTTCTCGTTCTTGGTGAATTCCTTCCAGCCGCGCGAAGTCAAATTGCCGATCGAGCGGGTCCAGTTCGGATCGAGCTCCGAGCCCTGATATTCCTTGAGGAATTCCTCGCGGCGCACGCCATAGCTTTCGGCCAGCCTGAGCAGCTTGCCTTCGTTCTGCACCAGGCGCTTGTTGATGTCGTAGAGCTGCTCGACCAGCGCCTCGATGCGCGCCGTGTTCAAGGACAGCGACTTCACCGCCTTGATCAGCTGGTCCTTCAATTCCTTCAGCCGGCGGTCCTGGCTGGGCGACAGCGTGCCGGCGGCGGCCAGCCGGTTCTCGACCTGCTGGTCCTGCAGCTTGCGCAGTTTCTTGTAGGTGTCGGCAATGACGTCGAGCGTCTCCATCACCTGCGGGCGCAGTTCCGCTTCCATCGCCGCCAGCGACAGGCTCGCCTCGTCATCGTCTTCCTCGTCGTCGTCCACCAGGCCACGCGTGTCGCCGCCGACATTGGTGATGTCGTCCTCGTCCTCGCGCGAACGGCGCGACTTTTCCTCGGTCTTGGCTTCCTCGATACGCTCGACAACCGGCGCCTGCTTGGCCTCCGGCCCGGCATAGGTCGCCTCGAGGTCGATGATCTCGCGCAGCAGGATCTTCGATTCGTTGAGCTCGTCACGCCAGATGATGATGGCCTGAAAAGTCAGCGGGCTTTCGCAAAGGCCCGCGATCATCGTCTCGCGGCCGGCCTCGATGCGCTTGGCGATCGCGATTTCGCCCTCGCGCGACAGAAGCTCCACCGAGCCCATCTCGCGCAGATACATGCGGACCGGGTCGTCGGTTCGGTCGGTCGGCTCTTTCTTGGTCGTGGTGGCGGCGACGGCGGTGCCGGTCTGCTCGGCGAGCTCGTTGGCGTCTTCCTCGGCATCAGCGGCGGTGTCGGCGGCTTCGGGCTCCTCGCCCTGCTCGTCGTCCTCGACCACGTTGATGCCCATGTCGGAAAGCATGGCCATCGTGTCCTCGATCTGCTCGGAGGTCACTTCCTCCGAGGGCAGCACCGAATTCAGCTCGTCCATGGTGACATAACCGCGCTTCTTGGCGGCCTTGATCATCTTTTTGACAGCATCGTCGGAAAGGTCGAGCAGAGGGCCATCGGTCGCGGCCTCGCGTTCGGTCTCGACTTCTTCCTTTTCTTTTGTCGCCATAGTCTTTATTTTCTCCAAGCGGCTGAGTATCAAAGCCGCGTAAGCTGCCGGTCCGGTCAAATTGGATGCGCTCCTTCCAGAACGCGCTTTACCGGGCCAGTAACTGCATCTCTCGTTAAGTCCAGATTAACCCTGATATCTGTGGCAAGCTGACTGCCTGTCCAGTGATCAGTACCTTACATCGCTGCATTCCCGTCGATGCCGGGGCGGGTTAACGTTTCGAATCGACCTGATTCCGCCATTCTGGCGGAAGGTCAAGCGCCTCTCGCATGATTCGCATGAAAAAAGCGAATCAATTACCCGACTTAGAGCACCGCACGCTTGATTCAACGCGCAAGCACGTCCTTACATTTCAGTCTTCTGGAGGCTTCGATCTAAACGCGCCCAGCTCTGCCCGACGAAACGCCAAACCCTTCGATCAGCGCTTCCGTTGCCTGCACATCACGAAATTGCGCCTGGATTTCGACCAGGTGCCGGTAATTTTCGTCCGTGGGATCGCTGGCGAGCGCTGCTTCCGCCTGCTTCAGCTCCTTATGTAAGGTGCGCGCGCTGCGCTGCAAGTGGAGAGCTTGGCTGAACGCATCGCGAGCATCGTCGAGTGCTGCCGTTTCCAGCGCCGGCCATTGCCGCGCACGTTTGATCAGTGCCACCGCGCGCTGCCAGATCTCACCGCAGCCGGCCCGCTCGATCGTCGCGATTACAGCCTCGCGGTTGTTGGCCATATCGTGCGCCATGGCGTCGAGGATGGCCGCATGCAGCCGCTTCAGATCGGAATTGGCGAGATCGAGGAACTCGACATGGGCGAAATTCTCGTCGATCAGCACGGGATGGTTGACGAGGGCCGCAATGATCGTCGCCTCGCGCACCGACATGCCCTCGCCGCCGCGTTTGACCAGCGCCGAGCGGCCGAGGCTTTCGGTGATCGCGGTGCGCCCACCGGCATTGCCGCCACGTGCAAACTGTCCGCCGGGTGCTGAGACCCTGCCCGGGAAGCGCTCACCTGGCCGTCCGTCCTGACGTCCCTGGCGTCCGCGCTGGGCACCGAAGAAGCTCTGCACGCGCTCGCGCATTTCCTGTTGGTAGTGATAGCGAAGGCTCTCGTCGCGGATGCGGCTGGTCAGTTCGCGTAGCGTCTTTTCGAGCTCCGCCCGCCGTTCCGGCGTGTCGAAGATGCCGCCGGCGGTCTCGCGCATCCACAAGAGGTCGGCCAGCGGCCGCGCCTCGGAAAGCACGGCGCGGAACGCATCCGGTCCGTCACCCTTGACCAGATCGTCGGGATCCTTGCCCTCCGGCAGCAGGGCGAAGCGCACGGAGCGGCCTGCCTGGACCGCCGGCAGCGCCATGTCGGCGGCGCGCCACGCTGCCTTCAACCCGGCCTGGTCGCCGTCGAAGCACAGCACCGGCTCGCCAGCCATGCGCCATAGAAGTTCGAGCTGGTTTTCAGTCAACGCGGTGCCGAGCGGCGCCACCACGTTTTCGAAGCCGGCCTGCGCCAGCGCGATCACATCCATGTAGCCTTCGACGGCAATGACGGTGCCGCCCTTGGCCAGCGCCCCCTTTCCCAGCACTTGGCGCGCACGGGCGAAATTGTAGAGCACGTTGCCCTTGTGGAAGAGCTCCGTATCGGGCGAGTTCATATACTTGGCCAGCGCATCCGGCGCCAGTGCCCGCCCTCCGAAGGCGATGATCTTGCCCCTGGAATCCGGGATCGGGAACATGATGCGGTCGCGGAACCAATCGTAGGAAACCGGGACGTCGTCGCCATGGCGCACCAGCCCGCACGCCTCGATGTCGGCCTTGGGGACACCCTTGGCGGCAAGATGCTCCTTCAGCGCATTGCGGCTGTCGGGGGCATAGCCGAGGCGGAAAGACTGCTGCGTCGCCGGTGTCAGCCCCCGGTCGCGCAGATAGGCGCGGGCCTTTGCCCCTTCCGGTCCCTGCAGCCGTTCCTGGAAGAACGCCGTCGCCATCTCCATGACGTCAGTCAGGCTGGCGCGTTCCTTTTCGCGCCGCTCCTCTTGGGCATCGCGAACCGGCATCGGCACGCCGGCCATGTCGGCGATCTTCTCGACCGCTTCAGGAAAGCTCATCCCGTCAAGTTCGGTCAGGAACTTGAAATGGTCGCCCGAAACCGAGCAGCCGAAGCAATGGTAGCGGCCCTTCTTGTCCTCGCAGTGGAAGGACGGGCTCTTCTCGCCATGGAAGGGACAGCACGCCCAATAGTCGCCGCGCGGCGCGTTAGTCTTCTTCCTGTCCCACGCGACGCGCTGGCCGATCACCGAAGAAATCGGCACGCGGTCGCGGATCTCGTCGAGGAAAGCAGGCGGAAAGCGCATGGGGGACAGCTCGTTTGGCCTCCATATAATCACACGGTCGAAGCCCGACGACTCCTAATGGCGATCATACCCGGTTTTCACAGGCCAAAAAGAGAAGGCGGCCCGCGGGCCGCCTTCTCGATCTAAACCGACGCAGCGCGGTCAGCCGTTCCGGGCTCACTGCGCGGCGATGGCGCCGAAGATCAGGCCGGAGAGAACTCTGACCAGCAGATAGTCGTTGCCGACCCGGATCAATTCCTGCCCGGGACCCGGACGGCGCAGGCCATAGTGGCGATAGTCGCGGATCGGCTGGTGACGCTTCCAGCTGGAATATCTCTGGCCGTTGCGCCAATGGCTGCGCTTCACGACGATCTTTTTCTTCACTACGACGCGCTTGTTCACGTCGACATGCCTGCCGGGCCTTTGCCAGTCGACCTGGCTGTAGTTCGACTGCGACGCGTTTGGTGTGTTCAGAGGTGCAGTCTGGCCCTGCCAGGTGGTTGCAGCCAGCATCGAGAAGGCAATGGCGGAAAGAACGATACGTTTCATGGCGGGTACTCCTTGGTTGTCGATGCCTACGGAATAGAGCCGGGAGGATGAACCGAAACTGAACACCGAGATTACGTTTTCGTAATGATTACCTACATTTAGAACGACTAATTCAGCGTTACCTTTAAAGCGGACGTCCGAGAATGGACGCATGACCCGCCGCAACTCCGCAGTCTATGCAACCATTTTGTCAGCCATCCATTTCCGACACGCTCCGTCGCGTGCCAACAGGCGTCGGAACCGGGCAAAATTTATTATTCGGCTAAAATAAATCGGAGTAATATCAACCTCTGCAATGTCCACGATTCGCGCCCACTTTTGCACCCTTGACGTCACGGCGCCCGCGTCGCTGGCATCTGTTGGGTTGCGGGGTCGGGCATGAGTGGCTCTGTCGTTTTGCTGCACCTTGCCGGTGCGGTCGCATTGATGCTGTTTGCCACCCGTTTGGTGAAGACCGGCGTCGAGCGCGCCTATGGCGATGTGCTGCGCCACAAACTGCGCGCCACAATGCGCAATCCGTTCATGGCGGTTCTGGCCGGCTGCGGCCTGGCTGTCGCGCTGCAAAGCTCGACCGCCGTCACCTTGCTGGTCGGCTCATTCGCCGGCTCCGGTATTGTCAGCGGCATGTCGGGCCAGCTTGCGGTGCGCGGCGCCGAGATCGGCTCGGCACTGGTGGTCAAGCTGCTCACCTTCGATCTGTCGCTGCTGGTGCCGATCTGCCTGGTCGCCGGCACCGTCATGTTCATGGCCACCGAGCGGCGCGACTGGCGCCAGTTCGGCCGCATCCTGGTCGGCATCGGCCTGCTGCTTCTGTCGCTGGAAATGATCGGCCAGGCGTCGGAGCCACTGCGCCAGAGCACGCTGATGCCGCTCATCGTCGATTACTTCTCCGGCGATCCGGTCACCGCCTATCTTCTGGCGGCGTTGGTCACCTGGCTGTTCCATTCCTCGATCGCCGCGGTGCTGCTGATGGTGACGCTGGCCGGCCGCGGCTTCATCCCGCCCGAACTCGGCATCGTGCTGGTGCTCGGTGTCAATCTCGGCTCTTCGATCATCGCGCCGCTTCTAACCCGCAACGCAGAACCCGGCGTTCGTATCGTGCCGATCGGCAATCTCCTGATGCGCGGCATGGGTTCGCTGATCATGCTGATCCTGTTCCTGACGTTCAAGCCGCCGGTCGCCTTCTTGGGCAGCACGGTGCCCGAGCAGATCGTCAATGCCCACATTGTCTTCAACATCCTGATCCTGATCGCCGGCCTACCGCTGGCGAGCCTGGTCTATCGCGCCTCGGAAAGGATCGTGGCGTTGGGCACCAAGCCCCAGGAAGCTAACGCGCTCGACGTCGTCGAGCTTTCGGCGCTCAACGAAAGTGCGCTCGACGTGCCGAGCCAGGCATTGGCCAACGCCACCCGCGAGGTGGTGCGGGTCTGCGAAACGGTCGAGATCATGCTGAAACGGATCATCGAGCTCTATGAGAGCGCCGATGCCGACAAGATCGGCGCGTTGGCCGCACTCGACGACCGTGTCGACAGGAAGCACGCTGCGATCAAGCTCTATCTGGCCAAGGTCACCAAGAACCCGTTGAGCGAGGACGAGGCGCTGCGTTGCCAGGAGCTGATCGGCGCCTGCGTCAAGCTGGAGCAGGTCGGCGACATCATCGTGCGCAACATGCTGGTCCACGTGAAGAAGAAATTCGAGCGCGGGCTGGAGTTCACGCCGGAAGGCTGGCGTGAGCTTTGCGCCTTCCATGGCTTGGTGCTTGCCAATGCCAGGCTTGCCTTCAACGTGCTGGTATCCCGCGATCCGGAGACCGCTCGCCAGTTGGTGCTGGAAAAGGACCGGCTGCGCGACCGCGAGAAGGAAACCAGCCAGAGCCATTTCGTGCGGCTGCGCGACGGCACCCCCAAGAGCGTCGAGACCAGCTCCATTCATCTAGACACCATTCGCGACCTCAAGCAGATCAACTCGCTGCTCGCCTCGATGGCCTATCCCGTGCTTGAGGAGCGCGGCCTGCTCACCGGTTCGCGGCTGAAGGCTGGATAGATTGCGTCCACAGGCCGGGTAGCTTCAGAACATCGCCTATGAAAATTGCTGTGGGCCAATGCGCAAAAATTATCTTTGCGCCACCTCCTGTCTGTCGGCTAAAGATCGCCGCATCTACCGCAAGGAAAGTCGATGGACACCCATTCTCGCAGCTTCGCCAAAGCGCTTTCCTGGCGCGTCACCGGCACCATCGACACGATGATCATTTCGCTCGTCGTGACCGGAAGCATCAAGCTCGCCGCGGCCATCGGCCTGACCGAGGTCGTCACCAAGTCGCTGCTCTACTATCTTCACGAGCGAGCGTGGCTGAAAATTCCTTATGGAAGGAAGGCAGCCGCCTAGCTCTTGCCTCCGCGGCGGGCGCCTGACCGGCGATCAAGAAAAGCTAAAGCGGCGTCGACAATTTCTGGATTGCCCGCTGCCCTCATCCGTGGTTTGAGGCGACCTTATCCGAGGATCGCCATTCCGCCATGCTCCCCCTCATTGCCCTGTTCATTGCCGCCTTCGCCTTCGGCACCACCGAATTCGTCATCGCCGGCGTGCTGCCGCAGGTGGCGGAGGGCCTTGGCGTCGCGATCCCGACCGCCGGCTATCTCGTTTCCGGCTATGCCGGCGGCATTGCAGTCGGCGGCCCGCTGCTGGCGCTCGCCACCAAAAGGTTCTCCCGCAAGGCCCTGCTGCTTGGACTGACTGCAGCCTTCACCATCGGCCAGGCCGCCTGCGCGCTGGCGCCCGACTTCGCCTCGATGCTGCTGTTGCGGATAGCGGTGGCCGTGGCGCATGGCGCCTATTTCGGCGTTGCCATGGTGGTGGCCGTCGGCCTCGTGCGCGAAGACCAGCGCGGCATGGCGGTGGCGCTGATCCTGTCCGGCCTCACCGTATCGAACGTAATCGGCGTTCCGGCCGGCACGGCAATCGGCAACATCTGGGGATGGCATGCGACATTCTGGGTGATGTGCGCGCTCGGTGTGGTGGCCTTCACGGCAATCGGCGCCCTGCTGCCGCGCAAGACGGGATCGTCGAGCCCGTCGGCGAGCCTTGGAAGCGAGGTCCGCGTGCTCGCACGCCAGCAGGTCTGGACCTCGCTCATTATTATGCTGATGCTGATGATCGGCCAGTTCGGCCTGTTCACCTACATCACGCCGACGCTGCTTGAGGTCACAGGCCTCGACGAGAAATGGATACCTTGGGTGCTCTTGCTCAATGGGGTCGGCGCAACGATCGGCGTCTTCGTCGGCGGGCGGCTCGCCGACTGGAAGCTGATGCCGTCGCTCATCGCCATGCTTTTCCTACAGGCGGCAATGCTCGCCTTGATCTACGCTGTCAGCCCTTACCCGCTGCCGATGGTGATAGCGATCTTCGTCTGGGGCGGCCTCAACTTTGCCATCGGCACGCCGATCCAGACCCGCATCCTGACCTGGACCGCGGACGCCTCCAACCTTGCCTCGTCGCTCATCCCGTCGGGCTTCAATGTCGGCATCGCGCTCGCCGCATCGCTCGGCGCGGCGATGCTCAATGCCGGCTATGGCTATCGCAGCCTGCCGGTGGTTGGCGCGATCGCCATGCTGGTCGCGGTCGCGGTTGCGCTTGCCTCGCATGTCTGGGAATGGCGAAGCCGGGCTGCGCCGCCGCTGCCGGCTGCCGCCGAATAGGGCTACAGATCGATCCGGTAGCGCAGGCTTTCCGCGCCGCCATAGGCGGCGTCCTCGAAGAAACGCCCGACGAGCCGGCCGCCATTGGCCAGAACGACCTTCTGCGAGGGCACATTGTGAGGCTTGCAGGTGATTTCGACGAAGGGCAGGCCAACCGCCCTCGCCTCCACCAGCATCAGCCGCAGCGCCTCGGTCGCATAGCCGCGTCCCCGTTTCCACGGCACCACCGCATAGCCGATGTGGCCGAGCACATGCGACGGCAGCGCCGCGGTGCCGTACTGCCAGCGCAGGCCGATTGAGCCTGCGACTTCCCCGTCCCAGATCCAGCGCCGGAATCCGGGCAGCCGCGGCACCGTCGAACCGTCGGGCAAGGTGATCGGCGGTCCCTTGCCATCGGAATCGTCGAGATCGCCAAGGAAAGTCGCTGGATCCTTTTCGATAGCCGCAAGCTGCTCGCGCGTCGCGTCGAGCAGCCGCACATTGTCCGGCGACCAGCCGCGCTCGAGGGCCGCCTTGTAGGACGGCAGGTGTTCAAGCGCCGGTTTGACGAGTTCGATCACGGGCGCGAGCTTTTTGGCTGCCGGATTGCGGGCGCGACGGCAAGGGCCTTCGGCAGCTTACTGAAGCAGGCTCTTGACGATGCCGCTCGCCTTGGAAAAATCCATCTGACCGGCGTATTTCTCCTTGAGCGCCGCCATCACCTTGCCCATATCCTTGACGCCGCTAGCGCCGGTCTCGGCGATGGCGGAACGGACGGCGCTTTCCGTCTCGGCCTGACCCAGTTGCGTCGGCAGGAAGTCGCGGATGATGGCCATCTCGTCGCGCTCCTGCGCTGCAAGCTCCGGCCGCTTGCCGTCATCGAACGCCTTGGCCGATTCTTCGCGCTGCTTCACCATCTTGGCCAGGATCTGCAGGATTTCGTCGTCGCTGGCCGGCTCCTTGCCGGCGCCGCGATTGGCGATGTCGCGATCATGAATGGCCGCCTGGATCAGCCGCAATGTCGGCAGCCGGCGCTTGTCCTGCGCCTTCATCGCACTCTTCAGGGATTCGGCGATTTTGCCTCGCATGGTGCTTTCTCCTTCGAATGCCGCGGACAATAGTCGTGCCGATAGCTCAACGCAAACTCGATAGCGTCCGGCAAACCGCTGATATTATTCGACGAAATAAATCCAGGCTCGCACGGCGCGGCATCATTGACCGCCTTGGCGCCTTCCCCTATGTACTGGGCCTTGCATGAATTGAATTCTAGTGCACGTCGCCCAAAAATGCGTAGCGGTTTTGGGCAACGACAGGCACAAATGAAAACTTAGCGCGCCGAGGCTGTGAGATCGCCGCTTCGCGCCTTTTGTTGCGCCGACTGAGGGCGCAACCTTTAGGAGTGCCGCCATGGCAACGATGACAGCCGCGTCGACCCCCCCTTGGGCCAGCGAGAGACCGACAGCCCTGCTGGTGCTGGCGGACGGCACTGTCATAGAGGGCCGCGGTCTGGGCGCCACCGGCTCCGCCGTCGCCGAGGTCTGCTTCAACACCGCGCTGACCGGCTACCAGGAGATACTCACCGACCCATCCTATGCCGGCCAGATCGTCACTTTCACCTTTCCGCATATCGGCAATATCGGCACCAATGACGAAGACATCGAGGACCTCAACCCGCTGGCCCGCGCCGGCGCCGTCGGCGCCGTGTTCAAGGCCGATGTCACCAACCCGTCGAATTACCGCGCCGGAACCGGTCTCGACCAGTGGCTGAAGAAGCGCGGCATCGTCGCACTTTCAGGCATCGACACGCGGGCGCTGACCGCGCTGATCCGCGAAAAGGGCATGCCCAATGCCGTCATCGCGCACGCGCCCGACGGTATCTTCGACGTCGATGACCTCAAGCGCCGCGCCGCCGCATGGTCAGGGCTTATCGGGCTTGATCTCGCCAAGGAGGTGACCTCCGGCCAGTCCTCGGTCTGGCGCGAGACGCCCTGGGTCTGGAACGAGGGCTTTGGCGAACAGGCTGATCCGTCGATGCACGTCGTTGCCGTCGACTACGGCGTCAAGCGCAACATATTGCGCCTGCTGGCCGGCCTCGGCGCCAAGGTCACTGTGGTGCCGGCAAAAACCGGCGCCGAGGAGATCCTGGCGATGCGGCCCGACGGCATTTTTCTATCCAACGGCCCTGGCGATCCGGAAGCCACCGGCGACTACGCCGTTCCGGTCATCCAGGATCTGTTGAAGACCGAAATCCCGCTTTTCGGCATCTGCCTCGGCCACCAGATGCTCGCGCTGGCGCTGGGCGGCAAGACCGCAAAAATGCATCAGGGCCACCACGGCGCCAATCATCCTGTCAAGGACCACACCACCGGCAAGGTCGAGATCGTCTCGATGAACCATGGCTTTGCCGTCGACGCCGACTCATTGCCGAGCGGCGTCGAGGAAACCCATGTCTCGCTGTTCGACGGTTCGAATTGCGGCATTGCGCTCACCGGCAGACCGGTCTTCTCGGTCCAGCATCATCCCGAAGCCTCGCCGGGCCCGCAGGATTCGCACTATCTGTTTCGCCGCTTCGTCAACTTGATCCGCGAAAAGCGCGGCGAGCCGGCACTGGCCGAGCGTGTTTAGCGCATTGCGTAAAAACGGATTTGACTGACGGCGCCGGCCGGGCTCCCGGCGCCGATCAAGCCCCGTCTGTCACCGCTTCCTGCGCGTGCATGCGTTTGACTTCCTTCGGCGTCGGCTTGGCCACCCTGGTGACGAAGACGACGAGCGCCAGCGTGAGGAAAATCGCGCCGAGCAGATAGGGGGCACCGCCGAAAGCTACGGGCGCGTTCGGCCCCGTGAACCAGGAAAAGATCGCCGTATAAAGCAGCGGTGTGATGATCGAGGTGATCGAGAAGATCGAGGTCATCGCGCCCTGGAGTTCGCCTTGGGCGGAAGGTGGCACCTTGGCGGCCGCCAGGCTTCTGAGCGGCGGGTCGGCCAACGCCTCGAGACATCCGACGACGATCACTGCATAGATCATCCAGCCTTGTGACGCGAAGGCGTAGCCGAAGGCGCTGAGTGCGGTAAATGCCAGACCGATTACCGCCGTCTTCCACTCGCCAAGCTTAGGGATCACGCGCGGCAGGACTGTCGCCATGACGATCGCCCCGCACAGGCCGAAAGCGCCGAGCGAGAAGCCGATCTGTTGTTCGCTCCAGCCATAGCGATAACTGGAGACGAACGACCAGACCGCAGGATACATCATGTGCCCCAGAGTCATCAGAAAGAAGACAAGTCCGATCCAGCCGATACCTTCGTAGTTGCGCATCTGGACGAGCGTGCCGACCGGGTTCGCGCGTTTCCACTCGAAGCGGCGACGGTGCTTGTTATCAAGTGTTTCCGGCAACAGAAACAGCGCGATCAGAAAGTTTGCGAAAGCAAGCCCGGCAGCGAAATAGAACGGCACACGCGGCCCGAACGTGCCGAGCAACCCGCCCAGAACCGGCCCTATGACGAAGCCGACGCCGAAAGCAATGCCGAGCAGCCCGAAATTCTTCGCACGATTTTCGTCGGTCGAGATATCGGCAATGAACGCCGATGTCGTGGAATAACTGGCGCCGGAAATGCCGGCCAGCACGCGGCCGATGAACAGCATCGGATAGGACCAGGCGATAGCGCAGATCAGATTGTCGATAGCGAACGTCAGCACCGAGGCGAGCAGAATTGGCCGCCGCCCGAACCGGTCGCTCAACCCGCCCATCACTGGTGCGAAAACGAACTGCATCGCCGCATAGACGAAGAACAGCCAGCCGCCCTCGATAGCCGCCTCGCTGATGCCGACGCCGGTCAATTCCCTGAGATAGGCCGGCAGCACCGGCATAATGATGCCGAAGCCGATGATGTCGAGCAGCAGGGTGGTGAAAACAAGCGCAAGGCCCCGCCTGGCGGTTTTGGGGTCTATCATGATGGTATCTCCTCGGGCCGCCCGAGCGAACGGGAACACACCTTATAGGCGAGCACATCGCTGGGAACAATGAGGGAACGGGCAGAGTGCTTTCATCCTGACATCCCCTGACTGCGGTCCAGTCTCTCGGATTACGAGAAAACCGTCGGCTCAGATCGGGTTGTTGAACGTGTCGCAGTCCGAAAGCTTGCCGTTCTGGAACCCGCGCGCCAGCCAGGTCTGCCGCTGCTGCGACGTTCCGTGGTTGAAGCTTTCCGGCACGACGTAGCCCTGCATCTTCTTCTGCAGCGTGTCGTCGCCGATCTGCTTGGCGGCGTTCAGTGCCTCCGCCATGTCGCCCTGCTCCAAAATGCCCTTCTGGCCGGTGAAATGTGCCCAAATGCCGGCAAAGCAGTCGGCCTGGAGCTCGACCTGCACCGACAAGTGGTTGGCGTCCGCTTCGCCCATGCTCTGCCGCATCTGGTTGAATTTGGGCAGGATGCCGACGAGGTTCTGCACGTGATGGCCGACCTCATGCGCGATCACATAGGCCTGTGCGAAATCGCCCGAGGCACCGAACTGCTGATCGAGCTGCTGGAAGAAGGTGGTGTCGAGATAGACCTTGCGATCGTTGGGACAGTAGAATGGTCCGGCCGCTGACGAGGCAGAACCGCAGGCGGAGCGAATCTGGCCGCTGAACAGGACCAGTTTTGGATCTTGATAGGTCAGGCCCTCGGACTGGAAAATACCGGTCCAGGTATCCTCGGTCTCGGCCAGCACGGTCGACACGAACTGCTTCATCTCGTCGGATGCCGGCGCACCGGTGCCGCCGCCTTGCTCGCCGCTATTGTCGGTGATCTGGCCGCCGCCGGGCTGCAAGCCGCTGTTATCGAGGATCTGACTCGGGTCGAAGCCGAAATACCACCCTGCCAGAAAAATCAACCCTACGATGATAATGCCCGACATGCCGCCGCCGCCGGCACGACCGCCGATCGGGATGCGAAACTGCCCCGGCCCGCCGCCAAGCCCGCCGCTCTGGCCGCGCTCGTCCTCGACATTGTCACTCTGACGACGGCCCTTCCAGAGCATGGCAACCCCCGTGATGCAATTTTCCGGCCGATCGGGCCGTGTCCCGGTTCGATCGGACACGACAACAATTATCTCAATGGTTACGCCAAGTCACAGTATTTTTCGTGCGAACAAGCAATGCTTGCTGACGCTTGCCTGCTCTGGCCGAGACATCGCAAGGTCTGTGCCGTTCACCCTGCTCGTGGGAAACGAGTCGCGCGAAGAGATACGCTGGCCGTGCTTTTCAGCGGGCGGCGATTATTGCCTTGCGAAAGGCTTCGAGCGTCTCGGCGCTGACATGATGCTCGATGCCCTCGGCGTCGATGCGCGCCGTCTCGGCGCTGACCCCGAGCGAGCGCAGGAAGGCCTCGACCGTCTGGTGGCGAATGCGGCTCTCTTCCGCAACCTTGCGGCCGGCATCGGTCAGGAACACGCCGCGATAAGGCTTCCGGGAGACCAGCCCGTCGGCGCACAGCCGCGTCAGCATTTTCGCCACCGTCGGCTGAGCGACGCCGAGCCGTGCCGCGATATCGACCTGGCGCGCCTCGTTGCCATCCTCGATCAGGTCGGCGATGAGCTCGACATAATCCTCGACCAGCGCGCTGCGGCGCGCTTCACGCGTCTGCCTGAAGCCTTCCGAGTGGATTTCTGCGTCAGGCAGCGGCTTTTCGCGAGGAACCGGTCTTTTCTTCAGCGCCAATACGCGCTCCTCCCGGCAGTTTGAATCGACATTGCGGTCATAACACGGAACCCTATTGGTTCTGGCCGTTTATTTCCATTCGGTGGCCGGCGCAACCGGCGTTCACTGCCGTTCCGGCCGCACGGCCAAGCGGCCACAGGAAAAAGCTCAGACAATGAAATATAGCATATTGCATAATGTTCAGCCGTGGCATAGATAAGGAGACAACATCGATCGTTCCAGTGGAAAGCCATTTCATGTCGGAAGCCGAAGCCACCTCAGCCCCCCGGTCCATGTGGCGATTTGCCCGCCCGGATGACGACGAGCAGCCCAGCCTTCGCGAAGTCAACGCAACGATCTCGGTGCCGCACTCGGGGATCTGGCTTCGCCGGCTGTTCGCCTTCATGGGGCCGGGCTACATGGTTTCGGTCGGCTATATGGATCCGGGCAATTGGGCGACCGACCTCGCCGGCGGGGCCCAATTCGGCTACACGCTGCTTTTCATCATCATGTTGTCGAACCTGATGGCGATCCTGCTGCAGGCACTCGCCGCCCGGCTCGGCATCGCCACCGGCCGCGACCTTGCGCAGGCGTGCCGCGCCTATTATCCGCGACCGGTCAATTTCATGCTTTGGGTCGCTTGCGAATTGGCCATCATCGCCTGCGACCTGGCCGAGGTCATTGGCACGGCGATCGCCTTGCAACTGCTGTTCGGGATTCCGCTGATCGGCGGCGCTATTATCACCGCGCTCGATGCCTTCCTGCTGCTGTTGCTGATGAACAAGGGCTTCCGTTTCCTCGAGGCCTTCATCATAGCGCTTTTGATTATCATCTTCGGCTGCTTCGCCATCCAGATCTTTGCCGCCGCCCCGCCGGTCGGCTCCATCCTGCATTCGATGTTCGTGCCGTCGTCCGAGATCGTCACCAATCCGGCCATGCTCTACATCGCCATCGGCATCATCGGCGCCACGGTGATGCCGCACAATCTCTATCTGCATTCCTCGATCGTGCAGACCCGCGCCTATGAGCGCACCGATCGCGGTAAGCGCGACGCCATCAAATGGGCGACGACCGACTCGACCATCGCGCTGATACTGGCGTTGTTCGTCAATGCTTCCATCCTGATCGTGTCGGCGGTGGCGTTCCACGGCACCGGTCATCATGACGTTGCCGAGATCGGCCAGGCCTTCGAGCTTCTGTCGCCGCTGCTTGGCCTCGGCATCGCTTCCATCCTGTTTGCCGTAGCGCTGCTCGCCTCCGGCCTGAACTCGACGGTGACGGCGACGCTCGCCGGCCAGATCGTGATGGAAGGGTTCCTGCGGCTGCGCATCCCGCAATGGGCGCGCCGCCTGCTGACGCGCGGCATCGCCATCATTCCGGTGGTGGTGGTCACCGCGCTCTATGGCGAGAAGGGAACCGGCCAGTTGCTGGTCTTCAGCCAGGTAATCCTGTCGATGCAGCTCCCCTTCGCTGTCGTACCGCTGGTGCAGTTCGTCTCGGACAAGCGCAAGATGGGCAATTTCGCCATTTCCCGCGCTGTTGCCGTGCTGGCCTGGGTGGTTGCCGCGCTCATCCTGGTGCTCAACTTCAAGCTGCTCTACGATACGGTCGTTGGCTTGGGCTGAGCGTTCTCGGCTCCAAGCTGAGACGATAAGGTCGGCAGTCACCTGCCCCCGGTCCTAGAAATTTGCCGGCCGCTGTCGGACAAATGTCCGTTCGCCCGTCCTTGGCTCGAACTCCGGCCATGACGGCACGGACCAGGGAAAGGGAGCTCCAATGAGGAAGATCATCGCCGCAACATTCGTCAGCCTCGACGGCGTCATGCAGGCGCCTGGCGGCCCGCAAGAGGACCCTGTCGGCGGCTTCAAATTCGGCGGCTGGACGTTTCACTACTGGGACGATGTGATGGGCGCCGCGATGGGCGAGACGTTTTCAAAACCGTTCGCGCTGCTTCTCGGCCGCAAGACTTACGACATCTTCGCCGCCCACTGGCCTTATCAGAAGAATGATCCGATCGCCGACAGCTTCAACGCCGTCACCAAATATGTGGCGACGCACAGGCCGGATTCGCTGTCCTGGCAAAACAGCCAGCCGCTCGGCAGCGATGTCGTGGCGACGTTGCGCCGGATGAAGCAGGAGGACGGCCCCGACCTGCTCATTCAGGGATCGAGCGAGCTGATCCAGACCTTGCTCGCCAATGACCTGATCGACGAGATCAGCTTGCTGATCTTCCCGCTGGTGCTGGGCAAGGGCAAAAAACTGTTCGGCAGCGGCACGATACCTGCCGCCTTCAAGCTGACCCGTTCGCAGGCATCGACCACCGGCGTCCTCATGGCGAGCTATGAACGCTCCGGCGAGATCAAGACCGGGTCATTTGCCACGGAGCAGCCGTCCGAAGCCGAGATCGAGCGGCGAAAGAACTGGAAGTAGATGCCGCCGCGGGGCGATCAAGGACGGCTGAACACTGGCCGTCCTTTTTGCTGTTTTTAAGCCGCCTCTCGTCGCCCTGCCAACCCATCGCGGAGGTGGCCCGCGAATGCCAGTGCAGCCGGCGCGACGTCGTGCTTCGGCAAATGCAGATTGATCGAAAAATTCGGCAATGACGGCAGCTCCGGATCGTTGGCCAAAATGTCGAGGTCGACAGGCACGGTCGACGCCAACCAGGTGGTGACGGCCAAGTCCGAACGCACTGTCGCCGTCGTCGCGTCGATGCTGCCGTTTTCGAATACGGTGCGCCATTCCAGCCCATGCTCGTTAAGCGCCTCCAGCACCACCGGGCGGAACGCACAGGTCTCGGCGACCATCGAAACCGGCAAGGGCCGCTTGCCGCGGGCGGCGCCGCCTTTGGCGCCGACCCAGACCAGGCGATCAACAACAAGGCATTCACCGGCCGACCGACCGATCGGCTCCTCGATCACCGCGAGCTCTATCGTGCCGCTCGCCAAGGCTGCGGCCAACTCTGGCGACGAAGCACAGACAAGCGAGATCTCGACCTGCGGATAGGCCTCGGCATAGGCCTTCAGCACCGGCGCAAGCAAGGTGCCGACAAGGTCGTACGGCACCCCGAGCCGCACCTGACCGGCAACCGCATCGCCCGCCATCTCCGCCAGGATCTCGTCATTGAGGGAAAGCAGGCGCTTGCCCTTGCCGAACAATCGCTCGCCGGAGCGGGTCAATCGCAATCCGCGCCGATCGCGATCGAACAGGCTGCAGCCGAGAACCTCTTCCAAACGCTTGATCTGCTGGCTGACGGCACCTTGCGTCAAATGCAGCACGTTGGCCGCCGCCGTCATGCTAGCCTTGTCGGCAACGGTGACGAAGGTTCGAACCAGGGCAGTATCGAGGTTGCGGAGCATCCGGCTATTATATTTGCTAATGCCTGTCATAGCAAACATTGCATTTACTGATGAGCCGAACAGCCTACGGTGCAGGCTTCAAAGGAAGCAGCATATTTGAAACCGGCCTTCCCCTCGTCCTGTTCGCGCTGGTCTCAACCTCAACGCCCGGCATGGCCACGACCTTGTCGACGGCGTCCGGCGCGCAGTTCGGCTTTCGCCGCTCTATCCCGCTGATGGCCGGGAGTGCGGCCGGCCTGGCTACCGTGGCTGCGGCAGGTGCTGCCGGGCTCGCCGGTCTGCTGGCTGCCGCTCCTTCGCTGCAACTGGCAATGAAAATGGCCGGTACCCTCTATCTGACGTGGCTTGCCCTCAAGATCGGCCGCAGCGGTCCGCCCAACCTGGACGTGGCCATGGCAAAGCCGAACAGCTTTTTGGGCGGCGCCGGCCTGCAATGGATGAACCCAAAGGGCTGGGCCATGGGGCTGGGAGCGGCGGCATCCTTTGCCGCGCTCGCCAACGGGCCGCTGCAGCTCGCCGTGCTGCTCGGCACGGTCTTCGGTCTTGCAGCGGCCCTATCGCTGGCGGCGTGGTGCGTGGCGGGCACGCTGCTCGCCCGGTTGCTGCGAACCGAGCGGCAGTGGCGCATGCTCAACGCCGTGCTTGGCCTGCTGCTGGCCGCCTCGATCATTCCTATGTGGCGGACAGCGTAAGATAAGTTATTTCAGGCAGCGTAGCGTGCCGCCGGCTTGCCGGCCAGCAGGCTGCCGAAGAAACCTTGCCGCGCACCAAGATAGGATTCCAACCCAGCCGGATCGGAGAGCCCGGGCGCGGTGACGGTTTCGCCCTTGGCCAGGCCGACAAGCGCTGCATCGACCAGATCGTCGGCAGTCATAACGATCTCTGCCGGCAGGTCGGCAATATCGCTTCCGGCAACTTCCCAGAACTCGGTCCGCGTAGCCCCCGGCAGCACGACCTGTATGGCGACCTTGCTGTCGGCGACTTCCCGCTGCAAGGCCTCGGTGAAGTTGACGACATAAGCCTTTGTGCCGCTGTAGATGCCGCCGAACGAGGTGTCGAAGGCCAGCACCGACGCGATGTTAACGATGGCACCGCGGTTGCGCGCCAGCAGCTCCGGCAGGACCGCGCGGGTCAAACGAGTCAAAGCCACGACATTGACCTTGATCATGCGCTCGGCCACATCAGCGTCGGCCGTTGCCACCATCTGCGCGCCGCCAAGGCCGGCATTGTTGACCAGCAGCGTCACGCTGTCGTCGGTTGATATCGCCTGCTCGACCCGTCGCAGATCGCCGTCGTCGGCCAGGTCGGCGCTGATGACGCCGACCTTGATGCCATACGCGTAGCGGAGCCTCTCCGCCAATTCCTCCAACCGATCGGCGCGCCGCGCCACCAGCACCAGATCATAACCTAGGCCGGCGAGCCGGTCGGCATAGACCGCGCCGATGCCGGACGAGGCGCCGGTGACGACCGCTGTACCTTTGTCCTGATTGCTCATTGTCTTGCTCCTTCTGGTTCGATTCCAAATGCCAGTGCCGCACGGCAACACACCCTGCTTCGACTGGCACATGAATTATTGGCATATGCCACTATTTTAACGTAGGCATATGCCACCATCTTGTCAATCCGGGGAGCAAGGACTATTTCTGGTTTGCATCGAGGGGTCCCTTCCGGTCCCTCATCGGAAATCCGCCAATGTCCCAAACCACCCTGCCCGGCCTGGCGCTTTGCAATAACGCCATGCTGCGCCGCGCGACGCGGAAACTCGGCCAGTTCTATGACGATGTGCTGGCCCCATCGGGTCTGAAGGCCACGCAGCAGGGCCTGCTTTATCAAATCCACGTCGGCAACGAACCGACGATGGGTGCCATTGCCGCGGCCCTCGTCATGGACCTGTCGGCCCTCGGTCATACGCTGAAGCCGCTGATCCGCGACGGTTATGTCGAGACCTTCGCCGACCCTGCCGACCGCCGCATCAGGCGCGTCAGGCTGACACCGCAGGGCCGGACCAAGCTCGAAGAAGCCCTGAAGCTGTGGCAAGTCGCTCAGCAGCGCTTCGAGGAGATGTTTGGCAAAGAGCAGGCGGCAAGCCTGCGAGCGGCGCTGGACGAAATCGCCGCGCTGAATTTTGACGCACCGCCGGCCGCGACTTGAACTATCGGCGGCCGGCAGCCAAGCTCCACTGACAGCCTTATTCGGCCGGCATCGCCACCGGTCGCGCCGCCAGGTGGCCCGCCAGCACGACGCCCAGACCGACGATCGGGAATGCCGCCGCGACCACACCGAGGTCGGCCGGTGCGCCATAGCGCAGCACCGCGGCGCCGACCACGGCGCCCAGTGCCACGCCGAGGTAGAGCGCCGAAGCGTTCAGCGACAGCACGATTGGCGCGGCATCGGGCGCCAGCTTGATGATGCGGCTGGCCTGCGCCGGCGGGAATGCCCAGCCGACGATGCCCCACGGCACCATCATGGCCATCAATGCCGGCCCGGCGATCTCGCGCGGCAGGAACATCGGGATCAGCGAAAACGTGACCAGCATCGCGGCACTCAGCGCCAGTGACCAGCAGACGGTGCGCGTCGCGCCGAAACGGTCGGCGGCCTGACCGCCGCCGATATTGCCGATGACCGCGCCAACGCCGAAAGCGAGCAGCATTCCGGGAAGCGCGATCGGGTTCAGTCCGCCGCCTTCGATCGCGAACGGCGCGACAAAGGCAAAGACGGTGAAGGCGCCGATCAGGGCCAGGATGGTCGTCACCAGGATAGGCATGACGCCGGGGCGAAGTGCCGCTGCCAGCCGCATCCGGAGCGGCAGCCTGGTGCCGACGATGCCGCGCGGCAGCCGGTACCACAGGATCGCGCCGGCGAGCGCACCAAGGCCGGCAATGGCAAAGAAGGTGCCGCGCCAGCCGGCAACCGTCGCAACGAGCGCGCCGAGCGGTGCTCCGACCGCGACCGCAACCGTAGTGCCGCCGACGACCACGGCAATGGCGCGGGCGCGGTGATGATCGTCGACAAGCGCAACGGCCGTTCCCTGTGCGGTCGCCGCGAACAAGCCTGACGACAGCGCCATGACGATGCGCGCGATCAACAGCAATTCGAAGGAGGAGCTTAGCGCCGCGGCGACGTTGCCCACCACGAAGAACACCAGCGTCCACAGGATGACGCGGCGCCGGTCCCATTCGCCGGTCAGCGTTGCCAGGATCGGCGTGCCGATCGCATAGGCGAGCGCAAACGCGGTGATCAGCGTGCCGGCGAGCGGAACGGAGATGGCGGCATCCTTTGCAATGTCGGGCAAAAGGCTGGAGATGACGAAACCTTCGGTCGAAATCGTGAACGATCCGAGCGCAAGCCAGATGAGGCGCTTATCCATGGCAATTTCCTTAGTTCAAAGGTTATTGAACAATTGGACATAACAGGGCATGATGTCAATAAACCCAACCATCCTGACAGCCCGGTGTCAGGACGGGGCGACGGGACGAAACTATGTGTCCATTAGCCACGAGAGGAGATGCGTTGAAATCGGCTCCGAATGTGCTTAATTCCTGGGCATGACCTTGCCCCATCCCACCGCCGACCAGATCAGCCTGCCGAACGTGCTTGCCGTGCTCGGCGACCCGACGCGACTGGCCATCGTGCGCTATCTCGCCAGCAAAGAGGGCGTGCCGCTGAATTGCAGCCGGTTCCTCGATCTCTGCTCGAAGACCAATCTGAGCTACCATTTGGCCAAGCTGCGTGAGGCCGGCGTCACCCGCACCGAGGCGGTTGGAACCAGCCGGCTGATCACGCTGCGCCGTGACGATCTCGACCGCCGCTTCCCGGGCCTGCTCGACAGTGTTATTGCCGCGGCCGGCGACGCATCGTTGCCGGCGGTCGGCGGCCACGAGATCGAACTCCGCGCCTGAACGACCCGAAGCTGGGTTCCGCTCTCGCCCGCCTCGCGAGGCGAGCAAAGTAGCTTCACCCGCCCTCCAGCCATTCCAATTAACGGAGCCTGCCATGCGCATTGCCGTCCTCGCCGACATCCACGGCAATGTCCTGGCGCTCGACGCCGTGCTCAATGATCTGCGGCAGCGCGGCGGCGCCGACCTCATCGTCAATCTCGGCGATTGCGTTTCCGGCCCGCTCTGGCCGCGCGAGACCATGGAGCGGCTCGAGACGCTCGAACTGCCGACGGTGCGCGGCAACCACGACCGCCGCGTTGCCCGCGACACCGCCGACGAGGCCATGTGGCCGTCCGACCGCTACGCGCAGGAACGGCTGACCGCAGGCCAACGCGAGGCGCTATTTGCGCTGCCCGTCAGGCTGGAGGTGGCGCCCGGCATACTCGCCTTCCACGCCCGGCCCGACCACGACGAAAAATACCTGACTGACGCGATCGTCGACGGCCGGCTGGTGCGCGCGCCGCTGGTCGCAATCCAGCGGCGCCTCGGCGCGATCGATCCCGCCTGCCGCATCATGCTTTGCGGCCACAGCCATCGCAGCGAGCTGGTCCGCATTCCCGGCGGTCCGGTCATCTTCAACCCGGGCAGCATCGGCTGCCCCGCCTATGACGATTCAACCCCGCCGGCGCATGTCTCCGAACAGGGTTCGCCGCACGCCCGCTACGGCATCGTCGACTTGCATCCCGATCGTTTCGAATCCATCGCCGTCGACTATGACCATGAGGCGGCGGCGTATCAGGCCGAGCAGGCGGGACGGCCCGAATGGGCTCACGCGCTGCGCACCGGCTTCATCCCAGGCTGAGCTTGCTCATCCCAGGCTGAGCTTGCTCATCCCAGGCTGAGCTTGCTCATGCCTAGCTGAACGGATGACCGCCTTCGAGCGGCAGAAGTCGCGACCGGTCCAATCTTCAGTCGTCAGATGCGGATCGCTTCGATCCCTTGGCAGCACGTCGGGTGCTGGCCGCCGAAGTCTTGGACGTCGAGGTCTTGGTCGCCGAAGCCTTTGGCCGTGACGTCTTGGGCGCTAGTTGCGTTGGGTTGAAAGTCTGTGCTGGGGCGGATTCGGAACCGGCCCGAATGTCGGCGTCGCGCACCTGCTGGCCAAAGTTCAGGCCGGTCAGCTCTTCAATCTCGGCCACCGTCGAAAGGAACTCCGATATCCTGGCAATTTCAAGCGGGTCATCGAATGCCTCGGCACGCTCGCCGAACGCTTCGGGCATCACTTCCAAAACCGGCTTCTGGTCCGCCAGCAGCGCGATGGCGCGCAGGCCAGCTTGATCGGACCACAGCGCGATCTTCCAGAATTTCAGCGGAACATGGCTGTCGAAGCGGTAGGGTGGATCGTCCTCGCCGAACACTGGCCCGGCAAACACCGTGACACGGCCTCGCGTCGTATAGGCGTTGCGCAGCACATAGGTTTCTACCGCGCGCCATCTCAACTTCCCTTTGGAGCCGGGATGGTCAAGCGAGCTTCCTTGATTGAAGAAGCCGACTTGCGGCGCAGCATTGGTATAAAAGAACGTGTCGCGCTCTGCCGCGACCGCCTCCTGATCGACGCCCCATGCGGGGTCGCCGCGAAGTGTAATATGGCCCTTCTGGAACATTCGAGCGATTCGTTCCTTGGATTTTGCGACGGGAAATCCAGGCACATTCTGGCTCGAATAGAATTCCTGGTTCATCTGCTCGCCAAGGTCGATGCGCCGATCCGGCCGGAAAGCATCGCTGGCTTCCGAACCGGAAATCGACTCCACCCCCAATTCGACAAGCGACGGGTTGTCGATGACCGTCTTGTCCTCACGATTGACCGCCTTGGTGCGGGATCCATCGATATTGCAGGCGGTGACGAAGGCAAGCCTGCGATCGGCGTTCATCAAGATCGAAAAATGATGGTAGCGCAATTCGTGTGGGTCCTCTCCCGGTTTGGCAAGAAGGTTTTTGGCCAACCGGTAGGGTGAATTGGCAACCGTCGGCATTGCCAGGACAAAGCCCGGTATGAAGCCGGGCTCATACCCTCCACGATCGTCGAAATCCTCTGTTTTCCAACCCGCGGCCTCGGCGATGGCCACCTTCCCGGGTTCGCTTGCCGGGCCTTTGCCGTCGCTTCGTCTCGCATCGCCTCCGTCGCGGTCGATCAGCGGCGCCCGGACATTTATCTCGACGGGAAAAGTCCAGGTGACCGAGCCATCGGCATTGTGTCTCGTCGCCGGCGGATTGCGATCCGGTTCCGGCCGCTGCACCGGCTTGTCCGGCACATCTTCGCGAATATCGGCGTTCAGCCGAACTGTCTCGTCCATCATGCGCGGCATGCCGGCCCAAATCGCCAGAGCTTGCGAAACCGCCGATGCCGAGGAGCCCGGCAGCTTGGACTTTCTAGCACCCAGATCGTCAACGATGGCGCTGATCCGTATGCCTTCGTTGATCTCGCGCGCCAGCGCATAGCCACCTATGCCCGTCACCTCGTGGAACGGGCCGGCCCAATGGTGCAGGGCGATAGGTTCCCATTCATTGTTGAAGACCGGGGAGCCGGACGAACCCTGTTCGGTGTCGGCGACATAGTGCAGCACTTGCACCGTTTCGTCGCGGGCCACCAGCCGGTTTTCACGCAACACCAGTTCCTTGAAGCGGCCATCGGGATGCTGAACGATGTTGGCGATTTCGCCGAGCATATGCTTGTCGCGCGCATCCGACAGCGAGATAAAACCGAACTCCCCCAGTTCCTTTGGACCGGAACGCCGCTCGCCGACTCCGATCAGCGTGTAGTCCAGACCCTCTATGCTATCGGTCACGAAACAGGATTCAGGATCGAACAGGAACGTCGTCGGCGTACGCACGGCATTCGCACCGTCCTGCTCATAATCGAACTGAACCTGGAAGCGCCGGGAATCCGCCGGCGACGAAATCACATGGTTGTTTGTGAGGAACAGCCTTGGCCCGACCAGAAAACCCGATCCTTGTGGATTGCCGTTGAGAAAGGCAACGCGGCCAACCGCATCGGCAGCACGGCGCCCACGCTCGAGGAATGCGATCCCGATGAAATCGAGCGTTGGGCCGAGAATTGCCTCCGGCCCTGGCTGCTTGGCGGCGGCCTTTCTTTCCCCGGCAGACCTCATGTCGATCGCTGCCGATATCATCTCCGCTTCGGTGCGGCTGAGCGACGCCTTTACCTGCAACCTGTCGAGGCGCCTGGAGAGGGTCTGTTCGGCGGCCAGCGGATTGCCGTTGGCGATGTGATCAAGTGAAGCCTCAATCTCGGCGCGCGTTTTCTTGATACGCTGGCGAACTATGTTTTCCACCTGCGCAAATATTTCAAGGTCGACCATATTGCCCTCCTCAACCTTACTTGAGAGAGTGCATATTTACATGAAATGTGCAATATTTTGCCGGCTGTTAGTTCACGGAAGTGGCCTGGTCGCGATTCAACACGCGGCACCTTTTCGGGCTTACACAGCGCCGCCTCGTCGCCTATAAAAACCGGCTGGCGTGCGATGGCGCTTTCGTGCCTGGCCGCGCCTTCGGCAATTGAACCTACCGCCCATGGCAGATGATTAGGCGCACAGTAACACTCCCGACGACGCTGCTTGCGATGGTTGCTGCTCCGCTGATGCTGGCGGAGTTGCCGGCCAACGGCCAGGAGCCGGAGCCCATCATCTCGATTGTGACGGGTCTTGCTCCGGATGATCTCCTGAACGTGCGCGCCACGGCGTCGGCCATGGGCAAGATCGAGGCGCGGCTGCCGAGCGGTTCGAGCGTGAAAAATCTCGGCTGCGGCGACATCAGCGGCTACAAGTGGTGCAAAGTCCAAGACATTGACGACCCGACGCTGAGCGGATGGGCTCCGGCGCGCTACCTCGACCCCATCAATCCCCAGCAAGTGACGCCCCAGGTGGCGGCCAGTGCGGAGAACCATGCCTCTCAACCGCTGCCCATCTGACAACGCGCCTCGGCGCAACCGGTCCCGAAACGACGCTGAACTCCGCTGACGCAATCGGCAGGGTGGCTATCGAGGACGCTTACCGCTTGGCCCTGGCCGCTGGAAACCCCTCGACTGGACAGGTTGATGGATCGCCGCCCGCGGCAGTGGGTCCCGTCCAGAATTTCGGCGCGGCCAACGCGGCGCCTCCGCCCGACGCACGGACCGTTGCGCGGCTGCAGCCGCCGGGGACACCGGTACCCGGTGCCGGCAACGCCATCCCCTGCGCGCGCTATCTCGGCCAGCCGATGACCAGCTGCAAGGCAGGCGTCGCGCGCACCGGCGACAAGACCGACGTGACGGTGACCTGGCCCGATGGCGGCACGCGCATCATCAGCTTCCAGGCCGGCAAGCCGGCAGGTTCGAATGGGCCCGGCGAATTCCGCTTCACCCGCGAGGGCAGCCTGAACATGATCCGCGTCGGTGCTTCCGAACGCTTCGAGATCACGGACCAGTTGGCGCTGGGGGATAGTGATAAGGGGAATAAGGCAGTAGGGCAGTAGGGCAATATGTTTAAAGGGCGCTCGAACCTCTGCCCTACTGCCCTACTGCCCTACTGCCCTACTGCCCTACTGCCCTACTGCCCTACTGCCCTACTGCCCTACTGCCCTACTGCCCTACCGCCCTACTGCCCTACTGCCCTACCCGCATTTTAGGGGGTTACATCCGGCAAAACTCTTCCCTATAAGGCCCTCCTAGCCTGATACCAGAATCGCGCGCACAACCGGCCGGGTCATCCCGTCCGGCTTTTTGTGCAAGCCGCCCGCCGAACGGACCCTCGACATGCCAAGACGCACCGACATCAAGTCGATCCTGATCATCGGGGCCGGCCCCATCGTCATCGGCCAGGCCTGCGAGTTCGACTATTCCGGCACCCAGGCCTGCAAGGCGCTGAAGGAAGAGGGTTTTCGCGTTATCCTGGTCAATTCCAATCCGGCCACCATCATGACCGATCCGGAACTGGCCGACGCCACGTACATCGAGCCGATCACGCCCGAAGTGGTGGCCAAGATCATCGCCAAGGAGCGGCCGGACGCGCTGCTGCCGACCATGGGCGGCCAGACCGCGCTCAACACCGCTCTGTCGCTGCGCCGCATGGGCGTTCTCGACCGCTACAATGTCGAGATGATCGGCGCCGACGCCACCGCAATAGACAAGGCCGAGGACCGCGCGCTGTTTCGCGAGGCGATGAACAAGATCGGCCTGGAAACGCCGAAGTCGATGCTGGCCAACGCCACCGACGTCAAGAATGCCGACCGCAAGACGCACGAGGCCGAGCGCGCCGCGCTGAAGGCGGAAAAGCCCGAAAATCTCGACGCCGCGCTCGATGCTCTGGAAACGCGCTGGAACCTCGGTGAGGGCGACCGCAAGCAGCGCTATATCAGCCATGCCATGGCGATTGCAGCACAAGCGCTCGACCATGTCGGCCTGCCCGCAATTATCCGCCCCTCCTTCACCATGGGCGGCACAGGCGGCGGCATCGCCTACAACCGCGCCGAATTCTTCGAGATCGTCCAGTCCGGCCTCGACGCCTCGCCGACCACCGAAGTGCTGATCGAGGAGAGTGTGCTCGGCTGGAAGGAGTATGAGATGGAGGTTGTCCGCGACAAAGCCGACAATTGCATCATCATCTGCTCGATCGAGAACATCGACCCGATGGGCGTGCATACCGGCGACTCGATCACCGTCGCCCCGGCGCTGACGCTGACCGACAAAGAGTACCAGATGATGCGCAACGCCTCGATCGCGGTGCTGCGCGAGATCGGCGTCGAGACCGGCGGCTCCAACGTGCAGTTCGCCGTCAACCCGGCAGACGGCCGCCTGGTGGTGATCGAGATGAACCCGCGCGTCTCGCGCTCGTCGGCGCTGGCTTCCAAGGCGACCGGTTTCCCGATCGCCAAGATCGCGGCAAAACTCGCCGTCGGCTACACGCTGGACGAGTTGGAGAACGACATCACAGGCGGAGCAACGCCGGCCTCGTTCGAGCCGAGCATCGATTACGTCGTGACCAAAATCCCGCGCTTTGCCTTCGAGAAATTCCCCGGCGCCGAGCCGGTGCTGACCACATCGATGAAATCGGTCGGCGAGGTCATGGCCATCGGCCGCACCTTCCAGGAATCGCTGCAGAAAGCGCTGCGCGGGCTGGAGACCGGCCTGACTGGTCTGGACGAAATCGAGATCCCCGGCATCGGCCACGGGAACGCGCCGGCCAGCCATGTCGATGACCGCAACGCCATCCGCGCCGCCTTGGGCACGCCGACGCCGGACCGGCTGCGCATGGTGGCGCAAGCGATGCGCATGGGCACCTCGCTGGAAGACGTGCACGCGATGTGCAAGATCGACCCGTGGTTCCTCGAACAGATCGCCGGCATTCTCGACATGGAAGCCCGCATCCGCGAGCACGGAATTCCCGAGGACGCGGCCAATCTGCGCATGCTGAAGGCGATGGGTTTCTCCGATGCCCGCCTCGCATCCCTGGTCAGGAAGGACGTCGAAGAGATCGAGAAGATTAGGCGTACACTCGACGTTCATCCGGTCTACAAGCGCATCGACACTTGCGCCGCCGAGTTTGCTTCGCCCACCGCCTACATGTATTCGACCTATGAGGTGCCGTTCGCCGGCGCGCTCGCCAACGAGGCGCAGGTCTCATCGCGGAAAAAGGTCGTCATCCTCGGCGGCGGCCCCAACCGCATCGGCCAGGGCATTGAGTTCGACTACTGCTGCTGCCATGCCGCCTTTGCGCTGCGCGACGCCGGCTTCGAGGCGATCATGGTCAACTGCAACCCCGAGACCGTCTCGACCGACTACGACACCTCCGACCGGCTCTATTTCGAGCCGCTGACGCCGGAGGACGTGCTGGAGATCCTGCGCGCCGAACAGGCCTCGGGCGAGCTCGTCGGCGTGATCGTCCAGTTCGGTGGCCAGACGCCGCTGAAGCTCGCCGATGCGCTGGAGAAGGCCGGCATCCCGATCCTCGGCACCTCGCCCGACATGATCGATCTCGCCGAGGACCGCGACCGTTTCCAGAAGCTGTTGCACAAGCTTGGCCTCAGCCAGCCGAAGAACGGCATTGCCTATTCGGTCGAGCAGGCCCGCCTCGTCGCCGGCGAGCTCGGCTTCCCGTTGGTCGTGCGCCCGTCCTATGTGCTCGGCGGCCGCGCCATGCAGATCATCCACGATGAGAGCATGCTGCAATCCTATCTGCTCGACACCGTGCCCGGCCTGGTGCCGGAGGACATCAAGCAGAAATATCCCAACGACAAGACCGGCCAGATCAACACGCTGCTCGGCAAGAACCCGCTTCTGTTCGACACCTATCTCTCAGGCGCCATCGAAGTCGATGTCGATTGCCTGTGCGACGGCAGGTCGACCTACGTCTCCGGCATATTGGAGCATATCGAGGAGGCCGGCATCCATTCGGGCGACTCGGCCTGTTCGCTGCCGGTGCATTCCCTCCCCTCGGAACTCGTCGACGAGCTGGAGCGCCAGACAGCAGCACTTGCCCGGGCGCTCAATGTCGGCGGCCTGATGAACGTGCAGTACGCGATCAAGGACGGCACCGTCTATGTGCTGGAAGTCAACCCGCGCGCGTCGCGCACCGTGCCCTTCGTCGCCAAGACCATCGGGCGGCCGATTGCAAAGATTGCTGCCCGCATCATGGCCGGCGAAAGCCTGGAAGACGCCTTCGCCCATTACGGCGCCATGCCCGACCCGCGCAATCCCGGCCACATCGCCGTCAAGGAAGCGGTGTTCCCCTTCGCCCGCTTCCCCGGCGTCGACATCCTGCTCGGCCCGGAAATGCGCTCGACCGGCGAGGTCATGGGCCTCGACCGCGACTTCGCGCTGGCCTTCGCCAAGAGCCAGCTCGGCGCGGGTGTTGATCTCCCCCGCGCGGGCACGCTGTTTGTCTCGGTGCGCGACGAGGACAAGAAAGGCATCCTGCCGGCGGTCAAGCGCCTCGCCGGCCAGGGTTTTAAAGTGCTCGCCACCTCCGGCACCGCCCGCTTCCTCGCCGAGAACGGCGTCGTCGCCGAAAAGATAAACAAGGTGCTGGAAGGCCGCCCGCACATCGAAGACGCCATCCGCAACCGCCAGGTGCAGATCGTCTTCAACACCACGGACGGCCAGAAGGCGGTGTCGGACTCAAAATCGCTGCGCAGGGCAACGCTGATGCAGAAAGTGCCGTATTACACGACGCTGTCGGGCGCCGCTGCGGTGGCGGAGGCGATTGCGGCGTTGAGGGCGGGGAGCTTGGAAGTGAGGCCGCTGCAGGAGTATTTTGCGTAGGCGATTAGCCAATCTCCCTCCTTGTGGGGGAGATGGCCGGCAGGCCAGAGGGGGGCGCTGTCCCGCCAACGTTGCGAGTGTTCGAGCGCCGCTCAACCTGTCTCGGTGCTCACACCCGATCCAACCTCACCACTCACTCATATGACAAATTCCACTATTGGGGGGCTTTTGATGCATTCAAAAGGCGATCGAATTCGCCGTCGATTACTTCCAAAGATGCGATGAGCTTCTGGAGTGTGGTGTATTCGTCTTTCGGGTCGACTGCTTTTTGCACGTGACCCTTTCCACTTGTGTGCGCTACTGCTCCCCGAGCCTCCCCAAAATTACTCATCGCCTGCAAAAAAATCGCATCGCATTTACCCATATCAAAGCCAATCGGAATAAACATTTCCATGATATTCTTTTCTTTTATCCCGTGATTCTCTAGTCGAATCCGCTTATTAAATTCCGATACACACTTTGAAAATCGATCGTCAATTAACGTCTTGCTTGGCCATTGCTTTATTTTGTTTGGCTCAGTTGCATGGAGCGAATCTGGTGGACGATCTGTTGCTCTGCCGCCGAAACCGATCAAATGAAATGTAACAACGGAGACGAACTTATTCATCTCCCAAGCGTCAAGAGCTGTTGTGGCTACTTCAAGAACGCGATCTTCAAGATACGTTTCCACCTCCGCGTGCGTCAAGACACGAAAAGAAAGCGCACGGGTCGTGACACGCAACGGATCTTTGTAAGAGCCAGTCGGGTCGAATTTAGATGGTAAAAGCATGCGCTTCAATTCTTTGACGCGTGCCTGAAGATCTTGAAAGCGACTCGACGCCATTTAGTGAAAGCCGTCGAACGTTATACGCGAGCTCCCGTCTTTCCTAGGTTCGAGAGCAGGAACTTTATTGTCTTGCTCAAGAGCGGCGCGAAGTCCGACCCCCCAAATTGACAACCGGTCAAACGTATGCGGAATACCGGCCGTGTCACTTTCGACGGCCTCCGAGAACGTCGCATCAGCGAGGCATGAGGCATATAGCAGTCGCACTTTCTCGGCATTAGCTGCCATAGCGGTTCTGATTTCATAATCTGCAGCATAAAAAACAAGGGCATCGAAAATTGCTCTGTTGAAGGATCGCGAGCCAGGCTTTCGGGCTAACGCTTCATCACCAAATATATCTATAAGAACATCAACGGCCGCGTTAAACTGCTCAATATCGCGACTGACGGAAACCTGCACATCTTCCCAAGTTTCGTTAAGCGCCATACAAGTGTTATCGAGAAATTCTTTCATCCTCCCCGAATAACTAGCGAGGAAGCGCCGATAAGCCAAGTACCGAACAATAAGCTCCACGTCACGCATGCGAGGATCTGGCGTCGTTCGACCCATTAGCCTCTGGACGTGAGCTGACGCAATCGCAGTATCATCAATAAAGTCTGAAAATGGCCCGGGCACCATAGCTTGGCGCAATTCTTGAGGAGAAAGCTTAACGCTTCCGGTATTCAATCGCAGGAATACCGTATGAAGAAAATTCGTATTGGGCCAGTTACGAATTACGACCGTCCGAATCGTATTGTTGAAAAAAGCGTTCAAATCGTCTCTTCTTGCGGGGTCCTTTTCCAATTGAGAAAAGCTCTTTCGAATAAGATCCGTCCGAACCTCCAACCCAGAAAGACGAAAAGCATTCTTTGTGCCCTCAGCGTTTCCTGTAAATTGCAGAAGAGAAAGCAACCTCTGTTTTCCATCTAATACGATGAACTGGCCCCTTTGGTTTTTCTTTTCCGCAAGAACTATTTGTGGTATAGGAAAACCCAAGATAACACTTTCAATGAACCTCCCTTTTCCCCCAATTGACCAAGCGTCGCGCCTTTGGAAACGAGGGTTCATATCGATGTTCTTATTCATCAATTGGGAGATGACAGTTTGAACTGTCCAGTCCGACGAATATAGAACAGCTTCTGAAAAAGCAGCAGTATCTTTTGGATCTAGAACCGCGTCGTCCTCGTCGACAAATTCAAGATCTGTTTCAGCCATCGCTTCTCTCATCTTTCCCGTGTCTTAGCCAAGAATTAGCTCGTTAGCGTAAGATCGACAACATTGGTAGCACTGATTCGCGCAATCAGGCAGGGATTGAACAGTTGATCGAGTCTTGGCCGAACCCAAACGCCGTAGGCAATGGAGTGCCAGCATTCTGCCAGGAAGGTGGTCTCGACCACACCCAGCCCTCACGGCACCGCGACACACTCGATCTCGATGTCCATGGGCCATGAGGCCGCCGGTACGAAGCTGCGCGCCGGCGGGTTGACGCTGAAATACTTCGCATAGACGCGGTAGATCGCGTTGTAGAAGCCGAAGTTGGCGGCGTAGACGCGCACCATCACCACGTTATCGAGCGAGGTATCAGGCGCTTCCAGACAATGTCTCAGCGCCTTCAGCGACGCCTCGGTCGCACCTCGATGTCTCCCTTGACCAGCTTGCCGGTCGAGATATCGAGCGGCGGCGTGCCGGAGACGAAGACCAACTCCGCCCCTTTTGTCACCAGTGACAGCGGCTCGCCCCGCGCACGCACGGCCGCCCACAGCACCGGCACTTCGACAATCTCCTTGTTCATGACGATCTCCCTGGCTTGCAGTGAGCTTATCTGCCGGCCTTGCCAACGCCAGTGCCGACCGCTCGGCCTAGCCGAGAAATCCAATAAACCGTCCCGCGAAAAGCACGGCCGTCCACAGCATCAGCGAGAGCACAGCCAGCATGGTCGCGGCCCCATCGGCCGGCTCCTCACCGCCTTTTGCGCGCCGCATGAAGGCGAGGAAGTTGGCGCCGGCAAGCAGGATGAGCGTCATCTTGGCGAGAAAAATCGGCATCGCCGCATACTCGCTCGCCCTGACTGAAAACAGCAGCGCCCCGGTGACGAGCGCGCCGCCGAACGCGGCCAATGCGGTGCGGCGCAGCAGCGCCACGAACGGCGCCTGCGGCAGCGAGCGGAAGGCGCCCAGGATCCTGAGGTCCATGAGCCAGACGCTGGTCAGCAGCGCGCCGATCGACATGATGTGGAGCGCATTGACGATGGGGTAGGCGACGAAGGAGGCCTTCAGCCCCCGCACCAAAGCGAGTTGTTCGATGCCGGCAAAAAACCCGTCCATTCAGGCCGGCGGCACGCGGTCGGGATAGACATCGTAGGTTTTGCCGCCGACGATGACGCGGACTGCCTTCATGCGTTTTTCGCTCTCGTCGCGCGAGCGATGGCCGATCGCGGCCACCTCGTTGCCGACCTTGGCGACCTCCTCGGTGAGGCCGGCGGCGATCGTGCGGGACGGCGGCGCCATCTCCACCCGCCAGACCTCGCCCTCGGCATCGACGTCCAGGGTGGCGTGCGGATTGCCGATATAGATGGCCGTTATCTTGCCCCGGAGTTCGAAAAACCCGTCCTGCGTCCACGACCAGCCGTGATGGGCATAAGCCGCACTGACGGCGGCAAGGATTACCGCCGCTGCCAGCGTGACGCTCCGGTTGAAAGGCGACAGCATCGCTCGTCTCCTCGGTTCGGCATTAGAGGGTAGGTCAGCGCGCCGCAGCGTCAAATCACATCGGGACAAGAGCCCGGCACCGGCAGGATTTCCCGATACGCCGACAGGGAATGCCAAGGTCAATGGCAGCAATCATACTGCAGCTGCTCGTCCCAGTCCGGCCGGCCCTCCGGCGCGAAATCCATCAGGTTCCACAAGATCTCGCAGGTACCGATGGCGCGCGGGTCCTGGCCGGGTTCCGGCAGCGTGAAACCCAGCTCGGAGCTCCAGAAATGCCTGATACCGTCGGCATCGCGGTGGAACACCGACAGGACGGGGAGTTGAGCGCCGGATTCGTCCTCGGCGTGGTAGTCGCGCTTGAAGCTGTTGCCGGCCGAGGACACCAGCCGCATGTTCACCCAGCCGCGGTCGCGGCCAAGCGTCAGCAGGTTTTCCAGCGCCGTCTTGCCCACCACGGCGAAATTGAAACCGGCCGCCTCGAGATGGCCGATGGCGCCGTCGAATTGGTCTAGCAGCGCCGTGCAGGACGGGCATGGCTGGTCCGGCCGAGCGAGCTTCGCCGTGCCGCCGCTGGTCGCGACGTCACGCGTTTCCTGCGGATGGCGCGGGAACATCATCGAGTAGACGATCAGCGTGTCCTTGCCAGGCGAGAACAGCTCCGACAATTTTATGCGCGCAGGCTTGCCGTCCTGCCCCAGTCCGTCAAACACATAATCCTGCGGCACCAGCCCGCCCTTGGGCAACGCGCGGCGGGCGACGGCCACATCCTCCATCGCGCGGCGCAGCTCGATCTCCTTCTGCAAAAGGGTTTCGCGGGCGGTGCGGTATTCCTGGGATTCGTTGGGAAAGCTGATCATCGTCATCTCCATCTCTTAGGATTTTGACGACGCGCGCCAAGGTTCCGGCAACGCGCCTTGCCTCTCAAGGACGCATGGCGAAGGGCGGTTCCGACATTTTTTGCGGCGGGCGGCAGAAGTCCCCCTCACCCGGATTGCCAACCGAATTGCGAAGGGCAATTCGGGGCAATCCGACCTCTCCCCGAGGGGAGAGGAGNCCCCTCACCCGGATTGCCAACCGAATTGCGAAGGGCAATTCGGGGCAATCCGACCTCTCCCCGAGGGGAGAGGAGGTCGTCGGCGTTGATGCCAGCCTCTTCTCCCCGGCGGGGAGAAGGTGGCCGCGAAGCGGCCGGATGAGGGGGACCCCCATATGCGATTGCCAATCGCCCGACGCTACTGCGCCGGCACCGGGCAGCTGACCTCGCCTTCCGGGCAATTGAGATAGTTCTCGAAATCCCTCACCCGGTCGTTGGTGAGAGCCGTCTGGCAATCGTAGACGACCATCGGATACATGCTGCCGGCGCCCTCGCGCGGGCCGCCCTGGAAAGCGCATTCGGCGTCGCGGAAAGCAACCCAGTTGCGTTGAGCATCGACCAGCAGCTTCTTGGTCTCCGCATCGCCCTTCAGCCGCCCTTCGATCTGCTTGTAGGCATCGTTGAGCTTCTTGTCGGCCTTGTCGAACGCATTCCCTGCGCATTCGTTCAAGGTGCCCTGGTCCTGCGCATTGGCGCAATCGTCGGCCCGCGCCACGCCCGCGAACAGCGGAACGGCGAGGATCAAGGTGGCGAGGCCGGTTCTGGAAAGCAAACGCCGCATGTTTCTCCGGTTTCGTCAAAACCCCCGCGCGAATCGCAACGTCGCAGCTTGACGCCCGGACCGGCAAGACGCGACCTGCCGCCTTGGTGGCCATTTCCTTTCCGGATCCTGCGCTCGGTCCCTGCCCTCCACCATGGCTCCGGGCGTTCGTCGGCTTGTCGACCGCGCCTCACCCCGCCCAGTCGACTTCGAACATCCCCAGCCGTTCGTAGAGCCGGACGGCGGCGGCGTTCTCGACCGTGTTGGTCTTGAGATCGACATGCTCGGCGCCCCGCGCGCGAAACACCGCAAACGCGTGCCGCATCAGCGCCTCGGCGATGCCCTTGCCGCGCGCCTCCGGGTGGACGGCAAGATCCTTGACGAAAGCCCGCGTCCAGCAGAGCGCCGCGCCCGCCAGCCGGCCCTTGCCGTCGATGACCAGGAAACACAAAGCTGGGTCGAATTCCGCGTCGGCCGAAATGCGCGGCCACCATTCGTCGAACGGCCCGTCGGCGCCGTCGTCGAACACCGCGGTCAACAGCGTATGCAAAGCGAGTGCATCGGCGGCTTCGAAGCCGCGCATGAAAAAACCTTCGGGCCAGCGCGGCGCCAGAAGCGTGTCGTCGAGGATCTTGCGCAGGCGGATGTCGTTTGGCGCCGGCGGGCGCGGCTCAGGCATCGGGCTGCATGCGGCGGCGCAGGCTATCGCTGCCGAGGCCGGTTTCGCCCAGCATCCCCTTGCGCTTGGCGTCGTAATAATAGCCGCTCTGGTAGAGCCGGTCGGCGCGCTTGGGGTTGCCGCCTGAGACCAGCCAGGCGCCGCGCAGATATTTCACCGCATATTTCAAATTGGTCTCGGCATCGAACAGGCCGCTTGCCGGCCCGTCATAGCCCATGCCGCGCGCCGTCGCGTGCTTGATCTGCATCAGCCCCCAATGGCCGTGATTGTAGGCTTTCGGGTTGAAGGTGCTCTCGCGGTTGACGACATGGCGCACCAGATCGACCGGCACCTGGTAAAGCGCGGAATATTTCTCGATCAGCCGCTCGATCTCGCTGCGGCCGCCGGCGTTCGACTGCCCCTCGGTGGGGTCGGTCGCGGCCAGAACGGCCGGGTTCTGCGGCACCGTGTAGGAAACCGGCTGAACGCCGGGCATGGCCGCGGTCTGTTGGGTGACCGGCATGGCGACGGCTGGCGTCGCGGTAACAGGCTGGGCATTGGCGGTCATGACGGCAGGGGTGGTTGCCGCCAGCGGCGTCGGCCCGGCAAAGGCGGCGGCCGGCTCGATCGGCAGCGCCGCCGTCTGGACCACGCCGGACGGCTCCGGCAGCACCGAAACCGTGTCGGGCAGCGCCAACGTAAAGCCGGCATCGGTATTGGCCGCATTTTCGGTGAAGGCCGGCGTCGGGGTCACCGGCGAAGTCGAGGTGCAACCGCTGAGAGCGGCCACGGCCAACACCGCCGCAAGGACGGGAAAGAGGAATTTTGCTGGCAAGCGGCGCTCGGGTCCGGTTCGTCGGGTGTTAAGAAGTCCTTACACCAGCATCTTTCCTCGGGCAATCCGCGGTAGCCGGCGGTTTTCGGGTGGCGAGCCGGGCCGGGAAATGCGATATTGTTCTGGATTTGTACTTCGAAGGATTCCGGAAAGGAGCACGCCATGGACGCCTCTCATGCCACCGCCGGCCACGCGGTCTTCGAAACCGTGCTCGGCTTCATGGGCATCGCCTGGAGCGATGCCGGACTGACCCGGCTCTGCCTGCCGCAGCGCAATCGCGACGCGGTCGAGCGCCGGCTGCTACGCCATGCCGCCGCCGAGCAGCCTGCGAAGCCCGAACCGCAATGGGTTGCCGAGCTGATCGCGTCGATCAAGGCCTACGCCGCCGGCAAGGACGTCGATTTCTCCAACGTGCCGGTCGATCTCAGCGGCGTCGACGAGTTCCGCCTGGCGATCTATGACGCGGCACGAAAACTCGCCTTCGGCGAAACCACCACCTATGGCGAACTGGCCAAACGGGCCGGCCATGCCGGGCTGGCGCGTGAGACGGGCGCCGCACTCGGCGCCAACCCGGTGCCGCTGGTCATCCCCTGTCACCGCATCCTTGCCGCCGGCGGCAAGATCGGCGGCTTTTCCGCCCCCGGCGGCTCGGCTACCAAGGAAAAGATGCTGGCAATGGAAGGCGTGCGCGTCGGCCCGCCGCCGCCGGCGCAGGTGTCGTTCGGGTTTTAGGTGTGCTGATATTCAGGCGAGGCCGGCACCCGGCGCACCATTTCGTCCCACTCTAATCCGGAAGCAGGCGCCGGCGGAAGCGCCGATCGAATTCCACCCGCTTGCATTTGTAGACGGTGCAGGAATTCGTATCGGCGCTCGGCACCGAGGCCCGCGCCCTGACTTCGCCGATGTCGCAGAATTGCTGGCTCCGCACATAGCGGTCGTAGAGCGCCAGGCCCGGCACGCGCGCCGATCGATAGCGCAGGATGACCGCACCCTCGCGCGCGATCGTCGCCTGCACCTTGCCGCAGCTCATGCGGGTCGGGTCGTAGCGCGAGCCCGCCTGCGCCTCGGCGGCCACCAGCGTCAGGCAAGCGGCAAGCAGAACGATTTTCATGTCCCTCTCCCCAAAACCCGGTCGCGCCCGAAGCCGACGCGATCCTCCCGGGTCAGGCGCGCAGCGACGACGCTCTCACGCGATTGGGGCGGCCGTTGGGCAGCGTTGCCGCGGCGCCATTTTCCGCCCCGTCTTGTTTTTTGCGCGAAAGCATATTATATGCCGTCCATTGATATTTCGGCCGATCGATCCGGGCCTCGCGATCTTCGCGTTTGCTGACGTTCTATCTCCAAAATCTCGATACAAACCGGCTGGGTTTCGGTCCAGTCAAACTAAAGCAAACGTAAAGGACTATCGAAATGGCAACAGGTACGGTCAAGTGGTTTAATTCCACCAAGGGTTTCGGCTTCATTCAGCCTGACAGCGGCGGCGCGGATGTTTTCGTCCACATCTCCGCAGTCGAGCGTGCTGGACTGTCGACCCTGGTCGAAGGCCAGAAGATCAACTTCGAGATCGAGCAGGACCGCCGCACTGGCAAGTCGTCCGCTGGATCTCTGAGCAAGGCAGCCTGATTTTGCGAATGGCGCGCGCCGGGCGATAGCCCGGGGCGCGCGGCAAGTCACGGATGTACTGGCGGTCGCGCGAGAAGCGCGCCGGAGCGAAAGACCCCGACAAGCCGAAGCAGCAGATTGCTGCCGGCCCGGCCAAAACGCTCCCGATCAGGCTACCAAGCATGGGAAGGCGGGATTTTGTCCCGCCTTTTTGCTGTCTGGATCCGATGAACCGCCGCCTTGGTGCTATGGGACCACTTTGTGGTGTTTTTGCCCCGGTCATGGTACCATCGACCCATGAGCAAGCTTGAACAGATTGAGAAATCCGTCGCCGAACTAAGCCCCGAAGAGCTCAAGGCGTTTGCCGCATGGTTCGAGGCGCTGCAGGCCGACATGTGGGACCGTCAGTTCGAAGCCGACGCCGAGGGCGGCAGGCTGGACAAGCTTGCCGAGCAGGCATTGGCTGATCATCGCGCCGGCCGGACCCGGCCTCTGTGAATCATTTTGCCACTCCCTCGTTTTGGGAGGCCTACGCAAAACTGCCCTCGTTAATCAGAGCAAAGGCGTGCGAGCATTCACGCCACCGGCCGAAGGCCGCAAGCCCGACCGGGCGTCGCGCCTGTAGGCGCGCCCCGTCCGGAGCGAGCCGCGAAGCGGCGACAAGCGTGAGGACAGAACTACCCCACCCACTCCAGCGGCACATGCCCCGGGTCGGCCTCGACCCGTCGCAGCCAGGCGGCCACCGCCGGATAGGCGTCGAGCTGAAACCCGCCCGTCTCGGCCGTGTGCGTATAGGCATAGAGCGCGATGTCGGCGACGCTGAGCGCATTGCCAGCGAAGAAGCTGCTCCCGGCCAGGTGCTTGTCCATGACGCCGAGCGCCTTGTTGCCGCGCTCCAGCGTCAGCGCCAGCCGCTCGGGCGTTGCGTCCTTGGCTCTTTCAGGGAAGGTCAGCAGCGCCCTGCGCACGGCGATATAAGGCTCGTGGCTGTATTGCTCGAAGAACAGCCACTGGTAGGCCAGCGCGCGTTCGTATCTGTCCGCCGGCAGGAACCGCGTGCCTTCGGCGAGATGGAGCAGGATGGCATTGGATTCGGCCAGCCGGCGGCCGTCGTCGAGTTCGAGCAGCGGCACCATGGCGTTCGGGTTTTTCGCGACATAGTCGGGCTTGCGCGTGTCGCCGGTGTGCGAGCTGACCTCGACATTGGTGAAAGCGATGCCGAGCTTGGCCATCAACAGGCGCGGCTTGTAGCAATTGCCGCTGTCGATCATTCCATAGAGTATCATCGGTGCTCCCCCTTGCTCGCAACCACCCGTCTCAGGGCTTGATCCAGCCTCTATCGCGGCAGCGGCGGCTTCATCCAGTGATTTGTTTTGGCGTAACCATCAGCGCCGCTGATGCATTCATCCGAACAAGGGGATGACGTTGTTATCCCTGCCAAGCAGCCTGTCGATCGACAGAGGCTCCTCGTCGAACAGCGTACCGGCCAGCGCCGGCCGGGCAAGGTAAAAGCCCTGCAGCAGGTCGACGCCGCCATCCAGCGCGACGCGCAGATGCGTGGCGTTCTCGACGCCTTCGACCAGCACCTTGGCGCCACGGTCGTGCAGCGTCGAAACTAGCGGCCGGAAAAACCGCTCGGCGGCGGCATGGCGGCAGAATTCTGCGAACCAGGTGCCGTCGATCTTGACGATGTCGGGCTGCACCAGCGCTACCCTTTCTTCGGTCGAATGCCCGGTGCCGAAATCGTCGATGGCGATGCGGACGCCGTCGCGCCGCATCTCGCGCGCCAGGCTGACAAGCACCTTGTCGCCGGCCGCCTGCTCGGTAATCTCGCAGACCAGCATGCCGGGATGCAGGCCGAAATCCGCCAGATGCCTGGTCATCAGCCTGATTTCGGCCAGCGCCCGTGCGGGGTCATCGTTGATCAGCGGATTGTAGTTGAAGAAGAGGTCGAGCCCGTCGACGCCGATGTTGCGGAAGTTGCGCAAATGCAGCACCCGGCACATGGTTTCGACAAACAGCCGATCCGCTGCCGGCACACCTTCGAAGAAGATTTGCGGCGCCACCGGCCTGCCTGCACGATGCGGCTCGATCAGTCCCTCGACCGCGACGGCGGCGAGAAACCTGCCGCGCGGCGCGAAGACCGGCTGGTAGGCGCTCCTCAGCCGGAATGCGCCGTAGACGCCATATTCGATGCCGACCTCGTCGGCAAAGATCGCTTCGCCGACCTTGCGCCGCATGTCGGCCCGCCCGGTCACGATGCCACCCTGCGGCCAAAGGCCCGCATCGGCCGCCGCGATGGCGAAACGGCCGCGGGAACTTTGTCCTTATCGGGCGACACCGCTGATGCTTGCCCGGCCTTGTCGAAGACGTGAAAGCTGGTCGGTGCAAGCTCCGGGCGCGCCAGCACGAAGCCTTGCACCATCGAGGCGCCCGACTTTTCGGCGAGCTCGAGCTGCCAGCCCGTCTCGATGCCCTCGAATACCGTACGGATGCCTTGCTCTTCGAAGCTTGTCACCATAGCGGTCAGCAAGGCGAAGCCGGCACCGGACTCCATCAGCGTCATGATCCAGTCGGCGTCGAACTTGACGATGTCTGGCCTGAGTTCCTTGATGCGATTGATGTCGGATTCGTCCGCGCCGTAATCGTCGACGGCAATGCGCAAACCATTGCCCCTGAGCGCCTCGACGAAACTGTAGAGCGTTTCCTGCGACGCCGATTTCTGCTCGGTGACCTCGCAGACGACGCGGCGCGGATCGATGTCGGCCTCGTGCAGCACCAGCCGCATGTCGCGCAGCGCCTTGTCGGCGATGCTGCGGTCGGTGAACACCGATGGATCGAAATTGATGAAGATGGAGGCGTCTCGCGGCAGGCAGGCGCCGGCGTTCAGAAGGTGCAGCGTCCGTGTCAGCGCCTCGATATGCAGGCGGTCGACCGCCGGACAGCTGTTGAAGAAACTCATTGGCGGCTGCGGCTCGCCTTCGCGGAACGGCCGGATCAGCCCCTCGAACGCGACGACGGAAAGCTTGCCCTTGTTGAAGGCGAAGATCGGCTGGAACGCGCTTTGCAGCGTATAGACCCCCCAGACACCGCTGGCGGTGCCGTCATCATGGCGGATGATATGGGCAAGCCCGATGCTGCGCGTCACGGTTCCTCGCTATGCGAGACTGGCGGACCGGCCACGGTCCTGCCGTTCAAGCTTTTACCGATCGTTGATGAATTTATTGTTGCCAGCATTGCGCGCTGGCTCATTCGACAATGCCTGCGCTGGGCTTGCGCTTGAGAAGACGATGCGACATGAGAGGCGCCGCGGCGCCTTCGCCCGCCGGTCTTTTCTGGAGATATCTGTCATGGCCTTTCTTGCCGACGTCCTTTCCCGCGTAAAGCCTTCCGCGACCATCGCGGTGACGCAGAAGGCGCGCGAGCTGAAAAACGCCGGCCGCGATGTGATCGGGCTGGGCGCCGGCGAGCCGGACTTCGACACCCCCGACAACATCAAGCACGCCGCGATCGAGGCGATCCGCCGCGGTGAGACGAAATATCCGCCGGTATCCGGCATTGTGCCGCTGCGCGATGCGATCGCAAAAAAATTCAAGCGCGAGAACAATCTCGACTACCGGCCGGAGCAGACCATCGTCGGCACCGGCGGCAAGCAGATCCTGTTCAACGCCTTCATGGCGACGCTGAACCCCGGCGACGAGGTGATCATCCCGCGCCCCTATTGGGTCAGTTATCCCGAAATGGTGGCGATCTGCGGCGGCACCTCGGCCTTTGCCGACACCTCCATCGACAACGGCTTCAAGCTGACGGCGGCCGTGCTGGAAAAGGCGATCACGCCGCGCACCAAATGGCTGTTGATGAACTCGCCGTCGAACCCCTCGGGCGCAGCCTACACCGAAGCGGAACTCAAGAGCCTGGCCGACGTGCTGTTGAAGCACCCGCATGTCTGGGTGCTGACCGACGACATGTACGAGCACCTGACTTATGGCGACTTCGTCTTCAAGACCATCGCCGAGGTCGAGCCTAAGCTCTATGAGCGCACGTTGACGATGAACGGCGTGTCGAAGGCCTATGCCATGACCGGCTGGCGCATCGGCTACGCGGCAGGCCCGGTGCCGCTGATCAAGGCGATGGACATGATCCAGGGCCAGCAGACCTCCGGCGCCTGCACCATCGCCCAATGGGCGGCGGTCGAAGCGCTGAACGGCCCGCAGGATTTCATCCCGAAGAACAAGGCGATCTTCCAGGGCCGGCGCGATCTCGTCGTCTCGATGCTCAACCAGGCGCGCGGCATCACCTGTCCGTCGCCGGAGGGTGCGTTCTACGTCTATCCCTCCTGTGCCCAGCTGATCGGCAGGAAGACCAAGAGCGGCAAGGTGATCGACAGCGACGAAACCTTCTGCTCGGAACTGCTCGAGGCCGAGGGCGTGGCGGTTGTTTTCGGCTCGGCCTTTGGCCTCGGCCCGAACTTCCGCATCTCCTACGCCACGTCGGAGGCTCTGCTCGAAGAGGCCTGCACGCGCATCCAGCGCTTTACCGCCGCGCTGGTCTGAGACGTTTCAGCCGCCATACTGCTCGTCGTTCACCTTCTCCAGCCAATCGACATGCACACCCTCGAGCGCCTCCTGCATGGCGATGTGGGTCATCGCCGATTTGGGCGCGGCGCCGTGCCAGTGCTTTTCGCCGGCCGCAAAGGAGATGACGTCGCCGGCCCTGATCTCCTGCAGCGGCCCGCCCCAGCTTTGCACGAGACCGGCACCGGATGTGACATAGAGCGTCTGGCCGAGCGGATGCGTGTGCCAGTGGGTGCGAGCGCCGGGCTCGAAGCTGACCAGCGTGGCTCTGAGCCGCGCCGGCGCCTCTTTCTCGATGATCGGCGTCTGCAAAACCCGGCCAGTGAAGTATTTTTCCGGCGCAACAATCGTCGGCACGCTGCCGCAGGCAATAATCTTCATCGTCGCAAGTCCTCGATTCAATCCAGTGTCTTAGACCCTACCACTTTCGTCCGATGCCGGCTGCATCTCCTGCCGGCTGCGGGCAAAACGCGGCCAGAACAGACCGGTCCGCGTGCGGTAAGCGTCGTAGGCATCGGCCAACCTTGTCCGCGAAAATTTTCGCTCTTCGTCCAAGGCTGCGATCACGTAGATCGTAACGATGCCGGCGACCGGAACCACCGCCCAGACCGACCAGGTCGCGATACCCCATCCGATCCAGAAGATGATGTAGGACGTGTAGAACGGATGCCGGACATGGAGATAAGGGCCTTCGGTCACCAGGCTGTCGGGATTGTCAGGATCGAATGCGAACCGCAGCCGCGCCTTGCGGGAGACCGAGATCGCCCACCAGAACAGCGCCGAGCTTGCCAGTTCGATGGCGAGCCCGCCGATCTTCGCCGCCACCGGCTGCCGCTCGATCCACAGCAGCGCAAGAAAGAACAGCGCCGTGCCGACCACGACGGCCGAAATGATCATCGCGCCTTGAGACATGGTCTGCGACTGGAAATGCGCGCGCATCGACCAGGCATATTGCCCGAGCGTCGCGATGCTGCTGATCGAGAGGAGAAGGTCGAGCGTGGATTCCATCATCAGGGTCCCGGGGTTAGCTGTGGTGGATTCGTTCATCATACCCGGCGCAAGCCGAGAAATCATTTCTTAACCACCGTTCTAAACAACATGGTGACCTCGGCATGCGATGTTGACCTGGAGACAATCCCAAGGTCCAAACCAGATATGGCCGTTTCCCACCGCACGATCCGCACGCCGCAAGCGGATTTGCGCCTCAGCCAGTCGTCGGGACCCGGCATCCCGCTTGTCCTGATCCACGGCTCGGGCAGTTCGCGCGCCGTATTCGCCCGTCAGTTCGACAGCCCGTTGGCCGCTGCCCATCGGTTGATTGCTTTCGACCTGCCCGGCCATGGCGAATCGTCGGACGCCCGCGATCCGGCGACGGACTACACCATCGCCGGCCTTGCCCAATCGGCGGCTCAGCTCCTCGATGTTTTGGGGATCGGCCGCGCCGTCGTCTTCGGCTGGTCGCTTGGCGGGCACGTGGCAATCGAACTCGCAAGTTTTCACCGCGCCGTCGGCGGGCTGATGCTGACCGGCGCGCCGCCGGTATCGAAGGGTCCTTTCGGCATGCTGCGCGGCTTCCACGCGCATTGGGACATGCTGCTGGCGTCCAAAAAGACGTATTCCGAACGCGATGCCGAGCGCTTCGAGACGCTGTGCTTCGGCGACACCGCCGATCCGTCCTTTCGCCAAGCCATCCTGCGCACCGACGGCCGGCTGCGCGCCGCGGTGACGCGCGGCATGCTCACCGGCAAGGGCGCCGACCAGAGACAGGTGGTCGAGCAAGCCGCGTTTCCGGTCGCTATCGTCAATGGCGAGAACGATCCGTTCGTCCGGCTCGGCTATTTTGAGACACTCGCATACGGCTCGCTGTGGGAGCATTGCCACATCATCTCTAGCGCCGGGCATGCGCCTTTCTGGGAGCGTGCGGACCTGTTCAATCCGTTGCTCGCGCGCTTTGCCGAGACGGTGGCGGTGCAGCGCGTCGACGCACCCTCGCTGGCGTCGCGCCTAACCGGCACCGGCTGAACCGGCCCCAACTTCAAATCCCTTCAACCTCAAATCCCTTGCCCTCCCGGCCTGCCCGTGGGACGATGCCCTTTGGGTAGGTGGCAAATTGAAAAAAGCCTCGCCCGCGACGGCCGACAGGCCGGCCGCCGCTCACAGGGAAACGCCTGAGTGGAGGTCAGCCATGGGTACTCGCGCCGGAGGACGACGCACGGGACCGAAATGCATTGCCATAGTCGGTCCCTTCGCAAGCGGTAAGACGACACTTCTCGAAGCCATACTCGCCCGTACAGGCGCCATTCCCCGCCAGAATCCCGTTTCGTCCGGAAATACCGTTTCCGATCATTCGCCCGAGGCGCGCGCTCACGGCATGAGCGTCGAGGCGACCTTCGCCACCACCGATTTCATGGGCGAGCCGTTCACCTTCGTCGATTGTCCCGGCTCCATCGAATTCTCCTTCGAAGCCGAGCCGGTGCTGGCCGCCTGCGACGTCGCCGTGGTCGTTGCCGAGGCCGACGAGAAGAAGATCCCTGCCCTGCAGCTGATCATGCGCAAGCTCGACGATCTCGGCGTGCCGCGCATGCTGTTCCTGAACAAGGTCGACAAGGCGATAGCAGGTGTGCGCGACACGCTGAAGATGCTGCAGCCGGCAAGCTCGGTGCCATTGCTGCTGCGCCAGATCCCGCTGCGCAAGGACGGCGTCGTCATCGGCTCGATCGACCTCGCTCTGGAGCGTGCCTACATCTACCGCGAATATGCCGAGAGCGAGGTCGCCCAGATCCCGAGCGACGACAAGGCGCGCGAGCTCGAGGCGCGCTTTTCCATGCTGGAGACGCTCGCCGACCATGACGACCGGCTGATGGAGCAATTGCTGGACGAGATCGAACCGCCGAAGGATGCGATCTTCGACGATCTTGCCGCCGACCTGCGCGACGGCATGGTGACGCCGGTGCTGATCGGCACCGCCGAGAAGGGCAATGGCGTGCTGCGCCTGTTGAAGGCGATCCGTCACGACGCACCCGACATCGAGGCGACGCGCCAGCGCCTCGGCGCTCTCGATGGCAATGCCACCGTGGTCCAGGTGATGAAGACCATCCACACCGCGCATGGCGGCAAGCTGTCTGTGTCGCGCATCCTGTCCGGCCAGGTCGCCGACGCCGCCGAGCTGTTCCTTTCCAATGGCGAAACGGCAAAGGTCTCCGGCATCTACAAGATGCTCGGCAAGGACCAGGTCAAGCTGACTTCGGCCAAGGCCGGCGACACGGTCGCGCTCGGCAAGCTGGACGCCGTCAGGACCGGCCAGACGCTGAGCTCGACCAAGGGCGGCATCCAGCCGCTGGTCACGCTGGCGCCGCCGCAACCGGTCTTCGCCTTCGCGCTGCGGCCGAAAGAGCGCAAGGACGAGGTCAAGATGTCGGCGGCCATCCAGCGCCTGGCCGAGGAAGATCCCTCGCTCAACCTGCATCACAACCAGGATTCGGCCGAAACCGTGCTGTCCGGCCATGGCGAGATGCATCTGCGCGTCGTGCGCGAGCGGCTGGAAGGCAAGAACCAGATCCCGGTCGAAGGCCATGTGCCGGCCGTGCCCTACCGCGAGACGATCCGCAAAGCGACGCAGCAGCGCGGCCGCCACAAGAAACAATCAGGCGGCCACGGCCAGTTCGGCGACGTCGTGATTGAGATCAAACCGCTGCCGCGCGGGTCAGGCTTCCAGTTCACCGATACGATCACCGGCGGCGTCGTGCCGAAGACCTACATCCAGTCGGTCGAGACCGGCGTGCGCGATTACCTGAAATCCGGCCCGCTCGGCTTCCCGGTCGTCGATGTTGCCGTCAACCTTTCCGACGGCTCCTACCATGCGGTCGATTCCTCCGACATGGCCTTCCAGATGGCAGCGAAGCTGGCGATGAAGGAAGGCATGGCCGCGTGCTCGCCGGTGCTGCTCGAGCCGGTGATGAAGGTCGAGATCGTCACGCCGTCGGATGCGACGTCGAAGATCATCGCTCTGATCCCGCAGCGGCGCGGCCAGATCCTCGGCTACGACGCGCGGCCCGACTGGCCCGGATGGGACGTCGTCGAGGCGACCATGCCGCAAGCCGAGATCGGCGACCTCATCATCGAGCTGCGCTCGGCCACGGCGGGTGTCGCCAGCTACCGGGCCGTCTTCGACCACATGGCCGAACTCACCGGCCGGTTGGCCGACGAAGCGCTGAACGCCAACGGCAAGGCCGCCTGATCTGCCTTTGCGGCCCAACAGGAAACGGCGCCCGGATGATCCGGGCGCCGTTTCTTGCGGACCGTCTTCGTGGGAGGCGAAACGGCAGGTCCGCCGCATGCTTGCCGCCGGTGCCTGGCGGCGGAGGAAGGTTCGGACGCGGTAGCTGCCTGAGCCCGGGTCGTCCGAGTGATGCCCCCATCCCCCGGACGAGCCACACCGCGTCCTGTGCTCTGCTTAATCGATTTGGCGCGCCCGCGGCATGTTACCCGAGGTTACATGTCACTGTTACGCGACCGCTCCGGCCGATTTTCTGGCGATGTGTTGGTTTCGGGCAACAAAAAAGCCGGATCAATGAAGACCCGGCTGAGTTTGATTGGAAGTGCCTGTTAAGGCTAACCTCCAGAGGGGAACACTCGAGAGCGCTAATGGGAGGAGAACGCGCTCAGGAGATGATCTATATATGTGCTCTTCATGCCCAAGAAACAAGCATCTATTTTGCAACACTCACATGCAAAAAGGCGCCGGCTGTGGTCTAATCCGTCCCGAAGCGCAATAGGACCAGTTGAATCGCTGAAATACAGCCTACGGCAAGGCAAAAATCGATCCGCGGCCGCGAATCAGCAGCGATTCCTGCTCGGAAAGTCGAAAAACGCAGGATGACGTGGAATCGTGCAGCACGCGTTTGTTTTTTCGGCAGCCAGACCTTGCTGGTGCATGCCGCCCAAAAGCCCGCCATCGAGCTTGACCTGAGGGTGCAGCGGTTTGGGTTACATGCCGGACAAGACCTGAAGCGCGTTGCAGGAGACCGTTCAAGGCCGCGCCCGTAAGGAGAGCTATATGCGAGCCACTTCGGCGATCGCCGGCAGCGTCATCTTCCTTGCTGTAGCGCCCGGCGTGGTCGCCGGGCTGTTGCCTTGGCTGCTGACCGATCGCTATCGCCTGCCCTGGTCGAGACTGCCCGGTTTCGTTCCTGTGGGCTGGCTGCTGGTTGTCGCCGGCACAGCCATACTGCTGCACGCCTTTGCCCGGTTTGCCCTAGAGGGCCTGGGTACCCCCGCCCCGGTCGCGCCGACCGAAAGGCTGGTCGTCGGCGGCATCTACCGCCATGTGCGCAATCCGATGTACGTCGCCGTGCTGTCGATCGTCCTCGGCCAGGCACTGCTGTTTTCGAGCTGGACGGTCGCCGCCTATCTAGTCATCGCCGCGGCCGCCATGATCTCCTTCGTGAGACTATATGAGGAACCGACGCTTGCCCGCCGCTACGGCGACGAATACGAGGCCTACCGCCGTGCCGTACCAGGCTGGCTGCCCCGCCTGACACCTTGGCGCGGCTGAAGCAGGCTCCAACGCTACGTCACCACGGCAGCGGGCCGTCCTCGTTCGAGAACGTGCCCGTCGGACCGCTCGCGTCGAGAAGCGCGAGGCGCACGGGCTCCCGCGCGGCCTGTTCGACGGTGCGCGGACCTTCGAAGTTGTTCAGCTCCGTCGCGGTGTAGCCCGGGCACGCAGCGTTGACCTTGATGCCGGTCTCCTCGAGCTCGATGGCGAAGGCGAGCGTCATCGCGTTGACGGCCGTCTTCGACGGGTTGTAAACGGCGCCAAACGAAGTGCGGTACGGAAAGGCCGGATCCGCGTTCAATGTCAGCGAGCCGGCGCCGCTCGATACGTTGACGATACGCGCCGCCGGCGCCTCACGAAGGAGCCGCAGCATCGCTTGCGTGACGGCGACGATGCCAAACACGTTCGTCTCGAACACCGCGCGTACGTCGTCGAGAGAGGCAACACTCGGGCGGCCCGAGTTGATGATCTCCTCGAACAACGTGCCGGGCTTTCCCGCGTGGGAGATGCCGGCATTGTTCACCAGCACATCGAGGCGGCCGATTTCGATGCGGATGCGCTCTGCCGCGGCGGCGATCGAGGCCTGGTCGGTGACGTCGAGCTGCAGGGCGTGGGCATCCTCTCCGATGCTCTTTGCGGCTGCCTCGGCATGCTCGAGCCTGCGCGATCCTACGAGCACGGTAAGGCCGCTCGCCGCGAGGTCCTTGGCGATCTGAAGACCGATGCCCTTGTTGGCCCCGGTGACCAGGGCGACGGGTTTGTCCTGCATGGTAATCTCCTTTTGTGCACCGATGTGTGGCCAACACCGCCTTGCCGTGCTAGATACAAGTCAAACGGAACCACGTTCCACATATATCCGGAACAAGGTTCCGTTTGCAAGAGGTAATTTGATGGGCGAAAAAACGCCGAACGGCAAAACGGATCAAGGCGATAGTCTGGAACCCCGCGACCGCGCGGATCGGCACGTGCGCGCCGACGCACGGCGCAACATCGACGCGTTGCTCCGGGCGGCCATGGCGGTGTTCGCGACCTCCGGCGTGGAGGCTCCGGTGCGAGAGATCGCGGAAAAGGCTGGCGTCGGCGTCGGCACCGTCTACCGCCACTTTCCACAGCGCTCGGACTTGATCGTGGCCGTCTTCCGCAACGAGGTTGACGCCTGTGCGGACGCCGCGCCGATCCTGGCCGGAAAGCATGAGCCCGGTGAAGCGCTGGCCCTGTGGATGCAGCGCTATGTGGATTTCATCACGGCAAAACGCGGCCTCGCGGCAGCCTTGTACTCAGGCAATCCGGCCTTCGACACTTTGCCTGCCTATTTCAACCAACGGCTCCGGCCCGCGCTCCAAACATTGCTGGAGGCAGCGGCCGCGGCCGGCGAGGTGCGCGCCGATATCGAGCCGGGCGATCTGTTGGGGGCGGCCGCCAGCCTTGCCATGCCGGCACATGGCGGCGGCCCTGCCCAGGCGCGGCGCATGGTTGCCCTGCTGGTCGACGGTTTGCGCTACGGCGCCAGCACGCTGGCGGATACGCGTTCCTAAAGCGCGTTGCGTTCGACCGACCTGATGCGACGCGCTTTAGGTTCTTATTTGATGCATGTCCTTATCGCAAAACCGCTGCACGCTTTTGCGCGACATGCATTAGCAATCGCAGACCAAGTACGACATCAGACAAAAAGGCTGGTGCTGCCCCTTCTGGCTGCCGCTATCTTCTCCGTTATAGTGACGGGGAGAAGGACGCTTTCGCCGATCGCTGTTTGCAGTGTTGTAGGGTCGACATAAATGAGCTTTTCAGAATTTCAGCCACGCCATGTGCTCTGCATGCTGGGAAGGCAGGGTGGATATTCTGAGCTGTGTCGCTCAGTTCAGTCGGCAATCGACAATTTCGCCCGGGGGTTTGAAATTGATACGCACTTTTCGCAGGACGCGCCGGATGATCGCATGGTTGAGTCGTTCGATGTGTCTTGGGATCGGGTACATAAGGGGGGACGGACTAAAGAGGACGAAGCGGCCGTCCATGAGCACGGTTGCGTGATTTATGTACTTGGTCCCCATATGGATATCGAAAGTACCGTTGGGACGTCGGCAATCGCCCTTCGCTTAATCGTGCATGCGCTGAACAGTGATGCTATTGCCGCAAAAGGCGAGAGTGCTGGCATTGCGCACGGTGCGGCTCGATGGAAACAACTTGGCCGTGATGCGGAAAACGCCGAGGACGGCCCGAGTTTAGCACGTACTTGCCGCCTTGCCTTCAGCAAGCGGCCGTTAAGTGACGGAAAGTTCCTCTGTAGCGTCGGTTTCCATCTCGTCGGTCTGCCAGAGGTCTTCGCGCCAAGGAGTCTTTCCGACGATGAGCTGGTGCTCAGCTCGATAATCGACCGTGTTGCCGATGAGATGTTTACCGAAGGCGTCGGGCTGAGTTTAGTCCGTAACAATGGGATACTGCTACCCATCGAAGCGTACGAAGAAGACGACTTCAAATTCAACCCGTATGGTGCCGTCTACTTGGGCGATCACGGCAAAAAGGATACCTTGTCGACAGAATCTAGAAACTAAAACGACCAGCTGCGCGCCTTGGCGATGATGAAATCGCGGAAGACATGCAGCTTCGCCTGGTTCTTCATCGCGTCGGGATAGGCGAAATAGGTATCGAAGGACGGCACTTCGGTCTCGGGCAGCAACTGCACCAGCCCGGAATCCTTGCTGACCACGTAATCGGGCAGCATGGCGATGCCGGCGCCGCCCTGCACCGCCCGCTTGATCGACAATATGTCGTTGATCTGCAGCGTCGGCACCCTTTGCCCGCCTTCGAAATCGCCGACCGTCTCCAGCCAGTTCAGTTCCGACAGATGCGCCGGCACCGGCACGCCGAAGGTGACGATGCGATGGGTTTTCAGCTCGGCGATCGAATTCGGCTTGCCGTATTTGTTCACATAGGAGGGCGCCGCGTAGAGATGGAAATGCACGGTGAACAGGCGGCGCTGGATGAGGTCGGGCTGCTGCGGCTGGCGCAGCCGGATGGCGCAGTCGGCCTGGCGCATGGTGAGGTCGAGCTCCTCATTGGCCAGGATGAGCTGCAGGCTGACCTCGGGATAGAGCTCGATGAACTCTTGCACGCGCTCGGTCAGCCAGCCTGCGCCGAGGCCGACCGTCGTCGTCACCCTGAGCACGCCGGAGGGCCGGTCCTTGGTTTCGGTCAGTCGCGATTTGATGGTTTCGAGCTTCATCAGCACGTCGTGTGCCGTGCGGAACAGCATCTCGCCCTGCTCGGTCAGCACCAGGCCGCGGGCATGGCGATTGAACAGCGGCACGCCGACGTCATGCTCGAGCGCGCTGACCTGCCGCGAGATCGCGGATTGCGACAAATGCAGTGTTTCCGCGGCATGGGTGAACGACCCCGCTTCCGCCGCGGCGTGAAACACGCGTAGCTTGTCCCAATCCAACGCCATGATTTCCCCTCGTCCTGTTTTCTGGCGTCCGCCTGTTTTCGGCGTCTGAATGAAAAATCAGGCTTTTGCGCGGCTTTTCTCAGCCGCTTATCGAACAATCACTCCGCCGCTTCGCGGTGAACCTCGATCCCCGCCAGATATTTTTCCGCCTCGAGCGCGGCCATGCAGCCGAGCCCGGCCGCCGTCACCGCCTGGCGGTAGATATCGTCGGTCACGTCGCCGGCGGCGAACACGCCCGGCATGTCGGTGCGGGTCGAATCCGGCGCCGTCCACAGATAGCCGTTCGGCTTCTGCTTCAGCTTGCCGGCAAACAGCTCGACCGCCGGCGCGTGGCCGATCGCCACGAACACGCCGTCGACCACCAGATGCATCTCCTGCCCGGTCACCACGTTGCGCAGCTTCAGCCCTTCGACCGAAGGCGGCAGCGGCGCCTTGCCGGGCCTGCCGCTGATCTCGTCGACCACCGTGTCCCAGATGACGCGGACATTATCTTTCCGCAGCAGCCGCTCGCGCAGGATGCGCTCGGCGCGGAAATCGCTGCGCCTGTGGATGACGGTGACGCTCTTGGCCAGGTTGGAGAGATAGAGCGCTTCCTCCACCGCCGAATTGCCGCCGCCGATCACCGCGACATCCTTGCCGCGATAGAAGAAGCCGTCGCAGGTGGCGCAGGCCGAAACGCCAAATCCCATGAAGGTGTGTTCGCTCGGGATGCCCAGCCATTTGGCCTGCGCGCCGGTGGCGATGATCAGCGCGTCGGCGGTATAGATCGTGCCGGTATCGCCCTTGGCGCGGAACGGCCGCACGTTGAGGTCGACTTCGGTGATGATGTCGTTGACGATATCGGTGCCGACATGCTCGGCCTGCCTGAGCATTTCGCTCATCAGCCATGGACCCTGGATCGGTTCGGCGAAGCCCGGATAGTTTTCGACGTCGGTGGTGATCATCAGTTGCCCGCCCTGCTGCAGACCGGCGACCAGCATCGGCTTGAGCATGGCGCGGGCGGCATAGATTGCCGCCGTATAGCCGGCGGGGCCGGAGCCGATGATGAGAACAGGCGCGTGCTTGGTGATCATAAAAAACCTCTGCGGGGAGCAGCCATGGATTGTGGCATGAACTCTCGTCGATTGTTGCGCGTAATGTAAGTGTTGCCTGCGACGCCAGCAAGGCAAGTTGCCGTTCGTCCCCGGAAAGCTTCGGCGCCGGCGACGGCGACAAGCAACCCGCAGCAAGATGATGCGAAAATCCTCGATCCAGCGGATGGAATAGACAGCAAAGTCGTTTAATTACAAAGTCGCGAAAGATTCTTTCGCGTCACCACGGAAGCCACCATGCCGATCAAGGCCGATCTCGATGCCATCGACTGGAAGATCCTGCGCGAGCTTCAGCAGGACGGACGCATGACCAATGTCGAACTGTCGAGCCGCGTCGGCATTTCGGCGCCGCCGTGCCTGCGCCGCGTCAGGCGGCTGGAAGAGGCCGGCATCATCCGCGGCTACCGCGCTTTGCTCAACGCTCCGGCGCTCGGCCTCGACGTCGTCGCCTTCTGTCTGATCGGCCTGCATCACCAGGCCGACGCCGAACTCAAGACCTTCGCCGAGCGCACCCGCGGCTGGCCGATCGTGCGCGACGCCTGGATGGTGTCGGGCGAGTCCGATTTCCTGCTACATTGCGTGGCGAGCGATCTCGGCACCTTCCAGACCTTCGTCATCGAGGAACTGGCCTCGGCCCCCAATGTCGATACGGTGCGAACCGCGCTGACCATCCGCCGGGTCAAAGACGAAGGGCTGGTGGCGTTTTCGGCTTAAGAGAGCAGGCAAAGCGGCTGCGAAACAAAAACCCGGAAACAAAAAACCCGCCTCGGCGGGCGGGATCGTTGGTGGAAATCATCACCATCCCCAAATTAGTAGCATAGCTGCCGGCACAAAGCAAGAACAAAATGTGGCTATGCGTCAAATAATAATCACTACAGGCTAGCGCTGCCCCTCACCCTTACCCTCTCCCGTGAAGGACGGGGAGAGGGGTCGCCAGCGTTGCGGCTAGTCCCTTCTCCCCGTTGACATTTGATGGCCTCTACCCGGCCTGGCGCAATCACCCTGCGTCGCAGAGGCGCGTTTCGACCATTTCGCACAAATGGTGGTAGAGGCACAAATGCCCCTGCTGGATGATCGGCGTCGAGGTCGAGGGTACGTTGAGCAGGATGTCGGATAGCGGCTTCAGCTTGCCGCCGGTGTCGCCGGTCAGGCTGATCACCGTCATGCCCATCATGCGCGCCTGTTGGGCGGCGGCGAGGATGCTTGGCGAATTGCCGCTGGTCGAGATGGCGAGCAGCACGGCGCCCGCCGAACCATGCGCCTCGACCTGGCGCGCAAACACCGTGTCGAAGCCGTAATCATTGCCCCAGGCGGTCAGCACCGCCGCGTTGGCCGGCAGCGCGATGACGTTGTAGGCCTTGCGCTCCCTGAGGAAGCGGCCGACCAGCTCGCCGGCGATGTGGATGGCGTCGCTGGCCGAGCCGCCATTGCCGGCTATCAGCAGCGCCTTGCCCTGCGAAAGCGCGGCGACGACGGCGCTGACCGCCCGCTCCATCTCGCTGGTCAGGTCGCGCTCGACCATCGCCGAAATCGCGGCCGCCGAGCGGGCCAGGTAATCGTTCAGTTCGGACATGAAACCCTCAGTTCCCGGCGCGCAATCTGCCGATAGTGCCGGTCGTGCTCTTGCCGGCGACGAGGTCGACCAGCACGACGCGCCCGCCGGCCTTCTGCACGACATCGGCGCCAACCACCTGATCGACCGTATAGTCGGCGCCCTTGACCAGTATGTCGGGGCTCAGCGCCTCGATCAGCGAAAGCGGCGTATCCTCCTCGAAGATGACGACGGCGTCGACCGAGGCAAGTGCTGCCAGCACGCAGGCCCGGTCATGCTGGTCGTTGACCGGGCGCCCCGGCCCTTTCAGCCGGCGCACCGAGGCATCGCTGTTGAGGCCGAGCACCAGCCGGTCGCACTGGCTGCGCGCCGCATGCAACAGGCTGACATGGCCGGCATGCAGGATATCGAAACAGCCATTGGTGAAGCCGACGCTCAAGCCCTCGTCTTTCCAGCCCGCCACCAGCCGCGCGGCGGCGGCGGCATCGAGGATCGCATCCAAGTGGGCGACCGGACCATGCGAGCGAAACAGCGCACCCGTGAGTTCCTCGATCGTCAGCCGCGCCGTGCCGCGCTTGCCGACGACAACACCGCCGGCGGCGTTGGCGATTGATCCTGCCATGACGCGGTCGGCGCCTGCTGCAAGTCCCAGTGCAAACGTCGCGATCACCGTGTCGCCGGCGCCCGAAACGTCGAACACTTCGCGCGCCTGCGTGGCGATATGGCGGGCGTCGTCCGCACCGACGACGCTCATGCCCTTTTCGCTGCGCGTCGCGACGACGAAATCGAAACCGTGCGCCGAAATCAGCTGGCGTGCCGCCGCCTCGATTTCGTCGTCGGCAAACACTGCACGGCCGACCGCCTCGCCGAGTTCCTTGCGGTTGGGCGTGATTGCCGTCGCGCCGGCATAACGCGCATAGTCGCGGCCCTTCGGATCGACCAGCACCGGCTTGCCCGCTTGCCGGCAGATCGAGATCAGTTCGCCGGCGACACCGTCGAGCAGCACGCCCTTGCCATAGTCGGACAGGATGACGATGTCGGCGCGCGCCAGCGCTTCGCGAAAATGCCCGACCAATGTCGCGCGCTCGGCATCGCCCAGCGGCTTGATTTCCTCTTCGTCGAAACGCAGCACCTGCTGGTTGAGCGCGCTGAAGCGGCTCTTGGACGACGTCATGCGATCGGCATCCTGCGCCAGCCCGCCGGTGTCGACGCCAAATTCGCCGAGCATGCGCATGAGGTTCTTGCCGGCCTCGTCAGCGCCGATCACCGAGACCGGTATCACGGCAGCGCCGAGCGAAACGATGTTGGCGACGACATTGCCGGCGCCGCCCATCGCCAGCGTTTCGCCGCGCCCGTGCAGCACGGGGATCGGCGCTTCCGGCGAAATGCGCTCGATCACGCCATTGACGAAACGGTCGAGGATGAAATCGCCGACCACCAGCACGGTGGCGCCGCCGAAGCGCGAAATGGCGCGGTGAAGAGGTTCGGGAGAGGGCAGCTTGATCATGTCAACGCGTGGGAGGGCCGATTTTCGGTGACGGGAAATTCGATTGGCAGGGCCGGTCGTTCATGGCGATGCCGATATACCGCAATTTCAGCCGACGCAACGGCGGGCCTTCGACCGATCGCGGCGGCGAGACAGTGCGTCAGCTTTTCTGCAACGCGACATGCACGCCCAGTCCGACAAGCACCGCACCGCCGGCGCGCCGCATCAGGCGCTGCGCCCGGCTCGACTGCCGCAGCCTGGCGATCACCGCGCCGGCCAGTATCACGCAAACAATGTCGGCCGACGAGAACATCAAATTGACGATCGTTCCAAGCACGACGAACTGCAGCCAGACCGGAAACGCTGCCGAGGCATCGATGAATTGCGGCAGGAACGCCATGAAGAAAATCGCCGTTTTCGGGTTGAGCACCTCGACGGCAACGCTCTCCAAAAACGCGCGGCGGGCGGATTTCGGCTGAATTCCCGGCAAGACAACGTCGCCTTGCGCCTTGGCGCGAAACAAAGAAACACCGAGCCAGACCAGATACAGCGCACCGACCAGCTTGACCGCCATGTAAAGCACCGGCACGGCATGGAAAAGCACCGACAGGCCGACAGCGGCGGCGAAGACATGAACGTAGCCGCCGAGATGGATGCCGAGCGCCGCCATCAGCCCGGACCAGCGGCCGCGCGCCATGGTTTGCGCGGCGGCATAGAGCATGGCGGGACCGGGGATATAGGCGAAGATCGCCGTGGTGGCGAAAAAGGCGACAAGCAGTTCGGTTGACGGCATTACCTTGCTCCTGTCACGCTTCGCCGGTGGTCACCGACTGAAGCGAGAGCTTTGCGGCGGCACTGTGGCGCTCATCCGGCCGCCCCGCCACCTGCTTTGTCGACAGCCCGGCCCGCCTCCCCTATAAGGCCAGAATCCCACAAGGGCTACAACCGGCACAAGGTACCAGAGGCTTTCATGATCATCGTCACGGGCGGCGCCGGCATGATCGGTTCCAACATCGTCGCCGCGCTCAACGCCGACGGTTTCAGCGACATCCTCGTCGTCGACGACCTCACCGACGGCCACAAGATCGCCAACCTCGCCGATCTCGAGATCGCCGATTATCTCGACAAGGACGATTTTCTGGCGCGGATGGAGGCCGGCGACCTCGGCCGCATCGAGGCGGTTTTCCACCAGGGTGCCTGCTCGACCACCACCGAATGGAACGGCAAGTTCATGATGGAGGTCAACTACACCTATTCGAAGCGCCTGCTGCACGCCTGCCTGGCCCTGCGCGTGCCGTTTCTCTATGCCTCCTCCGCTTCCGTCTATGGCGGCGGCGCCGAGTTCCGCGAGGAGCCGCAATACGAACGCCCGCTCAACGTCTATGCCTATTCGAAAAAGCTGTTCGACGACTATGTCCGCCGTACCGTGTTCGATACCGACCATTCGCCGGTGGCGGGCCTGCGTTATTTCAACGTCTACGGACCGCGCGAGGCGCATAAGGGCGCCATGGCCTCTGTCGCCTTCCATCTGTTCAACCAGGTCGAGCAAGGGCAGAACCCGAAGCTGTTCGGCGCCTATGGTGGTTTCGGGCCCGGCGAGCAGAGCCGCGACTTCATCCATGTCGGCGATGTCGCCGACGTCAATCTGTGGCTGTGGAAACGCGGCTCGAGCGGCATCTTCAACTGCGGCACAGGCAAGGCTCAGCCGTTCCGCGCCATTGCCGAAACGGTGATCGATACGCTCGGCCAAGGCCAGATCGAGTTCATCGAGTTTCCCGACCACCTCAAGGGCAGCTACCAGAGCTTTACGCAAGCTGATATGTCCCGCTTGCGCGCAGCCGGTTACAATGGCCAGTTCCGCACAGTGGAAACCGGCGTCAGAGACTATGTCGAATGGCTGAAAGCCCAACGATCCTCGTGATCGGCCCACGCTGGGTGGGCGACATGGTGATGGCGCAGTGCCTGTTCCAGGCGCTGAGGGAGCTTCATCCGAACGCCGCCATCGACGTGCTGGCGCCGGCGTGGGCAGCACCGCTGGTCAAGCGCATGCCCGAAATCCGCCAGCAGATCGACCTGCCGCTGCAATCCGGCACGTTCGAATTCCGCACCCGAAGGCGCTTCGGCCGCCTGCTGCGCGGCCGCTACGACATGGCCTTTGTCCTGCCGGGAAGCTGGAAGTCGGCGCTGATCCCGTTCTTTGCCGGCATTCCGCGCCGTGTCGGCCATCTCAAGGAAATGCGCTACGGGCTACTGACCGACATCGTGCCCTTGCCCGATCGCCTGAAACGGCGCACCGCGCAGGCCTATTTCAGCCTTGCCCGTGGTGGCGCCTTCCAGGCGCCGAAGCTCGCCGTCGATCAAGCCAGCCAGGCGGCACTGCTCAGCCGTTTCGGGCTGACAGCGGGGAAATTCGTGGCAGTCATGCCCGGCGCAGAATTCGGCCCGGCCAAGCGCTGGCCGAGCGAACACTATGCCGGCCTTGCCCGTGAGATGATGGCGAAAGGGTTTGGCGTCGCGCTGTTCGGGTCGAAGAACGACGCTGGGGTGACGGCTGAAATCGCCGCGCTGGCTCCGGGCGCCGTCGATCTTGCCGGCCAGACGCGGCTCGAGGATGCCATCGACCTGATCGCGGCGGCGAGGCTCGCCGTCTCCAACGACAGCGGGCTGATGCATGTCGCCGCCGCCGTCGGCACGCCGGTAGTCGCCGTTTACGGCTCGACCTCGCCGCAGAACACGCCGCCGCTCGCCGAGCGCCGCGAACTGCTCTGGCTCGGCCTGTCCTGTTCGCCCTGCCACAAAAAAATCTGCCCGCTCGGTCATCTCAACTGCCTGAACACGCTGGAGGTCGAACGCGTCGTGGCGGCGGCGGAGCGGCTGCTGGAAATGCCGGCCGCCGCATGAAAGTGCTGATCGTCAAGACATCGTCCATGGGCGACGTCATCCACACCTTCCCGGCGATCGAGGACGCGCGCCGCGCTCGGCCGGATATCTCCTTCGACTGGTGTGTCGAAGAGGCATTTGCCGGCATCGTGGCGCTGCATCCAGCCATCCAAACCATCCACAGCGTGGCGATCCGGCGCTGGCGCAGGAAGCTGCTCGAGCCCGGCACATGGCGGGAAGTGGTCGGCTTGCGCCGCGCCTTGCGCGATTGCCGCTACGACCTCGTCCTCGATGCACAAGGCTTGCTGAAATCGGCGCTGGTGGCGCGGCTGGCGGCAGCCCCGGTCGCCGGGTTCGATCGGTCGAGCGCCCGCGAGCCTTCGGCAAGCCTGTTTCATGGCCATCGCTATGCCGTGCCGCGCGGCCTGCATGCCATCGAGCGCACGAAACGCCTGTTCGGGCTGGCGCTCGGCTACGAGCCGGATTTTTCCGGGCTTGAATCGGGTATCGCGCCGCCAGCCGGAAGATCGACTTTTGCCGGTGAAAAGACCGCCTTCCTGCTGCACGGCACCAGCCGCGAGGACAAGAAATGGCCGGTCGCGGACTGGATCGAAACCGCCCNTTCCTGCTGCACGGCACCAGCCGCGAGGACAAGAAATGGCCGGTCGCGGACTGGATCGAAACCGCCCGCCTGCTGGTGAACATGGGAATGACGCCGGTCACCACCTGGTCGAACGACCGGGAACAGGCGGTTGCCGAGGCGATCGCCCGCGCCATTTCGCAAACCGTGGTGGTTCCCAGGTCGCCGCTAGCCGAGATCGCCGCCGTCATCGGCGGCTCGGCGCTGGTCATCGGCGCCGACACCGGCCTGACCCATCTCGCCAGCGCTTTCGGCCTGCCGACGGTGGCGATATTCCTCGCTACCGAGCCTGGCCTGACCGGTCCGCGCGGGCCATTCTCATCGACGCTGCTAGCCAGGCCCGGCCACAGCGTCACGCCGCCGGAGGTGATGGCGGAAGCCGAAAGGCTTGTGGAGCGCCAGACGCTTGGTCAGGCCGGTGGCCGCTGATTTGCTCAATCAATTCAATCGGAAAGGTCAGCGTTGCCCCTTCCCTTCTCCCCTTGTGGGAGAAGGTGGATTGGCGCGCAGCGCCAAGACGGATGAGGGGTGTTGGACGGAGTGCGGAGGGAGCCAAGCTGGAACACCCCTCATCCGACCTCGCTTCGCGAGGCCACCTTCTCCCACAAGGGGAGAAGGCAGAGCAGCGCCAATCCCCTAGATGAACTGCACCTGGACGATCTCGTAGCCCCTGGCGCCGCCTGGCGCATTGACCTCAATGGCGTCGCCGACTTCCTTGCCGATCAGGGCGCGCGCGATCGGCGAGGAGATCGAGATGCGGCCGGACTTCACGTCGGCTTCCTGGTCACCGACGANCCGACGATCTGGTAGGTCTTTTTCTCCTCGGTATCCTCGTCGACCAGCACCACGGTGGCGCCGAACTTGACCTTGTCGCCGCTGAGCTTGGTGACGTCGATCACCTCGGCCCGCGCGATCAGGTCCTCGAGTTCGTTGACCCGGCCCTCATTGAGGCTCTGTGCCTCTTTTGCCGCGTGATATTCGGCATTTTCGGATAGGTCGCCATGCGAGCGCGCTTCGGAAATCGCCTCGATGATACGCGGCCGCTCCTGTTGCTGGCGCCAGCGCAGTTCTTCCTTCAATGACGCGAACCCCTCGCCTGTCATCGGGACCTTGTTCATAATGCCTGACCTTTCCTGCCGCCGCCCCCGCAATCGGGAGCGACCTTGTCGATGGTACAAAAAGAAAACGGTCCGGCAGCCTCGGGCTAACGGAACCGTCTCACCACAATTTCGCAAGATATAGCAATCTTCGCGGGTTTTTCACGTCCAAAAAGTCGGTTTTTGAAAAATCATCCACCGATTGCACGGCTGACCCCACGTCAAGCGGGGGTTTCCAAGATCGTATCGTGTACCGTGATGCCAAATCTCGGTTGTGGCCAACATGTGCAGCACAGCAAAAAACCGGCTGCGATCGCTCACAGCCGGTTATGAGGAGCGTTCCGGAGGATCAGCTCCTCATGAAATGATCGATCTGCTCCGACAGCATGCCGTATTCGCGAGACCCCTTGCCCGTGCGCTTCTCGATCTCGCGAAGCTGTTCCTGGGCGCCCGCAAGATCGCCGATCTGCAAGTGCGCCTCGCCGAGATATTCGCGCACCAGCGTGTAGTTCGGGTCGATGCGCAGCGCTTCCTCGTAATAGCCGAGGCCGACGGTGACGCGGCCGGAATGGCGGTGCGAATAGCCGAGATAGTTGAGGATGCGCGGATCCTGCTTGTTGGCGGCGAGGCTGAGCACGGCGATCGCCTCGTCGTAGCGTCCATCCATCGCCAGCGCGCGACCGGCATCGTAGATGCTGTCGTCGTCCAGCATGCCTTGCTTCGGGGAGACGCATTTCTTCTGTTTCTTGTCCCACGCCTCCCCCTTCTTGCACTGGGACTGGCCGCCGCCATTGCCGCCGCCACCGCCACCGCCACCTCCCCCGCCTTCACCAGCCGAAAACGCCGGAGCCGCAATCAGCGGCAGGGCGGCGATGGCCATGGCGTAAATCAGCAATCGTCTGCGCATCGAATTCTCCTTTGAACCTGACAATGCAACACTAACGCCGGCCCAACGCCGTTTCGTCCCGGAAAATGTCATCCTATCTCAAAACCGCGATCTCTCCCAGCAAGGCCATCTTATCCGGGAAGAGAGGGCATCGGAAATCATGCTTCACGATCAACGCCGCCGCGCAAGATAATGTGACGAGCGCTGCAAATCCGCTATCATCGGGCCGACCGAGCACGAAGCAGGGAGACGGCCGGTGCAGCAACGCGTTGAACGAGACTGGGAGCTTTCGATCGGTCCCGACACCGTGCGCCTGTTCATCCTGAAGGCGAAGGCGCTCAGCGCCGCCGTCAACGAAGACTATGCCGACGGCGCCGAGCACGAGGTAGAGCTCGACGGCAACGCGCACGACAACCACCATCATGACGGCCTTGCCGAGGAAAGCTCCGAAGATCTCACCGAAGAAGAACTGCGCGAGCTGATCGACGATCTCAATGTCGACGAAGCGGCCGAACTGATTGCGTTGGCCTGGGTCGGCCGCGGCGACTATGACGCGACGGAATGGACGGACGCGCTGTCCGCCGCCCGCGAGCGCGCCAACAAGCGCACGGCAAAATATCTGCTCGGCATGCCGCTGCTGGCGGACTGGCTCGAGGAAGGCTTGGAAGCGATCGGCGCGTGACGGCGCGGTTACCGATTGTGATCGGCCGCCCCCCTCGCTCAAGGCAACTTCCCTGCATTCTGGCCGTTGCGACGTAATGGCGGCGTTTGGCTTTTTCAGATTGGGCAGATTGCTGCTGGCCGTTGCGGCTACGCCGCTGGCGGGACCCGTTTTAGCCAAGGCACCCGACCTACCGCAAACTGCACCAGTTCCGCAGCTCAACCAGCAAGTCACTCCGCCGCCACCAACCGAGATCCCGGTCCCCGAACCGCGCCCGGAGGATGCTCCGGAGCCGCCGGCGATTGCACCGCAGCCGCCCGAAAAGCCGGCACGGGCTGAGCCGCCGGCAGGCCCACCAGGCGCGCCACCAAACCCGGCCGAGGCAGACGAGAAGGCGGAGCAAAAAATCCTTCCTGATCCTCGATCGGCCGCCATTGCCGGGAGAGAAATGCCGGCCGAGGAATTGGCCTGCCGCAGGCGGCTGAAGTCGATGGGCGTCGATTTCGAGGAGCGCAAGCCAGAGCATGATACGTCAGTCGGTTGCTCGATCCCCTACCCGATCGCGCTGAAGACGCTCGGCAAATCCATCGCCATCGGCCCGGAGCCCGAGCTGAATTGCCAGATGGCGGAAGCGGCCGCCCGCTTTGCTGCGTCCGTCATCCAGCCTGCCGCAAAGGCCGAGTTCGGCGCGGATATTAAATCGATCGGCCAGGCCTCCGCCTTTGTCTGCCGGTCGCGCAATGGCGGCGGCAAATTGTCGGAGCACGCCTTCGGCAACGCGCTCGACATCGCCAGCTTCAAGCTTTCGGACGGGAAGGAGATCGATGTCGGCCCGGCGCCGCCGGAAAAGGACGCGAAATTCCTGAACGCAGTGCGCAAGGCAGCCTGCGGACCGTTCAAGACCGTGCTTGGCCCCGGCAGCGACGCCGATCATTCGCAGCATCTCCACTTCGACCTCGAACCGCGCCGCAACGGTGGTACGTTTTGCCAGTGACCTTAGCCTATGGGGGCGCCGCAATTTGGCCGCAGGCGTGAACGGCGCCGCTGATTTTTCCTTTACTCTTCAGGTTTAGAGTCTGTGCCATCTGGGGACAGGAACCCTTCCGATGGCCGGGCTATTTCGCGCTGCGCTTGCCGCTGTGCGGCACACAGAATGCGCGCGCATAGCCGGCAGGCTTGCCGCCCTGCTTGCCATTGCGGCGGTCTCGGCCTGCAATACCGGCAGCGTGCTGTCGCTGCAGCCGGCCGTCGATGTCGGCAGCCAGACCGCTGCCGTCCCGCCCAATTCCGACCCGCAATATTCCGGCGCGCAAGATTCCGGGCCGCAATATTCGGGTATGCAGCGCCTCGTCCCGTCCAATCCCTTTATGACGGCCGCCTATCCGCGCCTGGACAACCCGATGTCGCCGGCCGAACAGATGCCGGCCACAGAGATCGATTGCCGCAAGGAATTGAAACGCCTCGGCGTCGTCTACACCGACGTTGCGCCGATCCATGAAGGCCAGTGCGGGATCGACTATCCGGTCAAGGTCTCGGCCATCGGCAGTGTCGAGATGAAGCCGGCCGCGACGCTGACCTGCGACATGGCCGCCACCTTTGCCGGCTGGACCAGGAACGAACTCGTGCCGTCGGCCCGCTGGCGCTATTTCTCAGGCGTCAAGACCATCCACCAGGGCTCGAGCTATTCCTGCCGCAGGATTGCCGGCGAAGGTGTTTTGTCGGAACACGGCAAGGGCAATGCGCTCGACGTGATGAGCATCGAACTCAACAATGGCGACGATATCGACGTCCGCAAGCCCGGCCTGTTCGCCTTCCGCACGCGCGGCTTCCTCAACAATGTGCGCGCCGACGGCTGCCAGTATTTCACCACCGTGCTCGGCCCCGGCTACAACTACGACCACCGCAACCATTTCCATTTCGACATCAAGAACCGCAAGAACGGCTATCGCGCCTGCCGCTGATTGCAGCCCCTGCCCAAGACTTGCTGTGCCGGTTAAGATGGTGCGCAGACGCTTGGGTGGTGCCTCTTGAGCCAACGAAGCCTTCGACGACGTGCAACGACCTGGCTGGTGGCATGCTGTGCCGCTTATCTTTCGCTCGCCTATTTCGCCGCGCCTGAGTTCTGGACGTTACGGGACCGCAATTTTCGCAATCAGCAATTCGAGATGGTGACGCACACGCCGCAAGGCATTCCGGGCGATCCGATCAATGTCGGCCTTGTCGGCACCAAGAAGGAGCTTGTCCATGCTTTTGCCGCCGCCGGCTGGGATACGGCAGACGCCATCACGCTGAAGACTGCCATCGAGATCGGCGAAAGCGTGCTGTTCAACCGCCCCTATCCCGACGCGCCGGTCAGCCGGCTTTTGTTCGAAGGCCACGCCCAGGACCTAGCCTTCGAAAAGCCGGTCGGCGACAGCGCCGACCGGCGTCACCACGTCCGCTTCTGGCAGACCGATGCGACCGGAGACGACGGCCGGCCGCTTTGGCTTGGCTCGGCAAGCTTTGACCGCGGCGTCGGCCTCAGCCATGACACCGGCGCGATCACCCATCACATCGGCCCCGACATCGACGCCGAGCGCGACGGGCTGATGCGCGACCTCTCCGCCGCCGGTATGCTGATCTCGACCAGCGAGATACCAGGCGTCGGCGCCACAAAGACCGGGCGCAACGGCGAAGGCGATCCCTATTTCACCGACGGCAAGGCCATCGTCGGCGTGCTGCTGCAACTGCCGTAGGCGCCATCAGCCTTCCCGTCTGACAGCCATTTCGTCCCGACGGGGTCAGGGCACGGCGATCACGATCTTGCCGAACGGTCCCGTCTCCAGACGCTCAAATGCCTGCGGCACCTCGTCGAAGCCAAACACCTTGTCGATTACCGGCTTGATGGCAAGCGTCTCGATCGCCTGGTTCATCCGCTCGAAAGCGCGGCGGTGGCCGATCGATATGCCTTGGACGACGATCCGGTTGCGCAGGAACGGAATGATCGGGAAACTGAGCTCCATGCTGCCGAGAAGGCCGATGAGCGACAGCCTGCCGTCGGCGCCCAGCGCATTGAGCGAGCGCCGCGCATTGTCGCCGCCGACCATTTCCAGCACGTGCCTGACGCCGGCGCCGTTTGTCAGCTCGCGCGCGGCTTCATCCCACGCCGGCCGGCTGCGATAGTTTATCCCTTGCCAGGCGCCGAGCGCCTTCGCCCGTTCGAGCTTCTCGTCGCTACTCGAGGTGACGATGGCGCGCAGGCCGAAGGCGGCGGCGAACTGCAGCGCAAACAGCGACACACCGCCGGTGCCCTGGATGAGAACGGTCTCGCCCGGGATCGGCTTGGCCGCCTCGACCAGCGCGGACCATGCCGTCAGCGCAGCGATCGGCAGCGTCGATGCCTCGACATCGCTGAGCGATGGCGGCGCCACCACGGCGGCATCCTCGTGAAAAAGCACATGCTCGGACAGCGTGCCGGGCAGCGACGATCCCAACGTGTGCTTGTGCGGCACCGGCGGGGCGTCGCCGTCCGGCCAGTCGGCGATCACCTGGCCGAGCACGCGCTGCCCGATGCCGAAGCGGCCGACTTCGCTGCCGGTGGCGACTACTTCGCCTACCGCGTCCGATGTCGGCACGAACGGAAAGCTGAGGTCCGGTATCAGCACGCCATCGACGATCATCCTGTCCTTGTAATTCAGCGATACCGCTGTGACGCGTACCAGAAGATCATGCGGCCCGGGTTGGGGCAGCTTTCCATCAGCCGGCTTCAACCTGGCCAGGCCGAAACCGTTCATCTGCCAGGATCTGTTTTCGGTGCTCATTTGGTTCGCGCTCCGTGGTTGATGATTGCGCGAGACATTTACGCCGTTTCACTATGGAGAAAAGTGCTTCCATGTGGCATGTTCTGCAACAGATTAAGGAGCAAAACTCTACAATAGGAGCGCTTCATTGGAATCGGCCAATTTGCAAGGCATCGTCGCATTCGTTCACGCGGTGGAGGCCGGCAGCTTCACCGGCGCTGGCGCACGGCTGCATGTCACCAAATCGGCGGTCGGCAAGTCGATCGCGCAGCTGGAACAGCGATTGGGCGTCCGCCTGCTCAACCGCACCACCCGCAGCCTCAGCCCGACCAGCGAGGGCCTGAGCTATTACGAAGCCTGCGTCAGGGCACTGGCCGAAATCGAAGCCGCCCAGTCACTACTCGCTTCCCGCAAGCAGGTGCCTTCCGGGCGGCTGCGCGTCGACCTGCCTTTGGCCTTCGGCCGGCGATGCGTCGCCCCGCTGCTGTTCGACATTTCCAAAAAATTCCCGGACCTGACGATGGAAATCTCGTTCAACGACCGGCGCGTCGACCTGATCGAGGAAGGCATCGACCTGGCGGTGCGTATGGGCGACCTCGACGACAGCTTGTCGATCGCCGCGCGCCGCATCTATGCCCAACGTTCGGCCATCTGCGCCGCCCCCGCCTATCTCGACGCCCATGGCAGGCCGCTATCGATCGAGGACCTGGCCAGGCACAGCCTCATCGGCTACGGCCGCGACGGCACGGTCCATCCCTGGACCGTCAGGCATGTCGACGGCCGTCTCGAAAAATTCGCGCCCAAGGCGCGGCTGGTGCTCGGCCACGGCGAACCGATGCTCGATGCGGTACTGGCGGGCTGCGGCATCGTCTATCTGCCGACATGGCTGACGGCCGACTGCATCAGGCGCGGCGAGCTCGAAATGGTTCTGTCGGACTGTCTTGTCGAAAACACCGTGGTGCATGCCATCTGGCCGGTAACACGCAATCTCGCGCCAAAGGTGCGCGTCGTCGTCGACGCCCTGATCGAGCATTTTGCCGCGCCGCCCTGGGATGCGGCATGGGTGCCGCCTGATTGCCCGGCTCGCTAAATTTAAAAAGCGCGACCGTCCTATTTTCGAAAACCGCGCGGCAATGCTATGGACCCCGGCATGCTTTATGCTGAAATTGCCATCGTGGTCGTCCTCATCTGCGTGAACGGCCTTCTGTCGATGTCCGAACTCGCCATCGTCTCGTCGCGGCCGGCGCGCCTCAAGACGATGATCGACCGCAACGTCAAGGGCGCCGGCCGGGCCCTGGCGCTCGGCGCCAATCCGGGAAAATTCCTGTCCTCGGTGCAGATCGGCATCACTTTGGTCGGCGTCTTGTCCGGTGCCTTTTCCGGCGCCACGCTCGGCGAGCGGCTGGCCACCTCCCTGGCGTCGGCCGGCATCCGCGAAAGCCTCGCCGATCCGCTCGGCGTCGGCATCGTCGTCGCCCTCATCACCTATGGCTCGCTGATCATCGGCGAACTGGTGCCCAAGCAGATCGCATTGCGCGACCCCGAACGGGTAGCCGTCAGGGTCGCCCCGGCAATGACCATCCTCGCCAGCGTCTCGGCGCCGCTGGTCTTCCTGCTCGATTTTTCCGGCCGCGCCCTCCTGTGGCTGCTTGGCCAGCGCGGTCAGAGCGAGGATAAGGTCACCGACGAGGAGATCAAGATGCTGGTCGCCGAAGCCGAGCACCACGGCACCATCGAATCCGACGAACGGCGGATGATCGCCGGCGTCATGCGGCTCGGCGACCGTGCCGTGCGCGCGGTGATGACGCCGCGCACCGAGGTCGACTGGATCAATCTGCAATCCGACGAGGCGGCCATCAGGAGGCTGCTGATGGACACCCAGCATTCGCGCCTGCCGGCCGGCGACGGCGGCGTCGACGCCATGATCGGCGTCGTCCAGACCCGCGACGTGCTGGCCGCAATGCTCGGCGGCCGCGCTCTCGACCCGCGCCGGCACGTGCGGGCCGCGCCGATCGTGCATGACCAGGCCGACGCGCTGGACGTGCTTGCGACACTGAAGGAATCCGACGTGCCGATGGCGCTGGTGCATGACGAATACGGCCATTTCGAAGGCATCGTCACCCCGGCCGACATTCTGGAGGCGATCACCGGCGTCTTCCGTTCGGATCTCGACGCCGGCGAAGAGGAAAACGCCGTCAAGCGCGAGGACGGCTCATGGCTGCTCGCCGGCTACATGCAGGCCGACGAGATGGCAGAGGTCCTCGGCATCGACCTGCCTGAGAGCCGCGACTACGAAACCGTCGCCGGCTATGTGCTGTCGCATTTGCACCATCTGCCGGCGACCGGCGAATGTGTCGACGCGCAAGGCTGGCGTTTCGAGGTCGTCGACCTCGACGGCCGCCGCATCGACAAGCTCATCGCCACCCGCCTGCCCGGCCGCCACCGCGAGGTCGTGCGGTAACGATCGACGCGACTTATGGGCTATATGCTCGCGGCGACACCGCTCGCACAGTCAAAGTTGATTGGGAATACCGCCTATGGTCGACCACCTTTTCGCCGACCCATATCTCGCTGCCGTCTACGATGCCTGGCACCCGAGATCTGCGCGCGACGATTATGATTTCTACCTGCCCCGCATTCTAACAGCAGACGCGGTGCTTGATGTCGGATGTGGAACGGGCACCCTCCTTCACGAGGCACGCCTGGCCGGACATTCAGGGCGGCTCTGCGGCATCGACCCAGCACCCGGCGTGTTGAATCGCGCACGAACGCGCGCGGATATCGAATGGGTTCTCGGCGATCTCCAATCGGCCGGCTGGACAGCCGAGTTTGATCTCATTGTGATGACGGGGCACGCATTCCAGGCCCTTGTCAGCGAAGAAGACCTGAGGGATTTCATGGCGGCTGTCCGACATACCCTTGTGCCAGGCGGATGCTTCGCGTTCGAAACGCGGAACCCTTCGGTGCGGGCGTGGGAGCACTGGACACCCGAAAATGCGGTCGTCGTTGAGCTGCCTGACGGGTCGCTGGTGCAGATCACAACAGAGGTGATCATGCCGTTCGATGGACAGACGGTGACATTCACCCACAGGTTCGGCGGAAAGCATCCGAGCCTTCCGCAAGTTAGTCGCAGCACCTTGCGATTCCTCGAGACGGACGCCTTATCGAGCCTGCTGGGGAACGCGGGGCTACGAATCGAACAGCAATTCGGCGGCTTTGACGGCAGCCCACTTGGCCCTTCGAGCCCAGAGATCATCACGTTCGCGACGAGATGAAAAGGAGCATCCGCTCTCCAGCCCTGCAAGCAACGACAACTCGCGGACCCATTGCGGACGTGGAGCCGTATTTCGCGGGGACTGCCGCCGACCGTAGGTCAGAGCCAAGCTTGGCAATCGCAGGGCTCAGCGATCAATCGATTGCCTCGATGCCTTGTGCCTTCAGCCGTTCGAGATGGTCCTTCATCTCTTTCAGCCGCTCGGGGGAGTGGCCCTGCCACTCGGTGACCTCGCCCGTGATCCTGAGCGGCTCGCGGCAGCGATAGGACTGCGTCGGATTGCCGGGAAATTTCTTGTCCGTAAGATTGGGGTCGTCCATGACCGGGCCGGTTGGTTCCACGATGTAGATCCTTTCGCGTCCGTCACCGGCGGCCAGTTCTGCACCCCAGATAGCCGCATCCAGAGTGCCGGTTAGATAGACCCAGGCTGCCTGCTTTCGCGCCCCGTAATTGGAGCTGTAACCGGCTTCGATCAGGTCTCCCGGCTTAAGGTCGGCCCGGGTGCCGTGGTAGAATTGCCGCGGGTCGTCGGTGGCTGTCATCGGCTCGCTACCATCCTCGCTGTCTCAGGCGTCATGGTGTCGTGGTGCGCACTATTTCATGCACGTCATCGAATCAAGCCTCCGGCCACGCGGTTATCGGACGTCCGCGCTCAGCGCTCCCGACACCCATTCCGGTCATACCGCCCGATGCGCGCTAGCGGTCGGCTGCCGGCGCGGTTATTATCGGCGCCTGCACCGTCGCTAAGGTGGAAAATGGATCTGCAAGCCTTCAGGGAATCGAATGCGAAACCACAGCCGCCAGCCGGCTTGAGCCCTGCCCTGCAGGCGCTGTGGTGGGATGCAAAGGGCGATTGGGCTAAGGCGCACGAGTGCGCGCAGCAGCGCGACGATACGGCGGGCATGCACGTGCATGCCTATCTCCACCGCAAGGAAGGCGACCAGTCGAATGCGGAATATTGGTATCGCCGCAGCAACGCGGCGCCGTCGACCTTAACGCTTGACGAGGAATGGCAAGAGTTGGCACGTACACTTTTGCAGCAAAGCTGACGCTTGCTCAGTCATCGTAAAATAGCCGGTCCTGCATCCACTCTCCGGGGTTTCAGCTGGCGCCCTGTGGCTTGTCCCTGCCGTTCCATTCCGCATTGCGCGCCTGCGCCTCTTCGGCGATCAGCTTGAACTCCCGCATCTTCGCAGCTTCGATGGCGAATGCGCGGCTTGGCAGGACGCCAGGGTCCTCCTGACTGTTCTGAAACTGAAAACGGGCCTCCAGTTCGGCCCATATTCGCTCGGGTGCCGTATCCTCGCTGGCAAGCAGCGCAACGACCAGCGCCAGAGTCTCGCGCTGGGCGTTCAGCCGCCCTTCGATCTCTTCATTCGGCAATTCGGACATGCGGGTCGCTTCCAGTTTCTGGCTCAACGGCAAAATCGCACCCTTGTTCCGGAATCCAGCGACGGCACGTGAGCAATTCCGAAAACGCGAGCAACAGTTTTCCCGTTAACCGACAGGGTCCGACCGGGGCTGTGGTTCCGCACCGTCGACCCCTCCAGGTTGACAGCGCAGGCCCATCGATTTAAGTTCGCGTTAGTGGCCACTAACGCGAAACATTGGACAGCGCTCGGAGACTCGACGAGGCGCACGATATTCGAATTGTTGGTCGAACAGCCTTGTTCGGTCAGCGGACTTGCTCGTGTGCTGCCTGTAACCAGGCCGGCGGTCTCTCAGCACTTGAAAGTACTCAAGGATGCCGGGCTTGTGGCCGACACGCGCTCAGGCAAGGAACGAATATACCGTATCGATCCGGACGGCCTAGCAAGTCTGCGCGCGGAAATCGATCAGTTCTGGAGCAAGACCCTGGCGAGCTACAAACTGGCCGTCGAGCACCCAAAGAAGGACCAGCCATGAGCAAGCTTCCTGCAACCGCGCCCGTAAGGCATTTCGTCGTTGTCGAGGCACCTATCGCGCGTGCCTTCAAGGTCTTCACCGAGGATTTCGGGAAATTCAAACCTCGCGAGCACAATCTTCTTGCCGTACCGATCGCAGAGACGATCTTCGAACCCTGGGTCGGGGGCCACGTTTACGATCGCGGCGTGGACGGCAGCGAGTGCCGCTGGGCTCGTGTGTTGGCTTACAATCCCCCCAGCCGGCTGATTCTGAGCTGGGACATCAGCCCTCGGTGGCAGATTGAGAGCGACCTGAACAAAACCAGCGAATGGGAAGTCCGGTTCACGGCTGAGACGGAGAACCGAACCCGGGTTGAGATCGAGCACCGGAATCTCGAACGCCATGGCGAAGGCTGGGAGGGCGTGCGCGGGGGGGTTGATAGCGATCAAGGCTGGCCGCTGTACTTGCGGCGGTTCCACGACCTTTTCCCCGGTGCGACCGCCTGACACCGTTGGCGACTTTGAGGGCGTGACTGGCAAGAACCGTTTGGTTCACTGCGATCCCAGTGAGTGGAGACAAGACGGACGTCTATTGTTAAGCGTTCTCGGCGTGCTCGCGCTCTTGTTTGCTCTCGATAGTATTGGCAGTCTACTCGGGTTCGTCCAATGGGTTGGTAGGAGCGCTGGCGAGACCGGTAATCCCGGCAGACGACGACAACCGGCTCTATAGGATCGACCGCGTTCACATGAACTCGGTCGAGGCATTGGCGCCCCCATCGCGCCCGCAGTGCTAGCGATGATGGTTGGTGTTGGAGCGCCCACTTTGGCGACATTGGTCTGGGCTCACCTGGCGATACGCCTCCTCCATCTGGGAATCTATCGGCATGGCGGAAACGCCGCCAAGGGAGATAGTCTCGGGACGATTCTGTACGTCTCTGGAGCGTTGGTCACGTTGGCCCTCATCCTTTTGACTGGATGGGCAGCGCTCAATTGACGTTGGCGCCACTTCTTGAGGCTACGGTTCGCGAGACTCGGCGGCCGACGCTATGAAACCTTCTGATTTTTAAGCCGTTATCGCCGGATGCCCGAGGCTAAATTCAAGCTGAAATCGGTTGACGGCGCCCGAACGCGCGATGCCGAGAAGTCGCGCCGCGAGAAGCAATCGACCGTCGAAGTCGCGTCCGAGGTCGTCGGCGAGCCCGCGCCGCCGCCGGATTTCATCGAACCCGATCCGGAGTTGACACCTGAAGAGGCCGAGCAGGCGCGCAAGAGATATCTGCTGAAGCGCTTCTGGATCAGCGCGCGCGGTTATTGGGGCAGCAGTGGCGACAGGGTCGCCTGGCCGTTGACGATCGGGCTGTTGGTTCTGATCGTCACCAATGTCGGCTTCCAGTATGGGATCAATGTCTGGAATCGCGCAATTTTCGACGCCATTGAGCAACGCAATGCCCATACCGTATATTGGCTGAGCGCCGTTTTCGTGCCACTCGTGCTCGGAAGCGCCAGCCTTGTGGTGGCGCAAGTCTTCTTTCGCATGAGGATACAGCGCCGCTGGCGTTCCTGGCTCACCACCGCGGTCATCGCGCGCTGGCTCGCAAGCGGCCGCTACTATCAGCTGAACCTCGTCGGCGGCGATCATAGCAACCCCGAAGCCCGCATCGCCGAGGATTTGCGGATTGCCACCGAATCGCCCGTCGATTTCATCGCCGGTGTCATCGTCGCATTTCTGTCGGCCTCGACCTTCATCGTGGTGCTCTGGACGATCGGCGGCGCCCTGACCCTGACGATTGCAGGTTCGACCGTCACCGTTCCCGGCTTCCTGGTCATCACCGCAGTGCTCTATTCCGCGATCACGTCCACTTCGATGGCGGTCATTGGCCGCCATTTCGTCCACCTCTCCGAGGGAAAAAATCAGGCGGAAGCCGAGTTCCGCTACACGCTGACGCGCGTGCGGGAAAACGGCGAGAGCATCGCATTGCTCGGCGGCGAGGAGGAGGAGCGCAGCGGCATGGACAAGACATTTGCCCATGTGCTCAGGCAATGGGCGCTCCTTGCAGGCCAGCACATGCGCACGGCGCTGGTGTCTCAGGGGTCGAGCCTGTTTGCGCCTGTCGTGCCGGTCTTGCTTTGCGCTCCAAAGTTCCTCGAAGGCAGCATGACACTTGGACAGGTCATGCAGGCTGCCTCGGCCTTTGCCATCGTGCAGGGCGCGTTCGGATGGCTGGTCGACAACTATCCCCGTCTCGCCGATTGGAACGCCTGTGCACGGCGCATCGCCTCGCTGATGATGTCGCTCGACGGGCTCGAGCGGGCGGAACAGAGCAACACGCTGGGACGCATAAAGCGCGGCGAGACCGGCGGCAATGCGATGCTCAGCCTGAACAATCTCTCCGTGTCGCTCGACGACGGCACCGCCGTGGTCAAGGAAACCGAGGTCGTGATCGAACCAGGCGAGCGGGTGCTCGTCGCCGGCGAATCCGGCTCGGGCAAGAGTACGCTGGTGCGCGCCGTCGCGGGTCTGTGGCCATGGGGTAGCGGCAGCGTCAACATCCGCGCCGACAGACGGTTGTTCATGTTGCCGCAACGGCCCTACATCCCGACCGGGACGCTTCGCCGCGCTGTCGCCTATCCAGGCGCCGCCGACAACTGGACGCTGGATAAGATCAAGGCTGCCCTCGACAAGGTGGGACTCGACTACCTCAACGACCGGATCGAGGAGGACGCGCCATGGGACCAGACGTTGTCGGGTGGCGAAAAGCAGCGCCTCGCCTTCGCGCGTCTTCTGCTGCACCGCCCCGATATCATCGTGCTGGACGAGGCAACGTCGGCACTCGATGAGAAGAGCCAGGACAAGATGATGGAGATGATTATTCGCGAATTGCCGACGGTCACCATCATAAGCGTAGCGCACCGCGCCGAGCTGGAGGCCTTCCACAGCCGCAAGATCACATTGGAGCGGCACAAGGGCGGCGCAAAACTTGTCAGCGATATCGAACTCGTCCCGCGCAAGGACAGACGGAACTTGCTTATGCGCCTTCTGAGGCAACGGCGCGCCAACGGAAAGCCAGCGCGACCTTGAGCAAAGCGGCGCTGCCCTACGCAAAGAGTGAGGCCGCCGGTCGAACCAGGCGGACCATCGCCGGTTCGAGTCACTGCCCGCATCTGGTCCTGAAAGCACCAGCCGTGATACCTTGATTCCGGGCAGCTGCTGCTGTCGGAACGTCGATGGCACGAGCGCATTTCCATGTCCGGTGCAACGCCGAGGCCAGCTGTGAAAAACCCGGGTTGATTTCAAAAGCCCAGATTGATTTCGAAAGCAAAGGGACCAGCAATGACAATCGCCAAGAACACGATCTGCCTTTGGTACGACAAGGACGCCGAGGCTGCGGCCCGCTTCTATTCCGAGATTTTTCCCGACAGTTCGGTGAAATCCGTCCACCGCGCTCCCAGCGACTACCCGTCCGGCAAGGCAGGCGACGTGCTGACGGTCGAGTTCACGGTCGCCGGCATCCCCTGTCTCGGCCTCAATGGCGGGCCCGCGTTTAAACACAACGAAGCCTTCTCCTTCCAGATCGCCACCGACGATCAGCAGGAGACCGACCGCTATTGGAACGCCATCGTCGGCAATGGCGGCCAGGAAAGTGCCTGCGGCTGGTGCAAGGACAAATGGGGCATCTCCTGGCAAATCACGCCGCGCGTGCTGACCGAGGCGATCGCCGCCGGCGGCGATGAAGCAAAGCGCGCATTCGAGGCGATGATGGAGATGAAGAAAATCGACGTTGCAGCGATCGAGGCGGCGCGGCGCGGCTGACAGTTCGGGGGTGGCCCGACGCGAAAAGATCAGGGCAGAGCGGCCGGAAATGCTGCCGGCCGATCATCTCCAGGCAGGCGTGCGATGGTGCTGAATTGCGCTGCGTTTTACGACGCCGAACTGCGACGGCACAACGAGGTCTTCAGGGCTGCGGTCAAGGTGGGAACGCGCGATCGCGTGCTCGATATCGGATGCGGTTCGGGACAATCCTCTCGTGATGCTGCCCGTGTCGCGGTGGAAGGCAGCGTGCTCGGCGTGGACGTATCGGCCGAGATGCTCGAGATCGCCCGGAAGTGTAGTGCGAAAGAGGGATTGCGAAACGTCGCCTTTGAGCGCGGCGATGCGCAATTGCTGGTATTTCCGCCTGCCGGCTTCGATCTGTGCATTAGTCGATTTGGAGTGATGTTCTTTGCCGATCCGGCGGCGGCGTTCGCCAATATCGCCCGGGCGATGCGACCAGGGGCACGTCTTGTGTGGATGGTATGGCAATGCCAGGACCGTAACGAGTGGGCAACTGCCATTCAGCGGGCAATTGCGCCGGGGACCGCCATATCGGGGGGCGCCGCCACCCCGTTTTCGCTTGGCGACCCCGCCATCACCGCGGAGATCTTGGGTGCATCCGGTTTTGTTTCGGTCGACTTTGCCGAAGTGCATGAGCCGGTCTTCTACGGCCAGGACGTCGATGCGGCCTATGACGCTTTGCCTGACCTGCAACTGATGAAGGATCCGCTGGCCCGCGCAGATGTGGATGTCGACGCGGCGCTGCGGCGGTTGCGCGATCTGCTCGACGCGCATTTGACCGCGGACGGTGTGCTTTTCGACTCGCGTGCCTGGATCGTCACCGCGTTTCGGGCGAGCCGATGGTGACTGCGCGATGTAGACGATCCTGTTCTCTCGGCCTTCCCGTCAGTCCATTTGCGGCGCGACTTCTGAGAGCAGCCAATCCCGAAAAGCCTTGACTTTGCGCTGACGGATCGCCTCTGGCGGGTAGACGAAATAGAAGCTGGAGGGGGATTTCAGGGCGTGGCCGAAGGGGCGGACGAGTCGCCCGGCGGCAAGGTCGGCCGCAACGAGCATGGTCCGGCCGAGCACCACCCCCTCGCCTTGTGCGGCCGACTCCATGGCAAAGGTGGCAGAGTCAAAGGTAATCCCGCTCTGCGGGTCCACGCCCTCGACCCCGGCGCTTGCTAGCCAGGTCGCCCAGTCGATCGGAAAGCTGTCACGGATCAGCGTGTGGTGTTTGAGGTCCTGAGGCGTGCGGAGCGGATGCGCACCCTCAAGAAGCTTTGGGCTGCACACTGGAAACACCTCCTCGCCGGTGAGGAACTCCGACGTGAGCCCCGGATAGTTTCCGTTGCCATAACGGACGGCGACATCGATGCCGTCGCCCAGGAAGTTGGTCAGCTTCCCACTCGTCGAAACCCGCACATCGATGTCGCCATGCGCACGGTGAAAGCGATAGAGGCGCGGCACCAGCCATCTCCCCGCGAAGCCATCGGAGGTGCTGACGTTCAATGTCGAGCTTGAATAGCGGGCTGTTGCTGCAGCGGTGGCGGTGGCCAACTGGGCGAGCGCCTCGCGCACCGCCCGCGCATAGGGCTCGCCAACGGCTGTCAGACTCACCGAACGCGTACCGCGCTCGAACAGCTGCACACCGAGCTGATCCTCAAGATTCTTGATCGCCCGGCTGATCGCACCGTGGGTGACATGAAGTTCCTCTGCCGCCTTGGAGAAACTCAACAGGCGCGCCGCGGCCTCGAAACTTGGCAAGGTGGTGAGGGGAGGCAGCTTCCGGGGCATGGATCGATACCTGTACGTGTGAGTGATGCTCACTCATTGTCGCCGATAAGTCGTTTGTCGTCCAGGCCAGAAGCCGGCATGTTTGCTCGCGTAATCAGTCATTCACCGCCGCTGCAAAAGGCGAGTTTGATGTGACTGATACTCTCGCTGACGAAAGTCGCGGGGCAACTGCTGAAACCAAAACTGCCGCCACTCTGGGAGAGCACCATGAACGCCAAACGAATTGAACCCATCGTCGACGTCCTGAGCGGCATGGCCGGCCGCATCCTCGCCTCGAGCAGCCGGCGCCGGACCGGGCGGCAGATTGCACGCTTCTCGACCCGCCGGCTCGAAGACCTCGGGTTTGCCCGCGACTGGGACGGTTCGGTCTATCGGCCGTCGGACCACCGCTAGCCTGAACGAAAGCAACAGCGGACAGGCTCTTCGCCAAAGATCGCTGTCGCAAGGAATTAACGGAGAACGGACATGGCCACCATCCACCCATTCCTCTGGTTCAATACCGATGCGGAGCAAGCCCGCGATTTCTACCTCTCGGTCTTCAAGAACAGCAAAGCGCTCCAGACCATCGAATACACCGACTGGGTGTCCGGAACCAACAAGACGGTCCCGCATGCCACCTTCGATTTCGAGCTCGAAGGACTGCACCTTACTGCGCTCAATGCCGGGCCGCAGCCGCCCTTCAACGAGCGGCTCTCGCTCTACATCGAGACCAAGGACCAGGCCGAGACCGACTACTACTATGAAGCGCTCACCGCCGGCGGCGGCAGGGCACAACCCTGTGGCTGGCTCACCGACAGATACGGCGTCTACTGGCAGGTCATCCCGGAAATCCTGCCGCGGCTCAGTGCCGATCCGGATCGCGAAAAGGCCAACCGCGTCCGGCAGGCGATGTATGGGATGCGCAAGATCATCATCGCCGAGCTCGAAGCCGCCTACGCGGCAAGGCCTGACTCTCCCACCGCAATCGCAACGAACGGAGAACCCTCATGACATCGCTCGTGGACAGGAAAGTCATCGTCGTCGGCGGTAGTTCCGGCATCGGTCTCGGCGTCGCGGAAGCTGCTCTCAACGGCGGAGCGAAGGTCGTGATCGTCGGACGCTCGCCCGAGAAACTGCTGGCTTCCGAACGGACGCTCAATGTGGGCCGCGTGACAAGCGTGGTCGCCGACATGACCGACGAAGCGGACGTCGCTCGCCTGTTCGACGAGGTCGGTCCCTTCGATCACCTCGTATCGACCGCCGGAACACTGCCGCCCGGCGATCCCATCGGCAGTACCGACATGGAGGCTGTGCGAGGCTTCGTCGATAACAAGCTGATTGGCGCCGTCTTGCTCTCCAAGCACGCTGTGCGCACCCTGAAAGCCGGCGGCTCGATGACCTTCACCTCGGGAATAAATAAGGATCGGCCGCCGGTGCCGGGAGGCTCGGTCGTCTCCGCGATTGCCGGTTCATTCAGCTACTTCGCCCGCGCCCTGGCGCTCGAACTGGCCCCGACGCGCGTCAATGTCGTGTCGCCCGGATGGGTCGACACACCGATGTGGGACATTGTTGGAGAAGCCAAATCCAGCTTCTTTGCCGACATGGCTGCCCGGTTGCCATCGAGAAAAATTCCGACCGCTGCGGACGTCGCCGCCGCCTACCTCTACCTCATGGAAAGCGACTTCACGACCGGCGAGACGATCCGCATCGATGGCGGCCATAACCTGATCTAGCCGCCATTTGCACGCCGCCTGAATGGGTTGAGCCGGCATGACCGCTAGTGCGGTGCACTGCTGCCGAAGGCGACGAACGCCGGCGGGTCATGCCGGCGTCGCTCAATCGGGGTTTACATCGGCAGCCAGGTCCCTAGTTTTAGCGTTTCGCGCCGCGCACCTAAGTGCGTGGATGATCGAGGACGGGACCGTGAGCTTTGGCCGGCCCCTCGAAACTTTCAAAGGATGGCTATCATGACACAGGCCAAGAATGGCGACACCGTGCGCATCAATTACAATGGACGCCTGGCAGACGGCACCCAATTCGATTCTTCCGGCAACGAACCGCTGCAATTCACGCTGGGTGAAGGACAAGTGATCCCTGGTCTTGAAACCCATGTCGAGGGCATGGAGGTGGGCGCGAAAAGCACCGTGACTGTTCCCGCCGAGGCCGCCTATGGCCCCCACCGCCCCGAAGCGGTCATGACCGTCGATCGCGCCCGCGTGCCAGACAACATCAACGTCGATATCGGCACTCGATTGCAGGTCAGAACCTCAGAAGGGCGCCCGATGCCGGTAACAGTCGTCGGCGTGGACGACACCAGCGTCAGGCTCGACGGCAATCATCCGTTGGCCGGACGGGATCTGGTGTTCGACGTTGAACTGGTCGAGATCGTTCAGGCGGCGTAGGACACGGCCAAGGCCGCGGTGGCTATGATTTCGGGTGACGCACTTCTGCTGGCGGTTTCGGCGGTGCGTCACCTGTCGGAGGGAAAGACCGCGACGGCGGAAATCGTGTTGCACCACCCATAGAGACATTCGGCATCTGGAATGTCCAATTCAGCGTCGCAGTCTCGAGGACCTGTGGAAGACCTCGCTTGACAGCCGACTTCTCGTGACCGCAAAGTCCCGTGATGCGGGCGATTGGTTGGAATAGAATTGCGCGTGCCGGTGCAATCGTGCTGATGATCGGCACAAATGTTCCTGGGCCGGCGCGTTCCGACTAGCTCCTTCTCACAAGCCCGTCCCAGCCAGCCAATGTCGGCGATGCGATGCTGGCGGCTGCCAATTATCATGATTCCGGCGACTATGATCGCGACCTTGCCGCTGTGGCGAAGCAGGCAGGCGACTGGGTCATCAAGCGCGCAATGGAGGTGCCTCGCCCCGCACTGGTGCTCGATATCGACGAGACGGCTTTGGCCAACTGGGAAGTGATCACACGTGACAATTTCGGCCGCCCGATCGGCGGCGCCTGCGACATCGCAATCGATGGTCCCTGTGGCTGGGCCGCCTGGGATCAGCTTGCGAAGGATCCGGCCATCGACGCCGTGCTGGAGGTCTTCCGGCAGGCACGAGCGGCGAAAGTCGCGGTGTTCTTCATCACCGGACGTCCGGAGGACCAGCGTCAGGCAACCGAACAGAACCTGCAGTCGGCCGGCTATGCCGGCTACGAGCACCTTTACATGGTCCAGCCTGGGGCCAAATACGGCTCCGCCGCAGATTTCAAGGCACCCATAAGGGCCGAAATCGAAAAGGCCGGCTACACAATAATTGCCAATGTCGGTGACCAGCCATCTGACCTGTTCGGTGGGCATGCCGAGAAGCTGTTCCTGCTGCCTAATCCGTTCTACCGGGTTCGCTGACGGCCGGAACGGCACAAGCCCGGATCCTCGGCTCCTTGCCGAGCACCTACTAAGGTATCAGGACAACTTTGCCGGTCGCGCCGCGCTCCTCCAGCAGGCGATGTGCGTGGCTGGCCTGGTCGAGCGGGAAGCGGCCACCTTTGGTCACCACAAGCTGACCACCAGCGGCCAGATCGAAAAGCTCCAAAAGGCCGTCACGGAGCCCGTCCGTAGACAGTAACGGCAGCAGGGCAAAGCCCTTCAGCGACTGGTTGCGGCCGATCATCGCCTCCATCTCCGGGGCGCCGAGCGCGTATCTGCCGAGTGCTGCAAACACCAACTCTCCGCGAGGTGCCAGAGCCTCCAGCGCAACCGCCGTCAGCCGGCCGCCGACAATGTCGTAGATGATGTCGACGCCGGCGCCGTCTGTGGCTGCCCGGACGTGCACCGGCCAATCCGTGTTGCTGTAGTCGACGGCAGCATCGGCTCCCAGCGACAAAGTAAGGTCGAGCTTGGCCTTGCTGCCGGCTGCCGCGATGACACGGCTCGCGCCGGCGCGCTTGGCAAGCTGGACGAGCAACGAACCGACGCCGCCCGCGGCAGCGGCGACCAGCACCGATCTGCCGGCCGGCGGGCTTTGCCGCGATAGATACAATGCCGTCAGTCCTTGCACCATCAATGCCGTCGCGTTTTCGAACGAGAGCGAATCCGGCAAGGGCACGGCCAGGCTTGCGTCGATCGTCACATACTCGGCATAGCCGCCAAACGGGCGGCTCGAGGCGAACAACGACGCGGCGACGCGCGTGCCGAGCAAGGAAGCGTCCACCCCCTGCCCAAGCGCCTCCACGATCCCGGCGGCCTCGACGCCAGGGATCATCGGCAGTTGCGGCGTCACCGCATAGCGATCCGCGCGCATCAGCACTTCGAAGAAATTCACCCCGGCCGCATGAACGCGGACCAAGACCTCGCCGGCTTGCGGCTCAGGCTTCGGCACCGCGACTATGTCGAGAACGTCGGGCCCGCCGAAGCGGCTCAGTTGAATGGCTATCATCGCATGCACCGATCGCTGTTGGCATCGGCCGCTGTTTGCCACTATCTGCCTGGCTTCGACTACATACCGATTTGTCCGCTGCTGACCGGGAGGTGACCATGGCCAAGCTGATCAAGAGACTGCCGACGCTGCCGGCGGAGCGCGCGCTGAAAGTGATTTCGGGCCGCTGGAAGGCGGTCATCCTGTACCATCTCTTCGACGGGCCCCGGCGGCTGTCGGCGCTGCAGGCACTGATGCCCGATATCACCCAGAAAGTGCTGATCCAGCAGCTTCGCGAAATGGAAGAGCACGGCCTCGTCCGTCGCGAGATCTTTGCCGAGATACCTTCGCGCGTCGAATATTCGGCGACGCGGCTCGGCCTCAGCCTCGAGCCGATCCTGCTGGCACTTTGCCAGTGGGGCCAGCATCATGCCGACGAGCTGAATGAGATGGACCGCCTTGCCGATTGCATCATCAGACCACGGCAAGCGCAGGACGCCCATGCCGTGTGAACAAAAAGGGCGGCGCATGCGCCGCCCCAATGCTTGGGAGAATTAATCCTTGGGAGGACTGCTCGAACCTGTGCTCAGGCCGCCTTGACTTCCTCGGCGACGGCATCGGCCTGACGCGCCGTCTTCAGCACCCTGGCCCACCATGCAATGTCGTTGACCAGCGCGGTTGCCGCCTGGTTGAGGTGCTCGAACTCATCGAGCTTCTTGTCGCCTTGCTTGACGGCAAGGAAATCGGCCCAGGCGATGTGTACGGCGGACTTCACCGGCGCCATCTGCAACTCGACCGCATGCAGCCTCAGCTGCTCGACCGCGCGCGCGCCACCGACGCTGCCATAGCCGACGAAGCCGGCCGGCTTCTTGTTCCACTCGTTGGCGGCGTAGTCGATGGCGTTCTTCAGCACGGCCGTCGGGCCATGATTGTATTCCGCGGCGGTGAAGATGAAGCCGTCGAATCCGGCGACCTTCTTTTGCCAGCGCTGCGCCACTTCGTTCTGCGACGGCACCCAGGCGGAGGATGCGACCTCATCGAAGAACGGCAGCGGGAAATCGCGCAGGTCGACGACTTCAACGTCGATGTCGGCGTGCGACTTGGCTATCTTGGCAATCCATTGGGTCGGGACGTCGGCAAAGCGGGCCGCGCGGGTTGAACCAATGATGATGGCGATTTTGGGTTTTGACATAGAGGGGGCTCTCCTTACGGGAATACTGGTATCGTTTAGATACCTGAGCTATATGAGTAACTGGCCGCTCAATGTGCAAGGAGGCACTTTTTTGTTACCAAGGCACCCGCACCGCACCGAGGACTGCCGCGCCATCTCGGAAATCCTGCAGCGCGTCGGCGACAAATGGACGGTGCTCGTGGTCGGCAAGCTTGGCAACGGGCCGCTGCGTTTCAACGAGTTGCGCAGCGCGGTCGGCGGCATTTCGCAAAAGATGCTGACCACGACCTTGCGCGGGCTCGAGCGCGACGGCTTCGTTACGCGCACCGTGTTCCCGACCATCCCGCCGCGGGTCGACTACGAATTGACCGATCTTGGCTACGAACTGCTGGTGCCGGTCGATGCGCTCGGCGAATGGGCACGCAAGAACACCGAGCGCGTCAAGGCGGCGCGCGAGAAGTTCGACGCCATGCACAGCTGAACCCTTGTGCTGCAAGGGTTTGAACCTGTCGGGATCCTCCGGACGAGCCCTACTGCTGTAACTGCATCTTGCTCTTCGGCAGCTTCTCGATCCGATTCCATTTCGGGTTGGGACTGACCACCTTGCCGCCAATTGTGCAGGTCGTGGTCGTCTCCTTGCGGCAATTGCTCACCGTCGTGCCGCTGGTGTCGCATTTCGTCGCCGAGCAGATCTCGCACTTGGCCGCTTGCCCGTTGATGGTGCGGTTTTCCGACGTGCAGGTGGCGCCTGGATCGCCTTTTTTGACCTCCGCCAAAGCGCTTGCGGACGACAGGCAGAACAAGGCTGCAAAGGCACCCGCCAGGGCAGCGTTCAGCATGTGTTGACGCATTGTCTTTCCTCCCAAGATCCCGTCGGTCGCGCTGCAGGCGCGCATGCGGGAACCCGTTAGCCAAAGACCACGCGGGATCGCTGTCCGCATCCCCCGCGCGGGAGAGACGGCTGTTTAAATCCGTCTTCTGGAATCAGGCCGGGTCAGCCTTCGGCCGGAACCGCCTTCGGCTTGCCTTCGCCGTCCAGCGCCACCATGACGAAGTCGGCATGGGTGACCTTCTCCATCAGATCGGAGAGATAGCGCTGCGCCCAGGCCTCGACCTTGAGCGTCATCGAGGTGCGGCCGACGCGTTCGACATGCGTATAGATGCACAGCGTGTCGCCGATCTTCATCGGCTTGGCGAAGGACATTTCCTTCACCGCCGCCGTCACCACGCGGCCCTTGGCGCGCTCGGCGGCACGGATGCCGCAGGCGAGATCCATCTGCGCCATCACCCAGCCGCCAAAAATGTCGCCTGCCGCATTGGCGTCGGAAGGCATGGCCAGCGTCCTGAGCGTCAGATCGCCGATCGGCCGCCCGTCCGCGTAATGCACCATTTGGCCAATCCTCTCGAAGCCGATTGTCCCGATCCCGTATCGTCATGGCACGGACAGGTCAACGCGCCACTGAACAGGTCGCGGCCTGAGGTTCGGCTATCGGTCGACAGTGTTGAAAAGATGCTGTGCGGAGCTAGACGAGCGCACCAGCAGGATTGCATTCCATGGTCGAGGTAAGAAAGCTTACCAATAGGCGTGCTTCACAAAGCGGGCCAGGGCGTCGGGACGTAGCCATAGGCGTTGCCCTCGCGAATAACATGACCGATGCCTGGAAAGGGCCGGTGCATGCCTGCGACGAGCAGGCCATCCGCCGACACCATGTCGAGCACCTTCTTGCGTGTGGCGATTGCGGCCTCCTGGTCCACGTCGAAGGCGATTGCCCATTCCGGATGCGCCAATTGCAGCGCGGAGGCGTGGATTACGTCAGTGAAGAGCAGCAGGTTGGCGTCACCAGAGCCAATTCGAAGCGCGAGATGCCCCGGCGTGTGTCCAGGCGCAGGCAACGCCCTGATCCCGGGCGCGATCTCGACTTCGCCTTCGATCTTCCGGACCTTGCCATGGTAAGGCACCAGCGATTTGCGCGCTATTTCGAAGTACGGTTTCATCTGGTCGGGCGCCTTGGACCGGATCCCGTCATCGTGCCAGAAAGCGAATTCCGGCGCGGCAACCACGACCTCCGCTGCCGGGAAGGCGGCCTTGCCTCCAATACCGACAAGGCCGTTGGCATGGTCGGGATGGAGATGGGTGATGATTACCGTGTCGATTTCTTCCGGCCTGACGCCAGCGGCGGCGAGCGCCTCAGGTATATGTCCCAGTATGGGCCCCATCGCCGATGCCGTGCCGGTATCGATCAGCACCCGTCTGTCACCTTTGGTGACAAGGTAAGCATTGACCGAGGTCGGGAGTGGTTTTGGCAGGAATGCCTTTGCCAGCAGCGCTTCGGCGGCAGCCGTATCTGCGGAAGGGAAGAGTTCGAGGCCGAGATTGAGGTAGCCGTCGCTCAGTGCTGTGATCTCGAGGTCGCCGAGCATGAACCTGTGGGCGCTCGCAAGCGAAGCCGGAGACCGGGCGGCGATAGCCGCAGCGTTGCTCCCAAAGAGGCTGATCGGGGAAAGCAGCAGGGCGCCGGCACTAAAGGTGCCGATGCCGAACGTTCGACGGTCGATATTCATGGTCTTGTCCTTCGAATTGCAGATGAAGCTAGTCCCAGACGTCGTCGCTGCCGGGGCGGATGCCGACCGCTCGGACCCACCCTTCGGCGGTGGTCGGCGCGGGTCATGGCCAACTCCTTGCGACATCAATAATCCGCCTCATAAACAGCGGGAATAGCGATGGGATGCAGTTCACTGCTGCAGCTTATGCAGCAATCGACTTAAGCGGGTAAGGCTGCTGGGTCCGCCGTCCGCTAAACGGCCTCGCCGAGCCCTGGCTTCGCCTACTGGACAGGTTGCCGGGGTTCGAGCGCTCGGCGCAACGTCGGCGCCTCTTGCTCGATATCATCCCACAGACGGTTCGAGATCGGCCCGTGCGGCCGGTCGCGGCGGCGCGCCACCACCAACTCCTCGGTGCGGCCTGGCAGATGACGACCGGCAATGGATTGCAGGCGTCCGTCGCGCAGTTCTTCCTCGATCAGGAAGCGGGGCATGTGGCCCCATCCGAGGCCTTGCAGGATGATTTCCTTCTTCATGCCCTGATCGGCCACCATGCATTGAGGCGCACCCTCGATCATGAAGTAGTCTTGTTGCGGTGAATGGCGGGCCGTGTCGCGCATGACACATTGGGTGAACGCGTGCATCTGATCCGGCGTGATGGGGCGCTTGATGCGCTCCGGCAGAAAGCCCGAAGCCACCACGGGAACGAATGGCACCTTGCACAGATCGATCCATTCCACCCGCGGATCGCTCTTGTCGATCCAGTGCAGGATCAAATCGGCTTCGTCATCGAAGAGGCGCTCCCACGGGCCGCCCACCGCCTCGAAATGCAGGTGCAGGCGTGTGCCCGGACACTGGGCGAAGAACCGTCCGAGCATGCCCAATGCCTGCGGACGCGGGCAAAGGTCGCCGATCACCACATGGATCTCGCTTTCTTCGCCCATTGACAGCTGAGCAGCATGAAGCCGCAAGCCCTCGAGCTCGCGCAGCAGCGATTGTGCCCTGCGATGGAACGACAGCCCTGCCTCGGTGGGGCGCACGCGATAGCCGCTGCGATCCAGGAGAACGAGGTCGAGTTGCCGCTCCAGCTTTGCAACGGCTGCGAACACAGCCGGGTGCGAGCGATGCAGCATGGCCGCCGCAGGCTGAAAGCCGCCGCAGCGGACCACCGCATCGAAGCATTGCAGGTCGTGCAAAGTGAATTCGGCCATGTCAGCTTCTATTACAGAGATAGTCCTATCTTTGTAATATCCTCAAAAGCGCGCCGCAGCTAGGCTTTGCCACATTCAACGCTCCAAGAAGGAAGGTGTATTCACCATGAATGAGCTGGATTTCGTGACCGTCGGCGATGGCACACGCATCGCCTACCGCATCGACGGCGACGCCGGGAAGCCCGTGCTGATGCTGTCGAATTCCATCGCCACGACGCTGCGGATGTGGGACATGCAGGTCGGCGAGCTGTCGAACCATTTCCGTGTTCTGCGCTATGATTTTCGCGGCCACGGAGGGTCGAGCGTTCCGGCCGGCGCTTATTCGCTCGACCGGCTTGGCCGCGACGTGATCGAGTTGCTCGACACCCTGGGCATTGAACGCGTACACTTCCTCGGTCTGTCGTTGGGCGGCTTCGTCGGGCAGTGGCTCGGCATCCACGCGCCCGAGCGGATCGAGCGCTTGATCCTGAGCAACACCTCGTCCTACCTCGGACCGGCAAAGCAGTTTGACGAGCGGATTGCCGCCGTGCTGCAGGCGCCGGATATGTCCGAAACCGCCGAGATGTTCCTGGGCAACTGGTTTCCTGCGCGTATGCTGGCGGCCAACGAGCCCGTCATCGAAGAATTTCGCGCCATGCTGCTGGCCATCGACCGGCAAGGCTTGGCTGGTCTGTTCGCGGCGGTTCGCGATGCGGACCTTCGCCGAACCGTAGCGCTGATTTCCAGGCCAACGTTGGTGATCGCCGGCCGGCACGACACTGTGACAGCCGCCAGCCATAGCGAGTTGATCGCGGCGATGGTGCCCGGCGCGAAACTGGTTGTCCTGCCCGCGGTCCACTTGTCGAATGTCGAGTACCCCACCGAGTTCATGGAGGCCGTGCTTGGTTTTCTGCGCTGAGATGGAGCACGACAGGGACGCTGAGTGAAACCCCGGTTTGAACATCCCCGCATGGACCGCAACCTATGATGCGCTAGCGCGCAGTGCAGGCTAGACTGGGCAATATCAATAGCGGATGACGGCTGACATGGAACTTGGCTTTCGCCCATTAACGCCCGATCTGTGGCCGGCGCTCGAGGACCTGTTCGGTGACAGCGCCGTCTGCAGTCGCTGTTGGTGTATGTACGGACGGATCGGCAGTTCTTATCGAAAGCGACCCGGCGAGGAAAACAAGGCAGCGTTCCGGCAGGCCGTCCAGCATGGTCCGCCTCCGGGTTTGCTCGCTTTCGACGGCGATACGGCTGTCGGCTGGTGCCGGGTGACGCTGCGAGATGCCCTGCCCTGGCTCGATCGGCTATGGCAGCTCAAGCGCGTGGACGACAGGCCGGTCTGGTCCCTGTCCTGCCTCTACGTGCGAAAACGATACCGCAGGCGGGGCGTAACATTCCAGCTGATTGCGGAAGCACTGGAAGTCGCAAGGCGCGCAAATGCTCCGGCACTCGAAGCCTATCCTTTCGAGGCCGACGTATCGCCGAGTGCTTCCGGCAGCGGATATGCCTCCACCTTCGCGCGCGCCGGGTTCAGGGTCGTCGCTCGCAGAACGCCGGCCCGCCCGATCATGCGCTATGATTTCAAGCAGATTGCCGATCATCGCCTGTGATCGCAGCTTGAAGTTTCGGCTATGGGTGGAAAGTTGCCATCCAGCCGCTATTGCGCCCGCTTCGCTGTCACCGGCGAACATTACTGAACGCAAACAGATTAATCAAAGCCGTAGCGAGGCTCACCGACATTGCAACAGCAAGACTAGACTTCCGCAGCGGATCGCAGCTTGGCAAGTCTCACGTCTCCGGCCGAACGAACTGGCTGGCGACCTTAGGTTGTAGGCGCGAAAGTCACCGTCGGGCGTGATTACCAACTCTGTGATGTTCGCCCGTTGTTTTCGATGTGAAATCAGGTTGACAAGGTAGACCCTAGAACCCGTCAAAAGTGGGTAAATGGAGCTATTAGGGACAATGCGTTCGCAGGAAGAATGGTCAAGCAATGAAGACGCTCGTGCATACAGAGAGCTCCGAACCCTAGTCGATAAATGGAAACGCCTCGGGACGAAGACATATCCGGATGGAACAGAGTGGATCGGGCATACTCCTGATCGAGCGCCTGAAGCGTATTTGCATCAACTGTATGCGCCGCTTGACGCCATCGGAATTGGGCAGATGGAGTCTGAAATTTCGCGTCGACTCCCAGATAATTTCCGTTGCTTTCTCATGCTCCACAACGGGATAGGTCTGTTTGCGAATTATATAAACGTCTATGGGCTGCGACGCAGCTGGTCACGCACAAATTTAGTGGAGGCGGGTCAACAACCCTTCTCCATACTGGAACCGAATGTACAGAGACGGCCAGGCAATGCACCAGACGATGTTCTCTTTATTGGTTCACTCGGGGATAATAGGAATTTAATTGCCATGAATCCGGACGGGAGGGTCTTTCGCTGGGAGAGTGATGATCCTCTGTTGGGTTCGATCAACTCCTACTCAAGCGTGTTCACCTTCCTGCTGGAAGAAGCCAATGAGGTTGCGGCCTTGTTCGACCCGGATGGGCGCAGATGCGATTCTGATAGCTGAGCTTCCAAACCAGCTCCGGCAACACGCCGAAATCCAAACCGGGTATCGCCAGTCGCTTTTTTCACAAGCGATGCCGGAAGCTCCGGTGATGACGGCGGCTTGCGGCATCTAGGCTGCAGCCTGAAATTCGGAGCCAGCCGCATCCATCATGCAGACCTATGATTTCATCATCGTCGGCTCCGGTTCGGCCGGCTCGGTCCTGGCCGAGAGACTGTCGGCTTCCGGCCGCTTCTCGGCGCTGGTGCTCGAGGCCGGCGGCAGCGACCGTCGCTTCTACGTGCAGATGCCGCTCGGCTACGGCAAGACCTTCTTCGACCCGGCGGTCAACTGGAACTACAAGGCCGAGCCGGATTCGGGCCTGGCCGGCAATGCCGACCACTGGCCGCGCGGCAAGCTGCTCGGCGGCTCGAGCTCGATCAACGCCATGGTCTGGATCAGGGGCGCGCGTGAGGATTTCGACGCTTGGGCAGCGGCCGGCAATCCCGGCTGGGGCTTCGACGACCTGCTGCCTGCGTTCAAGGCGCTGGAGGATAACCAGGCCGGCGCCGACCAATGGCGCGGCGTCGGCGGGCCGCTGCATGTCACCGACTGCTCGACCTCCGTCCATCCGCTCACCAAGCGCTATCTCGCCGCCGCCAACCAGGCCGGCCTGCCGCTCAACCCGGATTTCAACGGCGCCTCGCAGGAAGGCGTCGGCGCCTACCAGATCACCACCAGGAACGGCCGCCGCATGTCGGCGGCGCGCGCCTTCCTGCGCCCGGCGATGAAGCGCAAAAACGTCCGCGTCGAGATCAACGCCCTAGCGACAAAAATCCTGTTCGAGGGCAAACGCGCCGTCGGCATCGAATATCTCCAGAATGGCGCGACGAAAACCGCCCGCGCCGGCCGCGAGATCATCCTGTCGGGCGGTTCGGTCAATTCGCCTCAACTTCTCCAGCTTTCCGGTGTCGGCCCGTCGGCGCTTCTTGGCGCGCTCGGCATTCCCGTCGTTCACGCCAACGAGAATGTCGGGGCAAACCTGCAGGACCATGTCGGCATCAACTACACGTTCAAGGGCAGGCTGCCGACGCTCAACCAGATCCTGCGCCCGTGGTGGGGCAAGCTGCTGGTCGGCATGCAATACGTGTTTTTGCGCTCAGGCCCGCTGTCGCTGTCGATGAACAATGCCGGCGGCTTCTTTCGCACCGATCCGGCCACGGCACGGCCCAACATGCAGCTCTATTTCCAGGCGTTTTCAACCGTCATTCCGAAGAGCGGCGAACGCCCGATCCTGACACCCGATCCATGGCCGGGCTTTTCCATCGGGCTGTCCAATTGCCGTCCGTCGAGCCGCGGCGAAATCATGATCCGTTCCGCCAATCCGCGCGATTATCCCAAAATCGTCGCCAATGCCTTTTCGACCGAGGCGGACGTCGCTGAAATGCTGGCGGCGGTGAAATTCGTCAGGAAGATCGCCTCGATGCCGGCGATGGCCGAGATCATCGAGGAAGAGGTTTTGCCCGGTCCCTCGATCACCTCCGACGCGGATCTCATTCAGGATTTCAGGAAGCGCTCGGGCACCGTCTATCACCCGGTCTCGACCTGCCGCATGGGGCCGGACGCGGCGCACGCCGTCGTCGATCCGCGCCTCAAGGTACACGGCCTCGAGGCGTTGCGCGTTATCGACGCCTCGATCTTTCCCGACAACATAACCGGCAACACCAACGCCGCCGCGATCATGACCGGATGGAAGGGCGCCGAACTGGTTCTGGAGGATCAGAAATGAAAATCACCGACGTCAAGACCTGGGTGGTCGGCAATCCGCCGCCCGGCATCGGCGGCAAGTATTTCATCTTCGTCAAGCTCACCACCGATGGCGGCGTCGTCGGCTATGGCGAGGCCTACAACGCCACCTTTTCGGCTCATGTCACGGCGAAAATGGTTGAGGACATGGCCGAACGCTATCTGATCGGCCGCGATCCGCACGACGTCGAGAATTTCTTCCGCCGCGCCTATTCGTCCGGCTTCACCCAGCGCCCCGACGTGTCCGGGATGGGATGCTTTTCGGCGCTCGAAATCGCCTGCTGGGACATTATCGGCAAGGAGGCCGGCAAGCCGGTCTATAAGCTGCTCGGCGGCCAGGTTCACGAAACGCTGCGTTCCTATACCTACCTCTACCCGCACAGCGGCAGCGTCCATTCGGAGGACGCCCGCGGCAAGAACGTCTACAACGACCCCGATCTGGCCGCCGCCTGCGCGCTCGAATATGTCGAGCAGGGTTTTAACGCGGTCAAGCTCGACCCAGCCGGCCCCTACACCGCCTTCGACGGCCACCAGCCGCGCCTCGTCGACATCGACCTCTCCGCCCGCATGGTCAAGGCGATCCGCGAGGCGGTCGGCACAAGAGCCGACATCCTGTTCGGTACGCACGGCCAGTTCACCGCATCGGGCGCGCTGCGCCTGGCTCGCGCCATCGAGCCCTATGATCCGCTGTGGTTCGAGGAGCCGGTGCCGCCCGACATGCCCGAGGTGATGGCGCAGGTCGCCCGCGCGACCTCGATCCCGATTGCCACCGGCGAGCGGCTGACGACCAAGTTCGAATTCGCCCGCGTCATCGAGAACCGTGCGGCGACCATTCTTCAGCCCGACCTTGGCCGCTCCGGCGGCATTCTCGAAACCAAGAAGATCGCCGCCATGGCCGAGGCCTATCACATCCAGGTCGCGCCGCACTGCTATTGCGGACCGATCGTCGGCGCCGCCAACATCCAGCTCGCGGTAACGCTGCCCAACTTCCTCATTCTGGAATCGCTGAAACAGTGGGACGGTTTTCACGCGAAGCTGCTCAAGAAGAAGATCGAATGGCAGGACGGCAACGTCATCCCGTCGAAGGAGCCAGGCCTCGGTGTCGAACTCGACGAAGCCGTCTGCGAGGCGCATCCCTGGACCGGCAAGGACCTGCATTTGCAGATGCTGCAGACGCCGCTGATGCCGTGAGCGCGCGTCAGAGCTATGCCTTCGTCGGTCTTGGCCATCTCGGCGGCCAGCTCGCCGCCAACCTGATCCACAACGGCTTTGCCGTCACCGTATTCGACCGCGACCCGGCGGCCGTCGAGCGGCTGGTGATGCTTGGTGCCGATGCCGCCAACAGCCCGGCTGATGCCGCTGGCCGCGCCGGCAATGCCATCACCTGCCTGCCCTCGCCAAAAGTCAGCGAGGCGGTGCTGGCCGGCCCCGGCGGATTGCTCGAAGGCCTGCCCGCAGGCGGCAGTTGGATCGAGATGTCGACCAATGGCCAAGACGAGATCGTGCGCCTTGCATCCCTCGCCTCGGCAAGAGGCGTCGAGACGCTCGAATGCCCGGTCACCGGCGGCGTGCATCTGGCAGCCGTCGGACAGATCACCGCGCTGGTCGGCGGCGACGCAGCGCTTTATGCGCGCCACCGCCCTGCCGTCGAGGCGATGTGCGCGCGCTCGTTCCTGATGGGTCCGATCGGCTCGGCGGCGGTGATCAAGGTCATCACCAACATGCTGGCCTTCATCCATCTGGTCGCCGCCGGCGAAGCGCTGATGCTGGCCAAAAAGGGCGGGCTCGACCTTGCCCAGTCCTATCACGCCATCGTCGCCTCCTCCGGCAACAGCTTCGTCCATGAGACCGAAAGCCAGCTGGTGCTGAACGGCTCCTACGACATCGGCTTCACCATGGACTTGGCGTTGAAGGATCTCGGCTTCGCGCTCGGCATGGGTGAAAAATTCGGCGTGCCGCTCGAGCTTGCCTCGCGCGTCGACGCAATCTTCAGGCAAGGCAAGCAGGACTATGGCGGCAGCGCCTGGTCGACGATGATCGTGAAACTGCTCGAGGATGCCGTCGGCACCGACCTGCGCGCACCCGGTTTCCCGGCTAAACTCGCAAGTTGATATTGGCCGGATTATCAATCGATTTCAGTCGATTGGAGAGATCGCCGGAACCAGAGCTGCAGTCAACTGAATCAAAGTCTCAACGCCTTGATTCAATATCTCAGCGTCAATGCGCCGGGCAGGATCTCGAAGGTCGCCGGTATGCGACCCGGCGATTCGCCGTCTATGTCGATCAGCGCGGCGTTCTTTTGCACATCGCCGAGCGGCTCGACAACCACTTTCTTGCCGCGCAGGATGGTGATCGCCGGATGGTTGCGGTGCCGCCCGCCATAGAGCAGGCGGATGTCCCAGATCAGCTTCAGCTTGCCGGCGGCGCGCAGGATGACGATGTCGAACTCGCCGTCGTTAAGCTCGGCGTCGGGCGCAATCATCATGCCGCCGCCGAAGAATTTCCCGTTGGCCACCGCCACCAGCGCCATTCGCGCCTCGACCGGGGCACCGTCGTCGATGGTGATCGCAACGTCCTGGAAGCGGTAGCGAAGGAATTCCCAGACCGTGCGCCAGTAGAACAGCGCCTTGGCCGAAACCTTGCCCTTGCGCTTGTCGGCGTTGACCGCGCGGTCGGTAGCGCCGGAAAGCCCGAGGCTGGCGATGTTGATGAAATGGCGGCTGGCCAGCGCGCCGTGGTCGTCGACATAGCTGATGCAGCCGGCATCGACCTTGCGCGGCTTGGCCTCGGCAATCCGCTTCAGCGTCAGATCGACATTGTTCGACAGGCCGAGCCCGCGGGCGAAGTCGATGCCGGTGCCGCAAGGCAGCAGCCCAAGTTCGGCCGTCCGGCCGCTTTCCCGGAAAGCCTTCAGCAGCCCGTCGGCAACCTCGCTGGCGGTGCCGTCGCCGCCGGCCGCGATCACCAGCTCGAAGCCGATGGCGGCAAGGTCGAGCGCCAGCCGTTCGGCATCCCCCTCGGCCTGCGTTTCACGCAGCTCGAAATCGCCGAAATGTCTTTTCAGCGAAGCCGCAACCTCGGGCCAATGCCGCTTGAGCCTGCCGCCGCCGGCGATCGGATTGAGAACCACCGCGACCTTCAAGCCCGCCTCCCCAAGGCCATCGAACACGCCTTCCAATCATTTGCCGGCATTGAAGCCCGCGCCGGGCCGCAGGGCAAGGGTCGATTACCCGACAATGCGGCTTCGGCATCGAGGCGGCAAATCCCGACCGGCGGCGGCAGAGATCGGAAAGTCGCTATTTTGGCAGGGTTAGTCCCCGATAATCCCGCTATCCACAGGCATGCGGCAGTTCCGCCAAACGCTTATCCGACGTACGTTAAAACCTATCTCAGGCGGCTACCGATCGCCACGCCGAAAGGCAAAGCGGAACGGCGGATTTCCTGAGGCCCGTACGGCCCTGAACGAGAACAGGCTTGCTTGTTGGAGGGATGGACGCCGAGACCTACGGGGCCGCGGAAAGCGTGCGAACGCCGACGGCGGACCGATGCTGCCATGAAGGACGGCAAAAACCTTCGATGGCGCGCTGGGCAAAGCTCGCAAGAGTGGAGACCGGCGTGGTCCGGAACGGACGCTGCCTTCGGGCGGCGACTGGCAGGACCGTCAAAATCAAGGCCGGCATGGCGCGACATCTTTCGGGAGTTGCTGCCGCGACCGTGTCCTGATCTGACAGGGAGGCGCTGGGAGAAATCCCGGCGCCGACTGTCTTTGTGGCCCCGCCTGACGATTTTGCCGGCGACGCTTCACGCTGCGCCAAAATCAGCTACTATCCATTTGTCGTCGGGGGCCGTTTAAAGGGGCTGACGGCAGGGGGACATTTCATGACGCTCATCCAGAGGCTTGCCGTTGCCTATGCTTTCCTGTTCTTCGGCGTTGTTGCCATCGGCTATGTGCCGGCCTTCAACGATGCCGGCGGCAATCTGTTCGGCCTGTTCTCGCTGCAATGGTATGATGATTTGCTGCACGCCTTCTCCGGCGTCTGGGCGCTGGCCGCCGCTTTCATCTCGCACCGCCAGGCGGTGTTCTATTTCAAGCTGTTCGGCTCGGTCTATCTGTTCGACGGCGTGCTCGGCCTGGTCACCGGTTCCGGCTGCCTCGATGGCGGCATCTTCATCAACGGCTTCCGCTCCCTGAACGACATCGAATTCCCGGCCCGCTTCTTCGCCAACCTGCCGCACATCGTCATCGGCGGCTTCGCCGTCTACGTCGGGTTCTGGCTGTCGAAACGTGTGTACGACCATTTCGCCACGGCCTGACCAGCCATGTTCCTGTTCCGCTGGCTGAAGCGCATCATCAAGGCGATCCTCTGGCTCGTCGTCATTGTCGTGTTGATCCCGATCGCCGGGCTGGCCTACGGCTTTCTCACCACGCCGTCGCTGGACACAACACCATTGCCGGGCATCGCCGAGGGTGCTCCGCCAAAGGCGCTGGCCGACAAGGTCCGTGCCGAGATCCCCGGCTACCAACGGCCGGAGGAATCGACCTTTCTCACCTATCCGGAATGGGCCATCGTCTACGCCGCCCGCGAATATGCCGGCTTTGTCGACAAGAACCAGCCGAGCGGTTTTCCCTATCTCTCCTATATCGGCCGCTTCTGGCAGGACTATGCGATGGTCATCCGCGCCAGCTCCACCTACAAGTTCAACCTCGACAACCACCAGATGCTGGTGGTCATCGGCACCAGCCACACGATCGAGCACGCCATCCAGTGGGCCTATGAAAATACGATCGGCCGCGTCACCGAAGCGACAGCCGGCAAGCGCACCGCCGTCGACATCTACCAGGCCAAGGTCGCGGCCGATTATGCCGGTTTTCTCGACCAGGTGCCGTGGTACCAGTTTCCCTATGCCGAAAAACGTGCCGGCCTGTTAGCCGTCCAGCCGGCGCCGGACGACAGCGCCTTCCGTACCGGCGAACGCAAGCTCGCCTTCGGCCTCGCCGACACGATCAAGCAGGGCTACGCCGATCTGATCAAGTCGGCGCTCGCCGCCACCACCGACCCGGCCCTGCTCGACATTCATGTCTGGGCCAAGGGTCCGGTCGGGGAAGTGACGCGCAACGAACCCGACACCTTGCTGGAGCGCGATCTCGGCGCCGACGGCACGGTCTTCGTCACCAGGCGCTATCAGGTGTTCACCGACATGATCCCGCGCCTGATCGACAAGGGCGTCTCCTTCGTCGAGATCGGCGGCAATGACGAGATCATGGTCACCATGCTTTCCAATGACGAGATCAATGTTCCCGAAGGTGCACGCACCTTGTTCAGCTACCCGCTTCCGGCGGAACCTTCGACGCGCCGCACCGGGCTGACTGTCGCCGTGCGCAAGCTGCACATCGTGCTGCCGGCGCTGATGACGGCGGGCGCCAGGCTCGAGCATGTCTACGATTACTGAGGCCTTTCGGTCACAGCCGGCCTCGGCAAGACGTTGCGTGATGCTCCGCCACGCTCATTCCACAATCGCGGCCAAATCCCGCCTTGTTCCGCAACGATTGATGATGCCGTAGACACGTTGTCTTGCGCACATGTGCCAGGCAACTCGGAGGGACAAGACCGTGATCAAGACCGCCCTTGTCGCCATGACCATCGTCGGCTGCGACTGCGACGCCAGGCTTTGCGAATATATCGGCGAGACGCCCGCCAAATGGTCGACCATCGCCGAATGCGAAGCGGCGATGAAAAGCCAGATGCTGCACGAGCGCAATTTCGACTATCCGCTGGTCTCCGGCATCTGCCGGACACAGAACTCGTCTTCGTCATCGCAGCTCGCTGTGACCGCTTCCGAGCCTGAATTGACGACGGCCAGCACCGCAGCGACAGACCCGCTGCCACCGGAACTGAGCCATCGGCCCAGTGCTGCGGTCGGAACGCAGGCCACGGCGACGGAAACGGAAGCCGTCCGGCCGGTCGCCTATGAAGCGGCGGTCGATGGCGGCAGCGCCCTGCTCTACCGCACGAAGGCCGGCTACGCCGTAGTCAAGACCGATCTCGGCCGCGCCGCATCGGCAACGATCGGCATCGCCAGGCGTTCGGCGAACTGGCTGGCGGCGAAGCTGCCTGACGGTCTGTAGCCGCCGCTTCAGGCCGTGCCGATCAGTGCCTTGACGGCGCGATAAAAAATCGACGAAAACAGCTCGCCCGGATCGTATTGCAGCTTCTTCGCCAGGAAGGACGGCAGTTCCGGATAGGAGGCAAGCAGTTCCTTGCCTGTGTAGTGGAGCTGGTAGGGCAGGAAAAAACGCCCGCCATGCTTGATCGTCACGTCGATCAGCGCCCTTGTCAGCGCCCGCATCCTGGCATTTCCGTCGGCGTCTGTCGGCTGATTGATGTAGAGCACCAGCGAATAGGCCGGCTCCGGCGCATAATTCAGCGCCACATCCTCCTTGTGGACGATGCGCACCGACGCGTTGAGCACCGGCAGGCTCTGGTTGCGCAGGATCTCGCGCGCTTCCGCGATGAACGGGTTATAGGCCGCCCGCGGGATGAAATACTCGTGCAGGATGTCGGTCTCGTCGAGCAGATCGTTGAACAGATAGGGCACTGAATCGTGCATCGGATTGTTGCGCGTGACGAGGCAGGCCTCGCCCTCGGCCATTGCCGTCGTCCGCGCCACCGTGCAGCTCTCGAATTGCGGCTCCAGCGTCTTTTCGGTGAACCATTTCAGCTCCTGGAACAGGCTGCCCCATTTCGCCAGGTTGATGATCACCCGCTTGAGCCCGACCGAACCCGGTTCACCGATTGCCGGCTGGTCGGCCGGCGGCTGGTCGGCCACCTTGTCATAGCGGTAGACGATCATATCCTCGAGGAAATTGCCCGGCGCAGTCGACAGATGCCCATAAAACAGACCGATCGCCCTGTTTGGCTCCAGAACCTCGGCGAAGAACGTCGGGAAATCGTCCGATTTGATGATCTCGCGCGAGGTCCGGTAGACGGCGTTGTCGACGATGTCGAGTGTCGCCTCCAGCACCACGCCGAACAGGCCGTAGCCGCCGACGACGTGGCGGAACAGCTCGGTATTTTCGGCCGGTGAGCAGGTCGTCACCGAGCCGTCGGCCAGCATCACCCGCATCGAACGGATCGAGCCGGCGACCGAGCCGGCCTGGTGGTCCATGCCATGCGCGTTGACCGACAGCGAGCCGCCGACCGAAAAGATGTCGGTCGACTGCATCGCCTTCACCGCGAAGCGCGGGTGCAAAAGGTTCTGGATGTCGTGCCAGCGCGCGCCCGGCTGCAAGGTGATCGTCTTCGCCGTCGGGTCGACACTGACCTTGTTGAATTTGCGCATGTCGAGGACCAGCGCGTTATCGTCGAAGGCGTGGCCGCCCATCGAATGGCGCACCGCCGCGACCGAGACCTTCAGGCCATTGGTGCGGGCAAAGGCGAGCGCGCTTGCAATGTGGTCTTCCTCGCTGACTTCGACGACGCCGTAGACCGGCGTCATCGACAGGCCGCTGGCATCGTTGATGTCGCCGCCCTTGGTCAGCCATGGCAGCGACGGATCGTAGGCTGGCGGGCCCTCCAGCGGCTTCTGCGCCAGGTCGATCCCGTCAATGTCGGCGATGCGCCCGGAATTCTTCTGCCCCGACGGACCGCGCGCCAGCCGCGCCACGGTTGTCCCGCCCCACAGCATCGCCCCGCCGACCACCGCCGCACCCAGCAGCAGCCGCCGCGACAGGCGAAACCCCTTGCGTTCCTCGATCATAGCCCCACCCCCGCTATCCCAGGAATAGCGCCTGATGGAGACAAAAACCAGTTGCCATCAGACGTTCGGCAAATGATGATCACAGTCGTTCTGGCGAAAGCGTCGAAAGCAGCCGCACCATGAAGCTTGCCGTCCGTGCCACGATTGCCCTGCTACTCGCGTTTGCTCCGGTCTCAGCCGACGCCCAAAGCGGTGAGAAGGGAGTCCTCGGTGTGGCAAGGGACGATCCGGAGATGGCGGCGGCGATTGAGCAGGCCCGCGCCAGCCTGGATGACTTCCTGATCCTGTCCGAGGCGCCGCCGTCCGGAACAGCCACGTTCAAATTGAAGGTAAGGATCGAAGACGGAACCGCGACGGAACATTTCTGGATCATTCCCTTTCACCGAACGGCGAGCGGATTTGCCGGAATTTTAGCAAACGAGCCGCAGGCCGTGCACAACGTCGTCGCCGGCCAGGAGATCGAATTCACCCGGGACGAAATTTCGGACTGGGGATACACCAAGAACGGCCATCAGGTGGGCAGCTTTACCGTCTGTGTGATGCTCAAGAAGATGTCGAAGGAAGACGCGGACTATCTCCGCGACAATTACGGCTTCGACTGCTGATGTCCGAGCGCGAGGCGCTTTAGCCGCTACCCCGCCTCCTCGTCCTGCGCCCCAATCTTGCGCACCAGCGCCGCGGTCGCCAGGATCGTGGCCATGTCGGCGATGATCGGCGCAACATGCTCGACATAGTCGAGCGGCACAGAGATGTCCGGCAGCTCGAAGAAGTTCTTCGTCTGCGGCAGCAGCAGGAAACCGTCGCTGCCGCTGAGCGCGACGCGCGCCGGATCGTTCGGCCGGGTTTCGCCAAGCCATTCGAGCGCCTGCGCCAGCCGGCCGGTTACCAGCGTCCGCGCCGCTTCGATGTTGTCGGTGCGGAACTCGTAGGCGGCATCGAGCTCCGGCACGCCGCTGGACAGTTCCTGCATCTTGCTGCCGAAGATGCCGCGGAAGAAGCCGACGACCTTGTTGGTCCGGCGCGCGGCCACCAATGTGCCGGGGAACGGCACGATCGTCTCGAAGGCGACGATGACGCCCTTGAACACCGCCGTCGTGCTCTTGCCCGTCCCTTCCCGGAGATCTGCTTCGTAAAGCTCGAACGGAAACCCCTCATAACGGCCGGAAAAAACATCATCGAAAGATTGCCGGTTGAACGGACCAACCGTCTCGCGCGGCAACCGGTCGAACGAATTCGGCTTGACGTTGTGCCGGTACCGCATGTCGTCGATGAAGCCGAAGATGATCGGCAACAGCGTGCTGCGAAACGACTGCTGCAATTTGCTCGCCGGCTTGATCGCCTGGAAATAGAGCAGGATCGCCGCCAGGAATCCGCCGATATAGAGGAACACATGCGGGGTCGAGAACCACTGCTCGTTGGGGTCGGCAACCCCGTTGAAGAGCCAGGCCACAAGCGCCACGAACACCAGCACCAGCCCGATGAAAAGTGGCACCCGCCAGCGCGTCCGGCGATGGGCCGAAGCTCGTTGCGCCTCATAGGCCTCGATGTTCTTCCTGAGGCCGGCGATCACCGCTTCGCTCGGCATGAAATCCGCAGTTTCCATCACCCACCCGCCGCCACAAGCCTGCCCGCGCTGGGCATGATAGCCGGTTTGGTGGACTGCGTCAGCGCACGGCACCGAAGACCGCATCGAGGCGGGCTAGAACCCTTTGCCTGGATTTTCCCGCCAGCGTTTCAACCGGGACCAGCCGCTCGTGATCGCCGGCGCGCAGCCGCATGAAGGCATGCAGCCGGTAGGCGGCGATGGCCCCGCGCGTGCCGGGATCGTCGCTGATGTCGACGACGAGAATGGCGCCGATGCGGCCGGGCCATGGCTGCCGCGCGAAGGCGGTGCCGATGAAATCGCCGAGCCCATAGGCAACGAGCGTCTTGCCGATCCGCTCGATCGGCTGCACGACATGAGCATGATGTCCGGCGATCAGGCCGACGCCATGTTCGGCCAGAAGTCGCGCCATTGCCCGCGTCTTCGCACGTGGAAAATGCCGGAATTCCCAATCCCAATGCGGCACCGCGCAGAGGAGGTCGACACCCGAAGCGGCAGCGTGCGGCCATTGCCTCGGATCGGCTTGCATCGAGACTCGGCCCGCGAACTGAGCCTCGTCGGTATTGCGCCACAAGGTAAAGGCGGCAAGGCCTACCGTCAGCGAACCAACCGCAAACCGCTCGACCGGAGCCGCAGTGCCGATCGTGCGGATGCCTAATTGCTCCAGCGCGGCGACGGTCTCGTCGAAGCCGGCAATACCCTGGTCGAGCACATGGTTGTTGGCCAGCGACAGCACCAGTTTTTCACGCGAAATGCCGGCGGCGGCCAGCGCCTCGGCAAGGAACCGCTCGCTCATCGCGTGGTGCGTGCCAAGCCTGGTGCCCAAAACAGCGCTCGGCCGCTCCACCACCGGGCTTTCGCAATTGCCGACCACCAGATCGGCCGAGGCAAGCAGTGCCGCAATCGCCGGATCGCAGTCCGGCGCGCGGCGATTGGCCACCGCCGAGATATCGCCGACGAAAGCCAGCCGCACCGTCCGCGCCGGCAGTGGTTCGAGCAGGGCTGCGGTCGCCGGAGCAAAGCCGCGCGCGTCGCCCTCGAGCGAAGGCCGGAGGAAGCGTGGCAGCCAGGACAGTTTGTAGGAAAGCGGATAGTTCGACACGCGACGCCCAATCGTTTGCCTTGTGTAGACCGTCCGCCGGATTGATTGAAGCGTCGACTGTTAGCATAAATGAAATGATGACCGGCCCGTCCGAAGGTAACAGGCGCCGTGAGCCAAATGCGTGTATGGTTCGTGCGGAGCGACAAAAGGGGCGATCACGATGAAGCGTTTTTCCAGGCTGGTGGCGTGCGCCATCATTCTTCTCCTGCCGCTGGCTTTACCCAGCGCCGCGGCTCCCGAAGCGGCGGCCCTGTTTGAGGCAAAAATCGTAGCCGAACGCGACAGCGCTCTTGCCACTCTGGAAGCCGCCGCGCCAGGCGATCCGGCAGCCGCCTACGCCGCCGGCGCCGGCGAATTCTTCACAGCGCTGGAGATCCTGGCCGGCGGTCTGCACCGCCACGGTTTCGACAGCCCGCAATCCTTCGTGCTGCCGCTGATGCGGCTGCCGGTGCCGGACAATGCCAATCCCGAGCCGATGACCTACGAACAATTCCGCGCCATTCTCGTCGCCTTCCGCGACCGGCTGGAGAAATCCGCAGCCACGCTGGATTCGGTACCCGCCGACGCGGACATCGGCATGGTCATCGACCTCACCCGCCTCGGCATCGACCTCAACGAGGACGGCACGATCGCGCCGGACGAAAGCGCCGCGGCGATCATGGCGTCTCTGTCACGCGGCGGCGGTGCGCCAGACGCGGCCGGGCCCGCCCTCATCTTCCGCTTCGACCGCGCCGACGGCTATTGGCTGCAGGGCTATGCCGAGTTCCTGATGGCGCAGGCCGACTTCTGGCTGGCGCATGATTTCAGGGACACGTTCGACGGCTCCTTCCACATGCTGTTCCCGCGCGCAAAACTACCGCTGCAGGACACGCTCGTTCCGCCGGACGGCGGCATGAGCGGCGGCATTCTGTCGTCCGAATGGCGCATCGCCGATTTCATCTCGCTGGTCCATCTCATCAACTGGCAAGTGGTCGAGCCGGAGCGCCGGCAAGCGGCACGCCGCCATCTCATGGAAATGATCCGGCTGTCGCGCGAGGACTGGAAAGCCATCCGCGCCGAAACCGACAATGACCGCGAATGGCTGCCTGGGCCGCAGCAGAAAGGCGCCAGCCCGCTGACCGGTCTCGAAGTTGGTGAGCAGCAGATACAGGCCTGGCTCGCCGCCCTGGCCATGGCCGAGGATCTGCTGGAGGGACGCACCTTGCTGCCGCATTTCCGCATCGCCGACAAAGGCATCAACATGAAGCGCTTCTTTGATGAGCCAAAAACCTTCGACCTGGTGCTGTCGATCACCGGCCCGGCCATCGCGCCCTATCTCGAGCGCGGGAAGATTCTCACCAGCGAGGAGTTCAACCAGATCCAGCGCCAGTTCGGCGGCGCCGGGTTTCTGACGTTCGCGCTTTGGTTTAATTGAGCGGGAAACGTGGAGGGTGCTCCTGACACCCTTCTGTCAGCAGCTGGATTGCGCCTCGCGCCACCCGCCACTCCGCTCTTTCCATTTTGGCCGATACCTCCCATATTCGGGCCATGGCCAGACTGTCCGACAAGAAAACGCCTCCGCCGGCGAATGACGAGCGCGCTTCGCCGCCCAAGCGGCGCAGTCCGCTGACCGATTTCCTCGATGCGTCGGAGCCCTTGTACAAGGGCGGCTTTGCCGAGGCGCCGCAGGCCGAGTTCACCGGCGCGCCGCTGACCGGCTCGATCGCCGACTGGGCCGAGCAGATAGAGCAGGAAGCCGAGAAGGAAGGGCGCGTTTCCGGCAAAGACGGCGGCAAATCGCCGAAGCCGGCGAAGAAAATCCCCGAGCGCTCCTCTTCCCCCGGCCGTACGGCACGCGGCACCTCGATGGGCGGCGCGGCTTCGGCGCGGGAGCGCACTGCGGCCGGTCTCAACCCTGTCGCCGGCCTCGATGTCTCACTGGAAGAGGCCGAGACAATGGCCTCGGGCGGCGTCACCGCCACCGTCGCGGCGCTGTCGGCGCTGATCGAATCCGGCAATCCGTTGCATAAGGACGGCGTGCTGTGGACGCCGCACCGTCCCGCCCGGCCGGAAAAATCCGAAGGCGGCATCGCCATCAAGATGGTCTCGGATTTCGAGCCCGCCGGCGACCAGCCGACCGCGATCAAGGATCTCGTCGAGGGCGTCAACAGCAACGACCGCACCCAGGTTCTGCTCGGCGTCACCGGCTCGGGCAAGACCTTTACCATGGCCAAGGTGATCGAAGAGACGCAGCGCCCCGCTCTGATCCTGGCGCCCAACAAGACGCTTGCCGCGCAGCTCTATTCCGAGTTCAAGAAATTCTTCCCGGAAAACGCCGTCGAGTATTTCGTCAGCTACTACGACTATTACCAGCCTGAGGCCTATGTGCCCCGGACCGACACCTACATCGAGAAGGAATCCTCGATCAACGAGCAGATCGACCGCATGCGCCATTCGGCGACGCGCTCGCTGCTCGAGCGCGACGACGTCATCATCGTCGCCTCGGTGTCCTGCATCTACGGTATCGGCTCGGTCGAGACCTATACGGCGATGACCTTCCAGATGCAGATCGGCGACCGGCTCGACCAGCGCGCGCTGCTCGCCGACCTCGTCGCCCAGCAATACAAGCGCCAAGACATCAATTTCGTCCGCGGCTCGTTCCGGGTGCGAGGCGACACGATCGAGATCTTCCCGGCTCACCTCGAGGACCGCGCCTGGCGCATCTCGCTGTTCGGCGACGAGATCGAGGCGATCACCGAATTCGACCCGCTGACCGGCCAGAAGACCGGCGAGCTGAAGAGCGTCAAGATCTACGCCAATTCGCACTATGTGACGCCGCGTCCGACCCTCAATCAGGCCATCAAGTCGATCAAGGAAGAACTCAAGCACCGGCTGGTCGAACTGGAACGGGCGGGTCGGTTGCTCGAGGCGCAGCGGCTTGAGCAGCGCACCCGCTTCGACCTGGAGATGCTGGAAGCGACGGGCTCCTGCGCCGGCATCGAGAATTACTCGCGCTATCTGACCGGCCGCCAGCCGGGCGATCCGCCGCCGACCTTGTTCGAATACATCCCCGACAATGCGTTGGTCTTTGTCGACGAAAGTCACGTCACCATACCGCAGATCGGCGGCATGTATCGCGGCGACTTTCGCCGCAAGGCGACGCTGGCCGAGTATGGGTTCCGCCTGCCGTCCTGCATGGACAACCGGCCGCTGCGCTTCGAGGAGTGGGACGCCATGCGCCCGCTTTCCGTTGCGGTTTCGGCAACGCCCGGCGGTTGGGAGATGGAGCAGTCCGGCGGTGTCTTCGCCGAACAGGTCATCCGCCCGACCGGCCTGATCGATCCGCCGGTCGAGGTGCGCCCGGCCAAGACGCAGGTCGACGATGTCGTGGGCGAAATCCGCGAGACCACCAGGGCCGGCTACCGCACGCTGGTCACCGTGCTGACCAAACGCATGGCCGAGGACCTGACCGAGTATCTGCACGAGCAGGGCATTCGCGTGCGCTACATGCACTCAGACATCGACACGCTGGAGCGTATCGAGATCCTGCGCGACCTGCGCCTCGGCGCCTTCGACGTGCTGGTCGGCATCAACCTGCTGCGCGAAGGCCTCGACATTCCCGAATGCGGCTTCGTCGCCATTCTCGACGCCGACAAGGAAGGCTTCCTGCGCTCCGAGACATCGCTGATCCAGACCATCGGCCGTGCCGCCAGAAACGTCGACGGCAAGGTCATCCTCTACGCCGACCAGATCACCGGCTCGATGGAGCGGGCGATGGCCGAGACCAATCGCCGTCGCGAAAAGCAGATGGAGTGGAACGCGGCCAACGGCATCACCCCGGAATCGGTCAAGTCGCGCATTTCGGACATCCTGGACTCGGTCTACGAAAAAGATCATGTCCGCGCCGATATCTCGCAGTTCACCGACAGCGCCGGCGCGATGATGGGCAACAATCTGAAGGCGCATCTCGACGCGATGGACAAGCAGATGCGCGACGCCGCCGCCAACCTCGACTTTGAGAAGGCGGCCCGCATCCGCGACGAGATCAAGCGGCTGCGCGAGATGGAGCTGTCCATCTCCGACGATCCGCTGGCCAAATATGCCGACATGGAAAGCCCGGTCTCGGGCCGCGAAAAGGGCAAGCACAACAAGGGCCGTGCCATACACCGCGCGGTCGACGACGACGGCAAGGGTCTCTTCCGCAAGCCCGCGCTCAACGAGATGGGGGCCGACGGTGCCGTGCCGGTCAAGAAACCGCTCTTCGCAAAACCCTCGCTCGACGCCATGGGACCCGGCACCGACATGCCGACCCCTGCCGGCGCAGTGTCGCGTTCGCTGTTCAAGAAGCAGTCGGCAGAAGAGGCGCACGGCTCCGATTTCGGCATCCCCGGCGAGCCGATCAAACCGCTGTTCAAGAAGAATTCGCTCGACGAGATGACGGTGCGGCGCACGGAAAAGCCAGTCGAGGGAAAAGTGCCGGCCAAGCCGCAGCCGATCTCCCCCCAAGTGGGGGAGATGCCCGGCAGGGCAGAGGGGGGCGCGAAGGAACGCGACGATTCCGCCAAACCTGTTGCCCGCCAGCGCGCCGGCATCGGCTCCTACGAAGACCCCGCCGACGCCCGCCGTGAAAAGCGCCGGCCCGGCAAGACGGGTCGGCCGGGACGGTAGCGAGCTTCCCTTCTCCCCTTGTGGGAGAAGGTGGATCGGCGCGCAGCGCCGAGACGGTTGAGGGGTGCTGGACGGATCGCCGTCGGTGCCAAGCTGGAGCACCCCTCATCCGACCGCTTCGCGGCCACCTTCTCCCACAAGTGGAGAAGGGGGAGCCTAGCCACTTGCCATCGGCCCTACCCTTGGTGTAGCCAGTTTCTACAACTCGAACGTCTTGAAAGGAGGGCTGCGTGTTATTTTCTCACCACCGTCAGCGCGGCCCTGTCTCTGCCCTGCGAGCTTGCTTGCAGGGCTGACCAGAGACGGTCCGGGTTCTCCCGCTTCGATTTTTTGGTCCGCCCTTCGTGGTGCTGCAACGCCGAGCCTGATGGCCAGCCTGCGCACCGTCAAAGTGCATTGAGCCGGGCTCCGGCAAGACCAGAGAAATCAATATGGCCCTGATCAGCCTCAAGTCCCTCGGCGTCACCATGAGTGCGCCGCTCTTCTCCAACCTCGACCTCACCATCGGCACCGGCGACCGGCTCGGCATCGTCGCCGCCAATGGTCGGGGCAAATCCACTTTGCTGAAGTGCCTGACCGGCGAGATGGAGCCGACATCAGGCGACATCACCCGCACGCGCGGCCTGCGCGTCGGCTATGTCGAGCAAGTCGTCTCCGCAGCCTTGGCCGGGCGTAGCTTTCATGAGGTCGTGGCCGACGCCTTGCCGGCCGAGCAGGCCGAAAGCGAGCAATGGCGCGTTGACGTGGTTCTCGACTCGCTCGATGTGCCGCAGCCGATGCGCGAGCGGCCGATGCGGGCCTTGAGCGGCGGCTGGCAAAGGCTGGCGCTGATCGCCCGCGTCTGGGTCACCGACCCCGACGTCCTGCTTCTCGACGAGCCGACCAATCACCTCGATCTCGGCAAGATCAGCCAGCTCGAGACCTGGCTGAACGCGCTGCCACGTGAGGTGCCGCTGGTGATTGCCAGCCACGACCGCGCTTTTCTCGATGCTACGACCAACCGGACGCTGTTCCTGCGCCCCGAACAGTCGCCGGTATTCTCGCTGCCCTATTCACGAGCCAGGGACGCATTGAGCGAAGTCGATGCCTCGACCGAGCGCAAATTCCAGCGCGACATGAAAGTGGCGCAGCAGCTGCGCCGGCAGGCCGCCAAGCTCAACAATATCGGCATCAATTCCGGCAGCGACCTTTTGACGGTCAAGACCAAGCAGCTCAACCAGCGGGCAGAGCGTCTGGAAGAAGCGGCAGCGCCGGCACACCGCGAAAGATCAGCGGGCGCGATCAAGCTCGCCAATCGCGGCAGCCATGCCAAGGTGCTGATCACGCTCGACGATTTGGTGGTCGGAACACCTGACGGCACGGTTCTGTTCAGCACCGGCAAGCGCCACATCTGCCAAGGCGACCGCATCGTCCTGCTCGGCCGTAACGGCGTCGGCAAGTCACGGCTGATCGGCCTGATCCGGAACGCCATCGTCGAGCCGGAAACAGCGGCGCAAAGCCTGAAGGTGACGCCGTCGACGGTGCTCGGCTATAGCGACCAGGCATTGTCGGGCATCGGCGGCGACGACACGCCGCTGGCGATGCTCTCGCGCAGATTCGATGTCGGCGAGCAGCGCGCCCGCTCGCTGCTGGCGGGCGCCGGCGTCAGCATCGACATGCAGGAGCGCAGGATCGGCGTGCTGTCGGGCGGGCAGAAGGCGCGGCTGATGATGCTGGCGCTCAGGCTCGCCAATCCCAACTTCTATTTGCTCGACGAGCCGACCAATCACCTCGATATCGATGGTCAGGAAGCACTGGAAGCGGAATTGCTGGAACATCAGGCGAGCTGCCTGCTTGCCTCGCACGACCGCTCCTTCATCCGCGCGGTTGGCAACCGCTTCTGGCTGATCGAGAAACGGCGATTGACCGAGATCGACAGCCCGGAGGAGTTCTTCCGGGAGGTTGCCGAAGCCGGCGGCTGAAGGCTTGCGGAAAAAAATTCCGGCGCTCTGTCGGATGATGATCGCATGCCACGTCCTTGGGTTGCCGACACGGTGATGCCGGCGCCAATCGAGGAGAAAGCATCATGTCTATTCTGTCATCCATAGGTTACGCCGTGACGCGTTACTCGGCGGCTCGCGCCCGTTATCGCAGCGAACGCGCCATCCTTTCGTTGCCGATCGAGCTGCGCAAAGATATTGGCTGGCCGGAAATCGTCGTCGACGCGCAAAACAGCCCGCGGATTCGCATCGAAGGTTGAAAGGTGGCAGTTGGCCGTCGCGGCAGGCGCCATTTCGAATCCAAAAAACCATCGGCCGTGTAGGATCGTCGCCATTTCGTTCGTCCTGTGGTTCGCAAAGGCAAACCAGACGCAAAGAGGAGCATGACATGAATGACCAGCCGCAGACCCAGCCCGCCGCCAAAGTGCTTGGCGGATTGACGCCCTACCTTCAGCTGGACGGCGCTTTCAAAGCCGCAGAATTTTACCAAAAGGCCTTCGGTGCCGAGCAGGTCTTTGCCTATCCGCCGGACGAACAGGGCCGCACCATGCATATCCATCTCCACATCAACGGTTCGACCCTGATGCTTTCCGACTTCTATCCCGAGCATGGAATGGCCGCTGTGAAGCCGCAGGGCTACACCATGCAGCTCCATCTCGGCAGCGACGACATCGACGCCTGGTGGCAGCGAGCCGTCGAGGCGGGCTGCAAGGAAGTCGTGCCGTTGCAGGTGATGTTCTGGGGCGATCGCTGGGGCAATATGCGTGATCCGTTCGGCGTCGAATGGGCAATGAACGCACCGGTGAAAGCAGCTTAGCATTCCACACAGGCTGTGTCTGAAATCACCTCTCCCGCTCCAGAGGGAGAGGAAAACGATCGCATGGAGGAAATCAGATGTCCTATGTCGACGGTTTCGTACTTGCCGTACCGAAGGCAAAGCTCGATGCTTACAAGAAGCTGGCGGAAACCGGCGGCGCCGTCTGGAAGGAGCACGGTGCTCTTGCCTACGTCGAATGCGTCGGCGACGACGTCCCTTATGGCGAGCTCACCTCGTTCCCGCGCGCCGTGCAGGCCAAGGACGACGAGGTCGTCATCTTCTCATGGGTGGTCTACGAATCGCGCCAGAGCCGCGACGCGGTGATGGCCAAGGTGATGGCCGACCCGCGCCTCAAGTCGGACTGGGAGACCATGCCGTTCGACGGCAAGCGCATGATCTTTGGCGGTTTTCAGCCCTTCATCGAGCTGTAGGCGCCCCTCGATCAAGTTTGTCGTGCAGCGGCTTCAACCGGTCGCCATAGCGCTTCCACAGGTCGACCGAGCCCTGATACATCGGCTGGCGCACTTGCGCAGCCGACGCCGTTCGCACCGGCCGGTCGGTCTGGTGGAACGACAGCACGGCGTCGTCCCACGGCAGGCCGAGATGGGCGATCAGCGCCCGCGACTGGCCTTCCTGGTCGGCGACGAAATCCTCGTAGCGAACGTCGTGCACGACATCAGGCAGCACGGCGTGCCAGTGCGCCATGATGTCGGTGTACAGATTGTGGAAATCGGCGAGCTCGTCGAGATCGTAGCCGTAGCGATGGCTGTCGCCGCGGAAGTGCACCTTGTAGATCGACAGGCAGGTCGCCGCCGCATCGCGCGCGCAATGGATGATCTTGGCCTTCGGCAGCATCAAATGGATGAAGCCCACCAAGAGGAAATTGCCGGGCATCTTGTCGGTGACGTGCCGAGAACCCGGATAGCGGGCGTGCAGCATGTCGAGATAGGCCTGGCCGGCCTCGGCATAGGCCTTGTCGGGCATGTCGGCGATGCCCCAGGGAAAGCCGCCCTTCATGCTGAGCGGAAACTGCTTGCCGACCGCCGTCTTCAATATGCTGAGCTCGCCGGCGCCATAGACCTGCGGATGGCTGGCGATGATCTGCTCGACCAGCGTGGTGCCGGAACGCGGCATGCCGACGACGAAGATCGGCGTGTCGTCGGCTATCCCGCTCGGCCTGTGCCTTTCAAAAAAGGCCTTGTCGAACACCGCCTTCATCGCCTCGAACTCGCCGCGCGTCTTGCCGGCGTCGTAGTCGATGCCCTGGCGGCGGATCGCGTTGCCTTCGGCGAAATAGTCGAAGGCGCGGCCATAATCCCTGAGGTCGTCATTGGCCTTGCCGAGGCCGAAGGAAAGCTGCATGCGCGCCAGGCTGCCTTGCGGCGCCTTGGCGTGCTCCGCCTCCATGCGGGCAAGCTCGGCGTCGCGCTCCTTCTGGCGCTTGACCTGGGTAAGCATCAGCCAGGTCCTCGCCATGCCGGGGTCCACAGCCAGCGCCTGCCTGAAAAGATCCGCAGCCTCGTCGAGATTGCCCTTTTCCATCAGCCCGACACCCAGGCCGTGCAAAAGATCGGCATCCTTCGGCCGGATCGTCAGCGCCTCGCGAAAGACAGCCAGTGCCTCATCCAGCCGGCCCGCTTCCTGCAGCGTTTCGGCAAGCCCGACGCGGGCGCGGACATGGAACGGGTTACGGCCGATCGTGCCGCGATAAATATCCTCGGCGCCTTCGAATTGGCCGAGCTGCTTCAGCGACGAGCCGAGATTGTCACGCGCCGCCAGCTGGTCCGGCCGAATCGCCACCACCTTGCGGAAGAGATCGGCGGCGGCCGCGACCCGGCCGAGGTCGCGCAGCACGGTGCCGAGATTGTTGAGGAAATCCGGATTGTTCGGTTGCAGACGCACCGATTGTTCGATCAGCGCCAGCCCCTCGGCGCTGCGCCCGGTCTGGTGCAGCAGAAGCCCGAGGAAATGCGCAGCAGCCGGGTGGTTGGCCTTTTGCGCCAGCACCTGCCGGTAAAGCGCCTCGGCTTCCTGCCGGCGCCCGGCCTGGTGCAGCTGCAGCGCCTGCTGCACGTGCTGGTCGAGCCCCAGCGGCGGCTGTCCGCCTGAGCCGTAACGTGCGCCTGCCGGTTGTCTCGGATCTCTGTTGATGGGAAACCTGCCGTGTTGTCCGCCTGCCGCGATCTAGGCCATCGCTGCGGCGCGTGCAAGAGCAGACGGCGGTCGCTGCGAAGCAAACCTTCGAACCCGGGGGGAGCCTACCGAAAGTCGGCCGGCGTCAGCACATACATGTTCCTGCGGCCGTGCGAGTAGGCTTGGCGCGCAATCTCGTGGATCGACGAACGCTTGGCGTCGAAGGCGCTGAGAAATTCGGCCTCGGCTCCGCTTGCTGCCGGGTTTGCCGCCGAAAGTGCCGCGACCTCGACAAAGAACGGGACTTCGAGCATGCCGTCATGGCCGACGAAACGAATGCGCTTGGCCGCCGCGTCATAGGAGCGGCTGGGATTGGGAAAATTGAGCGTCATGGCTTGCGCGTCAAATCAGGCGGTTGCTTTCGGCAAGCTGGCGCGCCCGCCGCGCCGTGCCGTCGGTGTCGGCAATCCTTCGCCTTGCCGCCTCGTCGCTTCTTATCGTGAGACGCGGCGACAAGACCTTTATCGGCTTTGCGACAGGACTGACTGCAACTGTCGGGACATCCGGTGTTCTTGCGGAGTTCATGACTCTCTTCCTTCCATTGCTAGATAAATACAAATGCCGGAGGAATTTTTTCGGAAGTTCTTCAAACAATTTTTGAGGTGCACCGGGACCGTATCATCGTTCTGCGGATAACTATAGAAAAGTAATTTGACGTTGGTAGGGGTAAGAGGCCGAAAACTTCTTGAATAAGCCGTATTTTCAGACTATTGGTATGAAACCGTTTTGGGCCATGCTTGGCCCCGCGGTGTCAGGGATTCTCGGCCCGCCAAACTTATCCAAATCGCCGACACCTGGTACCGCAATGCAGGCTCCGCTTCCGGGGCAGGCCGGAAAGAAACTTCAAGGCACGAGAACTTCAAGGCACAAGCGAGAACTTCGAGGCACAAGAATGTCTGCTCGCACCACCCATTCCATAGCGCATTTCGCGGCACCTTTCGTGCTTGGCGGGCTGGATGGCGTGCAGCCGGCCGGCGACTATGACATCGACCACGACGAAGAACTGATCGACGGCATGTCCTGGCCTGCCTGGCGCCGCGTCGCCACTTTCATCCATCTGCCGGCAAGGACAGTGAAAAGCGCGACCAGCCAGCTTGTCGCCATTGACCATGCCGAGCTCGACGCAGCGCTTCGGCACGACCAGGAGAATGTCACATGATCCGCTTCCAGCAGAATGCGCGGCGCACGGACACGCCGGCGCATATCTTCACCGTCGGCCAGACCGTCCGCATGAAGAGCCGCACCGGCCTTGCCCAAAAGACCGCGGAGCTGTTCCAGATCAAGAGCCGGCTGCCGGTCAAGGACGGCTCGCCGCAATATCGCATCCGCAGCGATCAGGAGACCTATGAGCGGGTCACCACGGAAGACAATCTCGAACCGGTCGACAACCCGGCCAACTGAGCCGACGCGCCGCAACGCTGCTTCACATGCTGATGGTGCCGCAGATCTGCGTCGCCTGCGCATCTCCAACGGGAACGGCGCTGAGCTCTACGCCGGCCCCCAGATGGTGCTTATCCGGCCAGGCTGTAGGTCGGTGCGCTAGCAGGGCCCGTCATCGACGACGCGATAATCCGCCGCGCGGGCTTCGCATTCGTTGGGGAATGTGCGCAGTTCGCCATGGCGACGGGCACAGACCGGGCGGTATTCGCGGGTGCAGAATGTCTGCTCCTCACCGCCACCACCACCGCCGCGGCACTCGCCCTCGCGAATGATGCGGTATCCGGCCCGTTCGGCAAGGCAGGCATTGGCGAAGGTCTGGCGGTCGCCGCCGCGCCGGGCACAGACCGGGTCATATTGCCTAGTGCAGAATTGCGGCCCCGGCCGTGGCGGGCGCGGCCCCGGCCCCTCATCATCCACCACGACGGTGCAGGCTGCGAGAATTGCCGACAGGAACAGGATGGAAAAAACCTGCCGCGGAAAGATTGCCGCAAGAAACCGCATGAATGTTCCCTCCCTCGAAACTCCTGCCTGCACAAATGGTGCCTGGGTCAGGCCGATCCTCGTCATTCCGCTGCCAGATGCAACCCCTGTTTGCAACTGGCGAGCCAGGGCGGTATGCCGGCGCAAGCCAAGACAGCACCTGCCCCGCTGGCTGGACCATGCCTGGGTGAAGTCTGGCCGATGACCGCGCAGAGAACCGGGACTATCGGTGCGATGCGTCGGGATGCGCCTGTTGGGGCCGCCCGCGGCTGTGTCTTGCAAGCATCACGTTTCCGTGCGATAAATTTTGTGTTCGGGCATTTGCGACCCGGAGAGCGGAACGTTTTGGACGACCTTTCCCCGATACTGTGAATCTCTGACAGCCCCGTTTTCGGCGGGGGGTTTTACCCATGCGCCAATGCATGACTGCCGAAGCAACCACCGGGACTTGCCCACGGCGCCAGGCGGCGGGCGGAACCACCAAGACTGACACGGGTGAAGGAGTTTCCCCAATGGCCCAGACCGGCACCGTTAAATTCTTCAACGCTACCAAAGGCTTCGGCTTCATCACGCCCGATGGCGGCGCCAAGGATGTGTTCGTCCACATCTCGGCGATCGAGGCTTCCGGGCTGCGCACGCTTGTCGACGGTCAGAAGGTCACCTTCGATGTCGAGCCCGACCGTATGGGCAAGGGTCCGAAAGCGGTCAATCTCCGCGCTGCCTGAAACCACAGCGTGCCGCGCGTCCTTTCGGGGTGTGAGGATGCTGCAAGGCTTTTGGAGTGAACTTGAATTCTGTAAAGGCGCGGCGGTTTTCGTCGCGCCTTTTGTGTTCCGGGATGCTTGCCCGCACCCGCAAAACTTTCTCTTGCCGATGGCACTAAAATAAAGGACAAATTTCCGTCCGGGCATTTGCCGGCCCGAGACTGGACTTGTGGGATCAAAGGAGCTTCCCATGCCGCAGACCGGCACCGTCAAATTCTTCAATCACGCCAAGGGCTTCGGCTTCATCACGCCGGACGACGGGGCAAAGGATGTCTTCGTCCATATTTCGGCCGTGCAGGCGTCGGGTCTTCCCGGTCTTGAGGATGGGCAGAAAGTGACATTCGACACCGAGCCGGACAAGCGCGGCAAGGGTCCGAAAGCCGTCAACCTGTCGATCGGCTGAACCACCCCCGGACAGAATGGACGTGGGCCGGTCTGGCCTGCGGTGTTTGCCGCACGCTTGAACCGCCCAGTTAGATGAACCGCCTGGTCAAATTTCGTTCAGCCCCCGTTCAGCCACGGTCGCATATTAATCTTCGTTAAAGCCGGACCGCATCCCCCGAAAACGACCCGGGCCGGCACGAAGGAGACCGACATGAACCGAATTTTCAAGACTGCCATCCTGTCCGCCGCGGTCGTTGCGACCACGCTTGCGACCTTGCCCGCGGCCAATGCCGACGAATGGCGCCATCACCGCCGCCACCACGGCCACGGCGACGCCGTTGCGGCCGGCGTGCTCGGCCTTGCGGCCGGTGCCCTGATCGGCGGTGCGCTCGCCAGCCCGCAGCCCCGCTATTACGACCCGGCCTATGATGATGAATACTACAGGCCTGCCCCGGTGCGCCGTTATTACGTGCAGCCGCGAGTGGCCTATGCCGAAAGCTATGCGGAGCCGTGGACCCGCGGCTGGTACGAATACTGCTCGGACCGCTACCGGAGCTTCAACGCCCGTACCGGCACGTTCACCGGCTATGACGGCGAACAGCATTTCTGCACCGCCAATTAGCGGAGGCAGTTTCCCGTCGGAAAAAAGCGCGGTCGCACAGGCCGCGCTTTTTGTTTCCGGCAAGCGGTTTCAGACCAGAAAAGGATTGCTCCGCCGCTCCTCACCAAAACGGCCGCCGGGACCATGGCCGCAGATAAAGCCGATGTCGTCGCCCAACGGCAAAAGCTTCTCCTTGATCGAGGCGATCAGCGCGGCGTGGTTGCCGCCCGGCAGATCGGTGCGGCCGACCGAACCGCGGAACAGCACGTCGCCGACATGGGCGAACTTCGCAGCCCGGCTATAGTAGACGACGTGGCCGGGTGCATGGCCCGGACAATGGAGCACCTCGAACTCGTGTGAGCCGAACGAAACGGTCTCGCCTTCGGCAAGGAACCGGTCGGGGACACAGTTGCGCACGGGATCGGTGATGCCGTAGCGCTTTGCCTGGTTCTCGAGATTGGCGAGCAGCGGCCGGTCGGCGGCATGCGGACCGATGATCTCGATACCGAGCGCCTCCTTCAGTTCCATGGCCCCGCCGGCATGGTCGATATGGCCATGCGTAATCCAGATCGCGCCGGCAGTGATCGCATTGTCCTCGAGCGCCGCCAGCACCTTGTCGATGTCACCGCCCGGATCGACGACAACGCCTTGTCTGTCGTCCATGTCGAAGAGGATGGTGCAGTTCTGCTGGAACGGCGTGACCGGCACGATGCCGGCGTTGAGCTGACCCATATTCGTCCTTTCACGCTGTCGGAGTGCTGCGCGTCCCCTCGAACGCGTCAGGAGATCTCCAACCTTGAACCAGGCCCTGATGTAGAGACACACGCGAACGGCGTCCACCGCTCCCACAAACGGCAAACGAAATGGGCGGCCGAAGCCGCCCATTTGACAACCTGAAACGTCGAAGCTTATTTCTTCATCGCGTTCATGACCGCACCGATGATGCCGGTCAGGATGGCGCCGCCGCCGGCACCGCCAACGATATTTGAAATGTTCAACGCGCTGCCGGCCCCTGCCGCCGTGGCGGCTGCTGCCGGATCGACCGCGCCACCCAGCAGACTGTTGAGGATGGCCGCACCGCCGACGCCGCCGACAGCGCCACCCAGGATTTTGGTAAGCTGCCCCATCGCCGCACTCTTGATAGCCGCACCCACCGCCTGGCCACCGATGATGCCCGTAATCACCTGAATAATGATCGGAAGAAGCGTGTTCATATCCATATTTCCAGTCCCTCCATAGCTGCCAGCCTCCCAGGCCGACGCCATCATGAGACGCCGAATTGAATGAAAGTCAAATGCGCAAACGCTTAAATAAAAGGGGCGGCCCGAAAACCGCCCCTACTTGATAAAAAACCTGTGACTTTCGTTATTCTGCAGCAATCGCGTGGTTGGGTTGAACCGCCGCAGAATAGTCGTTCATCAATGTCTTGGCGATATCGCCGACCTCGAATCGGTACGGACCGATCTCCGAAACCGGTGTCACCTCGGCCGCCGTCCCGGTGAGGAAGCACTGGTGGAAGCCTTCAAGCTCCTCCGGCATGATGGCGCGCTCGATCACCTCCACACCGCGGTCCTTGGCAAGGTCGATGACCGTGCGGCGGGTGATGCCGTCAAGGAAGCAATCAGGCTTGGGCGTATGGATCTTGCCGTCCTTGACGAAGAAGATGTTGGCGCCTGTCGCTTCCGCCACCTGGCCACGCCAGTCGAGCATCATGGCGTCGGCATAGCCCTTGGCCTCGGCGGCATGCTTGGACATGGTGCAGATCATGTAGAGGCCGGCCGCCTTCGATTTCGACGGTGCGGTGCGCGGGTCGGGGCGGCGCCATTCGGCCATGTCGAGCCGGATACCCTTGAGCTTCTGCGCCGGGTCGAAATAGCTTGGCCACTGCCAGATGGCGATGGCGCAGTTGATCCGGCTGTTCTGTGCGGAAACGCCCATCTGTTCACTGCCGCGCCACGCGATCGGCCGGACATAGGCGTCTTGGAAACCTTGCTTCTTCAACAGCGTGCGGCAGGCGTCGTCGATCTCGGCGACCGAGTAGGGTATCTTGAAGCCAAGCAGGCGCGCCGATTCATGCAGGCGTTCGGTGTGGTCGGTCAGCTTGAAAATTTCGCCCCCATAAGCGCGCTCGCCCTCGAATACCGCGCTGGCGTAGTGCAGCCCGTGGGTCAAGACGTGGATCTTGGCGTCGGCCCATTTGACGAATTCGCCGTTCATCCAGATAAAGCCGTCCAGTTGGTCGAAGGGAACGGATGCCATGGTAACCTCCCGCGGGCGGCGGCCCGCACATCATTGCGTCGTTGCGTGTTTCGTTTCGGCCGCTGTGGGCGGCCATTGTCTCAAAGCGTAGGCGGATATTTAAGGTCTGGCAAACTCAGGAAGTTCCGGAAAAAACGGCTTCGCTTGCCTTTTCGTTCGCAATCCGCCGAAAAGCTTGCCAAAAATTACCATCGCGCGGAAAATACGTCAATAGTGCTGACATAATTTCCTGCTTCACACGGAGAAAAGATGACGAGCCACGCAGCCGCAGAACCGATCAGGACGGCGATCACCGACGAGGACGGCATCGATTTCGCCATCATCGAGTTGTTTTTCTTCGCCTATCGCGACTTTACCTCCGATCCGGACCAGATCCTGGCCGAATACGGTTTTGGCCGTGCCCATCACCGGGTTCTGCATTTCGTCAATCGCCGGCCCGGGCTGACGGTCGCCGAGCTCCTCGACGTGCTCAAGATCACCAAGCAGAGCCTGGCGCGCGTGCTCAAGCAACTGATCGACACCGACCATATCGTGCAATTGCAGGGCCCTCGCGACCGCCGCCAGCGCGAACTCTACCCGACGGCCAAGGGCCGTGCCCTGGCGCTGGCGCTGGCGCGGCCACAGTCGCGCCGCATCCATGCTGCATTGGAAGATTCCGGAGCCACCGAACGCGCCGTTATCGAACGGTTCCTTGAAGCGATGGTCAATCCGGAACTAAGGGCGCAGATCGACATTGTGCCCGCAAAGATGTCAGGGAAAAACCATGGAGACCATTGAGAGGGTTGATCATCCGACAGCACCGGAAGACGACGCGCCGCATCTGCTGGTGGTCGACGACGACACCCGTATCCGCAATCTTCTGAAACAGTATCTGACCGAAAACGGCTTTCGCGTCACCGTCGCCGGAAATTCCGGCGAGGCGCGGCGCAAGCTCGCCGGCCTCGACTTCGATCTGATCGTGCTCGACGTCATGATGCCGGGTGAAAGTGGCGTCGACCTCACCAAGGCGCTGCGGGCGGAGAAAAACGTGCCGATCCTGATGCTCACCGCACTGTCCGAAACCGACAGCCGGATTACCGGGCTCGAGGCCGGCGCCGACGACTATCTGCCTAAACCGTTCGACCCGCGCGAGCTGATCCTGCGTATCAACAATATCCTGCGCCGCGGCGGCCCCGCGACAACGCCTAAGGTCGAACAGCTGGTCTTTGGCCCCTATACGTTCCAGATCGCCAGGCGTGAGCTGAAGCGCGGCGGCGAGGCGCTCAAGCTGACCGACCGCGAGCAGGAAATCCTGGCGATCTTCGCTGCGCGTGCCGGCGAAACGATACCGCGGCATGAGCTTGTCGGCGATGAATCCGAGGTCGGCGAGCGCACGATCGACGTCCAGATCAATCGGCTCCGCCGCAAGATCGAACGCGATCCGTCCAATCCGGTCTGGCTGCAGACAGTGCGCGGTATTGGGTATCGGCTCAGCGTGGAATAGAATGTCGCCGACAGCGGTCCTTTGCCGGGCCGCCGGTGAGCGAAAAGACGAATGGCGACCACGCAACTCGAACGGCCGGGAGATGGCGGCTTGAGCGCTCGCGCGACGCGGGCGCTCAAGGCCGTGCCGCGCGCCTGGAACCGTTTCTGGCGCCTGGTGTCGCTTTACATGCCGAAGCGGCTCTATGCCCGTTCGCTGATCATCGTCATCGCGCCGATGATCATGCTGCAGTCGGTCGTCGCCTTTGTCTTCATGGAGCGCCACTGGCAGACCGTGACGCAGCGCCTGTCGCAGGCCACGGTGCGCGACATCGCCGCCATCATCGACCTGATAGAGACCTATCCTCACGACGCCGACTACGCCAACGTCATCCGCATCGCCCAGGATCGCATGCAGCTGAAGGTCGACCTCCTGCCGCCCGACCCGCTGCCGCCTCCCGGGCCAAAGCCGTTCTTCTCGATCCTCGACGAGATCCTTTCGTCCGAGATCACCCGCCAGATCAACCGTCCGTTCTGGATCGATACGGTCGGCAATTCCAATATCGTCGAGGTCCGCGTCCAGCTCGAGAACAAGGTGCTGCGCGTCTTCGTGCGCCGCAGCCAGGCCTATGCATCGAACACCCATATTTTCCTGATCTGGATGGTCGGCACCTCGCTGGTGCTGCTGATGATCGCCATTCCCTTCCTGCGCAACCAGATCCGGCCGATTCTGACGCTGGCCGAGGCGGCCGAGAGCTTCGGCAAGGGCCGGCCGATGCCGCGCGATTTTCGCCCGCGCGGAGCCGAGGAAGTCCGCCGCGCCGGCTTTGCCTTCATACAGATGCGCGAACGCATCGAACGCCAGCTCGAGCAGCGTACCGCCATGCTGAGCGGCGTCAGCCACGATCTGAGGACCATCCTCACCCGCTTCAAACTGCAATTGGCGCTTGCCGGGACCAAGGCGGCCGATACCCAGGCACTCGACCAAGACATCGACGACATGCAGTCGATGCTGGAAGGCTACCTTGCCTTTGCACGCGGCGAAGCTTCGGAAGACGCAGGTCAGTTCGATCTCGAAGCCTTCTTCGACAAGCTTCGCGAGGAAGCCGCGCTGCGCAAGCGCAAGCTGTCGACCGTGCTTGTCGGCGATCCGCATGTGCACGTGCGCCCCAATGCCTTTGCCCGGCTGCTGTCCAACGTCGTCGGCAATGCATTCCGCTATGCCAAGACGGTGGAGATCAATGCCAATCATGGGCGCGGTTCGCTGCTCGTCACCATCGACGATGACGGTCCGGGCATTCCGCCCGAAAAGCGGGAGGATGTATTCAAGCCGTTCGTGCGGCTGGACGAGGCCCGCAACCTCGACGCCAGCGGCACCGGCCTCGGCCTCTCCATCGCACGTGACATTGCCCGCAGCCATGGCGGCGACATCGTCCTCGAACGCAGCCCGCTCGGCGGCCTTCGGGCGGTGATCAAGGTCCCCGCTTGACGGCAGCGACACCCGGCCTTCATCGGCCCGTCATGAAACCATGGTGAAGAGCGCCAATGAAGCGCGCGATCCTGATTGATTCGGCCCTGCGGCCTCATTTCGACCCCGCGCCTGCCCGGGTGCGCTGGTGCGACGCCAGAGCTGCGGCGTGGTCGCCGCTCAGGCGTCGCGGCGAGGCAATCAAGCTTGCCGCCAAGGGACCGCCATGCGCATCCTGATGGTCACCGACGCCTGGCGCCCGCAAGTCAACGGCGTCGTCCACACGCTGGAGCGCCTCTCGGAGACCCTGAAATCCTTCGATATCGAGACGGACTTCCTGACGCCGAATATCTTTCGCACCCTGCCTCTGCCGACCTATCCCGATATCAGGCTGGCGCTGACGACCCCACACCGCGTGGCGCAGCTGATCGAGGCACGCAAGGTGGACCACATCCATATCGTCACCGAAGGACCGCTCGGCATTATGGCCCGGCGCTACTGCCGCAATGCCGGCCGCCCGTTCACGACCAGCTATCACACACGTTTTCCGGAATATCTGAGCGCGCGCCTGCCGGTGCCTGAAGCATGGGCCTATCGCTGGCTGCGTGATTTCCACAATTCAGGACAGGGCACGCTGGTTGCCACCCAGTCGCTTGCCGACGATCTTGCGGCGCGCGGCTTCACCAAGCTCCGGCCGTGGACGCGCGGCGTCGACACCGATCATTTTCGGCCGGATAAAAGAAAGGACCTGGGATTTCCCGGACCGATCTTTCTCTGCGTCGGCCGCGTCGCGATCGAAAAGAACCTGCCGGCCTTCCTAGACCTCGACCTGCCCGGCAGCAAGTTGGTCGTAGGCGAAGGGCCGGAATTGGCGAGGCTGAAGGCCAGATATCCCGATGCCCATTTCCTTGGCCATCGTCCGAACGACGAACTGGCCGAGATCTACGCCTCGGCCGACGTTTTCGTCTTCCCCAGCCGTACCGACACGTTCGGCAACGTCATCATCGAGGCGCTGGCCAGCGGCACGCCGGTCGCAGCCTATCCCGTCACCGGACCGATCGATATTGTGGGTGACGGCATCGGCGGCGCGGTGTCGGACGACCTGCGGCAAGCAGCGCTCGCCGCCCTTCACGTCGACCGCGCCGAGGCGCGGCAACGCGCGATGCGCTACAGCTGGAAGGCCTGCGCGGAAATGTTCATGGAAACGGTCGAAGAGGCGCTGGGTACCAGGCGTAAACTGGCTGCGTGAACAACAGCGCAGCTAGAACAACCTGCCGCCGTCCGGCACCTTGCGCTCGATCGCGCCAAGGACGACGGCGCCCTCCTCGTCAGGAAAGCCGAGCGTCAGCACTTCCGACATGAATGGCCCGATCTGACGCGGCGGGAAATTGACCACAGCGAACACCTGCCGGCCGATCAGGGTTTCGGGCGTATAGTATTTCGTGATCTGGGCCGAGGATTTCTTCACCCCGATCACGGGACCGAAATCGATTTTCAATTTGATCGCCGGCTTGCGCGCCTCGGGAAAAGGCTCGGCCTCGACGATCGTGCCGGCGCGGATGTCGATGCGGTCGAAATCGGCAAAGCTGATCTCGGGTTTTCGCGCGTTGCTCGAAACCATCGACGGTCAGGCGTTTCCGTAGGTTTCGAACAGCACGCCGGCCAACGCATCCTTGGCCGAAGTTCCCGACCAGACGACGAACTGGAACGCCTGAAAATAGCATTCGCAGGCTTCCAGCGCCGACGACAGCAGCACCTCGACCTGCTGGCTCGACGGCTCGACCCCACCGGCCAGCAGCAGCGACTGGCGGAACATGATGGCGCCTTCCTGCTCCCAGAGGTCGAAATGGCCAAATAGCATCTGCTCGTTGATCAGCGAAAGCAGCCGCATCACCTCGAGCGCGCGCGCCTCCGGGACCTTGATGTCGAAGGCGCAGGCCAGGTGCAGCGCCTCGTAGTCCTCCATCCAGGAGAATGAAACGTGGTAGTCGGTCCAGCTTCCGGCAACCGAGATCGAGATCTCGTCGTCGCCGGCCCGCTCGAAGGACCAATCGTTGTTGTGCGCCACCTGCTCGATAACATCCACCGGATGGATTTCGCGGGAGAATTCGAGTTCGAGAAGTTCCATGAAATGCTTCCTGTCGTTCTGGGAGCGCCACCACACGCTCCGCGGGAGAGGCACACTCGAACAATTCTGCCTAGAACTCGGACGGCCAGGACTTCGTCAACGCAAAGACCCCGGACCGGACCCCACCGCCCGGCGCATGACCCTGCTCCGAATCATGCAACAAATTCAGTCTATTGATCGGGAGTCGCGTGACCAGCCAAATTTTTCGCACTGCGTCATTCGCATGTGGAAAGGCGCTGTCACAAAGATTCACGCAGTACCGGTAAGCGATTCACGACAAAGCGCTTTTTGCGATCCGGCTTTGTGGAAAAGTTTAACGATTTATTTCTTGTTATTTTTTTGCACGCGGCTTTGCCGCAGCCGCAGGCGCTGCTTGACCGGTCAATTCGGCAAGCCTGGCCTCGAGCGCCTCGATGCGAGCGGCGAGGCGGGTGTTTTCTTCCCTGGCCTTCGCCGCCATGTCGCGAGCGGCCTCGAATTCCTCGCGCTGCACCACGTCCATGGAGTTGAGTATGCGCTCGGCCTGGCCCCTGAAGGCGGTCTCCACCTCGCGCCGCACGCCTTGCGCGGCACCGGCTGCATCGGTCATCAGCTTGGCGAATTCATCGAGAATGCGGTTCGGTCCGGTCGCCATGGCAAATCCTCGCTTGGTCGAATTGACGTAGTGGCGCACGATTCGGAATGCAAGCATATGCTTGCCTTGACCGCGCCAAAAGCCTGCCGCATGGTCCGCGCCCGAACCTGATTGGGAACCCGGAGACCCTGTTGAGCGAATATTTGCTGCCGCTGGCCGCCCTGCCCTTTCCCAACATCGACCCGGTCATCGTCCGGATCGGACCGCTGGCGGTGCATTGGTACGGCGTCGGCTACATCGTCGGCATTCTGTTTGCCTGGTGGTATGCCAAGCGCCTCGTCACCAACCCAAAACTGTGGCCCGACGGCACCCTACCGATGAAGCCCGTCGACCTCGACGACTTCATCGTCTGGGCAGCCATCGGTGTGGTGCTCGGCGGACGCACCGGCTACGTGCTGTTCTACGACCTGCCGCGCTACATTGCCAATCCGCTCGATATCGTCGCCGTCTGGCAGGGCGGGATGTCGTTTCATGGCGGCCTGCTCGGCGTCATTCTCGCAATGACGCTGTTTTCCCGGTCTCGCGGCATCCGCACATGGTCGCTGTTCGACGTGGTTGCCGCCGGCGTGCCGGTGGGGCTTGGCCTCGTTCGCCTGGCAAACTTCATCAATTCCGAACTATGGGGCCGGCCGACCGACGTTCCATGGGCATTCGAATTCCCCAATGGCGGCCCATTTGCACGCCATCCGAGCCAGATCTACGAGGCGCTCCTCGAAGGGCTGGTGTTGTTCCTTGTCCTGCGCTTCCTCACCCATTCGCGGCTCAAGCTGAAGGCGCCGCGCTTCGTCGGCGGCGCCTTCATCGCCGGCTATGGCGCCTCGCGCATCTTCGTCGAATTCTTTCGCGAGCCCGACCAGCAGCTTGGTTACCTCCTTGGCACGAGCTGGCTGACCATGGGAATGGTGCTGTCACTGCCGATGGTGCTGGCCGGCATCTGGGCGATGGCTACAGCCAAGCCGGTGACAAAACCGCAGCCGGCATGACGCGGCTGAAGACCCGCATCGCCGAGCTGATCGGTGCGGTGGGACCGATCCCCATCAGCGAATACATGGCGCTCTGCCTGTTCGATCCGCAGGACGGCTATTATACGACGCGCGAGCCGTTCGGCGCCGCCGGCGACTTCGTCACCGCGCCGGAGATCAGCCAGATGTTTGGCGAACTGGTCGCCATCTGGCTCTACCAGGCGTGGCTGGCGATCGACCGGCCGACGCCGGTCGCCATCGCCGAAATAGGCCCCGGCCGCGGCACGCTGATGAGAGATATGCTGCGCACGCTTTCGCGGCTCGATCGGACGCTTACCGCCAGCGCATCGTTCGCCTTGATCGAGACCAGTCTGCGGTTGACCGAGGTCCAGAAACGAACGCTTGCCGGGACGTCGGCCACCATCGCCTGGCATGAGGCCGTGGACACACTACCGCAGGGGCCGCTTCTGATTGTTGGTAACGAGCTGTTTGACGCGGTGCCCATCCGCCAGTTCGTCCGCGCTGGGGCCGGCTGGCGCGAGCGGATGATCGGTCTCGACGATGCGAACCGGCTGCGCTTTTTCGTCGGCGCCGGCTCGCTTGACCCGATGCTGCTGCCGGAGGGTGCCGAGAATGCGCCGCAAGGTGCCGTCGTCGAGGTGGCGCCAGCCCGCGCCGCCCTGATGGCGGCCATCGCCGGGCGACTTGCCGGATTTGGCGGCGCCGGCCTGTTTCTCGACTACGGTCACCTCCAGCCCGGGATCGGCGACACCTTGCAGGCGTTGCGCAAGCACGGTCATGAGGACGTGCTGGCCAATCCGGGGCAGGCCGATCTCACAGCCCATGTCGATTTCGCTGCCCTCGCGGCAACCGTTCGGGCACACAGCCTCGATGCCCACCTCTCAACGCAAGGTGAATTCCTGCTCAAGATGGGGCTTCTCGAACGGGCTGGCCGGCTCGGCGCCAATGCCGATGAGGCAGCTCGCGAAAAGATCGCGGCCGACGTCGAGCGCCTCGCCGGCCCGCTGGCCATGGGCGAACTCTTCAAGGTGCTTGCCGTCCTCCCCGCCGGCATTGCCGTTCCGCCGTTTCCAAGCACGGATTGACTTTTCGCTGCCGCCTCTCTCACTCTCCCGTCTCCGACTAGCGCCCGACATCAACTGCGCCAGCCTTCAACTGACTAGCCTTCAACTGCGCCCCTTCAACTCGCTTGACGAAATCGCCCATACGGACAACAAAGCCGCCATGCTGAATCAGACCAAACCGGATCCCGTTCGGTCGCCCTTGCTGGAAACGGCGCAAGGCATCCGCCACGGCTACTTCACGCGAGTCGGCGGCATTTCCAGCGGCATCTACCGGGGCCTCAACATCGGCACCGGCTCGAACGACGACCAGACGCTGGTGCGCGAGAATCGCCGCCGGGTCGCCGAATGGATGGGCGTGCCTGCAAACCATCTGCTGACCGCTCACCAGGTTCATTCGCCGGACGTCGTCATTGCCAGGGAGCCTTTTGCCGGCGAGCGGCCCAAGGCCGACGCCATTGTCACCGACCGGCCGGGCATTGCCGTCGGTGCCTCGACCGCCGACTGCGGACCGGTCCTCTTCGCCGACGCCGAGGCGCGCATTATCGGCGCCGCCCATGCCGGCTGGAAAGGCGCTTTCACCGGAGTGCTGGAAAACACCATCGCGGCAATGGAAAGCCTCGGCGCCCGGCGCGACCGCATCGTCGCAGTGCTCGGTCCTTCGATCGGCCCACGGAATTACGAAGTCGGACCGGAATTCGTCGCCCGTTTCGTCGACGCCGATGCCGGCAATGCTCGCTATTTCGCGCCCTCCGCAACTGCCGGACACGCGATGTTCGATCTCAACCGCTACACGGTCGACCGGCTGACCAAGGCTGGCGTCAACGCCGAAGGACTTGGCCGCTGCACCTATGCCGAGGAAGAGCTTTTCTACTCCTATCGGCGCAGCACGCATCGCAACGAGCCCGACTACGGGCGGCAGGTTTCGGCAATCGTTTTGGAGGCTGACTGATGGCGCTGCATTTCGAACGCTCGGAATTCGACGCGCGGCGCGATCGACTGATGATCGAGATCGCCGAAAAGAAGCTCGACGCCGTCCTGCTGTTTGCCCAGGAAAGCATGTATTGGCTAACCGGCTACGACACCTTCGGCTTCTGCTTTTTCCAGTGCCTGGTGGTCAAGGCCGACGGCTCGATGGTGCTGCTGACGCGTTCGGCCGACTTGCGCCAGGCGCGCCACACCTCGATCATCGACAACATCGTTTTGTGGACGGACCGCAACGGCGCCAATCCGGCGGTAGATCTGCGCAATCTGCTCAACGAGCTTGACCTGCTCGGCGCCCGGATCGGCGTCGAATACGACACCCACGGCCTGACCGCCTATAATGGCCGGCGCCTCGACGAGCAGTTGCAGACCTTCGGGCAGATCGCGGATGCCTCCGGCATTGTCAGCCGGCTACGGCTGTTCAAGAGCCCGGCAGAAATCGCCAAGGCGGAAAAAGCCGCAAATCTGGCCGACGACGCGCTGGACGCAGCACTGCCGCTGATCAAGCAGGGCGGCGATGAGGCGCTGATCCTCGCCGCCATGCAAGGTGCGATCTTTGCCGGCGGCGGCGATTATCCGGCCAACGAGTTCATCATCGGCTCCGGAGTCGACGCCCTGCTTTGCCGCTACAAGGCCGGTCGCCGCAAGCTCACCAAGAACGACCAGCTGACGCTCGAATGGGCCGGTGTCTTCCACCACTACCATGCGGCAATGATGCGCACGGTGTTGACCGGCAAGGTATCGAAACGCCACCAGGAATTGTTCGATGCCGCCCGCGCCGCGCTACTTGCAGTCGAGAAGGCGATGACGCCCGGTAATACGTTCGGCGACGTGTTCGACGCCCATGCCCGCACCCTCGAAGCCCACAATTTGACCAAGCACCGGCTCAATGCCTGCGGCTATTCGCTCGGCGCCCGCTTCACCCCGTCCTGGATGGATATGCCGATGTTCTATCAGGGTAATCCCGAACCGATTGCGCCGAACATGACGCTGTTCGCCCATATGATCATCATGGACTCCGAAACCGAAACCGCGATGACGCTTGGCCGCACCTATCTGACCACCGAATCCCAGCCGAAGCCGCTGTCCCGCCATGATCTCGACTTGATCGTGCAGTGAATCCATAATGGAAAGAGTGTGAGGGGCGTTCGTCGCCAAGGAGTTTTCAGGCTAATGAGACGATCGCATGTGACGACCGTGTCATTGCTCGTGGCGCTGGCACTGGCGGCCTGCACCAATGCGAAGGACGTTCTCGAACCCTCGGCCATTGCCCCGCAATCGACGCAATCGCTCTCCGGAGCCGGAGGTGCCGCAACGCCCCCCGCAACTCCGGCTCAGCCTGCCGGCACCGCGCAAACCGCAGATACAGCGCAGCCTTCCGCTGCAGCAGCCGTGCCGCCCGCCAAAAGCGCGGCTGCCATTGCGCGGACCCGGCTGCAGGTGGCGCCGATCGTCGGCGCCTCGGTAGAAGCCGCGACACCGCTGACCGCCGAGCTTCAGACACGCGCCAGGCAGCGCGGCATCACCTTGGCCGGCAGCACCGACCAGACCCCTACGCATGTGCTCAAGGGCTATTTCTCGACCATGACGGAAGGCAAGGACACCACCGTCATCTACGTCTGGGACATCTATGACCCGGCCGGCAACCGGCTGCATCGCATCAACGGCCAGCAGAAGGCGCCCTCTGTTGGCGGCGGCGAAGGCTGGACGGCGGTCGCGCCGGCGACCATGCAGGCAATTGCCGACCAGACAATCGACCAGTTCGCCACCTGGCTTGGCGGCGGCGCCGGCTGACCTGGAGCGTGATTCCGAAAAGTGGAATCCGGTTTTCGGAAAAGAGCATGCTCAGACTGAAAGTTAGAAGCCATCCCGATTCCGTCGGCATGGAACTGGCTCTATCGCCGCATGCTCAAGCCGTAAGCGTTTATTGAGATTAGCCGGCGGATTCCCATTCACGACGCTTGCAATACCGGCGCGGGCCGCTAAAAGCCCGACTAAGAGGCTGGAGTGCTATCGGAGTCTCTCAATCCTTCGCCAGGAACGGTGCATGAAGCTCTTCGCGGGCAATTCCAACAGGGTGCTGGCCGAATCAGTCGCCCGCTACCTCAACATTCCGCTGGGCAAGGCCAGCGTCAGGCGCTTCGCCGACCAGGAAATCTTCGTCGAGATCCAGGAGAATGTGCGCGGCGAGGACGTCTTCATCCTGCAGTCCACCTCGTTCCCGACTAACGATCATTTGATGGAACTGCTCATCATGATCGACGCCTTCATGCGCTCCTCGGCCAAGCGCATCACTGCGGTTATTCCTTATTTCGGCTATGCCAGGCAGGATCGCCGCGCCTCGGGCCGCACACCGATCTCGGCCAAGCTGGTCGCCAACATGATCACGAGGGCGGGCGTCAACCGGGTGCTGACCCTGGATCTCCATGCCGGCCAGATTCAAGGCTTCTTCGACATCCCGACCGACAATCTGTTTTCCGTGCCGGTCATGGCCCGCGACGTAAAGGCGAAATACAAGCAGCTTGCCAATGTCATGGTGGTGTCGCCGGATGTCGGCGGCGTGGTCCGCGCCCGCGCGCTCGCCAAGCGCATCGACGCCCAGCTTGCCATCGTCGACAAGCGCCGCGAGCGCCCCGGCGAATCGGAAGTCATGAACGTCATCGGTGACGTGCGCGGCAAGGATTGCCTGTTGATCGACGACATCATCGATTCGGGCGGCACGCTGTGCAATGCGGCCGATGCGCTGCTTGCCGACGGCGCCACCAGTGTCACCGCCTATACTACCCATGGCGTTTTGTCCGGCGGCGCCATCGCCCGCATCGGCGCCTCGAAACTGCAGGAACTGGTCATCACCGATTCCATCCAGCCGACCCAGGCAGTGCTGGACGCCGCCAATATCCGCGTCATCTCCATCGCCGAACTGATGGGCGAGGCGATCTCGCGCACGGCGACCGAGGAATCGGTGTCGAGCCTGTTCGATTAATGCGTGTCGCGCAAAGTGCAGCGGTTTTGCGATAACGACATGCATAAAAGCAAGAACCCAAAGCGCGTCGCATGAGGCCGGTCGAACGCGACGCCCTTCAGGGCTGCGACTCAGGCCGAGCCGGACCGCTTATTCGTCGCACACCTTCGCCAGCATCACGGGCGCCCCGCATGTAACCGCGTGGCGAGGCTCCCAGCATGCGCTTGAACATGGTGATGAACGCCGGCACGCTGTCATAGCCGAGATCGAGCGCCACCCTCGTGATCGGCTCGCCGTCGGCCAGCCGTGGCAGCGCCGCGAACAGACAGGCCTGCTGACGCCAGGTCGACAGCGACAATCCGGTCTGGCGGTGGAACGCGCGGGTGAAAGAGCGGCGGCTCATGCCGACGATAGCGGCCCACTCGTCGATCGTCGCATGCGGTGACGGTGCCGAGACGAAGCGCCGGCACAGCGTCGCCAGCCTTGCATCGGACGGGAACGGAAGGCCGAGCGGCCGTTCCGGCAGGTTCGGGATTTCGTGCAGCAGGAGCTTCATGATCAGTCCGCCCCGCCCCTCCAGCTCGGCGCCTTGCGGCAGCTTTTCCGATTCCACGATCAGGCTGTGCATCAGGTCGGTGATGCCGACGACACGCAACCCGTCCGGCAGGCCGGGAATGGCCTCCGGCATCACATAGACGGACCGCATGCTGACGTCGCCCAGCATCTCGACGGAATGTTCGGTGCCGGCGGGGATCCACATCGCGTGGTCCGGAGGCACCATCCAGCGCCCATGCCGCGTCGTCACCAGCACGACACCGACCAGCGCGTGCAGCAACTGGCTGCGGCTATGATGGTGCCGTGGCACATGGTAGCCGTCCGGATATTCGGTCGGCAGCGCCACTGCCGGCCCTACGGCCTGCTCCAGCCATTGCCAGCGACGCTCATGCAACAGCCCGAGATCGGTGTCGCCCGCTCTGAACATTTCCCTGCCATGCGGCATCAGCTATGGCCCACTTGCGAAACTATTGGACCAAACCACGAAAGAAGTCGCGTGACAAGCAACGTATAAGGCTGCGGCCTATAAGACAGCCTGCGGGAGCTCCCGCCAAAAAGACCACGGAGCCTGCCTTGACCGATACCACAGCAACCGCCGACGCCAAGCCGGCAGCGGCCAGCCACATTTCAGCTCAGGCGACGGCCTTCACCGTCATCCTGGCGGTGAGCTTCTGCCATTGCATCAACGACATCATGCAGTCGCTGCTGTCGGCGATCTATCCGCTGCTGAAGGACAATTACGGTCTCGATTTCTGGCAGATCGGCCTTTTGACTTTCACCTTCCAGGTGACGGCATCCTTGCTGCAGCCGGTGATCGGCATGATTACCGACAAGCGGCCGATGCCTTATTCGCTGCCCTACGGCATGGCTTCTTCGCTGATCGGGCTGGTCGTGCTGGCCTATGCCGGACATTACTCGCTGCTCCTCATCGGCGCCTCGCTGATCGGCATCGGCTCGGCGATCTTCCACCCGGAATCCTCGCGCATCGCCCGCTTCGCCTCCGGTGGCCGGTTCGGTCTTGCGCAGTCGCTGTTCCAAGTCGGCGGCAATTTCGGCCAGGCGATGGGGCCGCTGCTGGCAGCCTTCATCGTCGTGCCCTTCGGCCAGACCAGCATTGCCTGGTTCGCCGGCGGCTCGCTGACCGGCATCATCGTGCTGTGGCAGGTCGGCGGCTGGTACAGCCGCCTGCGTGCCGCACAGGGCACCCGCAAGGCGGCAGGTTTCGTCTCGCCCTTCCCGCGCCGCAAGGTGATGGGAGCGCTGCTGGTGCTGACGCTGTTGGTATTGACCAAGAACGCCTATATTTCCAGCCTTGCCAGCTATTACACCTTCTATTCCATCCATAAATTCGGCGTTTCGGTCCAGATGTCGCAAGTCATGCTGTTTCTGTTCCTCGGCGCCTCGGCCCTTGGCATCCTGCTCGGCGGCCCGTTCGGCGACCGCTACGGGCAGAAGGCGATGATCTGGTTCTCGATCGTCGGCGTGCTGCCCTTCACGCTGGCCCTGCCCTATGCCAATTTCGAGTGGACGATGGTTCTCACCGTGCTGATCGGCCTGATCCTGTCCTCGGCCTTCTCGAACATCGTCGTCTTCGCGCAGGAACTGGTGCCCGGCCGCGTCGGCATGATCGCCGGCATCTTCTTCGGCTTCGCCTTCGGCATGGGCGGCATCGCGGCCGCCGTGCTTGGCGTCGTCGCCGACATGAAAGGCATCGATTTCGTCTTCCAGGTCTGCTCGTATTTGCCGCTACTCGGGCTGCTGACGGTCCTCCTGCCTAACATGAAGGAAGCGAGGAAGATGGAGGCGGGGACCACGATCGGGTGAAGTTTGGGTTGGACTTCGGCTTCCCCGCCCACCGGGCAGCGCGAAATTCGGTTCTCGACATAGACTTCGAGCCGGTCAGGGCCGCCGCGTAGCGACATCGCGGCCATTGGCTGACACGCTCCGTCATCTGAACTTGAAAGCACGCGTCGCCCGCATCAGCCGGAATGCCTGCTCGGCAGCGTTCGCCAGCAGCGTGTCGGCGTCACGGATCGCGTCTTCGAGGGAACACGGTCGGCACAGAATGCTGAAGAAGGCATCGATGCCGATGTCGTGGGTCGCCTCTGCACCTGCTCCGATCGTTCCGGCCAAGGCGATGACAGGCAGATTGTGACGTTTCGCGCGCCGGGCAATCTCGGCTGGTATCTTTCCAAAGCTCGTCTGACCATCCAGGCCACCCTCGGCTGTCATGACGATGTCGGCGTTTGACAGCCGATGATCGAGATCCATATACCGCAGAATCAGGTCGAAGCGCGGATGCAGCCGGGCCCCAGCAAAGGCGTGAAGTCCGGCGCCGAGTCCCCCGGAAGCTCCTCCGCCGACAAGCGGCGTCACGTCGACGCCGAGGTCGCGGCGAACGACGTGAGCGACATTTTCCATGCCCTGCTCGAGCAAAACCACCTGGTCAGGTGTTGCACCCTTTTGCGGGCCGAACACCCGGGCGACGCCTCTCTCGCCGAGCAGCATGTTGTAGGGATTTACCGCGACGTCGATACGAACATTCGAAAGGCGATGATCACGACTGGAAAGATCGACACGAGCTAGCGATGAGAGGGCCGAGCCGCTCCCCGAAATGGGACGGCCGCCGCCATCGAGCAGACGCACGCCTAATGCTTGGGCCATGCCGGTTCCTGCATCGTTGACACCCGAGTCACCGCAGCCGATCAGAATTCTTTCCGCGCCAAGATCGAGCGCAAAACGAATCAACTCACCAACCCCATAACTTGTAGTGCGGGTCGGGTCACGCATGTCCGTGGGGACGAGCCGGAGCCCGGCAGCCGCCGCGATTTCCAGAACTGCTGTCCGTTTCTTTCTTCGCCCGAGAAAACCGACATTGGCCGCCACGGGTTGTCCCACCGGTCCCGTCACTGTGACGGAATGCAGCTCGCCATCAGACAATTCAACAAGGGTCCGCGTAAAATCCTCGCCGCCATCCACCATTGGAAGGCCCAGGATCTTTGCTGTCGGAACGGCATTGCGAACGCCCCGCGCCAATGCAGCGATGACATCACGAACCCCGAGGCTCTCCTTAAAGCCGGAGGGTGCGACCAATACTCGAAGCCGTCTTCGTTTCGTCAATCCTTTCTTTTTCGACATTCTACGGCTCTCCAGGAAGTTGCAGATGGAGCGTGTTGAGCAGGGCTCCGGTGGCTGGCCACACGGCGACCGCGAACACGACGATGAGGATGAACTGCATCGGCAGCAGGATTGAGCTGAGCAAGGCGAGGTCTTTCGGGCCGTAGCCTTCCTCGTCGACCCCCGCGAAAAGCGCCACCGGTTTCGCGCAGATCGCGAGGGTTTGGCAAAAGCCAGTCGCCGAGACGAGGACAAACATTGCAAGGAGAGGGTCGAGCCGCGCTGTCGATGCGAGCATTAGCGCCGGGGGCAGCAGCACCGAGACACGCGCCGTGCGACTGTGGATCACGAGATGACTGAAAAGCCCAAGCAAGGCTAATAAGGAGATAAGCGCCAACGGGCCCAAGCCGGTGCCGCGCAGTGGATCGACCGTCGTCTCGATCAACCACCGATTGAGGCCTGATGCCGTCAGGCCGTCTGCCAAGCAGATCGTCGCCGCCAGAAACAAGAGCAGCTTCCACTCCGCACTCTTGATTGCATCGCCAAACGCCACGGAGCCGACTCCAGGAAGCGTGGCCAAGAGAGCGCCGCCAAGAGCGATAACGGTGGCATCAAGTCCGTGGACAGGTTCGGTCAGCCACGCGATGACAACCCCGCCGGCGATCCAGAGTATCGGCTGCCGTGCCAATCCGGCACCGCCACTAGTCACCGTCGTTGGCTGCAAAAGGGTCATCCGCCGTTCGACCGGCGACAGGAAAAGCCGGAGCAGGCATTCGACCGAAAGGAAGGTGCTCACGGCCGCAAACGGCAGGCCGAAAGCGATCCATTCCAGATAGCTTACTTTCACACCCCAGAGGCGGCCGACCATTTCGATCGCCAGCAGATGGGCACCGGCGCCGACGGGCGATGCAATGGCCGAGAGCAGGATAACAGTGGGGAACAGCAGCGCGAAGGCCCTTCGCAACCGGGCGCTTCCACAGCGTCCCGCGATCGCCTGATAGGCGGGGATCATCAAAGCTGCGCGACCTGAGGTCGACGGAATGACGAAGGCTGTGGCGATCATGACGGCCGTCAAGGAATAGGCGATTGCGCGAACCGATCGCATGCGCCCCGTCACGAGGCCGAGAACGCGATCTGCGACTCCACTCGCCTTGATGGTGGCCGCCAATATGAAGGAGGCAAGCAATAGCCAGATCAACTCATCGCCAAGCGCATGAAACAGCGCGCCTGGATCACGGTTGACCAGCAGCGCCATTGCCAATCCGGCGGCGATTGCAACGAAGGCATCGTCGAACCGCGTTAAGGTCCACCCGATGATCGCGACAAGCAGGATCTCGAGCGCTCGCCGGGCGTCGGACGGGAGCGCGGGGAGGCCGAATTCAATGATGGCCACACACAGGGATACACAGGTTCCGATCAGTGCGGCTCGCCATATCGGCCAGAGCACCGGCGATGTCCTTTCCCGAAGGGTGGCGTCACTGTCGGTCCGAAAATCTACTTGTGCCAACCGAAACCTCGTCTAGTTCGTCGCCAACGGCGATGAGGGCGTCGCACACCCTCCGCTCGAACTTAGGAGGTTCCGATTAGACGCTTGGGAGAGCTCCGGTTAGAATTTGGTGAGAGGCATTATCCGATCGCCGGCAGGATTACCGCATGACCGTTCGAGGCCGCATCTTCCTATTTCAAATCGTCATTCTCGCCCTTGTCGGACTGATTTCAGGACTGGCATTCGCAACACTCCAGCTGACAGAGGAATTCGTCCGCCGAATCGACAGCGTCCACGGGCGGTTCGAGGCGCTCGCCGAACTCAATGGGCATGCCAACAATTACACCGAGCAACTCGCTGAAGTCTTGCTGCTTGGGCCCGAGCAAATGCCGGATTTCGAAGCGGCACGAGAAGCAGTGAAATCCGGATTCTACAAGCTGGAGGGCGCCACTCGCGAGGAACTCGGCGCTCTCGGATATTGGAGCGATAGACACCAGGAGGAGGCCGAATTCAGATTCGTCGGCCGCATCAACGCGCTGTTTGAGGCGATCGATCGGGCCGCCCAGCGACTGTTTAGCCAGCGAACAAAGGGGGATCCAAAGGGCATCGTAGACGCCTTCCGCAACGATGTGGAGCATCGACTGGAGAACGATCTCGAAGAAATGATTGAAGCCGCTTTGCACGAGGAGCGCAGGGAGGTTGGAGAGGAACTCGCCGGCGTCCGTGGCGCACAATGGCGACTGCTACTGCTGACCGGCGGCTTCGCTACGTTGCTCATGCTAGGCAGTCTGGGGTTCGGCCTCGTCCTGCGACGATCAATCGCCACACCTGTGCGTGAACTGAACGAAAGCGCCAAAGCCATCGCTGCAGGCAAGCTCGACCATCGCGTTTCCGCGACCGGACGCGACGAGTTCGCTTCCCTCTCGCGAAGTTTCAACAGCATGGCCGAGGCTCTCGAGATCGAACGTGCTGCTCTGATTTCGGTACAGGACCGCTTGGAGGCGGAGGTTCAGTTGCGCACCCGTGAACTGCGGAAAGCCAATGAGCAACTGAGAGCGATCGATAGCCGACGCACACAATTTTTTGCGGAGGCAAGCCACGAACTCCGCACGCCGTTGACGATTCTCCGCGGAGAGGCCGACGTTGCCCTCCGCGGCCAACCGCGTGTTCGACCTTACCGCGAAGCTCTGAGCCGAATCCGCAATTGCGCTGAAGATATGGCTCGCAACCTGGGGGACCTTCTGGCATTCGCCCGCTCCGAAGCTGAAAATTTCAGGTTCTCCTTGCACAACATCGATACCGGTGAGGTTGTGAAGGCGGCCGTTCAGGAGGCTTCCGTACTCGCAGGTCCCAAGCAGATATCCGTTAATCTGTCGCTCAACACAGATCATTGCCTCATTCGGGGTGACGCCCTGCGCCTAAAGCAAGCGCTGCTGATCGGCTTCGACAACGCCATAAAGTACTCAAAGCCATATCAGACGATAGCAGTCGAGATGGCTGAGCGTCATGGAATGCTTGAGATCGCCATCCGCGACAACGGTTCAGGGATCGATGCCAACGATCTCCCGTTCGTGTTTGACCGTTATTATCGCGGGCGTGTCGGCGGGAGGTCCGCAGCCGATGGCCTTGGTGTTGGCCTCGCGATCGCCAAGGAGATTATAGACGGGCACAATGGCACAATCGGCCTTGAAGGAATTGAGCCTTCGGGAACCCTCCTCAGAATCAGACTGCCGCTGGTACATCGCACCCATGATTCGAATCCTGATCGTTGAAGACGACCGGCGTGTCTCCGACTTTCTCCGCCGGGGGTTGGAGGCCGAAGGCTTCCACGTGAGTGTCGCGGAGGATGGTCGCGAGGGACTAGCCATTATTCGTACGGATCCATTCGATCTCGTGATCCTGGACCGTCTGCTTCCCTACCTGGACGGCCTTGAGCTGTGCCGGATCGTGCGATTGGAGCAGCGGCCGGTTCTCATCCTGATGCTGACCGCGAAGGAGACAATTCAGGATCGCGTAGATGGGCTCAAGGGCGGTGCCGACGATTACCTGACGAAACCGTTTGCGTTTGATGAACTGGTGGCCAGGATTGACGCGCTGCGCCGACGCCGTCAGGGTGCAGTGGATCGGCAGTTGCTTCGAGTGAGCCGCCTCAATCTCGACAGGAGCGCTCGTCGTTTTACGGACGGCGACCGGGAAATCAGCCTTACCCGACGCGAATTCGACCTTCTGTATTTCCTCATGCTCAATGCGGGGAAAGTGGTTAGCCGCGAGCGCATCCTCAACAATGTCTGGTCATACAGCTTCGAACCCGGGACGAAGATCGTGGAGGTATACATTCGCTATCTACGTGCGAAGCTCGGGCCGGATGCATCGGCTAGCATTCAGACGGTTCGTGGGATCGGCTACATGCTGGTCGAGCGGAAGCCATAGAAGGTAGAGCGAACCTCTTTATCGCACCGTTCTCGCCACTCGCTGGAAGCCTTCCCTTCCGCAACGCCGCTTCCACCGACGAATAGGTGTTCATTGGCCTCCCTTCCATGCTTCCGGCGAGCGCCGTCCAGCCACCGTGGGCATTGCCCCGCCGGGGTCCCAGCTTTCCATTTATATTCGGGCCCGGCCCGGCGACGCCGATTTGGCGGCCGTTAACCGCTTTCGTAATTCACGCCCTCTACCCCCAGGCCTGCAGCCGCCCAGTCGGGCAAGCCGCCTTCGAACCGGCGCGAGGCCCAGCCTCGTGCCCTGAGGATTGCCAAGGCGTCGGCCGACAGAACGCACTGGACTCCACGACAATAGGCGACAACGACCTTCTCCCGTGGGAGCGCCGCAAGCCGCTGCTCCAACTCGTCGGCGGGAATGTTGATCGCACCCGGCAAATGCCCCGCTACGAATTCGTTCTGCGGCCTGACATCGAGCAGCACGACTTCGTCGTTTCGCATGCGGCGCACGAGTTCCTCGCGCGAGATGTTTTCCAACCTGTCCGGCTGGCTGATCCTATCGTTGATAAACTCACGGATCTGCTGGCGTCTGTGGTTTGCAAGATTTCGCAGCGCCGCAAGCACGTTTTCGATTGGGCCATCTGCAAGCCGGTACAGAACGCGTTTTCCGTCTCGCCGGGTCTGCACCAAGCCCGCTCGCTTGAGGTGCTGAAGATGCTGCGACGTATTCGCTAACGCGATCCCGGAAAGTTGCGTCAGTTGTTCGACGGCCAGTTCGCCATCGGCAATGTGACGCAACAGAACCAGCCGGTGGGCATGCCCCAAGGTGCGGGCGAGATCCGCTATTTCGTCGAAGATTGGGTGGTGAACGTCCGCGCTTTTCATGTGACATGGCTAGCATCACTCAATCAATCAATCAATATGTTGAATGATTGATTCTTTCTGGCTAGTGTCTGACAGGTGAAACAGGAGATGCCAAAATGTTGGAGTTCGTTGTCCGTGCGGCCGTCATTGGAATCGGCGCGACAGCCCTGATGGATCTCTGGGGATGGTTTCTGAAGCGAATGTTCGCGATTCCACCGCTTGATTACGCCTGGGTCGGCCGCTGGATCGGGCACTTTCCACATGGACGTTTTGCACATGCGAATATCGCACAAGCTGCCCGCGTTCGCGGCGAAACCGCCATTGGATGGAGTGCGCATTACGCGACCGGCATCGTATTTGCCGCAGCGCTGATTGGAGTGTGGGGCCTCGACTGGGCACGGCACCCGACAGTGCTTCCGGCCCTGTTGATCGGCGTCTGCACCATCGTCGCCCCGTTCTTCGTGATGCAACCGGCTTTTGGGATCGGCATCGCGGCTTCGAAAGTTCCCAATCCGCGCACTGCGCGCCTGCGCAGCCTTATGGCCCATCTGTCTTTCGGGGTTGGGCTGTACGTTGCAGCATTGCTTTCGGCACTGCTACTTCCGGCCTGATGGGACACGGTCCATCCCTGGCGCCCTTCCGCCCGCTTGCACCTCGCGCCGCCTTCCGCTATAGAGCCGCCACCCGCGTAGACACCCTTGGAGGCAACGCGGCGGAAGGCCGCCTTCCCGCATGATCCCGAAAAGTGGATTCCGGTTTTCGGACCAGGTCATGCGTTAGCTATGTCGGCTTTCGACGTTTACGGCCCAGCCACGCTGACCGTGAGCGCTCCAGAACAACGCGAAAGGAAATGCCATGAGCCACGATACTTACGAGCTCAAGGCCGAAGCGCGCGAACAGGTCGGTAAGGGGTCCGCCCGTGCAGTTCGCCGCAACGGTAAAGTGCCTGCAGTGATTTACGGCGACAAGCAGCCTCCCCTGGCGATTGCGCTGACCTACAAGGACATCTACTACAAGATCCATGGCGGCGGGTTTCTGACCACGGTCGCCACGATCGATGTCGACGGCAACAAGATCCAGGTTCTGCCCAAGGATTTTCAGCTCGACCCGGTCAAGGATTTCCCTGTCCATGTCGATTTCCTGCGCATCGGCAAGGATACCGAAGTCAATGTCGACGTGCCCGTGCACTTCATCAATGAAGACAAGTCGCCCGGTATCAAGCGCGGCGGCGTGCTCAACATCGTGCGCCACGAGGTCGAGTTCCACTGCCCGGCCAATGCGATCCCGGATTTCATCACCATCGATCTCACCGGTACCGATATCGGCGATTCGATCCACATTTCGGCCATCACCTTGCCGGCCGGCGTCAAGCCGGTGATCTCCGACCGCGACTTCACCATCGCGACCATTGCCGGCTCCTCGGCGATGAAGCCGGAGGCCGCGGAAGAGACGACTGAAGCGGCTGAGCCCGAAGCGGCTCCTGCCGCCGAAGAGAAGTAACCCCTTCCCGCCCGGAGGCGACGATGCTTGTCTTTGCAGGCCTCGGCAATCCGGGCGCGAAATACGCCAACAACCGGCACAATGTCGGCTTCATGGCGGCGGACGCGATCGCCCGCCGCCATTCCTTTTCGCCCTGGTCGAAGAAATTCCAGAGCCTGATCGCCGAAGGCACGCTTGCCGGCGAAAAGGTGATCCTGATCAAGCCGCAGACCTTCATGAACCTGTCCGGCCAGGCGGTCGGCGAAGCCTTGCGCTTCTACAAGCTCGACCCTTCGGCACTGACTGTCTTCTATGACGAGATCGACCTTGCCGCCGGCAAGGTGCGGGTCAAGGTTGGTGGCGGTTCCGGCGGCCACAACGGTATCCGCTCGCTCGACCAGCACGTCGGCAAGGATTTTCGCCGTGTGCGCATCGGCGTCGGTCACCCCGGGGTCAAGGAAATGGTGCATGGCCATGTGCTCGGCGATTTCGCTAAGGGCGACCGCGAATGGTTGGACGTGCTGCTCGACGCAATCGCCGATGGTGCCGGATTGCTTGCTAAGGGCGACGACAATTCCTTCATGAACCGCGTGACGCTGGCCTTGCGCGACAAGCTCACGCCGACGGGCGACGACGATCGCCCGCCGCCCAAGGCGCCAAGAGCACAAAGCCACGTCCGCCAGGCGCGGCCGCAACAGCCGGCGGCCAAGCTGCCCGAAACCGGCCCGATGGCGGCTATGCTGAAGAAGCTTTTTGGCGGCAAGGACTGAGCCAAGGATATGGATGACGTTCAGGAATTGGTCCGTCTCATCAGACAGAAGTATGTTGATTATTTCGTCGCCGCTGCCGGCGAACTTGCTCGCAACGGCCAAGGGTCGCATGCAACCGAGATCAAGTTTTCGAACGTCGATTCCTTCTATCGAAATTTCATCGCGGTTGATTTCGTCAGTAATGACGGACAGCCAAATCCGCAATTCATCAACAGCGATTCCTATGTGAAAACCTCTCCGGATATTCAGGCCGGGATGGGTGGAATGGATGTCCTCATCTCACCTTTCAGGTGGGATGAGGTTCATTTTAAATTCCCTATAAATGAGCTCGACGGCGATCTCTTCGACGAATGGTTTCGCGGCTGGTTCGATATCGATGGCGAGCGTGAAACATCGGAGACCGTCGGAAACGTCATTCACAGTGCGCAATTGCTCGACGGGCAACTGACCATCGATTTCGGAACCGCTGAGGTCGACGCGTTCTGGCATCTTCTGCAAATACTGAGCAGGTCCGGCGTTCGTTCATTGGCGATAGGCACCGATGACATCGCGCAGCGTCTGAATTGAATTGCGCCTTGACGATCATCGGCGCTTTCGCCCATAGCCCTGATCAAATTTCGATTTCCCGATAGGACCAGACAAAAATGGGTTTCAAATGCGGCATCGTTGGCTTGCCCAATGTCGGCAAGTCGACGCTCTTCAATGCGTTGACCAGGACGGCGGCGGCGCAGGCCGCCAATTATCCGTTCTGCACCATCGAACCGAATACCGGCGAGGTGGCGGTGCCCGACCCGCGTCTGCAGAAGATCGCCGCGATCGGCAAGTCGAAGGAGATCATCCCGACCCGCATCTCGTTCGTCGACATTGCCGGCCTGGTGCGTGGCGCCTCCAAAGGCGAAGGGCTTGGCAACCAATTCCTCGCCAACATCCGTGAGGTCGACGCCATCGTCCATGTGCTGCGCTGCTTCGAGGATGACGACGTCACCCATGTCGAGGGCCGCATCGATCCTGTCGCTGATGCCGAGACCGTCGAAACCGAATTGATGCTTGCCGACCTCGACAGCCTTGAGCGCCGCATCGTGCAGATCCGCAAGCGTGCCGCCGGCAAGGACAAGGAAGCAGCGACCGTACTTCCGATGATGGAAGCGGCGCTTGAACTGCTGCAGGCCGGCAAGCCCGCCCGCATCCTGCTCAACGGCATCTCGGCGGACGATCTGCGCATCCTGCAGGGGCTGAATCTCTTGACCTCACACCCGGTGCTTTACGTCTGCAACGTCGCGGAAGCCGATGCCGCCACCGGCAACGCGCATACCAGGGCGGTCGAGAAGATGGCCGCCGCGCAAGGTGCCCGCACCGTTGTGATTTCCGCGGCGATCGAGGCCGAGGTCGCCCAGCTCTCGGACGAAGAGGAAATGGAATTCCTGGCAACGCTCGGTCTGGACGAACCCGGCCTGAACAAGGTCATCCGCGCCGGCTACGAGCTGCTCCAGCTCATCACCTACTTTACCGTTGGCCCCAAGGAGACACGCGCCTGGACCGTGCACAAGGGCGCCAAGGCGCCGCAGGCGGCAGGCGTCATCCACACCGATTTCGAGCGCGGCTTCATCCGCGCCCAGACCATCGCCTATGACGACTTCGTCAGGCTGGGCGGCGAAGTCGCGGCCAAGGAGGCCGGCAAGGCGCGCGACGAAGGCAAGGAGTATGTCGTCCAGGACGGCGACATCATGCTGTTCAAGTTCAACACCTGACCCGGCGAGGGAGCCCAATGGTCACCATTGCCGTCGCTCGATGACAAACTTCAAAGCAGGGTGTCGCAGTGCCTCTTGCGCTGCTTGACGGGCCATCGTGCGGGGTCTAAGGGGCCTCTGCCCGGCCTCGCGCCTCGCCTGCCCGTGTCCGTGCGATGTGACTGACGCGCCCCCTCCAAACGAACGCTCTTTGGCAACAGCAAGGGAGACCCGGCGATGATCAAGGCCTTCGTCGTCGACAATGATCGCCTGCGCCTGGTCGACGATCTCTTGCAAAACAGCGACACTGTCGTCTGGGTCGACCTCTTCAACCCGACAAAGGAAGAAGAGACTTCAATCGAGACCTGGCTCGGCGTCGCCGTTCCGACCCGCGAAGAGATGGAAGAGATCGAGATCTCGAGCCGTCTCTACGTCGAGGACGGCGCCTACTTCATGACCGCCATTCTGCCTGCGCAGACCGAGGTGAACGATCCGTTGATGTCGCCAGTTACCTTCGTGCTCGCCGGCAGCAGGCTGATCACCGTGCGGTACCACGAACCGAAGGCGTTCAAGACCTTTCCGCTGCGCGCCGAAAAGGTGGCGACCGGTTGCACCAGCGGTGACACCATCCTGATCGGACTGCTGGAGGCGATCGTCGACCGCCTCGCCGACATTCTGGAGCGCGCCGGCCGCGACGTCGAGGCGATCTCGCGCGACATCTTCGAGGCACGCTCGACCAAGGTTTCCAAGCGCAACCGCGACTTCCAGGAGCTGTTGAAAGGCATTGGCCGCAAGGAGGACCTCGCCTCCTCGATCCGCGACAGCCTGATCTCGCTGCAGCGCCTTGCCGGCTTTCTCGCCCATGCCTCCACGCAAAGCAGGATGAGCAAGGACAGCCGCGCTCGCATCAAGACCTTGTCACGCGACGTCCTGTCGCTCGCCGACCACGCCACCTTCCTGTCGCAGAAGATCAGCTTCCTGCTCGACGCGACGCTCGGCATGATCTCGATCGAGCAGAACGCCATCATCAAGATCTTCTCCGTCGCCGCTGTCATCTTCCTGCCGCCGACGCTTGTCGCTTCGATCTACGGCATGAATTTCGACATCATCCCTGAGCTCAAATGGCACTTTGGCTATCCCTTCGCCATCGGTATGATGGTGCTTTCGGCAATCCTGCCCTTCTGGTATTTCCGCCGCCGCGGCTGGCTATAGGGTCGTCAATACCGCGCTGCGGCTTGGGCGCAGCGGGCTGGCGCAATAGAAATTGCTTGACCAAATGCCACGCTGCTTGCATCCGGGACCCGGACCCGTAGCGATCGTACAATCCTGAACAGGATTTCCAGACCATGACCGCAAAGACCTGGGCTTATGAGGATTTTGTCGAGGGCGCTTCGCTCGACCTCGGCACCAAGCTGGTAAGTGCCGCCGAAATCATAGAATTCGCCGGTGAATTCGATGCCCAGCCGATGCATCTCGACGAGGCCGCGGGCCAGGCCAGCATTCTCGGCGGGCTGGCGGCTTCGGGCTGGCACACCTGCGCCATGTTCATGCGCATGCTGTGCGATGCCTTCCTGCTCGACTCGACCTCCCAGGGCGCGCCGGGCGTCGACCAGGTCAAATGGAAACGGCCAGTCCTGGCCGGCGACCTGTTGACCGGCAGCACCACCGTCCTTGCCAAGCGACTGTCCAGATCGAAGCCCCGGCTTGGCCTGGTGACCATGCGCAGCGAGTTGTTCAACCAGCGCGGCGAAGGTGTTTTCGAGCTCGAAAACACCGTCATGTTCCTCACCCGCGAGGGCCGTGCGTGAGCCTCGACGAATTCTTCTGCATCGGTATCACCGTCACGCTCGGTTCACATCGATTCGAACCGGAGGCGATCAAGGCGTTCGCCCGCAAATACGACCCGCAGATATTCCATATCGACGAAGAGGCGGCGAGGAACAGCATATTCGGCGGGCTCTGCGCCTCGGGCTGGCACACCGCCGCCACCTGGATGAAATTGAACCTCGAGGCTGGCATAGAGGCAGAGGTCGCCCGCTGGCCCGGTCCTGGGCCGGTGCCGGAATTCGGCCCCTCGCCCGGCTTCAAGAATCTCAAATGGCCCAAACCTGTCTATGCCGGGGAAACCGTGACTTTCACCCGCACCGCGCTGGCCCATCGCCCCATCGCCTCGCGACCGGGCTGGCGGCTGCTGACGCTCCGCTCAGAGGCCTTCGATTCGACCGGCGACAAGGTCATCGAATTCGAAAGTGCCGTGCTGGTGAAGGTGGAGTGAGCGGAGTTCTTTCCCTCTCCCACAGCTAGGGCGTATACACATCTTGCTGCGACGGATTGACTCGGTTGTGACGTGTCGGATTCCGCCGGCGTGTGCT
>NZ_AYVL01000018.1 GCF_000502835.1 Mesorhizobium sp. LSJC280B00
GTCGCTTGCCCGCCGGCATCTCCCGGCGCATCGCTGCGGCCGCCCGGCGCAGCTTGACCGTTGCGCGCGCGACCGTCCCGATGATTGTCCCGGGGGCGGTTGTCATGTTGGCGATGACGCGGGCGCTGGTCGAAACGGCCCTGCCGCCACAACAGAACGGGTTTTGGCTCCTCGGCCTCTGGAGCGGGCTCGCCGGCGACGGCTTCCGCCGTCGTCGCAGGTTCGGCCGGCGATATCNTTGGCTCCTCGGCCTCTGGAGCGGGCTCGCCGGCGACGGCTTCCGCCGTCGTCGCAGGTTCGGCCGGCGATATCTCCATAGTTTCGAAAACCGGCGGCTCTGCCGGTGTCGTAGCCCCAGGTTCCGCCCCGAGTTCCGCCCTTGGCTCAGCCGCTGGTTCCGCAGGCGCTTCAGCGGTCGCTTCGGCGGCGGGCTGGGTCTCTTGCGTGACTTCGACTGGAGCTTGCGGCTGGTCTTCCGCGACAGGCTCTGCCGCAGCTTCGGTCACGGCTTCGGCCGCAGCCTCCGCCATAGGGGCCGCTTCCGACACGGGCTCGGACGGCTCCGCCGGCGGCTCTGCCGCGGCAGCCGCTTCCGCCATCCTAGCCTGCTCGGCCCGCGTCGCCTCTTCGGCCGCCTGCTTTGCAGCGGCAGCTTCACGTGCGGCATTGTCTTGTGCGTCGAGCCGCGCCTTGACCTCGGCCGCCGGTTTGGCATCGGCGCGATAGCCGAGACCCTTCAGAATCTCTTCCATGTCGTCGGCGGTGGCGCCGAGGATCGACATCATCGGCGGCGTGATCATGAAGGACTGCCCGTCATAGGCGCCGTCGGGGCGAGGGCCGAGGCCCGGCTTCCAGTTGGTCGCCGGCCGGATCAGGTCGGCCAGCCGTTCGAGAATATCGACGCGTACAGCACGCCGGCCAAGATTGCGGTAGCCGGCAAGCTTGTAGAAGGTCTTGTCGAAGGTCGGATCGATGACCACCGAGGTGCGGCCGGAGGCCAGTGCGTGAACGACATCGCCGAAGCCGGGCTTGTCCTTGCCGTCGTTTCTTAGCGCCCACAGCAGCGTTATCAGCCCGGCCGGCGCCGGTTTGATCAGCGCCGGCACGAAGACATGGTAGGCGCCGAAGCGCACTCCGAGACGGCGAAGCGCCGCGCGGCCTTCCTGGTCGAGCGACTTCATCTCGTCGGCGATGTCGCGACGGTTGATGAGGCCGAAATGCTCGACAAGCTGGAAAGCGATGCCGCGGCCGATGCCAGTGATCTGCTCGGCATTCTTGAGATCGACCAGCGGCTTCAGCAGGGATTCGATCTGGAAGTTGACGAAGCGCTCGGCGCGCGCCGCAACCTTGTCGCGTGCCGGGCCGGTGAGTTGCTCGTCGGCGAGCAGAACGAGACGCGGCTTCAAAGCGTCTTCGCCGGCAACCAGCGTGCCGATCGGCGCGCCGATCCAGCGCAGCGTGCCATCCGAACCCAGCGCAATGTCGCCATTGGCAGAGGCGCCGAAACGCTCGGCCCGCGCTTCGAACTCGGCGGCAAGCGCCTTCTGCGCCGCCGCCCGCACCGCCTTGGCATCCTCGCCGCCGGCGCTCTGGTCGGCGGTGAAGCGGAAACCCTGCAACTCGCCGACGTGATGGCCTTCGACGAGGACGGTTCCGGTTGGGCTGATTTCGGCTTCAGGCATCGTGTTTTCTCTAAGGCGCCGCATGAGGACGGAAGTCCTGCGGTCTACAAAACGTTTCGTCAACCGCTCATGCAGCGCATCCGACAATCTGTCTTCGATTTCGCGCGTCTTTTCCTGCCAGTGTGCCCGATCGGCCAGCCAGCCGGGCCGGTTGGAGACGAAGGTCCATGTGCGGATCTGGGCAATCCTGTGCGATAGCGTGTCGATGTCGCCTTCGGTGGTGTCGGCACGGCGCACCTGCTCGGCCATGTAGTTCTCGTCGACATGGCCGTGCCTGGCAAGGTCCATGTAGATGGAGGCGATCAAGTCGGCGTGCTGGGCCGGCGCGATCTTCCTGTAGTCGGGCAGCGCGCAGGCTTCCCACAGCAGCGCCACGCGTCTGGCATCGGTGGTGAGTGCCCGGACGTCGTCGTCGCGCGACAGATGCTCGAGCGCCTGCGCGTCTACTGCCGGCAGCGCGCGCGTCAGGCCTTCGACCGGGGCGTTGGTCTCGATCGAGCGCTTCAGCGCATCGAGGTTGGCGAAATCGAAATGCGCGGTACGCCACTGCAGCACTTTCACCGGATCGAAATCATGCGCCTCGATCTTGTTGACCAGTTCATCATCCAGCGGATCGACCTGGCCGGTGACGCCGAAGGTGCCGTCGCGCAGATGCCGGCCGGCGCGGCCGGCAATCTGGCCGAGCTCGGCCGCCGTCAGGTTGCGGTACTGGTAGCCGTCGAATTTGCGGTTCTGGGCGAAGGCGACGTGGTCGAGGTCGAGGTTGAGGCCCATGCCGATGGCGTCGGTGGCGACGAGGTAGTCGACGTCGCCCGACTGGAACAGCGCCACCTGGGCGTTGCGGGTGCGCGGGCTGAGTGCGCCGAGCACGACGGCGGCACCGCCCTGCTGGCGGCGGATCAGCTCGGCGATGGCATAGACCTCGTCGGCCGAGAAGGCGACGATCGCGGTGCGCCGCGGCAGGCGGGTCAGCTTCTTCGAGCCGACATAGGCAAGATGCGACAGGCGTGGTCGCGTCACCACCGACACGCCCCGCAGCAGGCGCTGCAGGATGCCGTGCATGGTGGCCGCACCCAGCAGCAGCGTCTCCTGGCGGCCGCGTAGATGCAGGATGCGATCGGTGAAGATGTGGCCGCGTTCGAGATCGCCGGCGAGCTGGACCTCGTCGATGGCAACGAAGGCGGCGTCGGTCTCGCGCGGCATCGCTTCCACGGTGCAGACCGAGTATTTCGCGCCCGCCGGCTGGATCTTTTCCTCGCCGGTGATGAGCGCAACCTTATGGGCGCCGACCTTCTCGCAGACGCGCGCATAGACCTCGCGGGCAAGCAGCCTGAGCGGCAGGCCGATGACGCCGCTTTCATGCGCCACCATGCGTTCGATGGCGAGATGGGTCTTGCCGGTGTTGGTCGGGCCGAGCACGGCCGTCACGTCTCGACCGGTCAGAATCAGCGGTTCAGTGTGTTTCGGATGGATGTTCATCGGCCTGGAAATAAGGCTCTCCGCCTCGCATTGTCGGGAGCGCGCCCATATTGGCCGCGTATGACAGGCGACACATAGGGATTTCGGGCGCGAAGCGAAAGCGGAATGTGCCGAGGGCAGGCCGATTGGTTCGTTCGAGCCTCAAATCTGTTCCCGATTAACAGTTGGAACGAGTCTGGAACGAATCAGCGACGAATCACTGACTCGCGCTGATTCAGGGTTTGTTCACGGCTACATCTGGGTTTTCTTTCGGCGAATCTCACCACATGCTGAATCACGGAAACTGGCCCGATTTATGCAAGCGGCATCCAAGCGAGCACTGCGGTTAACCTTTGCCGGTGAATGGTCGTGGCCGGCCAATCTGCTTCGCACAACGTTATGAAATTATTGATGTTTCCTAACGCGCTTTAATCATTTCAATGGTGTTTTCAGCACTCGCCGTTAACGTTCCGCTCAAAGCCGGAACGAATCGGCGACGAATCAGCGATGGGCGAAGTTTCTTGGTTTGTTCACCGCAACATGTTGTGCTGTGAACAGCTTTTCCACCGAGAATCCACAGGCTGCCGGGCGGTTTTTGCATAGGCTGCGCAGCGGCCGTTAACCTTTGCGTGCCGGATTGGGGCAGCGTGCCGCATCGAGATCTTGCAACGGGAAGACCGCTATAGAAACGGGCCGTTTTGCAGGCCCGTTCGTCCAAGCGCGTATCTGTCTCAACGTAAAGATAAACGATCAGGCGATATACTGGCCGCCATTGGCTGATATGGTCGAGCCGGTGATGAAACCGGCATCGTCGGAAGCGAGGAAGACGACGCAGCGCGCGATTTCCTCCGGCTCGCCGAGACGGCCGACCGGGATGTGCGGGATGACGCGCTCGTTGAGGACCTTCTCGTCCATTGCCTTGACCATCTCGGTGGCGATGTAGCCGGGGCAAATGACGTTGACGGTGATGCCGGCGCGCGCGCCTTCCTGGGCCAGTGCCTTGGTGAAGCCGATATCGCCGGCCTTCGAGGCCGAATAATTGACCTGGCCGACCTGGCCTTTCTGGCCGTTGATCGAGGAGATGGTGATGATGCGACCGAACTTGCGGTCGCGCATGCCGCCCCACAATGGATGCGTCATGTTGAAGACGCCGGAAAGGTTGGTGTCGAGGACCTCTTTCCATTGCTCGCGCGTCATCTTGTGGAACATCGCGTCGCGAGTGATGCCGGCATTGTTGACCAGCACCGAGACGGGACCGAGATCGGCTTCGATCTGTTTGATGCCGGCGGCGCAGGCCTCGTAGTCGGCGACGGACCATTTATAGACCGGGATGCCGGTCGCGGCCTTGAACTTTGCCGCCGCTTCTTCATTGCCGGCGTAGTTTGCGGCGACCGAATAGCCGGCGCTTTTCAAGGCGACCGATATCGCCGCGCCGATGCCGCGCGACCCGCCTGTGACGATTGCAACCTTTGTCATGCGTTTCCCTCCCAGAGTGAATGGTGAATGGTGAATGGGGAATGGTTATTGCGTAAGCCCTCCGATCTTCCATTCACCATTCACCATTCACCATTCACAATTTGCCATTCATCCCATTGCTTCCACGCACATGGCAACACCCATGCCGCCGCCGATGCACAGCGTGGCAAGGCCTTTCCTGGCACTTCTGCGGCGCATCTCGTAGACCAGCGTGTTGAAGATGCGGGCGCCCGAGGCGCCGACCGGATGGCCGATGGCGATGGCGCCGCCATTGACGTTGACGATGGCCGGATCCCAGCCCATGTCCTTGTTGACGGCGCAGGCCTGCGCGGCAAAGGCCTCGTTGGCTTCGACCAGATCGAGGTCGCCAACCGACCAGCCGGCCTTGGCCAGCGCCTTGCGCGAGGAGGGGATCGGTCCCGTCCCCATGATCTGCGGGTCGACACCGGCGGTCGCCCAGGAAACGATACGCACCAGCGGTGTGATGCCGCGCCTTGCGGCTTCCGCTTCGGTCATCAGCACCACGGCGGCGGCGCCGTCGTTGATGCCGGAGGCATTGGCAGCAGTCACCGTGCCTTCCTTGTCGAAGGCGGGCTTGAGCTTGGTCATGGCATCGATTGTCGCGCCGTGGCGGATGTATTCATCCTGGTCGACTACGGTGTCGCCCTTCCTGCCCTTGACTGTAAAGGCAACGATCTCGTCCTTGAATTTCCCGGCTTTCTGCGCGGCCTCGGCCTTGTTCTGGGAAGCCAGTGCGAACTGGTCCTGGTCGTCGCGGGTGATCTGGAACTGGCGGGCGACGTTCTCCGCGGTGTTGCCCATATGATAGCCATAGAAGGCATCGGTCAGGCCGTCCTTGATCATGGTGTCGATCAGCTTGAAATCGCCCATCTTGACGCCACCGCGCAGATGTTGCGCATGCGGAGCCATCGACATCGATTCCTGGCCGCCGGCAACGATGATCCTCGCGTCGCCCTGGGCGATCTGCTGCATGCCGAGCGCGATGGCGCGCAAGCCCGAGCCGCAGAGCTGGTTCAGGCCCCAGGAGGTCGCCTCCTGCGGTACGCCGGCAGCCATTGCCGCCTGCCGCGCCGGGTTCTGCCCTTGAGCCGCGGTCAGGATCTGGCCGAGAATGACCTCGTCCACCTCCTTGCCGTCGACGCCGGCACGGACCAGCGCTTCCCTGACGGCGACGGCACCCAATTCATGGGCCGGGGTGTTGGCGAAGGCGCCGTTGAAGGAGCCGACGGGCGTGCGCGCCGCACTGGCGACAACGATGGCGTTGGAAGCGGACATGTTCTTCTCCAGGCTTTCGGGGAACGATTTCGGGTGCCGTCGGGGACTTTTCTTGCCCTTTCCACAACCCGAGTCAAACCCGAAATGGGCATGGCGTCCCACTGCCGCAAGCATGCCGCCCGTCGCTGCAACGGCGGCCAGTCCGTGCTGCGCAGCATAAAATGTTCCCGCACTGCACAAACTGCTTGGATTCATGACGCTTTTGCGCATATCCTTTAAAAAGGCGCAATCGTTACCGGCGGCTTACTTAAGCTGCCCGGTGTCCGGGGAGGATGCAGATGGCCGCAAAAGACGAACCTATTGTTATCAAGAAATATGCCAATCGCCGTCTCTACAATACGGGCACCAGCACCTATGTGACGCTCGAGGATCTCGCTGAAATGGTCAAAAGAGGCGAGGACTTTACTGTCCAGGACGCCAAGACCGGTGACGACATCACGCATCCGGTACTGACCCAGATCATCTTCGAGCTGGAGAACAAGGACGGGCAGAACATGCTGCCGATCCCGTTCCTGCGTCAGCTCATCGCCTATTACGGCGACCAGATGCAGATGATCGTGCCGAGCTTTCTCGAGCAGTCGATGCTGGCCTTCTCTAAGGAGCAGGAACGCTTTCGCGAGCAGATGAAAGATGCGCTCGGCAAGTCGCCGATGGACATGATGAAGATCGCGACACCAATCAAGGTGCTGGAGGAGCAGACGCGGCGCAACATGGAAATGTTCCAGAACGCCATGCGGCTGTTCACGCCGTTCCCGCCCGCGGGCTCGGCGCCGGCAGCAGCGCCGGCCGAACCGGCCAGGAAGGAAACGCCGGAAAAACCCGACGACCTCCAGGAGCTGAAGGAGCAGATCGCCGCGATGCAGCGTAAGCTCGACACGATGTCCTGACTGCCGGCTGGCGAAGTGCAGCGTCGAACCTCTCTTCAGGTGCCGCTGAGACTTCGCAAGCAGCGCGGCTAGAGCTGCTCCGGCAGCGGTCCCTGGTAGCGGGCGCGTGGCCGGATCAGGCCGTTGCTCGTCACCTGCTCCACGGCATGCGCGGCCCAGCCGACGCTGCGGCCGAGTGCGAACAGGCGGAACGGCGCATCGGACGGCAAACGGAGGCCGCGCGTCAGCGCAGCCAAGGCGAAATCGACGTTCGGGCGCATGCCCGTTGCCGCAAAGGCCACATCGCAAAGCCGTAACAGCCCATCATCGACATCTATCGCGGCCAGCAACGGTTCCGCACGCGGATCGCCGTCGGGATAAAGCGGATGGCCAAATCCGGGCAGCGGCCTGTCGTGACCGAGCCAGCGTCCGACAGCCGCATCCGGCCCCAATCTCTGCGCATCCTCCGCCAGCATCATGACCGCCTCCGCGGCGCCGCCATGACGCGGCCCGGAGAGCGTGGCGAGGCCGGCAAGCAGGCAGGCCGAAACAGGTGCGCCGGTGGACGCGGCGACCCGTGCGGCGAAGGTCGATGCGTTCAATTCGTGATCGGCCAACAGCACGAGCGAGCGGCGGATCAAGTCTGCGCCGGCCGCATCAAGCGACCATCCCTGCGCCAGCCTTTCGTGCACGGCACCAGTTCCGGGAATCGCGCCGAGCGCCTGGGCCAAAGCGGCGATGGCGCCGGCCGCATCGTGGTTGAGCGAAGCCGATCTTCGGCCGAGCGAAGGCCGGCCGTTGGCCGCCAACGCGGCCAATTCCGCGAAGGCAGCCGGCCGGCCAGTTGCGCCGTTGCCATGGCGGCTCGCCGAGACGAACGACACTGGTGCGCCAGATGCCCAAAGCAGGTTTGCCGTCTGCTCCAGCGTGGCAGCCTCGCAGAGAGCAACCGCATCCTGGCCGCGATAGACAAGGCGGCCATGCAAAACGGTCGAGATCGTGGTGGCGATCGCCGGCTCACCCCAGGCAATTGCACTTTCGGCGATTGCCTGGGGATTTCGGCCACGAGCCCGGCGGCTCGCCAGCGCCGCGATATCGTCGGCGCGATACTGGCTGCGGCGTGGATCCGCCCGGTCCGGCCGCACGCCGATGCGTCCGCGGCTGACATAGGCATAGAGGGTCTGGGCTCGCACCTTGAGACGCTCCAGGGCTTCGTCCCGCGTCAGCCACTCCGTCATGTCAGCCTTGTCATGTTGATTCCGTTGATCAAGATTGATGGTCCAGTCACCAACCCTTATCTTCCACCCGGAAAGGGTCAAGGAGAAAACCAATGGCGAATGGGCTCGATGATGTGGTGGCGGCGGAAACGGTGCTCTCCGATGTTGACGGTCTTGGTGGCCGCCTGACCATCCGGGGCCATTCGTTGCCCGAACTGGCAGGCCGCTGGAAATACGCCGAGGTGGTTCATCTGCTGTTCGACGGCTTTTTCGACGATCTTCCCGACGGCAGGGAGCTGGCGAACGCGATCGGTCGGGCGCGCAGCGAAGTGTTCGAGCAGATCAAACCCTTGCTGCCGTTTCTCGCATCCGTCGATATCTACAGCGCGATGCGCGCCGGTATTGCCCTGCTGCCGGATGGTGACAAATTGTCGGACGCGCTGCGGCTGGTTGCGGCACCTGCCGTGCTGACGCCGGCCTTGCTGCGCTTGCAGCGCGGCGAAAGCCCGATTGCGCCCGATAGCAAGGCCGATCATGCAGCCGACATGCTGCGGATGCTGACCGGCATTGTGGCCTCGCCTAAATTGGCGAAGGCGCTCGATGCCTATCTCGTGACGGTTTGCGACCACGGCCTCAACGCATCGACCTTCGCCGCGCGCGTGGTCGCTTCGACGCAGGCCGGGCTTACTTCGGCGGTGCTGGCCGGGCTCGGAGCGCTCAAGGGGCCGCTGCATGGCGGCGCGCCAGGTCCGGTGATCGAGATGCTGGATGCGATCGAGGTGCATGGCGACGCCGCCGGCTGGCTGCGTGGCGAGATCGCGCGTGGCGGCCGCATCATGGGCTTCGGCCATCGCATCTATCGCGTGCGCGATCCGCGTGCCGACGTGCTGAAAGCCGTCGTGCGCCAGCTCGGCGCCGAGGGCGAAAGCGGCCACCGGCTGGCCTTCGCCGAAAGCGTGGAGCAGGCGGCGCTCGAAGTGCTCCGCATCGCCAAGCCGTCACGCTCGCTCCAGACCAACGTCGAGTTCTTCACAGCGCTCCTGCTGGAAGCGGCGGGCTTTCCGAAAGAGGCGTTCACCAATGTCTTTGCTGCCGGGCGCGTCGCCGGCTGGATTGCCCATGCGCGCGAGCAGCAAACGAGCGGACGGCTGATCCGGCCGCAGTCGCGCTATATCGGGACGGTGCCGGACCTCGTCGCCTGACGAGCTTTCAGCGCATGCTTTGCGAAACGAGGCGACGACCTCTCTTAGGGGACGAGAGAGGTCTACATGACAAAAATTTCATGTCATTGCTCCACACATCCGCTGTTCTTGGGTGACAGAGAGCCTATATGCTGCAGTGCAGCATGGTTCCACGGGAGCCCGCCTCGAAAGGAATAAAGCCGCCTTGACCGCCAGAAAAACCGCCATCGTCACCGGTTCCACCTCGGGCATCGGCCTGGCCATTGCCCACGCGCTCGCGGCCGAAGGCTGCAACGTCGTCGTCAATTCCTTTTCCGACACCGCCGACGACCGCGCCATCGCAGACGCGATCGCGAAGCACCACAAGGTGAAGACCGCCTATGTCAAAGCCGACATGTCGAAGCCGGCCGAGTGCCGGGCTTTGGTGGCGAAGGCAGCCGAGGCATTCGGCTCGGTCGACATCCTGATCAACAATGCCGGCATCCAGCATGTCGCGCCGGTGGAAAGCTTCCCGATCGAGAAGTGGGATGCGATCATCGCCATTAACCTGTCATCGGCCTTCCACACCATCGCAGCCGCCATCCCGTTGATGAAACAGGCCGGTGGCGGCCGGATCGTCAACGTCGCCTCGGCCCACGGCCTTGTCGCCTCGCCGTTCAAGTCGGCCTATGTCTCGGCCAAGCATGGCATTATGGGCTTGACCAAGACTGTCGCCCTGGAACTGGCGCGCGACAAGATCACCTGCAATGCCATTTGTCCGGGCTATGTGTTGACGCCGCTGGTCGAGGCGCAGATCCCCGACCAGATGAAGGCCAACAAGATGGACCGCGAGACGGTGGTCCGTGAGGTAATGCTCGAAAAGCAACCGACCAAGGAGTTCGTCACCGTCGAGCAGGTTGCGGCGGCCGCGGTGTTCCTATGCTCGGATGCGGCGGCGCAGATCAACGGCGCGCACATCTCTGTCGATGGCGGCTGGACCGCTCAGTGAGGCTTCCAGCGGTCAAGGGCCACGCCATGCCGAAAAATGGCAAGGCGGAAGAGCCAAAGAAGATCAATGTCGCGCTGCAAGGCGGCGGTTCGCACGGGGCGTTTTCCTGGGGCGTGCTCGATCGGCTGCTCGAGGACGGGCGCCTCGACATAACGGCGGTTTCGGGCACCAGCGCCGGCGCCATGAATGCCGTGGCGCTGGCCGACGGCTTTGTCCGCGGCGGTGTCGAGGGCGCGCGGCGGAAGCTCGACGATTTCTGGCGTGCGGTGGCGGCAAAGGGCCGCTTCAGCCCGGTACAGCGCATGCCTTGGGACGTCGCCTGGGGCAATTGGTCGATCGAGAACACGCCCGGCTATTTCCTGTTCGATACGATGTCTCGGGTATTTTCGCCCTATGTCGCCAATCCGCTCGCCATCAATCCGCTGCGCGACGTGGTCGAACGTGAGATCGATTTCGACAATGTGCGCGCCTGCAAGTCGATGGAACTGTTCATTTCCGCTACCAATGTCGAGACCGGCCAGTTGCGGGTCTTCTCGGACGGCGAGATCGACCTCGACACGGTGATGGCGTCGGCCTGCTTGCCGCAATTGTTCCGTGCCGTCGAGATCAAGGGCGTGCCCTATTGGGATGGCGGTTATGGCGGCAACCCGGCACTGTTCCCGTTCTTCAAGACGGCGGCCACCGAGGACGTGCTTTTGGTGCAGATCAATCCGGTGGTCCGCGAGGGAACGCCGAAGAGCGCCAATGAGATCCAGAACCGCATCGACGAGATCACCTTCAATGCCGGGCTGTTGCGCGAATTCCGCTCGATCGCCTTCGTCAAGGAACTGATCGCCGCCGGCCGATTGCCGCACGGCGAATATCGCGACATCCGCATGCACCGCATCGATGCCGACGAAGCGTTCAAGGATCTGTCGGCATCGTCCAAGGTCAATGCCGAATGGGCGTTCCTTGCCTATCTGCGCGACCTCGGCCGCACCGCAGCCAGTGATTGGCTGGAAGAAAATTATGACGCCGTCGGCAAGCGGCCGACGATCGATCTGTCCGGCGAACTCGACGACGGCTTGAAGCCGGTGACCGGGCCGGCGCCGGGCCGGCGGGTCAAGGAATTTCTTGCGGCGCGCAAGCAGCCCGAGGCCGCCCGCCGTCCGGCCTAGCTGCTTCGCAAGCAGATGGCATTCGCAATCCGTCAATCATCCTGACACTTGCTGCCATACCGCTGTTTTGGCGATCAACAGCCGATGCTGCAGCCGCATCTTTGCGGACAAAGCAACAACCCATCAACTTTTCTGACTATATTGCGCTGCAACTTTGAGGTAGAAGCGCGCTTCGCCGATCACGGCAATTTGAATACGGCCTCGCGCGCACCCATATCGGCGACGCGCCCCAAGTAGAAGATGCGGCCTGGCCGAACCCCGCGCACTGGAAAAATGACGATGCCGAAATTCAGGTTTCACAAGCTTGCAGCCATTGTTGTGCTCATCGGGTTCGCCGGCTGGATGGCGACAGGCGAGTTCTCGTCCGTCGGCAGCGCGTCCGCCGACAACAAGCCCAAGGCAGGAGAGGTCGAGCAGCCCAAGGCAGCCGACGCAGGCAAGCCCCAAGCTGGCGAACAGGGGGCTGCCAAACCGGGGACTGCCGAGGCGGAACAGCCCAAGGCGCCGTTGCGCACGGTCGCGGTCATAACCCCGCCGCGGCGCACCTATGCACGCGCTATCCGCATTTCCGGACTGACCGAAGCCGACAAGCGCGCCGTCCTGGCGACACGCGTCGCCGGCGTCATCGACAAGCTGCCGGTCAAGCAGGGCCAGCACGTCAAGACCGGCGACCTGATCCTGATGCTTGCCGCCGAGGAAAAAATCTCGGCGGTCGACAACGCCAAGCAGCTTGTCGTGCAACGTGAGGCAGAGCTGGCAGCTGCCCTGCGGCTGATGAAAACCGGCAATCTGCCCAAGTTGCAGCTCGATACAACCCGCTCCAACCTGACGCTGGCCAAGTCGCAACTGGACGCAGCGCAAGCCGAGCTCGACCGCAACGAGGTGAAGGCGCCCTTCGACGGCGTCATCGACCGGGTGCCGGTGGAGCTTGGCAGTTCCGTGATGCAGGGCGGCGAGGTGGCGACCATTCTCAAGCTCGATCCGGTGATCGCACGCGGCGAAGTCAGCGAACGCGATCTCGGCTATCTGAAGATCGGTGACGAAGCCAATGTGCGCCTGGTCAGTGGCCAGACCGTCAAGGGTACGGTGCGCTACATCAGCCGGGATGCATCTTCGGCAACCCGTACCTTTCGGGTTGAAGTCGCTATCCCCAATGCCGATGGGTCCGTACCGGCCGGCATGACGGCAGAAATCGCGCTCAGCGCCCAGCCGACCGACGCCGTGATGCTGCCGCGCTCGGTGGTGACGCTCGGCGACAAGGGCGACCTCGGCATCCGCGCCGTCGACAAGGATGACAAGGTCGTGTTCTTCCCGATCGATCTGGTCGACGACACGCCAACCGGCCTGGTGCTCGGCGGCATTGCGGCCGACGCCCGCATCATCGTCGCCGGCCAGGAGCTGGTGAAGGAAGGCGAGGTGGTCAAGCCGGTCGCAGCCGACCAGGCGACCATCCAAAAGCTGTTGGGCGAAGCGACGGCCGGGACGCAGTAATCATGGACATCGTCAAACTTGCTATCAGCAATGCCCGGCTGACCATTGCGGTCCTGGTCTTTCTCATCCTTGCCGGTGCGGTCGCCTACCAGTCGACGCCGAAGGAAGCGGAACCGGACGTTCCGATTCCGATGATGTATGTCAGCCTGATCTACCAGGGCATCTCGCCGGAAGACTCCGAGCGCCTCCTGCTGCGGCCGATGGAAGCCAAGCTGAAGAGCCTGAAAGGCCTCAAGGAGATGCGCTCGGCCGCCTTCCAGGGCGGCGGTTATGTGCTGGTCGAATTCCAGCCACAGACGGATCTCGCCACCGCGCTGCAGGACACACGCAGCAAGGTGCAGGACGGCAAGGCCGACCTGCCGCAAGCGGCTGAGGAGCCCGTGGTCTCCGAGGTCAATATCTCCGAGTTCCCCGTCCTGGTCGTGACGCTGTCGGGCGAGGTGCCCGAGCGCGTGCTGACGGCGGCGGCGCGCGAGCTGCGCGACCGCATCGAGGAAGTGCCTGGCGTGCTCGAGGGCTCGCTGCAGGGTGCGCGCGACGACCTCGTCGAAGTGGTCATCGATCCGATGAAGCTGTCTTCCTACGGGCTGCAGCTCGACCAGTTGATCGGTGCGGTCGGCGCTTCCAACAGTCTTGTCGCCGCCGGCAACATCGAAGGATCCGAGGGCAAATACGCGGTCAAGGTGCCCTCGCTTATCGAGACACCGGAGGATGTGGCGGCGCTTCCGGTCGTCGCCGGCCCCAATGCGGTGGTGCAGGCCAAGGACATTGCCACCATCCGCTCCACATTCAAGGACGCCGAGACGGTCACCCGCCTCGACGGCAAGCCGGCGATCGCCATCGAGGTGAAGAAGCGCATCGGCTCCAACCTGATCGATACGATTGGCAAGGTCAGGGAGGTGTCCGACGCCTTCATCAAGACGATGCCGGAGGGCATGCACGTCACCTACACGCAAGACAAGTCCGTCTTCGTGAACCAGTTGCTCGGCGACCTGCAGAACCACGTGATGATCGCCGTCATCCTGGTGTTCATCGTCATTCTCTACGCGCTGTCTGGCCGTGCCTCGCTGCTGATCGGATTGGCCATCCCCTCGTCCTTCCTGATCGGCATCCTGTTGCTGGCAATGATGGGCTACACGATCAACATGATCGTGCTGTTCAGCCTCATCCTGGCGGTCGGCATGCTGGTCGACGACGCCATCATCGTCACCGAATTCGCCGAGCGACGCATGAGCGAGGGCATGCCGAAGGAGCAAGCGTTCGCGCTTGCCGCCAAGCGCATGGCCGGCCCGGTCATCGCGGCGACGATGACGCGCATTGCCGCCTTCTCGCCGCTGTTGTTCTGGCCGGGCATTATCGGCGACTTCATGAAATACATGCCGATCACGCTGATCGTGACGCTCTCGGCCTCGATGCTCTATGCGCTGGTCTTCGCGCCGACGCTGGGCGCGATATTTGCCAAGGCGCCGGCCCATCACCCCGACGACAATCGCGACGGCTGGTACATGGCCGTGGTCAAGCAGGCGGTGCATTATCCCATCACCGTGCTTGTCCTCACTGTGGCGCTGTTGTTCGGCGTCGGCTACGCCTATTCGAAATTCGGCGCCGGCGTCGAATTCTTCCCGAATGTCGAGCCTGACTACGGCCTGCTCTATGTCCACGCCCGCGGCAATCTTTCGCTTGCCGAAATGGACGCGGCCACCAAGACCGCGGAAAATCGGCTGCTCGGTTGGCCGGGCGTGAAGTCTGTCTATACCCGTGTCGGCAAGACGCAGGGCGGCGGCCAGGATGTTCCGGAAGACGTGGTTGGCGTGATCCAGTACGAATTCGTCGACTGGCGCGAGCGTAAATCGGCGAACTCAATCCTGGACGAACTGCGCGGCGTGATGGCTGGCATTCCCGGTGTCGACGTCGAGGTTCGCGTGCCGGAAGCCGGCCCGCCTACAGGCAAGCCGATCCAGATCAGGCTTTCGGCCGTAGATCCGAAGGGCCTTGACGACAAGGCCCGCGCGGTCGCCGCGCGCATTGCCAAGGTGCCCGGCGTCATCGATATTTCCGACGGTCTGGCGCCGCCCGGCGTTGACTGGGCGCTCGAGGTCGATCGCGCCAAGGCGGCGCAGTACGGCATCAGCCCAACCGCGGTCGGGACGGTCGTGCAACTGGTGACCAACGGGCTGAAGCTCAGCGAATACCGGCCCGCCGGCGCCGACGATGCAGTCGACATCAGGCTGCGCCTGCCCGAGGATCGGCGCACGCTGTCAACGCTCGACGAACTGCGGGTGCAGACCGCGCAAGGCTCGGTGCCGATCTCGAACTTCGTCGTGCGCAAGCCGGAGCCGACGGTCGGTATCCTCAACCGCATCGACGGCGCGCGAACTGTGGTCGTCCAGGCCAACGTCGCTGCCGGCGCCCAGGTGGCAGCCGTCCAGCAGGAGGTCACCAAAGCTGTCGCCGACATGAACCTCGGCAGCGGCATTCGCTGGAAGCTTGCCGGCTCGAATGAGGACAGCGCGGAGGCCGGCGCCTTCCTCAGCAAAGCCTTCGGTGCGGCGATCTTCCTGATTTTCATCGTGCTTCTGGCGCAGTTCAACAAGTTCACCAGCGTCTGGCTGGTGCTGTCCTGCGTGGTCATGGCGACGATCGGCGTGTTCCTCGGGCTGCTGCTGACGGGAGAGGCATTCGGCATCGTCATGTCGGGCATCGGTGTCATCGCGCTGGCCGGGGTGGTGGTGAACAACAACATCGTGCTGATCGACACCTATGACCGGTTGCGCGAAGAGGGCTGGGACAAATACGAAGCCGTGCTGCAGACCTGCCGCGAGCGTGCCCGCCCGGTGGTGCTGACGGCGGTATCGGCGATCCTCGGCGTGCTGCCGATCGCCTTCGGCCTCGGCCTCGAAATCTTCCATCACGAGACGACGATCAACGCGCCGTCGACGCAATGGTGGATTTCGCTGTCTTCGGCGATCGTCTTCGGGCTGTCCTTCGCCACCGTGCTGACGCTGGTGGTGACGCCGTCGATGCTGATGGTGTTCACTCGCGCCAAGGTCAAACCCGGTGCGCGTCGTGGCTGGTTCAGTCGCCTGTTGGGGCGTCGAAAGGCCGAAATCCCGTCGAAAGGCCTGGACGCCGATCTGGGCGCCGAACCGGCGATCGCCTTCCCGAAGGCCGCCGAATAGAGTCCGGATCGCCGTCCTGATCAAGCAAAGGCCGCCCGGGAACAATGGGCGGCCTTCTGCATTGTTCCGTCATTGCAACCTCAAAGCGAGGATTTTCTGATGACGATCAGCACCATTCTCATCATTATCCTTATTCTTATTCTGATCGGCGCGGTTCCGGCGTGGCCGCATTCCCGGTCCTGGGGTTACGGACCATCCGGCATCGTCGGCGTCATTCTGATCGTTGTCCTGGTGCTGCTGTTGATGGGCCGGATCTGACCGCAATCATTGGTCGTGACAAGCGGCGGATGACCATCTGGCCATCCGCCTTTTTTTGGTTTGTTGTTAGGCAACTTTTTGCGTCGTCTTGAGCGTGGCGATGCCGATATCCTCGAGCGCTTCCGACACTGCATTTTCCAGCGGCGTGTGCGGGATCGTACCGATAACGCTTTCCAGCCTGCCTGAAACCAGCCGGTGCGGCTCGAAGCGGAGATAGGACATCGAAACGATCTCGCGCCACATCGCCACGAACGGGCCGCCGGCACGCAGCACCCACCACGGCATCGACGTCAGTTTCAGCGTGCGTCCGAGCGCCTTCTCCGCGGCCGCCTTGATGTCCAGATCGGTCACCGCATGGCCAGGAAAGTTCAGCGCCTCGTAGGAGCCGAGCTTGTCGAGATTGTCAGCCAGCCCGACGAAGGCCTTGGCCAGGTCGGGCAGATAGGCCCATTCATGCACGAGATCGACCGGCCCTGGGGCGGTATAGACACCCTTGGTTATCTTGGCGGCAACAACCAGATCGAACCACGATCCGCTGCCGCTGCCGCCGAAGAAATCACCAGCGCGCAGCAGGATCGTGCGCACCCGACCCGCATCGGCCTCGCGGCGAAACAGATCTTCCATGGCGACGCGGATGCGGCCCTTTTCCGTTGTCGGGCGAAACGGCGTGTCTTCGGCGATCACCGCCGGCATCGGCGAGCCGTAATTGTAGACGGTGCCCGGGAAGAGATGCAGCGCGCCGTTCGCCCGGCAGGCAGCCATCACATTCTCGGCCATCGGCAGGCATTTGCTCCAGTCGGTGTAGAGCGGGTTGAGGCCGTTGAAAATGATATCGACGCCTTCGGTCGCGCGGATCAGCGCAGCACGGTCGAGCGCGTCGCCGGCGATCGCCGTGGCGCCTTTGAGCTCGGCCGGCACCTTGCCGCTGCGGGTGATGGCACGGACATCGTAGCCGGCATCGAGGAAGGCCTTGGCGACCGTGCGGCCGAGGCGGCCATTGGCGCCGAGAATTGCGATCGTGGTCATTGTTCGTCTCCGTGTTGCGTTACGACCCCAATATTGTCTCTTCGCAAACGAATGAAAATTGACTACGATTGGCGATATGATATTCAATTTTGAATGGATATTGACTGGAACCTGATCAAGAGTTTCGTCACCGTGGCGGAGACCGGCAGCCTGTCGGCCGCCGCGCGAAAACTTGCCGCGAGCCAGCCGACGCTCGGCCGCCACATCACCGAGCTGGAACAGGCGCTCGGTGTCACGCTCTTCCGGCGCGGGCGGCGTGGCTACGCGCTCACGGAAGCGGGCAACACGCTCTTTGAACGGGGCCGCGCGGTGAGCGAGCAGGCGAGCGCCTTTTCGCTGCTGGCGCTGGGATCGGTCGAGGCGATAGAGGGTACGGTGCGCATTGCCGCCAGCGAAGTGGTGGCGGCCTATGTGCTGCCGGAAATCACAGCGAGGCTTGGGTTCGAGGAGCCGGGCATCGAAGTCGAGATCGTCGCCTCGAACCAGGTCGAGAATCTGCTGCGTCGCGACGCCGATATCGCCATCCGCATGGTCAAGCCGGCGCAGAATGAACTGGTCGCGCGCAAGGTGACCGACATTCCGCTCCGCGCCTGCGCGGCAAAATCCTACCTCGACCGGCGTGGCCGTCCGCGCGAGGCCCGCGATCTTGCCGGCCATGATCTGGTCGGCTTCGACCGCAGCGATGAAATCATTCGCGGCTTCGCCCAGTTCGGCGTCGCGCTCGCCCGCAATGCCTTCCGCTTCAGGACCGATAATCAGATCGTGCTGTGGGAAGCGGTGCGGGCGGGAAACGGCATCGGCTTTGGCCAGGAGCCGCTCGCCGACCGTGATCCGCTGGTCGAGACAGTGCTGCCGGGTCTCCCGCTGCCGACGCTGCCGGTGTGGCTGGCCATGCACCGCGACGTGCGTACCAGCGTCCGCATCCGCCGCGTCGCGGATTTCCTCTACGAAGAGTTCAAGCGCTATTCAGCCGGTGCAGGCTCGGCAGCGAATTCGGCGCGGTGAGCGAGGCCGGCCATCAACAGCACGACGACCAGCAGCCCGGACAGTGCGACGAAGATCGGGCCGAAGCTCGAGTGTTCGGCGATGAAGCCGATCGCCGACGGCGCCACCAGAATGCCTGAGTAACCCATTGTGGTGACGACGCTCATGCCTGTGCCGGACGCCATGCCTTCCTGGTTGCCGCCGGCCGAAAAAATGATCGGCACCATGTTGGCAATGCCGAGGCCGCAAAAAGCGAAGGCGGCAATGGCCAGCCAAGGCGAGGGAGCCAGCCCGGCCACCAGCATGCCGGCAGCAGCGGCAAGGGCCGAGGCGCGCAACGTCGTAACGGCACCGAAACGGTTGCGGACGCCATCGCCGAGGAAGCGCATGATGGCCATGACTCCGGAAAAGGCGGCATAGGCCAGGCCTGCGATGGCAAGATCGGCGCCGAGCTCCTGCCTGAGATACAGCGCCGCCCAGTCGAGTACCGCACCTTCGGAGATCATCGTCAGCAGCGCCATCAGCCCAACCAGATAGACCAGCGGGTTTGCCGGCAGCGCGAATTTGTGGTGCTCGGCGACTGGGTGCTTGTCCTCGGCGATCAGGTAGCGGACCGCTACGGCGATTACGGCAAAGGCAAGAGCCGTCACCACCGTCGCATGGGCGAGGTGACCGTAGTTCTGGATGGCGAAACCGCCCAAAGCGCCGCCGGCGAAACCGCCAAGGCTCCAGAAGCCGTGCGAGGACGACATGATGGCACGGGACAGCCGCCGTTCGACTGCCACTGCATTGGCATTCATGGCGACGTCCATGCCGCCGATCGAACCGCCGAAGATGAACATGGCGACGGCCGCAAGGGGCACGTTGGGGGCCAGAGCCACAACCAAAAGGCCGAAGCTGCCGGCAAGTCCGAACCAGCGCAGCACCGTGCGCGAGCCATGCTTCGAGATCAGATGGCCGCACCAGGTCATGGCAGTGACGGCGCCGGCACCGAACAAAAGAATCAGCAAGCCGAGCGTGAACTTCGAAATGTCGAGTCGCGTCAGGAACACCGGGATCTGCGGCGCCCAACTGCCGGTCAAGAAGCCGTTGGCGAGGAAGATGCCGGCCACTGCCCAGCGTCCACGAATCGCGATCTGCGTGATTTTCTGCGCGTCCATCGGGTAGAATCCGGTCCGGAAATGGCGTTGCGCGGCAAATTAGATCGATTCAATTCACAGTCAAGCGCTCTTCGCCGAAAGTGCTTGGACCAGACGCTACGTCCTCTCGCGTCGGCCAACCATCTCGGCGGTCCACTCCGAAATCCCTATGGCTCGGGATAAGGCGCGCCATCCTTGTGCACAAACCGGCCGTCAGCGTTGGTGCCCATCATGTCGATGTCGGAGCAGGTGGCGACGTCGTCGGGCCAGCGCGAACCGACTTCGAGATAGATCGCCATCGCGCCCGATTTATTGATCATGTGATGGCCGTTGCCTGATCCTTTCGGAAAGGCCGCGCAATCACCGGCGCGCAGCACCGTCTCGCCGGCATCTTCGACGAGCGTCAGCTCGCCTTCAAGCACGTAGACGAATTCGTCTTCGTGCGAATGCCAGTGGCGCTGGCTCGACCAGTTGCCCGGCGGCAGGCGCATGAGATTGATGCCGAAGTCGGTGAGCCCGCCTGCGTTGCCTAGCCGCTGCCGCACGCGTTCGGCACAGGGTGCATCGAACGGCGGTGGATAGGATGAGCCCTTGCGTCCGGGCACGTCGGCAACGTCAATCTTAGGCACGGCAGTCCTCCCATTTGGCGGCAAACCATTCGTGAAGGTCGTTCAGCGCGATGGATTGTGACCCTAGTGGTCCCTGGGGCGCCTTGCCTCGAACTCGGCCTTCTTGGCGTCGGAGGCCTCGATCTGGTTCAGGGCCTGCCACTCGGCATAGGGCATGCCGTAGATGATTTCGCGCGACCGGTCCTTGCTGAGTTCGACACCCTCGGCTTGCGCCGCGTCGCGGTACCAGTTGGACAGGCAGTTGCGGCAGAAGCCGGCGAGGTTCATCAGGTCGATGTTCTGTACGTCGGAACGCTCGCGCAGATGCGCGACCAGCCGGCGGAAGGCAGCGGCTTCGAAATCACGCTTTTGTTCGTCGCTGAGTTCGGTCATGTCATGTTGGCCTCCCTTGGGCCTCATCATACCGGCCCGGTGCGCGAGCCGAATATTTTCACCGCATGTATATCGGCACGTCGATCTATCGCGTCAACGATCGGCGCCAGCCGTTCGGCCCAGGCGAGGGCACCCTTGTGGTCGGCGATCAGGTCCTGGCGGACCTCGAGCAGCGCATGGGCAAAGCCGTTGACGATGGCGTGCCTGAACATGGTATCGCCGCGCAGTGCGCCGTCATAGGGTTCGTTGTCGCCGACGATGAGGCTCTTGTCCTCGGCGAGCATGTCGATCAGCGGCCGCGCAACGCGGTCGTCCAGGTCCCACAATATGCCGACGTGCCACGGCCGCACGAATCCCTGCATGGTCGGTGTGAAGGAATGCACCGAAAAGATGAAGGGTACCCGCGCGGATGCTCGCGCCACAGAGGCGATCATGGCGCCGACGGCATCATGATAGGGGCGGTAAAAGCGGCCCAGCCGTCTTTCGCGCTCCTCCGGGGCCATGGGATAATTTCCCGGGATGACGGTGCCGTCATAGAGCTGGCGAATCAGCGTTGGATCGTCTTCGCCGCGATTGGGGTCGATCAGCAGTCGCGAAAAATTGGCAAGCACCGCCGGAACGCCGAGCAGACTTGCGAGTTCGCGGGTTACAGTCTCGACGCCGATGTCGTAGGCGATGTGGCGGTCGAACTCCGCCGCCGGCAGGCCGAGACTGCCATACTCCTCCGGCAGGTCGCGGCGGGCGTGATCGGCCAGAAGCACCATGCCGCGCTTGCGATCGCCTTCGACGATATCGAAAGGCGCGAAAACTGTGGATCGGGTCATTGGCGGGAAAGGTCTGTTCGCTGGCTTTCGGGGAGGTGGTATCGTCATTCCACGAAGAGAACGCTTGCGCAATGCCGTTGTTTGGCCACGGTTTCTGCCAAAAAAATGAGCAGGGGCGACCGCAAGCGCGCCAGAGCCTTCTAAATCGATTGGAATTGGACAGATCGGCGCGTTGACATGCGTACGGACTTTTCCGAAAAGGGGCGTTGAGAGATGCAAATGTGGTTCTTGAGGGGTTTCAGGATGGGTTTCGCCGGCAGGCTGCGTGTGCGCCACGCCTTGGCCATGCCGCTCCTGGTACCGGCCATGGGTCTTTTCGCGGTGATTTCGGCCTCGCCGGCACGGGCCGATTTCCGGGTCTGCAACGCCACGCAGAACCTGGTCGGTGTCGGCATCGGCTATCGCGCCAAAGCCGGCTGGATCACCGAAGGCTGGTGGCACATCGAAGGATCGAGCTGCAAGACGCTGATCGAGGGACCGTTGTCATCAAGGTTTTACTATCTTTATGCAGAAGACGCCGAGCGCGGCGGACGCTGGGATGGCCCGATCAACATGTGCGTGGCCGAAAAAGAGTTCAAGATCGCCGGCGTTACCGATTGCGTCGCCCGGGGCTTTCAGCGCGCCGGATTCCAGGAATATGACACGGGCGAGCAGGCAAGCTGGATGGTCCAGCTGACTGACGAGCCCGCAACGGATGGCGCTCCAGCCGCCCCGGGAACAAACAGTCAATGAGACGCAGCCGCAAGGTCAAGATCCTCGCCACCATCGGTCCGGCCTCCTCGTCCGAGGAGATGCTGAAGAAGCTGTTCGAAGCCGGCGCCGACGTGTTCCGCATCAATATGAGCCACACCGACCATGAATTGATGCGTACGCTTGTCGGCCGCATTCGTGCCGTCGAGGAGGCGGTCGGCCGGCCGATCGGCGTTCTCGCCGACCTGCAAGGGCCAAAGCTGCGCGTCGGCAAGTTCGCCAACGGCAAAGAGGTGCTGACCGCCGGTCAGACCTTCACGCTCGACGACAATGCCGAGCCCGGCAATTCGACGAGGGTCTACCTGCCGCATCCCGAAATCCTGCGTTCGGTCGAGGCTGGTCATCGCCTGCTGATCGACGACGGCAAGCTCGAGCTCAAGGCGGTCAGCAGCAACGGCAAGGCGATCGTCTGCACCGTCGTCGCCGGCACCACCATTTCCGACAAGAAGGGCGTCAGCCTGCCCGACACCGACCTGCCGGTCGGCGCGCTGACGGAAAAGGACCGCCGGGATCTCGACGCGGTTCTGGCGACCGGCGTCGACTGGGTGGCGCTGTCCTTCGTGCAGCGGCCCGAGGACCTGGCCGAAGCGCGCAAGATCGCACGCGGCCGGGCGCTGATCATGGCCAAGATCGAAAAGCCGCAGGCCGTCGCCCGGCTGGCCGAGATCATCGAGCTTTCGGATGCGCTGATGGTCGCCCGCGGCGATCTCGGCGTCGAGATGCCTCTCGAAGCCGTGCCTGGCATTCAGAAGCAGATTACCCGCGCCGCGCGCCGTGCCGGCAAGCCGGTGGTGATCGCCACGCAGATGCTGGAATCGATGATCACCGCGCCGGTGCCGACGCGGGCCGAGGTGTCGGACGTGTCGATCGCCGTGTTTGAAGGCGCCGACGCGATCATGCTTTCGGCGGAGTCCGCCGCCGGCGCCTATCCGGTCGAGGCGGTGGCGATGATGAACCGGATCGCCACCAAGGTCGAAACCGACCCGACCTATGCCGGAATTATCAACGCGCAGCGCTCGGAACCGGAAGCGACCGGAGCCGACGCGATTTCGCTCGCCGCCCGCGAAATAGCCGAGACGCTGAAGCTGTCGGCGATCATCACCTATACCGCGTCCGGCACGACCGGCTTGCGCGCCGCGCGCGAGCGGCCGCAAGTGCCGATCGTGGCGCTGTCGCCGATCCTCAACACGGCGCGGCGGCTGTCGCTGTTGTGGGGCACGCATTGCGTCGTTTCCCCCGACGCCAGCGACCTCGACGACATGGTCGACCGCGCCTGCCGCATCGCCTTCGATGAAGGTTTCGGCAAGCCGGGCGACCGCGTCATCATCACGGCCGGCGTGCCGCTGAGGACGCCGGGCTCGACCAACATGTTGCGCATCGCCTATGTCGGATCGGAAGTCGGCCGCTAATGTCGGCCGCGGCTGCCGGATAGGCCGGCTGCATGGCGCGTCGTAAACACGGCGCCAGCCGGGCGCATCGACGGCAGTCGGGTTAGGATAGACGCCGAACTCCGCCAGCTTGCATCAGCCTGTGACCGGTTCAGGAGTAGGGGAGTAGGGCGCATGTGTGCCACAGTGCAATCTGCACCTCTCACATACTACCTTACTACCTTACTCCCCTATTCCCCTACTCCCTTACTGGTCTCAAATGCCTTCGCCGGCAAGCTCCTCGGAAAGTGCGGCGACCTGGTCCTGGGCGCTGCGCATCATTGGGTAGATGCCGAGCACGCGCTGCCAGGCCTCAAGTGCCGACTGCTTGTGGCCGGTTTCGGCCATGATCTGAGCCAGGCCCGAAAGCGCGCCGAAATGGCGTGGTTCGAGCTGCAGGGTGCGGTCGATGTCCGCCATCGACTTCCCGTAGTTCTTCATTATGAAATGAACAGTGGCGCGCCGGTTCCAGCCTTCCGCATAGGTCGGCTGCAAAGTCACCACCTGATCGAGGAAATCGAGTGCAACATCGAATTTCTGGTTTTCGATCGCCTTCTGCGACCATTGCATCATCAGGTCGATAGAGGCGCTGCCCGACTGGGACCACTCGCTGCCGATCCGTCCGGCGATGCGCTCGGCCGCCTTTTCATTGCGTTCGCGTTTGAGATCGGCAAACAGCTGATCGAGCCGCGCCTGTTTCGTCTTGACGACCGGAGGTGCTGTCGGCGGAGTTGTGGTCGGATCTTCAGCCCACGCCGGCAGCGAGACAGCGCCGGAAACGAGGAAAGCCGTGAAAAATGCAAAAAGAATCCGCATCGCGGGAATCTAGCCCCCGACGCCGGATCGTCAAACTGAATTTAGCGTGAGAGTCGTATCATGCGAACGGAGGCGCGCAGCCTCCGTCGAAAACTCAACCCTGGCGCGCCTTGTAGCGCGGCGCGGTCTTGTTGATGATGTAGATGCGGCCCTTGCGACGAACCAGCTGGTTGTCGCGGTGACGCGCCTTCAACGCCTTGAGCGAATTCTTGATTTTCATGGTCTTGCCCGTCGGTCTGGGCCCGGTCACGGGCCGAATTATTAAGGCGCGCCCACAGACGCGCCTTTGAACTGTGCGTGGCTCATAGACGAGGAGCGTTGCCCGTGTCAACCGCAAGCGCGTTGCCTAAACGATACGGACCGTTTCGTATCATCAAATATCCGCCACTGGCGTCTTGCGGCGTTGCGCAGGGTTGAGACGGCTGGAATGATGCGGTTGCGAATTGGAGATCGTCATGCGCCGAATTCTTGTGTCCGCCTGTCTTGTCGTCCTCGCGGCAGGTTCTGCTGCCTATGCGCAGGAATGCGACCGCAACGACGACAGCCAGCAGATGATGAACATCTGCGCCGACGCGGACTACAAATCCGCCGACGCCAAGCTCAACAAGGCCTACCAGGATCTCATCGGCGGAAGTGACGCAAAAGCCAGGAAGCTGTTGCAGACGGCGCAGCGCGCCTGGATCGCTTTTCGCGACGCGGAATGCAGCTATTCCGCCGCGGACAGCGAAGGCGGCTCGATCTATCCGATGCTGATATCGGAATGCCTGACGCGGCTGACCGACGATCGCACCAAGCAGCTCACCGCCGATTCGACCTGCGCGGAAGGCGATGTGAGCTGCGCCAGCCCCGACGAGGACGAGAGCGGCGAAATCCAGTAAGCGTAGGTTCTAACTTTGTGTTTGAGCATGATCTTTTCCGAAATCCGGATTCCACTTTTCGCTAGCGCGGACCTTCGGTTCGGGATCATGCTCTAGCTGCGGCGGCTCACGCGCGTAAAATGGCCCATCTTGCGGCCGGGCCGCGCCTCGGCCTTGCCATAGAGGTGCAGCATCAGATCGGGCTCGGCGAGCAGCTCAGGAACGCGCCTGACATCGTCGCCGATCAGGTTTTCCATGACGCAGTCGAACTGCCGGGCGGGATTTCCCAGCGGCAGGCCGGCGACGGCGCGGATGTGCTGCTCGAATTGCGAGATGGTGCAGGCGGCCTCCGTCCAGTGGCCGGAATTGTGGACGCGCGGCGCTATCTCGTTGGCCAACAGCGAACCGTCGGCAAGGACAAAGAATTCGACGCCGATGACGCCGACATAGTCGAGCGCTGCAAGGATCTCTGCCGCCGCCGTTTGAGCCGCAGCCGCCGTCTCGGATTTTACTCCGGCCGGCAGCGTCGAGCTGTGAAGAATACCGTTGCGATGGACATTCCACGCTGGATCGTAGGCGGCGAGCGAGCCGTCGCTGCCGCGCGCGGCGATCACCGAAATCTCGCGCTCGAAGGTGACGAAGGATTCCAGGATCAACGGCACGTTGCCCATCGCCTCGCAAGTGCCGGCAAAGCCGCCTGTTTCCATGTTGCGGAAGACACGCTGGCCCTTGCCGTCATAGCCCATGCGGCGCGTCTTCAATATGCCGCTGCCGTTGAACTGTTTCAGCGCAGCCGTCAGTTCCTGGTCATTGTCGACGGGGCTGAAATCCGCGGTCGGTATGCCGATGCCGTTGAGGAATTTCTTTTCCGCCAGCCGGTCCTGCGCCACTTCCAGTGCGCGTGCCGGCGGATAGACCGGCACCGTAGAGGCAAGTGCCGCGGCGGCCGCGACCGGTACGTTCTCGAATTCATAAGTAACGACGGCACTGGCCGCAGCCAGCTCGCTAAGCGCGGCCGCGTCGTCATAGGCGGCGACGATCTGCCGGTTGGCGACCTGTGCCGCCGGGCAATCCGGCTGCGGCTCCAGCACGACGATGCGGTAGCCGAGGCGGGCCGCGGCCATCGCCAGCATGCGGCCAAGCTGGCCGCCGCCGATGATGCCGATGCTCGATCCCGCCGGCAGGCTCACGGCGCGTCCGTGGGCTCGGCGGCCACCTTGGCGGTCTGCGCGGCGCGCCAGCTATCCAGCCGGGCGGCGAGCTTTTCGTCGCTCAGCGCCAGCACCGCGGCGGCCAGAAGTGCAGCGTTGGCAGCGCCGGCCTTGCCGATGGCCAAAGTGCCGACCGGAATGCCGGCCGGCATCTGCACGATTGATAGCAGCGAGTCCTGGCCCGACAGCGTCTTTGATTCCACCGGCACGCCGAACACCGGCAGCGGCGTCATCGCCGCCGTCATGCCGGGCAGATGCGCCGCACCGCCGGCACCGGCGATGATCACCTTGTAGCCGGCCGCCTTGGCGCCCTTGGCGAAGTCATAGAGCCGGTCGGGCGTGCGGTGGGCCGAGACGATCAGGCGCTTGTGCGGAATTCCAAGCGCCTCAAGCGTTTCGGCGGCGTGGCGCATCGTCGCCCAATCGGACTGGCTGCCCATGATGATGGCGACGTCGGCGCGGTGATCGTCCAAGCTTCTGCTCTCCGGCGGCAAAAGCGCGCATTAGCTGAAATCGAGGGGAGCCGCAAGGATGGCCGGAAACGGCAAAGCCGCTTGTGCCGTCTCCGTGGCTACGCACATGGACAGGGGCGGTCTGTCATCGGGCGGCCGCTGCTCGGAAGCGGTTGACGAAGTCGTCAAGTTCAGGCCGTTCGGTATCGGAAATCGCCCAGTAGGAAAAGGTGCTGTCGCTCCAGTGGACCAGCGAGAAGCCACCAGCAGAAAGATCGACCGGTCCGGCTGTCGAGCCGGTTTCCTCGGGCGCGGCGACCAGAGTGATCAGGTGCTCGCGGTGCCTGTAGACCAGTGCCGGCACTGGCTGGTCGGCGATCACCTCGACCCGGCCGCCGAGCAACGCGAAGCCGTCACTGGCAAGGTCAGGTGCCGGCGGCGACAGGCCGACCCTGCCATCCAGCCAGGGTTTGACCGTGTGCCGGTCCGACGAGACGACGTCCACGGGGCTGGCTGCCAGCAGGCTGCGGCGATGGCCGCTGGCGACCGCGGCGGCAAAGCTGTCGGGCGCCCTGCTCAGCATCATCCATTGCGTCGCGCCGCTGGCCAGCACGGCGGTAACGATGATCGACGCCGCCAGCGCGCGCCAGTCGAACGCGCCAAATTGGTGCACCGCTCTGTGTGCCGGCGGCACTCGAGCGGCGGGCGCCGGCGCCGGCAGCACTTTCTCCGTACCGGCTGTCCCGATTGCAGCGATGCGAGCCTTGAAATCCTCACGGACATCGAGCCTCGGCAGCCCGCTGACGACCGTCTGCAGCGCAGCGATGCGGGCATGCTCGGCGGCGAGCGCCGGATCGGCCGCGATGCGTCGCTCGACAGCCAATGCTGCTGCTGCGTCGAGCTCGCCATCGACCAAGGCATGGATCATCAGCTCCACGCCCGCCGGGTCATCGGGCAGTCCATCGTTGTGCGCGCTCATGGCGCCCTCCCAAGTTGGGATATCAGCAGACCGCGCGCCCTCGCCAGCCGCGACATCACCGTGCCTAGCGGCACGCCAAGCAGCGTCGCGATCTCGCGATAGCTGAGGCCGTTGATGTCGCGCAGCACCACAGTCTCGCGAAATTGGTGCGGCAGCGCGGCGATCGCCGCCTCGAGTGCGGCCGCGTCGGCCTTGGCGATCAGGCTTGCCTCAGGACTATCCGTATCCGGCAGGCCGGCGCCATATGCAGCCGTCATGTCATCGAGGTCGCTCAGGTCGCCGACGGCGACGATACTGCGCGGCCGGTTGCGCGCCAGCCAGGAGTAAGAGGCGTTGCGCACGATCGCCAGCAGCCAGGCGCGCGCATTGCCGCCGGCATAGCCGGCGATGCCCGCATGCGCCTTCAAACAGGCCTCCTGCACCACATCCTCCGCGTCGGCGGCGTTGCCGGTCAGCCAGCGGGCGAGCGCAAGCGCATCCGCGAGATGGGGCAGAACCACCTCGCGAAAGCGCTCGGTCGCGGCCTCTTGGTTCAACACCGTCGCATCGCCCGGCATCCCGGGCAGAACCTTCCGAAAATCCTCACGGAGCGACGGTGATCCTGCCCTGCATGTGCGGGTGAAGCCCGCAGAAATAGGCATAGTCGCCCACTTTGGTGAAGGTGAAGGCATATGTGTCACCGGTGTCAAGCGCCTTGGAGCGAAACGAGGCATCGTTGGCGACCACCAGATGCGGGATGTCGTCGTCATTCTCGAAGGTCACGGTAGTGCCCTGCTTTACCGTCAGCACCGCCGGTGTGAAGGCAAAGTTCTCGATCTTGACCATTGGCTGGTCTGCTGCGTTCAGTGGCATGGCAACCATTATCAGGATCGCCGCCAAACCGAACGTGACAGGGGATACGACCAAGACGCGGGATGGGAAGCGGATCATCGCATTTCCCCTCAGGCCAGCGTGCTGTCGATGATGGCGAGGTCCTGCCCGCCTTGCTTGACTGTCACGCTGCTTGTGCCGAGCAGGCTGCGCAACTGGCCGGCAGGTACCGTCATCGGCCCGGGTGAGGCTGCGGTGCCCGGCGCCGGTTGCGGGAAAGCGGTCGAGCGCGCGGTATGAAAGGTAACGTTGCCTTCGACCTTCTGCATGATCTGGTGGATATGGCCGTTGAGTACGGTGACAGAGCCGAAGCGCTTGAGCAGGGCCAAGGCCTGCGCCGCGTCGTCGGTGCCCCAGCCCCATTCGGGATAAACAGCCCATAGCGGGATGTGGGCAAAGACGACGATTGGCGTCGAGGCGGTGACCGCCTTCAGATCATCGGCCAACCATGCCAACTGGTCGGCGCCGAGATTGCCCAGCCCGCCAGCCTTCAGGTTGACGACGTTGACCAGGCCGATGAAATGGACGCCGTTCTGGTCGAACGAATACCAGCCAGCGCCCTTGGTGCCCTTGCCGTAGCGGTCGAGATAGGCCTGGCCATTGCCGTCATCGATCAGGTCGTGCTCACCGGGCACATAATGCACGTCGAAGCCTGCGCCGCCGATGATCTGGGCAGCGTTGTCGAACTGCGCGGCTTTCGACAAATGGGTGATGTCGCCGGTGTGGATCATGAAGGCGGGCTTTTGCGGCAACGCCTGGATCTTGCCGATGGCCTCCTTCAGCGTGTCGATGGCGTGCGGGTTGGCAGCCTTGTCGAAGCCGATGTGGCTGTCGGAGATCTGGAGGAAAGTGAAGCCGGTGGCCAAGGCCTCGGCGGCTTGCGACGCACCGAGCAGGCTGAGCGAAACCGGCACGCCGGCCGAAATTGTCCACAGCACTCCCGTGCCGGCCCAGATCATGCATTCCAGTGCATGACGGCGGCTGATGCCGTCAGCTTCATTGTCGTGGTGGTGGGTCATACCGGTCTCCTGCACGCCGGAAATGGCGTCTGTTTGGGAGACCAATGGGCGGGGTGGTTTATTCCGCCCGAAGACTAAAAGTTCATTCACACTGCCGTGATGGCGCACTGGCCCGATGCGAAGCCGGCGCTGGAAGGCACTGGCTCGACCACGCTCTGGCGATGTCTAGTCCGGCCAGCGCAGCGCTCCGGCGGACTGCTTGCGAGCGGGTTTCATCGCATCCGCGGGCCGATCGGCAGCACTCAACACCGCTCGCAGGCGTTCGGCAACGATCTCCGCCTCGCCGGGATGGAGATTGCACGGATCAAGGAAGAAGTGACCGCGCTCGACCTCGTGGTTGCGCACGATCACGGGCGGCGAACCCGCCGCAAGCGCCGAGGCGAGGCCGGCGGCGGTGAAGCGGCTTTCCGGCGCAACAAACACCTGCAGGCGGTCGAGAGGATTTCCGGTCGGATCTGGAATGATACGTGCCTCGATGCCAGGCAGGCCCTGCAATGCGGTTTGCCACAGATGCAGTGCGGCGTCTTCCCGCTGGCGAATGCCGGCATGGTCGCGCCGCTCCCAGGCTTCCAGGGCCGCCATAGTGCCGGCAATGCTCTCCTTGCCGACCTTCATGGCGCGCGCAACGCCCCGGTTCTGAAGATAGGCGGCCCGTACCAGATCCTTGCGGCCGGCAACGATGCCGCTTGTCGGCCCTGAGAGAAATTTGTGCCCGCTGTAGACAACAATGTCGGCGCCGCGCGCCAGAAAGCCACGCAAATCGTATTCCGAGGCGGCGTCGACGATCACCGGCACGCCCTTGGCGTGGCAAATCTCGCAGAACTCCTCAAGCGAGAGCATGCCGTATTGCACGGTGTGGTGCGCAACGACGTAGAGGGCTGCCGCCGTCCGGTCCCGGATCGCCTCGGCAACATGATAATCCTGGGTGACGCTGACCGTGCCGGCAGGCACTGCCTTGGCTCCGGCAAGCCGGATCGACTGGTCGATCGGCGCGCCATAATTGACGATGTGACCAAGCTGAACGATGACCTCCGATTTGAGGCCCTCGGTGTCGTCCGGCAGCCGCTCGATCGCAAGAAGGCTGGTCCCGGTCATCGCGCCGGCAATCGCCATTGTTATGCCGCTGGCGCAGCATGCGGTGATGAAGCCGGCCTCGCCGCCGGTAAGGCGTGCAATCACCCTACTTGCGGCGCGCTGCAGATCGTCCATCTCGACCCATTGCGAGGCCATTTCCGACATTGCGGCAATCGCTTCTGGCACGATGATCGAAGCACCGAGTGCCGTCATCGTGCCGGAGACATTGATGATTGGGCGAAGGCCAAGCCGTTCGCGGATTGTCGTGTTGGAACGGTCAGCGGCATAGGTCGTCATCTCTGTAGATCCTGTTTAAGATTTCAGGCGGCGATCTCGACGACCGCCTCGATTTCAACTGTGATGTTGCCCGGCAGCGAGCCGACACCGATCGCGGAACGGGCATGTCCGCCAAGCGTATCAAAGACGGCCGCGAAAAGATCGGAACAGCCGTTCACCACCTTGGGGTGCTCGCTGAATGTCGGCGTCGCATTGACAAAGCCAAGCAGCTTGACGACGCGCACGATGCGGCCGAGGTCGCCGGCCGCGGCATGCATGACGGCGAGCAGGTTCAGGCCGGTCAGACGCGCATGCCCGTAAGCCTCTTCAACGCTGACATCCTCTCCGACCTTGCCGGTGCAGAGCGCGCCATCGGCGCGCAACGGCCCCTGGCCGGAGAGGAAGATCAGCCGTCCGCTCTCGGCATAGGTGACGAAGTTGGCGATGGGCTTCGGCGGCTCGGGCAGTGTCAGGCCCAATTCCGCGAGCCGGATGTAAGGCGTCATAAAAGCTCCTTGCGACAGCTTTCGCCGTCCGATGTCAAAAATGCGAGGCGCGAAACCGCGCCAGGAAACTGCGAAGGCGTTCATTGTCGAACCCCGCCGCCAGAATCTCGGCGGGTGGTCCGACGGCACTGACGCCGCCATCCGCCATGAAAACGATGCGGCTCGATGCGTCGCGCGCAAAAGCCATTTCATGCGTGACCATCAGCATCGTCATGCCGTCTTCGGCGAGGCTGCGCACGACCTCGAGCACCTCGCCAACCAGTTCGGGGTCGAGCGCCGAGGTTATCTCGTCGAGAAGCAATATCTTCGGCTCCATCGCCACGGCGCGGGCGATGCCGACGCGCTGCTGCTGGCCGCCGGAAAGCTCGGCCGGCAGACTGTCGGCTTTGTGGGCGAGGCCTACGCGGCCGAGCCAGTGCTCGGCAATGGTGCGGGCCTCGGCATTGCTCTTGCCGCGCACCTTGCGCAGGCCAAGCATGATGTTGCCGGCCGCAGTCAAATGCGGAAACAGATTGAAGCTCTGGAACACCATTCCGGTCTCGGCTCGCATCGCCGCCAGGTCGCGCTCGCTGCGTCGCTGGCGTGTTCCCGTCTCGCGATAGCCGACTTCTTTGCCGTCGATACGGATCGAGCCGCTGTCGTAGCTCTCCAGGAAATTGACGCAGCGCAGTAGCGTGGTCTTGCCGCTGCCGGAGGGGCCGATGATAGTCACGACCTCGCCGCGTGTCACTTGCAGGCTGACGGAGCGCAGGACCTCGACGGATCCAAAGGCTTTGGAAACCTCGGTGACATCGAGAAGTGCCGGATTCTGGTGCGAGGCGTTGGACATCGTGCTATTCCCGGATGAAGGAGAAACGCCGCTCCAGGCGCCGGCTGGCCAAGGAGAGGGCGTAGTTGACGGCGAAGTAGACGAGCGCACCGAGAATGTAGAGTGGCATCGCCTCATAGGTGCGGCCGATGACCTGGTTGATCGCCTGCATGAGGTCGGTGATGCCGAGCAGCGAGACCAGCGCGCTGCCCTTCACCGCGTCGGTGACGCCATTGATCCAGGGTGGCAGGAAGCGCCTGAACGCCTGCGGAAAAATGACGTAGACCAGCCGCTGGCGAAAGGTCAGTCCGATCGCCATCGCCGCCTCGGACTGACCCTTGGGAATCGAGCCGACGGCGCCCCTGAGATACTCGACGACTTGTGCGGTCTTGAAGAGGGTGAGGGCGAACACGGCCGCCCAAAAGGATTCCAGATGCAGCCCCACCGCGGGCAGGCCGTAATAGACGAAGAAGATTAGCACCAGGATCGGAATGCCGCGTATGGTGTCGCTGAAGATGCGCACTGCCCAGCGCAGCGGAAAAGGACCATAGACAAGGCCGACGCCCATCAGCACGCCGGCGATGAGCGATAACACCACGACCAGCAGCGACACCCACAAGGTTACGGCAAAGCCTTCGGCGAGGAACGGCAAGGCGTAGATGATCTGGCTCAGCATGTCAGCGCGCCGCCTTGAACCGGCGCTCGACGAGCCGCAGCGCGAAAAGCAGCGTGTAGCCGGTCAACAGGTACATTGCCGTCACCACCAGATAGACTTCGACAATGCGGAACGTGTTGAAGTTGATCCACTGGGCGCCATAGGTGAGTTCGGGTACCGAGATGACCGACGCCACGGACGTATCCTTGAAGAGCGATATGAATGTGTTGGAAAGCGCCGGCAGGGTTATGCGCAGCATCGTCGGCAGGCGCACATCGAGCAGCCTTTGCCATGGCGTCAGGCCGATTGCCTTGCCGGCGTCGAGCTGACCGCGCGGCACCGCCTCGAGCCCCGAGCGAAACACCTCGACCAGGTAGGCGCCGCTGTAGAGCGACAGCGTGGCAATGAATGAGGTTTGCGCGCTGTAGGCAATGTCGACCACCGTCGGCAAGCCGTAGAAGACCAGATAGACGAGCAGGATCAGCGGCACGTTGCGGATGAACTCGACATACCCCGCGATGATGGTCCGCACCGCACGTCCGGCCGACACGTACCAGACCGCCAGAACGAGCCCGATGACGATGCCGATCGCGATCGAGATGACGGCAAGTTCGAGGCTTAGCAGCAGTCCGCCCCAGAGCTTGTCGAAATGCCGCCAGATAAGGTTGAAGTTGAGAGTATAACCCATGCGTCCTCGTCATGGAGGGCTGTGATGAGAGAAGGCGGAAGGACGTTGTCCTTCCGCCTGCTTGCATCAAATGACCGGGAAACCGGGATGGCGCGCCGGCGGCTCCTGTCCGAAATAATCCTTGAACGCAGCGTCGTAGAGTGCCGTTTCATGGCCGAACATGGCGATGGTGAAGGTCTGGTTGACGAAGGTCAGCCAGTCGAGGTCGCCCTGCCGCAGCGCGGCACCATAAAGCATCGAGAACCAGCTCTTGCCGGCATCGAAGTACTTATCCGGATTGCGCGAGGCGAGCCAGCGCACCGTTGACAGATCGACCGCGGCGGCGTCGACGCGCTTCGATTCCAAGGCCTGCAGCACGTTGGCCTGCGTGTCTATCTGCATCACCTGCGACTCCGGCAGGACGATATGCACGTTAGCCTCGGCATCGACATTTTGCAGGATGGAAATCCGCGTCGCCGAACCGCCGGCAAGCAGCTTGTCGAAGGTCTTGTTTTCGGCGTTCGGAAGGGTCAGCAAGGCGATGCCTTCGACGTAGTAGGGTCGGGAGAAGTGGATCAGCTGCGAGCGCTGGGCGGTCATGGTCATGAACTGGATGGTGATGTCGACCTTGTTGGTGGTCACGTTTGGAATGCGCTGAGCCGGATCCTGCATGACGAATTCCACTTTGGTCGGATCGTCGAAAAGCCCCTTGGCGAGAATGCGACCCATGGTGATGTCCATGCCCACCAGTTCGCCGGCGTCGTTCTCGAAATGCCAGGGCGCATTGGTACTGCCGGTGCCGACGATTACCTTGCCGCGCTCGAGGACGGTGCGCAGCAGGCTGTCCGGCGCTGCCTGGGCCGCCGCTTTCTGAACGTCGACCGCGGTAGCGGCGCTCATCACTCCGGCCGTTGCAAGCCCGGCCATTCCCAGTTTCAGAAATTCACGCCTTTTGGATGTGTCGTTCACGGCGACCTCCTTTCGTGTTGTGTTCCCCTTTGGATCAGCAGTACAGGCATCGGTTGCAACTGACGTCATTGTCCCTTACAAGAGACGCCTGTACTCTGTACAAGACAGATTAACATCAGGAATCGATAATGCAAGATGGCAATGCCTTGGCCGCTCGACCGGACGCCGGTCTGGACGAAGACAAGAACTCGGGTTCTCGGGAGAAGGGCCTCAACCGGGTCCTCCAGATTCTGGAGTTTCTCCACACGACCCAGCGTGCGATCGGCATTGGCGACCTTGCCAGAGGGGTGAATGCACCGCGGTCGACGACCTATACGCTGGTGCGCTCGCTGGTCGACGCAGGCCTGCTGGAAATGGCCGGGGACGGCAATCGGGTCTATTTCGGAAAGAAGCTCTACCTCTACGGAATGGACTATGTGCGGGGCAACGACCTGCTCAGGCGAGGGCGCCAGGAAGTCGACCATCTGTCACGCGAGACCGGCGAGACCTCGGAGTTGTGCATGCTGCAAAGCGGCCGCTACACCATCGTCCATTCAAGCCCGGGAACGAGGCCATTCCGGATCAGCTCGGCGACGGGTCTGCAAATACCGCTCCCCTGGACAGCTTCCGGGCGACTGCTCCTCGCCGGCTTCGACAGGGCAGCGATTGAGGATATGGTCTCCGAGGACGATCTCGTGCTGCCGGACGGCCGCAGATTGCAACTCGACGATTTCATAGACGACATCGCCGTCGCCAAGTCGGCCGGCTACTGCGTCACCTCCGGCCTTGTCGATGCCTACACGAAATGCCTGGCCGCACCGGTCTTTTCAGCGCCGGGCAGGGTCGAGGCGACGATGTGCCTGGTGGTTCCCATCGATACCTCGACCGAAAAGACCGATGACCTGATAGAGCTGTTGCGCGAGCGCGCCGCGCGGCTTTCGATCGCGGCATAGGCCGCCTTTCCAGCAGGCCAGCGCCGGCGTCCGTTCAAGCGATAATGTCTGGAATGATCTTGTCTTCCAGCGCCATCAGCCTGTCCTTAAGGAAGAGCTTCTTTTTCTTCATGCGCTGGATCTGCAGCGGGTCGCAATTCATGGCAATCATCGCATTGATTGCCGCGTCGAAATCGGCGTGTTCCTGCTTCAGCCGGGAATATTCGAGGCGGATATCTGCCTGTTCCTGATCGGACATTTTTACCGTCTGCACGTCTGCGGCGCCCAAACTATGGGCCTGATTGGGCGGGACCGGGTCTTCTTGCACCGGCGCGCAGCCCATATCACATTTCATATTGGCGTGGAATGCTACCACGCAGCATTCGACATCGGTGCGCGATGGTGGCACACTGTCATTATGCCGTCACAGAAGCGAGCCTGCGGTGGACGTGCCATGACGGCTGCAATCCGAGGAAATCATGAAAGGGAGAACCAATCATGTCTCTTGCATCCCATCTTGATGAGCTGCAGCGGAAACACGGCGACATCGAACGGGAAATCGACGATGCGATGACCCATCCGTCGGTAGACGACCTCGAAATCGTGAATCTCAAGCGGCGCAAGCTGGCGCTCAAGGACGAGATTGAAAAACTGAAGGCGAAACCGACGACCCACTGAAGCCCTTCCAGGACTAGAAGCGCCGCCCGGCGCGCGATCTTTCCGGTGGCATCGCTATGCTGCCGGAAACGCTCGCGGATTTGCGGCAAGCTGCCGTCTTGTTGTTTCCGATTTGCTGGGCCTGCGCGCCAGTCGCCATTGACAAGCCATCTTTGCTCCTCCACCTCATGCCCGGACCTTCAAGATTAAAGGCAGCCGGCATGACCGGATATTTTTCCTCACCCTTCCCGCGCCGCAGGTCGGTCGGTGTCGACGTCGGCGGCGTGATGGTCGGCGGCGGCGCCCCAGTCGTCGTCCAGTCGATGACCAACACCGACACGGCCGATGTCGACCAGACGGTCGCGCAAGTGGCGGCCCTGCATCGCGCCGGCTCCGAGATCGTGCGCATAACGGTCGATCGCGACGAAAGCGCTGCCGCCGTACCGGCCATCCGCGAGCGACTGGAGCGGCTCGGCATCGACGTGCCGCTGGTCGGCGATTTCCATTATATCGGCCACAAGCTCCTGGCCGATCATCCGGCCTGCGCCGCGGCCTTGGCCAAGTACCGCATCAACCCCGGCAATGTCGGTTTCAAGGACAAGAAGGACCGGCAGTTCGCGGCAATCGTCGAGATGGCGATCCGATACGACAAGCCGGTGCGCATCGGCGTCAACTGGGGTTCGCTCGACCAGGAGCTGCTGACCCGGCTGATGGATCACAACCAGGCCCAAGGCTTTCCGCTGACCGCGCAGGAAGTGACGCGCGAGGCAATCGTGCAATCGGCGATCCTGTCGGCCGAAATGGCCGAAGAGATCGGCCTTGCGCGCGAGAAAATCATCCTGTCGGCCAAGGTCAGCGGCGTGCAGGATCTGATCGCCGTCTACACCGAGCTTGCCACCCGATCCGACCATGCGCTGCACCTCGGCCTGACGGAGGCCGGCATGGGCTCGAAAGGCATCGTCGCCTCGTCCGCTGCCATGGGCATCCTGCTCCAGCAAGGCATCGGCGACACCATCCGCATCTCGCTGACGCCGGAGCCGAACGGCGACCGCACGCGCGAGGTGCAGGTGTCGCAGGAGCTGTTGCAGACCATGGGCTTCAGGCAGTTCGTGCCGATCGTCGCCGCCTGCCCTGGTTGCGGCCGCACGACCTCGACCGTGTTCCAGGAGCTTGCCCAGAACATCCAGGCCGACCTGCGCAAGAACATGCCGGTGTGGCGTGAACAATATCCCGGCGTCGAGAACCTCAAGGTCGCGGTGATGGGTTGCATCGTCAACGGTCCGGGCGAATCCAAACATGCCGATATCGGCATTTCGCTGCCCGGCACCGGCGAGATGCCGACCGCCCCGGTATTCGTCGACGGCAAGAAGGCGGCGACGCTGCGCGGCCCATCGATTGCCGCGGATTTCGAGAAGATGGTCGCCGACTATATCGAACGGCGGTTCGGGCAGCACGACAAAGCCGCGGCGGAGTAGTTGAATGCGGCGTTTGCTCGGCGCGGCGCTGGTTCTCATTTGCGGGCTGATCTGGGCGACAGCCGTTCAGGCCGATCCACCACGGCCCGCCAAAAAGAAGCTGATCGACCAGGTTTGCAACCTGATCGAGGCCCATGCCGACCGGAACGGGCTGCCCAGGGATTTCTTTGCCCGGCTGATCTGGAAGGAAAGCCGTTTCGATCCCAATGCGGTCAGCCCGGTCGGCGCCGAAGGCATTGCCCAGTTCATGCCGGGCACCGCCAGGATGCGCGGGCTCGCCAATTCCTTCGACATTGAACAGGCGATCCCGGCCTCGGCAAAGTACCTCGCCGAAATGAAATCCGGTTTCGGCAATCTGGGCCTCGCCGCAGCCGCCTACAACGCTGGCGAGACCCGGGTGTCGCGCTGGCTGAATTCCGGCGGCTTCTTGCCGATGGAGACCGAAAGCTACGTTCTGGACGTCATGGGCGAGCCGGCCGACAACTTCACCAATACCGCCTACGCCGGCGTCATCCGGCCGCTCGACAAGAAGGCGAGTTTCGCTGCCGCTTGCCGCGAGCTGCCGGTGATCATGTCCAGAACCGTGCCGATGTCGTCGATCAACATCAAGCCGTGGGGGGTGCAGGTGGCCGGCAATTTCCGCCGCGCCGCGGCGCTCAACCAGTGGCTGAGAGTGAAAAGCCGGTTCCCGGCACTGCTTGCCGGCCACGATCCGGTGGTCAGCCGGGTACGTACCCCGATCGGTAGGCGCGGCATCTATGCCGTGCGGATCGGCGCCGATAGCAGAGCCAAGGCCGACACGATCTGCGACAAGCTGCAAAGCGTGGGCGGCGCATGCATCGTGGTGCGCAATCGGTAAGCCATATGTCGGTGCGTTTCGCGCCATTGCTGCCATCTTGCTCCCCGTGGGCACTTCGTCCTCGACACGTGAATCATATTTTCGGCGAACCGTTAGCCAGGTCTTGCATCGTCGTCGATGCGGGGTAAGGTCCCCGCGATTTTTCGCGAAAGGGATCAGCATGGCCGGCTTCAAGACACTGGACGACATCGGCAATATCAGCGGCAAGCGTGTGCTGGTGCGTGTCGACCTCAACGTTCCCGTCACCGAGGGCAAGGTCACCGACGCCACCCGCATCGAGCGCATTGCGCCGACCATCGCCGAGCTCTCCGGCAAGGGCGCCAAGGTCATCCTGCTTGCCCATTTCGGCCGGCCCAAGGATGGACCGGCGGCGGAATTCTCGCTCGAGCCGATCGCCAAGGCGACGGCGGACGTGCTCGGCCGTCCGGTTGGCTTTGCCTCCGACTGCATCGGTGACAAGGCGGCAAATGCCGTTGCTGCCATGAATAACGGCGACGTGCTGCTGCTCGAGAACACCCGCTTCTACAAAGCTGAGGAGAAGAACGACCCGACCTTCACCGAAAAGCTCGCCGCCAACGGCGACATCTTCGTCAACGACGCCTTCTCGGCTGCGCACCGCGCCCATTCGTCCACGGAAGGCCTGGCGAATGTGCTGCCGGCGTTCGCCGGGCGCACCATGCAGGCCGAGCTCGATGCGCTGGAAAAGGGTCTCGGCAATCCTGTCCGTCCGGTTGTCGCCATCGTCGGCGGGGCCAAGGTCTCGACCAAGATCGACCTGTTGATGAACCTGGTGAAGAAGGTCGATGCGCTGGTCATCGGCGGCGGCATGGCCAACACGTTTCTCGCGGCACGCGGCACCGACGTCGGGAAATCCTTGTGCGAGCATGATCTCGCGACCACCGCCAAGCAGATCATGATCGAGGCGGCCGAGGCCGGCTGCGCCATCATCCTGCCCGCCGACGGCGTTGTCGCCAGGGAGTTCAGGGCCGGCGCCGTCAGCGAGACCGTCGCCATAGCAGACGTGCCGGCCGACGGCATGATCCTCGACGTCGGCGCAAAGACCGTGAAAACCATTGCCGAATGGATCGACCGCGCCGCGACGCTGGTCTGGAACGGGCCGCTCGGCGCCTTCGAGATCGAGCCATTCGACCACGCAACGGTGGCGACGGCCAGGCACGCGGCAGCGCGCACCAGGGCCGGCAGACTGATCTCGGTCGCTGGCGGCGGCGACACGGTGGCGGCGCTCAACCATGCCGGCGTCAGCGATGATTTCACCTATGTCTCGACGGCCGGCGGCGCTTTCCTCGAATGGATGGAAGGCAAGCCCTTGCCCGGCGTCGACGTATTGAAGCGCTGAGCGCGGCCGCAAGAGCAGCGCGAAGGAGTGCGCCCGCGACTTTCAATCGATTCGCGCTTGTTTGACGAAATGGTTCGACTTGAACCTGCGTTGCTCTGGTGGTCTGCTGGGCGCGGATCAATTCTTTCAGGAGAAGCACGATGAGCGAACGTCTCGAGGACATTGCCGCCGCGATGGTGGCCAATGGCAAGGGCCTGCTGGCTGCCGACGAGAGCTCCGGCACCATCAAGAAGCGCTTCGACGTCATCGGTGTCGAGTCGACCGCCGACAGTCGCCGCGACTATCGCGAGATGATGTTCCGCGCCAGCGATGCAATGACCAAGTACATTTCCGGCGTCATCCTCTACGACGAGACCATTCACCAGAAGGCCGCCGACGGCACACCGCTGGTCGACATCATCAAGGCATCAGGCGCTATCCCCGGCATCAAGGTCGACGCCGGCGCCAAGCCGCTGGCCGGCTTTCCCGGCGACACCATCACCGAGGGCCTCGACGGCCTGCGCGAACGCCTTGCCGACTATTACAAGCTCGGCGCCCGCTTTGCCAAATGGCGCGCGGTGATCGACATCGATGTTGCCAAGGGCTTGCCTTCCGCCACCTCGATCGGCTCGAACGCCCATGCGCTCGCCCGTTACGCCGCGCTTTGCCAGGAGGCCGGCATCGTGCCGATCGTCGAGCCGGAGGTGCTGATGGACGGCGCCCACGACATCGACACCTGCTACGAGATCAGCAAGGCGACGCTGACAAAGTTGTACACCGAGCTCTATGCGGCCCGCGTCGTGCTCGAAGGCACCATCCTGAAACCGAACATGGTCCTTGCCGGCAAGAAATCGGGCAAGGTCAGCAGCCCCGAGGAAGTCGCCGAAAAGACCATAAAACTGTTCCGCGAGACGGTGCCGGCGGCGATTGGAGGCATCGCCTTCCTTTCGGGCGGACAATCGGACGAGCAGGCGACCGCCAACCTCAATGCCATCAACGCCATCGGCCCGCATCCGTGGAAGCTGACCTTCTCCTACGGCCGCGCCTTGCAGGCCGCTCCGCAGAAGGCCTGGGGCGGCAAGGCAGCGAACGTCGCCGCCGCGCAGGCCGCCTTCGCCCATCGCGCCCACATGAACCATCTGGCAGCGCTTGGACAATGGCAGCCGACGCTTGAGCAAGCCGCCTGACGGAATTCAGGTTGCGTTCCCTCCGACCCGGGCCATGTGCCCGGGTTCGTTTGAAAGCAGCAAGGTCTGCAATTTCCTGCTACTGAAAATGCAGCTCGGTGTCGGTATTCCTCGCTGCCGAACGTCCTCCGTGAAAAGAGGAGCAGACCGATGCCAAACAACAAGACCGTTTCGCAGGAAGAGTGGTTTCAGGCGCACAAGGCGCATCTGGCGCGCGAAAAGGAATTGACGCGCTTTCGCGACCGCGTCGCCGCCGAACGCCGCGAACTGCCGTGGCTGAAGATCCGCAAGGACTATGTCTTCGAGACCGAGCAAGGGCCAAAGAAACTGCCCGACCTGTTCGGCGGCAACAGCCAGCTGATCGTCTACCATTTCATGTTCGGGCCGGGCGCCGATTATCGTTGCGAGGGCTGCTCGTTCCTTGCCGACCACATTGACGGTGCCAACCAGCATCTCAGGCACCACGACGTCTCGCTCGTGGTGGTGGCGCGGGCGCCGCTGGCCGAGCTTCTGCCCTACAAGCAGCGCATGGGCTGGAAATTCGACTGGGTGTCGTCGTACGCTTCGGACTTCAACTTCGACATGCAGGTGTCATTCACCGACAAGCAGATCGCGGCCGGCGACACGACCTACAATTTCGAGCGGCGCGCGCGGCAATCGAAGGATCTTCCCGGCACCAGCGTGTTCTATCGCGACGAGAAAGGCGACATCTTCCTGACTTTTATCTCGCGCTCCAGAGGCGGCGATCCGCTGATCGGCGCCTATCACTATCTCGACCTGACGCCGAAGGGTCGCAACGAAACCGGTCCCCACCATAGCCTGGTGGACTGGGTGCGGCTGCACGACGAATATGCGGATACGCCCGAAATGCAGGACAGCTGCTGCCATTGACGACAGGCGGTCACCCAAGGTCTTTCGTCTTCGGCTCGACATGCGCTAAGTGCTGTTCGCTATGCCCTAAAAGGGACTTGCCATGCGGCGCTTTCCGACCCTTCTCACCTGGCTCGCCTTTCCGGTCTATGTCTGGCAAGGACTTGGCGTGCGTCGCCGCACCGCCCGCATGCTGCCGGCACAAGGTCCGGTCATGCACGAGATATCTGGCCTGGCGCCAGCAATCTCGGTTCTGGTGCTTGGCGATTCCTCCGCCGCCTCGGTAGGCATCGGCAATTCCGAAAACGGATTGGCCGCGCAACTGGCAGTTCTGATTGCGCAACGCACCGGCCGCACCGTGCGCTGGCGGGCGGCCGGCTTCAACTCGGCAACCTCTGGCCAGATCCGCGATCATGTGCTGCCCAATCTATCGGCCGATCCGTGGACGCATATCGTGCTGGCCATCGGTACCAACGACACCAAGAATTTTCATTCGGTACCGCGCTTCAAGCGCGAGTTTGGCGGCCTGCTCTACGCGCTGCGCGCCAAATGGCCGGAAGCGCGCGTCGTGTGGTCGCCGGTGCTGGAGTTCACCCGGGCTCCGGCAATGCCGCCGCTGCTCGGCAAGATCCTCGAAATCCGCGCCGTCGAAATGAACCGGATGGGCGAGCGCCTTTGCCTCGAACGCGGCGCCATACCGGCGCCCCGGCTGCCGATCACGGATGCCGATGCCGGCTTCGCATCGGATGGATTTCACGCTTCGGAAGCCGGCTACCGAGCCTGGGCGGAACATCTGGTCAGCCTGGTGCTCGCCAACGAACCGGGCGTCGCGTAGCGGGCCGCCCGCACTAAAGCGCGTCGCATTCGATTGGCCTCATCCGACGCGCTTCAGGTCCTTATTTTTATGCATGTCATTGTCGCAAAACCGCTGCACACTTTTGCGCGACATGCATTACGTCCAGTGCCCGAGCACCGCCGTAATCGAAATCGCCGCCATCGCCAGCAGCGCCAGCTTCCAGAAATCGCTGCGCCGCTTCAGCCCGGGCCAGCCGAGCGGCTTGATGAGCTGGATGACCATCATGAAGATGATGACGAGCGCGAGAAATTTCGACATGCAGCCTTTGATCAGCATCGCGGCTGGCTGTCAAAGCGGCTCCGGGATCGCCGGCTTCCACTGCGGCAAGCCTCTTTTCAGCACTGCCTTGTCACTTCGATGGATAAATCGGAACGCCGGTCATGAGAGCCGCACCCTCCTGACAGACTGCTGTCAGCAGGGGTGTGCGATAGTGCCTGCATCGAAAGAGAGGAGACCAGCCATGAACGGTATTACCATTCTGCGTAGCGTGCAGCACTATGTCGGCAAGATCCGGACGATCCGCAATGAGATCCGCACCCAGCGATTCATGAACACCCTGCCGGCGGACATCCGCAAGGATATTGGTTGGCCGGACATGTATGGCGACCGCCGCAATGGCGGCAATTGAGGCAAGCTTTCTGCGTGGCGTTTGGATGCGACCTGGCGACGAGCTGAAATGGGCATGCTGAAGCCTCCTGACAGTATGGTGTCAGGAGGCTCGTGCCATAGTGCGATGGCCGCCGGAGCCGGATGCCCGAGAGGACGATCGATGAAAAGCTGGAACGACAGGCTGAACACGCCTGGCATCAACGGCATAAGACCGTCGCCACGCACCATCGGCGACGTCGTCGAAGGCCAGCCGATGCTGGTTCCTACAGCTCGCCAGGTCCATGCATTCATCCGCTCCATCCCCGAAGGCATGGACATGAATATCCGCGCTTTGCGCACCGCTCTCGCCATCGAGCACGATGCCGAGATGACATGTCCGGTCACCATCGGCTATCATCTGCGCACCGTCGCCGAGGCCGCCAACGAGGATCTTGAGCGTGGTATGGCGCTGGGCGACGTTGCGCCGTTCTGGCGGGTGGTCGACGCAAACACGCCGACAACGAGGAAATTGTCCTTCGGCGCGGCCTTCGTCGCCGCGCAGCGCAAGCGCGAAGGGCTGGAACGATAGACGCCGAGGGACCATACGATGCGCCGCGCCGACAGGCTCTTCCAGATCGTGCAGCATCTGCGTGGTGGTCGTCTGGTCACCGCTCAGAAGCTGGGCACGTGGCTCGAGGTTTCCGAGCGGACGATCTATCGCGACATCGCAGACCTGCAGTCGACCGGCGTGCCGATCGACGGCGAGGCCGGTGTCGGGTACATGATGAGGGAGGGTTTCGACCTTCCGCCGCTGATGTTCACGCGTGACGAGATCGTCGCGCTGGTCGCCGGCGCCCGCATGGTGCGCGCGTTTGGTGGCGCGGCCATGGCGCGAGCCGCCGACGAGGCGCTGGTCAAGATAGGCGCCGTGTTGCCCGACGCCGAAAAGGACCGCATCGCCCGTACCGAGATCCACACGCCGATGTGGGTGGTAAGCGATGCCGCCCGCGAAGCCATCGACCTGATCGAGCGGTCCATCGAGAAACGTCAGGTGCTGACCATCGACTATTCGGATGAGGCCGGCCGCAGCACCGCGCGCGACATCCGCCCGCTCGGCCTGTGGTTCTGGGGCAAGGTGTGGACCTTGGTCGCCTGGTGTGAGATGCGCGGCGATTTCCGCGCCTTCCGCATCGACCGCATCGCCTCGGTGGTCATCGCCGGCCGCACCTTCAAGCCGGAGCGCGGCAAGCAGCTCGCCGATTTCTATCGCGCGGTGGAGCGCAGCGAGGATTACGGCATGGCGCCGGACCGGGCGGCGCGAAGCTGACACGGAAGATCACAAAAAAGCCCGCTTGAAAGCGGGCTTTTTGTTTTGGATGCCAGACCTACTCCTCTTCGTCGGCGTCCTTGTCCTTCGACTTCAGCGCCGAAAGCTTGGCGAAGACGGCGTTGGCGTCAAGTTCGCGGTCCTCGTCCTTCGGCTTTTCGGGCGCCGGCACCAGCCGTTCGGTCAAGGCGGCCGGCAGCAGCGTATCGCCGACCGGCTGCGCCTGCTCGCGGCCGCGCGAGGCGCGGTTGATTTCCATATCGAGGTCGATCTGCGACGTCAGGCCGAGCGTCACCGGATCCATCGGCTGGAGATTGGCGGAGTTCCAGTGCTTTCTGTCGCGGATCTGGTCGATCGTCGACTTCGTTGTGCCGACAAGGCGGGCAATCTGCGCATCCTTGAGCTCGGGATGGTTGCGCACCAGCCAGAGGATGGCGTTGGGCCGGTCCTGGCGCTTCGACAGCGGCGTGTAGCGCGGACCCTTGCGTTTGGATTCCGGCACCCGCACCTTGGGATCGGAGAGCTTCAGCCGGTGGTTGGCGTCCTTCTCGGCGCGCGCGATCTCGTCGCGAGTGAGCTGGCCGGTCATGATCGGGTCCATGCCCTTGATGCCTTGCGCCGACTCGCCGTCGGCGATCGCCTTGACCTCAAGCGGATGCAGTCCGCAGAACTGCGCGATCTGCTCGAAGGAAAGCGCTGTGTTGTCAACCAGCCAGACGGCGGTCGCCTTTGGCATCAGCAGCGTATTGGCCATTACAAAAATCCTTCTCGTTCGCCCGCGTTCCCGCGCGGGCGGTGGTTTAGAGCCACCAAAATGGGAAAATCGCGGTCTATATAACCGCTCGCTCGCCGTTTCGCAATCTTTTTGGCAGGCGCGCGTCAAGGACGGCACGGCAGCGCGACCAGCAGACCGCGAAGGTCGGCAGATGACGCCATACAGTCGAAAGCTTCAAAAAGACAAAGCCCGCCAGACCAAGGTCGGGCGGGCTCGGAACCGGCGACGGAAATCCGTCTGCTGCGGCTCTGGCTTCTAAAGCTTGATCCCGAACCGCGGCTCGGCGTTGCCGAAAAGCAGCGCCCGGTCTTCGAGCGGGATCGTGCTCGAGATCAAAGCCCTTTGCGGGCGATTCTCTCGATGTCGCCGCGGTTGATGCCGAGGTCGTTGAGCTGACGAGCATTCAGCCGGTTCAGTTCGCGCACGGTTTCGTTGTACATGCGCCAGTTACGGAAAGCGCGGATCGGGTTCATGATAGTCCTCCATCGTTTTGATGCCGCGTAAATAGGCATCGGCGATGAAAAATTGAACAGACGCTTTTGCATGGCCGCAATGCGTTTGTTGCATTGCACCATTAAGCTTTCGTTCAGCCTGTTTGCGGGCCGTCAGGCGACATCGAGCACAATCTTGCCGATGTGCTCACCCTCCTCCATCCGCTCATGCGCCCGCCACGCTTCCTTGAGCGGGAAGATCGTATCCATCACCGGCGCAACCTTGCGCGTGCCGAGCAGCGGCCAAACCTGCGCCTCCAGCGCAGCCGCAACTGCCGCCTTGAACTCCACGGTGCGTGGCCTGAGCAGCGATCCTGTGTGCACGAGCCGCTTGGCCATGATCTTGAAGAAATCGGCGCTCGCCACCGTCCCGCCCTGCGTCGCGATCTGGACGATGCGGCCTTCCATGGCTGCAGCCTCATAGTTTCGCGCCACATAGTCGCCGCCGACCATGTCGAGGATGACATTGGCACCCTTGCCGCCGGTTGCCTCCTTGACTGCGGCGACGAAGTCCTCCTCGCGGTAGTTGATCGCCCGGTCGGCGCCGAGCTTGAGGCAGGCGTCGCATTTCTCCTTGTTGCCGGCGGTGGTGACGACATAGGCGCCGAAAGCGGCAGCAAGCTGGATCGCCGTGGTGCCGATACCCGACGAGCCGCCATGCACGAGCAGGGTCTCGCCGCTCTTCAGGCCGCCGCGCTCGAAGACATTGTGCCAAACAGTGAAGTAGTTTTCCGGCAGCGCCGCCGCTTCGGTGTAGGTAAAGCCGGCGGGCAGCGGCAGCACGCTGCCGGCGTGCACTCTGACATATTCGGCATAGCCGCCGCCCGCCGTCAGCGCACAGACCCGGTCGCCGACGCGCCAGCGCGATATCTCGTCACCAAGGGCAGCGACTTCGCCTGCTGCTTCCAGGCCCGGCAGATCCGACGCTCCCGGCGGTGGCGGATAGGCGCCCTTGCGCTGTTGCACGTCCGGCCGGTTGACGCCGGCGGCCCGCACCCGGATCAGGATCTCGCCGGGACCGGGAACCGGTACGTCGCGGGTTTCCGGTTTCAGCACCCGCGGCCCGCCCGGTTCCGATATGGCGATCGCCATCATCTTCGCCGGAATTTTCTGTGCGTTCGCCATGAATTTTCCCGTCGTGCTCCGCCGGTTTCTCGTGCCAGCTCTTGCCCGCCATTTGCATCCATACCCTTGCCCTATGTATGCTCATTGGCAAATCAGGCAAATGGGCAATCACGGAGGGGCGACGATGGCGATCTTCGACGACGAACCCAAGAAGAAAGCGCGCCCGCACGAGATCGGGCAGGATCTGTCGCTGCTTTCCGTCGACGAATTGTCCGAACGGATCGGCATCCTGCGCGACGAGATCGCCCGGCTGGAAGCCGAGCTCAAGACCAAGGGCTCGACCAAGTCGGCGGCAGAGGCGCTGTTTCGCCGCGGGTAGTTACTGCGGGTAATGCCAAAAGCTCGGGCACGCCGCCGAAAAGCCCGAATGCCGCTGTCTGCAGACTTGTGCCCTAAACCCCAGCCGGATTGAAAAATGTTCGCAAGCTACAGACCGATCCTCTCGCTGCTGCGCGGCACCGCGTTCCTGTTGGCGGCATCCGGACTGCACGGTCTGCTGTTGCCGCTGCGCGGCCAGGTGGAGGGCTTCTCGACGGCATCGCTCGGCCTGATGGGCACGGCTTGGGCCGGCGGCTTCGTCACCGGCTGCTTCTTTGCGCCACGCATCGTGCGCCGCGCCGGTCATGTCAGGGCTTTCGGCGCCTTTGCCGCATCGGGAGCGATCGTCGCACTGCTCACCGGCCTGATCATCGACGAATATACCTGGATCCTGCTGCGCGCCTTCACCGGCTTCACCATGGCCGGCGCCTTCATGGTCATCGAAAGCTGGCTCAACGAGAAGGCCACCAACGAAAACCGCGGCACCGTCTTCGGCCTCTACATGATGGTCACCTATGCCTCGATCATGGGCGGTCAGATGATCGTTGCCGGCGGCGATGTGAGATCGGCGTCGCTGTTCATGATCACCGGCATTCTGTTCTGCCTGTCGCTGATCCCGACGGCGGTCTCGACGGCGTCTCACCCCAAGCCGCTGCAGGACGTGTCGCTTGACGTCAAGGGGCTCTACGTCAATTCGCCGGTGTCGGCGATCGCTTGCGTGCTGATCGGCATCGCCAACGGCGCCTGGGGTACACTTGGTGCCGTCTATGGAGCGCGCATCGGCATCTCGACAGCCGAGATCGCGCTGATGATGAGCCTCGTGGTCATCGCTGGTGCCGCCATGCAGCTTCCGGCCGGGCGGCTCTCCGACACGACGGACCGTCGTTTCGTGCTGGCGGGCGCGGCCTTCGGTGCTGCGCTGTTTGCCATCGCCATCTTCCTGTTCGAACCGCGCTCCGGCGTCTTCGTCATCGTCTGCACCGCCGCCTACGGCGCCTTCGCCTACACGCTCTATTCGATCGCGGTGGCGCATGCCAATGACCATGCGCGATCGGAGGACTTCGTCAAAGTGTCGGGCGGCCTGCTGCTGCTTTATGGCTTCGGCACGATGATCGGTCCGCTGGTGGCCGCCGGCCTGATGGGCTGGATGCGCCCTGAGGGGCTGTTCCTGGCCACTGCGCTCGCGCATCTCAGCCTGGCTGGCTATACGCTGCTGCGCATCAGCCGTCGCGCGCCGGTGCCGATCGAAGGCCGCGATGCCTTCAAGACCCAGCCCGCCGATCGCTCGGTGACGCCGGAAGCGTTGCGGCTCGACCCGCGCAGAAAAGCTGAAGCCGACAGTTGAGATTCGAGGCGCTTTGCCCCACAAATAAGGCATGATGCTTTCCGACGCCTTCATGGCGATTGCCGATCCCAACCGGCGCCATCTCTTGGAAGAGCTCCGGCGCGGACCGAAGACCGTCAACGAATTGGCATCCGGCTTGCCGGTGTCCCGCCCGGCCGTTTCGCAGCACCTGAAGGTGCTGCTTGATGCGGGGTTGGTCAACGCCAAGCCGGAAGGCACCAGGCGCGTCTATACGGTCAGCAATGCCGGCTTCCTGAAGCTCAACATCTGGCTTGACCAGTTCTGGGATGCGGAGCAGCTCGGTTCACCCGGAAGCTGAGGGGCATCGTCAGCGCGTCGAGCAACTATGCAGCATCGGGCCTAGAGCAATTCCAGGAAAAATGTGAAGCGGTTTTCCGTCCGGAAGAGATAGAGCGGTTCGGCGTTTCCGTGAAACGATGAACCACTCTAGCCATTGTTGTAGGGGAAGAGCTTGAAATACGGCTGCGCTTCCTCGATCACACGGGCAACCGAGGGGCGTTGCAGCAACCGGTCGTGATAGCGCCTGACCGCAGGATATTCGTCTCCGAACGGCTCGACCTTGTTGGCGTAGAACAGCGCGGGGGCGGCAGCGCAGTCGGCCATGGTGAAGCTCGCACCCACCGCCCATGTCCTCGACTGCATGTCCTGTTCAATGATGGCGTAGGAGCTGCGCAGCTGGGCGCGGGCCTGCTCGACGCCGAACGGATCGGTCTTGCCCTGCGGCCGCAGCCGGTCGCCAACGATCTTCTGCATCGGTTCCTGGACGTAGAAGTCATAGAAGCGGTCGGCAAGCCGGGTCTGACGGGCGAGATCGAGATCGCCGGGGATCAGCTCGACCGGTCCGGGATAATACGCGTTGAGATATTCGATGACGATCGTCGATTCCGGCACGGTCCGGTCCAGCGCCTCATCGCGCAGCACCGGCATCTTGCCGGCCGGCCACAATTTCAGGAACGCCGCGCGCGACTGTTCGTTGCCGAGATCGACGACGACCGATGTGAATGGCGTGCCGTTCTCATAGAGCGCGATCAGCGGTTTCCAGCAGAAGGAGGCCAGCGGATGAAGATGCATCGTCAGGGACATTTTTGCTCCTATCTTTGGTGCTTCGTCTCGCGGGCATCCGGTGTCAAGGTTCGGCCCGCTGCTACGTGGCCCGGCTGTGGGCGACGATCGCATCGATGATCGCGGCCCAATCGTCGGGATGCAGCTCGTGGCCGCCGCCCTTGATCCGGACCAGTCTTGCACCGGCGACCGCGTCGGCAAGAGCGGCGCCATGCTCGGCTGGAAAGATCGGATCGTCGGTGCCGTGGACAACGAGGAGCGGAATCTTCATCTCGTGCAGCCGCCCCGTCCAGTCCTCGCCGCTCCGATCTTCGCCGCCCTTGAGCATGAAGTGATTGGTCGCGCTGAGAAAGCCGCCGGACCGGTCGTAGTCCTGTTCCACGAACGCTCTCGTCCGCGCCTCATCGAACGGATGCGCGGTGCCGGCGAGCGCACGCGCGTTTTTGACCATGAAATCGACCGCTTGGCCACGGTCAGACCAGTCGACCTTCGCGCCTTCGGCCGAATGTTTCCTATAGGCCTCGGTGGTTCCGGGCAAATGCGACGTATCGATGCCCAAGGGCGAACTGCTGATCACCGTCAGCGAAGTGACACGCGACGGGTATTTCAACGCAACGAGCTGCGCGATCATGCCGCCCATCGACATGCCGACCACATGCGCCTTTCGGATTCCATGGTCGTCAAGGACGCGGATAGCATCGTCCGCCATGTCGTCGAATGTATAAGGCGGCTCGCCCGGCGCGTATTTGGTCGAACGGCCGGTATCGCGATTGTCATAGCGGATCACGAAGCGACCTTCGCCGGCCAGCTTCCGGCAAAACGCTTCGGGCCACCAAAGCATGGAAGCCATCGCGCCCATGATCAACAACACCGCCGGATGGGCCGGATCGCCGAAGGTTTGGGATACGATTTCGGGGTATTCGGCGTTTCTCATGACTTTCCTCCTTGGGCCGCAAATCCGATTGCAAGTTGCAATCAGTTGCACGATATTAAAACGATACGACAATGCAACCGGTTTTGGAGATTCGCATGAACATCGATCGTCGGTCCGGATGCCCCATCAACCTGTCGCTCGAAGTGTTCGGTGACCGGTGGAGCCTGATCATCCTTCGCGACATCATCTTCGGCGGCAGACGCCACTTTCGCGAACTGCTCAACGGCTCGATGGAGGGCATCGCCTCCAACATCCTCGCCGACCGGCTGAAGCGGCTGATGGAGCTCGGCATGCTGACCAAGGCGGACGATCCCTCCCACAAGCAAAAGGCGATCTACAGCCTGACCGAAATGGCGATTACGCTGATGCCGATCCTGGCGCATCTCGGCGCCTGGGGCCGCGTCTGGCTGCCGGTCAGCGAAGAGCTCTCTATCCGTGCCGAGCTTCTGGAAAAAGGCGGCCCGCCGATGTGGGATAAGTTCATGAACGAGTTGCGCCACGAGCATCTGGGTGCGTCTCCCGCCCCATCTGGACCCACCGTCCGCGCGACTTTGCAGGCCGGATACGATGCGGTAGTCGCCCGCAAGGCGGAGCGAGTCGGCTGCGATCCGGCGCCATGACCAACTTATTTTCCCAATTGCGGGCTGGCTCTGCTATCAAGGGACTGAAGATAATTTACGGATTGGATAACGCTCTTGGTCGAGAACTCTAAGGACACTGCCCGTGCGCGGGCCGATTTGCGTTTCAAGAAACAGGAAGAGGCAGCCACGGTTCGCCAGAAGGCGATGGCGGAATATGTCGCCGAGAGCGACGCTCGCCAAGCCAAGACCAACAAGCTGCGGGCGCTGCGCCTCGCCAAGGAAGCGGAAGACCTGGCCAATGCGCCTCCGGCCCCGGTGAAGAAGCCTCGCGCCAAGAAGAAATAGGCCGGCGCTCCCAGAATGCATGCTTCCTTTCGCACGCGAAACAGTTCACTCGGAGTCTGTTCTGCCGGTTGATAACTGGCGCGTTTAGGAGACGGCCATGACCGCACTGACGCTCGACAAAGCCCTTGAAATCATCGCCGCCGCCTTTGCCAAGGGTGCCGAGCTCAAGCTCAGGCCGCTTGGCGTCTCGGTGCTCGACGCCGGCGCCCATCTGGTCGCGTTCCAGCGTCAGGACGGCGCCTCGTTCCTGCGTCCGCAAATGTCGGCCGGCAAGGCCTATGGCGCGCTCGCTATCGGCATGGGCTCGCGCCGGGTGGAAGCTTTCGCCAAGGAGCGCCCGCATCTGATCGCCGGCGTCTCCGACGTGTCGGGCGGGCGCGTCCTGCCGGTCGTCGGCGGCGTGCTGATCCGCGACAACGCCGGCACGATCATCGGCGCCATCGGTATTTCCGGCGACACGTCCGACAATGATGAAACGGCAGCCATCGCCGGCGTCGAGGCGGCTGGCTTCACCGCTGACCCGGGCTGAGTCGGGATCCTTAACTCATATTGATGTCGCGGGTGGCCGACCGCATCGACACCGAAAAGCCGGCCAGCACGTCGATCAGCGCTATGACCATCAGTGTGAAGAAAACGGAATGGGCGGCGCCCTTCACCAGCAGGAACTCGACCAGATAGGCCACAAAGACGAAGGTCGACAAAAGATGGTCCATGATCGAGGCATTTGTCGTGCGCGTCGACTTCACCACTTCGACGAACAAGAAGATCAGTGCGATCAGCACGATGAGGTCGCCGAGGGTCATCGAGAACACGCCACCCGACATCATCCGGACCGAAAACATTTCGGTGGCCCACGGATCGTCGCCGCTGCCGAATATTCCCAAAAGCCCGAGATTGTAGAGGATGAAAGGCACGATCAGCAGCGGGATGGCACCGAACATGTGGCGGCTCCGGTTGGACTGATCTTTGTAGAGTGCGCCCGGCGTTCGCCGTCAAGAATTTTCGTGCGGCCGATAAACACGGACAAAGACGGCGTGAAACAACAATGTCAGGCCCGGCTGATACGATCAGTTGTCGCAAACGCAAAAAGACCGGCCAATGGCCGGTCGTTTCGCAACCCATAAACCGTCGAAAGCTCTCTCAGCTTTCCTTCGGCTCCAGAACCTGGCGACCGCGATACATGCCGGTCTTCAGGTCGATATGGTGCGGACGGCGCATCTCGCCGGAGTTCTTGTCCTCGACATAGGTCGGGGCCTTCAGTGCGTCGGCAGAACGGCGCATGCCGCGCTTCGACGGAGAGGTTTTTCGTTTCGGAACGGCCATGGATATGCTCCACTACATGGTCAAAACGCCCCGGCGGCCCTCGTGAAAGGGCCACATCAGGGGCCGGAATCTGAGAAAGTCGGGTGCCTATACACGCCCGACGGCGTTTTGGCCAGCGTCGCCGTGTTTTTTTTTGACACTATCGCAGGCAACCGACATAGGCGCCGGCGCGGCCGGCGCGCCGTTCGATCAACGCGGCAAGCCGCCTCAGTCCCGGCCCCGGTTTCGCCGGATTGCGCACGATCGGATTCGGCAAGGTGACGGCAAGCAGCGCTGCCTGCCGGCGCGACAGCTGTTTTGCCGAGACGCCGAAATGATGCTGGGCGGCGGCCTCGATGCCGTAGATGCCCGGTCCCCATTCGGCGATGTTGAGGTAGATCTCCATGATCCGCCGTTTCGACAGCACCGCATCGAAATAGACGGCCAGCGGCAGTTCCACGACCTTACGGACCGAGCCCAACGGCCGCGACCATAGATAAAGATTCTTTACCGTCTGCATGGTGATGGTCGAGGCGCCACGTGTCATCTCGCCGGCGAGCGCATCGTCGACGACGCCGCGCAACTCGCCCAGATCGACGCCGCGATGGAAACAGAACTGCCCGTCCTCCGACATGATGACCGAATATGCCAGCACCGGCGCGACATCGTCGATGGAAACCCAGCGCCGATCGTAGCCAGAAAACGTCGCCAGGTCCTTCAGCATCAATGTCGACACCGGATGCACGAATGTCGGCAGGTACAGGAAGGTCAGCACCACCGGCACCAGCGCCAGCACGACCGCGACGGCGATGCCGCGCCGGACCCAGCGTTGAAGACCGATGCGGCTGCCGCGTCTCGGTCTCGCCATGTCCAACCCTTCGGTTTCGTGATCGACGATCGGTTCCGCCAAGCCACCCAGTCCGCGCTACTCCCTGCCCCCGGCATAATGGCGCTTGGCTTCTTGCGCAACGTCTGAGTGTCGGCTACCGCTCCCGACCATGACGAAAGACGACCAAATGGCGTTCGAAGCTGCACTTATTGCCCGGGCAGTTCCGCTCGAGGCGCTGCTGAGGCGGTTGCTCGACGGACGGACGCTTTCGGGCGAGGTCGCGCGGCCCGAACGCCTGATGGCGGCAATGCGACATGGCGTGCTGAACGGCGGCAAACGACTGCGTCCCTTCCTGGTCATGGAAAGTGCTGCACTGTTTTCAGCCGACGGCGAGGCGGCGCTGCGCGTCGCGGCGGCGCTCGAATGCGTGCACTGCTATTCGCTCATCCATGACGATCTGCCGGCCATGGACGACGACGATTTGCGCCGCGGCCAGCCGACCGTGCACAGGGCTTTCGATGAGGCGACCGCCATTCTTGCGGGCGACGCCTTGCTGACACTTGCCTTCGACATCCTTGCCGACGAGGCGACACTGCTGCCGGCCGAGCGCAGGGCAACGCTGGTGCTGGCACTGGCCCGCGCCGCCGGGGCGGGAAGCATGGTCGGCGGCCAGATGCTCGATCTCGAAGCCGAACAAAGCCGGCCGGACGAGGCCGGTATCATCCGGCTTCAGGCGATGAAAACCGGTGCGCTGATCCGCTTTGCCTGCGAAGCGGGCGCTATCCTTGCCGGCGCGCCGTCGGGCGACCGCGAAAGGCTGGCCGAGTTCGGCTCGGCGATCGGGCTTGCCTTTCAGCTTGCCGACGATCTGCTCGACCTGACCGCCGACGCGCATCAGATGGGCAAGGCAACCGGCAAGGATGCCGCGGCCGGCAAGGCGACGCTGGTCGCGCTGCACGGACCGGACTGGGCGCGGGGCCAGCTCCATGGCCTCGTTGACCAGGCTCATGCGTTGCTCGAACCTTTTGGCGAGCAAGCTGCGCTTCTGAAACAAGCGGCGCAGTTCGTAGCGGCCCGCAACAATTAAGCGCGCCCCTATGGCGCGCCGGAGAATTGGCGACTGATCGGCCGGACGCCCTCGCAACCGGCCGATCGGGATCATTTCCGGCGATGTCGGACCACATGGACCCGCCACACCAGTTGCCGAGCCATTCTTCAGCCTCGCGGCAGGGTTCCGCGGCTCGGGTGGACAGCGGTCAGCCTTCGCCAGTCGTCTTTTCCACCACGGGCTGCGGAACCGGTTCCATCTCGGCCGCCTCGACCGCCTGCGCCTCGGCCGGCTTGCGCCGGTTGCGGATGAAGGCGGCGATGCGGTCGCGGATTTCGCCGGCGCTGAGGAACACCGGAACGCGCGCCACCGGCGCGGTCGGCTCAAAGGACAGGCCAAGGCCGGTGATCCTGCCCTTGTCGTCGACGTCGCGGACGATCAGCTCGATCGGACCGAGCAGCACGCGGTCGGCGTATTCGGCGTGGCCGCCGAGCCGGGTAGTGACCAGGTCGCCAATGCTGAGCTTGCGTTCCGCTTCGGTCAGGCCCGGCGCGTAGGCGGTCTCCAGTTCCTCGGCGGGGCGTGACGGATCGACGGCGAAGGCCCCGAAGAAATCCGCGTCCTCGGGATCGACCACGGCACGGCTGGCGAACAGCTTGTCGAGCAGGCGCGGATAGCGGTCCGGCACGAAGATGTAGACATGGTCGCCGGCCGCGAGCCGACCCATATCCTGGAAGCGCATCGAGCGTCCGTCGCGCAGCACCAGCGACGGCCGCGCCCAGCGCGGAATGCGTTCGCCGCGCGCCACCGGGCTGCCAGGTGCCACGCGGTAGGCGAGAAGCTCATGATGGGCGGAGCCCGGCAGTTCCAATTCGACCTTGTCGAGCGGTCCCAGGCGGGCCGGCACGATAAGGCCGAGACGGCGCGCCAGCGGCCCGACGGTCCATCCCTGGATGATCAGCGAGACCAGCACGATGATGAAGGCAGTGTTGAAGATGAGGCGGCCGTTCTCAAGACCGCCGAGCAGCGGCGTGATGGCAAGCAGGATCGACACGGCACCACGCAGGCCAACCCACGAGACGAAGGCGACTTCCGGGCGTGGCAGACGGAACGGCACCAGGCAGAGCCAGACGGCGATTGGCCGTGCCACAAATACCAGGAACAGGCCGAGCAGCACTGCCGGCACCAGGATCGCCGGAAATTGCGAAGGCGTCGCGAACAGGCCGAGGATCAGGAACATGATGATCTGCGCCAGCCACGACATGCCGTCCTGGAAGCGCTTGAGGATGGTGACGGCCCGGATATCGGAATTGCCGGCAATCAGGCCTGCGAGATAGACCGCCAGGAAGCCGGAGCCGCCGACGGCACCGGCGGCAGCGAACACCATAAGCGACAGCGTCAGCACGAAGATCGGCAGTAGGCCGTGATCGAGATTGAGGCGATCGACAAGGCGCACGATGGCCATGCCGCCGAGAATGCCGATGACCGCGCCGAGCCCCATGTTGACGAGGAAGCCGACGGCAAGATCGGTGACCAGCACCTTGGCCTCGGGGTGGGTATTGGCGGCGATGACCTCGACCAGCGTGATGGTCAGGAAGATGGCGATCGGGTCATTTGTGCCGGATTCCACCTCGAGCGTGGACCGCACGCGCTCGCGCAAATTGATCTCGCCGGCGCGCAGCAGGAAGAACACCGCCGCGGCGTCGGTCGAGGCGACGGCGGCACCGAGCAGGAAGGATTCCAGCCAGGTCAGGTCTAGCAGATAATAGGCGGCGGCGCCGAAGAGCCCGGTGGTCAAAAGGACGCCGAATGTGGCCAGCGACAGCGCCGGCCCGGCGGCCTGCCGCAAGGCGTTGAGCGGCGTGCCGAAGCCGGAATCGAAAAGGATGACCGCCAGCGCCAATGAGCCGGCAAAATAAGCAACTCGGGCATTGTCGAAATGGATGCCGAGACCGTCGGTTCCGGTGGCGAGGCCGATGCAGAGAAACAGCAGCAGGAGAGGGGCGCCGAAACGGAAAGCGATCAGGCTTGAAAACGCGGCGGCAACGACAAGTGCTGCGCCAACGAGCGTCACAAGATAGATACCATGCTCCATTCGTTGGTCGCCCCTAGTCGATATGCTCCGGCATCACGGGAGAGTGGGGCGAAGACATGGCCGCTGCAAGGCAGCAGCGTGGCTTTTTGCCCCACGCTGCCGATCGTCGAAAGTTTTGGCACCCCCGAGCAGCGGAGCGTGCCTCGGCGGTTCGTGCTGCAATGAAAAACGCCCGGACTGAGCCGGGCGTCTCCAGGTCGAGAAGCTGGCTCTCCGATCAGGCGATGGTCTTGCCGAAGGCGACGGCGGTATCGCCCATGCGGTTGGAAAAGCCCCACTCATTGTCGTACCACGACAGCACCGAAACGAAGTTGCCGTCCATGACCTTGGTCTGGTCGAGCGCCACGATCGAGGAATGCGGATCATGGTTGAAGTCGATCGAAACATTGGGGTGACGGGTAACGGCGAGGATGCCCTTCAGCTTGCCGTTCGAGGCGGCGATCACCGCGTCATTGATCTCCTGGACGGTGGTCGGCCGCTTGGCGATGAACTTGAAATCGACGAGCGAGACGTTCGGGGTCGGCACCCGGATGGAGATGCCGTCGAGCTTGCCCTTGAGTTCGGGCAGTACCAGGCCGATGGCCTTGGCAGCACCGGTCGAGGTCGGAATCTGCGACAGCGCGGCGGCGCGGGCGCGGTAGAGGTCCTTGTGCATGGTGTCCAGCGTCGGCTGGTCGCCGGTGTAGGAATGGATCGTCGTCATCATGCCCTTCTCGATGCCGACCGCCTCATTCAGCACGGCCGCCAGCGGCGCCAGGCAGTTGGTGGTGCAGGAGGCGTTCGAGATGACGATGTGGTCCTTGGTCAGCTTGTCGTGATTGATGCCATAGACGACGGTGAGATCGGCGCCCTCTGCCGGAGCGGAGACGAGAACGCGCTTGGCACCGGCGGTCAGATGGGCGACGGCCTTGTCGCGGGCGGTGAAGATGCCGGTGCATTCGAGCGCGATGTCGATGCCAAGCTCCTTCCAGGGCAGTTGTGTCGGATCCTTGATCGCGGTGACCTTGAATTTTTCCTTGCCGACGATGATCTGGTCGCCGTCAACCGTCACCTCATGCGGAAAGCGGCCATGCACGCTGTCGAAGCGCAGCAGATGCGCGTTGGTCTCGACCGGGCCGAGATCGTTGACCGCGACGACGTCGATATCCTTGCGGCCGGATTCATGGATGGCGCGCAGGATGTTGCGGCCGATGCGGCCGAATCCGTTGATGGCAACTCTGACGGTCATTGTTCTCTCCCTGGGAGTTGGAGGCCGAAGATCAAGTCCGCAGCTTCATAACGGCGGACGGGCAAAGAATCCAGCCGCCGAGGCGTGGATTTAAATCGATTAGTGCTCCACCGCCCGGCAAAACCGCTATGCCAGCCTTTGCCGGGCGGGGCTCACTTTCATTTGCCATGCAGACGGGCTTCCGCCGCCTTCACCGTTGCCTCGGCTGTGATGCCGAAATGCGGGTAGAGCTGTTCGATGGTGCCGGAGGCGCCGAAGCCGGTCATGCCGACAAAGATGCCGTCGGTGCCGATGAAGTGATCCCAGCCCTGACGGATGCCGGCTTCGATGGCAATCTTGAGCGGCGCATTGCCGATCGTCCTGCTGCGATAGTCGGCGCTCTGCTTGTCGAACAATTCGAAGCACGGCACCGAGACGACGCGGGTCGCGTGGCCGTGCTTTTCCAAGGCCTCGCGGGCGGCCAGCGCGATCTCGACCTCGGAGCCCGAAGCGAAGATCGTCACCGCCGCCTCGCCACTGGCGGCGGCAAGTTCATAGGCGCCGCGGCTGGAGAGGTTTTCCGCAACGAAGTCGTTGCGTACCGTCGGCAGGTTCTGCCGGGTCAGCGCCAATGTCGAAGGCGTCTTTTCCGACTCAATGGCCAACTGCCAGCATTCCGCGGTTTCCACCGCGTCGGCCGGGCGGAAGACATTGTGGTTCGGAATGGCGCGAAGTGCTGCCAGATGCTCGACCGGCTGATGGGTCGGGCCGTCTTCGCCAAGGCCGATGGAATCATGGGTCATGACGAAGATCGAGCGGATGCCCATCAGCGAAGCAAGCCGCATCGCCGGACGGGCATAATCGGAAAAGCACATGAAAGTGCCGCCATAGGCGATAATGCCGCCATGCAATGTCAGCCCGTTGAGCGCGGCCGCCATGCCGTGCTCGCGAACGCCGTAATGAACGTAGCGCTGGCCGTAATCGTCGGCGGTGATGTTCTTGGTCTGGCTGGTCTTGGTGTTGTTGGAGCCGGTCAAATCGGCCGAGCCGCCGATGGTTTCGGGCACGGCGCCGTTTATGACCTCCAGCGCCATTTCCGACGACTTACGGGTGGCGACCTTCGGCTTGTCGGCGGCGAGCTTTTTCTTGTAATCGCCAATGACGGCGTCGAAGTTGGCCGGCAGCGTGCCACTGATGCGGCGTTCGAACTCTGCGCGCAATTGGGCATCAGCCTTGGCAAGGCGGCTCTCCCAGTCGGTGCGCGCCTTGACGCTGGTCCGCCCGGCGGTACGCCATGCGTCGAGGCTGTCGGCCGGGACCTCGAAGGGCGGCGAATCCCAGCCGAAGAATTTTCTGGCGCCGGCGATTTCCTCGGCGCCGAGCGGCGAGCCGTGCGCCTTGTTGGTGCCGGCCTTGGTCGGCGCGCCGAAGCCGATCGTCGTCTTGCAGGCAATCATCGTCGGCTTGTCGGAGTGGCGGGCCGCTTCGATGGCATAGGCGATCGCTTCCGGGTCCTGGCCGTCGATATGGCTGGCATTCCAGCCGGACGCCTGGAAGCGGGCGACCTGGTCGGTGTTGTCGGCCAGCGACACCGGGCCATCGATCGAGATGTTGTTGTTGTCCCAGAAGACGATCAGCTTGTTCAGCTTCAGATGTCCGGCAAGCGCGATGGCTTCCTGGGATACGCCTTCCATCAGGCAGCCGTCGCCGGCCAGCACATAGGTGTAGTGGTCGACGAGATCATTGCCGAAAGCGGCATTCATGATGCGCTCGCCGAGTGCGAAGCCGACCGAATTGGCAAGACCCTGGCCGAGTGGGCCTGTCGTCGTCTCGATGCCGGCGGCATGGCCGTATTCCGGGTGGCCCGCGGTCCTCGACCCCAATTGGCGGAACTGCTTGATCTGGTCGATGGTGATGTCTTCGTAGCCGGTCAGATAGAGCAGCGAGTAAAGCAGCATCGAGCCGTGGCCGGCCGACAGGATAAAGCGATCGCGGTCCGGCCAATGCGGGTTCTTCGGATCGTATTTGAGAAAGCGGGTGAACAGCACCGTGGCGATGTCGGCGCAGCCCATGGGCAATCCGGGATGGCCGGAGTTTGCCTTCTCCACAGCGTCCATGGCGAGAAAACGGATCGCATTGGCCATCCGGTCATGTTGTTCGCGCGAAGTCATGCTTCCTCCAAAATGGGGGTTTGGGCCTTGGGAAAGCCCTTGAAAAGGGTGCGCGACACATAGCAGGCGCGGCCTTTTAGTCAACAAATCGGTGTGCTTTTGCCGGTCTTGTGATGGCCATGCGCGACTTACATTAGCGTTAGCAGGGGACAGTCGCGACAGCTTTATTGACGTGCGGTTCACACGACGCGTAATGTTTCAGGGATAACGCGTTCTGAACGTGGATGATTCGGTGATGGGCAGGGCGCAGGACGAAAGCCATGACCGGGGAAACGACCCTCAAGGAAGTCATTGCCAGGCTGGGTAAGGCCATCGACGGGCTGGAAAACGCCGTCGCGGCCAAGCTCGAGCATGAGCGGGACTATTCGGAAGCCGAGGCCGAAGTGCAGCGGATGAACGCCGACCGCTCGCGGCTGGCGCAGGAGCTCGACAATTCCGAAGCTCGCGCCGAACGGCTGGAAGATGCCAACAAAGAAGTGTCGCGAAGGCTGGTGACAGCCATGGAAACCATCCGCGCGGTACTGGACAGGTAGGCTAATGGCACAAGTCACGGTTTCCATCGACGGCAAGCAGTATCGGATGGCCTGCGACGAGGGCCAGGAAGAGCATCTGATCGATCTTGCCGAGCGCTTCGACCGCTATGTTTCGCATCTGAAGGATTCTTTTGGCGAGATTGGCGACCAGCGGCTGACCGTGATGGCCGGCATCATGGTCATGGACGAGCTTTCGGAACTGCAAAAGCGGGTCAAGGGCATGGAAAGCGAAGTGCTGACGCTGCGCAAGACGCGCGACGACGCACTGACCAAGGCCGACAAGAACGATTCCGCGCTGACCGGGGCGCTCGGCGCGCTGGCCCAGCGCATGGAAGACCTGGCGACGACGCTGGCAGTGAACAAGGCCTGAGCCAGCGCAGCGAAAATTCCTGCGGCATTTGCCGAGAAGCAATGAAAATATTTCGCCGCCGGGCTTGATGCCGGCGCAACAGGCATTTGAAGGATGACGCCGGAGTGATAGAAAGGCAAAAGCAGCGCCGGTCAACGCCGGCTGCGATCTGCACTCACAGGGTAGGGACACGCCATGAGCCTTCGTATCAACGATATCGCCCCGGACTTCACCGCTGAGACCACGCAAGGACCGATCAGCTTCCATGAATGGATCGGCGACGGCTGGGCAGTATTGTTCAGCCATCCGAAGAACTTTACGCCGGTTTGCACGACCGAACTCGGCACAATGGCCGGGCTCGAAGGCGAGTTCAGGAAGCGCAACGTCAAGATCATCGGCATCTCGGTCGATCCCGTCCAAAGCCATGAAAAGTGGCAGAACGACATCAAGACCGCGACCGGTCATTCGGTGAACTACCCGCTGATCGGCGACAAGGATCTCAAGGTCGCCAAGCTTTACGAGATGCTGCCGGCGGGTGCCGGCGAGAGCTCGGAAGGCCGCACGCCCGCCGACAATGCCACGGTGCGTTCGGTTTACGTCATCGGGCCCGACAAGAAGATCAAGCTGGTTCTCACCTATCCGATGACGACCGGCCGCAACTTCGACGAAATCCTGCGCGCCATCGATTCCATGCAGCTGACCGCCAAGCACCAGGTGGCGACGCCGGCGAACTGGAAGCAGGGCGAGGACGTCATCATCACCGCTGCCGTCTCGAATGAGGATGCCATCAAGCGCTTCGGCGCCTATGAGACGATCCTGCCATATCTCAGGAAAACCAAGCAGCCTTCCGCCTGAGCAGGCAGAGGCGGCACAGAGAGTTTTCGGTTTTCCTGGCCGTGTGAGCATGGGGTGCTTGACGATGCCTGGTTGACGGACAACCATGCCTTTAATTTGCCGTGGCAGAGAAAATCCTTCCTGCCGTGGTGAGGGGCGAAGGAGGCTGGATTGGACGCATTATCGGCCAGGTCGCAGGTCACCGGCTTCTATGACAAGCCGAGCGGGTCCGTCCAGTATGTGGTCGCCGACATGGCGACGCGCCGATGCGCCATCATCGATCCGGTGCTCGACTTCGACGAAAGGTCCGGTGCAACGGCAACGAAGAACGCCGACGCCCTGCTCGACTTCGTCAGGGAAAGCGGGCTGGAGGTCGAGTGGATCCTCGACACGCATCCGCATGCCGATCATTTCTCCGCCGCCCATTATCTGAGGGGGAGAACCGGAGCGCCGACGGCGATCGGCGAAAAGGTCATCGACGTCCAGAAATTGTGGAAGGTGATCTACAACTGGCCGGAATTCCCCGCCGACGGTTCGCAATGGGACAGGCTGTTCGCCGACGGCGCAACTTTTTCGGTCGGCGGCCTTCCGGCAAGAGTGCTGTTCTCGCCGGGCCACACACTGGCCTCGATCACTTACGTCATTGGCGACGCCGCCTTCATCCACGACACGCTGTTCATGCCGGACAGCGGCACCGCGAGGACGGACTTTCCCGGCGGCAGTGCCGAGCGGCTCTGGCACTCGATCGAGGACATCCTGGCGCTGCCGGACGAGACACGTCTGTTCGTCGGTCACGACTACCAGCCGGGCGGTCGCGAAGCGCGGTGGGAAAGCACGGTCGCGGAGCAGAAAGCCGGCAACATCCATGTTGCCGGCTGCAAGGCGGAAGCCGACTTCGTCGCGCTCCGCCAGGCCCGCGACAGGACGTTGCCGATGCCGCGGCTGATCCTGCACGCGCTGCAGGTCAATATGAATGGCGGACGCGTGCCGGAACCGGAATCCAACGGGCGGCGCTATCTGAAATTTCCGCTCGATTGCCTGTGAGGAGATGGGTCGCTGGCACTACAGTGCCATTCAGACTCGGCGCCGCCCTCATCGTTCTGCGATGGTCGTCCAAGCTATTGATCCTGATTCGATTTTTGCGATGTTTGAATCCGAGAGGTCCATGCGGGAGGACGGTGGTGGCAGCCGGATGAGGAGCAGCGCAGACGCCAGCCAGTCCAGCGTCAGGGTTTTGTTCGGCGGGCTAAATGTTCATACGTGATTTGCCAAGGATCGCTCTCGGAAGATCTTTCCTCGCCGATCCAATGGAAGCTGGTGGCAGTGATCTCAGTGAAACGCCATCGAGTTTGCAGACCGCGCGAGTCATTGCCGAGCTGGACAATGTCCTTACCCTCGGCCCGCCCGATCTGGCGCGAGTGATCCCGGTTGAGCGGGTCGTTCCATATGATATGCCAGCCATCGATCCCAGGGTCGAAGATGCGCAAGGTCGTACCATACATCGTCGACGGCGCAGGGCGCTTGGGCCTGATCCAAACGTCCTGAATCGCGCGGCCTTCGAGCACCCAGCCAAAATGGCATTCGCCATCCCATTTCTGGATTGTGCCGTCGTCGAGGTAGTGGACCGAGTCCATTTCCCAGCTTCCAATTAGCCATCCATACAGGGCCATGTCTTTCGCTCGGTCGGCTGGCGGACCTTCGGATCCGAGAGCGGCCAGAAACGGAGAAATGGTCATCGTCACACTGCCTTTCGTTTTCAATAAACGAGCTCAACTGCCCGGCGCAGCCCCGGCGGCTCGTTGTCGCGCTGCCTGCCGCGAGCGCCGGGTTGTGGAATGCCGCGGTCGGCGCCGCAACATTGCCGCCACAGCTTGCAGTCTTGCGGTTTTCAGGGCTTGGGGAAAATTGCGGTAATGCCGCTATCGATGCGATCGTCTGGGGGCTACTGAGCAGTTATAGCGGCGGATCGGACATCCGCGAAGGCGCCGCGGAACCGGCAACCCGCTAATGCATGTCGCGCAAAAGTGTGCAGCGGTTTTGCGATAACGACATGCATAAAAACAAGACTCTAAAGCGCGTCGCACAAGGCCGGCCGAACGCGACGCGCTTTAGAAAAAAACGGCGGCGCCAGTTACCTGACGCCGCCGTTATTTGTTTCTACCGGAAGGCCTTACGCCGCCGGCTGCGCCTCGATGGTGCGCAGCGCCTGCGTCTGGCGCTTGGCTGCGGCCTTGACCGCGTCCTGCACCTTCTCGAAGGCGCGCACCTCGATCTGGCGCACGCGCTCGCGGCTGATATCGAACTCGGCCGACAGCTCTTCAAGCGTCAACGGCTCATCGGCGAGGCGGCGCGCCTCGAAGATGCGGCGTTCGCGGTCGTTGAGCACGGCAAGAGCGCCCGACAGCATGCCGCGCCGGTTTTCCAACTCGTCCTGCTCGATCAGCATCTCTTCCTGGCTTTCGTGGTCGTCGACCAGCCAGTCCTGCCATTCGCCGGACTCGCCTTCACTGGCCCGGATGGGCGCATTGAGCGAGGCGTCGCCCGACAGACGACGGTTCATCGACACGACTTCCGCTTCCGAGACGTTCAGCCGGGTGGCAATCTCGGTGATCTGATCGGGCTTCAAATCGCCTTCGTCGAGCGCCTGGATCTTGCCCTTCACCTTGCGCAGGTTGAAGAACAGGCGCTTCTGGTTGGCGGTGGTGCCCATCTTGACCAGGCTCCACGAGCGCAGGATGTATTCCTGGATCGAGGCCTTGATCCACCACATCGCATAGGTGGCGAGACGGAAACCGCGCTCCGGTTCGAATTTCTTGACGGCCTGCATCAGGCCGACATTGCCTTCCGAGATCACCTCACCGATCGGCAGGCCATAGCCGCGATAGCCCATGGCGATCTTGGCGACGAGCCGAAGGTGGCTGGTGACGAGCTTGTGCGCAGCCGTGGTGTCCTCATGCTCGGCATAGCGCTTGGCGAGCATGTACTCTTCCTGCGGCTGAAGCATCGGAAAGCGGCGGATTTCTTCCAGGTAGCGGCTGAGACCGCCTTCGCCGGAAACGATACTGGGTAATGACTGGGCCATGATAGCGCCCCCTCTCTATTGGAGTGATGCCCCCGAAACGCGGCGGGCATGTGGCGCGAATGCCAAAGGCACATTCGCACCAACCGACATATATAGGAACAAAACCAGAAAGACAGGCATTTGTTCAACACGAAACAGTGTGTCACGTTGAAGTGAACAGCGCCGGTCAGGTTTTCAGGTGGTTGGTTCAGAGCTTGCGGAAGCCGTCGACGAGTTCCTCCATGTCCCACGGTATCGGTGCTTCGAACCTCATCGTTAGATGGGTATCCGGATGCCGAAATGCAAGGAGGCGGGCGTGCAAAGCTTGTCGCGGAAACGTTTTTACCTTGCTTCTTAGCGGCTCGGGCAACCGATTGGCCTTGGTGCGGAAAGCCTGGCCGTATTCGGGGTCGCCAATCACCGGATGGCCGATATGGGCCATGTGGACGCGTATCTGGTGAGTGCGACCGGTTTCCAGCCGGCATTCGACCAGGCTCGCCGTGGCGAATTCCTGCTGCTGCTCGCCAAAGCGCTCAACGACGGTGAAATGCGTGACGGCGTGGCGCGCATCGTCGCGGCCTTGCTGCACCACGGCGCGGCGTACCCGGTCGGCGGCGCGGCCGAGCGGCGCGTCGACCGTCCCGGTCGGCCTTGCCGGTATGCCCCAGACCAACGCCAGATACGCGCGCTCGAGATCGCCGGTCAGGCCGTGGTCGGCAAAGGCCTCCGACAACGCCTTGTGGGCGCGATCGGTCTTGGCGACGACCATGACGCCACTGGTCTCCTTGTCGAGGCGGTGGACGATGCCCGGCCGTCTCACCCCGCCGATGCCCGACAGGCTGTCGCCGCAATGATGGATCAGCGCGTTGACCAGCGTGCCGGTCCAGTTGCCGGCGCCGGGATGCACGACCAGCCCGGCCGGCTTGTTGATGACGATCAACTCGCTGTCCTCGTAGAGGACGTCCAGCGCAATATCTTCGCCTTGCGGCGCCGCCGGTTCCGGCTCCGGCACGTCGACCGACACGCTGTCACCTTGTGCCATCTTGCGCTTCGTTTCGTCGACCTGCCTGCCGCCGATCCTGACCGCGCCCTGCTTTATCAGCATCTGTACCCGGCTGCGCGACATGTCGGGGCCGAGCCTAGCCGCCAGCCATTGGTCGAGCCGCTGGCCGGCCGCATCGGCGCCCGCCTCCAGCACGATCGGTCCGGCCCCTATTAATTGTCTGACCTCTTCGTTATGAGCGCTCATCGAAAACAGTTCCGGAATCTGCTGCCATGGCCCGGCCGCTTGCCGACGAAGACGAGGAAAAGCCGCTCGACCCCGAGGTCGAAAAGGTGCGGAGGAAGCTCGTCCGCTTCGTCGCCATCAATCTCGGCCTGCTGTTCCTCGCCCTTATGGTGGTGATAGCAGCACTTGTCTACAAAGCGCGCAACGCGCCGCCTGCCGCCCCTCCGCTAAGCAGCGACATCCAGGTGCCGATCGGCGAAACGGTCAACGGCGACATCGTGCTGCCGGTCGGCGCCAGGGTGATCAGCCAATCGCTGTCCGGCAATCACCTGTCGATCGACGCCGAGCTGCCCGACGGCAGCCGCGCCATCTTCGTTTATGACATCACCGAGCGCCGCATCGTCGGGCGTTTTTCGATCAGGAACAAATGACCGGTTTTGCCGAACACCGCAGCATTGCCACGGTCGCGCTTGTCGTCGCAAATTATGACGAGGCGATCTCGTGGTATGTCGACCGGCTGGGTTTTGTCCTCACCGAAGATGTCGATCTCGGCGGCGGCAAACGCTGGGTCACGATCACGCCGGGCAACGGGCAGGGCGCGCGGCTGCTTCTCGCCGAGGCATCCGGCGATGCGCAAAAGCACGCCGTCGGCAACCAGACCGGCGGGCGGGTCTTTTTGTTCCTCGAAACCGACGATTTTGCCCGTGACCATGCGTTGATGCTCGAAAAGGGCGTCGAATTCCGCGAGGCGCCCCGGCACGAGACCTATGGCACTGTGGCGGTTTTCGCCGATCTCTATGGAAATCTCTGGGACCTGATCGAGCCAAAACGCTAGGCTTGCAGCGGATATTTCACCGGCGCGATCGGCAGCCGTAAGCCTAGTTGCTTTTTCCCAGCCGTCAGCCTATATCGCCGGTTCTTGAACGCGCCCATCGTCTAGCGGTCAGGACACCGCCCTCTCACGGCGGGAACAGGGGTTCGATTCCCCTTGGGCGTACCAAGTCTCTCCAAGCTCTCGGCAAACCATCAATCCGATCCATCGCCTTGAGTCGCGGCGGGTTTGGCTCATTGCCGCTTCTGGCGCAGCGGAGCCGATTGCATTAGCATTGCATCGTGGGTCTTGAGGCACAGCGTTAGCGGCGCGCAGAACGTCGCGCTGAACAGGGCAGTCGATGCCACGCGGGGAGGAGCCAGATACAGAAACTACAATCGCAAGGCGTCCATCACGCTGGTCGGCACTGCCTGGAGCCGACCTGAGCTACAGCTGCCGGCGGCGGATCGTTTTGGCGAGCTCGGCGAAGGCGCCTCTCCCTCGAAGGGTGGATGCCGGGAAGGCCCTTAGCACCGGCCAGCGAAGCTGCGCGCGACGCGCATGGCTGGGCTCTAAACGCGCCATACTTTAGTTGCAGTATCGTAGCTTCTTTGCCGTTCGAATTTCTCTCGGTCATGGCTTCGCACGATACCAAGATATGCTGCGAACGACACATCCACGGCGGGGCTCAACCATTCGATCTATTCCGGCAAGCCGAAAAGTGTTTGCGCGCCTGCTATTCCTCCGAGCGGATGACTGCCCATGGCGATCATCCGCTCGGTAGTTTCTGCCTCGAACACTGTCGACGCGAGCACCGTCCGTCCCAACGGCTTGCACAGCCCTTCGATGCGGCTGACAAGATTTACAGCCTTGCCGATCGCGGTGAAGTCCAACCTGCCGGCAGTGCCGATATTCCCCCAGAGTATCTCGCCGACATGCAGGCCAATGCCATATCCGAGCTCAGGGCCGCCATTGCGGCGCCGAGTTTGGTTGAGATGATCTATCCCGGCGCGCGTGGCCTTCACGGCGCGTACCGCAGCGTCACATGCGGCATTTGCATCGCGCTCGCCAATCGGGAAAATCGCGAGGACGCCATCACCTATAAACTTGAGAACCTCACCACCAAATGCGTGCACCGCGCCGGCGACGCAATCGAACCAGGCATCAAGTACCAATACGATCTCGTCTGCATCATGAACCTCGGATAGATCGGTGAAACCTCGAAGGTCCGCGCACAGAAGCGCAGCCCGTATCGTCTCTCCCTTTAATCGACGAGAATGACCGTTGAGCACATGTGCTGCACTGCGCTTTCCCAAATATGCTTCGAGCAATGCGCGTTTCGCGGACCGTTCTGCGAGTGCGGTCATCGGAGCCGCAGCAAACCGGGAGATTTGCCGCAGCAGCTCTGACTGCGCCTCATCCGGAGTATGATCGAACGCCCACACCAAAGTCGGTGCGACACCGCCCGCTCGCTCGTCGAACACGATCGCCCGCGTCGTGCCAAGCCACTCCCGCAGCACGAGCCGGGGATCGGCATTCTGGCGGTCGGCGCCTATCCCCAAACCCTCGACCACTTCACCCCCAGACGCTCGCCAGAGCCAGATACGGCGTGAAATGATTGGGTCGGGAGCATCCTGCGCCAGCGCGCCGGCGATGATCGGCAAGCCGTCTTCCAGCAAATGCGTTGAGAGCTGCAATAGAAGTCGCCCACCGTCGCCAATATGCGCGGCGTCGTCCAGAAGGAATGAAAGCGACTTTGCGAGAAGCATCGGTAGAAGGTCACTCGGCTCCGGCTTATGCTTACGCCTCGAACATCTTCTTGCAACTCCCCATATTCGCTTCAATCATGCACGGCATTCGATGCGGATGTGACCTGGAGTGAGCGATGGCGGAATCGGTTTACACAGAAATTGAGGTCGCCGCGCCACAAGCGACCGTGTTCGCGCTTTTGACGGATCCGGACCAGATCGTGCGATGGATCGGGACCGAAGCGAATTTGGATGCATCGCCGGGCGGTCTGTTCCTCGTCAATGTCGGTGGTCGCCATATGGCGCGCGGTGAGTTCACCGAGGTGATCCCGGTCCACCGTCTTGCCTACAGTTTTGGCTGGGAAGACAACGAGACAGTGCCGCCCGGCTCCAGCCATGTCGAGATCGACCTGATCGCGAGGGATGCGGGGACACTGATCCGCTTCACGCACAGCGGACTGCCGAACGCAAAGGAGCGTGACAGCCACCGAAGGGGATGGGAGCACTACCTCTCAAGGCTGAAGATCACTGCCGATGGGGGACATGTCGATCCCGATGTGCCGATGAAGAATATGTGATTTTCATCTAAGGGCCACGGATGCCCGTAATCCGAACCAGGCGCGGCATGCGTCAACGAGGCCCCTTTGACCTGCCGTCGCCAAACCGGCCGCTCGGGAAACCCAGCGACCTGCGGGCCGCCGCACCATTACAGCTGCCGGCGACGGATCGTTTCAGCGAGCTCGGCGAAGGCGTCCGCGATCCCGGTGCCGCTCTTGGCGCCTGCGTGGAGTTCTTGAAACTCAGCGCTTCTGGCGCAACGCCTCGGATTGAATTAGCATCCGTTCATCAAAGCTCCGGCCGCACTCCTGCAGGATGCGGAATGCGGAGCGCAGGCGAGCGAGGCCGGGCGCGGTCACATGCCGGGCGCCGATCCAAGCGCGACCGGGCATCCGAACTTCCGTTCGGCGGCAAGACGGCGTGGCCGGGAGGAGTCAGATGCAAAAACTACAATCGCAAGGCGTCCATCACATCACGCTGGTCGGCGCCGGGCGTCAGACCTCGATCGATTTCTGGGAGGGCGTGCTTGGCATGCCTTTCATCTTCGAGCAGCCCAACCTCGACAAGCCAAGCGAAAGCCATCTCTATTTCGATCCGGGCGACGGCCGGCTGATCACCGTCTTCACCGACGAAAGCCGCACGCCGGTCAAGCGGCGCACGCCGACCGACACGGGCTGCGTCCATCATATCGCTTTCGCGGTGTCGCGCGTCACCTTTCTGCAGGCGGCTGCCCGGCTCGACGAGCGCGCCATCAAGCACAGCGGCGTCAAGGATCGCGGCTTCATGGACTCGATCTATTTCGAGGATCCGCTCGGCCTGCTGATCGAACTCGCCTCCTACCGTTTCGAACCGCCGGCGGGCTTCACTCATGCCGACGTGCTGATGCAGGCGCACAAGATCCGCGTCGCGCGCGGCGACTACAACATCGCCGAAGTGCACCTTGCCGATGCGATCCAGGCGCTTGTCGAGCGCTCGCGCACGACCTTGTCGGAGGATCGCGCACCGAAAAATCCATACTGACGACACGCCAAACAAAGGGAGGACATAATGGCAAAGACAGCAACGAAGAGTGCGAAAAAGCCCGCCGCCAAGGCAGCCAGGCCAGGAGCGAAGCCGGCGGCCAAAGCCGCCGCCAAGTCAGCGGCGAAAGTGGCAAAGCCGGCGGCCAAGGTCTCCGCCGAGAAGCTGGCGCCGAAGGCCAAGGCGAAACCGGCGAAAAAGCCCGCGCTCTCGCTCAGCATGCTGAAGCCCAGCGTCAACAATATGAGCGTTCGAGTGTTTGCACGCGCCGCCGGGCTCGACCATTCCGAGACCGACGTATGGGGTCTCACGCGCTCGCCCGAATACATGGCGCGAAACCCGGCCCATCTTACGCCGATGATCGAGGACAAGGGCCTGCCGAGAGGTGTCTTGTGGGAAAGCTGCGCCATCATGCAGTATCTCGCCAACAAGCACGGGCTGGAGAAATTATATCCCAAGGCGCCGGCCAAGCGGGCAATGATCGACAGCGCCATGTTCTACCTGATCGGGACGCTCTACCCCTATGTGGCGCGCGCCACATATCCTGTACTGAATTTCCCGCAATATGCCGGCGAGGTCGGCCACAGCGACGCTCATCCCGACAAGAAGTCGGAAGCCCAGAAGGCCGCTATAGAAGCGATAGCCGAGCCGCTGGAGGTGTTTCACAGCTTCTTCAGGAACGGCAAGCCGTTCATCGGCGGCAAGAACCCGTCGATCGCCGACATCCGTTTGGCGGCGACGCTCGAGTTCCTCGCCGTCATCGACTACGCGCTGCCCCAATGGGCAAAAGACTATATGGCGGCGATCGAGAAGAAGCTCGGCAAGGCCTATGCCGAGCCGGCCGCCGACGTGCGCGGCTATATCGCCTATGTGCGGTCGCAGGCCAACGCCTGAGGCACAAGCCAATAGCGGTCGTCCGCACGTCTGCAGGAGCCCGTAATGAACTGGGGATTTTTTTAATCTCCCCTGTTTGCACGATGTGGGGAGCTTAAGGTTTTGTTAACCTAAACCCTTTCTACTGAATCCACCTCCAGCCCGCGACCACGGATGTACTGGCGCGGATGGGAAGCAAAGGTCGGCTGCGCGCCGGCCTTTTGCTTATTTCAGCCCCTGTCGAAGTTGCGCCAGACGGCGTTTCACGACGCCTGCATGGCTGATGAAACGCGTCGCCGCCATCTTGTCATCGCCGCTGTCGGCCCTACCATCGAAGTTCGTCCCGTCCTCGAGGGCGGTTCAAGGACAGAGGCCCTGCCATGAAAAGCATTGCTGGAATGATGGTGATTGCAGGCGCCATGCTGGCGGGTGCAGCCGGTCAATCGAAAGCAGCGACGCTCAACACCATGCCCGAGGTCGGGGCTGCCATCCAGGCGTGCTGGACCCCGCCGGCGAATGCCGGGAATTCCACCGTCACCCTGAGCTTCAGCTTCAGGCGCGATGGCACGCTGATCGGCCGGCCCAAGCCGACCGCCATCCGCGTCGCCGGCGAGGAGAAGACGCGCCAAGCTTTTGTCGACGCGGCGGTCGCGGCCGTGGACCATTGCCTGCCGTTGAGCTTTTCACCGGCGCTGGCTGAAGGCATCCCGGGCAAGGTGTTCACTCTGCAATTCAACTCGCCCAAACAAGAACAGGCTGCACCGCGAGTGAAGGCTTCGCCTTGATCTTTTCCAAAAACCGGATTCCACTTTTCGGGATCTAGTGCATGTCGCGCAAAAGTGTGCAGCGGTTTTGCGACAACGACATGCATTAGACAAGAACCTAAGCGCGTCGCATGAGGCCCGGTCGACCGCGATGCGCTTTAGTGGCGCCTTCGTCTGGCCTCGACATGTCGCGCCAGTTCCGGCATCTCGAAGACATAGTCGCTCCAGGCCGATTCCGGTATCTGGCCGGCGAGATAGCACTCCAGCAAAAGCCTCTGCTCGTGGTCGAGTGGCCTCGGTGCGCGTTCATGGTCCAACCCAAGTGAATGGAACAGATTCCTGGTCAGGTCCGCGACAGTGAAGTGGATCGACATTTGCGGTCTCCTCCTTTGGCCGCTCAACGCCGATCCCAGGGCTAAGGTTTCAGCAACGGCCGGCCGGTAACGCCGGATTGATCGCGATGCCGAACCCGCCGCGCGCATCAAAACTTCGCCGTGGCGGGCGTCCGCCGGCGTTGCTGCCGGTTCGTCTCAATCTTGAAATAAAAATGTAATATTGAATTTACACGAGTGGATCTAATACACTAGAGCTAAAGTCTCTGGTGGCGATTTGATCTACTCCAATTAGGAAAGACTGATTTAGCTAGTACTTATCCATAGTCGACAAAGAAATCCTGTTCTCGGTGCAACAAGGATAATGGTCGTTCCAATGACACGCTTCTGGCCCCTCACGATTCTGATGCTGGTGTCGGCAATAGCCGTTGCGCTCGGCACATCCTTCTCCTACGCGGATAGCTGCGGTGCCATCAGGAGCCAATTGCTTTCGGCGGGGCGCAGCGGCGGGACCAGCCCCGAGCTTGCCCAACTGCGCCGGCAACTCGCCGCGATTCAAAAGCTTGAGAGACAACGCAGATGCACGGCGAGAACGGCCGGCTTCTTCTTCAATCCCTGCGCCGACCTGGTCAGCAGCAAGGCGGAGGTGCAACGGCAGATCGCCAGACTGTCGAATTCGAGCAGGGACACGTCCGGATTGAAGGCCAGGTTTGTCGCGCTGGGCTGCGCCGCCCCCGCTGCCAAGAAACAGCCGGCGCAGCAACGCACGGCACCCAAGGCCCAGTCCGCAGGCACAACAATTGGCGGCAATCGGATGCTGTTTTGCGTTCGCTTGTCGGACGGATATTTCTTCCCCGCGCCAAAATCGCAGTTCGCCAAGGGCGACGATCTGAAGGAAACGGTCGATCAGTGTCGCTACATCTGCGACGATGCCGGCGTCGACCTCTATACGCTGAGCGACGCCACTCGCGAGACCGAGGAGATGGTCGCGCTCGAGTCGGGAAAACCCTATGTGGAGCTACCTGCCGCGTTCCGGTACCGCGACGACGCGAACTTCAAGGCCTGCGACGTCAAGCGCTATTACCGGCGCGTCGCCGAGCTCAGGGCACGAACCGTGACACCGGCCAACATGAGCAACGCCATCATTCCGTTGCCGACGGCAAAGCCGGATCTTGGCGTCGTCGCGGAAATTCCTGAATCCGGGATCGAAACTGCCGGTGCCGCTCTCGCAGGGGCAAAAACGCCGGTTTTCGAGGTGCCAGGGATTGCCCAGCATCAGTCGATCGAGAAAGCGATCGGCGCGCGGCCGGTGAGAGTGGTCGGGCCGGCCTTTTTCCCGGCGGACTGACCAGGGCGGGCGATGTTCCGAGACGGCTGGCCGGATAGCCGCTTCAAGGCCTGGAGCCGTACGCATCGACGGACGTCGGCTGGTTATTCGCAGACCATGCGGGCCCGTTTGCCGGGCTCGCTGACATTCTTGCAAGTTAGCGGCTTCGTCGGCTCCGGCGACAGCATGGGCGGGTTGTTGGTGATCCTCCTCCGAGGCGTTGCAACGGAAGCCGCGCTCCTGCGCACCGCCGGCCTTTTCGGCGTTTGCGGCGCCACTGGAAAGACGTCGGTCTCCAGTTGCGACTGTTCGGCTTGCGCCTGCGGCGAAGGCCTGTCCCAGAAACGGCGAACATCGAGCGGCTTGGGAATGATGACGGTGCCGTCATAGCTGCGCGCGCAGCCGCTTCCCAGAGGCAGCGCCAGGCACAGGAAGACAGGCAGAATCCGTCGAGACATCAGCAATACCCCTGCAAGCTTATAACGCTGCTTCGGCCTAACCGACAACCGGCGGAATAGGGCGAAGGGAGTAGATACCGTGAAGTAGAGTCGTCGCACTTCCAGTCGAAGGCGTTGCTCGAAGATCGAGCGCCGGGTCGGGCGCGGATGGAGGTCCAGCGCGAGTTAGAACCTTGCGATTCGTCAACGCTTCCAGCGTAAGGCCATGGTGCGATCGCACCATACCAAAGCTGCGCTCAGTGGCGACAATGGGATATTCGAAGTTCCGCTCCTCCAGTTACGGGCGGGAGCAGCGACCGCCGGCAAGAAACAGGGTCAGATTTACCCCAACGGACCTGTTTCGGCGATGGCGCGGCCATGACACGTTCTGGCTGCATGCAACGCGCTCCCGTCCGGCTTTTTTCTTTTAAAGCCGGTGGCTACGATCGCCGAGCAGACGATGCCGGCCGGAATTCACGCAAGCTGCTGATTCCAGCGGCAAACCGCGGCCCATGCCGACAAAGCCCGCGGCCGCTCCTTCTTAACCCGGCTGGGCGCCGTTACCGGAGCGACATGAAACTGTCATGCGACTGTAATAATCGGGGGCTATTGGCCTCAGCGGGCGCCGGAGGAATGGCGCCGAGAGACCATATTCCGAACAGGAGCAGGCCACATGAGACATTTCATCCGCTCGGCGGCCGTTGCGATTGCAATGGCTGCGGCGACGACCACTCTCACCCTGTCCGCCGCGCTCGCCGCGGACATCTCCGGCGCCGGCGCCACCTTCCCCTACCCGATCTATGCGAAGTGGGCCGACACCTACAAGAAAGACACCGGCGTTGGCCTTAACTACCAGTCGATCGGTTCCGGCGGCGGCATCAAGCAGATCAAAGCCAAGACCGTTACCTTCGGCGCTTCGGATGCGCCGCTCAAGGGCGACGAGCTTGAAGCGACCGGACTGGCTCAGTTCCCGATGGTGATGGGCGGCATCGTTCCCGTCGTCAATCTCGAAGGCATCAAGCCGGGCGAGTTGGTTCTCGACGGCCCGACGCTGGCCGACATCTTCCTCGGCAAGATCACGAGCTGGGATGACGAAGCGATCAAGAAGCTTAATCCGGACGTCAAGCTGCCTTCGCAGGCGATCGCGGTCGTTCACCGTTCCGATGGTTCGGGCACGACGTTCAACTTCACCTATTACCTCGGCGACGTCAGCGCGGACTGGAAAGAAAAGGTCGGCGTCGACAAGGCCGTGGAATGGCCGGTCGGCATCGGCGCCAAGGGCAATGAGGGCGTTGCCAACAACGTTTCCCAGACCGGCGGCGCGATCGGTTATGTCGAATATGCCTACGCCAAGCAGAACAAGCTCACCCACACCGATATGATCAACAAGGACGGCAAGAAGGTCGAGCCCACCGCGGCGGCGTTCTCGGCGGCAGCGGCCAATGCCGACTGGAGCTCGCAGCCGGGCTATGGTGTCATCCTCGCCAACGAGCCGGGCGCCGAGTCCTGGCCGATGACGGCGGCAACGTGGATCCTGCTCTACAAGAAGCCGGATGATGCCGCGACCACCGGCGAAGCGCTCAAATTCTTCGCCTGGGCATACGACAAGGGCGACGAGATGGCCGGCGAGCTGGACTACGTTCCGATGCCCGAAAAGGTGGTTGAGAGCGTCAAGGCCATGTGGGCCAAGGAAGTCGTCGGCGACGACGGCAAGCCGCTCTACTCGGCTATGTAATCTCCTCCAGGGAGGGCGTCGATGGCGCCCTCCCTGTTGCCTTCAATCGCGAGGACCCAATGACCATCGCTTCCGATGCCATGCCATCATCTGCAGCAGCCCGGGCCAGGGAAGCTACGGTGCGGCGCTTCGCGCTCACAGATGCCCTATTCCGCGGACTCACCCGCGCTTCCGCAATTCTTGTGCTGGTCATCCTCGGCGGTGTCGCGATCTCGCTGTTTGCCGGCTCATGGCAGGCGCTGTCGTCGTTCGGTTTTTCTTTCCTGACGACTGAAAGCTGGAATCCGGTCACGGAAAAATTTGGCGCACTGGCGCCGATCTACGGCACCCTGGTCACGGCGGCCATCGCCATCCTGATCGCGGTTCCGATCGGCATCGGCATTGCAGTCTTTCTCACCGAGCTCTGCCCGCGCCCGCTCAGGCGCCCGATCGGCATAGCGGTCGAGCTGTTGGCCGGCATTCCTTCGATCATCTACGGCATCTGGGGCCTGTTCGTGTTCGCGCCGTTCCTGCAGACGGCGATACAGCCCTTCATCATCAACGTCTTCCACGGCGTGCCGGGACTATCCAGCCTTTTCGCCGGCCCTCCTTACGGCATCGGCCTTCTGACCTCGGCGCTGATCCTTGCCATCATGGTGCTGCCCTTCATCACCTCGATCACCAAAGACGTCTTCGATACGGTGCCGGCGGTGCTGAAGGAATCGGCCTATGGCATCGGTTGCACGACCTGGGAAGTGACCCGGCGCGTGGTCATTCCCTATACCCGCATCGGCATCATGGGCGGCGTCATGCTTGGCCTGGGCCGGGCGCTCGGCGAGACCATGGCGGTGACCTTCGTCATCGGCAACGCCCACCGCATCAGTGCCTCCCTGTTCGCGCCGGGCACGACGATCTCGGCGACCATCGCCAATGAATTCACCGAGGCCGACGGCGACCTCTACACCTCCTCGCTGGTTTCGCTCGGCCTGATCCTCTTCGTTATCACCTTCCTGATCCTTGCCGCCGCCCGCTATATGTTGATGCGGATCGACGCCCGTACGGGAGCCTGACCGATGTCGACATCCTCATCGCTCCACAGCCGCCGCAAAGCCAGGAATTCGGTGATGATGGCGCTTTGCGTCGTCGCCGCCGGCATCGGGCTTGCCTGGCTGGCGCTCATTCTCGGCGCACTGGTCTATAAGGGCACAGCCGGGCTTTCGCTCGCGGTCTTCACCGAGATGACGCCACCACCGGGCGAGGCCGGCGGCCTGCTCAATGCCATCGCGGGCAGCCTGCTGATGACGATCATCGCCGTTGTCGTCGGCACGCCGATCGGCGTGCTGGCGGGAACCTACATGGCCGAGTATGGACGCTTTTCGCGCATCACCACCGTCGTCCGCTTCATCAACGACATCCTGTTGTCGGCGCCGTCGATCATCATCGGCTTGTTTGTCTATGAGCTGATGGTGCGGCCAATGGGACATTTCTCGGCCATTGCCGGCGCCGTTGCGCTTGCCATCCTGGTCATTCCGGTGGTCGTGCGCACCACTGAAGACATGCTCAACCTGGTGCCGAACGCGTTGCGTGAAGCCGGTGCCGCGATCGGCGCGCCACGCTGGGTGGTGATCCGTTCGGTCGCCTACCGCGCCGCATTGTCCGGCATCGTCACCGGCATATTGCTGGCGATAGCACGCATTTCCGGCGAGACGGCGCCGCTGCTCTTCACCGCGCTCAACAACCAGTTCTGGAGCAGCAATATCAACGCGCCGATGGCCAGCCTGCCGGTGACCATCTTCCAGTTCGCTCTCAGCCCTTACGAGGAATGGCAGCAACTGGCGTGGACCGGCGCACTCATAATCACCCTGACGGTTCTGGGCTTGAGCATCCTCGCCCGCAGCCTTACCGGACGCAGAGAGGACAGGTGACACAGATGTTGTCCCCAGACATGACGATGGCCGAAACGGTCGTCGAGAAGACGAAGATCGAGGTCAAGAATCTCAACTTCTACTACGGCCAGAGCAAGGCGCTGAAGGACATCAGCCTGTCACTGCCTGAGCGCAGTGTCACGGCCTTCATCGGCCCTTCGGGGTGCGGGAAATCGACGCTGCTGCGTGTGTTCAACCGCATCTATGAGCTCTACCCAAAACAGACGGCCGAGGGCCAGGTGCTGCTCGACGGCAAGAACATTCTCGACCGGTCGCAGGATCTCAACCTCCTCAGGACCAAGATCGGCATGGTGTTCCAGAAGCCGACGCCGTTCCCGATGTCGATCTACGAGAACATCGCCTTCGGCGTCAGGCTCTACGAGAACCTCGGCAAGTCCGAGATGGACGGCCGCGTCGAACAGGCGTTGAAGCGCGCCGCGCTGTGGAGCGAGGTCAAGGACAAGCTCAACGCCAGCGGCTTGAGCCTGTCCGGCGGCCAGCAGCAGCGGCTCTGTATCGCCCGCACCGTGGCCGTGAAGCCGGAAGTCATTCTGCTCGACGAACCGGCTTCGGCCCTCGACCCGCTGTCGACTGCCAAGATCGAGGAACTGATCGACGAATTGCAAGCCGACTATACGATCGTCATCGTCACCCACAACATGCAGCAGGCGGCGCGCGTGTCGCGCCAGACCGCCTTCATGTATCTGGGTGAACTGGTCGAGTTCGACCGGACCGAGAAGATCTTCACGTCGCCCCGCGAGAAGCGCACGCAGGACTACATCACTGGCCGCTTCGGCTGAGCCGTTCCGATCATGCATATGAGGACAGGACTATGGGCGAACACACAGTCGCTTCTTTCGACGAGGATCTCGAGCAGATCAGCAAGCTGATCCGCGACATGGCCGACCTCGCCGGTTCGATGGTCGGCGGGGCGACCAAGGCCCTGTTGAATTCCGACAACGTGCTGGCGCAACGCGTCGTTTCCGACGACGCCATCATGGATGCGCGTCAACGCGAACTGGACGACCGCGCCATCACCCTGATCGCCAAACGCCAGCCGATGGCCCACGATCTTCGCCATGTGGTCGGAGCGATCCGCATGGCGGGCGACCTCGAACGCATCGGCGACCTTGCCAAGAATATCGCCAAGCGCGTGAGTGCGGTCGGCCTCAGCGCCACGCCGCGGGACCTGTCGCATTCCATCGACGCGATGGCGCAGCTGGTTCTCATCCAGGTGCAGGGTGTCATCGAGGAATATGCTGCAGGCGATGCGGCCGCGTTGGCCAAGCTGCGTGCCGCCGACGAGCGCATCGACGTCAAATACACGTCCGTGTTCCGCGAGCTGTTGACCTACATGATGGAAGATCCGCGCAACATCACCGCTTGCACGCACCTGCTGTTCTGCGCCAAGAATCTGGAGCGGATCGGCGACCATGTCACCAACATCGCCGAAAATGCGTATTATGTGCTGACCGGCGAGCAATTGCCGGTCAATCGTCCGAAGCAGGACGAAACGACAATGTCCGCACCGGTGACATGATGGGGGTGCCCAGCCGATGATCGCACCACGCATAATGGTGGTGGAGGACGAGGAGCCATTGGGTGTGCTGCTCCGCTACAATCTCGAATCCGAAGGCTACCAGGTCGAGGTGGTGACACGCGGCGACGAAGCCGAGATCCGTTTGCAGGAGAATGTGCCCGACCTTTTGGTGCTCGACTGGATGATACCAGCGGTTTCCGGCATCGAGCTCTGTCGTCGGTTGCGGGTGCGCCCCGAAACCGAGCGGCTGCCGATCATCATGCTGACCGCGCGCGGCGAGGAGAGCGACCGGGTGCGCGGGCTTTCGACCGGCGCCGACGACTATCTGGTCAAACCGTTTTCGACACCGGAATTCATGGCCAGGGTCAAGGCGCTGCTGCGGCGCGCCAAGCCGGAAGTGCTGTCCAGCGTGCTGAAGGTCGGCGACATCGTGCTCGATCGCGAATCGCACAGGGTCTATCGCAAGAAGAGCGAAATCAGGCTCGGGCCGACCGAATTCCGGCTGCTCGAGTTCATGATGCGGCATCCGGGCCGTGTCTTCTCGCGCAGCCAGTTACTCGATAATGTCTGGGGCGAGACAATCTACATCGACGAACGCACCGTCGACGTGCATGTCGGGCGGCTGCGCAAAGCCGTCAACAACGGCCGGATGCCGGATGTCATCCGCACCATCCGCGGTGCCGGCTATGCGATCAGGGAAGATTGACCCGCCTGGTCAGGCTACGTTCTTTCTGACGCTGGGCCTCATTTGCGCGCCCGGCGCGAAAATCTCCTGGTCGACGAAGCTTAGCGCCCGCATCGCGCAGCCTTCGCGGATCAGCGGCAATTCGTTCGGCTCTGTATCGAAGGAGATCGAGTCCGAATGCTGGCCGCCGGCGGTCTGGGCGATTGCCTTCCGCAAGGCCGGCTCGATCAGATCGAAGGCGGCGGCACTGGCGCCGACCATCGCGACCGGTGCCGGATCGATCAGCGCGAACAGCGAGCCGAGACCGAAACCCAGCGCTTCGCCGGCCTTGCGGTAGGCCTCGCGTTCCGGCCCATCTTTCTCGCGCGCCCGGGCCGCCAGTGCTCGCATGTCGGCGTCGCTGACGTCGGCGATCGGTTCGCTTTCTTCGCTCATCTGCCTGGCGTTGCGCCAGATGGCGTAGTTGCCGGCATAGGCCTCGATGCAGCCGCGCCGCCCGCAACGGCAGAGCGCGCCGCCCGGACGATGGATCATGTGGCCAAATTCGCCACCCGAGGAATGCGTCCCGGTGAACAGTTCGCCCTTCAGCACCAGCCCCATGCCGATGCCATGCGAAAGCAGGATGGCGATGAAGTCGTCGCGATAGCGATCCGGATTGCGCCAGCGCAAAGCCACCGCCATCATGTTGCAGTCGTTCTCCACCGTTGCCGGGATGCCGAATTCGTCCTCCAGCATGTCGGCAAAGGCGATGTCGGTCTGCGGCGTGATCGGCGACCACAGCATGGCGCGTGCAGGGGAGTCGGTAATGCCCTGAATCGCCAGGGCGATGCGGGCGACACTGCGGACGTCAAGGTCTGGATCCTGCAGCCGGCGCCGGACGATGGCCATGCATTCACGGATCAGCTCGTCGCGCGGCATGGTCAGCGTGTCCAGCCGGCGCTGTTCCTCGGCGACCACCTGTCCCGTATAGTCGATAATGGCGGCCGACAGGAAATTCAGCGACAACACCACGGTCAGCACCGCCGCCGCTTCCGGGTTGAGGGCGAGGCCGACCTGCGGACGACCGCGTTTCAACGAAACGGGCTCACTTGCCTTGCTCTCGGCGAGGATGCCTTCCCGTATCAGGTCGGAAGAGATCGCCGATATGGTCGAATGACTGAGGCCGGTAGTAGCTGCGATCTCAGTACGCGATGGCTGGCCGGCCCGGCGCACCGCCGAGATCACCATCGCCCGGTTGCGCCGGCGCAAATCGTCATGGCGGATTCCGACCGACATTGTTTTGCTTTCCTCCCGGTTGCCGCGGCCGCTCATGAACCGGAAGCCGTCGGTAATGTCCGACAAATAGTGTCGGACGCAGGCAAATAGTGTCAGATGCAGGTGGCGCTGTCATCGTTTATTCCGACGCTCGAAAAAACTCGCAGAGTCATCAAAATCCATCAGAATCGATGTTGACAGCAGCCGGAGATCGGGCCAGTATTTTTTCGAGGCTCGAAAAAATTAGAGCTTCTAAGCTGGTCTTTGAGCCAATTGGTCACGCCGTACGCGGCGCAGGGAGGATATGATGAAGAAATTCACGACCGCCATTCTGGCGGGTGTCGCCATGACGCTGGCGCTGGCGTCGGTGGCGCAGGCTAAAGACAAGGTCATCGGCGTTTCCTGGTCGAACTTCCAGGAAGAGCGCTGGAAGACCGACGAGGCCGCAATGAAGGCGGCCATTGAGGCCGCAGGCGACAAGTATATTTCCGCCGACGCACAGTCCAACCCCGGCAAGCAGCTCACCGACGTCGAGAGCCTGATCTCGCAGGGCGCCAGCGCACTGATCATCCTGGCGCAGGACGCCTCGGCCATCGGGCCGGCCGTGCAGAAGGCACTGGACGAAGGCATCCCGGTCGTCGGCTATGACCGGCTGATCGAGAACAAGGACGTGTTCTATCTGACCTTCGACAACAAGGAAGTCGGCCGCATGCAGGCCCGCGAAGTCTTCAAGGTGAAGCCGGAAGGCAACTACGTCTTCATCAAGGGTTCGGGTTCCGATCCGAATGCCGATTTCCTGTTTGCCGGTTCGATGGAGGTGCTGAAGGAGGCCATCGACGGCGGCAAGATCAAGAATGTCGGCGAGGCCTATACGGACGGCTGGCTGCCGGCCAACGCTCAGAAGAACATGGAACAGTTCCTGACCGCCAACGACAACAAGGTCGATGCCGTGGTCGCCGCTAATGACGGCACTGCCGGCGGCGTCGTCGCCGCGCTGACGGCGCAAGGGCTGGCCGGATCGGTTCCGGTTTCGGGCCAGGACGGCGACCACGCCGCGCTGAACCNCTCGGCACACAGACCGTGTCGGTGTGGAAGGATGCGCGCGAGCTCGGCAAGAATGCCGCCGAGATCGCCTCGCAACTGGCCGACGGCAAGCAGATGACCGACATTGCCGGCGTGAAGGATTTCACCACGCCCGGCGGCAATACCGTCAAGTCGCTGTTCCTGACCCCGGTCGCCATCACCAAGGACAACCTCAACGTCGTCATCGACGCCGGCTGGATCAAGAAAGAAGAGGTCTGCGCCGGCGTGACGGCTAGCGCTGTTGCAGTCTGCAACTGAGCCGACGTTTCCGAGAAGTCCGAACGCCGCGGCCGCTCGCCGCGGCGTTTTTTCAACAAGAGTTGTTTTTCCGCTTCCGGCGGATAACTTCTAGGCTGCTTCCGGCATCCGCGGCAGACGGCAACCCGGCGGGAGAAACATCATGACCGACACGACGCCCAACACGCCGGTAGACAGCACGGCAGACCGGGCACGGGAATCCGAGCTCGGCATCGTTGCCCGATTTCTCAAGGCAACCGAACTCGACACGCGCATGCTCGGCATGATCGGCGCGCTGCTGGTCATCTGGGTCGGCCTGCATGTCATTTCCAGCGTACGGCTCGGCGTCAATCCGTTCGACTTCGACAGCCGGACCTTCCTGACGCCACGCAATCTCTGGAACCTGTCGGTGCAGACTTCCGCCGTGGCCATAATGGCCGCCGGAATGGTGCTGGTTATCGTCATGCGCAATATCGACCTGTCGGTCGGTTCCGCCGAAGGCCTGATCGGCGTGGTCATGGGTTTTGCGCAGGTGCATTTCCTGGTGCGAATGGTCGGTCTGCAATTAGGCAACCCCTGGATCTGGATCCTGGCACTGGCCATCGGCCTGGCGCTTGGCCTTCTGATCGGAGCGTTCCAGGGATACATCATCGCTTATCTCGAGGTGCCGGCCTTCATCGTGACGCTGGGCGGCCTTCTGGTCTGGCGGGGTGCCGCATGGTGGGTCGTCAGTGGGCAGACGATTGCGCCGCTGGATGCCACTTTCCAGCTGATGGGCGGCGGACCGACGGGTTCGATCGGTGCGCGATGGAGCTGGATCGTCGGAATTGTCGCGTGCCTGGCGGTTGTGTTCATGCTGCTCAACGGGCGGGTGCAGCGCAAGCGGTTCCGCTTCCCGTTACGCCCGATCTGGGCCGAGACGTTCCTCGGAGCCGTCACTTGCCTTGTCATCATGGGCGCCATATGGCTTGCCAATTCCTATCCTTGGCCGGTCGGCATCGTGAACAGATATGCGGCGGCCAACAATATAACCGTTCCCGAAGGCGGGCTGTTCATCGCCCATGGCATCGCCATACCCGTGCTGATGGCTGTAGCCGTAGGGCTGATCATGACCTTCATCGCCAAGCGTACCCGTTTCGGCCGCTATGTCTTCGCCATCGGCGGCAATCCGGAAGCAGCCAACCTTGCCGGTATCAACACGCGCTGGGTGACCATGAAGGTGTTCATGATCATGGGCGTGCTGGCGACGATCGCCGCAGCGATCTCGTCAGCCAGGCAGAACTCGTCGACCAATGCGCTGGGCGCGCTGGACGAGCTCCTGGTCATCGCGGCGGCGGTGATCGGCGGCACGTCGCTCGCCGGCGGCTCCGGCACAGTGCTCGGCGCAATGCTCGGCGCGCTTTTGATGCAGTCGCTGCAGTCCGGCATGGTGCTGCTCGGCATCGATTCGCCGCTGCAGAGCATCGTTGTCGGAGCCGTGCTGGTGGTCGCGGTGTGGCTCGATACCGTCTATCGCAAACGGGTCTGAGCATGATCCCGCAAGGTGGAAACCGGTTTTCGTACAACTTGATGCTCAAGCAGGATCTATAGGGAGGAAGGACGAGCATGGCAGACAAAACCGCTCCCACGCCGCTGATCGACATGCGCAACATCTCCATCGCTTTCGGCGGCATTCGCGCCGTCGACGATGCCTCTGTCGACCTTTTCCCGGGCGAGGTGATGGCTTTGCTCGGTCACAACGGTGCCGGCAAATCGACGTTGATAAAAATCCTGTCCGGCGCCTACAAGCGCGATGCGGGCCAGATTTTCGTCAACGGCGAGGAGGCTTCGATCTCCAATCCCCGCGACGCCAAGAAGTACGGCATCGAGNATCGAGACGATCTACCAGACGCTGGCGCTGGCCGACAATGTCGATGCGGCCGCCAACCTGTTTCTCGGCCGCGAGCTGATGACCGGCTGGGGTACGCTCGACGACGTCGCCATGGAGGCCGAGGCGCGCAAGGTGATGGGCAGGCTCAATCCGCGTTTCCAACGCTTCAAGGAGCCGGTGGTAAAGCTTTCGGGCGGCCAGCGGCAGTCGGTGGCGATCGCCCGCGCCATCCTGTTCAATGCTCGCATCCTGATCATGGACGAGCCGACGGCGGCACTCGGGCCGCAAGAGACGGCGCAGGTCGGCGAACTGGTCAGGCAGCTCAAGGCCGACGGCATCGGCATCTTCCTGATCAGCCATGATATTCACGACGTGTTCGAGCTTGCCGACCGTGTCTGCGTCATGAAGAACGGTCGGGTTGTCGGAACGGCGCGCACGACCGACGTCACCCAGGACGAGGTGCTCGGCATGATCATCCTCGGCAAGTGCCCACCCGGCGCCATTCCGGGGCCGGGCGCGCTGAAGATCGCCGCATGAACGAGAATTAGCCGGCTAATCACAAGCCGCCAAAATGTGCCAGCCGTCACCATGCTTTGGCCTCGCCATTGTGTTGGCGTCGGGACTTGCCCATAAAGATGCCGAACCGTCCACGGGACGTATCAGCAATTGAAGAAGCTTTTTCCGACCGTCGCTTTTATCGCCGTCGCGCTGATCAGCCTGACGATGGCGGGTTTTGCCTATTTTGCCACCCAGGAGGCGGCCCGCATTAAATTCGAGGCGACGGCAGACGACGCGCTTAACCGGATCGAAAGCCGCATCGACCTGGACCTGTCGCTGCTGCGTTCGACCCGGGCGCTGTTCGACGCACGCAATGGCGGTATCTCGCAGGGCGAGTTCAAGGCTGTCTTAAACGCGCTCGACATCGACAATAATTTCGCCGGCCTGCGCGGCATCGGTTTCCTCCGCCTGGCGAAAACTGGCAACGAGGCGGCGGTCGAGCGCGACATCCTGCACGATCACGGCGCAAGCCATCCGATCTATCCCGACACGAACTTACCGTGGCGTACGCCCATCGTGCTGTTCGAACCGCTGGATCCGTCCAACAAATCCAGCATCGGCTACGACATGTTCACCGGGCCGGCGCGGCGCGAGGCGATCGAAAAGGCGATGGCCGACGACCAGCAGCACGCCAGCGGACTCGTGCAGCTCGGCAAGGATACGGGTGCCGCGCAGACCTTTACCGGGTTCCTCGTCTTCGTCCGGCTCAATGTCGAAACCGCGCCGGACGCCGTGAACGCGACGAGATCCTCGACTGCCGGCTTCCTTTATGCGGCCTTCCGCGCCCGTGATCTGTTCCAGGCTGCGCTCAGCCGGGCACCATTGCTGCCGGTCAACACCGAGATCTATGACGGCACGGTGGACAGCGACAACCTGCTGTTCCAATCGGAAACGCCGCCTGTTTCGAGCCTCGGCGACAGGCTGCTGGTCACCCGCAAGATCACCGTCGCCGGCCGGCCGTGGGTCGTCCTGTTCAGGCCGACAAGTGCTTTCTCGCAACCTTCCTCGCGCGCCATCCCGGTGATGCTCGGATTGTTCGGACTGCTGCTTGCGGGCGCCATCGCGCTGGTGGCCCGCTATCAGGAGCGGGCCTATGAGGCGGTCTCGCTGCTTCACGAAACGACCGAAAAGAGCCTGCTGGAAAAAGACCTGATGCTGCAGGAGATGAAGCATCGCATCAAGAACTCGATCACGCGGGTGCTGGCAATCGCGCGCCAGACAGCATCGCACACCACCGACGTCCAGGAATTCTCGGCTTCTTTCTCGGCCCGGCTGCAGGCGATGGCGGCTTCCCAGGACATGCTGACGCGCTCACGCTGGCAGAAAGCCGATCTCGGCGACCTGCTGCGCATCGAGCTAGGCCAGGTGTTCGGCAGTGAGCTTCCTGAAGGGTTGCTGTCGGGACCGCAGATTCTTCTCGATGAAAAGACGACGCAGGCACTCGGCCTCGTCTTTCACGAACTGGCGACGAATGCGCTGAAGCATGGCGAAGCCGGCAATTCAGTCGGTGCGCTGAAGGTCGACTGGTCGCTCGAAGCCCGTAGCGGCACCCGGACATTGGCTCTCAACTGGCGCGAGGCCGGTCAGAAGAAGCTCGAGACACCGGCAAAGAGCGGTTTTGGCACCAGACTGATCGATCTCAACGTCACGCGCGAATTGCGTGGCACAATCAGGCGCGATTTTCGCGAAGATGGCTTGAACGTGGAAATCAGGGTTCCGCTGCCGGCCTGAAACGCCGTCTCGTGGGCCGCGTCGCAACAGCGCTTTAAAGGGCAAACGCGGAGACAGGTGGCCTGCCTCCGCGTTTGCTGTTCGCCTGGAGCTCGAAACTAGTTGCAGCGAGCTGTGTAAATCCGGCCGTGACGATCTCTGTATTGGCAGTAGCCATTTTGCAGACGGCGAACGAGCAGACCGCCAATCGCACCAGCGCCGGCGCCGATCAAAGCGCCCTTGCCGCCGCCGACAGCGCCACCAATGAGCGCGCCGCCCACAGTGCCGATACCCACGTTCTCTTCCGTGGTGGTGCAGCCGCTGACCGCAACCACGGCAACCATGGCAATAATCATCTTCCGCATGGAGTCATCCTCACTTTTGTCCTCACTTTAATAAGCTCCAGCCGCCATTTAGCATGAAAGTACGGCCTTTGCCCGCACGATTTCATTGTTGATTAAGATAGTCTTTTTCGGGGCGTGCGCCGTTCGATGCTACCACGAACCCGGAAATCTCCAAGGACGCATCGAGCGTGCCGTTGGGACGCACGTTCCAGACGATCCTGTCATAGTCGGTCTCGCCGGATCGACGGCAAGGCATCTGGCGACGGCATGTTGGGCCTGGCCCTGCAGGTCGGTGACCGCGAACGGGCACGGCCGAGCACTCGGGCAGTGGTTTCAAAGCGATCAAGCAGAGGCGAGTTCGATTCAGATCAGTTGGGACGCGGCGGTCAGGACGATCGCGGCCATAAGCGCGACGGCGGCGAAGCGGAGGGGCGAAGCACGAGGCGCGGGCGCTGCGGACGCGTCGGGATCCTGAAAACCGCCCATCGAGACGCGAGCGGCCTGTTCCAGTCTGTTCAAGTCGGCAGCCGTCAAGGCCCATTCCCTTCATTTTGTGCCAAACTCAATCCGGTGGATCGGCACGTTCGGACAGGATCGGACTTTATGGTGAACAGTCGGTTAAAGATGGCGATGCGCAGCAAGCCTTCGCGCGCAGACCGCCGCTCGTTAATCCGTCTCGAAATTGCCGTGAGGAACGACAAGGCGGTATTCGAGGCGGTTCCCGGTGATCTCAAGTGTCGCCGTTCCATTCAATGAAGTGGGCACGACGCGTTCGAGCGCGACGCTGCCAAAACGCTTCTCACTGCGCTGATTGTCGTTGGCTCCGATCACTTCGGCCCATGTCAGCGACAGCGCAGGCTCGCCAGCGGAAGCTGCCGTCAGATCGGCCGTCACCTCGACGAAACCGTCGCTGCGCGACAGCGCGCCATAGCTGACCGAATTGACGGCGAGCTCATGCATGGCCAAGCCGATGTGCAAGGCGGCATTGGGGTTGAGATATGGATTTGCGCCGCGGAAGCGTAGGCTGTGCAAGGGATCCGCGCCGTACCTGCCGACCTGACCGGAAACCAGCTCGCGCAGCGCCGCTCCCCGCCAGTTGGATGACGTAACCAAATCCTGCGAGGAGGCCAGCGACTGCAATCGGCCCCGGAAGCGCGTCAGGAAATCGTCAATGCTGCCGGAATAACGGCCCGTCTGGGTGGCGATGCTCTGGATGATGGCCAAAAGGTTCTTGGAGCGATGACTGACTTCGCGCAGCAGCGCCTTCAACGTCTGCTCCCGGCGTTTCTGCTCGGTTGTTTCGACCATGGTGGTCACGACGCCCTGCACCGCGCCGGTCTCGCTGCGGTCGGCGTCTATCCACACCTGAAACCAGCGGGCGCCGTCATCGGCCGGCACGCTGAGTTCAAGATGTTGAGGATTGCCGGATGCGATGACGTCGTGCTTGGCGGCGCCGATACGCTCCGCCTGCGCCGGCGGCAAGATGCCGTTGTTGTCGGAGGCATCGGAAGTCCAGGGCGCGCGCATGTTGCGCGCCCACACCGTCTTCATCTCGCGATCCTGGTACAGGACGGAAATCCCGGCATTGTGCAGTGCATGGAGAAGGGCCCGGCCAAGCTGCATCCCGCTTTCGGCAGGATGCAAAGCGATGATCTCATCACTCTGGCCGCGGTCTTTCATTTTTCCGACTCTGGAACGCATCGGTCAATTTGCTCAACCCATGTCGGGCTGAACGGTTCGCGGAAAAATGGGTTCCAAAAGGAGGAGCTTCGTATCAAGCCTTAAAAAGCGGTCCGCCGAGCGGCATCCCGTTGGAGGACACTGCCCGGCGGTGGCTGGAAACCGTTTGAGGGGTGCGGCTTCCAGTGTTCGCTTGAATGGCCGCTTGGCATTCACGCTCGTCTGATCAGGCCGGCAATAAGCGATATGATCAGGAAGGCGAGAAAGATGAAGAACAATATCTGCGCTATGCCGGCCGAGGTGCCAGCGATACCGCCGAAACCAAGCGCACCGGCGATGATCGCCACGACGAGAAATACGAGCGCCCAGTAAAGCATGATCGATCTCCTTCCAATGCTGCGGTGAAAACGTGATTCGCCTCCGTTTGTTCCACCATTTTCCGAAAAAGACGATGCTGAAAATCTTCAGGGCCCGAATTGCCGCGGTGTGTGGAAAGGTCCAGTTGGTTGCCCCAGTTGGTTGCCAGTGAGTTGAGCCGGCGTCACGCCCCATCTGATCCAAGGGAGTGGCTATCCCGGCGGCCGCAGTTCGGCCGCCGGCTGTTTCATGCCGCGGCTTTCGCGTGCCGGTCAAAGAACAGGGCCTGGCTGATAAGAGCCTTGACCATGTCCGGATTGAACGGCTTGGTAACCAGGAAAGCCGGTTCCGGCCGCTCGCCGGTGAGCAGGCGCTCGGGAAAGGCGGTGATGAAGATCACCGGTACCGAGGTCGACGAGAGGATCTCATTGACGGCCGCTATGCCCGAACTTCCGTCGGCAAGCTGGATATCGGCAAGCACCATCTTTGGCCGCGCCTTGCCGAACATCGCCACCGCCTCGGCGTGGGTGCGCGCCGTTCCGACGACGCGGTGGCCGAGGCTTTCGACCATTTCCTCGATATCCATGGCGATCAGCGGCTCATCCTCGATGATCAGCACGTCGGTTGCCACCTGACGGGAGATCTCGTTGCTCGCCTGCGCGAGGAGTTCGGAGAATTCCTGTTCGTCGACGTCGAGAATCTCCGCCGCCTCGTCTTCGCTGAAGCCTTCGACCGCCACCAGCAGAAAGGCTTGGCGGGGGCGAGGCGCAATTGCATTCAGATTGGCCGCGGCACGCTGTTCCCATGCCGACTGGGCATGCTCCTGCGGAACGCGAATGGCCACTGAGGTGAAGAGCTTGGCAAAGACCTTGTAGAGCGCGATGCGGTCGTTCGATGCGTCCGGAAAGATGTCGACATCGGCAATGATGGCCTCGAGCATTGCGGCGACCAGCGCGTCGCCGCTCTCTTGCGATCCGGATACGGCGCGCGAGAAGCGGCGCAGGAACGGCAGGTGCGGAGCGATGGTTGCTGATAGGCTCATAGTGGACGTCTCCCTCATATGACGTGATTGCATGTTACAGCTAAAAACGGTTTGCAAGCCTAGCAATTGAAACGCTGGCTCCTTGAAAAAGGTTCCAATCGTGCGGAACTAATATGTGAGGCTGGCGTTTAAAGGCGGGTTGGGCAACCAGACGAGGCTGCCGCTTGCATTACGTTATGTGTTGAAGGGCGGCTTAAGGCTGGGACAAAAGGGCGAAATGAAGAACATGACGAAAGCTACCATGGGTGGCGTTGGCAACGGGCGCCGGGCTGCTTCCCGCGACCCGCTTGGGCCGAACTCGGAAATCGGCCGCAAACTCAAACAATACTATGACGAGCTGGTCTCCGACAATGTGCCGGATCGCTTCGCCCAACTGCTCAGCCAGTTGGAAAAGGCCGAACCTGTACAAAAGAAGGACTGAGGCATGGCGGCCGTCTCCCAGGGCTTCAAGACCGACTTGCTCGGCTCGATCCCGAGCCTGCGGGCTTTTGCCGTGTCGCTGACGCAAAACGCCGACAAGGCCGACGACCTGGTGCAGGAAACATTGGTCAAGGCCTGGGACAAGCATGAAAGCTTCCAGCCCGGCACCAACCTGAAGGCATGGCTGTTCACGATCTTGCGCAACGAATTCTATTCGCAGATGCGCAAGCGCGGCCGCGAGGTGCAGGACAGTGATGGCGTCATGACGGCCAGGCTTGCCGTTCATCCGGCCCAGCACGGCCAGCTCGACCTCGAAGACTTTCGCGGCGCGCTCGAGTTGCTGCCAGAAGACCAGCGCGAAGCCATTATCCTCATCGGCGCGTCGGGCTTCTCCTACGAGGAAGCGGCCGAGATCTGCGGCTGCGCCGTCGGAACGATCAAGAGCCGCGTCAGCCGCGCCCGCACACGGCTGCAGGAAATCCTGAAGATCTCCGGTGAAGACGAGTATGGCCCGGACGCAATTTCGGCTCAGGTAACCGGGTCGACGGCTGCGTGAAGCGCGGCGTGTTCGAACCGCTCCGCGCCTCAGCGAAGAGGCGTGCGCCTGCAGGCCGTTACCACTGCCTCGACGAGATCGTCTCCCGAATAGGGCTTGGTGACCAGCCTGACGCCGGGAAAGGATTTCTTGATCTCGTCGGTATCTGAATAGCCCGAGGCGAAGACGAACGGGATGCCCGCTTCACGCAGCCGCGAAGCAAATTGGAGCGTCGAAACGCCGCTCAGCATGAGGTCGACGATGGCCACATCGAATTGCGCGGCAACGTCTTGCTGTTCGATCTCAGTCAGATCACGGGCGATGACCACATCGAGCGCGCCGTAGTCGCGGCAAAGCTGCTCGATATCCATGGCAATCAGGAACTCATCTTCCAGGATAAGAATCCGCAAACCGTCAAGCGATGGGCGCACGCAGCAATATCTCCTTAAATTCGTCTCTATCGTGAAACGGGGGAAGTCATGATCGTTATTTGGCATGCTGTCATTTAAAAAAGACGTGCCGGCGCGGATGCGTCGGCGTCGGCCCATGCAAGGCATTTGCAACGCGCGCTGCTGGAGATAGGGTTAGAAGAGGTTCGTGCCGGAACCTTGGGGTCTGTCGGGCGTTTCGACCGAGCAAAAGCATGGAGAGTGAAGCAATGGCGACTGCCGCAGGAAAGGCCGCGAACGAAGCCCGCACGAATTCCGATATTGAGGCCGACATCGCACAATTGAAGGCCGACATCGACCAACTTACCAAGCTGTTGGCCAAAACTGGCGAACATGGCTACGGGGCAGCACGGCGAGCCGCCGCCGAAAGCGTCGAGCAGTTGCGAACCCAGGGCGAGGCAGCCTTCGACAGCCTGCGCAGCAACGCCAGGGACATCGAGGCGCAGATGATAGCGCATATGCGCGAAAAACCGGTGACTTCGCTGGCGATCGCCGCAGGCGTCGGATTCCTCTTCGCTCTTCTCGCGCGCCGTTAGTTCTGCACGCATGGGAATGCTTGCATCGCTGATCTCGGGCCTTGCCTCGGGCGAAACCATTGCGGCGGTGCAACGCGCACGCGTCGCTGCGATTGTCTATTCGGTCGCAGCGCTCGCGGCGCTGTGCGGCCTCGGCTTCCTCGTCGGGGCGGCCTATATCTGGACGGCGGCCCGCTATGGGCCGATGGCAGCTTCCCTGAGCTTCGGGATCGGCTTTCTGGCAATCGCCGGTCTCATCCTGCTCGTCTACCGGATGTCGGCCGGCTCGCGCGCTAGGCGCCGGGCGAAGCGACGCAACGCCGACATGAAGGCTATCGGCATCACTGCGGTACTCGCCGTGCTGCCGGCGCTGCTCAAGGGCAAAGGTGGCCCGGGGAAGGCCGGACTGGGCGCGATTCTCGGCCCGGCGATAGCACTCGCTGCCTACGCTATCTACCGCGAGAACGTGAAGCGCGGCTCCGATGATCCGGATACCGGCAAACGGGAATAGTTCGGAGGGATAGTTCGGGGCAAACGATTCTGGCGCCGGTCGCAAAATGCTGGCGTCACAAATCTTCGAGCGGAATCGATATTTCGGCGACCACGCCTTCCGGCCGGAATTCATGGGTCACCTCGCTGGAAATGACCTTGGCCAGGCTGCGGCGGATCAGGATCGAGCCGAAGCCATGGCGTTCGGGCGGCGCAACCCGTGGGCCGCCGCTTTCACGCCAGGCCAGCAACAGACGCCGTGCGCCCTTCCTGCCTTGTACCCTCCAATCGAGATCGACCTTTCCGGAGGAAACCGAGAGCGACCCGTATTGCAGTGCGTTGCTAGCCAGTTCATGCAGGATCAGCCCGAGCCCGACTGCCTGGTCGGGTGACAGCAGGACATCGGCGCCGGAGATCGCCATGCGCGATTGTCCGGCGGCTTGGAACGGCTTTAGCTCGATCTCCACCAGCTCGCGGATGCCGATACCGCGCCACTCGCGGTCCGACAGCAGGCTGTGCGCAACGCCCAGTGCCTGCAGCCTGGCGCTGAAGGCTTCGAGGAATTCGCTTGGCTGGCGGGCATGGCGAACGGTCTGCGTCGCCAGCGCCTGTACGGTTGCCAAAGTGTTCTTGACGCGGTGATTGAGCTCGCGCAGCAACAGCCGTTGACGTTCGTCGCCAAGTTTGCGTTCGGTAATGTCGTAGTTGACGCCGAAGATCAGCGTTGGCTTGCCCTCGCCGTCGCGCTCTATGACGCGGCCGCGCGTTGCGATCCATCGCGGCGGATCGAGGCCTTTGACACGGTATTCGCCAAAATAATCGTCGCTGCCGGTCAGCGCGTCGCGAAAGCGTGTTTCGGTCTGGTGAACGTCGCGCGGGTCGATGGCGGTCAGGATGTCGCGCGCCCTCAGCCTGTTCGACTTCGGCAGGTTGAACAATTCGGACAGCAGGACATCGCAGTCGATCATATCGCTGCGGATATCCCATGCCCAGCTGGCAAGCGAAGCCGCGTCGAGCGCGATAGCGCGCCGCTTTTCCTCTCGAACCAGTGCTGCCTTGGCAATCGCCGCACTGCGGGTTGCATCCTTCAGCGTGAACAGGCTGGCGGCAAGGCCGGCCAGCGCCGACAGCTGGTCGAGCTGGACAGAGGAGGGACGTGCGTGCGGCTTCCGGTCGAGCACGCACAGCGTGCCGATCAGCGCGCCGTCGATTATGATGGGCACGCCTGCGTAAAAGCGGATATGATGCTCGCCGGTGACCAGCGGATTGGCTTTGAACCGCGGATCCGCCGCCGCGTCGGCCACCACCATCGGCACGTTGCCGGCTGCGATGGTATAGGCGCAGAACGATGTCTCGGTTGCGGTTTCGGTCTCGTCGAGGCCGATACAGGACTTGAACCACTGCCGCTCGGCATCGACCAGCGTGATCAGTGCGACAGACGTTTGCATAGCCGAAGCGGCAAGACCGCCGATACGATCGAAATCAGGGTCGGCAGCCCCGTCCAGCGTGTCGAGGCCGTGCAGCACGGCAAGGCGGTCCGCAGCGCCCACCACACGGCGAATATCGGCCGGCAGGCCCGGCGTGTTCTGGCTATTGTCGTCCACTATGCCCCCGGTGGCCGGCTCCGCTGATTGGTCAGACCAACCGGCCCGTCTGCTGCCTTGCAGAGCCGGAACTTTCGCGGCGGGGGACCGTTACCAGCCAACGCCCCGCCAGTTACGCCTGCCGGCGCCAAATATGGAGCCAGACAATGCCAAAAACCATTCCTGAAAACAAAGCCCGTCAAGGGCGGCGGGGTCGGCATGTCCTTCGTATCCTGATCGCCGCGCTGTTGCTGACTTTTATCGCCTGGGGCGTCGCCGAAATCTACGGCTGGATGATCGAGACGCCGAAGACCGAACAGGGCAACACGCCCAGCGGCTAGGTTCTCTCCATCGCTCGCGCCAGTTTGCATCACGCAACCCCACATCACGCATCCCACGTCAGGCAACCTTTGCCTCGACAGCGCGCGCCGGGACGAGAACATTCAACGCGCGCGGATGGATTTCGATGGTCGTCTCGCGATCGAGCTTTACCAGTTCGCCGTCCATGACGGCCTGAACTTTCCTGTTCGTCGAATGGATTTTCAAAACGGCGCGGTTTGCCTGATGGATTTCGACATGCTCGTTGCCGCGCCATTTGCCACGGGCGACGTCAAAGAGGAACCTGATCAACTCGCCGCGCCGCCTTGCCACGGTGACATAGATGCCCAGCACGCCGCCTGCCGGATTATCGGCATAGGGCAGGTGGCCCTCGCCGAACAGATTGTTGGTGATGCCGATGCCGGTGATCCGCGTTCTGATCTCGGCCTCACCGACCGTCAGCGTTACGTTCATGGCCGGCGGGTTGTTGATCGTTGCCCAAGCGGCCCGCACCGAGGCACGCATCTTCCCCAGCCGCGAGCCGAATTCCATCTTCTGGCGCAGTTGCACCATCCTGGCGTGCATGCCGATCGAGAATTGATGTACGAAAGGCCGGCCGTTGGCTGTTGCAATGTCAATTGCCATCACCTCGCCGTCGGCAAACGATTTCAGTGCCGCATCAAGGGTCTGCGGAATGCCGAGGCCGCGCGCAAAAAGATTCATTGTGCCAGCCGGCAGAATTGCAAGCGCCTTCTCCCCATTCATCAAACGGGCTGCCGCGGCCGAGATGGTGCCGTCGCCGCCGCCCGCCAGCACGACGTCGATGCCGCGCCTGGAAGCTATGTCGTCCAGCGTGGCGACGATATCCTTGCCGGCGGCGATGTCGATATCGATCGAGTGACCAGCAGCCTCAAGCGTACCGCGGATCCGGCCGGCGAAGGCCTCAAGATCGATGGTGCGCAGGGTGCCGCCGTCCTTGTTCAGCACCGCTGCAAACCGCATGGCCGCTCCATTTTTCCAGCACCTATCCGGCCGGGACGGGGTCCCAGCCGGGAGTGGAACGGGGCGGCCGAGAAAATGTTCCTTTCGACCAGCGTGACGAATCCGAGAACCTTCGACATGGCACCGGGTGCGCCACGGCTTTTTTCGGAACAACAGTGTGGTCACAACGTTGTGAACATGCAGAAGACGCTGCGCCCGCAGCGACGCTATGCGGGCACGGCGTGCACGAAATCACCGACGAGGAGACACTAAGATGATCCGCACCCTTTTAACCACGACAGCAGTCGCAACATTGATTGCGACGGGTGCATTTGCGCAATCGGCGACGACCCCGGCGCCGGCGCAAGCACCCGCCGTAGAGAATTCCGCTCCAGCCGCTCCGGTGCAACGCGCCGAGGGCAGCCTTGTCACCAATATCATCGGCGAGTCGGTTTATAACGGCACCGGCGACAATGCAGAGAATATCGGCAAGGTCACCGATGTCGTCTTCGACGAACGCGGCCAGGTAAAATCCATCGTCATCGGCGTCGGCGGGTTCCTCGGCATTGGGACCAAGAACGTCGCCTTCGACTACAGCAAGATGCAATGGGCCGAAAGAAATGGCGATCGCTGGCTGATAGCGCAAACGACGAAGGATGAGCTGACGGGTCATCCGGATTTCGACCGCAAGCCCTATGATCCGGCGCCTGCAGCGACAGACACCACGGCTACGGCTCCTGCCGCTCCGTCGACCTCCACCGATACGGCGCAGAACGCCCCGGCGGCGCCGGCCGGTAACAACCCCGCTCCGGTCGTGAAGCGCGCGGAAGGCAATCTTGCCACCAATATCATCGGCGAGACCGTCTACAACGGTACCGGCGACGACGCCCAGAACATCGGCGACGTAAACGACATCGTCATCAACAAGGAAGCCAAGGCGCAATCGCTGGTCATCGGTGTCGGCGGCTTCCTCGGCATAGGTGAAAAGAACGTCGCCTATGACTTCGACAAGGCGCAGTGGGCCGAGAGGAACGGCGATCGCTGGCTGGTTGCCCAAACCACCAGGGAAGAGCTGACGGCGCAGCCGGATTTCGACCGCAAGCCCTATGATCCGGCCCCGGCGACCACAGCGTCGAACGATGCCGCGGCTAATGCGCCAGCCGTCGTCACGCCTACCGTGACGGCCAGCAACACTGCCACGACCGATAACACTGCGACGACCAACAACACTGACCAGGCCAGTAAGACGGCTCAAAATGCTCCGGCAGCGGCGCCTCCGGCTAATTCCACGGCCGACCAGACCAAGACCGGGTCGATCGACAAGTCGACGCTAACCGAAATGCCGATCGGCGAAATCCGGGCCGAGGATCTGGTTGGAACAACCGTTTACGGCGCCAACGATGTCAACGTCGGCGAGATCGGCGATATCGTGCTGGGCGGCGACAAGAAGGTCGACGCAGTCATCATCGACGTCGGCGGCTTCCTTGGCATCGGCGAGAAGGAGGTGGCGGTCGGCATGGACAACCTGAAATTCATGACCGACAAGAACGGCAAGCGCTATCTCTACACGAACTTCACCAAGGAGCAGCTTGAGGCGCAGGCCCCCTATGACAAGGCCAGCTATGCGCAAAATCGCGAGAAACAGCGCATGATCATGCGCTAAGCTGCGCACAGGCCGACAGAGAAGCCCGCGCCGGCAACGGCGCGGGCTTTGCTTATCTCGAGGGGAAGCCGGCGACATGGCCGGCAACGCCATTGTCCGTCAATTCGGCGAGCGCCAGCGACTGATCGAGATGCTCGGCCCGCCAGGCGAGCAACTTCTCGGCAAATTCCAGCCGTGCCAGCAGATAGGCTGGGTCGTCAGCGACATTGGTCAACTCGCGCGCATCCTTCTCCAGGTCGAAGAGCAAGGGCGGCAGGCCGCCGCCGAAATTCACATATTTGAACTTTTGCGTGCGGATGACGGCGAGATTGCACTGGCGTGAACCGATGCCGAAATACCGTTCGGCATCACCATCCGCGATCGAGCGGAAATCGAACTCCCAATGCGCCGCGTCGCGCCAATCGTCTGGCTCCGTCGCGTCCAGGAAAGGCGCCAGCGAGCGGCCGTCGAGATGCGGCAGCACTTCGCCGCCAGTGAGCTCGAGCCTAGTGAGATCGAGCAAGGTCGGTGCCAAATCCACCGCCTCGGTGAAGCGGTCGACACTGCTGCCGGCAGCCTTGCGGTGGCGCGGATCGCGAATGATCAGCGGAATATGGAAGCTGCCGTCGAAGAAACCGCCCTTGCCCAGCATGAAATGATCGCCCATCATCTCGGCGTGGTCGGAGGTCAGCACGATGACGGTGTCGTCCCATGCATCGGCCGCCTTGACCGCTTGCCAGACCCGGCCAAGCTGCGCGTCGACCTCCGAGATCATGCCGTAATAGAGCGCCCGGATGCGGCGAAAATTGTCGTCGCCCCAGTCGCGCACCTTGCCCTCCGAGCCGGGACGGAATTTCGACCGTTCCTGCCGGTTAAGTTCATAGGCGAGATAAGGGTGGCTTGCTGCTTCGGCCTGCCAGCTTTCCGCGCGGTCAAAAGCTGGACCGATGGCCGGATCGTACATGGCGTTGTAAGGCGCCGGCACGATGAAGGGCGGGTGGGGGCTGATGAAGGAAAGATGCGCGAACCACGGGGCATCGCGCTCCTGCTCGCCGAGCCAGCGGATGAATTCGCCGGCCAGGAAGGCCGACGGCGTCTCGTCCTTCGAATAGATTGGCGGACCGTTGCTGATCGCGCCGTCGTTTTCCGGGATTTCGCCCGCCGGGCGGTGGATGTCGGGGGAGCCGGCGCCGGCGTCGACGCCGCGCGCCTTAAGCCATGACAGCCAGGGCTTCTGGTGCTCGGGCAGAGGCTGGCGTACGGTGAAGCCGGGCAGCACGCCTTCATAGCTTTTCAGCTGCGGGTCGCCGGGCGCCAGCGTGCGCGGATCGCGTGCCGTGTCGGTATAACCGAACAGCGTCGGTTCATAGCCGAGGGCGCGCACCCAGAGCGCTATGTTGCCGTGGCGGGCATCGAGCGGTGTGCCGTTGCGGCAGACACGATTGTTCATCTGGTAGAGGCCGGTGTAGAGGCAGGCGCGCGCCGGCGAGCAAGGTGCGGCGCCGCCATAGTGCTTCTGGAACAGAACGCCCTCGGCAGCCAGCGCGTCGGCATTCGGCGTCCTTACCACCTTGTGGCCAGCAGCTGACAGGCAGTCGCCCCGCCACTGGTCGCAGGTGATCAGGAGAATATTGGGGCGTTTTCCACTCAACCGCTGTATCCTCATGCTGGCTACATGCGTCGTTCATGGAGCGCAATTTCGACGAGTATGCAAGCCGGTCCAGTTTGCCGAATGGTGAACAAAACCTGCTTCGTCGTTCACTTTAACAGCACAGTCCATTCTGTGTTTGCCGCCTTTGCGGCCAGGAGGCGGATGCTCATATTTGCGTGGACAGCGGCAAGGGCCGCGCCGGCACAAGGAAAGGAGCAGAAACATGCTCGACCAAGTCAAGGGCCTGCATCACGTCACCTCGATGGCCAGCGATGCGCGCCAGAACAATGAATTCTTCACCGGGACGCTCGGTCTGCGGCGGGTCAAGAAAACCGTTAATTTCGACGCACCCGATGTCTACCACCTCTATTACGGCGACGAGGTCGGCACGCCCGGCTCGGTGATGACCTATTTCCCGTTTCCCAACATCGGCAAGGGCCGCCATGGCGTTGGCGAGGTCGGCACCACCGCTTACTCGGTGCCTGAGGGCACGCTCGGCTATTGGGAGAAACGGTTTGCCGAGCAAGGCGTCACCGGGCTCTCCCGCGAGGAGACGTTCGGCGAGAAGCGTCTTGCGTTCGCCGGTCCCGACGGCGACGGGTTTGCGCTGGTCGAGGACAGAGCGGACAACCGTGCGCCATGGGCCAAGGGTGGCATTCCCACCGACGAGGCGATCCGCGGCTTTCACTCGGTGTCGCTCAGGCTGAAAGATGGCGGCGCCACCGAAGAGCTGCTGAAATTCATGGGTTATGAGGAGGTCGACAAGTCCGGCAACGTCAGGCGGCTGGCGGTGAAGAACGGCAACGGCGCCGACGTCGTCGATATCGAATCGCTGCCAGGGGCCGGCTTTGCCAATCTCGGCGCCGGCTCGGTCCACCATGTCGCTTTCGCCGTCGAGAACCGCGCCAAGCAGATCGAAGTGCGCAAGGCGCTGCTCGATACAGGTTATCAGGTGACGCCGGTGATCGACCGCGATTATTTCTGGGCGATCTATTTCCGCACACCGGGCGGCGTGCTGTTCGAAGTCGCCACCAACGAGCCGGGCTTCGACCGCGACGAGGATACCGCCCATCTTGGCGAGGCGCTGAAGCTGCCGTCGCAACACCAGCATTTGCGGCCCTATCTCGAGCAGCATCTGCAGAAACTGGAAGACTGAGGGCAAGGTCATGAGCAAGGATTCGTATATTCACAAAGTGCTGCCCGGTTCGCCTGATGGACCGCTGCTCTTCGTCTTCCATGGCACCGGCGGCGACGAGGCCCAGCTTCTGTCGCTTGGACGCGATCTCGCGCCGCAAGCGACGATCGTCGCTCCGCGCGGCGATGTCTCGGAACAAGGCGCCGCACGCTTCTTCCGCCGGACCGGCGAGGGCGTTTACGATATGGGCGACATCACGCGAGCGACGGACAAGATGGCCGGCTTCGTCAAGGCACATGTCGAGACGGCAAGGCCATCTTCGGTGCTCGGCCTCGGTTACTCCAACGGCGCCAACATCCTGGCCTCGGTGCTGTTTGCCGAACCGTCGCTGTTCGACGCAACGGTGCTGATGCATCCGCTGATCCCGTTCGAGCCGGAGGTCAAGGGCAGCCTTGGCGGCAGCCGCATCCTGGTCACCGCCGGCAGGCGGGACCCGATCTGTCCGCCTGATTTGACGGCGCGGCTTGAAGCCTATTTGCGCGCCGATGGCGCCGATGTCACAGTCGAGTGGCATGACGGCGGCCATGAGGTGCGGCCGAGCGAGATCGAGGCGGCGCGGCGGTTGTTCGCCCTTGCGCCGGATGAAAGGACCGCAAGCCATGTCTGACCTATTGCCCGAGATCGAGATGGAGGACCGCGGCTCGAAGGGCCGCTACCTCCTGCGTGGGCCGGGCGGCGCCGAGGCTGAGATGACCTTCACCAAGATCGGCGAGCACCAGATCATCATCGACCATACCGAAGTGCCGGATGCATTTCGCGGCCAGGGCGCGGGGCTTCGCCTGGTCACCCGTGCCGTCGAGGATGCACGTGCGGCGGGCAAGACGATCATCCCGCTTTGCCCGTTCGCCAATGCCCAATTCCGCCGCCATCCGGAATGGGCGGACGTGCTGAAGCGGTAAGCACAGCCCCTCGATGAATGACAGGAGAAGGGGTGCGCGGCTTTACCGCGTGCCCCTTTGGCCATTGGAGGCGTACAAACACAGCGGCAACATGCGGGATTTGCGCAGAGCGCCAACCTTGCCTAAGTATTGCCAGCAACCGGCTCGCCGTCCGCGGCCCGACCACTTCAACCGAATGGCTCTCCATGACCGAATCCGATCTCGTTCCCGTCTTCGACGGCCACAACGACACGCTGCTCCGGCTCTACCAGTCGAAGGATGCGGACGTCGAAAAGCTGTTCGTCGAGGGGACGCCAGGTGGCCACATCGACCTGCCGCGCGCGAAGAAAGGCGGGTTTGCCGGCGGCATGTTCGCGATCTTCCCGCCGCCTGTCGAGAAATCCAAACGCGGCGCGGTGCCGCTGGCGCCGAGCGACAGCGAGCCCTTGCCACCCGAGATTCCGCGCGCCGATGCGCTCAACTCCACCGTAGCGATGGCCTCGATCCTGTTCAGGCTGGAGCGGGCTTCGGCACTTACTGTATGCCGCAGCGCCGGCGATGTGAGGAAGGCGATGGCGCAAGGCTCGATCGCGGCGGTCTTCCATATCGAAGGGGTCGAGGCGATCGACCCTGAGCTCACCCTGCTCGACGTTCTCCACGCAGCCGGCCTGCGCTCGCTCGGTATCGTCTGGAGCCGTCCCAATGCCTTCGGCCACGGCGTGCCGTTCCGTTTCCCGTCATCGCCCGATACAGGGGCGGGGCTGACCGATGCCGGCAAGGCGCTGGTGAAAGCCTGCAACCAGCTGAAGATCATGATCGATCTTTCGCATCTCAACGAAAAAGGTTTCCGCGACGTCGTCGAGATCAGCGACGCACCGCTGGTCGCGACCCATTCCAACGTGCACGCGATCTGCGGCCATTCGCGCAACCTCACCGAATGGCAGCTCGGCGCGATCCGCGACTCCGGCGGCATGGTCGGGCTGAACTTCGCCACCGGGTTCCTGCGCGAGGACGGCAGGATGAACGCCGACACCGGCCTCGACGTCATGGTGCGCCATGTCGATTCGCTGCTGCAGGCGCTGGGCGAAGACGGCGTCGGCCTAGGCTCGGATTTCGACGGCGCCATGATCCCGGCCGTGATAGGCGATGTTGCCGGCCTGCCAAGACTGCTCGACGCATTCGCGGCACGCGGCTTCGGGCGCGCGCTGATCGAGAAGATCGCCTATCGCAACTGGCTAGGCATGCTGGAAAGGACCATCGGCTAAGCGGGTGATGCCGGCTTGACCGGAACGCGTTTTGGGGGCGGACTATTCGAAACCCATGCGTTTAAGCCAGTCCTGGCCAATGCCGCGATCACGGATGATCGGCAGCGGATCCGTCGAATCCAGGCGTGCGCAGATGCGGTAGACCTCGAGCGTCTCGGCGTTCATCTCGCCGCGTTTGTAGAAGAACATGGCCGCGGCATAGCGGGTGCGGCCCGACCATTTTTCGCCGAGCGGCGTGTTGATCAGCTGCCACTGTTCGGCGGCTTCGGTGTCGAGTTCGGGACTGTCGGTGTCGTCGGCCATATTTAGAAATCCGCGGGCGGACTGGTGCGGCGGTCGAGTTTGATGACCAGCCGCGGCGCCAGTTTGGCACGCCTCAGCAGCTTTTGATATTGCAGCTCGCGCCTGGCGTAGATCTCGACCCAAGGTCCGCTGCAGGCGGGCTCGGCGGCGCTGATCTGGTCTGCATCGCCGGGATCGCTGCCTTTCGCCGACGGTGCCTTCGACGTCGTTTTCGCCAAGGATGCAATCTCGACGAGAACATTCGAATATGGGCAGCCGTGCAGAAGGTGCTTGACAGTGGCAAACACCGTCCCACTGATCTTCGCGGCCGAAGCCGATCGGCTAGCCGGCGATGCTGGAGACCATCACCCCGATGAAGACAACAGAGGCGCGCGAAGCCCTCCTCGAACCGGCGCGAAAAAGCGATTCCGATAAGCGCGGCCGCAAGGCGTCGAAAGAGACCAGGCAGCTTCAATTGATCGAAGCGACGATCGATTCACTGGCCAAGCGCGGCTATTCGGAAACGACGATGGCCGACGTTGCCGACGGCGCCGGCCTGTCTCGCGGCATCGTCAATTTCCATTTTGAGAGCAAGGAGAAGCTGCTCGTCGCGACCTTGCAATACATGTATGACGAGTATTCGGCGCATTGGCGCAGCGCCTTGCAAAAGGCCGGCGATGATCCCGCCCGCCAGCTGCAGGCATTGGTCGCGGCCGATTTCGACCGCTCGATCTGTAACAAGCGCAAGCTGGCTGCCTGGTGCGCCTTCTGGGGCGAGGCCAAATCGCGACCGAAATATCAGGCGCTGAGCAGCGCACGCGATGCCGTCTACCAGAACATCTTCATCGATCTTTGCGCGGCGCTCAAGCAGGGCGGCTTCTATGCCTATGAGCCGCAAGTCATGGCGCTGGCGCTCAGCGCCATGCTGGATGGTCTGTGGCTGCGTTTGATGATGGGCACCGAGGACGCCACACGCGAGACGGCGCTGCAGGCCGCGAACGAGTTCCTGTCTGCGGCATTCCCCAAGCACTATCCGAACTCTGCAGCCCGCGGTGCCAGGCCGGCGTGAACCATCAAAAAGAGGGTGGACCAGCAATGAAGACAATGATCCGACCCCTGACATTCGAGAAGATCAAGGCCGGCTAATGAAGTTCAAGATCGAACGAGCCGATGTGGCCATCGTCGGCGCCGGCTTCACCGGCCTGTCGGCCGCGCGTGAATTGAACCACGCCGGCATCGATGTCGTGCTGCTCGAAGCCCGCGACCGTGTCGGCGGCCGCGTCGAAGCCGTGCAGAACGGGCTCGGCGAGCGGATCGACAGCGGCGGCCAGTTCCTGTGCGAAGACATGCCGGAATTAATGGCGCTGGTGCGAGCGCGCGGCAAGACATTGGTCGAGACCCATGTCGCAGGCGAATTCGTCACGCAGCCGCGAATGAGCGAGGCGCAAGCCGGGCGCACTTACGGCACCGCGATGCGAATGCGCGAGCGGATGAATGCGATCGCACCGACCGACCCGACCATTGTCGGCTTGACGGTCGCGGCATGGCTCGATCGCCAGGCCGATCCCGACGATGCGAAGGCCGCCTTTCGGTCGATGATCGAGGGCCTGTGGTGCCTGGCAATGGAAAGGCTGCCGCTGTGGTACTTGATCGACAATGATCGCCGCATCACCAACGAGGTCTCGGAGCTGCAGTATTTCGTGGGCGAAACCATGCATTCGCTAGCGGATGATCTTGCGCGGGATCTCGGCGATCGACTGCGGCTGAATACAGCTGTCGAGGCCATTGAGCACGGGCCGGGAGGGGTTCGCGTCGTTTCGCCTGCCGGCGCGATCGAGGCACGAGCGGTACTGGTCGCCGTACCGCCGATGATGGCCTCGAGAGTGGATTTCGTGCCGCCGCTGCCGGCTGTGCTGAAGAGAGCCCTCGGCGTCTGGCAAAGCGGCGCGGTGATCAAAATGCTGGTGCGCTACCCCAAGGCTTTCTGGCGCGACAGGGGCTTGAGCGGCATGGTGATGTGGCGCGACCCGCACGGGCTTTTTGCCTGCGATGCCAGCAGGGACGAGGATCACGCAGCCCTTGTCGTCTTCATCGGCGGGCCGCTGGCGCAGCGCTGGCGGGATCTGGACGACGCGGCGTTGCGCGCAAAGGTGACGTCAAAGCTGGAAGAGGCGCTCGGTATCGAGGCGGCCGGCATCATCGATCTCAGTTATCGCGACTGGACTGGGGATCGCTGGAGCGGCGGCGGTTACAGCGATCTGATCGTCGATGCGACGGCAACCGATGCCGAACGCATTATCCGCGCCGGCGCGTCGCGGATCCATTTCGCCTCGTCGGAGCTGTCGCCATCATTTCCGGGCTACGTCGAGGGCGCCATCGTCGCCGGCCGCATTGCTGCGCTAAGAATTATTCAGTCTGCCATCGCCAGCAGAGCCTCGGGGTCATAAGCGAGGCGGATCAAGGTGCCGAGCGCATCGACGCGCATTGCCACGAGCTCGGCCTGCTGGTCCGGCCACTGATCAACATGTGCGTGATGTCGCCGCCATTGATCATCACGCGCGAGCAGATCGACGACATGGTGTCGATCCTGCGCGAAGGCATTTCGCGCACGATGGACGATCTGCGCCGCGAAGGCGTCCGGCGGGGATAGGCGTTTATCGCCGGCAATCTCAGCCGTGGCATTGGTCGGCCGTTGGCAACGTGGGCGAGGTCGATGAACTGGGCGGTGCCGCGATCTTCCTGGTTTCCGACGCGTCGAGCTTCATGACCGGCCAGATCATCTATGTCGACGGCGACATGACCGGACCCGTATGAGCACGACTGTCGCTGTCGGGCGCATGGAAGATCGGTCGGCCTCAGGGCCGCCCTGCAAAAGGCAGGGCTCGTCATTTGCACACTCTTATCTTCACCGCTAAGCTTCTCCGGCTGGGGTATTTTCCTCAGATCACATTCGCCATCCCAAGGATCTCATGACAGCCGACACAGCAACGCGCGAACAGTTCGCCATCGATCTCGCGCGGCGCGCCGGCGCGCTCGGCCTGAAGTATTTTCGCGACCTCGACAGCCTCGCCATCGAGAGCAAAGGTCATCAGGACATGGTCTCGCAGGCTGACCGCGAGGTCGAGCTGTTCATCCGTGCGGCAATGAAAGCCGCCTACCCGACCGATGGAATTGTCGGCGAGGAGCATGCCTCGGTCACCGGATCGAGCGGGCATGTCTGGGTGATAGATCCGATCGACGGCACCGCGAACTTCGTGCGGGGCATTCCGGCCTGGTGCGTGGTCATCGCCTGCGCCAAGGACGGCGACACTGTCGTGGGTGTCATCCACGAGCCCTCTACCGGCGAAACGTTCCATTGCCGCAAGGGCGGCGGCGCTTTTCTCAACGGCAAGCCGATCAGGGCAAGCGCGGCCACCAGCCTGACCGACGGCTCGTTGGGCACCGGCTTTTCCAACCGCGCCGAAATGCAAAACGTCGCAACGCTCATCGGCTTGCTGTTTTCAAAAGGCGGCGTGTTTTTCCGTAACGCATCCGGCGCGTTGATGCTCGCCTATGCGGCCGCCGGCAGGCTGCTCGGCTATGTCGAAGAGCATATGAACGCCTGGGACTGCCTGGCAGGCATGCTGCTGGTGGAAGAAGCCGGCGGCACGATCGTCAAGCCCGACCCAAAGACGGTGCTGGAAAACGGCGCGCTGGTGATTTGCGCCGGCAGCGGTGTGTTCGCCCAGGTTCGCCAACTCTGCGTGCAATCCTTCAAGCTTTGATCAGAACCGGTCCGCGCTCCGGAAAGCCGATGCCGACGCTGTCGCCTGCCTGAAACGGCGCATCGATGTTGTGCGATATTGCAAACACCTGGCCGTGCGGTGTGCCGATGATCAGTTCGAGATGGCTGCCGACATAGGTGACCTTTTCGAGCCTGCCGGCGATCGTCCGCGGCCTGCCGGCAGGCCCGATCTCGATGCGGCTCGGACGGACCGCCAGCTTCGCCGGGCCGACCAGCTGGCCTCGCGCCGGCAGTTTCAAGGCCAGCGAACCCAGCCGGACGGCAGCTTCATCACCTTCTACCGAAACCACCTCGCAATCGAGGATATTGGCTTCGCCGATGAAGTCGGCGACGAAAGCGTTGGCCGGTGCGTCGTAGAGTTCGCGTGGCGTGCCGTCCTGTGCGATCACCGCTTTGTTCATGACGATGATACGATCCGAAACCGCCAGCGCTTCTTCCTGGTCATGCGTAACATAGACCACCGTCAGTCCTAGCTTGGTCTGGATTTCCCTGATTTCCTCGCGCACGTGCCGGCGCAGCTTGGCGTCGAGATTTGACAGCGGCTCGTCGAACAGCAGCACTTGCGGTTCGAGCACCAGCGCGCGTGCCACCGCCACGCGCTGCTGCTGGCCGCCAGACAGTTCGCTGGGCAGGCGCGCCTCGAGACCGGTTAGGCCGACCAATTCCAGCCCGGCATGGGCGCGCGATGCGGCCTCCTTCTTGTCATGGCCGGAGAAACGCAAGCCATAGGAGACGTTCTCCATCACCGTCATGTGCGGAAACAGTGCATAGGACTGGAAAACCATGGACACGTCGCGGTCGGTGGCGGGCAGGCGGGTGACATCTTTGCCGCCTATCAGAATGCGGCCGCTGGACGGCATTTCAAGGCCGGCGATCATGCGCAGCGTCGTCGTCTTGCCGCAGCCGGAGGGCCCGAGAAGCGTCACCAGCTTGCCGGCTTCGATCGCAAGCGAGATGTCGTCGACCGCCGGCATGCTGGCGCCCGGATATGTCTTGGTGACATGGTCGAAGGTTACCGAGGCGGCGTTGCTGCGAATTTCGGCCATCACCCGGCTCCTGCTATTGTGGTCGGGCCGCCGGCCGTTCCGGGCAGGCTGACATTGGTGCGCACGCTCCAGCCGCCGTCGCCCTGCTGGATGCCGCGCCGGCCGATATTGCGGCTGCCGACAAGCAGCTGCATCAAGCCAATTACCATCAGCATGACGACGATCAGCACCGTCGAATAGGCGATGGCGATGCCGTATTCATTGTTCTCGACACGTCCAACGATGTAGCTGGTCGAGAGATCGTAGCGCGCGCTGACCAGAAAGATGACGGCGCTGATCGCGGTCATGGCGCGCACGAAGGAATAGACGAGCGCCGCCAGCATTGCCGATCTCAGCAAAGGCAGGATGACGCGCCTGAAGGTCTGCCACGAGTTGGCGCCAAGCGTCAGTGAGGATTCATCCAGGCTACGGTCGATCTGCGACATCGAGGCGACGCCGGCGCGCACGCCCACCGGCATGTTGCGGAAGATGAACGACAGTACGAGGATGATGCCGGTCCCGGTCAGCTCGATCGGCGGCACGTTGAAGGCAATAATGTAGCTGACGCCGATGACGGTTCCCGGAATCGCGAACGAGAGCATGGTCGCAAATTCGAAGGCGTTCTTGCCGCGGAAATTCTGGCGGACCAGAAGATAGGCGGTCAGAAGCCCGATCCCGGCCGTCAGAGGCGCCGATATCAGCGTGATCTCCATGGTCGTCCAGAAGGAGCTCCATGCCGAGCCCGACCAGTGGATGCCGAATTCGTTCCAGCCGACGGAGAACGCCTTCCGGTAGTGCTCCAGTGTCAGGCTCTGGTCGACCCCCCACAGCTTGACGAAGCTGCCATAGAAGATCACCGTGTAGACCAGTACGGTGAATGCCGTCCACAGTCCGGCGATGACATAGAGCGCGTATGTCAGCCCGGCAGGCAAGCGCGGATGGACGCCGGCGTCGCCCTTGCCGGTGACGGTGGTGTAAGAGCGCCTGCCGATCCAGAAGCGCTGCGCATAAAAGGCGCCGAGCGTGAAGGCCAGCAGCACCAGCGCCAGGATCGCGGCAAGTGCCGCATCGTTCTGCGCGCCGACAATGGCAAAGAAGATTTCTGTCGACAGCACGTCGTAATTGCCGCTCAGCACCAGCGGATTGCCGAAATCGGCCATGCTCTCGATGAAGCCGAGCAGAAAGGCGTTGGCAAGGCCCGGCCGCATCAGCGGCAGGGATACGGTCCAAAAGGTCTGCCAGCGGCTGGCTCGGAGCGTCTGGGAGGCCTCTTCCATGGACGGGCTGACGCCTTCGACGACGCCCATCAGCACCAGGAAGGCGATCGGCGTGAAGGCAAGAACCTGGGCAATGAGCAGGCCGGGAAGTCCATATACCCAGCGTGTCGGCTGGAGGCCGAAGGCGCCGGCGACGCTTTGAGTCACCGCGCCCGACAGTCCGAACAACAGGATGATGGCAAGGCCGATGACGAAAGCCGGCGTGATGATCGGCAACACGGTCAGGGCGCGCAGCAGCTTGCCGTGGCGGAAACCGGTACGGGTCACGACCAGCGCGAACACCAGCCCCAGAAACATGGTCAGCAGGCCGACGAGCACGGCCAGCAGCAGCGAATTCCAGGCCACGCCGCAGCGGCTGCCGCCGGCAAGACAAGCCAGGCTCCACAGCCGCGAACTGAACAGCTTGGCCAGGAACGCGACAGGCGAGTAGCCGCCGTCGTCGGTCTGCATGGCATTGGCCAGCATCATCAGGATCGGCATGAAGATGAAAATGGCAACCATGGCGACGACAAAGCCGATCGAGCCGACGACGAAGACGTCGCCAGAGACGGCGCCGCGCGCGGCAACACCCAGGGTGAAAAGGAACAGAAAGGCACCGCTGACCAGCAAGGCGCCGTAGCCCATGCCGAATTGGCGGTCGCCAAGTTCGCCGAACAGGCTGGTGAGCCAGCCGAACTGCCAACCGCGCAGCCCGATGGCGAAGCCCTGGAACAACAGCCAGCCAAATCCGGCGGCGCTGACAATGATCAGCAGCCGGCTGAAAACCGGATCGGATTTGGTGCGGCCCCACAGAAGCAGCGGCACCACCAGCAGCAGGCCGAGCGGCGCCAGCCACAGTTTCTCGCCCTTGAGGGCCAGAACCAGTGCCGGCGCGAATTCGCTGTCGGACGGGTAACCGTCGAACAGCCAGGAAAAGCCGAAGAACCCGTCCTCGATGCCGTACCAGGGCAGCACGGCAAACCCCAGCCATCCGACCGCCATCCAAAGGACGGCGACCGGTTCAATCGGCCAGCGGGTTTCGCGGAAGCGCATCTGCTATTGCGGCAGCGATGCGACCTCCTCGTCCCATTTTTTCAGCAGCCGCTTCCGCTCTTCGCTCGAGCCGTACTTCTTGAAGTCGTAGTCGATCAGCTTGATGGTGGAGAGGTCGGGCGCCTTGTCGGAGGTTTTTGCCGCCTTGTTCGACGGAACCTGGAACGACCCCGCCTTTTGCGCCATGGACTGGACGTCGGCCTCGAGCGCCCAGTCGTAGAATTTTTTCGCAGCCTCCAGGTTCCGCGCCCCCTTGATGATCGATTCCGAGCCGATCTCGTAGCCGGTTCCCTCGCAAGGGGTGACCGGAACGATCGGGAAACCTGCGACGACCTGCGACACGGCGTCGTGGATGAAGACGATGCCGATGGTGGTCTCGCCGAGACCGGCGGCCTTGATCGGCGCCGAACCCGACTTGGTGTACTGGTTGACGTTCTTGTGCAGGGCTTTCATGTATTCGAAACCCTTGTCCTCACCAAACAGCTGAACGATGGTCGCCAGCATATTGTATGCGGTCCCCGAGGAATTGGGGTTGGCGACCTGGATGTGCCCCTTGTATTCGGGCTTGATCAGATCGGCCCAGCATTTCGGTTCGGGCAGATTGTTCTTGGCCAGCAAATCCTTGTTGTAGCCGAAGCCCAGCGCACCCGAATAGATGCCGACCGTGCGGTAGCCGGACGTTTCCGCCTGCTTGATCGCCCAGGGCTGCAACTGGTTGAGCAGCGGCGATTTGTATTCCACTGTCAGGCCCTCCTCGGATGCCTGCAGATGCGGATCGCCGGTGCCGCCCCACCAGATGTCTGCCTTTGGGTTGGCGGCCTCGGCGCGCAATTGCGCATAGATTTCGCCAGCGCTCTTGCGGGTCATATTGACGGTGATGCCGGTCTTCTCCTCGAACGCCCGCGCCGTCTGCTGGCACCAGACCTCGTCAACGCCGCAATACATGGTCAGGCTTTCGGCGGACGCCGATGACGACGCGGCCCACATACCGGCGGCGAGGATGCCGGCGCCGAGAATTGCCCTTTTTATCATGTTGAAATTCCTCCCTAAGTTATTTGCCGACTTATGAAACCCAGATACGCGGAAAATTCAAGTTGGAAGGGTACGGCCGCCTTTGCGCCTTTCGCCGACTTCCCGCTCGATATGTTCGACAGGTTGATGCGGATCAATCTTTGCAGTCACCTGGCCGATCGTCCAGCGCTGCTGAACATCCTCAGACGATGGCCCGGTCCCAGCCGCCATAATGCGCAGCGCTGCGCGTGCCGCGCGGCAGGCTGAGCCCGACCAGGAGGGCTCCGATCGCCAGATTGGCGAGGCTCGCGGCCGCACCGCCGGCGAGGATGAACGGAGAGAGGGCAATCCAGGCTCCAAGCGCGATGTTCAGAAAGCGGACGGCGCGCGCCACCTCGGCCATCGCGGTAACGGCTACCATGATGACCAGGCAGCCGATGACATGGTCGCTGAAGTAGAGCGGCGGGCTTGTGCCGAAGCTGAGCGGCGTGATCATCAGCAGGGCGCCGGCGAGCGTGCTGGCGACAAGGGTCCACGGGAAGTTCACACCGCCGGTGACGAAGTCCAGCGCCACTGCCGACAGCGGCCGGTCGAGGTCGGGCGTCGGCGTCTGGTCTTCCGAAAGTGCCGCTCCTCCGCACCAGAATGTGCGCCAGAACGGCTCTCCCGCCTGTTTGGCACGCCAAAGATACTGGCAGCTCGCCAGCACCTCGTCGACCGAATAGGGGATGAGCACGACGGTGACGGCAGCCTGGACGATGCAGAGCGTGCACAGCGCCCCGATGAGCGGTGGCTGGATGATGATGAAGCCGACGCTGACCACGCCGAGCGGGACGACCAGCAAGCCGAACAAAAGCACCATCCATGGCATGGTGCGCCAGCGGCGGCGGTCGCCGATCGCGCCGGCGAGGATATCCAGCGCATAGGCGAAGGCGCCCAGCCCGGCATCGGCGATCGGAAAGCCCTTGGAGACCCAGGAGGTGACCACCGCCTCGCTGCCATTGCCGGCCGGCGTTTCGCCCGGGCCGAAGAACGGTTCCCAAAGGCCATCGATATGGCCAAGCTGATAGGCGGCGAGATAACGCGAGACGAACAGGCCGACAAAGGCGAGGCCGATTATGGGAATGCGCTGGGTGAAGAGGGAGGGCGAATAGCTCCAGCCGAGCGGGCGGTCGTCATCGGCGGCAAGGGCACGCCGGCTGATACCCGGCGTCGGCGGGATCATCACCGCGAACGCGACGATCAGCATGCCGGCCAACGTGTCGGTCGCGTAGGCTCCGGCGCTGGTGGTCCAGAACAGCAGCGGCGCGAACATCACCCAAACCCCGATCGAGGCGGTGAGCCATTGCAGCCCGTGCCAGCGCCGGCGCATGCCGACAAGCGCCAGCGACAGGATGGCGAGGCCGGATACAATCTCACTGATGCCGAGCCTGCCGTCGCGCGTCTCCGGCGAGGCGATCTCATGTCCGAGCGCCGGCGGAATCGGTGCTGAAGCGGGATCGAACAGGCCGAGCGTGAAGGGCGACGCCACGAGCCACAGCCCGACCGCAACGTTGGTCAGCGGCGCCCAGAGCGTTGCGGCCCGGTGGCGTTCGGTTTCGGCCTCGACCTCGTCGTCCGAGCGCTCGAGCGGGCGCTGCAGCCGTTCGGCGGCCTGGTCGAGCTCGGGCGCGGAAGCGGCGACCGCCGACGGTTCAAGCTTGTTCTTCTTGTACCAGTCGGTAGGATCCGCCTTCAGCCGCCGGATCAATTCCGGCAATGTAGCGGTCAGGCTGTGCCGCGGCTTCCAGCCAAGCAGGCGCCTGGCGCGGGAGATGTCGATCTCGTAGTGATCGTCGGCGTTCTCGATCATCCATGGCTTGATGTCGGTCTCCTGGTCGAAAACCTTCTCCTGCATCCAGGCGCCGAGCTTCGTCACCTCTTTCGGCAGGGACAGGGTCCGCCAGGTCTCGCCGTGCAGGAGCTGCCCGATCTGCTTCTGCATCTCGTCGTAGGACGGCGTCTCTTCTTCGCCGATCAGCAGTACGGTCTCGTCGGGAAGCGCGCTGCGCCGGTCGACGGTGCGCACCACGGCGTCGACGAGATCGTCCAGATGCAGGTAGGGCTGGCCGGTGGTGATGTCGCCGGTGAAAAGATAGGCGGTCGGCATGCGCTCGAAAATGCGGGCGATCTGCTGGGCGATGAAGGCCGCGTGACAATCCTCGTCATAGACGCCCGCCAGTCGCAGGATCGCAACCTTGACGTTGCCGTGCTCTTTCAGGATCAGCGTCTCGGTCTCAGCCTTCGATCTCGGATAGGCCCAGGCCGGATCGATCGGAGACTCTTCGTCGATCCTGGCGCCCTTTGCCGGGCTCGCCGCATGCACCAACAACGTGCTCGAAAACACGAACTGCTCCGTCTCGAGCCCTCTCAGCGCGTTCAGCAGCCGGCGCGTTCCCTCGACGGTCACCGCGCCGTATTTCGGATTATCCTCGCCGGTCGTGTCGTAATAGGCCGCAAGATGGATCACCGAGGCAACGCGGCCGCCGCTCCGCTCGCGCACCTCGGCCAGTGCCTTCGCCACGCTCGCGTCCGAGGTAAGGTCGATCTCGATCGTCTCGACGCCGGGCAAGGATCGTCTGGCAACATCAAGGCCGATGATGTCGTAGCGCTCCATCAAGCCGCGAGCGATGGCTTGGCCCAGAAACCCGCTGCTGCCTGTGATCAGGACGGTGGGACGGGTTTTGCCGGTCATGGCGAATCTCCTTGGCGATAGCCGGGTAGAAGAGGCCGAATGCTTCGGTCGCACACTCGGAACCATGTTCGTTGAGAACGGTTCCCGATGAGGTAGCACCACAGAATGGGTGCGCGCGGCGATCCGTCAGACCGACGGCCATTCGTGCCGGCGGATTGCGTTCGTGCACAAGTGCAGGACTCCCATTGGTCTACCGGCCGCGAAGGGAAGCGACCAGAATGTCGATCAGCAGCTTGCCGCAGCGACGATCCGGATCGCGGTCGGGATCATAGATCGTCACCTCCATCCCAATCACGCGTGGATCGTTGCACCATGTGCGAAGGGCTTCGACAGCTTCGTCGGGCAAGACACCGCCGGCCTCCGGCGAATCGACAGCCGACATGATCTCGCTGTCCAGCACGTCGACATCGAAGTGAACGAATACACCCTCGACGTCCTGCCCTGCGACCGCGTCAAGCGCTATCCGTGCCGCATCGGCGATGCCGCGCCGCCGCACTTCTGCCAAATCCATCCGGTGAACATCGGTGTCGAAGATGGCCTTGGACGTGTAAGTCGCGGGGTCCTGCACATCGCGATAGCCAAACGCGACTACGTCGGCCTCACGGACCAAAGGAGTGTGCTCGCCGAAATCGGTCAGGAGCGTCGGGCCATGACCGGTTACGAAGGCCAAATCCATGCCCGCGGCTCCCTTTGATGGCGAGGTAACCGGCAATTTGAAATCGGTGTGCCCATCGAAGAAGATAAGGCCGTAGCGGCCACGACGCCGTAGCGCGAGCGCAGGGCCAAGCAACACACTGCAATCGCCGCCGAGCATGAGCAGGAACCCTCCCGAGTTCAGCTCCTCGTCGACCGCTTCGGCAAGCGTCTTGGAATACTGGCGCAGGGCCTGGGCATTGCGCACGCCCGTCGCAGGATCCACCTCAGGCCGATAAAGCGGAGCCCGAACCGAGCGCAACGGACCGGCGCCCAAACGGTCGGCGAGACCAAGCGATTGAAGTGCCTCCGGCGCCTTCCACACGCCGGGCTCCGGCCCACCCTCCTGCGGCATCAGCCCAAGATTAGAGGGCGCGCCGAGCAAAGCGATGTGTCTCGTCTGAGTGGTGGCTCGCGGCATTGTCGTGCTGGCAGCTGAGGTCATGATCAGAGTTCTCCGCGTTATGGGCGATACGCATCATGCTCAAGAAACAGGCTGCGCTTTCCTGACCGGTCTCCCGCTGCCCTTGCCGCCGAGTACCTCCGGTCGGTGTCACGCGTCAGGCAGCATCGCGAGCGACGAGTATTGCTCGTTCAGCGCCACCGTGTCGTCAGCGGTGATTTCGAAGTCGATGTTGTCCCGCAGATGCAGGCTCTGGTTCGCCTTGGGCAGCGGCGTTGTCCCGCGCTGCCGGGGCAGAGCTCGATACCGGTCGTTTGGGCCATATCGGATTTCCAGGAGGCGAACTGCCGTCTTTGGATTATGCGTGGTGTGCGCGCGTTCTGGCGGCCTTCTGCGCCGCCGCCTTCCTTCCGCTGGCGCCTTTCGTCTCGGCGGCCTTCTTGGCGGCGGCCGAGCGCTCCTCAGCCGTCCGGCGCGAGGCCGCACGCTTGGCCTGCTGCGCCAGCGCCTCGTGCGACGCCGTGCTCTTCGGCTCGTGCTCGAGCACCTTGGAGACGGCTTTCGAGACCCGCGGGCGGCGTTTCGGCGTGCGTTCACCCTGGCCGGCCTCATAGGCGTATTCGGCGCTTTTGCGCGTGCTCTCCTTCACCTTGCCCTTTTTGGGCGGGGGCAGGTCTACGCCTGCGCGTCTCGCCTCGGAAAGCCCGATGGCGATGGCCTGCTGGGTCGAGCGCGCGCCGTGCTCGCCGCGGCGGATTTTATCGATCTCCTCGTGCACGAACTCGCCGGCCTGTGTGCTCGGCGATTTGCCCTCGCGCTTGTCCTTTCGGGCCTTCTCGATGGTTTTCTTGTCTGGCATTGTCTTTCTCCCACATACGGGTTGCGACAGCCATTCGGGTTGCAGCTGCGCGCGGTCTTATGAGGATCATAACGCGTTGAGGACGCAAATGATCCCGGCACTGGTGATCCAAGCCCCAGCCGTCAGGACGTTGACGCCGATCTGTCCGAAACCAGATGGCGCAAGAACCATCGGCTCGCCAGACCCGCGACTTCGTCCAGGGCGCCAGGCTCCTCGAACAGATGTGTCGCGCCAGGGACGATGGCGAGCTCCTTCTCGCTGCGGAGCGCCGCCAGCGCCGAGCGGTTGAGTGCGATCACTTGCGTGTCCGCGCCTCCGACGACGAGCAAGGTCGGCGCCCGGACGCGCGGCAGGGCGTGCGCTGCAAGATCGGGCCGGCCACCACGCGAAACTACGGCCGCGGCCTGGTCGGGCCGCTCGG